>NZ_KB907927.1 GCF_000382285.1 Solimonas variicoloris DSM 15731 | reverse complement strand
TTCGGGCCGGCGGCCCGGCCGGTCCTCCTGCGTTCAGCGCGAGGACCGGCCGGGCTTTGTTATTTTGGGCGCCGCTGCGCCCCGGCTCGCCCCCGAGCCGCATCGTCCCACCGAGGAACCCCCATGAAGCGCGCCTTCCCCCGCACCCTCGTCGCCGCCGCCCTGCTGGCCGTCTCCGGCGCCTTCGTCGTCGTCCCGGCCGCCAGCGCCGCCGAGACCAAGCCGACGCTGCGCGCCGAAGTCGGCAAGCCGCTGCAGGAAGCGCAGGCCGCGCTGCAGGCCAAGGACTACGCCACCGCGCTGGCCAAGGTCGGCGAAGCCGAAAAGGTCGGCAGCCTGAACCCCTACGAGCAGTACCTCGCCGAGCGCCTGCGCGCGCTGGCCGCGACCGGCGCCAACGACGCGCCGACCGCGCTCAAGGCCTACGCCGCCGTGCTCGCCAGCGACCAGCTGCCGGCAGCCGACAAGCCGGCGATGCTCGAAATCGCCAGCCGCCTGGCCTACGGCGCCAAGGACTACGCCCAGGCCGCGCGCCTGCTGCAGCAGTACCGCGCCGCCGGCGGCGGCAACGACCAGCTGCTCGGTCTGCTGCCGCAGGCCCTGTACCTGTCGAACGACTACGCCGGCGCCCAGCAGGAACTCGCCGCCGTGATCGCCCGGCTCGAACAGAGCGGGCAGAAGCCGGGCGAGATCCAGCTGCAGCTGCTCGCCTCCAGCGCCGCCAAGCAGAACGACATGGCGACCTACGGCGCGACGCTGGAAAAGCTCGTCGCGCTGTACCCGCAGCCGAAGTACTGGAGCGAACTGATCGTGCGCACCGCCAGCAAGCCCGGCTTCGCCGCGCGCCTGCGGCTCGACGTCTACCGCCTGAAGCTGGCGGCCGGCGTGCTCGACTCGGGCGACGAAGCGCTCGACGCCACGCAACTGGCGATCGACGCCGGCCTGCCGGCCGAAGCCGAACACTACCTGCAGCTGGCGCAGGCCAAGGGCGCCAGCGGCAGCGCCGCGCTCAAGGTCACGGTCGCCAAGAAGCTCGCCGAAGACAAGGCTTCCCTCGCCGAAGGCGAGAAAGCCGCCGCCCAACAGGCCAGCGGCGACGCGCTGGTCGCCACCGGCCTGAACTACATCGGCTACGGGCAGTACGACAAAGGCATCGCCCTGATGCAGCAGGGCATCGCCAAGGGCGGCCTGAAGAAGGCGGACGACGCCCGGCTGCACCTGGGCTACGCGCAGGTGCTGGCCGGTCAGAGCGCCGCGGCGCAGGCCACGCTCAAGAGCGTCGCCGGCAGCGACGGCAGCGCCGATCTCGCCCGGCTGTGGACGATGCTGAAGACGGCCCGCTGACGAAGGCCTGCGGAAAAGACCGCGACACCGGCCGGCGCGTCCGGCCCTCTCGCCGCCAATGGGGCCGCCGCAAGGCGGCCTTTTTGCTGCGCCAGCGGGATGGGGGCGGCGCGCGGCGAAAGCGGGACGTAAAAAACGAAAGCCCCCGCAGAGCGGGGGCTTTCTTTCAGCGGCTTTGCAGCAGACCGCGGCGTCGCGCTTAGGCGAGGGCCTTGATCTTGGCGGCGAGGCGCGACTTGTGGCGCGCGGCCTTGTTCTTGTGAATCTGGCCCTTCGTCGCGTAACGGTCGACGACCGGCACCATCTCGGCGTACGCGGCTTCGGCGGCCTTCTTGTCCTTGGCTTCGACAGCCTTGACGACTTTCTTGATGAAGGTGCGGATCATCGAGCGCTGCGCGACGTTGCGGGCACGGCGCTTCTCGGACTGGCGGGCGCGCTTCTTCGCGCTGGCAATGTTGGCCAAGGTGAAACTCCTGAAAACTCGAAACCGAAAAACTCGGGGTCTATTCGAAAGGTCGCGGAGTATGGGCAGCGAACCTTTCCTTGTCAACCGGATCGGGCCGGCGAAACGGCTGAAATAATGAGGAAAAACCGGCCCCTTTCGCCAGTGGCCGCGCACCCTGCCGCAACTGTGGCCGGCGACCCTGGCAGATGCCGGCGCGGGGCGGCGCGATCGAGCGAAGAATTGCCGTGCGGTGCGGGCGCGGACAGCCGCAAAACGGCCGCTTGCCGCTACACTGCGCGCCCTATGTCGAAATCCCTGTTCCGCGCCTCCGGTGTCGTCGGGCTGATGACGCTGCTGTCGCGTCTGCTCGGCTTCGTCCGCGAGATCATGCTCGCCGCCAAGTTCGGCGCCGGCGGCGGCATGGATGCCTTCCTCGTCGCGCTGATGATTCCGAACTTCGGCCGCCGCATGTTCGCCGAAGGCGCGTTCTCGCAGGCTTTCGTGCCGGTGTTCACCGAGACCAAGACGACGCGGCCGCACGAAGAGGCGCGCGATCTGGTTGCGGTGACGATGGGCACGCTCGGCGGCGTGCTGTCGGTCATCACGATCGTCGGCTGCGTGGCGGCGCCGCTGCTGGTCTGGGCATTCGCGTCCGGCTTTCACGACGATCCGGCGAAGGCCGAGCTGTCGGCCGGGCTGCTGCGCTGGACCTTCCCGTACCTGATGTTCATCTCGCTGACCTCGATGGCCGGCGGCGTGCTCAATGCGTACGGCAACTTCGCGATTCCGGCCTTCACGCCGGTGATTCTGAACCTGTGTCTGATCGCCTCGGCGTTCATCGACTCCGGCTCGGTGCAGGCGCTGGCCTGGGCGGTGTTCGCGGCCGGCATCCTGCAGTTCCTGTTTCAGCTGCCGGCGCTGTGGAAGCTGCGGCTGCTGCCGCTGCCGCGCTGGGGCTGGCGCGATCCGCACGTGCGCCGCATCGTCGGCCTGATGATTCCGGTGATGATCGGCTCCTCGATCGCGCAGATCAGTCTGCTGCTGAACTCGAATCTGTCGACGCATCTCGGCGACGGTCCGGTGAGCTGGCTGTACTACGCCAACCGCCTGATGGAGTTCCCGCTCGGCATCTTCAGCATTGCGATCGGCACCGCGATTCTGCCGACGCTGTCGGCGCAGCACGCGACCCGCTCCGCCGGGCAGTTCTCGGCAACGCTGGACTGGAGCCTGCGGCTGATGCTGGTGATCGGCCTGCCGGCCGCGGTCGGCATGGTGCTGCTGGCCGGGCCGTTGGTCGCGACCGTCTACGGTCACGGCCGTTTCGCCGCCGCTGACGTGGCGATGACGACCTACGCCCTGTGGGCCTATGGACTCGGCTTCATCGGCTTTTCGCTGATCAAGGTGCTGACGCCGGGCTTCTACGCCCGCCAGGAGACGCGCCTGCCGGTGCGCTTCGCGATCATCGGCCTGTGCGCCGGCATGACGGTGAGCCTGCTGCTGTTCGCGCTGGCCCGCCATTATCACTTCGCGGCCGCGCATGTCGGTCTCGCCGCGTCGACCTCGATCACCGCCTGGGTCAACGCGCTGCTGCTGTTCCATCGCCTGCGCCGCGACGGCATCTATACCGCCAGTGCCGGCTGGGGTCTGTTCGCGCTGCGCCTGCTGCTGGCTTGTGCGGCGCTCGCCGCGCTCGTGTTGTGGATGGCCGGCCCGCTCGAATGGTGGATGGCGGCGCGGGCGCGCGACAAGGCGCTGCACACGGCGCTCATCATCGCCGCAGCGATCCTCGTCTATTTCGGCGTGCTCGCGGCGAGCGGGCTGCGCCTGCGCCATTTCCGGCGGAGTCTGGCCTGATGCGCCTCGTTCACGGCCTGCACAACCTGCCGCGCGATTGGCGCGGTTGCGCGCTGACGATCGGCAACTTCGACGGCTTCCATCTCGGCCATCGTGCGCTGGTCGCACGCACCGCAGAGCGGGCAAGGGCGCTCGGCCTGCCGCTGACGGTGCTGACCTTCGAGCCGACGCCGCGCGAATACTTCACCCCGGAGCGCGCGCCCGGCCGCATCAGCAATCTGCGCAGCAAGCTCTGTGATCTGCAGGAAGCCGGCGTCGACGTCGTCGTCGTGCAGCGCTTCGGCCGTCCGTTCTGCGGGCTCAGCGGTCTGGAATTCGTCGATCAGGTGATACGCGAGCAGCTGCGCGCGCGCGCCGTGGTCGTCGGCGACGACTTCAATTTCGGCGCCTCGCGTTCCGGCGACATGGCGCTGCTGCGTGCGCAGGGCGAATTGCACGGCTTCAGCGCCGAGAGCGTCGGCAGCGTTTGCGTCGACGGCCTGCGCTGCAGCTCGACGGCGGTGCGCGAGGCGCTCGCGGCGCCGGATCTGCGCCGCGCCGCGGCGCTGCTCGGCCGGCCGTACCGCCTGATCGGCCATGTGCGCCACGGCCTCAAGCTCGGCCGCGAGCTTGGCATGCCGACCGCGAACGTCTATCTGTTCCGGCCGCCGGCGCTGCGTCTGGGCATTTACGCGGTGAGCGCCCGCATCGGCGGCGGGGCCCGCGCGTGGCACGGCGTCGCCGCGCTCGGCGTGCGGCCGACGCTGGGGCTCACGCACTGCCTGCTCGAGACGAATCTGTTCGAGCCGCCGGGCGACATCTACGGGCAGCGGCTCGAGGTCGAGTTCCGCCACTTCCTGCGCCCTGAACTGCGCTTCGATTCGCTCGACGCGCTGAAGCTGCAGATGCACCAGGACAAGCTCGATGCGATGGCCTTTTTGGGGTTCGCGTCCGATAATTGAACGCTGATCGAATACCGATTCTCCGATTCTTCCCACGCGCCCGGTGCTTTCGCGCCGGCGCCGCCGCCGCGCTCCGCGCCACCGACCGTGACTGATTCGCACGACTACAAAGCCACCATCAACCTGCCGGAAACCGCGTTTCCGATGCAGGCCAATCTCGCCAAGCGCGAGCCGGAGATGCTCGCGCGCTGGTTGTCGGAGGACATTTACGGGCAGATCCAGAAGGCGACCGCCGGCCGTCCGAAGTTCTGGTTCGTCGACGGCCCGCCGTACGCGAACGGCGACATCCATCTCGGCCATGCCGTCAACAAGACGCTCAAGGACATGATCGTCAAGGCCGCGCGCCTCGACGGTTACGACGCTGCGTTCGTGCCGGGCTGGGATTGCCACGGCCTGCCGATCGAACTGCAGGTCGAGAAGAAGTTCGGCAAGGTCGGCCCGAAAGAAGAAGGCAAGGTCGATGCGAAGACCTTCCGCGAGAAGTGCCGCGAATACGCGACCGAACAGGTCGGCCGGCAACGCGAAGGCTTCAAGCGCCTCGGCGTGCTCGCCGACTGGGAGCGTCCGTATCTGACCATGCGGCCGTCCTACGAGGCCGAGCAGCTGCGCGTGCTGGCCCGGATCATCGACAAGGGTCACGTCGTGCGCGGCTTCAAGCCGGTGCACTGGTGCCTGGATTGCGGCTCGTCGCTGGCCGAGGCCGAGGTCGAGTACCAGGACAAGACCTCGTCGGCGGTCGACGTGAAGTTCGCCGCCGCCGATGCCGTCGATCTGGCGGCACGCTTCGGCACCGCCGATGCGACGGGCGCCGCCTTCGTGATCTGGACGACGACGCCGTGGACGCTGCCGGCGAACCAGGCGATCGCCGCCAACGCCGAGATCGACTACGCGCTTGTCGATTTCGCGAACGCCGGCCGCGTCGTCATCGCCGCCGAGCTGGTCGAGGCGACCGCGAAGCGCTGGGGCGACACCGGCAAGGTGCTGGCGACCGTGAAGGGCGCCGCGCTCGAAGGCGCCAGGGCGCAGCATCCGTTCGCCGGGCGCGTCGTGCCGCTGGTGCTCGGCGAGCACGTCACGCTCGAAGCCGGTACCGGCCTCGTGCACACGGCACCGGCGCACGGCGTCGAGGACTACGCGGTCGGCCGCCAGTACCAGCTGCCGGTCGACAATCCGGTCGGCGGCAACGGCGTGTTCGTCGCCGGCACGCCGCTGGTTGCGGGCCTGCACGTGCGCAAGGCGGAGGCGCCGATCATCGAGGCGCTGCGCGAGCGCGGCGCGCTCGTGCATCTGGCAACGATCACGCACAGCTATCCGCACTGCTGGCGCCACAAGACGCCGCTGATTTTCCGCGCCACGCCGCAGTGGTTCATCTCGATGGACAAGGAAGGTCTGCGTCAGGGCGCGCTCGATGCGATCGCCAAGACCGACTGGATTCCGGACTGGGGCGAGAACCGCATCCGCGAGATGATCGCGGTCCGTCCCGACTGGTGCATCTCGCGCCAGCGCTACTGGGGCGTGCCGCTGGCGATCTTCATCGACCGCAATACGCAGGAGCTGCATCCGCAGGCGGCGGAATTGCTGCGCAAGATCGCCGACAAGGTCGAGACCGAAGGCCTCGAAGCCTGGTTCGGTTCGACGCCGGCCGACTGGGGCGTCGACGCAGCGCAGTACGAGAAGGGCACCGACACGCTCGACGTCTGGTTCGACTCGGGCGTCGCGCATCAGTGCGTGTTCAAGTCGATGATTCCGGAAGCACTCGACGCCGACGGACTGGCGCCGCAGGCTGACATCTATCTCGAAGGCTCGGACCAGCATCGCGGCTGGTTCCATTCGTCGCTGCTGACCTCGGTGGCGATGCGCGGCCGCTCGCCGTACAAGCAGGTGCTGACGCACGGCTTCACCGTCGACGAGCAGGGCCGCAAGATGTCGAAGTCGCTCGGCAACGGCATCGAGCCGCAGGAGATCATGAAGACGCTGGGCGCCGACGTGCTGCGCCTGTGGGTGGCGTCGAGCGATTACTCCGGCGAGATCGTGCTGTCGAAGACGCTGCTGCAGCGCATCGCCGAGGCGTACCGGCGCATCCGCAACACCGCGCGTTACCTGCTCGGCAGCTTCAAGGACTTCAATCCGGCGACGGACCTGGTCGCACCGGAGGAACTCGTCGCCGTCGACGCCTGGGCGGTCGCGCAGGCCGCGGCGCTGCAGGCCGAGCTGAAGGACGCCTACGGCCGCCGCGAGTTCCATCTCGTCTATCACAAGCTGCACAACTACTGCGTCAACGATCTCGGCGGTCTGTACCTCGACATCCTCAAGGACCGTCTCTACACGCTGCCGAAACGCTCGGCGGCGCGACGCTCGGCGCAGACCGCGCTGCTGCACATCGCCGAAGGCCTGGTGCGCTGGATTGCGCCGATCCTGTCGTACACCGCCGACGAAATCTGGCAGATGCTGCCGGGTGATCGCACGGTCACCGTGTTCGCGCAGCCCTGGTACGTGTTCCCCGACGTGCCGGCCGCGACGGTCGACTGGACGGTGCTGAAGGCCGTGCGCGAGCCGGTGAAGAAGGTGCTCGAAGAACTGCGCGTCGGCGGCAAGATCGGCTCCGGCCTCAATGCCGAAGTCAGTCTGTACGCAGAAGGCGCGCCGGCCGCGGCGCTCGCCGCGGTCGGCGGCGAGCTGCGCTTCTGGTTCATCACTTCCGGCGCGCGCGTGGCGTCGGTCGCCGACAAGCCGGACGACGCGGTCGCCGCCGAGCTCGGTGAAGGCCAGACCGTCTACATTGCCGCGCAGGCCTCGCCGCATCCGAAGTGCGAGCGCTGCTGGCACCAGCGTGCCGACGTCGGCGTCGACCCCGCGCATCCGACGCTGTGCGCGCGCTGCGTCGACAACGTCTTCGGCAGCGGCGAGTCGCGGAGCTTCATCTGATGCTGCGTCGTCTGTCGCTGGCCTACGCGGCCGGCCTGGCCGCGGCGCTGATCGCCAGCATCGCGCTGTGGGCGGCCGGGCATTTCGGCCTGCTGGCGAAGCTGCATGTGGCGATCGCGCCGGCGCTCGGCCTGTACTGGCTGTATCCGCGCCTGATCGTCGGCGGGCTCTGGGGCCTGCAGCTGCTGCTGCCGATCACCCACCAGCCGTTCCTGCGCGGCATCGTCGTCAGCCTGGCGCCGACCCTGCTGACGCTGCTGTGGATCTTTCCGTTCCAGACCGGGCAGGGCTGGCTCGGCATCGAGCTGGGCCTGCTGACGCCGCTGGTGATCTGGGCGACGAATCTCGTCTGGGGCTGGACTGCGGTAATCTGGTCGCGCACCACGGGGCTTTGAGCGCTCCGCGCCCTTCACGCATGAACCGAAGCTGACGATGTCCTTTCAGTACAAGAACGTTTACTGGCTGTGGGCGACCGCGCTCGTGATCCTCGTCGACCAGATCACCAAGCAGCTGGTCGTGCGGCATCTGAACTGGTTCGATGTGATTCCGGTCGTGCCGCATCTGAATCTGGTGCACATGAAGAACACCGGCGCCGCGTTCTCGATGATGTCGGACGCCTCGCCGGTGGTCTTCGTGCTGCTCGGCGTCGCCGTCAGCATCGGCATCCTGATCTGGCTGCGCCGGCATCCGCGCGACCAGCAGCTGGTCGCGGTGGCCCTGTCGCTGATCATGGGCGGCGCACTGGGCAACGTGATCGATCGCGTCACGCGCGGCCATGTCGTCGATTTCGTCGACTTCTACGTCGGTAGCTGGCACTTCGCGGCGTTCAACGTCGCCGACATCGCGATCAGCTGCGGCGCCGGCCTGCTGATTCTCGACATGCTGCTCGACAGCTTCCGCCGCAAGCCGGCGAAGGCGCCGGGCTGAGGGAGGGACGATGGAGATCCTGCTCGCCAATCCGCGCGGCTTCTGTGCCGGCGTCGATCGCGCGATCGAGATCGTCGAGCGCGCGCTCGAGGTGCTGGGCGCGCCGATCTACGTGCGCCACGAGGTCGTGCACAACCGCTTCGTGGTCGAGAACCTGCGCGCCAAGGGCGCCGTCTTCGTCGAGGAAGTCGACGAAGTGCCGGTCGGGGCGACCTGCATCTTCTCCGCGCACGGCGTTTCGCAGGCAGTGCGCGACGCCGCGGCGCGGCGCGGCCTGACGATCTTCGACGCGACCTGCCCGCTGGTGACCAAGGTCCACATCGAGGTCAAGCGCTACTCGCGCGAGGGCCGCGAGGTCGTCCTGATCGGGCACGCCGGCCATCCGGAGGTCGAGGGCACGATGGGCCAGTTCGACGCCAGCCAGGGTGGCGCGATCTATCTGGTCGAGACCCCCGAGGACGTCGCCGAGCTGCCGATCCGCGAGCCCGAACGCATCGCCTTCGTGACGCAGACGACGCTGTCGATGGACGACACCGCCAAGGTCATCGACGCGCTGCGCGCGCGCTTTCCGCAGGTGCACGGTCCGCGCAAGGACGACATCTGCTACGCGACGCAGAACCGCCAGGACGCGGTCAAGGATCTGGCAGCGCGTTGCGATGTGCTGCTGGTGGTCGGCTCGCGCAACAGCTCCAATTCCAATCGCCTGCGCGAGCTCGCCGAGAGCCGCGGCACGCCGGCCTATCTGATCGACGGCGCGCAGGACATCCGCTCCGAGTGGCTGGCCGGCAAGGCGCGCGTCGGCGTGACCGCCGGCGCCTCGGCGCCCGAGGTCCTGGTGCGCGAGGTGATCGAGCGCCTCAAGGGGTTCGGCGGCACGCAGGTCCAGGAATTGGCCGGCCGCGAGGAGCATGTCGTGTTTTCGCTGCCGCCGGCACTGCGCCGCGCCACGCAGGGCGCCGCGGCGCCGGCGCGCTGAACGCGCCCGAGTCTACTTTCTTCGCCAATTCCGATGAGCCTGCCTGAACGGGTCGACGTCGCCATCGCCGGCGGCGGCGTGATCGGCATGGCCTGCGCCGAAGCGCTGTCGCGGCGCGGGCTCGCGGTCGCCGTGTTCGAGCGCGCCGAGTTCGGCCGCGCTGCATCATGGGCCGGCGGCGGCATGCTGTGTCCGCTACCGCCCGACTACTGCCCGCCGGCGCTGCGTCCGCTGCTCGACGAGAGCCTCGCTCAGTATCCGGCCTGGTGCGAGCGCCTGCAGCGCGAGTCCGGCGTCGATCCCGAGTACTGGGCTTGCGGCGCCGACTACTTCCCCGGCGACGGACGGCATCTCGAATATCCGGCGATGGCACAGGTGCGCAACCCGCGGCTGTTGCGCGCGCTGTTCGAGACGCTGCGCCGCCGCGGCGTCGTGCTCGCGGCGCAGACCGAGGTGCAAGGCTGGATCGAGGCGGGCGGCGCGCTGCGCGGCGTGCGCACCGGGCGCGGCGACGTTGCCTGCAGCGCGGCCGTGCTGGCCGCCGGCGCCTGGTCGGCAGCGCTCGGCGCGCCGGGCGTCGGTCCGGCCAAGGGCCAGATGCTGCTCGCGGCCGGTGCGCCAGGCCAGTTGCCGCGTCTGCGCATCGGTGCCGACGTCTACCTGATCCCGCGCCGCGACGGTCACATCCTGATCGGCAGCACGGTCGAGGATGCCGGCTTCGACACGACGCCGACGCCCGAGGCGCGCGAGCGCCTGCTGGCGCGCGCCACGAAACTGTGGCCGCCGCTCGCCGGGCTGCCGATCGTCGGCCATTGGGCTGGCCTGCGGCCGCGCTTCGACGCCGACCTGCCGCTGCTCGGCGCGGCACCGGATCGTCCGGGCCTGTACCTCGCGACCGGTCACTTCCGCATCGGTCTCACGCTCGCCCCGGCCAGTGCGGAGCGGGTGGCGGCCCGCACCCTTTGCGATCTGGGCGCCGTGCCGCCGGTGCGGCCGAACTGAGAACTGCTCGGCATCTGCTCACGTTCCTTTCCACCTAGCATCGACCCGAGACAGGCTGCGAGCGTGCCTGGTCGAGCAGGTGGAGATCGTGCTTCGCCACGATCGCGACGAGAGGGGTGCCGATGGAAGATCCGCACCGCGATCACGGTGTTCCCAGTCGCCGTCGGCCGGGACCGGCATGTCGACGGGTGTGCCAGCTCGGTCTGACGGTCGCCGAGTTGCTGACCGCGGTCGCGGTGTCAGCGGTCCTGTTGGGCCTCGGCGTTCCGGCCTTCAGCCACGCGCTGGTGGTCACCCGGCTTGCTTCGACGACGAATCAGCTGCTGCTGGCAGCGGTGACGGCACGCCAGACCGCGGCGAGCCTGAACGTGCCGGTGACCTTTTGCGCGGGCAATGCTGCGGAAGGCTGCCACGGTCAGTGGCCAGCGCGCGAATGGATCGTCTTCATCGATCGCGATCATGACGGTCACGTCGATCCGGAGGACAGTGTACGGCTGAGCGAACGTCTGCCGGCCTCGGATGACGTGCGGCTGTCGGGAAACGGCCCTTTCAAGAAGGCGGTCGTCTTTCATCCGAGCGGGGCGGCGCAGACCGCGAACGGAGCGTTCGCGGCGGGGCGCCTGCGGATCTGCACGACCCGACTCGGAGCCGGTAACGCCACGGATCTGGTGCTGATCGGCAGCGGGCGCTTCGAGCCCGAAGCGCGCGACTTCGCCGGGGAATGTCCGCCCGCGAGCTGATGCCGCCTACCAGCACTCGGCGACACCCGCCGAACCGGTCGCGCCGCGCGTGCCGGTATGGTCGAGCGTCAGGGTGCCGCAACGCGTATCGCGATCCGCCTGCGCGTCGATCGGGACCGCCTTGAGCGTGTAGGCTGCAGCCGCAACCGATTCGAAGGCGTAGCTATAGTCCTTGCCGGTGTTCTGATCGGATGCGCAATCGAGCCCGAGCGCCTGCAGCGCGGCGCTGTTCATGGCATTCCCCGCGAGATCCTCGTCGTAGCGCAGGTTGGTCGTGTAGAAGCGCTCCATGAACGTGGCGTAGCTCGACAGGCACACTTCGGCGGCCCGGCGCTTGGTCTTGGTGATGGAGTTGATGTACGACGGGTAGGCGATCGCGGCGAGAATGCCGACGATCGCCACCGCGATGATCAGCTCGATCAGCGTGAAACCGCTCTGGCGGCGCGCGCCGGTCGATCGGCGATGGTGTTCTGACATGGTCCGCAGGTCCTCGTTCATTGCCGGATCAACTCGC
Source organism: Solimonas variicoloris DSM 15731 (assembly GCF_000382285.1). Lineage (GTDB taxonomy): Bacteria > Pseudomonadota > Gammaproteobacteria > Nevskiales > Nevskiaceae > Solimonas > Solimonas variicoloris. Next base: position 346,173 of record NZ_KB907927.1, on the reverse strand, counting down.
GCCAGGACAGGCGCTGCAGCCCGCCCGGCGTGCCGGCGGTGTTGACCTTGCCGGTCGACGCGTCGTCGAAGCTGATCAGCATGGTGTTGCCGACGAAGATCGGGTTATTCGGAATCGAGCTGAAGCCGACGCCGGCGACGATGTAGGTCGTTCCTCCTGCCGTGATCTTGTCGCTGTCGTTGAACTGGTTGTCGCCGTTGATATCGAAGAAGGTCGAGCCCGGCGGCGCGCCGCTGAACGGATTGATCGCCATGATCCAGCCGCGACCGGTCGGATTGCACGGATCCGAGGATTCAGGGATGCGCGTCGTGCCGAGCAGCAGATTGCCCTGGAACTGGTTGGGCGTGACCATGCGTTCGCCGTTCGCCGCGCCGGAAGGCGGGACCAGATCGATGTACCAGCCGGATTTGCCGGCCATGTCGCCTTCCGACGGGCTGGAGAGTGCGCGGGCAGCCAGCGACGACGAGGTCGCTGCCTGCTCGGCGACGATCTCGCGCTCGGTGAGGTAGGTGCGCCCCTGGCTCAGGTGCGGGACGAGGCTGCTCGACTGGCCCGCTCCCGCCTGGGCAATGATGCCGTACCAGGTCTGCACGCTGTCGTCGGCGAGATCGGTCTGCGTCAGATAGCGGCCGGTGCCGAAGAACAGCCAGAGATTGCCCGTCGACGGATCCCTGCCGGCGAGCATGCCGCCGGTAATGGATTGCACACCGTTGTCGGCGTCTCGGGCCTGGAAGATTGCCGAGCTGGTGTTGGCCGCCAGATCGAAAGCCCAGACGTTGCCCAGCAGGTCGCCGGCGTAAGCCGTGGTGCTGATGCCGTTCGTCGCATTTGCCATCCAGACGGCGGGCGCCGCCAGGCCATTGCCGGTCGTCGAGTTCGTCGCATGGACCGTCAACGCGCCGCTGGTGACGGAGAACTGCAGCAGCGCCGCGGTGCCGGCGCTGCTGTTGTAGCCGTTGCCGAGCAGGACCGACCACGAGCCGTCCGCAGTCTGGGCGACGACCGGCTTGCCGATGCTCTGGCCGATGTACTCGCTGTTGGTCTGGCCGTCACCCGCCGAGCGTTCCCACAGCAGGGTCGGCGTGGCGGGATCCGTCACGTCGAAGGCATAGACCGCCCTGGCCGTGCCGCGGCCGGTCGTCCCGACGAGGACCGTATGCCAGGCCGATGAGTAATAGACGTCGGCAACGGTTAGTTCGCCGTCGTTGAAGAACTGATGCGGCACGCTGTTGCTGCCGTAGTTCGGATTGCTCAGATCCTTGACCCCGTTGAGGATCACGGCGTTGGGCAGATAGGCGAAGACCTCGGCGCCGCTGGCGGCGTTGAAGGAGTGCAGCATGCCGTCATTGGCAGCGACCCAGAGGCGCGGGCTGCGGTTCACCTTGCTCGCGGCGAACGTCGAATAGCTGGACGATCCGGTGAAGGTCTTGCCGAAGAACAGATTGGCATCCGGAGCACCGACGTAGACCGGCTGCGAGCTGATGATGTCGCCGAGTGCCGTGTCGCGATTGCGATAGATCCCGCCGTTTTTCTGCTCGCGGCTGGCGTCGCCGCGCAGGTAGCCGACGACGGCGTTCTGCACTGCAGAGGTCGATCCGAGCGCGGTTTTCTGCGCGCTCGAGAGATTCGGCGGTGCAGTCGTGTCCGACGACCCGGCGGTGAAGTCGACGAACTGCGAGCCGCTCGTGGCGCTCGGGTTGTAGGTCTTGATCGTACGGCTGGCTGCGGCTGGCAGCTGGTTGGACGCAACCCAGAACGGGGTCGAGGCGATGGCGCCGGTGCTCGGGTTGACGGTGAAGGCCTTGAGGTCACCTTTCCATTTGCCCGTCGAGTAGACGGCCTGGTAGGTGACGGTGCCGGTCTCCAGCTTGGTGCTGTTCGCCGCGAGACTGGCGCCGGAACCGTTGCGCTCGGAGACGCGCTTGAGCGCATCGCTGAGCGCGTTGGAAAAATCTTCCGGGCTGGTTGCCGAATAGAAGCCGCCGTGGCCGTTGACCGCGGCGTGCGCCATGTCGGCGATGTTGTTGATGTTGTCGCCGCTCGGTTGCGGCCAGCTGAAGCCGCTGATCGGGCTGCCGCCGTTCGCCCAGTTGAAGATCTGGCTGACGGTGGTGCCGGCCGGGGCGATGTTCGTCGGCGTGAAGCCAAGGCCGAGCGTGAACGTCGTCATATGCTGCCAGAATGCTTCGTCTTCGGTGCTCGTCGGCACTTCGTTGCTGGTATCCGGGCGCAGATCCGACAACCAGTAATACATGGCGACGTCGGCGAGCGTGTTCGAGTAGGTGTCGGCGTAGGGCTTCAGCGGCAGGCCGGCACTGTTGGTCGCCGTCGCGTCATAGGTGTAGGACTGGCCGTTCGGACCGGTGTTCGTGACGGTCGCTTGCGTCGTCGTGGTGGTCGTGGTGACGGAGCAGGTCGAGCCGCTCAGCGTTCCGCCGTTCGGGCAGCTCCAGGTGCCGTTGTTGTAATAGCTGTTGGTGCCGTCCTTCTTGCACTGGCCCTTGCGATTGCCGCTGGTGATCGGTGTATAGCCGACCGGGCAGCTGAGCGTGGCGTTGTAGGTGGACGTCGTCGTGGTGGTCGTCGAGCCGCCCGGTGCACCGTCGACGTTGGTGGTGTACGGCGAGGACGGCAGTCCGGTGCTGCTTTCGTTCCAGAAGCCGTCCGTGGTCAGAATCGTGTAGGACTGCCGGCAGGCGAGTTCCACGGTCGAGCCGTCGGCAGTGGACTGCCACGGCTGCGCGGTCTGGTAGTAGCGGCCGACCGCATTCAGAGCCTGCCGCAGCGGTGTGCCGCCGCTGGCAGTGGCAGCGGCCAGCCAGGTCCAGAACTGGCTCTTCTGCGACGAGCTGCTGGAGCCGCTGCCGAATGGCTGGACCTGAGCGATGTAGTTGCTGCCGTCGTTGTAGTTGTCCGTGTAGGTGTAACGCGACGTCGGCAGATTCGTGTAGTTGTTGTTGCCGGAATCGCCGCCATCGATCGAGCCGAAGCCGTAGCGGATCGTCGGATCGAGGTTGGCGAAGGCGTTCATCAGGCCGCTCTTCGCCATCAGAATGCGCGTGTGGTAGTACGAATACCAATTCGCGACGTTCTGGCGCGTGGCGTCGCTGTCGTCGCAGACGGAACTCGAAATCTGCGACGAGGCCGCGGCACAGGAACCGCTGGTGCCGACGTAGTGGCGCGTATAAGTGCTGCCGCTCTTGACGGTGTAGGTGAACAGGTTGGTCGTCGTGGTCGTAGTGCCTGAGCAGATCGAGCCACTGCGGGTTCCTCCGTCCGGGCAACTCCATGTGCCGCTGTATGTTCCGTAATACGAGCCCGTGCATTTGCCGGTGGAGAGGTTCGGTGTTCCACCATACGGACAGCTGAGCGTCGCCGTGTAGCTGAACGGGGTCGAGACAGAAACTGCGGTGGTGTAGGCGATGTCGCTCGAACTGCGTCCGGATCGGCTTGTGTCGCTGGAGCCGTCGTAGGAGCTCAGATTCACCGTTCCCTGTGACTGTTTGAAACCGTTTTTCCAGGCGGCTGTAAAGCTTGCGTTCGGATAGCGCGTCGCGCCGTCGGAGGTATAGGGCGGGGTGTAAGTGACGCTGGGGTTGTAGTACAGCCCGTTGACGCTCGAGCTGACCAGTGCGTCGGCCGTGGTGCTGCTCAGATAGCTGTAGTCCGGCATGACGTCCCAGGCCATCGAGCCCGAATCGTCGAGCATCAGCACGATATTCGGCGGCAGCGACTGCCTGACCGTGAGCGGCGACTGATCAATCGTCACGGCCTCGGCGGTGGGCACGGCGAATGCCACCACCAGGCCAACGAGCCAAGCGGCGCCGCGACTCGCGTGGCGCCGTACGTACGCTCCTGCGTTCATGCTCCGCTCCCTCATTGCTTGTACATCGCTTGCAGGGTGACGACCGCGCGATCACCGATCTGCGACGGATTGCCGCTGCGCGCCGTGATGCGATAGAAGGTCGCCGTCGTCGTCACGCCTTGTGCGCCGTACTGGGCGCCGTTGGCACTCTGGCCGAAGCCGGTGCTCGAGTTGGGGTCAGCGTAGGTGCCCATGTTCTCGATCACGAACTGCGGCTGGCCGGTCGTGTTATCGCCGGCGGTGTAGGAGCTGACGGTCTGGATGCTGCTGGCCGCGAGGTTTGGATCCTCGAACGGATTGGCACGGCAGGCGTCGCCGCCCTGGCCGCAGTTGCGGATGTTGGTCGTGCCGGCGGTCAGCGCCTGAGCCGCCGCGGCGAGGCCGGCTTCGGCGTTCTGGAAGGCAAGCTCCCGATCATAGAAGTTGGCGGTCATTTTCTGCTGCGTCGTCACGCCGCGCACGGCCGCGAGCCCGATCAGCGTCACCAGGATCAACAGGATCAGCGCAACCGCCAGGGCCACGCCTCGCTGGCGCGCCTGGGCCACGGCCGCAGGCGCTGCGGGTCGGTGCCGGACCAGCTGAATTTCTGGCGAGATCGACGTGACGCGCATGCTCAGTTCGTCCGGTTGCGCAGCGTGACCGATGCGGTCATCTGACGGGTGATCGGGGCGCTGTCCGTTCCCGCGTAGCGATCCGAGCTGCGGAAGCTGAGAGTGACCCGTACGGCATCGACGTCCTGCCAATCGGCCGCCGCGAGTGCGCCAGCATCCTGGAACGATGCGGATCCCGGCACGTGATACTGGATCTGCATGTCGGTGACGTTGCGAACCATTTCCTGTGCCGTCGGCGTCGGAACGCCGCCGCTATTGACGAGCGTCATCCGGTAGAGCGACCTACTGCCCTGCGGGTTGTTGCCGATGAACCAGTCGGCTGCCACCAGTTTGGCGAACTGCGAATTCACGGCGAACTGGTAATCGTTGGCGCCTGCGCAGGTCGACGGGAAACCGAGGCCGACGGAGCAGTTGCCCGGCGTTCCCGTATCTTCGGCAATAGTCAGGACCGTGCCGGCGAGGCTCGTGACCTGAGCGATGGCAGCATGATCGGGATCGCAGATCACGACCAGGTCGCCAGCCTCGAAGCCGGCATTGGTCTCGTGGATCGTCAACTGCGAAGTGCTCAGATTGTGCGCGGCGAGGCTTGCGCCGGATTCGCCGACGCCGATCAGCATCAGCGAGTCGGTGCCGGCGATCCGCTGCGCCGAGCCGGTGCCGGTCGTGACGGCGACATCAGCGGCGTTGCCATCGAAGCCGCGGATGGCGTTGACGGCGAAATCGGCGTACCACGCCGGTGTTGCGGACGTTGGCCCGTTGCTGAGGACATTGGCGACGCGGCCCAGGTTTCCGCATCCCGTCAAACCGGCCTGACGGATGTCGCGCGACATCATCTCGAAGGCGATGCGCGAATTCTCCTGAATCTGTCCGAGCGCGAGATTCGAGCGGTATGACTGCTTGTTGGACAGGAACACGGCGGTGGCGCCGCCGATCACGACCAGGCCGAGCACCAGCGCGATCATGAGCTCGATCAGGCTGAAGCCGGATTGCGCGGCCAGCGGCTGCGTTGCATGTGCAGCTGGCTGCCGGACCGGAAGTCGACGCGGGCGGGAGTTCATAGCATCGCCTTGGTGACGACAGTCTGTTCGCTGTTGCCGCCGGCACCGACGCGGCTGTCGTCGAACTGGATCGTCACTGTGCAGGTGCCTCCCGCGTCACAGTCGACGGTGCCGGTCGTGGTTTCGGCAGCGCCGAGCGAAGCGCTCAGCTCGTTGCACCAGTTGCTGATTTGCGTCTCTGCCAGGGTTCCGGACGCAGGGCAATCGTCGGCGGCGACCGTCGTATCGTAGGCGCCGGACAGTGCGTTCGCGCGATCGGCACGCATCGCTTCCAGAATCGAGTAGCTCGCGACGATGGCCATCGATCGTCCCATCGAGCTGTTGTTTTGGGACAGCGCTCGTGTCTGCACCAGGGCGATGCCGAGGAAGCCGATCGACAGGATCAATACGGCGACGAGTACCTCGATCAGGCCGGCGCCGCGTACGCCGGCGCGTCGACCGCGCCGGTGAGCGGCGCTACTGGCAGGATGCGGGTTCATCGGCGGGACATCCTTCGCTGGCGCTGGTGTAGGTGCAGCTGCTGACCAGACTGCCGGTGGTGAGATAGACGCAGCGATGATTGCTGTCGCTCAGCTCGCTGGTGGAGATGTCGGCGACCAGGCCGGTATACGGGCCGCTGCCGCCGACCGCTTGCGCGAGACCCTGGCCAGTGAAGCGCAGCGCTGTGACGCCGGTGCCGCTGGCGCTTACGCTCAGATCGGCGGGAAGACTCGGAGCGGTGTAGATCTTGGTGCGGCTGCCGTCGCTGTTGAGCACGTAGACCGCACCAGCGGAGGTGCCGCAACTCGCGCCGAGGTCGTCGGCGCCATTGGTGTCGGCCACATCGCTGCAGAACTGGGTCGGCGCATTGCGGCGCACGGCCTCTGCCTGGGCCTGCCGGATGCCAACGACGAAATCGTTGGCCGTCGACGCCAGGCGATTCGTCACGAGGATGAACTTGTAGCTCGGGATGGCAATGCCGAGCAGCACGGCGGCGACCGTGATCGTCACGAGCAGCTCAATCAAGGTCAGTCCCGATGAATGGCGCCTGGCGTTCACGCCTTCTCCCCCAGAGTGCATCGTCAGCCGGCCGCCGCCGGTGGCCATGAATGAACACGGATCGGTCGCCGCAGCCTATCCGGCAGGCGCACGAATGGTGATCCCGGGCCGACAAAAGGCTGGCCCGGGGCGGTCGTCCGATTACCCACCCCGTCTCCCAAATTCCTTCGTATAAACAACAGGACCAAGGCGATCCATCCCCTTATTTCGAGGTTAGCACAGCTCGCTTGCGAATCGAGAACGAGGCGCAGTCGGCTGGCGTGGCGGTCTGGTCGGGGATGATGGCTGGAAGTGCCGTTGCGCCTGTGCCGGCGGCGTACGCGGACGCGTTTCACATGGCCGACATGCCCGCCGAGCGGTGGCGGCATGCGGACGGGCGGCATGTCGGCCTGAGCGGCCGTCGCCGCATGGAGTTGTTCGCGCCGCTTTAATGCACTCCGTCAAACGCCCCATATCCCGCCCGGTGTCGCAAGTTCCAGAAGCCGACGTGTTCGAATCGCATACGGCGTTCGAGAACCTGGAGCTTCTGTGTCTTGCCGAGCGCGAGGCCGGGCCCCAGCCGACGCTGGCCGCTGACGGCAGTGGCCGGGGCGGGGCGGCCCGCCGAACTGTGCGGTCCGTTCATGTTCCGTTCGGCCGCGGCGGGTAATCTGGCTGCGAGTCACTCCCAAGGGCTCTCTCAACCGCTACCCGCGTCTCGTGCCAGAGCCGCGGGTTTTTCTTTGCCCGTGGGTCGCCCGGCGCGCCGGACGGGCGGCGAAGGGCGTGGAGCGGCAGGCGCGTCTGCGCCGGCTGCGAGTGGAACGAGCGGCGGGTTCAGCTTTTCGCCGGCAGGCCGCCGTCGAGGACGTAGGCGTCGTAGCCCTTTTGCGTCAGCACGAACACGCCGACCGCGCTGCGTCGCGTGGTGTCGCAGCAGAGGATCCAGCTGAGCCGCGGATCGAGCATCGCCAGCTTCAAGCGCAGCATGTACAGCGGCAGATTCAGCGCGCCGGGCAGATGATGGGTCTGGAATTCGCTCGGCAGGCGTACGTCGAGCCAGCGTGCGCGGCCGCTGTCGATCAGCGCCTGCGCCTCGGCCAGCGACAGGCGCCGTTCGAGCGGCTGGTTCAGCAGTTGCTCGAAGTCCTCCTTGGCGAGCCGCATCAGGCTGACCGGCGTCAGCGCCGTCACCGAGGCATTGCGACGATCGGCGGAGATCAGCGCCTCCTCGCCGAAGCAGGCGCCGGGTTCGAGCTCGGCGAGACGCACCGGCTTCTGGCTGCCCTGCTCGCGGGTGACGATGCAGCGCCCTTCGACGATCACGTAGAAGTAGTCGCCGGGCGCGCCCTGCTGGACGATGACTTCGCCGGGCGCAACCGCGCGCTTCTGCAGGCGCATGAACATCGCCTGCAGCTTGGCTGGCGGCACGAGCTGGAAGGTGCGCATCTGCAGCAGGCGCGTCATCCAGTCGTCGCCGACGCTGGCGGTGTGGTCGGCGACGTCGCCGACGACGAACTGGCCGGTCTGATCCCAGGTCAGCATCACGTCGAGCAGGCTGGCGTCGACCGCCAGCACGCGGATGTCGCTCAGCGCCCGCGCCGACACGGTGCGCGGCGACTGGTGGGCGAGGCGGTGGAAGCTGGCCGGCTCGCCGGCGCGAACGCAGGACAGTGGCTGGCCGGCGGCGTTCTCGATCTGCAGCTCGCCCGACAGCAGGTACAGAGCCTGCGGGGCGGCGTCGCCGGCGCGGAACAGCCGTTCGCCCGCCGCCAGCTCGAGGACGGCGCTCTTGCGCGCCAGTTCGGCCTGGCTTTCCGGACGCAGGGCGTTGAGCGGCACGTAGCGCTCGAACAGTCCGGTGTCGACGACTTGCGGATTCATGCGTCCTTGCGCCTGGTCAGCTCTGAAACGGGGGCGATGCTAGCACGCGATCTGCGCGGCGCTGCGTGACGCCGTGCAAACCGCGCCGCGACCGGCGCGACCCGTTCGGGTGGTGCCGCGGGCCTAGCCGGCGACGCCGAGCGCGTCGAGGCGCTCGGTCGTCGTCAGCCACTCGTCCTCGGCGGCTGCCAGCTGGCGACGCAGCTCGGCCTGGCGCGCCAGCGTCTCGCGCAGCTCGGCACTGCGGGCCGCCTCGTAGATCGCGCCATCGGCGAGCCGGGCTTCGATCGGTGCCAGCGCCGCCTGCAGCTTGGCCATCTGCTTGTCGAGGCGGCTGATCGCGTCGCGCAGCGGCTTGGCCTGCGCGCGCAGCTCGACCGCGTCGCGGCGTGGTGCCGCGGGCGCCGCCGCGACGGCGGCCGGCTTCGGCGCGGTGGCGTTGTCGCGCTGGCGCAGCCAGCGCGCGTAGGCATCGAGATCGCCGTCGAACGGCTGGGCTTCGCCGCCGGCGACCAGCCAGAAGGTCTCGCAGGTGCTGGTCAGCAGGTGGCGGTCGTGCGAGACCACGACCAGCGCACCCGGATAGTCGAGCAGGGCCTGTTCGAGCGCGTGGCGCATGTCGAGATCGAGATGGTTGGTCGGCTCGTCGAGCAGCAGCAGGTTCGGCTTCTGGTAGACGACCAGGGCCAGCGCTAGGCGCGCCTTCTCGCCGCCGGAGAACGGCTCGACTTTTTCCATCGCGCGGTCGCCGCGGAAGTTGAAGCTGCCGAGGAAATTGCGCAGCGCCTGTTCGTTGGCGCGCGGATCGAGGCGTTTCAGGTGCAGCAGCGGCGAGGCCTGCGGATCGAGGCTGTCGGTGGTGTGCTGCGCGAAGTAGCCGACGCGCAGGTTCGGGTCGCGCATCGCGTTGCCGGCCAGCGGCGCCAGCTCGCCGGCCAGGGTGCGCACCAGCGTCGACTTGCCGGCGCCGTTGGGGCCGAGCAGGCCGATGCGGTCGCCGGGCGCGACCAGCAGCTTGAGGCCGGAGAGAATCTTCTTCTCGCCGTAACCGGCGCTGACCTTGTCGAAGCGGATCAGCGGCGAGGGCAGCTTCTCGGGCTCGGGGAAGCTGAACGAGAACTCGGAATCGGCATGCACTGCGGCGACCAGCTCCATGCGCTCCAGTGCCTTGACGCGGCTCTGCGCCTGCGTCGCCTTGCTGGCCTTGGCCTTGAAGCGGCGGATGAAGTCCTGCAGGTGCGCGATCTCGCGCTGCTGCTTTTCGTACTGCCCGGCCTGCAGCGTCAGGCGTTCGGCGCGCTGGCGCTCGAACTGCGAGTAGTTGCCGGTGTAGAGCGTCGCCTTGAGGTTCTCGAGATGCAGCGTCTGCGTCGTCACCGCGTCGAGGAACTCGCGGTCGTGCGAGATCAGCAGCAGCGTGCCCGGATACGAGACCAGCCAGTCCTGCAGCCAGATCACGGCATCGAGGTCGAGGTGGTTGGTCGGCTCGTCGAGCAGCAGCAGGTCCGAACGGCACATCAGCGCGCGCGCCAGATTGAGGCGCATGCGCCAGCCGCCCGAGAAGCTGGCGACCGGCCGCTGCTCCGCTTCGTGCGCGAAGCCGAGGCCATGCATCAGCGTCGCCGCGCGCGCACGCGCCGCGTAGCCGCCGATCGCGTTCAGGCGCTCGTGGATCGCGGCGATGCGCTCGACGTCGTGCGTGTCCTCGGCCTTGGCGAGGCGCGCTTCGAGCTGGCGCAGCTCGACGTCGCCGTCGAGCACGAACTCGATCGCCAGGTCCGGCAGCGATGGCGTTTCCTGGGCGACCGCGGCGATCGCCAGATCCTTGGGCCGCGACAGGCTGCCGCGGTTGGCGTCGAGCTCGCCGGTGATCGCCGCGAACAGCGTCGATTTGCCGGTGCCGTTGCGGCCGACGACGCCGACGCGCCAGCCGGGATAGATCGTCAGCGACGCGTCTTCGAGCAGCGTGCGCGCGCCGCGCCGCAGCGTCAGGGATTGCAGGGAGATCATGGGCGCGCAGTGTAGCCGCGCCCCGGCGCGCAGTCGCCTATCCGACGCGATCCGGGGCGTGCCGGTGCAGGGCCGGGCCGTTGGCGGCGCCCGGCATCGGGGCGAGCGTCTGCAGCCCGCTGCCGAACGGCGCCAGGCGCGCGCGGTCGCGGCCTTCGGACTTGGCGCAGTAAAGCAGGATGTCGGCGGAGTGCAGCACGTCCTCGGCGCGCGTCTGCTCGTCGGGCACCAGCCAGACCAGGCCGGCACTGGCGGTGATGCGCACGCGCAGGCCGCCGGCCGGATCGGCGAACGGCAGCTGGCGGATCTCGTCGAGCAGGCCCTCGATCAGGCCCGGCAGCGCCTCGGCCTTGACGTCGTACCAGACGATCGCCATTTCCTCGCCGCCGTAGCGCGCCCGCAGATCGAGCGGGCGCTTGGCGACCTCGGCGCCCAGCAGCGCGCCGACCTGGCGCAGCACGCGATCGCCGAACAGATGCCCGTAGCGGTCGTTGATCGACTTGAAATGATCGAGATCGAGCAGGGCGACGGCGACCAGCCGCCGCTCGCGCGCGGCCAGCGCCAGCACGCGCTCCAGCGAGCGGAGGAAATCGTGGTGGTTGGCCAGCCCGGTGAGGCCATCGGTGGCGGCGAGCGCCTCCGCGTAGCGCTGGTGGAGCCAGACCAGCCGCGCCAGCAGTTCGTGCGTGTAGGCGCCGGCGATCGCGATCAGCGCCATCGCCACGAGACCGTAAGCCTGCAGGCCCGGAGCAGTGCCCGGCGCCGCGAGGCGGTACTCGACGGCGACCGCCAGCGCCGTGCCGAACAGCGTGGCGCCGAGGACCGCGGTCCAGCGAAAGCCGCCGAAGAGGGCGACCGTGACCATTACCATGCCGAGCATCTGGCTCGGGAAGTCGAAGCCGTGGTGCAGCGCCAGCGCGCGCATCGCCAGCGTGCCGGCGCAGAGGCCGGCCACGGCGCAGGCCGGCACGGTGCGCTGCACGTGCGGATCCGGCGCGAAGCTGGCGAGCGCGCCGGCGGCCGCGAGCGGCAGTACCAGCAGCCACTGCATCGTCTGCAGCGCCGGCAGCACGCTCTCGGGCACGCCGAACAGGCGCACGTTGAACAGCGGCGTGATCGCGTAGCCGAGCGCCAGCACCGCGAACAGCAAGGCGCGCGCCGGCGCGTGGCGCTGCCGCTGCCAGCTGCGGAATTCCTGTTCGAGTTGCGCGGGCCCGAAGCGCAGGCGATGGAGTCGCGGAGGCCGGCTCTCGCTGCGCAGGCTGGCGAGAAGATCCATGATCCACCCGGGATCGCCGTAAGCCGGGCAAGCATGCGGCAGCGTCCGCGGCGGCGGAAGCGATAATATCCACTATCAAGTTTCGCGCGCCGCTGCCGATTCCGCTGGCGCGATCCGTGCTTTGCATAGCGCCGGGCACCACCGGCCGCCGGCGGCGCCCACTGAAGGTCGAACCCGAAAGGACCGCAACAGGTGACGACGACTCTGAGCTTCGAAGCCCGCCCCCGCATTCCGGCGGCCCTGGACCGGCTCGAGGAGCTGGCCGGCAATCTTGCCTACGCCTGGGACCGCGACATCCGCCGCGTGTTCTGGCGCCTCGACCAGCGCCTGTGGCTGAGCTGCGAGAACAACCCCAAGCTGGTGCTGCGCCGCATCCCGCAGGCGACCATCGATCATCTGGCCGAGGATCGTGACTTTCTCGAGGACTACCACCACGCGCTGTCCTCGTTCGATTCGTACATGGCCAGCGGGCGGCGCCCGGAGATCGAGAAGCACCTGCATCCCGACCACGATCTGGTCGCCTATTTCTGTGCCGAGTTCGGCCTGCACGAAAGCCTGCCGATCTACTCCGGCGGCCTCGGCATCCTCGCCGGCGACCACTGCAAGGCGATCAGCGATCTCGGCGTGCCGTTCATCGCCGTCGGCCTGCTGTACCGGCAGGGCTATTTCACGCAGACCATCGACGCGCAGGGCCGCCAGCAGGCCAACGCCCACACCGTCGACTTCGACGAGCTGCCGATCCGGCTCTGCCACCGACCCGACGGCAGCGAGCTGCGCGTCACCGTCGAACTCGGCGAGCGCGACGTGCAGCTGCGCGTCTGGGAGGCGAAGATCGGCCACGTCTCGCTGATCCTGCTCGACACCGACGTGCCGGAGAACGGCGAGGCCGACCGCGCGATCACCGACCAGCTCTATGGCGGCGACAGCGACACGCGCATCCAGCAGGAGACCGTGCTCGGCGTCGGCGGCGTGCGCGCGCTGCGCGCGCTCGGCCGCGCGCCGACCGTCTGGCACATCAACGAAGGCCATGCCGCGTTCCAGATCCTCGAACGCATCCGCGAGGGTGTCGCCGCCGGGCTGCCGTTCGAGGCGGCGCTGGAAGCGGTCGCCGCCGGCACCGTCTTCACCACGCACACGCCGGTGCCGGCCGGCCACGACATCTTCCATCACGCGCAGATGCGCTGGTTCCTCGGCCGTCTGCTCGGCAGCCTCGGCGCCGAGGAGGCGACGCTGCTCGCGCTCGGCGCCGACCAGCACGGCGGCGACCGCTTCAACATGACCTCGCTGGCGCTGCGCGGCAGCCGTTTCCACAACGGCGTGTCGAAGATCCACGGCGGCGTCGCCAGCCGCATGGAGGCGTATCTCTGGCCGCAGCTGCCGCCGGAGGAGAACCCGATCGGGCACGTCACCAACGGCGTGCATCTGCACACCTTCATCGCCCGTGCCTGGACGCGGCTGTTCCACGACAGCTTCCGCGCCTGGCGCAACGGCGTGCTCGATCCGAACTTCTGGCGCTGCATCGACAGCATTCCGTACGACCGCTTCGTCGCCGTGCGCCGCCAGCTCAAGCGCGATCTGCTCGGTGACATCGCCGCGCGCGTGCGCCGCCAGCTGCGCCGCAACGGCGTGCCGGAGACCATCGTCGCGCGCGCCACGCGCTACATCGGCGATCCGAACAGCAAGGCGCTGGTGCTCGGCTTCGCGCGCCGTTTCGCGACCTACAAGCGCGCGACGCTGATCCTGCAGGACGAGGAGCGTCTGGCGCGCCTGCTCAACGATCCGCAGCGGCCGGCGATCCTGATCTTCGCCGGCAAGGCGCACCCGAAGGACCAGCCCGGCCAGGCGCTGATCCAGAAGCTCTACGAAACCAGCATGAAGCCGCAGTTCATCGGCCGCCTGATCATGGTCGAGGGCTACGACATGCTGCTGGCGCGCAATCTGGTGCAAGGCTGCGACGTCTGGCTCAACAATCCCGAATATCCGCTGGAGGCCAGCGGCACCTCGGGCGAGAAAGCCGGCATCAACGGTGTCGTCAACGTCTCGGTGCTCGACGGCTGGTGGGACGAAGGCTACGTCGCCGAAGGGCCGGACGGTCCGAACGGTTTCGCGATCGAGCCGGTCGATCCGCGCTACTGGTACTCGCTGCTCGGCGACGAAGTCGCGCGGCGCCGCCGCGACGAGGAGGAGGCGCGTCAGCTGCTCGACATCCTCGAGGAGCAGGTCGTGCCGCTTTATTACGGCGCGGACAACGACGCCTATGCGCCGGAGTGGGTGCGCATCAGCAAGAACTCGATGAAGACGCTGATCCCGCGCTTCAATTCGGCGCGCATGGTGATGGATTACGTGCGCGGCTTCTACGGTCCGGCGGCGCGGCAGGCCGAGCGCTTCAGCGCCGCCGGTCACGCGCTGGCGCGCGAATACGCGGCCTGGAAGCAGAAGCTGCAGCGGGCCTGGGGCGGCGTGTCGCTGCAGGCGCCGGCGCTGCCGCAGGTGGTCGAGCAGGGCGCGGCGCTGAACGTCGAGGTCGCGGCCCAGCTCAATGGCCTGGCGCCGACCGACGTGATCGTCGAGTGCCTGCTCGGCGTCGAGGTGCACGGCCGCTTCACCGTGCAGAAGAGCGCGCTGCTGCACCCGCTGGCCGGCGGCGACGGCACGGTCCGCTTCACCGGCACGCTCGAGCCGCTCGCCGGCCGGCAGGGCCTGCGCGTGCGCATGCGGCCGACGCATCCGGCGATGTCGCATCCCGGCGAACTCGGCGCCGCGGTCTGGGCCTGACGCACGGCGGCGCGTGCGCGTCGCCGCCGGTCTAGCCGCGCGGCGGCCGCTCGGTGGCGAGCAGGTCGAGGCGCCGGTCGGCGTGCGCCTGCGCGAACAGCGTCGCGGTCTCGGCGGGCAGACGCCGGCGCCAGTTCGGATGCTCGACGGTGGTGCCCGGCAGGTTCGGCTGCTCGACGATGCCGGCGATGTCCTCGACCGGCACGATCGCCAGCTCCGCCGGCGTGCGCGCGACGAAGCGCAGGGCCGCGTCGATCGCGTCGTCCGGCTGGTCCGGCGGTGGTGGCGACGCGGCTGCGGCGACCCCGGCATGGCGGAACGCCGCCCACAGCCTGACGCGCTCGTCCGCACGCTGCGTGTATTCGTGCCCGTGGTCGCTGTCGGGCGCGAACAGGTTCAGCTGCGCGCGCCAGTCGAGATCGCGGCCGTGCCACCAGCCGGCGACGGTCGGCAGATCGTGCGTGGTGGTGGTCGCCATTGCCTCGCGCGGCCAGCGCGACGGCTCGACGTAGAGGCCGTGATCGGTTTCGAACCAGAGCACGCGCATGCCCATCAGGCCGCAGCCGTACAAGGCCTCGCGAATGCCGTCGGGCACGGTGCCGAGATCCTCGCCGACGATCACCGCGCGATGCCGGTGCGATTCGAGCGCGACCAGGCGCAGCAGATCGTCGAACGGGCACTTCAGGTAGGCGCCCTCGGTCGCGTGCGCGCCCTGCGGCACCAGCCACAGGCGCATCAGGCCGAGCACGTGGTCGATGCGCAGGCCGCCGACGTGGCGCAGCGCCGCGCGCAGCAGCTCGATGAAGGCGCTGAAGCCGTGGCGGCGCATGGCGCGCGGCGAGAACGCGGTCAGGCCCCAGCTCTGGCCGAGCGCGTTGAGCAGATCGGGCGGCGCGCCGACCGACAGGCCGCCGAGCATGTCGGCCTGGCGGCTCCAGGCGTGGCTGCCGCCGCTGTCGGTGCCGACCGCCAGATCGCCGATCAGGCCGATCGCCATGCCGGCGTCGCGTGCCGCGCGCTGCGCCTGCGCCAGGCCGCGCGCCGCGAGCCATTGCGCGAACAGGTGGAACTGCAGCGCGTCGGCCTGCGTCGCGACGGCGGCCGCGACGGCGGCGCTGCGCGGATCGCGCAGCTCGGCCGGCCATTCGCGCCACGACCAGCGGCCCTGCGCGAGCTGCTGCGCGTGCAGTACTTCGAAGCGGGCGTGATCGAGCAGCGCTTCGCCGCCGTCGTCGACGAAGCGCCGGAACTCGAGGCCGAGCGGGTCGTCCGTACCCAGGCGCGCCGCCAGCCGCGCGTGGGCGGCGCGCAGCAGCGCCAGGCGCGCGCGCCCGCTCGCCGGCCAGTCGACCAGCGGCAGCGCTTCGAGGCGCGCCGCTTCATCGCCGAGGCCGAGCTCGCCGAGCAGCGCCTGCGTTGGCGCGCTGCCGAGCAGCAGCGCCGGGTCGGCGTGCAGGACGTTGAAGAACAGGCGGCTCGACGGCGCATACGGGCTGTAGTGCTGCACGTCGGCCGAGAACAGCGCATGCACCGGGCTGACCGCGACGGCGTCGGCGCCGCGTGCGGCGGCGCGCTCGACGAAGTCGGCGAGCGCCGTGAAATCGCCGATGCCGAGATCGCCGCGGCGGCGCAGCGCGTAGAGCTGCGTTGCCAGGCCCCAGGCGCGGCGTTCGCCGCAGGCGTCGCCCATGCTCCAGGCGCGCGCCGGCGCCACCGCGAGCGTGCGCTCGCCGTCGTCGAGCACGAGGCGGTGATAGCCCGGCGGCAGCGTCATCGCCGCGCGTACGCCGGCGCCGTCGGCCGCGAAGGCCAGTTCGTGCCTGCCGCCGTCCTCGAGACGCACCGGCAGGCGCCGGCCGGCGAGCGCCGGTGCGGCCAGCGACCAGTGCGCGCCGGCGACCGCGGTCAGCAGCGGCGCGCGCAGCGGATCGGCGTCCTCGGCGTTCAGCCGCGCTTCGCTGTCGGCGATCTGCGCCGGCGTCGCGCACGGAATCTCCAGCGCCCCGAGCAGGGCGCGCAGCGTGTCGTCGCCGACGCCGTGCGGCGTGCCGCGGTAATCGGTCCAGCGCAGCGCGATGCCTGCGCGCTCGGCGAGGTGCTGCAGGGCGGTGTCGCTCATGCGGACTCCGGTCGGGGTTCATCGAGAAAGACGCAGCAGGCGGCGCCCGCGAGCTCGCCGCGCGCCAGCGCCGCGGCGGCACCGGTGCGGCTTTCGATCAGCAGCCGCCCGGCCGGCGCCGCGGCGGGCAGCGCGACGTTGCCGAGCTGCAGCACGATCGTCAGCACGGCGCCGTCGCCGAGCCGCCAGCGCGCCGCGACGGCGCGTTCGTTCAGCGCCTCGGCACCGAGGCTGCGCGTGCCCGGCAGGCGCGGCACGAGCTGCGCGTGGCGCAGCGCCAGCAGCGCGCCGTAATAGGCGCGCCACGCGGCGTGCGCACCGCGCTGCGCCTCGCGAAAGTCCGGACACGAGCGCGCGAACATCGCCGGCGCGTTCGGATCGGGGATGCGCGCGCGCTGGCGCGGATCGGCGAAGGCGCTGAAGCGCCCGAACTCGGCGCGGCGGCCGGCCACCACCCGGGCGGCCAGTTCGGGCGCATGGTCGGTGAAGAACAGGAACGGCGTGTGGCAGCCCCATTCCTCGCCCATGAACAGCAGCGGAATCTGCGGGCACAGCAGCTGCAGCGCGACGGCGGCGCGCAGCGCGTCCGGCGCGGCGAGGTCGATCAGGCGTTCGCCGAACGCGCGGTTGCCGATCTGGTCGTGGTTCTGCAGGAAGCAGACGAAAGCCTGCGGCGGCAGAGGGCCGCTCGGCGCGCCGCGCCGCCGGCCGCTGCGCGGCTCGGCTTCGCCCTGGTCGGCGCAGCCCTCGGCGAGCACGCGCGCGAGGCGGCGCGCCGGCCGTTCGGCGTAAGGCGCGTAATAGCCCTCGTGTTCGCCGGTCAGCAGGACGTGCAGCAGGTTGTGGGCATCGTCGTTCCACTGCGCGTCGTAGCCGGCGTCGAGCAGCGCGGCGTCGTTGTGCTCGTTTTCGAGCACCAGATGGACGTGACGGCCCGGTTCGGTGGCGGCGCGCACGCGCCGGGCGAGCTCCTCGACGAAGTCGCGTTCCTTGATCGCGTGCACGGCGTCCAGACGCAATCCGTCGACGCGGTATTCGAGCAGCCAGTACAGCGCGTTGCCGATGAAGTATTCGCGCACCGCGCGCTGCCGGAAATCGATTGCGGCGCCCCACGGCGTGTGGCGGTCGCGGCGGAAGAAATCCGGCGCGTAGGTGTGCAGGTAGTTGCCGTCCGGGCCGAAATGGTTGTAGACGACGTCGACGAACACCATCAGGCCGAGACCATGCGCGTCGTCGATCAGCGCCTTGAGCGCATCCGGCGCGCCGTACGAGGCCTCCGGCGCGTACGGCAGCACGCCGTCGTAGCCCCAGTTGCGCGTGCCGGGAAACTCGGCGAGCGGCATCAGTTCGATCGCGGTGATGCCGAGCGCGGCGAGCGCCGGCAGCTGCGCGGCGACGCCGCCGTAGCCGCCGCAGCAGCCGGCGTGCAGCTCATAGAGCACGGTCTCGTGCCAGGGCCGGCCGCGCCAGCCGTCGTGGCGCCAGCGATAGGCGCGCGGATCGACGACCAGGCTCGCGCCGTGCACGTCGCCGTCCTGCGCGCGCCGCCGGATCGGGCACCGCGAGGCCGTCGTCGAGGCGGTAGCGGTAGCGGCTGCCGGGCGGCGCCACGGTTTCCAGATCGAAGTCGCCGGCGGCGTCGCGCCGCATCGGCTGCGGCGGACCGTCGTCGAGCAGCAGCGCGACGGCGCGCTGCGCCGGCGCATGCAGGCGGAAACGCGTATGGACGCCATCAGCACGCAGCTCGGCGCCGAACGGCAGGCCGTACGCGTGGCGGCTCATGCGGCCTGCGCCTCGTCGTCGTCCTCGGCGGCGAGCACGCGCGGCTCGTTGGCGGCGATGCCGGCGCCGGGCGCCAGCGCGGCACGCTCGACGCGCGCGGCGAGCAGCATCAGGCTGTGGCCGGCGACGTCGACGCTGCCGTCGGCGATGTGCAGCTCGCGTCGCTCGGGCGCGCCGGTGTCGAGCAGCAGCCGGTAATCGAGGGCCGGCGGCGGCAGGTCGAAGCGGTAGGTGCTGCCGTCGGCGTTGAACAGCGCGACGACGATGTCGAGCGTCTGCTCGTGCGCGGGGCTGGGGCCGGCGCGGCGCAGGCCGAGCAGACGCGCGTTCGGATTGTTCCAGTCGTCTTCGTTGAGCTCGATGCCGTCCTCGTCGAACCAGAACACGTCGCGCAGGCCCGGCGCGTACTCGATGCGCGCGTGCTGGAAGTAGTGGCCCTGCAGCAGCGGATACTCGCGGCGCAGCGCCAGCACGCGGGCGACGAAGTCGCGCAGCGCCGCGCCGCGCGGCGTCTCGGCGCGCGACCAGTCGAGCCAGGCGACCTCGTTGTCCTGACAGTAGGCGTTGTTGTTGCCGTCCTGCGTCTGTCCGAATTCGTCGCCGGCCAGCAGCATCGGCGTGCCGTGCGCGACCAGCAGCGTCGCCAGCAGCGCGCGCTTGGTGCGCTCGCGCTGAGCGATGGTCGCGGCATCGGTCGTCGCGCCCTCGACGCCCCAGTTGGAGCTGTCGTTGTCGTCGCTGCCGTCGCGGTTGTCCTCGGCGTTGGCTTCGTTGTGCTTGGCGTTGTAGCTGACCAGATCCTCGAGCGTGAAGCCGTCGTGCGCGGTGACGAAGTTGACGCTGGCCCATGGCCGGCGGCGGTGATGGTCGAACATCTCCGCCGAGCCCTGCAGGCGCGCGGCGAGCGCCGGCCGCATGCCGGCGTCGCCCTTCCAGTAGCGGCGCACGTCGTCGCGGAACTTGCCGTTCCACTCCGCCATGCCGGCCGGATGGTTGCCGATCTGGTAGCCGCCGGGGCCGATGTCCCAGGGTTCGGAGATCAGCTTGACGCGCGCCAGCACCGGGTCCTGCATCAGCGCGTCGAAGAAGCCGGCGCCCGGCGTGTAGCCGTTGTCCTCGCGGCCCAGCGTGACGCCGAGGTCGAAGCGGAAGCCGTCGACATGGAACTCCTGCACCCAGTAGCGCAGCGAGTCCATGACCAGGCGGATCGTCGCCGGATGGCTGAGGTTGACGGTATTGCCGCAGCCGGTGTCGTTGATGTATTGGCGCGGATCGCTCGGCAGCAGGCGGTAGTAGGCGGCGTTGTCGAGGCCGCGCAGCGACAGCGTCGGGCCGAGCTGGCTGCCTTCGCAGGTGTGGTTGTAGACGACGTCGAGGATCACCTCGATGCCGGCGGCGTGCAGCTGCCGGATCGCCCACTTCACCTGGCCGAGCGTGCCATCCGACAGGTAGGCGCGCTCCGGGGTGAAGAAGGCGAGCGTGTTGTAGCCCCAGTAATTGGTGAGGCCGCGCTCGACGAGATAGCGGTCGCGGACGAAGGCGTGGACCGGCAGCAGCTCGACGGCGGTGATGCCGAGGCGCTTGAGGTAGTCGATCGTGCGCGGATGGCCGAGCGCGCCGAAGGTGCCGCGGTCGTGCTCGAAGTAGCCGTCGCCGCGCATGGTGTAGCCGCGCACGTGCAGCTCGTAGATCGTGCTCTGCGCCCAGGGCACGCGCGGCGGATGGTCATTGCCCCAGTCGAAATGCTCGTCGACGATCACCGCCTTCGGCACGTAGGCGGCGCTGTCGCGGCGGTCGAACGAGAGATCGCCGCGCGGCGAGCCGACCTTGTAGCCATACAGCGCGTCGTGCCATTTGAGCTCGCCGGCGAGCTGGCGCGCGTAGGGGTCGACCAGCAGCTTGTGCGGGTTGAAGCGCTTGCCGGCGCGCGGCTCGTAGGTGCCGTAGGCGCGGTAGCCGTAGCGCTGGCCGGGCCGCGCGTTCGGCAGATAGCCGCGCCAGACGCCGTCGACGCACTCGGGCATCGGCAGGCGCAGCTCGTGACGGCCGGCGGTGTCGAACAGGCACAGTTCGATGAGATCGGCGCTTTCCGAGAACACCGCGAACTGCGTGCCGCGCCCATCCCAGTGCGCGCCGAGCGGGCCGTCGGTCTGTTGCGGCGTCGGCGGCAGCAGTCGGTCGGGGAGGTCGAGGGACATCGGGCGGTTCCTTGTCGCGGTGGCGGCGCCGGCGCGGGCCGACGCCGGCCGGCGCGCATCGGCTAAAGCTCATTCAGGATTCATGCCGCAGCCAGACCACGGCCAGCGGCGGCAGGTCGAGCGCCAGCGAGAACGGCTGGCCGTGGCGCGGATCGCCGCCGGCCTGCAGCTCGCCGGCGTTGCCGATGTCGCTGCCGCCGTAATGGCGCGAGTCGGTGTTGAGGATCTCGCGCCAGCGGCCGGTACGCGGACAGCCGAGGCGATAGCCGCGCCGCGCCACCGGCGTGAAATTGCAGATCGCCATCACCGGCGGCGCGGCGTCGTCGCCGTAGCGGACGTAGGCGTAGACGCTGTTGGCGCGGTCGTCGCCGACCAGCCAGTGAAAGCCGCGGCTTTCGCAGTCGGCGACGTGCAGCGCCGGTTCGGCGACGTAGAGGCGGTTCAGATCGGCGACCAGGCGCTGCATGCCGGCGTGCAGCGGATCGGCGAGCGCGCCCCAGTCGAGCTCGGCGTCGTGGTCCCATTCGCGCGTCTGCGCCAGCTCGCCGCCCATGAACAGCAGCTTTTTGCCCGGATGCGACCACATGAAGCCGAAATAGGCACGCAGATTGGCGAAGCGCTGCCAGCGGTCGCCCGGCATCTTGCCGAGCAGCGAGCCCTTGCCGTGCACGACCTCGTCGTGCGACAGCGGCAGCACGAAGTTCTCGGAGAAGGCGTAGATCAGGCCGAAGGTCAGCTCGTCGTGATGATGATGGCGGTGCACCGGGTCGCGGCGGATGTACTGCAGCGTGTCGTGCATCCAGCCCATGTTCCATTTGTACGAGAAGCCGAGGCCGCCGTCGCGCGTCGGCCGCGACACGCCGGGCCAGGCCGTCGACTCCTCGGCGATCATCAGCGCGCCGGGACAGCGCTCGTGCACGACGTCGTTGAGATGGCGCAGGAAGTCGACGTTCTCGAGGTTCTCGCGGCCGCCGTAGCGGTTCGGGATCCATTCGCCCGGCTGCCGCGAATAGTCGCGGTAGAGCATCGAGGCGACGGCGTCGACGCGCAGGCCGTCGATGTGATAGCGCTCCAGCCAGTGCAGCGCGCTCGACAGCATGAAGCCGTGCACCTCGCGGCGGCCGAGGTTGTAGATCAGCGTGTTCCAGTCCTGGTGGAAACCTTCGCGCGGGTCTTCGTGCTCGTACAGTGCGGTGCCGTCGAAGCGGGCGAGGCCGTGCACGTCGGTCGGAAAATGCGCCGGCACCCAGTCGAGAATCACGCCGAGGCCGGCGCCGTGCGCGCGGTCGACGAAACGCCGCAGCGCGTCCGGATCGCCGAACTCGGCCTGCGGCGCATACAGGCCGAGCGGCTGGTAGCCCCAGGAGCCGCCGAACGGATGCGACATCACCGGCAGCAGCTCGATATGCGTGAAGCCGAGTCCGGCGACGTACGGAATCAGCTGCTCGGCCAGCTCGTCCCAGTCCGGCGGCGGCCGTCCGGCGTCCCAGCGACGGCGCCACGAGCCGGCGTGCACCTCGTAGACCGACAGCGGCGCCTGCGGCGACTGCCGCTGCGCACGCGCCGCCATCCACGCCTGGTCCTGCCAGACGTGGCGATCGGGCGCGGCGACCACCGAGGCGGTGCCCGGTGCCGTCTCGCTCTGCAGCGCGACCGGGTCGGCCTTGAGCGGCAGCAGGCCCTGCGCGCCGAGCACCTCGTACTTGTAGCGCGTGCCCGGCGCGAGGCGCGGCACGAACAGTTCCCAGACGCCGGCCGGCTTGCGCAGGCGCATCAGGTGACGGCGGCCGTCCCAGCTGTTGAAGTCGCCGACCACCGATACGCGCCGCGCGTTCGGCGCCCAGACGGCGAAGCGCACGCCGGCGATGCCGTCGACCGTCGTCGCCTGCGCGCCGAGGCAGCGGCCGAGTTCGCGGTGGCTGCCTTCGCCGATCAGATACAGGTCCAGCTCGCCGAGCAGCAGGCCGAAAGCGTAGGGGTCCTCGCTCTCCTGTTCGAGGCCCGGCCAGTGCAGGCGCAGCCGGTAGGCGGTGCCGCCGGCGATGCGCGCGGCATGCAGGCCGGGAATCTGGATCGGCCGCATCGTCGCCAGCGGCGCGCCGTCGCGGCCGAGCAGATCGATGCGCTCGACGCCGGGCACGTAGGCGCGCACGACGGTAGTGCCGTTGCCGGCATCGGGGTGCGGACCGAGCCAGGCGAACGGATCGCCGCAGTAGCCGCCGCCGAGCGCGGCGAGCGGCGCCTCGGGCAGCAGCAGGCCGCGGTCGTCAGCGGCTTGCGACAGGTCGTTCACGGCGTGGACTCCTTGACGGTGCCGAGCGTGCGGCGATGGAAGTGCTGCAGCGCCGTCGCCCACTCGGCCGGCGTGCCGTGTGCGACGCGCAGCAGCTGCAAGGCTGCGGTTTCGATGCCGAACAGCTCGAGCAGCGCATCGCGGCGCGGCGGCGCGGCGGCGGGTGACGCCGCCGCGTAGGCGGCGAGGAAGCTCGTCGCGGCCTGCGTGCGGAAGTGCTCGGCGACCTCGCGGCGCTGCGCGCCTTCGCCGTCGCCGAGCGCGGCGTCATCGGCACCGAGCGCGGCGTCGGCCGCGCGCTCGAGCGAGCCGAGCAGTGACGCGACGTCGCGCAGCGGACTGGTTCTGGCGCGGCGTTCGGCGGCCGGCTGCGCGGCCGCGCCTTCGAAGTCGATGAAGTACAGCTGATCCTGGACGATGAGGATCTCGCCCAGATGCAGATCGCCGTGCGTGCGTGTCATCGGCGCGCCGACGCCGCGCGCGGCGAGCGCGGCGACGCGGGCCTCGATCGCGGCGCGCTGCGCGAGCAGCGGCCGCGCCAGCGCCGCGGCATCCGGCTCGGCCGCTTCGGCACGCGCCTCGAGCGCCGCGAACGCGGACGCCAGATGCGCGTGTACCTGCGCCGACCAGCGTGCGCAGGCGGCGGCGTCGGCAGTCGCCGGCGCGAACGCCGGATCGTCGCCGGGCTGCGCCAGCAGGGCATGCATCGCCGCCAGACGCTCGCCGAGCTGGGCAAGCCGCTCGACGATCTCGGCGAGGGCATCGCCGCGCCGCTCGAAGCCGCTGCCGCTCGGCTGGCCGCCCTGGGTGGCGTCGTGCATCGCCCGCGCCAGCAGGTTCTGGACCCAGGTCCAGGCGTCGCCCTGGTTGTGCACGAAGGCATGCACGAGCGCCAGCGTCATCGGCGCGCCGTGCGTGGGCTCGTAGACGATCTCGCCGAGCAGCGGCGCGATGTTCGGATAGCCGGCGGCGGCGAGATGGCGGTCCATCTCCGCTTCCGGATGCGGGCCGTCGAGCAGGTGGCGGACGATCTTGACGATGACCTTCTCGCCGACGATCAGCGAACTGTTCGCGCGTTCGGCGGCGATGCGCCGGACCTCGGCGTCGGCCGGCAGCTGCAGCGCCGCGCCGTCGGGCGAGGCGGCGAAGCGCAGCCGGCCGTCGGGCAGCGGCAGCGGCGCATCGCCGAGATGGGCGACCAGGCCGCGCGCGTAGGCGTCGAGCGAGTAGGCGTCGGTCAGATAGGCGACGCGCGGGCCGCGCCGCACGCGCGCCAGCGCCAGCTGGAACGGCAGCGCCGAGATCTGCTCCTCTTCCGGCAGCAGGCCGAGCGGCAGCTGATAGCGCTCGCCGCCGTCGACCTCGACGCAGGCGAACAGCAGCGGTCGCGCGAACGTGCGCAGCAGCGCGACGTGGGCGAAGCGCGCGTGCGGCAGCGGCGCGCCGTCGCGCGCCGGGAACCAGCGCCGCTTGGCGAGATAGCTCGGCAGGATGTCGCGCTCGATCATCGTGCGCAGCGGCGCGTCGAGCAGTTCGGCGAGGTCGCGGCGCAGCACCAGCGTCTGCAGGTCCGGCAGCGGCTCGGGCTGCGGCGCGTACCACACCGGCAGCTGCGTGGCCGGCGCCAGCCAGAACCAGTAGAAGCCGAGCGGCGGCAGCGTCAGCAGATACGGCAGCTGGCCGATCTGCGGAAACGCCGAACCGCCGATCATCTCGACCGGCACGCGGCCGGCGAGCGCCGGCAGCTCGAGCTCGACGGCCTGCGCCGTGCGCGAGACGTTGGCGACGCACAGCACCGTCTGCGTGAGGCCGTCGGGCCCGGTGTACTCGCGCAGGTAGGCGAGGATGCGCCGGTTGCGCGGATAGAGCAGCTTGATGCTGCCGCGGCCGAACACGTGCGTGCGCTTGCGGATCGCCAGCAGGCGCCGCATCCAGTTCAGCAGCGAATGCGGATCACGCTGCTGGGCCTCGACGTTGACGGCGTCGAAGCCATACAGGGTGCCCATGTTCGGCGGCAGCACCAGCTGCTCGGGATCGGCCTCCGAGAAGCCGCCGTTGCGGTCCGGCGACCACTGCATCGGCGTGCGCACGCCGTCGCGGTCGCCGAGATGGATGTTGTCGCCCATGCCGATCTCGTCGCCGTAGTAGATGACCGGCGTGCCGGGCATCGACAGCAGCAGAGAGTTCAGCAGCTCGATGCGGCGGCGGTCGCGCTCGAGCAGCGGCGCGAGACGGCGGCGGATGCCGAGATTGAGCCGTGCGCGCTTGTCCGAGGCATAGACGCTCCACAGATAGTCGCGTTCCTTGTCGGTGACCATCTCCAGCGTCAGCTCGTCGTGGTTGCGCAGGAAGATCGCCCACTGGCAGTTGGCCGGGATCTCCGGCGTCTGGCGCAGGATGTCGGTGATCGGGAAGCGGTCTTCCTGCGCGAGCGCCATGTACATGCGCGGCATCAGCGGAAAGTGGAAGGCCATGTGGCATTCGTCGCCGACGATCTCGGCCTTGCCGTCGCCGGTCGGATCGCCGCCGCCGCCCGCGGACTTGTCCGCGGGCTTGCCGCCGAAGTAGTGCTGGGTGTCCTCCGGCCACTGATTGGCTTCGGCGAGCAGCATGCGGCCCGGGAAGCGGGCATCGAGCTCGGCGCGGATGCGCCGGAGGATCGCATGGGTCTCCGGCAGGTTTTCGTTGCTGGTGCCTTCGCGTTCGATCAGATACGGCACGGCGTCGAGACGCAGGCCGTCGACGCCGAGTTCCAGCCAGCGGCGCATCACGCCGAGCACTGCCTTCAGCACCTGCGGATTGTCGAAGTTGAGGTCGGGCTGATGCGCGTAGAAGCGGTGCCAGTAGTAGGCGCCGGCGACCGGATCCCAGGTCCAGTTCGACTTCTCGGTGTCGAGGAAGATGATGCGCGTGCCGGCGTAGCGCTGCTCGTCGTCGGACCACACGTAGAAATTGCGCCACGCCGAGCCGGGCCGCGCGCGCCGCGCGCGCTGGAACCAGGGATGCTGGTCGGAGGTGTGGTTGATGACCAGCTCGGTGATGACGCGCAGGCCGCGCCGGTGTGCTTCGTGCACGAAGCGGCGCGCGTCGGCGAGCGTGCCGTAGTCCGGGTGCACGCCGAGATAGTCGGCGATGTCGTAGCCGTCGTCGCGGCGCGGCGACGGGTAGAACGGTAGCAGCCAGATCGCGTTGACGCCGAGTCCGGCGATGTAGTCGAGCTTGTCGATCAGGCCGGCGAAGTCGCCGATGCCGTCGCCGTTGGCGTCGTAGAAGCTCTTGACGTGCACCTGGTAGATGACCGCGTCCTTGTACCAGAGCGGGTCATCGCCGAAGCCGGCGCTGGCGTCGACGCCGGCATCGCTCGGATCTGGTGGGCGGGCGGTCATCTCGGATCCTGCACTGCACTACGCCCGAGCGCGGCGGGGCAGCGGCAGGGCGCGGGCGACGGAGGCGCGACGTGGCGGATCGGCAGCATCGAACGGGCGCGGTCGGAACGGATGGCGGGCGCCGGGGCAGTCTCGTCACCCCGGCATGACTGGCGCATGAACGCGACGCTCATGGCGCTGGCCGGCTTCAAGCGAGCAGCATCTCGCGCGTCACCAGTGTGACACCGCCTTCGCTGACGTGGAACAGGCGGGCATCGCGCTCGCGGTCTTCGCCGATCACGGTGCCGTCCGGCAGCTCGCAGCCTTCGTCGATGATCGCCTTGCGCACGCGGCAGTTGCGGCCGACGCGCACGTCGGGCAGCAGCAGCGTTTCTTCGATCCGGCTGCCGCTGTCGACGCGCACGCGCGAGAACAGCACGCTGCGTCGGACCTGGGCGCCGGAGACGATGCAGCCGCCGCTGATCAGCGAGTCGGTCGCGCAGCCGCGCCGCTCGGGATCGTCGAACACGAACTTGGCCGGCGGCACCTGCGGCGTGTGCGTCCAGATCGGCCATTCCTCGTCGTAGAGGTTCAGCTCCGGCGTGACGTCGGTCAGCTCGAGATTCGCCTGCCAGTAGGCGTCGACGGTGCCGACGTCGCGCCAGTAGCCCTGCCGCGCCGGATCGTAGAGATCGGTGAATTCGTAGGCGTAGACGCCGCCTTCGGCGATCGCCGAAGGCACCACGTCCTTGCCGAAGTCGTGGCTCGACTCGGCGATGCCGGCGTCGCGCAGCAGCCAGCGCAGCAGGAAGTGGGCGTCGAACACGTAGATGCCCATGCTGGCGAGCGCGCGGTCCGGCTTGCCGGGAATCGGCTGCGGGTCGCGCGGCTTTTCGTCGAAGCGGCGCACGCGGGTGTTCTCGTCGATCTGCATGACGCCGAAGGCGCTGGCCTCCTGCAGCGGTACCTCCAGGCAGCCGACCGTGATCATCGCGCCGGTGCGTGCGTGGTGCGCGAGCATGCGGCCGTAGTCCATCTTGTAGACGTGATCGCCGGCGAGGATCAGCACGTAGGCCGGCTGGTGTTCCTTGATGAAGTCGAGATTCTGGTAGACGGCGTCGGCGGTGCCGGCGTACCACGAGGCGATCTCGCCGCGCTGCTCGGCCGGCAGCAACTCGACGAACTCGCCGAGCTGGCCGCGCAGGAAGCTCCAGCCCAGCTGCAGCGGCCGCAGCAGTGAATTGCTCTTGTACTGGGTCAGCACGCCGATGCGGCGGATGCCGCTGTTGATGCAGTTCGACAGCGTGAAGTCGATGATGCGGAACTTGCCGCCGAACGGCACCGCCGGCTTGGCGCGCGCCGAGGTCAGCTGCATCAGACGGGTGCCGCGTCCGCCGGCCATCACCAGCGCGAGCGTCTCGCGTGTCAGGCGGCTGACGAAGCGTGTTTCGCGGTTACCGGTCATGCGGACTCCCGTATCTGGATTCGCCGAGCGAAGACGCAAGCACAACGCAGGCCACGACCCGTCGCCGTGCGGCTGCGTACCGAACTATCGCGCGTCCGCGGGTGAAAGGAAATTCGCGGCGCCTCGGGTCGGCGCGCCAGCCGCGCTCTAAACTATGCGGATTGCGCTCGACGATGAAGTCCTAGCACGATCCGAACCAAGCCCATGAACGTCCTGCACGCGGCCTCCGAATGTTTTCCGCTGGTCAAGACCGGCGGGCTCGCCGACGTCATCGGCGCGCTGCCGCCGGCGCAGCGTGCGCTCGGCTGCGACGCCCGCGTCGTGCTGCCCGCCTACCGCGGCCTGCAGGGGCGCCTGGCGCAGCGGCGCGCGCTCGGCACGCTGACGGCGCACAGCCGCACGCTCGAGCTGTGGTGCGGCACGCTCGACGAGCGGCCGGTGTATCTGGTCGCCGACGCCGGGCTCTACGAGCGCGACGGCGATCCGTACCGCGATGCCGCAGGCGTGGAATTTGCCGACAACGCCCTGCGTTTCGCCTGCTTTGCGCAGGCGGTCGCCGCGCTCGGTCGCGGCTTCGACGCGGACTTCGCGCCGGACGTCGTCCACCTGCACGACTGGCAGGCGGCGCTCGCCGCGCCCTGGCTGCGTTCGGCGCAGCCGCGTCCGGCGCTGGTCTACACGATCCACAACCTCGCTTATCAGGGCCAGTTCGAGCGGGCGCAGTACCAGGCGCTGCAACTGCCGGAGGCCTGGTGGACGCCGGACGGCCTGGAGTTCTGGGGGCGCTGGTCGTGCATGAAGGCCGGCATCGTCTACAGCGATGCGCTGACCACGGTCAGCCCGAGCTACGCGCGCGAGATCCAGACGCCCGAGTACGGCCATGGCCTCGACGGCGTGCTGCGCTGGCGCGCCGCGGTGCTGCGCGGCATCACCAACGGCATCGACACCGAGATCTGGGATCCGCGCCGCGATCCCTTGATCGAGCGCCGCTACGGCCTCGACGACGTCGCCGCCGGCAAGGCTGCCAACAAATACCTGCTGCAGGCCGAACTGGGCCTCGCGCCGGGCGACTGGCCGCTGGTCGTGTTCATCGGCCGGCTCGCCGAGCAGAAGGGCGCCGACCTGATCGCCGCCGCGCAGGACGAGCTGCTGCAGCTGCCGGCGCAGTACGCGCTGCTGGCCAGCGGCGACGCCGCGCTGCAGCGCCGGCTGCAGGACTTCGCCGCACGCGCACCGGCCGGCCGCGTCGCCTTGCGCATCGCCCACGACGAGCGCCTGTCGCACCGCCTCAATGCCGCCGCCGACCTGGTGCTGATGCCGTCGCGCTTCGAGCCCTGCGGCCTCAACCAGATGTACGCGCAGCGCTATGGCGCGATCCCGGTCGTGCGCCGCACTGGCGGCCTGATCGATACCGTGGTCGATGCCGACGCCGCGAGCCTCGCCGACGGCCGCGCCAGCGGCGTGCTGTTCAATGATGCCGATGCCGGCGGCCTGCTCTACGGCGTGCGCCGCGCGCTGCAGCTTTACGAGCAGGCCGATACGCGCGCCCGCCTGCGCCACGCCGGCATGACGCGTGACTTCTCGTGGCGCGCTTCGGCGCAAGCCTATCTTTCGCTGTATCGCGGCCTCGCCGCCGGAGACACGACGCCATGAAGCCGACGACCCGCGCCATTCGCATTCATGCCCACGGCGGCCCGGACGCGCTGCAGTGGGACACGCTCGAGCTCGCGCCGCCGGGGCCGGGCGAGGTGCTGATCCGCCACGAGGCGATCGGCCTGAACTACATCGACACCTATCACCGCAGCGGCCTGTACCCGGTGGCGCTGCCGTCCGCGCTCGGCACGGAAGGCGCCGGACGCATCGTCGCGGTCGGCGCCGGCGTGCAGGGCTTCGCGATCGGCGACCGCGTCGCCTACGGTGGCACTGGGCCGCTCGGCGCCTATGCCGAGCAGCGTCTGTTTCCGGCGGCCTGCCTGGTGCGCCTGCCGGACGACATCGACATGCGCACGGCGGCGGCGATGATGCTGCAGGGCATGACGGCCGAGTACCTGCTGCGCCGCCTGTATCCGGTGCAGCGCGGCCAGACTGTGCTGCTGCACGCCGCCGCCGGCGGCGTCGGCCTGATCGCGACGCAGTGGCTCAAGCACCTCGGCGCGACCGTGATCGGGACCGTCGGCAGCGAGGAAAAAGCGCAGCTGGCGCGCGCGCACGGCTGCGATCACGTCATCCACTACCGCGACGAGGACGTCGCCGCCCGCGTGCGCGAGCTGACCGGCGGCCATGGCGTGCCGGTGGTCTATGACGGCGTCGGCCGCGACACCTTCGCCGCCTCGCTCGACAGCCTCGCGCCGCGCGGCATGCTGGTCAGCTTCGGCAATGCCTCGGGCGCGGTCGAGCCGGTCTCGCCGGGCCTGCTGGCGAGCAAGGGCTCGCTGTTCCTGACGCGGCCGCGACTCGTCGACTACATCGCCACGCCGGCCGAGCTGGCCGCCTGCGCGAACGCGCTGTTCGACGTCGTGCGCCGCGGCGCCGTGCGCATCGCGATCGGCCAGACCTACGCGCTGCGCGACGCGGCGCAGGCGCATCGCGATCTCGAGGCGCGGCGCACGCACGGCTCGACGGTGCTGCTGCCGTAGGCGTGGCGGCCGCGCCCGACGCGCTGCGGGCGGCGGCGATGCCCGGCGCCGCCGAGCAGGGGGGCGGCGCGCCGCGCCGATGCCGGTCGGCGCCTACAGGCCGCCGCAGCCGAGCAGGCCGCCGTCGACGGTCAGCGTCGTGCCGGTGACGTAGCTGGCCGCGTCGGAGGCCAGGAACAGCACCGCCGGGGCGATCTCCTGCGGCTGCGCCATGCGGCCGAGCGGGATCATCTGCAGCGCCGGCTTGAGGATCTGCTCGTTCCGGGTCAGCGCCGACGCGAACTTGGTGTCGGTGAGGCCCGGCAGCACGGCGTTGACGCGCACGTTCCAGGCCGCGCATTCCTTGGCGAAGGCCTGCGTCATGTTGATGACGGCGGCCTTGGTGATCGAGTAGATGCCCTGGTAGAGACCCGGCTTGACGCCGTTGATGCTGGCGATGTTGACGATCGCGCCGCCGCCGTGCTGCTTCATCTGCCGGGCGGCGAGCGAGGACAGCTCGAAGTAGCCGCGCAGATTGACCTGCACGGTCTTGTCGACCATCGCCATCGGCGTCTCGGCGATATGGCCGAAGTGCGGATTGGTCGCGGCATTGTTGACGAGGATGTCGAGCCGGCCGAGCGCGGCGACGGTCTCGGCGACGAGCCGCTGCAGATCCTCGCTGACGCCGCCGTGCGCGGCGATCGCGCTGGCCTTGCCGCCGGCGGCGGCGATCTCGTCACGCACCTTTTCGAGATCCTCGATCTTGCGCGACGCGAGCACCACGTGCGCGCCCTGTTCGGCGAGCAGGCGGGCAGTGGCGGCGCCGATGCCGCGCGAAGCGCCGGTGACGATGGCGACGCGACCGGCGAGATCGAACAGGCGGGTGGACATGCAGGCTTCTCCTCTCGGGATGGATTCTGCCCGCGATTCTATGAAACCGCCGCCGGCGCCGCCGTTCCGGGCCCGGCGAGCGTGCCGGCGGCCGCTCCGCGTATCAAAAGCGGGCAGACGATCATGCCGCCGATCGCGACTGGTCCGGCGACGTCGCTCGGCAAGCGCTGGCCGATGGTTTTCGCCAGCCGGCGTTCGCGCAGCGGCTCATCGCCAACGGGGATCGGCGTCTGACGCACGGCAGGCTCGGGCGATGCCGCAGCGACGGCGGCCCGGCCTGGAACGCGGCGGCGGCCGTGCGCCGCCGCGTGGTGCGGCTTTGCCGGGCTCGAGCGCCGCGGTGCGCGGCTTACTGGACCTGGACGCTGCCCTTCAGGCTCTGGCCGAGCGTCCGGTTCTGCGCGTCCGCCAGGCCGGCGTCGACGACGAGCTGGTAGCGACCGTTGCGGGCCACCGGGAACAGCAGCATGGCCTTGTTGTTGGCGCTGACTTCCCAGCTGCCGGCGACGCGCTTGCCGTTCGCATCGAGCACGCGGATGTGCTGGTTAGCGCTGCCGGCGTCGCCGAACGGGCCGTTGCCCATCACCACGACCGCGCGCCGGTAGGCGGCGGAACCGGCGTAGACGATCTGCAGGCCGCTGCCGCTGCCGGACTGCCACCACGGCGAGGCGTTGAGGTCGCGCTTGGCGTCGGCGCCGGCCTTCTTCGCCGGCGCC
This sequence comes from Solimonas variicoloris DSM 15731, assembly GCF_000382285.1. GTDB lineage: Bacteria > Pseudomonadota > Gammaproteobacteria > Nevskiales > Nevskiaceae > Solimonas > Solimonas variicoloris. Next base: position 314,230 of record NZ_KB907927.1, on the reverse strand, counting down.
GGGCGCGCCTTGGCGGCCGGCTTGGCCGCCGCCGGCTTCTCGGCCGGGGCAGGCGCGGCTTCCGTTGCCGCAGCGGGTGCCGGCTCGGGCGCGGCGGCCGGCGCGGCGGCCGCGACTTCGGTCGCGGGCGCCGGCTCGGCTTCAGGCGCCGGCGGTGCGGTCGCGGTCTCGGTCGCTCCGGACGGCGCGGCAGGCGCCGCCGCGTCGTCGGTGTTGACTGCCGGGCCGCTCGGCGCCGTCTCGGCCGCGCCGGCCTGCGCGGCGCCCGGGGTCGCGGTCGCAGCGGCCACGTCGGCCGGCGACTGCAGCGTGCCGGAGAACACCGTGTCGGCCGGCAGCAGGCCCTCCAGCGTCACTTCCGTCTTGTGATGCGGCAGCAGCAGCTCCAGGCCGACATAAGTGCCGACGCCGACGACGACCGCGAGCGCGGCGATCTTCCAGCCTTTCGTCATGAATGACCCCAACCGATGTGTTTCGTTTGAAATATGGTGAGCGGACGATGCCGCGGCGCCATCTGCGTGCGTCCCGCAGGCGGGCTTGCCGTCCGGGCGCGGTCGTCATGCGTCGGTCTGTCCCGGAAGAGTCGGACCGCCGCGGGCGGCTCACTATCGTTGCACTCCCGGCGGGCGTCAATGGCGTTTGCGTCGCACCGCAGTGGTGGCGCTGCGCTGTCGGCTGGACCAGGTGCTTGCCATAATCGCAGCCTTCGCATTTTGTCCATTTCCTCGACCCCTTCTGCGTCCGGACCCGTCACGATGAACGACCGTTACCTCGAATTCACGCATTCCTCCTTCGGCAAGAGCCTGGCGGCGATGATCGGCCTGCCGACGCCGCCGCGCCTGAAGCGTGCCGACGGTCCGTGGGAGTCGCAGCCGCTCGACGGCAAGCCGGTGCTGGTCGGTTCGAGCCGTGGCGCGACCCTGGTCGGCCCGCTGCTGTCCGCCCTGAGCGGCGCCGGCGCGACGCTGCGCATCGTGCCCGAGCATTCCGGTCTGGCGCCGCTGAAGGAAGCCGCCGCGGCGCAGCGCGTCACCGTGCACGGCAATCCGGCCGAAGGCGCCGGCGAGCCGCGCAACCACGCGGTGGTGTTCGACGCCTCCGGCCTGTCGTCGCCGGCGCAGCTGCGCGAGCTCTACGATTTCGTGCAGCCGGTGCTGCGCGGCATCGCCGCCAACGGCCGCATCCTGCTGCTGTCGCGCGCGCCCGAGTCGCTGCAGGACGTCGCCGCCAAGACCGCGTCGACGGCGCTGCGCGGCTTCATCCGCTCGCTCGGCAAGGAAGTCGGCAAGAACGGCACGACCGCCAATCTGATCGAGGTGCCGACCGGCGCCGACGAGGCGATCGATCCGGTGCTGCGCTTCTTCCTGACGCCGCATTCGGCCTACATCTCCGGCCAGGTGCTGCCGCTGGCGGCGCCGCAGACGCGCGGCGTCGCGCTGCCGGGCAGCCTCGAAGGCAAGATCGCGCTGGTCACCGGCGCCGCGCGCGGCATCGGCGCGTCGATCGCCGAGACGCTGGCGCGTGAAGGCGTCAAAGTCATCGGCATGGACCATCCGTCGGCCGAAGGCGGCCTCGGCGAGACCATGGCCAAGATCGGCGGCGTCGGTCTGGCGCTCGACGTCACCGCGCCGGACGCGGCCAGCCGCATCGCGGCCGAGGTCGGCAAGAACTTCGGCGGCCTCGATATCGTCGTCCACAACGCCGGCATCACGCGCGACAAGATGCTGCGCAACATGCCGGCGCACTTCTGGGACATGGTGCTGAACATCAATCTCGGCGCGATCCTGAAGATCAACGAGGGCCTGCTCAAGGAAGGCTTCCGCGATGGCGCACGCGTGGTCTGCATTTCGTCGATCGGCGGCATCGGCGGCAACGCCGGCCAGACCAACTACGGCGCGACCAAGGCCGGCGTGATCGGCTACGTCGACGCCATGGCCTCGACCTTCGCGCGCCGCGGCGGCGCGATCAACGCGGTGGCGCCGGGCTTCATCGAGACGGCGATGACGGCGGCGATGCCGTTCGGCCCGCGCGAAGTCGGCCGTCGCATCAACTCGCTGTCGCAGGGCGGCCTGCCGCAGGATATCGCCGAGGCGGTGACGTTCTTCGCTTCGCCGGCGGCCAGCGCGGTCAACGGTCGCACGCTGCGCGTCTGCGGCCAGAACTTCTTCGGCCAGTAGGCCGCCGCCCTCCCGCGCCGTGCGCCGCCCCGCCGCTGGCCGGGCGGCGCCGGCGGCGGGGCGGGCAGGGCCTCGAGTCGGTTATGCTTGGCGCCCCGTACCGGTGCGTGCCAGGGTGGCGGACCTTCGAAGCCCGTCGCCACCCGCACCGCAGAACCGCGAGAACGCTTTGAAGTCCCCTCAATACGTACTGGAACGGATCGCCGAGTCGAAGCTGCCGACGCCGTTCGCCGAATTCCGGATCACCGTTTTCCGCGCCGCGGACGGCAAGGAGCACGTCGTCATCGCGCTCGGCGAGCTGTCCGGTCCGCCGCCGCTGATTCGCGTCCACTCCGAATGCCTGACCGGCGATGCGCTGTTCTCGCTGCGCTGCGACTGCGGCGCGCAGCTGAAGACGGCGCTGCAGAAGATCGCCGAGGAAGGCCGCGGCGCCGTGCTTTACTTGCGCCAGGAAGGCCGCGGCATCGGCCTCGGCAACAAGATCCGCGCCTATGAGCTGCAGGACCGCGGCGCCGACACGGTCGAGGCCAATCACCAGCTCGGCTTTCCGGCCGACGCCCGCGAGTACGGCCTGGCCGTCGAGCTGCTGCGCCGTCTCGACCTGTGCCACATCCGGCTGATGACCAACAACCCGCGCAAGCTCGACGCGCTGCGCCGCGATGGCGTCGAGATCGTCGAGCGCGTGCCGCTGGAAAGCGGCCGCAATCCGTACAACGAGCGCTACCTCGACGCCAAGGCCGCCAAGCTCGGCCATCTGTTCACGCCGCACTGAACCGGCGCGTGGCCGGCCGTGCCGGCCGCCACGGCCGACTGACTGCCGCTCGCCGCGCCGGCCGCAGCTGCGCCGATGCGGCCCGCCCCCGATCGGAAGACTGACCCATGTACGCCGCCGCCCGCTCGCTGCTGTTCCGACTCGACGCCGAACGCGCGCACGAACTGACGCTCGAGACGCTGCGCCGTGCGCCGGCGCTGGCGACGCTGCCGTTCGCGCGCGCGCCGGTCGACGATCCGGTCGAACTGCTCGGCCTGCGCTTTGCCAACCGCGTCGGACTCGCCGCCGGCCTCGACAAGAACGGCGAGTGCCTGCGCGCCTGGAGCCGGCTCGGCTTCGGCTTCGTCGAGATCGGCACGGTGACGCCGCGACCGCAGCCGGGCAATCCGCGGCCGCGCATGTTCCGCCTGCCGGAGCACGAGGCGATCATCAACCGGCTCGGCTTCAACAACAAAGGTGTCGACTACCTGCTCGAACGCGTCGCCGAGAGCGATTACCGCGGCGTGCTCGGCATCAACATCGGCAAGAACTTCGACACGCCGATCGAGCGCGCCGCCGACGATTATCTGATCGGCCTGCGCAAGGTCTATCGGGCGGCGAGCTACGTCACTGTCAACATCTCCTCGCCGAACACCAAGAACCTGCGCGAGCTGCAGAGCGAGGACAAGCTGCGCGAGCTGCTGACGCAGCTGAAGGCCGAGGCCGAGCGCCTCGCGCAGCAGCACGGCAAGCACACGCCGCTGCTGGTCAAGATCGCCCCGGACGTCGATGACGAGCAGCTCGATGCGATCGCGCGCGTCGCGCGCGAGGCCGGCATCGCCGGCCTGATCGCGACCAACACCACGATCACCCGGCCGGGGCTCGAAGCCGATCCGCGCGCCCGCGAGGCCGGCGGCCTGTCCGGCGCGCCGCTGCGGCCGCTCGCCGATCGCACGCTCGCCGCCCTGCGCGCGCGCGTCGGGACGGACTTCGCGCTGATCGGTGTCGGTGGCATCACCAGCGCCGAGGGTGCGCGCGCCAAGCGGGCCGCGGGCGCCGATCTCGTGCAGATCTATACCGGCTTCATCTATCGCGGTCCCGCGCTGGTGCACGACTGCGCGCAGGCCCTGCAGGCGGCTCGCCGCTAGCGCCGGCGCGCGTCAGACGCTGTCATCGAAAAGCGGTTGCCGCTGTCGTCGCGAATCCTATAGAGTCGCGCGATCAGCAGGCGGGTGACAATCAACAAGCTGAGCAGGACGGAACGCTGCACGCGTTCTCAATCGCGTCCAACTTTGGGAGTCTGACATGCGCTTCAAACGGGGATTTGCGGGCGGGGTGTGCGCGGCGCTGGCCATCGGCTGGGCGGGCGCGGCGGCGGCGGTGACGACGGAGGGCCATGACATTCCGTACGTCGGTGCCGGCTACGTTTACGAGATTCCGGATTCGGCGCGCGATTCCGACAACGGTCAGGGCTTCCAGCTGCAGTTCGGCTGGCCGCTCAGCGAGTACGGTCACCAGAACCTGTCGGCGGAAGTGACGGTGCACAGCCTCAAGCGCGACCGCGATCTCGATGGCAAGAGCGACTACCAGACCGGCCTGCTGCTCGATCTGGTCTACGACTTCGGCCAGCAGGGCTTCGGCAATTTCGGCGGCGGCTACCAGTTCAAGCCCTTCGTGCTCGGCGGCTTCGGCGTGGTGCAGAACGACGTGCTCGGCGATCGCCACGAACACTTCGGCCTCAACGTCGGCGGCGGCGTGCTGCTGCCGCTCGGCTGGAACGGTCTGGCGGCCCGCGTCGAGGCGCGCGCGCTCGGCCAGTTCGACGACCAGAGCACTGACAAGAACTTCCTGCTCGACTACCGCTTCACGGCGGGTCTGCAGCTGCCGCTGTTCTTCCTGTTCAATGAGCCGGCGCACGAAGTGTCTGCCCCTCAGGAATGCGAGCTCGCGGTGGTCGATCCGGTCACCGGGCGCAGCGACTGCGGCGTCGATTCCGATCGCGACGGCGTGCTCGACGGCGCCGACCTGTGCCCGGGCACGGCGGCCGGCACGCCGGTCGACGGCCACGGCTGCCCGGTCACCGGCGACACGCCGGCGACGCCGGGCGACGAGGACGGCGACGGCGTGCCCGACGAGGTCGACCAGTGCCCGAGCACGCGCCGCGGTCTGAGCGTCGACGCCAGCGGCTGCATGGTCGCGCAGTCGCTGACGATGAGCGGCGTGCAGTTCGACAACAACACGGCAATCCTCACCGACGAAGCGCGCAAGCTGCTCGACGAAGTCGCGGCGACGCTCAAGAACCAGGGCGGCGTCAACGTGCAGATCGTCGGCAACACCGACAACGTCGGCGATCGCGCCTACAACCTGATGCTGTCGCAGGAGCGCGCCGAGTCGGTGCGCCAGTACCTGATCGCGCGCGGCATCGACGGCAGCCGCCTGGTCGCCACCGGCCACGGTCCGTTCTATCCGGTCGCGTCGAACGACACGGCCGAGGGCCGCGCCAAGAACCGCCGCGTCGAGTTCAAGCTGATCGTCGAGTAGGCACGCCGGGATCGATCGATGCGCGGCCTTCGCGAGACGGCCGCGCATTTTTTTGCGAATGCATTTTCAGTCTGCTGACGGGCAGGGAAAGCAAATGAACAAGTGGTTATGGACGGCCCTGCTGAGCTGCACGCTCGCGGCCTGCGGCGGATCGAGCGGCGGCGGCGAATCGGGCACGGGCAAGGCGCGCTTCATCGCGCTCGGCGATACCGGCGCGCCGGCCCCGGACGGCGAGGCGGACAACGTCGCCAAGGTCGTCGCCGCGGTTTGCGCGCAGCGCGGCTGTGACTTCGCGACGATGGCCGGCGACAACATCTACGAGACCGGCGCCGATTCGGCCGACGATCCGATCTTCCAGGCGGCGTTCGAGACGCCGTATCAGGATCTCGACTTTCCGTTCTTCGTCGCGCTCGGCAACCACGACAACTCGCTGGCGATCCCCGGCGGCGGGGGCGCCAACGCGCGCGGCGACGCCCAGGTCGATTACGCGATGTCGGCGCACAATGCCGCCGGCAAGTGGGTGATGCCGGCGCGCTACTACAGCGTGACCTGGCCGCGCGACGCCAGCACGCCGCTGGCCGAGTTCTTCGTCATCGACTCCTCGCCGATCACGCACTATCTCGACGATCCGAATGCCGAGTGGCGCGGCGACGCGCTGCAGGCCTACATCGCCGAGCAGCAGACCTTCCTGCAGGACGGCATGGCGGCGAGCCAGGCGCGCTGGAAGTTCGCGCTCGCGCATCACCCGTACATTTCCAACGGCGACCACGGCAACGCCGGCGACTACGAGCGCGGCTCGGGCGCCGACATCTGCGTGCTGCAGGGCGTGCTGGTCAGCGGCAGCTGCCGCGGTGCCGACTACAAGGCCTTCCTCGAACAGACCATCTGCGATCAGGCCGACATCTTCCTCAACGGCCACGATCACAACCTCTACTGGCTCAAGCCGGTCGCCGGCTGCGGCAAGACCCAGCACATCCTGTCCGGCGCCGGTTCGAAGGCGCGCTCGACGCTCGACGCGGCGCGCAACGAGGCCTACTTCCAGACCGGCGACAGCTTCGGCTTCTTCTGGATCGAGCTCGACGGCGACACCGCGCGCGTCGCCGTCTACACGGTCAAGGCGGGCGGCGAGCCGGCGCAGGTCGACGCCGCCGGCCGTCCGGCGCCGGCCTACGAGATGAGCTTCCGGCGCCAGGCCAGCTGAGCCGACGGTGCGCGGTTTTCTTCGCGCGGCGACCGCCGCGGCGCTGCTGACGCTCGCGGCCTGCCAGACGCAGCCGCCGCCGGTGCCGCGGGCGATCGCCGGTTCGCCGCTGTGCGTGCCGCTGCCGGCCGGCTGGCAGGCGACGCCGGGCATCGGTGCCGATCTCTACCTGCGGCCGACCGAGCACGGCCGGCCGGTGCGCGGCGCATTCCTGCTGGTGGCCCACGACGAGCCGCGGCACGCCGATCCGAGCCTGGCGTCCTACGTCGACTTCAAGCTCGAACGCGAGGCGCGCGCGAGCCCCGAGCAGACGCTGCTGCGCCGCGAGCGTCTGCGCATGTCCGGACACGAGGCGGTGCGCGTGCTGCGCCGCATGCGCGGCGTGCAGTCGACGCGCATGGTGTGGACGCAGTACGTGATCGCCGACGGCCGTGGCTGGACGCTGGTTGCCAGCTGCGAGGCGCGCGACTATCCGCGACTCAAAGGCGCGTTCCGACGCTGGCTCGACGGTGCTACCGTGGCGGGCGATGTCCGCAGCTGAGCCACCGTCCGGCGACGTGCCGTCGCCCTGTACCCGCATCTGTCGCATCGGCGCGCAGGGCCACTGCGTCGGCTGTGGCCGCGATCTCGACGAGATCGTGGCCTGGCCGCGCGCCGATGGCGACCTCAAGCTGGCAATCCGCGCGCGTGCCGCGGCCCGGCTGCGTGAACATCCCCCGACACTTTCCGATCCGGAGTCCTAAGCGATGATCGAGCGCCCCCGCGCCGAGGATTTTTCGTATTTCTTCGAACTGGCGACGCGCTGGTCCGACTGCGACATGCTCGGCCACGTCAACAACGCGCGTTTCTTTACCTTCGACGAGTCGGCCCGGCTCGACTACTTCGAGCCGCTGGTCGGCGGCGACCGCTTCGTCAACGGCGGCGGCTTCATTCTTGCGCACATCGAGTGTGACTTCCTCGAGCAGCTGCACCATCCGGCGACGGTCCGCCTCGGCTATCGGGTGCGCCGCATCGGCCGCAGCAGCATGAATACCGAGGGCGCGCTGTTCGACGGCGAGCGCCTGGTGGCGGTGACGCGCAGCGTGCTGGTCTGGTTCGACTACCGCGACAACAAGCCGCAGCCGCTGCCGGAACACGCGCGCGCCTTCATCCGCGAGCGCGAGCGCGTCGCCCCCGAAGAGGCGCGCTGAGTCACGGGGCCGGCTACAGGCGCAGCTCGGCGAGCTCGCGCGCCGGCGGCGACTCTTCCCAGAGCTGGTCGAACTGACGGCGCAGGCGCCGCGCCTCGAGCGGCGCGTGCGCGTACCAGTACGCTTCGAGATCGTCGTGGCGGCGCTTGTGCAGCAGCGCGTACTCGTCGGCGATCGCATACTCCTCGACGAGGCTGCGGCGCTCGTCGGGCAGCTCGCGCAGCTGGATGCGGCTGGGCAGGCGGCGCGCCAGCTCGACGAGGCGGTGACCGCGCTGTGCGGCGGCTTTCGGGCGGTTCAGCAGCACGCGCAGCTCGGCGTGCGGCGAGCGCAGCGCGAAGCTGCGCAGCAGCTCGACGACGCCCGGATCACTCCAGACGCGACGGTCCAGTTCCTGGCTCAGCACCCGCAGCTGCAGGTGCGCACGCGTGATCAGCTTCAGCGTCGCGCTCGCGTACGCCGCCGTGCCGTGCAGCACGGCGGCGTCCGGGGCGGGCGTCGGGGAGGCGGGCGGTGAGCCACCGTCGTTCATGGCGCGCAGCTTAGCTTGCGTGCGCGGTCCGCGGTCTCAGCGGACGCGAATGAGGGCGGTTGTGGCCGCGCAGCCCGACGGCCGGCGGCGCGAGCGCGGATGACCGGGCGCTCCGGACATCGCCGTGCGCGGTGCGGCGATGCCCGGCGCGGCGCTCAAACCGCCTTGGCCTGCTGCAGGGCGTTGCCCGTGTAGCTGGCCGGCGTCATCTGCAGCAGGCGCTGCTTCTCGGCGTCCGGCAGGTCGAGCCCGGAGACGAAATCGCGGATCGCATCGCGGCCGATCTTCTGGCCGCGCGTCAGGCGCTTGAGCTGCTCGTACGGCTCGGGCAGGCCGTAGCGGCGCATCACGGTCTGGATCGCCTCGCCGAGCACTTCCCAGTTGTGGTCGAGATCCTGGCCCATCTTCCAGGCGTCGGCTTCTAGCTTGCCGATGCCCTTCTGCGCCGACTGGTAGGCGATCAGCGCGTGAGCGACACCGACGCCGAGGTTGCGCAGCACCGTCGAGTCGGTGAGGTCGCGCTGCCAGCGCGAGATCGGCAGCTTCTCGGCGAGGTGCTGCATGATGGCGTTGGCGAGGCCGAGATTGCCTTCGGCGTTCTCGAAGTCGATCGGGTTGACCTTGTGCGGCATCGTCGAGCTGCCGACTTCGCCGGCGACCGTACGCTGCTTGAAGTAGCCGACGCTGATGTAGCCCCAGACGTCGCGGCAGAAATCGATCAGGATCGTGTTGAAGCGCGTCAGCGCGTGGAAGTACTCGGCGATGTAGTCGTGCGGCTCGATCTGCGTGGTCGCCGGGCTCTGGCCGATGCCGAGCGCGGCGATGAAGTGGCCGGTCATCGCCGGCCAGTCGACGTCCGGATAGGCGGCGTAATGCGCGTTCCAGTTGCCGACCGCGCCGTTCATCTTGCCGAGGATCTCGACCTGCGCGAACTGCTCGCGCTGGCGGCGCAGGCGCTGCGCGAACACCGCCATTTCCTTGCCGAGCGTGGTCGGCGAAGCCGGCTGGCCGTGCGTGCGCGACAGCATCGGCTGCTCGGCGTAGGCCTGGGCCAGCGCCGCGATCGAGGCGATCAGCTTGTCGAGCGCCGGCAGCAGCACCTTGTCGCGCGCGTCCTTGAGCATCAGCGCGTGCGAGAGGTTGTTGACGTCCTCGGACGTGCAGGCGAAGTGGATGAACTCCTTGATGCCGGCCAGCTCGGGATGCGAGCTGATCTTTTCCTTCAGGTAGTACTCGACGGCCTTGACGTCGTGGTTGGTCGTGTCCTCGATCGCCTTGACACGCTGCGCTTCATCGAGAGTGAAGTGGGCGGCGATCTTCTCCAGCTTCTCGTGCGCCGACGGCGACAGCGCCGGCACTTCGGGAATGCCGGCGTCGGCGGCAAGCGCTTCGAGCCAGCGGATTTCGGCGATGATGCGGTAGCGCATCAGGCCGTACTCGCTGAAGATCTCGCGCAGCTTGACGGTCTTTTCGGCGTAGCGGCCGTCGATCGGCGAAATGGCGGACAGGGACGTCAGGTTCATGAATGCAAAGGCTCGGCAGGCGGGTCGCGCGGCGGCCGGTCGGCAGGCGCAGCAGCCCCGGTGTAGGCTGGGCGCGCATTTTATCCGAGGCCGGCGCCGCGCAGGGCTTTCCGCGCGGCACGGCGGCGATCTCATTCGCATGGAGCCCTGAACGCATGGCCAAAGCCGCTTTCCGCATCGAGCACGACAGCCTCGGCGCGCTCAAGGTCCCCGCCGAGGCGCTGTGGGGCGCGCAGACGCAGCGCGCGGTCGAGAACTTCCCGGTGTCGGGTCTGGCGATGCCGCGCGCCTTCATCCGCGCGCTGGGCCTGATCAAGGCGACCGCGGCGCAGGTCAACGCCGGGCTCGGGCGCCTCGACGCGGCGCGCGCCGAGGCGATTGCCGTCGCCGCGCTCGAGGTCGCCGCCGGCCGCCACGACGCGCAGTTCCCGATCGACGTGTTCCAGACCGGCTCGGGGACTTCGACCAACATGAATGCCAACGAGGTGATCGCCCACCTCGCGGCCCGGCGCCTGCGCCAGAAGGTGCATCCGAACGATCACGTCAACTACGGGCAGAGCTCCAACGACGTGATCCCGACCGCGATCCACGTCGCCGGCGCGCTGCTCGTGCACGATCGGCTCAAGCCGGCGCTGAAGCAGCTGGCGGGCACGATCGAGCGCCGCGCGCGCCAGCTCAAGGGTGTCACCAAGACCGGCCGCACGCATCTGATGGACGCGATGCCGGTGCGCTTCGACCAGGAGCTGTCCGGCTGGGCGACGCAGATCCGCCATGGCCTCGAACGGCTCGACGCGGTGCAGCCGCGCCTGCTGCAGCTGGCGCTCGGCGGCACTGCGGTCGGCACCGGCATCAATGCCGATCCGCGCTTCGGCAAGCGCTTCGCGCGCGCGCTCGCCGCGCGCACCAGCCTGCGCTTCGTCGCCGCGGACAATTATTTCGAGGCGCTGTCGGCGCAGGACGCGGCGGTCGAGCTGTCCGGCCAGCTGAAGACCATTGCCTGCTCGCTGATGAAGATCGCCAACGATCTGCGCTGGATGAATTCCGGCCCACTCGCCGGGCTCGGCGAGATCGAGCTGCCGACGCTGCAGCCGGGCTCGTCGATCATGCCGGGCAAGGTCAATCCGGTGATTCCGGAGGCGACCTGCATGGTCTGCGCGCAGGTCATCGGCAACGACGCGACGATCACCGTCGCCGCGCAGGCCGGCAATTTCCAGCTCAACGTGATGCTGCCGGTGATCGCGCTGAACCTGCTGCAGAGCATCGAGCTCGAAGCCAGCGTCGCGACGCTGCTCGCCGAACGTGCGATCGCCGGCTTTCGCGTGCGCCGCGCGCACATCGGCGAGGCGCTGGCGAAGAATCCGATCCTGATCACCGCGCTCAACGCGCGCATCGGCTACGAGAAGGGCGCGGCGATCGCCAAGCAGGCGTACCAGGAGGGCCGGCCGATCCTCGACGTCGCGGCGCAGGCGACCGGCCTGCCGCGGGCCGAGCTGGCGCGGCTGCTGGACCCCGAAAAACTGACGCACGGCGGCGTGGAGGCCTGAAGCGGAGACGCACATGCATATCGAACGAATCGACCATCTGGTCCTCAACGTCCACGACCTGGACGCGACGATCCGCTTCTACCGCGAGGTGCTCGGCATGCGGCCGCTGCACGCCGGCGACGGCCGCCACGCGCTGGCTTTCGGCACGCAGCAGCTCAAGCTCTATCCGGTTGGCGCGCCGGCCACGCCGCACGCCGCGCATCCGACGCGCGGTTCGGCCAATCTGTGCTTCGTCAGCACCACGCCGATCAAGGAGATCGTCAGCCAGCTCGAACGCTTCGGCATCGCGATCGAGGCCGGCCCGGTCGCGCGCGCCGGCGCGCTCGGCGCGGTCGAATCGGTCTACTTCCGCGATCCGGACGGCAACCTGATCGAAGTCTCCAACTATCCGGATTGACCTCGGCGGCGCGCTGCCGGCCGCCGCAGGCGTGACGCGCGGGTCTTCGGCGCGGCGGCCGCTGGCCGCCGCGTCAGCGTCTCCAAAGGGCGTGCCGTCGCCAGCCGGCGCCCGGCAGCGCTACGCGCCGCGAAGGTGCGCACTCCCGAACGCGATCGGAACGCGGCTGGGGCACTGCCGTCGTGAGCGCGGACGGCGAGGGCCGATCGGCGGGAGACGAACGGCGCCTGGCGGGCGACGAGCGCGGCGCAGGCAATTTCGATTCCAGGCCGGCGCGCCGTCGGTCGGCGGGGCGCGGCGCTTCATCGGTGCCGGCCGGCGCCACCGTCATGCGGCCCGTACGCTGCGTCCCACGATCGAGTCCAGGGGACGGATATGTTCGGTATCAGCACACGCAAATCGGGGCCGGCGACGCCGACGCTCGAACGGCAGCCGCAGCCGTATCTGCGCATCTACGCGTCGGACTTCCACGCCCGCGACGCCGAACTGTCGCGCAACCTCTCGCTGCTGATCCCGGAAGGCCGGCGCCACGAGCTGTGCAGCGCCGCCGAGCTCGGCGCGCAGATGGTGCCGCCGGAAGCCGATTTCGTGCTGAGCCTGTTGCTCGCGCCGAGCCTGCTCGACGGCCTCGCCGACGCCGTGCTCGCCGCGCGCGCCGCCGGCCGCAGCACGACGCTGATCGTCGCCGTCACCAACGCGCAGCTGACCGCGCTCGGCGAATGGCTGACCCGGCGCGGCAACGAGAACCGCCTGGCCGGTGTGCGCCTGATGCTGGCGCCGAACGCCGAGAGCGCGGTCCGCCAGCTGCCGCAGCGCCTGATTCCGGTGATCGAGGACAACCTGATCCGCATGCCGATCTCGACCGAAGTCGAGAACTCGCCGATGCGCAATTTCTACGTGTTCAGCCCGGAACTGCAGGCGCTGGTCGCCCGCATCCGCGCCTACGCCGCGAACGGCATCCACCGCACCTATCTGCTCGGCGGCCCGGGCAGCGGCAAGACCTCGCTGGCGTTCTACTACTACCTGGTGCGCAATCGCGGCCGCTTCGTGTCCGTGAACCTCGCCGCCGAGAACACCGGCGACAAGGCGGCGGTGAAGTCGCTGCTCTGTGGCCACGTGTCCGGCGCCTTCGCCGGCAGCGGCGCGCGCACCGGCGCGTTCATGCATGCGCGCGACGGCGTCTGCTTCATCGACGAGAGCCACGGCATCACCGGTCCGGTGATGGAAGTACTGATGGAGGCTTTCGACAACGGCCAGTACCTGCCGTTCGGCGCCAGCGCCAAGCAGCCGCTCGAGTGCGCGATCGTGTTCGCGACCAATCGCAGCTGGGAGACGCTGCAGAACTCGGTGAACATCGACGAGTTCACGCGCATCGGCGCCGCCACGCTGTCGGTGCCGGAGCTGCACAAGCGCGAGGAGGACATGATCGCCGTGGTCGCGACCACGCTGGCCAAGCTCTCGGACCGCTGCACGAGCTGGACGCAGCCCAAGGGCGTCAGCGAGGAAGCGTGGCTGCGCATCAAACAGTGCCGCTGGCACGGCAACATCCGCGCGCTGGTGCGCGTGCTGGAGTCGGCCTTCGTCGACTACGGCATCCGCGGCGGCGACACCCTGATCCAGACCGAAGAGATCGATGCCGGCCTCAAGCTCTGGGAGCCGGCCAACCACCACAGCCACCAGCTCTACGCAGTGGCGTAAGCCGCAGCACGGCGGAGCGTGACGAAGGCCGGCCGGAACAGGCCGGCCTTTTTCGTTCACGGCGCTTGCGGGGCGGGCGGCACCGGTTGCGCGTCGGCATCGCTCAGGGTGGCGAGGAACGCCAGCACGGCGCCGATCTCGGCTGCGTTCCATACCGGCTCGTCGCCCTTGCGCTGGGTCAGCGGCGGATTGATGTGGTCGACGTTGTCCTGCAATGCCGGCGGCAGGTCGTCGTAGCGCTGCGGGCCGTCCGGATGCGGATACCACTGCGCCGGCCGCGCGTCGCGCTGCACGTAGAAGCGCAGCGCCGCCTCGAGCGTGTGAAAGCGGCCGTTGTGGAAGAAGGCACCGCGCGTGGCGACATTGCGCAGCGACGGCGTCTTGAACAGTCCGCACCAGGACTTCTCGTGGCGCTGGTCGGTACGCACGGGGCCGCAGAGGCCCAGGTCGTAGTAGGCCGGATCGGCGTTGGCCGGAATTTCCGGATTGCGCGGCACGCCGAGCGCTTCGAAGCTGAAATCGGTCAGCAGCGGATGCGCGCCGTTCGCGCCCATCTGCACGGGATGGCAGGCCGCGCAGTTGCCGCGCTCGCGATCGCGGAACAGCTCGAAGCCGCGCTGCTCCTGCGCGGTGAAGCGCGCCTCGCCGTCGAGCACGGCGTCGAACTTGCTGCTGTACGGCTGAAAGCTCGGATCGTCGAGCTGGAAGCGCTGCAGCGCCTGGCCGAGCGCGGCGAGGGCATCGGCCGGCCGCGTGAAGATGTCGGCGCCGAACACGCTGCGAAACTGATCGGCATAGGCGCTGCGCGACAGGCTCCGCACCACGGCTTCGGCGCTGGCATTGGCCATTTCGTTCGCCGCCAGCAGCGGAAACGCCGCCTGCTCCGCCATCGTGTCGAAGCGTCCGTCCCAGGTGAAGCCGCCGACCGGCACGTTGTCGGTGTCGGTGAGACGTTCGCGCGGATTGCCGACGTAAGTCTTGAACCAGATCGGCGTGCGCCGCAGGTAGCGCAGCGACGGCACCGCGCGGGTGCCATAGCCTTGCAGGTCGGCGCCGCCGCGCTGCACCGCCAGCGCGTTCGGCGGACCGTAGGCGTGCGCGGGATCATGGCAGCTCGCGCAGGACTGGCGCCCGGACGCCGACAGCGACGGATCGAAGAACGCCAGGCGCCCGAGTTCGGCCATCGCCGCAGGGGTTCGGGCGGCGGCGGCCGATGCCGAGGCGGCCGGCTCGCGCCCGCAGGCGACGAGCCCGAGGCCGAGCGCCGCCGCCGCGGCGCCGGCCAGAAGGCGTGCGTGCACCGCGGGCTTTACGGCAGCGCGGTGAATACGTCCTTGCCGAACGGCTGCAGGCCGTCCTCGTCGGCGTAGCCCAGGTACTCGCCGGTCTCGAAGATGTCTTCGAGGCTCCGGAGCAGCGAATAGTGGTTGTACGGCGTGTCGCTGACCGTGCCCGGCTTGATCGCCTTCGACAGCAGGATCGCCCCGGTGCGGTCGCCGCCGACGCCGACGTAGTGCAGCTGGTATTCCATCGTCGCGCTGACCGGCAGGTACTGGTCGTCCGGCCGCGTCACGTTCGGGCCGACCTTCTGGCCACAGCAGGCAGCGCCGGGCAGATTGAGGATGACCGTCGTCTTGCCATTGTGCGTGCCGGTGCCGGCCGGCTGGATGTCGGCGGACTCGTCGAAGTTGATGATGATCAGGCCGTCCTTCTGGTAGGCGGGCGAGGCCTGGATGATCGGGATCCACTTCTGCAGGAAGGCGTCGATCGAGGCGAGGCCGCCCTTGTCGCCGTTGACGCAGGGCTTGGCGCCGGTGCCGTCGCCGTCGTGGCCGTCGTCGCAGAGATTCGGCGTGATGAAGACGAAGTTCGGCGTCGTGTCGATCGACTTCAGGTCGTTCTCGAGATGGCTGTCGAGGTTGACGACGTGCGCGTCGCAGTACGCCTGATCGTCGATGATCGAGTGGAAGTAGACGAAGGGATTGTGGCGCGTCGCGTACTGGTCGCCTTCCGGCACGTCCGCGGTCGGCGCCTGCGCCGCCTGCGTATTGTCGATCGCGCCGATCTGCGGGTGGCCGCAGGTCGCCGCTTCGCGGGTCGGGTCGTTGCCCATGTCGCCCATGTAGCCCTTCCAGCGGTAGCCCTGGTCGTCGAGCTGCTGGGGGAATGTCCTGACGCTGGCCGGGTAGACGCAGCCGGCGCCGTCCTTGACCTTCAGGACCTTGGGATTGTCGGTGTCCCAGCCGTCGGCGATGGCGTCGTTGAAGCCCTGGAAGCAGTCGCTCTCGGTGTCCTTCGTCGACGGCTGGCCACTCATCATCGCGACGTAGTTGTCGAGGCTGACGTGGCCGGTGCCGTAGTACTCGCTCAGCAGCGCGCCCTGGGTCGCCAGCTCGCGCATGTACGGATTCTGCGTGCTGCTGCCGAAGGTGTCGGCGAAGTTCTTGTTCTCCATGACGATGACGAAGACGTGGCGGATGTCCTGCTGCGTCTTGATCGCGCTGCCGTGGTCGTCGTCGCTGCAGGCGACGAGCACGCCAAGACCGGCGCACAGGCTCAGCGCCGCGCCGGCGGCGACGACGGTGCCTTTGATTTTTCTGAACATAATGGTTTTCCGGCAGGGGAAGGGGATGGGGCCGGCGGGTATGGCGGCGCGGCCGAAAACTACGGCCCCACGATGACGTTTGGATGACCGGAGCGTCAGCAAGACGCTGGCGCGCGGTCATCGACCGCCGTTTTCCGCTAGCATTCGCGCCCGGAAATTCCCGTTATTCGCACCCAGCGCTTCAGCCCCCGCAAAAGTCCCGAGCCCGTCAATGTCCACGATTCGCCAGGAAGACTTCATCCAGTCGATTGCCGACGCCTTCCAGTACATCAGCTACTACCATCCGCTCGACTACGTGAAAGCGCTCGGCGAGGCCTACGAGCGTGAAGAGAATCCGGCGGCGAAGGACGCGATCGCGCAGATCCTGACCAACTCGCGGATGAGCGCCGAAGGCCATCGCCCGATCTGTCAGGACACCGGCATCGCCACCGTGTTCCTCAAGGTCGGCATGAACGCGCGCTGGGACGCGACGCTGTCGGTGACCGAGATGGTCAACGAAGGCGTGCGCCGCGCCTACAACGATCCGATCAACAAGCTGCGCGCCTCGGTGCTGGCCGATCCGGCCGGCAAGCGCAGCAACACCCGCGACAACACGCCGGCAGTGATCCACTACGAGATCGTGCCGGGCGATCACGTCGAGGTGATCTGCGCCGCCAAGGGCGGCGGTTCGGAAGCCAAGTCGAAGATGGCGATGCTTAACCCGAGCGACTCGATCGTCGACTGGGTGCTGAAGACGGTGCCGACGATGGGCGCCGGCTGGTGCCCGCCGGGCATCCTCGGCATCGGCATCGGCGGCACGCCGGAGAAGGCGATGCTGCTCGCCAAGGAGTCGCTGATGGCGCCGGTCGACATCCACGAGCTCAAGAGCCGTGGACCGAAGAACCGGGCCGAGGAACTGCGCCTCGAACTGTACGAGAAGGTCAACAATCTCGGCATCGGCGCCCAGGGCCTCGGCGGCCTGACCACGGTCGTCGACGTCAAGGTGCTCGACTACCCGACGCACGCGGCGAACCTGCCGGTGGCGATGATCCCGAACTGCGCGGCGACGCGTCACGTGCACTTCCATCTCGACGGCTCGGGTCCGGCTCATCTGCCGACGCCGAAGCTCGAGGACTGGCCGAAGGTGACCTGGCAGGCGAACACGCAGACGGCGACGCGCGTCAATCTCGACACGCTGACCCGTGAAGAAGTCGCCAGCTGGAAGCCGGGCCAGACGTTGCTGCTGAACGGCCGGATGCTGACCGGCCGCGATGCCGCGCACAAGCGCATCCAGGACATGCTGGCCCGCGGCGAGAAGCTGCCGGTCGATTTCACCAACCGCGTGATCTACTACGTCGGCCCGGTCGATCCGGTGCGCGATGAAGTCGTCGGCCCGGCCGGCCCGACCACGGCGACGCGCATGGACAAGTTCACCGAAATGATGCTCGGCCAGACCGGCCTGATCGCGATGATCGGCAAGTCCGAGCGCGGTCCGGTCGCGATCGAGTCGATCAAGAAGCACCGGAGCGCGTACCTGATGGCGGTCGGCGGCGCGGCCTATCTGGTCGCCAAGGCGATCAAGGCGGCCAAGGTCGTCGGCTTCGAGGATCTCGGCATGGAAGCGATCTACGAATTCGAGGTCCAGGACATGCCGGTGACGGTCGCGGTCGACGCGCAGGGCACCTCGGTGCACGAGACCGGTCCCAAGCTCTGGCAGCAGAAGATCGCCGGCAAGATCGGCACGATCCCGGTCGCGCTCGCCTGAGCGCGGCGCCGCCACGGAGCCTGATGATGCGCCTGAACTTCCGCCTGCTGTGCCTGCTCGGCTTCGCGGCCTGCTACGGCGCGCTCGCGTTCGCGATTGTCTATCTGCAGAACACGCTCGGCTACGAGCCGTGTCCGTTCTGCATCTTCCAGCGCGTGGCGATGGCGGCGGTCGGCGCGATCTTCCTGATCGCGGCGATCCATGGTCCCCGCGACTGGGGGCGCCGGGTCTACGCCGGGCTCGCGGCGCTGGCGTCGCTCGTCGGCATCGGCATCGCCTGGCGCCACGTCTGGCTGCAGAGCCTGCCGCCGGATCAGGTGCCGGCCTGCGGGCCTACGCTCGACTATCTGATGGAGATGATGCCGGTCAACGAAGTGGTGATGACCGTGCTGCGCGGCGACGGCAACTGCGCCAAGATCGACGCGCAGTGGCTCGGCATCGCGCTGCCCGGCTGGGTTCTCATCAGCTTCATCGGCCTGACGCTGTATTCCCTGTTGCTGCCCGTTCTGGCAAGGACGCTTGAAAGGAGATAATGCATGAGCTTTGCGACGACCGATCTTTCCGATGCCCACCCCGAGGCGCAGGTCGCCGATCCGGTGTTCGGCGATTTCGGCGGCGTGTCGGCCTTCCACGGCCCCGTCGTCACGCTGAAGGTGTTCGAGGACAACACGATGGTGCGCGCACTGCTCGAGGAGCGCGGCAACGGCCAGGTGCTGGTGGTCGACGGCGGCGGCTCGGCGCGCTGCGCGCTGGTCGGCGGCAACCTCGGCCAGCTCGGTGTCGACAACGGCTGGGCCGGTATCGTCGTCAACGGCTTCGTCCGTGACTCCGAGGAACTGGCCGAGCAGGAAATCGGCATCAAGGCGCTCGGCACTCACCCGCGCAAGTCGGAGAAGGGCCTGCACACCGGACACCGCAATCGTGTCGTCACCTTTGCCGGCGTGACCTTCAAGTCGGGCCAGTGGCTGTACGCCGATGCCGACGGCATCGTCGTTTCGGATACGCCGATTCACGAGAAGTCCTGAACGCGGCGGCGCGCGCCCCGGCATGAGGCGGCCGGGGCGCTGAGCCGCGGCGGCTTGCCGGCCGCCGCGGCGCCGGGCACGCTACGCGGCCTTTTTTCCGGATCCTTCCATGGCCGCGCGTGACCTGACCGGCGGCGCCGTCCGTGGCCACCTGCTGCGGATGAGCGGCTTCATGCTGCTGACGATGCTGGTGCAGACGGCGTATGGCCTGATCGACATCTTCTGGGTCGGCCGTCTCGGCCGTGATGCCGTCGCCGCGGTCGCCCTCGGCAGCAACCTGATGATGGCGCTGATGGCGGTCGCGCAGACGCTGTCGGTCGGCGCCACCGCGCTGGTCGCGCAGGCGGCCGGGCGCAAGGACTTCGACGAGGCGCGCCGGCTGTTCACGCAGTCGCAGCTGCTGTCGGCGCTGCTGGCGCTGCTGTTCTTGGTGGTCGCGCTGGCACTCTACGGCCCGTACAGCGACCGCCTCGCCGGCAGCGCCGAGGTGGCGCGCCTGACGCGCGAGTTCCTCGTACCGTTCATTCCGGCGATGGCGCTGCAGATCCCGATGTTCGTGCTGTCTGCCGCGCTGCGCGGCGTCGGCGACGTGCGCTCGGCGTCGTTCGCCCAGCTCGGCACGGTGCTGCTCAACATCGTCCTGGCGCCGGTGCTGATCTTCGGCTGGGGGACCGGCCGTCCGCTCGGCGTCGCCGGGGCGGCGCTGACGACGCTGATCGCGGTGCTGATCGGCATGGCCGGCCTGCTGATCCACGTGCTGCGCCAGGATCGCTTCCTCGATCGCCACGCGGCGGCCTGGCGGCCGCAGCCGGCGGTCTGGCGGCGCATGGTCCGCATCGGCCTGCCGTCCGGGCTCGAACTCGGCGTGCTGGCGGTCTACTTCGGTTTCATCATGGCGATGCTGCGCTCCTTCGGCGCGGCGCCGCAGGCGGCGTTCGGCATCGGCATGCGCGTGCTGCAGTTCGGCGTGATGCCGGCGATGGCGATCAGTTTCGCGACCGCGGCGATCGTCGGCCAGAACTTCGGCGCCGGACAGCCGGGCCGCGTGCGGCAGGCCTTCGTCGAGGCCCTCAAGCTGAACCTGGCCGCCGTCGGCCTGTTCTGCCTCGTCTTCCAGCTGGCGCCGGACGCGCTGATGCGGCCGTTCTCGGCCGATCCGGCGGTCATCCGCTATGGCGCCGAGTTCCTGCGCTGGATCTCGTGGAACCTGCTGGCGATGGGCGTCGTGGCGGCCTGCGGCGGCGTGTTCGCCGGCTTCGGCAACACGCTGCCCTCGCTGTTCGGTACGGTCGTACGTTTCGGCTTCATCGTCACCGTCGGTCTGCTGCTGTCGGCGCATGCGGATTTCGCGCCGGTCTGGCTATGGGCGCTGTCGATCGGCGGGACGCTGCTGCAGCTCGCGCTCAATCTGCTGCTGTTGCGCTGCGAACTGCATCGCCATCTGCTGCCGCTGGAGCGGACGTCGCTGGCCTGAGGGCGGCGTTTCTGTCGGATGCCTGACACCGCGGTGTTCGACGTTGCGGGGCGCAGAAGCGCGTGGCTATAGTTCGCGGTTTCCGCGCCCCGTGTGCCGGGCGTCGCAGTCCGGCGCCGGCCTGCGGAGCGCGATGTCGAGGTTCTGATTACACTCGCATCCGATTGCTGGTGACTAGGGCGCGTAAACCGCGCCCTTGTCGTTTGGGTGCGGGGATGCGGGCGGGAAGGGGAATGAAACGCGTTCTGTTGGTCTACTACTCGCAGACCGGCCAATTGCGCCGGCTTGCCGAATCGGTGTGCGCGCCGCTGAGCGCGGCCGGCATCGCCGTCGACCACTGCCCGCTGCAGCCACGCGAGCCGTATCCGTTCCCGTGGCCGTTCTTCCGTTTCTTCGATCAGTTTCCCGAGGCGGTACATCTGGATCCGCCGCCGCTGCAGCCGCTGCCGATCGCCGCCGACGCGCGCTACGACCTCGTGATCCTCGCGTACACCGTCTGGTTCCTGTCGCCGGCGCCGCCGGTGACCGCGTTCCTGCGTTCCGAGCCGGGGCGGCGCTTGCTGCGCGATACGCCGGTGGTGACGCTGATCGGCTGCCGCAACATGTGGCTGCTCGCCCAGGAGTGCGTCAAGGACCTGCTCGCCGCGGCCGGCGCGCGGCTGTCCGACAACATCGTGCTGACCGACGCCGGCCCCAGCTTCGCGACCTTCATCACCACACCGCGCTGGATGCTCAGCGGCCGGCGTGAAGCGTTCTGGGGCCTGCCGGCGGCCGGCCTGAGCGATGCGCAGATCGCCGGCGCCGCGCGCTTCGGCACCGCGCTCGCCGCGGCGCTGCACGACGGCCGTCTCGACGGCCGCACGCCGGTGCTGCGCGGGCTCGGCGCCGTCAAGGCCGACGTGCGTCTGCTGCCGAGCGAGCGGATCGGCCGCCGCAGCTTCCAGATCTGGGGACGCCTGATCCGCGCGCTCGGCCCGCAGGGCTCGTGGCGGCGGCGTCCGGTGCTGCTGGTCTACGCCGCTTTCCTGATCGCCATGATCGTCACCATCGTGCCGGTGACGATGCTGCTGCGTGCCGCGCTGCGGCCGCTGACGGCCGAGCGCCAACGTGCGCAGAAGGCCTATTTCGAACAACCGTCCGGGTCGGGGACGGAATTGCTGAGGGTGTCGAGGTAAATGAGTGCTCGTTCTTCGGAAAAATCTGCTCCGGCCGGAGTCTTCATCACGCGTATCGGCACAGCCCTGCCGAACGCTCCGGTCGACAATGACCGCATGGAGGCGGTGCTCGGTCAGGTTGGCGGCAGGCCGTCGCGCGCGCGCGCGCTGGTGCTGCGCAGCAATGGCATCCAGGCGCGGCACTACGTGTTCGATCCGGAATCCGGCCGCCAGACGCACAGCAATGCGCAGCTGACCGCCGAGGCGGTCCGCGATCTGGCGGGCGACGGCTTCGCGATCGACGACATCGAACTGCTGGCCTGCGGCACGAGCACGCCCGATCAGATCGCGCCGAATCATGGCGTGATGGTGCACGGCGAACTCGGCAGCCATCCCTGCGAGGTCGTTGCGACTGCCGGCATCTGCGTGTCCGGCGTGATGTCGCTGAAGTACGCCTACATGTCGGTGCTGGCCGGACTGACGCGGAATGCCGTCGCCACCGGCTCGGAGACGGCTTCGACCTTCATGCGCGCCTGGAACTTCGAGGCGGAGAACGAGGCGCGCGTCGCCGCGCTCGAGAAGAAGCCGGTCATCGCCTTCGAGAAGGACTTTCTGCGCTGGATGCTGTCGGACGGCGCCGGCGCGATGCTGCTGGAAGACCACGCGCGCGCCGACGGGCTGTCGCTGCGCATCGACTGGATCGACCAGTGGTCGTACGCGCACGAACTGCCGACCTGCATGTACGCCGGCGCCGAGAAGACCGCCGAAGGACGCCTGATGGGCTGGCGCGAGCTCGGCTCGATGCAGGCCGTCGCCGACCGTTCGCTGCTGTCGCTGAAGCAGGACGTGCGCCTGCTCGAGGACGGCATCCGCATCAGCTCGCGGCGCGCCTTCGAGGCGATGATCGAGCGCCGCGGCCTGCGCGTCGACGAGGTCGACTGGTATGTGCCGCATTACTCGTCGGCGCACTTCGCCGACGTGATGTGGGAAGTCATGCCGGACGACTGGAAGATTCCGCGTTCGCGCTGGTTCACCAACCTGCGCTACCGCGGCAACGTCGGCTCGGCGTCGATGTACCTGCTGCTGGACGACCTGATGCGGTCGCAGGCGCTGCGCCCGGGCCAGCGCATTCTCTGCTACGTCCCGGAGAGCGGTCGCTTCTCGATTGCCTTCGTCGCCCTGACGGTGGTCGGTCCGTGAAGCACGACGAGGTGCCGCAGGACGGCCTGTCGTACTACGGCGAGCAGCGCAAGGCGGTTTATGCGGTAGGCCGCGATGGCCACTACGAGACTGTCGGCTCGAGCGGCTGGCAGGTCGAGGCGACCGTCACCGGCGATGCGATCGCCGAGTTCGAGCGGCTCGCGCAGGCGGCGCTGCAGCGTGCCCGGCGCGGCGAGTGCTCGCCGCTCGAATATCACATGTACGCCCGCCGCATGGATCTGCCGACACTGGCGCAGAGCACCGGCTTCTGGCGTTGCAGTGTGCGCCGCGCGCTGCAGCCGCAGGCCTTCGCACGCCTGCGCGCACACCGTCTGCAGGCCTACGCCGACGCGCTTGGCCTGGGCGTCGACGAACTCAAGAAACTGCCGTGAAAGTCGAAAACTTCGAGCATCGCCACGCCGGCCACTGCGAGACCGGCGTGACCAGCAGCCTGCTGCGCCACTACGGCATCGAGCTCAGCGAGCCGATGGCGCTCGGCCTGTCGGCTTCGCTGACCTTCTTCCACTTTCCGCTCGTCAAGGTCGGCGGCTTTCCGATCACCGCGTACCGCATGCCGCCGGGCAGCGTCTACGGCGGTTTGCGCAAGGCGCTCGGCCTGACGATGCGCAAGCAGCGTTTCGGCGATCCCGACGCGGCGATGGCGGCGCTCGACGCCGAGCTCGCCGGCGGCCGTCCGGTCGGCCTGCAGGCCTCGGTCTACTGGCTGCCGTACTTCCCGCCGGAAATGCGCTTCCACTTCAACGCGCACAACCTGATCGTCTACGGCAAGGACGGCGACGACTACCTGATCAGCGATCCGGTGTTCGACCGGCCGCAGCGCTGCGCCGCCGCCGACCTGCGCAAGGCGCGCTACGCGCGCGGCACTTTCGCGCCGAAGGGCCTGCTGTACTACCCGCAGGCGCTGCCGAAGCAGTTCGACCTGCACGCGGCGACGCGGCGCGCGATCGGCAAGACCTGGAAGATGATGCTGCACACGCCGCTCCCATACGTCGGGGTGCGCGCGATCGAAGGCCTCGCGCGGCGCATCGAGACGCTCGAGCGCAAGAACCCGGATCTGCGCTGGCAGCGCCTGTTCGTCGGCAACGTGATCCGCATGCAGGAGGAGATCGGCACCGGCGGCGGCGGCTTCCGCTTCATGTACGCGGCCTTCCTTCAGGAAGCCGGCGAGCGGCTCGACGATCCGGCGCTGCGCGCTGCCGCGCAGCGCATGACGGATTGCGGCGACACCTGGCGCCGCTTCGCATTGGCCGGCGCGCATTTCGCGCGCAAGAAGCCGGACGTGACGCCGGCGCGGCTCGCCGCGCTGCTGCGCGAGTGTGCCGCCGAGGAGCGCGCCAACTACGAAGCGCTCAAGGCCTGGTCGAAGGCGCGCGCCGCCTAGCGGGCGCTCAGCTCGCGCCCGGCTGCGCGCGCAGCAGAGACCACAGGCCGTCCTCGCCGCGGCTCAGGTGGCACCACGGCCCCGCCGCGCCGCTGTCCAGATAGCGGTACAGCGCTTCGGCGCAGGCGCCCTGGCCGCGCAGGTCGTGGCCGGGCAGCCGCTCGAGCGTCGCCGGCAGCGGCGGCGCGTCGCGCTCCAGCCGCGGATGCAGGGCGATGCGCGTGCCGCCGGGCAGTGCGCGCAGCTCGGTCTCGATCGCGCCGTACTCGGCCTGCGGCAGCAGCGCCGCGACGCGGGCGAGCGGCGTCGCGCAATCGGCGTCGATGTGGAACCAGTGGCTGCTCTCGTACAGCGTCGCGTCGGCCGCGAGGCCGAGGCGTTCGCGTTGCTCGTCGAGTGGCCAGACGCCCTCGTCGACACAGCCGAGCAGCGCGCGGCGGTGACTGCGATGGCTGATGCCGAGCAGTTCGAAACCGGCTTCGAGGCCGCCGTGGCGGCGCGCGACGGCGAGCTGCGGGCCACCGATGCCGAGTTGCTGGGCGATGTAGAAGCCGGCCATGTTGCCGGAGATGTTCATGAACTCGAACGGCGTCGGCGGACGCTGCTCGGCGATCGTCGAGCGCAGCGCCTTGACGCAGTCGTTGAGCATCGGCGTCTCGGCCGCCGCGTACAGGGCCGCGTCGGCACCGATGTCGCCACCGTTGGCGCGGCAGCGCAGCGCACCGAGCAGGGCCAGCTCGATGAAGCGGTTGACGCGGCGCACGCTGACGCCGAGCGCCAGCAGCTGCGCGCGCAAGTCCTCCGGCGCGGCGCCGAGTGCGCCGACATGGCGTCCGAAACCGGCGATATTCAGCATGGCGGCAGTTCCCGCAGCAGCAGCGAGCAGTTGTTGCCGCCGAAGCCGAAATAGTTGAGTAGGACGATGCCGCCGCGCCAGGGCGCCGGCGCGCGCAGCGGCGCGATGCCGAGCTCGTCGTCCTCTTCCTCGAAGCCGGCCGTCGCCGGCACGAAACCGCGTTCGAGACAGGCGACGAAGGCGGCGGTCTCGAGCGCGCCGCAGGCGCCGAGCGTGTGGCCGAACACCGGCTTGAGCGAGGTGAATGGCGGCACCGTGTCGCCGAACACCTGGCGCAGGCCGAGCGCTTCGGCAAGGTCGTTGGCGCGCGTGCCGGTGCCGTGCGCCTTGATCGCGGCGACCTCGCGCGGCGCGACGCCGGCGTCGGCCAGCGCCGCGACGATGGTGTCGGCGATGCGCTGCGGCGACGGATTGGTCGGGTGCGAGACGTCGCAGAGGCTGGCGCCGCCGAGCAGCTGCCAGCGCGCCGCGCCGCGCGTCGCCGACAGGTGCAGCGCCGCCGCGCATTCGCCGAGCACGATGCCGTCGCGGCGCGCGTCGAACGGCCGGCTGCGCGTGCGCGTCGCCAGCATCATGCTGAAGAAGCCCTGTTGCGAAACCTGATTCTCTTCCTCGACGCCGACCGCGAGCGCTTCGTCGAGTACCCCGTCGCGCAGCGCGAAGCTGGCGTAGAGCAGGGCGTTGGCGGCGCTCGAGCAGGCGGTGCTCAGGGTGTAGTACGGCCCGCGCAGGCCGAGCGTGTCGTGCAGGCGGCGCGCGCTGCGGCTCTGGTCGGGCGAGTGGATCGGAAAATCGTCGCGGCCGGCGGCGCGCGCCTCGACGTAGGCGCGTTCGTGCGCGGCGATGCCGGCCGAGGAACTGCCGAAGTAGAGACCGAGGCGCGGCGTGCCCCGATCGGCGTCGCCGAGCGCCCGCGCGGCGAGAGCGGGCGTCGCCGCTTCGACGCCGGCGGCGCGGAAGTACGGCAGCACGATCTCGTTGCCGAGACTGCGGAAGCGCACGTCGGCCGGCGCCGGCGTGGCGGCGCGGCAGGTCGCGGCGATCGCCCCGGCGTCGACGCCGGCGGCGCAGTGCGCCTGCGCGCCGCGCAGATAGACGGCGCGCGTCATTGCGGCTGCAGGTGGTCGGCGAGCGTGTTGACGTCGGCGAGCAGGCGGCGCATCTGCTTGGGGTCCTCGACGCGCAGGCCGAACTCGATTTGCAGCGCCATCGAGATCTGCAGGCCGTCGACCGAATCGAGTTCCAGCGCCGACTTCGGCCCGAACAGCGGCTGGTCGTCGGGCACCGTCGCCGGATCGACAGCCTTGTCCGTTTCGCGAACGATCAGTTGCTTGAGGCGCAGCTTCAGCGCCGCGTCTTGCGAGCCTTTCATGGGATCAACCGGGGTGGGATTGCACAGTGTGGTGGTAGAGCAGCGCGGCGAGCGCGAGCGTCACCGCGGCGAAGGCCAGCAGTGCGCCGCCAGCCGGCAGGATGTCAGGTACGCCGCCGCCGGCGACGAGCAGGCGCGAGAAGCCGTCGAGGCTCCAGGCCATCGGCGACAGCTGGGTCAGGCTCTGCATCGCCGGCGGCATCACCAGCTTGGGCACCATCACGCCGCCGAGCGCGGCGAGCAGCAGGCTGATCGCGCCGCCGGCGATGGTCGCCTGCAGGGTCGTGCGCACGGCGACCGCGACGCACAGCGCCAGGCCGATCGCGGCGAGGCTGGTGGCGCTGCCGAGCAGCCACAGACCGAGCGCGCTGTGGCCGGGGTCGAGACGATCGCCGCCGAGCGCCGGCACCAGCCAGATGCCGACGGCCAGCATCACCAGCATCTGCAGCAGATTGACGAAGTAATACGGCAGTGCCTTGGACAGCAGCAGGGTGCCGGCCGGCACGCCGAGCACGCGCAGGCGCAGCAGGCTGCCCTGGCTGCGCTCGACGACGAAGCTGGTGGCGAGCGGAATGACCGCGAAGAACATCGCGAAGATCAGCCAGCCCGGCACGTTCTGCTGCACGGCGGTCGGCGCCGCGACCGTGCGGCCGGCGCCGTCGCGGAAGGCCTCGGTGATCGGCAGCCGCCGCGGATCGCCGAGATAGCGCAGCTCGGCGCGGCGCGCATCGGAGTAGCCGAGCACCTCGCGGAACAGGTAGTCGCTCTGCACCTGCAGCAGCGCCCCGCGCACGTTCAGGGCGGCGAGTCCGCGCGTCTGCGGCAGCGTGCTGGCGGCGTAGTCGATCTGCAGCAAGGCCGGCTCGGTCTGGCCGGCGAGCAGTTCGGCGGCGAGGTCGGCGCGCGTCGCCAGCAGCTCGGAGAAGCCGGGCAGCACGGTGATGCGCACCGGGGCCTGGGCGTCGAACTCGACGCCGGGCAGCGCCTTCAGCTCGGCGGCGAACTGGCGGGCCAGCGCGCCGTGATCCTGGTCGACGAGTTGCAGACGCAGATGCGCGCTGGCGACCGGATCGAAGGCATCGCGCAGCGCCAGCGACAGCAGCAGGATGAACAGGACCGGCACCGCGAACAGCACGGCGAGGCCGTGCCAGTCGCGCGCCAGCAGGCGCAGTTCCTTCAGCGACAGGGCGAGCAGGGCGTTCATCGTCAGTCGCGCAGCGTCCGTTCGGTGAGTTGCAGGAAGGCATCCTCGATGCGCGCATGCGCGCCGCGCAGCGTGCCGATGTCGCCGTGCATGACGACGCGACCGCGATCGAGCAGCAGCGCGGCGTCGCAGATGCGCTCGATCTCTTCCAGGTAATGCGAACTGTAGAGGACCGTCACGCCGCTGGCGCGCAGCGCGGCGACGCGTTCGAGCAGAAAGTTGCGCGACTGCGGGTCGACGCCGGCGGTCGGTTCGTCGAGCAGCAACAGCCGTGGCCGGCCGAGCAGGGCGATCGCGAAATTCAGGCGTCGCTTCAGGCCGCCCGACAGCGTCTCGGCGCGCCGTTGCAGGTGCGCGCCGAGATCGGCGGTGGCGATCGCCGCCGCGCGGCTGGCGGCGTCGGCGCCGGGCGTCAGCTTGGCGAACAGGCGCAGGTTCTCGTCGACGCTCAGTGCCGGATAGAACGCCAGCTCCTGCGGCGCGAAGCCGAGCAGGGGGCGCAGCGCGTCGATCTGTGCCGGCAGCTCGGCGCCGGCCACCGTCAGCCGTCCGGCATCGGCGCGCAGGATGCCGGTCAGCAGCGACATCAGTGTGGTCTTGCCGGCGCCGTTCGGGCCGAGCAGGCCGAACACGCTGCCGGCGGCGACGTCGAAGTCGATGCCGGCCAGCGCCGGCTGTTCAGCGCCGCGGTACAGCTTGGTCAGGCCACGGGCGTGGATCACGTTCGAAGGTTCAGTGCTGGGGTCCGGGCGACAGACCGCCGGCGGCGCTGGCGGCGCGGCGGGCGGCATCGGACAATTCAGGTTCGTTCTCGTTCGCCGGTCTATCACGATGCGCCGACGTCTGTGCTTCATTTTGCCAGTTCTCGCCGCCGCGCTGGCGTGCGACCCGTCGCAGGCGGGCGATCCACCCGGCGCCGACGCCGCGCGCCGCCAGGCGCTGGAAGCGCGGCGCGAACAGCTGGCCCGCAAGCGCGAGGCGCAGTTCCGTGCCGCCGACCGCGACGGCGATCGGGGTCTGTCGCGCGAGGAGCTGGCCGGCTCCGACCTGCCGCGCGTGCTGCTGCGGCGCTTCGACGAGATCGACCGCGACGGCGACGGCCGCCTGAGCCCGGAAGAACTGCAGGCGCTCGAGCGCGAGCGTCTCGACGCGGCGACGGTGGGAAATGCAGTGGCCGGACAGACACCGTGATGCTGATCCGGCGGATATGCAATGGCAAAACCTGATCGCTATAATCGCGGCCCCCAATAGGTCCGCCGCGCTCACCGACGCCGTGACTGAAACCTCCGTCGGGAGTCCGTACAGGGCTTACGGAACCCGTTTCTTTCACCCCGTGAGGAATGTTGCAAATGACGCGCGAAGAGCAGATCAAAGCCCTTGAGCAGGACTGGGCGACCAACCCCCGCTGGAAGACCGTGAAGCGTGCCTACTCGGCCGCCGATGTCGTCCGCCTGCGCGGCTCGCTGCAGATCGAGTACACGCTGGCCAAGCGCGGTGCCGAGAAGCTCTGGAAGGCGATCAACGGCGAAGCCAAGAAGGGCTACGTCAACGCCTTCGGCGCGATCACCGCCGGTCAGGCGATGCAGCAGGCCAAGGCCGGCCTCGAGGCCGTGTATCTGTCGGGCTGGCAGGTCGCCGCCGACGGCAACACGTCGGAAACGATGTACCCGGACCAGTCGCTGTACGCGTATGACTCCGTGCCGACGATGGTCCGTCGCATCAACAACACCTTCAAGCGCGCCGACGAGATCCAGTGGGGCAAGGGCGTCGGCCCTGGCGACAAGGACTTCGTCGACTACTTCCTGCCGATCGTGGCGGACGCCGAAGCCGGTTTCGGCGGCGTGCTGAACGCCTTCGAGCTGATGAAGAACATGATCGCCGCCGGCGCCTCGGGCGTGCACTTCGAGGACCAGCTCGCGGCCGTCAAGAAGTGCGGCCACATGGGCGGCAAGGTGCTGGTGCCGACCCAGGAAGCGATCGAGAAGCTGGTCGCCGCGCGCTTCGCGGCCGACGTCATGGGCGTGCCGACGATCGTGCTGGCCCGCACCGACGCCGAAGCGGCGAACCTGCTGACCTCGGATCACGATCCGAACGACAAGCCGTTCCTCACCGGCGAGCGCACGCAGGAAGGCTTCTACCGCGTCAAGAACGGCCTTGAGCAGGCCATCTCGCGCGGCGTCGCCTACGCGCCGTACGCCGACCTGGTGTGGTGCGAAACCGGCACGCCGGACCTCGGCTTCGCGCGCGAATTCGCGCAGGCCGTGCTCGCCAAGAACCCGGGCAAGCTGCTGTCGTACAACTGCTCGCCGTCGTTCAACTGGAAGAAGAACCTCGACGAGAAGACCATCGCCAAGTTCCAGGACGAGCTGTCGGCGCTGGGCTACAAGTTCCAGTTCATCACGCTGGCCGGTATCCACATCAACTGGTACAACACCTTCCAGTTCGCGTACAACTACGCGCGTGGCGAAGGCATGCGGCACTACACCGAGATGGTGCAGGAGCCGGAGTTCAAGGCGCGCGAGCAGGGCTACACCTTCGTGTCGCACCAGCAGGAAGTCGGCGCCGGCTACTTCGACGACGTCACCACCGTCATCCAGGGCGGCTCGTCGAGCGTCAAGGCGCTGACCGGCTCGACGGAAGAAGAGCAGTTTCACTGACGAAGCGGGCGGCGTCGGGGAATTCCGCGGTTAACGTGTGAGACTCCGACGCAGTCAGTGTTGGTGCTGAAACCCGGAAAGGGCCGCCTCGCGCGGCCCTTTTCCGTTTCCGGCGCAACGCGCCGGCATGAGCGTACGAAGCGGAGATTTCTCACGCAGACGATCGACGGCGCTGTGCGGTCCCGGTGTTAGCATCTGCGCGCCGTCGCCGCCGGCGACGCGGCCAGGGGGATGCATGCGGCTGCTCAAGTTTCTGGTGCTGGCGACGCTCGTTGCCGTGATCGCCGTCGTCGCGATCGGTCTGGCGCTGCCCGATACCGTGCATCTCGAACGTTCGATCAGCGTGCGCGCGCGCCCCGCTACGGCCTACGTGGCGCTGAACAGTTTCAAGCGCTTCCGGCAATGGTCGCCGTGGGCCGGGCTCGATCCGAAGACGCTCTATGCGGACGAAGGACCGCTCTGGGGTGTCGGCGCCAAACTCAGCTGGAGCAGCGAGCACCCGAGCGTCGGTCACGGCAGCCAGGAGATCGTCGCGGCGGTGCCGTACCGGGAGATCCGCAGCCGGCTGGTGTTCGGCGGCTTCGGCAGCGACAGCGAGTCGACGCTGGCGATCGCCGCGGATGGCGAAGGCGCCCGTATCACCTGGAGCTACGACAGCCGCTTCAACGGCGACCTGCTTGGCCGCTTTCTCGCGCTCAAGCTCGACGACTGGGTGGGCGCCGATTACGAGCAGGGCCTGCAGCGGATTCGGGCGATGCTCGAAGCGCTGCCCGATGTCGGCGCCGATCCGCTGGCGACGATCGCGCTGATCGAGGTGCCGGCGCAGACGCTGGCGCTGGTCTCGGGCGAAGTGCGGCGTTCGAGCGACGAGGCGGGGCGCGCGGCGCTGGCCGACGCCTATGCGCGCCTGCGCGCCGCGCTGGCGGCGAAGCAGATCGAGGTCGTCGGTCCGCCGCTGGCGATCACCCGTCACTTCGATGAAGCGACGCGCGACTGGCGCTTCGATGCGGCGCTGCCGGTCGCCGCGGCAGCGGCGGCGGCGAGCGATGAAATGGTCCGATTCGTGCAGGGCTACGCCGGCCCGGCGCTGCGGCAGCGCGTGGTCGGCCCGTACGACCGGATCGGCCCGTCTTACGCGGCGCTCCAGGCCTTCAGGCAGGCCGCCGGGCTTGCCGACCACGGCGATGCCTGGGAGCGCTATCTGAGCGATCCGGCATCGACGGCGGCCGCGGCGCGCGAGGTGGAGATCATCTGGCCGGTGCAGTAGGCCGCCCTTGCCGGTGCGGTGCGGGTCCGCGCGGCGGGCCTTCCATTTTTGCGGCGCCGGTTGTGCGGCAATCGGGTTGAGAGTTGTCCGATTCGTTCTATCATGGGTGTCATTCTGGGAGGGAATGATGATTCGAATCATGCTGGTCGACGATCACCGTCTGGTGCGAGCGGGCCTGCGCCGAGTGCTGCAGGAAACCGCCGACATGGAGGTGATCGCCGAGGCAAGCAGCGGCGAGGAGGCCCTCGAGCTGGTGCGCAATCAGGCGCCGGACGTGGTGCTCATGGATATCAACATGCCGGGCATCGGCGGTCTCGAAGCGACCCGGCGCATGATCCAGCGCAATGCCGCGATCAAGGTGATCGTGGTGTCGATGCACCTCGAGGAGCCGTATCCGAGCCGCATGCTGGCGGCCGGCGCCGCCGGCTACATCAGCAAGGACTCGGCAGCCGAGGAAGTGGTCGCGGCGATCCGCCGCGTGCACGGCGGCGGGCACTACGTGGCGGCCGACGTCGCCGGCAATCTCGCCGCGAGCCTGGTCAAGGGGCCGGGTGGCGCCTCGCCGTTCGACCAGCTCTCGCAGCGCGAGACCCAGGTCATGCTGATGGTGACCAAGGGTTATTCGACGCAGGAGATCTCGGATCGCCTGCACCTGTCGCCGAAGACCGTCAGCACCTACCGCTACCGGCTGTTCGAGAAGCTCAACGTCTCCAACGATGTCGAGCTGACGCGCATGGCGATGCGCTATGGCCTGCTGGAGGACAAGGCCGAGCCGTCGGCCTGAGGCCGCTGGCCGGGCCGACGCGGATCGCGCCGATCGCGCGGCGCGGGTCTTCCATGCGCCGCGCCGTGGAATCTGTGTAATCTGTGCAGGTCCTGAATCGACTCGCAACGGCGCCGCGCGGCGCCGTTTTCGTTAGATGTCCGAAACCTTCGACCATCGCAGTTTCCTCCAGCAGCTGACGACGCAGCCCGGCGTGTACCGCATGTTCGGTGCCGGCGACGAGCTGCTGTACGTCGGCAAGGCGCGCAATCTCAAGAAGCGTGTCAGTACCTATTTCCTGCGCGCCAGCGGCAATCCGCGCATCGAGTCGATGGTGTCGCAGATCCGCCGCGTCGAGGTCACGGTCACGCGCACCGAGGACGAGGCGCTGCTGCTCGAAGCCAATCTCATCAAGGAATTCGGGCCGCGGTACAACGTCATGTACCGCGACGACAAGAGCTATCCGTATGTGCGCTTCTCGGCGCATCGCTATCCGCGGATCAGCTATTACCGTGGCGCCAAGCAGGCGGGCGAGCGCTACTTCGGCCCGTTCCCGTCGGCCAGCGCCGTGCGCGAGACGCTCAACACGCTGCAGAAGCTGTTCCAGCTGCGGCCTTGCCGCGACAGCTTCTTCGCGCACCGCGACCGGCCGTGCCTGCAGCATCAGATCAAGCGCTGCTCGGCGCCCTGCGTCGGCCTGATCGGCGAGGCCGATTACGGGGCCGAGCTGCGCAAGGCCGAGCGCCTGCTCGAAGGCAAGGCCGACGAACTGGCCGACGAGCTCGCGGTCGGCATGCAGAACGCGGCCGACCGCCTCGATTTCGAGCTGGCGGCGCGTCTGCGCGATCAGATCGCCGCCCTCAAGCGCGTGCGCGAGAGCCGCGTCATCAGCGGCGGCGCCGATGATCTCGATCTGGTCGTCGTCGCCGAGCACGCGTCGTCGAGCTGCGTCGTGGTGATGAGCGTGCGCGATGGCGTCAACCTCGGCCATCGCAGCCATTTTCCGCGCCACGCCGCGCACACGCCGCCGGCGGAACTGCTCGAGAGCTTCATCAGCCAGCATTACCTCGAACAGCCGGCGCCACCGGAGATCCTCGTCAGCCACGCGCTCGACGAGCAGGAGCTGCTCGAAGAGGCGCTCGGCCGGCGGGCCGGGCGCAAGGTGTCGATCGGTCAGCCGCAGCGCGGCACCAAGCGCCGTCTGCTCGAGATGGCGCTGAACACCGCCGCGCAGGCCCTGTCGACGCGTCTCGTCGAGGCGGCGAGCATGGATCAGCGCCTGATCGAGCTGCAGCGCGCGCTCGACCTCGACGCCGCGCCGCGCCGCCTGGAGTGCTTCGACATCTCGCACACCATGGGCGAGAAGGCGGTGGCGTCCTGCGTGGTGTTCAACGAGGAAGGGCCGCTGAAGAGCGCCTACCGCAAGTTCAATATCGACGGCGTCACGCCCGGCGACGACTACGCGGCGATCAAGCAGGCCGTGCAGCGCCGCTTCGCCCGGCTCAAGAGCGGCGAGGGACAGGCGCCGGACGTGCTGTTCATCGACGGTGGCCAGGGCCAGCTCAATGCCGCGCTCGAGGCGCTCGACGAACTGGAGATCGGCGACCAGCGCGTGGTCGCGATCGCCAAGGGGCCGACGCGGCGGCCGGGCCTGGAGGAACTGCTCCTGCCGGAGCGCGAGCACGGCCTGACCCTGCCGCCGGACTCGCCGGCGCTGCACCTGATCCAGCGCATCCGTGACGAGGCGCATCGCTTCGCCATCACCGGCCATCGCGGCCGTCGCGACAAGGCGCGCGTCAGTTCGGGGCTGGAAGCGATCGAAGGTCTCGGCCCAGCGCGGCGCCGCGCGCTGCTCAAGGCCTTCGGCGGGCTCGCCCAGCTCAAGCGCGCCTCGGTCGACGATCTGGCGCGCGTCGACGGCGTGTCGCGTACGCTGGCCGAGCGGGTTTACGCCCACTTCCACTGATCGTTACTATCGCGGCTGACCTGCCTGCCGCGGCGAAGGAAGCAAACGGTGCGTCTCAATCTGCCCCTGGTCCTGACGCTGCTGCGCGTCGCCGTGATTCCGGTCGTGCTGGGCCTGTTCTATGTGCAATGGGCGCATGCCCGGCAGGTCGCCACCGTCCTCTACGCCGCCGCTGCGATCACCGACTGGCTCGACGGCTACCTGGCGCGGCGCTGGAAGCAGACCACCAAGTTCGGCGCCTTCCTCGACCCGGTCGCCGACAAGCTGCTGGTCGCCGTCTGCCTCGTGATGCTGCTGCGCGACGCCTACGTGCAGAACAGCCCCGCCGATCTGCTCGGCGTGCTGGTCGCGATCATCATCGGCCGCGAGATCACGATCTCGGCGCTGCGCGAATGGATGGCGGAGCTCGGCGCGCGCACCAGCGTCGCCGTCAGCTGGGTCGGCAAATGGAAGACCGCGGTGCAGATGACCGCGATCGGGATGATGATCTGGCAGACCCGCACCTTCGGCATCGCCTGGTACGAGCTCGGCTACTGGCTGTTGTTCGTCGCCGCCGCGCTGACGATCTGGAGCATGGTGATCTATCTGCGTGCCGCGTGGCCGATGATGCGGGAGAGCGGCGAATAGCCCTTCGCATCAATTGATGAAAAAATGACCTAATAAAATGCTTGACTTAGGTCGCCCGGTCTCTAAAATACGCGTCCTCGATGCGGGAATAGCTCAGTTGGTAGAGCGCAACCTTGCCAAGGTTGAGGTCGCGAGTTCGAGCCTCGTTTCCCGCTCCAAATCGAACAACCCCGGCGGTGCAGACCACGGGGTTTTTTGTTAGTCGAGTCGCTGGGCCGTTACAATCTCGGTCCTTCACGACCATGGGGCTAGGTGGCAGAGTGGTCATGCAGCGGACTGCAAATCCGCGTACGCCGGTTCAATTCCGACCCTAGCCTCCACTTTCTTCTGCCCGAGTGGCGAAATCGGTAGACGCAGGGGACTTAAAATCCCCCGGCCTCGCGGTCATGCCGGTTCGAGTCCGGCCTCGGGCACCAGCTCGGCGCCGCCGACGGACAATCCTGCCGACGACGCGGCATGCGGATGCCCTCTGCATGGCAGGTTCCCGCAAAACCGGGGCAGGAGAGGTTCCCGCCCGCGGATGACGGCGAGGAACGCGACACAAGCCCGATGCCTGCGTCGCGGCTTCCTGCCTGAGTGGCCTCAGCTGATGTGCTTGCTGACCAGGGCGGTCATCTCGAACATGCTGACGCTGGACTTGCCGCCGAAGATCTTCTTCAGCTTCTCGTCGGCGTTGATCTGCCGCTTGTTGACCTTGTCCTGCAGGCCGTTCTTCTTGATGTAAGCCCAGAGGTTCTTGGTGATCTGGCCGCGCGGCTGCGGCTTGGCGCCGACGATCTCGGCGAGCACCGGGCTCGGCGTCATCGGCTTCATGAGGGCGGCGCTCGGCTTGCGCTTGGCCTTCTTCACCACCTTCTTGGCCGGGGCCTTCTTCGCCGCCGCCTTCTTCACCACCTTCTTGGCCGGGGCCTTCTTCGCCGCCGCCTTCTTTACGGCCTTCTTGGCCGGGGCCTTCTTCGCCGCCGCCTTCTTCTTCGCAGTCGCCATCCAACACTCTCCTCGATGAAAACCCGACACGGGCGTGGCTATCGTAGGAGAAGTGCATCTGCAACGCTATTGGAATCGGCATGTCACCAAGGCTTCGCCGACGGGCGGCGGCAGGGGGCGGAGTTGACAGCCGGCCAGGGGCGGTGCAGGTGGCCAGAAGCGGGCAGCGGCGGGCGGGCAACAGGCAAGCCTGCCGGCTTGATGCAGATCATGGGCGAGGCGGGCCGATTCACCTCTACTGCGACGATACGAAATGCTGCCGAGCGGGCATCCCGGAACGGCAGCCGCGGACGGGCATCAGCATGTCGAACGATGAACAGGCCAGCGTCGCCGAGCGCTCCCGCGACATTGCCGCGGCGCATAGCGCCGGCTGGCTGGGCGCGGTGCTCGATGTCATGCCGAGCGCGGTGATGCTGGTCAACGCCGATGGCCGCATCGAGCTCGCCAACCACCGGGCCGCACGCTTGTTCGGCTACGAGACTGCCGAGCTTCGCGACCTGCCGATCGATGCGCTGGTGCCGGACGACAAGCGCGCCGCGCACGCCGCGGAGCGCACGCGCTTCATGCAGAAGCCCGGGCACCCGCGAGATGGGGGCCGGGCGCGAACTGTTCGGCGTGCGCAAGGACGGCAGCCGTCTGCCGATCGAAGTCGGACTCGACGTGCTGCGTTCCGGCAGCGACGTCATGGTGCTGGCCTCGATCTTCGATGCCAGCGAGCGCCATGCCGCGCGCCAGCGCGCCGATGAGGCGTCGGCGCTGGCGCAGTCGATCATCGACTCGGCGGCGTTCCCGATCATCGCCACCGACATCGACGGGCGCGTGCTCGAATTCAGTCCGTCGGCCGAGCGCGTGCTGCGCCTGCGCAAGGCCGACCTGCTCGGGCAGCGTCTGCCGATCGTCGTGCGCGAGCAGGCGGGCTCGGCGGTCCCGCTGATCGAGCTTGACGACAGTGCCGAGCCGGGACCGGCGCGCGGCCGGCGCGGCGCGATGCCGTTCGGCAACGGCGAGATGCGCGAATACGTGTGGCGCTGCGCCGACGGCACGCGCGTGCCGATCCACCTCGCGGTGTCCGGGCTGCGCAATCGCAGCGGTACGCTGTTCGGCTACATCGCCATCCTCTACGACCTCAGCGAGCGCAAGCGCTACGAAGAGCACATGCGCATCATCGCCGAGCAGGATGCGCTGACCGGATTGCCGAACCGCCTGGTGCTGCACGAGCGCCTCGCCGCCGCGATCGGCGCCGTCGAGCGTGAGGGCGGGCAGGTTGGCGTGCTGCTGATCGATCTCGACAACTTCAAGCGCGTCAACGATTCGCTCGGACACTACATGGGCGACAAGCTGCTCGGCCTGGTGGCGGCGAGATTGCGCAGCTGCATTCGCGTCAACGACATGGTCGCCCGCATGGGCGGCGACGAATTCGTCGTCGTGCTCGCCGGCATCCGCCGTCCGATCATCGCGCAGCTCGTCGCACGCAAGATCGTGCGCGAACTGTGCAGGCCGCTGGAGCTCGACGGCCATACGGTCGAGATTTCGCCGAGCATCGGCATCTGCCTGTACCCGACCGATGCGGTGACGGTCGACGACTTGATCAAGAATGCCGACACCGCGATGTACGCCGCCAAGGAAGCGGGCCGCGGTCGCTTCATGCCGTTCAGCCACGAGATGGCCGACGCCGCCAGCGAACGCTGGCGCATCGAGCATGCGATGCGGCTGGCGATGGGACGCAACGAGTTCTGCGTGGCCTATCAGCCGCAGGTTGATCTGCGTTCGGCGCGGGTCACCGGCGTCGAAGCGCTGCTGCGCTGGCCGGGCGTGGACGGGGCGACGACGTCGCCGGCGCATTTCATCCCGGTGGCCGAGCAGACCGGCCTGATCGCGCCGATCGGCGAATGGGTGCTGCGCACCGCCTGCCGCGAGATCAGCCAGCTCGATGCCGATGGCGTACCGGGGCTGCGCCTGAGCATCAATCTCTCGCCGCGCCAGCTGCGCGAGTCGAACATGATCGAAATCGTCAGCGACACGCTGGCCGACAACAACTTCGATCCGGAACGCCTGGAGCTCGAGATCACCGAGAGTGCGTTCGTCGACGACGACGTCGCGCACGCGATCATGCAGCTGCACGAGCTCGGCGTGCGTGTGGCGATCGACGACTTCGGCACCGGCTATTCGAGTCTTTCGCAGGTCACGCGTTTTCCGCTCGACCGCCTGAAGATCGACCGCGTATTCGTGCAGGACGTAGCGGCCGGCATGCGCCATGCGGCGGTCACCGCGGCGATCATCGCCATGGGACGGCACATGGGCATCGACGTCGTCGCCGAGGGCATCGAGACCGAGGCGCAGGCCCGTGCGCTGCGCGAGCAGGGCTGCCAGGAAGGACAGGGCTTCCTGTATTCGCAGGCGGTGCCGATCGGCGAGCTGGCCGAGGCGATCCACCGCATCGAGAGCCGCGGCTAGATCGGTGTCGCGCGGCGCACCTGACGCTGCGCTGGCGCGCAGCGGAACGTGCCTGCATCACGCAAAAAAAGATGGCCGGCGTCCGCCATCGGTACGCCAGCCAGAGGAGGGCTCGGTTGACAACGCCGCGATGCCGGGTCGATATCGACTGGGCGTCGCGCGTTCTCGTTAAAAAAATGTTCCTCGAAAGGTGCGGGCGGCGCATTGACCGAAGTCATGGCCGCCCGCGACGTCCCCCTTAGAAGCGATAGCCGACGCTGACGCCGTAGCCGAACGGATCGATCTCGACGGTACCGATCGACGTGCCGTCGACCTTGGCCTTGGTGTCGATATCGAAGTAGCGGGCATCGACGACGACGCTCCACTGCGGCGTGAAATCGACCTGCAGACCGACGACCGCGGCGATACCGAACGAGTCGTCGAGCTTGAGCTTGGTGCCGGCCAGCGGCCCCTTGGTGCTCTCATCGAAGAACGTCGTGTAGTTCAGACCGGCACCGACGAACGGGTGCCAGGTCTTGTCGAGCTGCGGATACCAGACGAGCGACAGCGTCGGCGGCAGGTGCCGCGTGCTGCCGACCTCGGTGCCGTCCTTGAGCTCGATGTCGTGCTTGTACGGCGCCGCCAGCAGCAGCTCGGCGGCGAACTGCGGGGCGATGAAGTACGACACGCTGCCGGTCAGGCCGAGCGCGCCCTTGACGTCGGCGGTGTCGTTGTTGTCGCTCTTCGGATCGATGTAGTGCGTGCCGACGCGTGCGACCCAGTCACCGCTCTCGTACGCCGGCGCCAGCGCCGAATACGAAAGCACAGCGAGGCCTGCAGCGATCGGGAGGAGGGTCTTTTTCATCGTGATGCTCCGGTGGGTGAATGCGGAGCGCAGTGTCGGCGGGCAGCGCCAAGCCAACATTGACGAGGATCATCGGCGCTGCGGACAAACCCTGATCCGGATCAAGGCGGGCGCGCGGCGCGCTTCCCAAAATCGCGCCGCCCCTCTGCCGGTGGACGCCATGGCCTCCCGCGACAATTCCGATTTCGACGCCGACCTGATCCGCCGCTACGGCGGTTCGGTGCCGCGCTATACCTCCTATCCGACCGCGCTGCAGTTCGACGAGCGTTTCGGCCTCGACGATCTGCGCGCGGCGATCGCGCGCGTGCCGCCGGGCTCGCCGCCGTCGATCTATCTGCACGTGCCGTTCTGCACCAGTCCCTGCTTCTATTGCGCGTGCACGCGCGTGATCAATCGTCAGCGCGCGATGGTCGAGCGCTACACTGACCGTCTCGTCGACGAGATCCGTCTGTGGGGCGAGTTGTGGGACGGCCAGGGGCGCGGCGTCCGCCAGCTGCATTTCGGCGGCGGCACGCCGACCGAGCTCGACGAACGCCAGTTCGAGCAGCTGATGTCGACGCTCGAACGGCAGTTCGGCTTCGTCACGGACGCCGAGCGCGAGTACTCGCTGGAAATCGACCCGCGCACCGTCGATGCCGGCCGCCTGCGCGCGCTCGCCGAGCTCGGCTTCAATCGTGTCAGCTTCGGCGTGCAGGATCTCGATCCGGCGGTGCAGCAGGCGATCAATCGCGAGCAGCCGCTGGCGCTGACCGAGGCCGCCGTCGAGGCGGCGCGTGCCGCCGGCATCCGCTCGGTCGCCATCGACCTCATCTACGGCCTGCCGCGGCAGACGCCGGCATCATTCGAGAGAACGCTCGCCCAGGTCGCCGCACTGCAGCCCGACCGCATCGCCGTCTACGCGTACGCGCACATGCCGCAGATGTTTCCGGCGCAGCGGCAGATCCGGCGCGACGAACTGCCGGACGCCGGTACCCGTCTCGACCTGCTGCGCGCCGCGGTGGAGATATTCACGGCCGCCGGCTATCGCCGCATCGGCATGGATCACTTCGCGCGCCCGGGCGACGATCTGGCACGGGCGCTGGAGCAGGGTGGCCTGCATCGCAACTTCCAGGGCTATTCGACGCATGCCGGTGCCGAGCTGATCGGCATCGGCATGAGCGCGATCAGCCGCATCGCCGACTGCTATGCGCAGAACGCCAAGCGGCTCGATGACTATCTGCAATGCGTCGACGCCGGGCTGCTGCCGGTGGCGCGCGGCCTGCGCCTCGACGCCGAGGACCTGCTGCGTCGCGATGTGATCGACCGGATCATGTGCGCCGGCGAAGTCGATGGCGCTGTGCTCGGCGCCCGCCACGGAGTCGCCTTCTGGGCACATTTCCACGACGCGCGCGATGCGCTGCGCGAGCTCGCCGACGACGGCCTGGTGCGCGTCGACGGCGAGCGCCTGCTGGTCACGCCGCGCGGCCGCCCGCTGGTCCGCAACATCGCCCGCGTGTTCGACCGCTACGCTCCGGCCACGCCGCCGGCGCGGCATTCGGCCGCAATCTGATTCCGGTGGCGGAGCGACTTGACGCCGGTCAATGCCGAAGTCCGGAACCGCTCCGACACTCCCAGCCGCCAAAACCCGCGACTCCGAGAACCTTCCGATGAGCACAAGCGATGTCGCCGTACCGCACTACCACGACAAGGTCGTGCGGCAATTCAGCATCATGACCGTGGTCTGGGGCCTGGTCGGCATGACGGTCGGCGTGTTCATCGCCGCCGAACTGCTGTGGCCGGCGCTGAACATGGACGTCCCCTGGCTGACCTACAGCCACTTGCGCCCCCTGCACACCAACGCGGTGATCTTCGCGTTCGGCGGCTCGGGCCTGTTCGCGACCTCGTACTGGGTCGTGCAGCGGACCTGCCGGGCGCCGCTGTTCCTGCCCAAGCTGGCCGCCTTCACGTTCTGGGGCTGGCAGGTGGTGATCCTGGCCGCGGCCATCACGCTGCCGCTCGGCATCACCCAGAGCAAGGAGTACGCGGAACTCGAATGGCCGATCGATCTTCTGATCGCGGTCGTCTGGGTCGCGTACGCGGTGGTCTTCTTCGGCACGATCGCCAAGCGCACCGTCAGCCACATCTACGTCGCCAACTGGTTCTACGGTTCGTTCATCATCGCCGTTGCGCTGCTGCACATCGTCAACAGCGCGGCGATTCCGATCTCGCTGACCAAGTCGTATTCGGTCTACAGCGGCGCGGTCGACGCGATGGTGCAGTGGTGGTACGGGCACAATGCGGTCGGCTTCTTCCTGACCGCCGGCTTCCTCGGCATGATGTACTACTTCGTGCCGAAGCAGGCCGGCCGGCCGATCTACAGCTACCGGCTCTCGGTCGTGCACTTCTGGGCGCTGATCAGCGTCTACATGTGGGCCGGCCCGCATCATCTGCACTACACGGCGCTGCCGGACTGGGTGCAGTCGATCGGCATGGTGTTCTCGCTGATCCTGCTGGCGCCGTCCTGGGGTGGCATGATCAACGGCGTCATGACGCTGTCGGGCGCCTGGCACAAGCTGCGCGACGATCCCATCCTCAAGTTCCTGATCGTCTCGCTGTCGTTCTACGGCATGTCGACCTTCGAAGGCCCGATGATGTCGATCAAGACGGTCAACGCCCTCTCGCACTACACCGACTGGACGATCGGCCACGTGCACTCCGGCGCGCTCGGCTGGGTGGCGATGATCACCTTCGGCTCGATCTACGCGCTGATTCCCAAGCTCTGGAACAAGCCGGCGATGTACAGCGTGCCGGCCATCAACCTGCACTTCTGGCTGGCGACGATCGGCACCGTGCTCTACATCGTCGCGATGTGGATCGCCGGCGTCATGCAGGGCCTGATGTGGCGCGCCACCGAGGCCGACGGCTCGCTGACCTACAGCTTCATCGAAAGCCTCAAGGCCACCTATCCGTTCTACGCGATGCGTCTGGCCGGCGGCGTCATCTATCTGACCGGCATGCTGGTGATGGTCTGGAACGTCTGGAAGACCATCGGTCCCGCTTCTGAACCCCAGGCCGTCGCGGCGGCGGAGGTCCGCGCATGAACCACGAAAAGATTGAGAAGAGTGTTGGCTGGCTCGCGGTGCTCACGGCCGTGGCGATCAGCTTCGGCGGCTTCGTCGAGATCGTGCCGCTGATGGCGCAGCAGGCAAAGATGCAGCCGGCGCCCGGCATGAAGCTGCGCACGCCGCTCGAGGTCGCCGGCCGCGACGTCTACGTCCGCGAGGGCTGCTACAACTGCCATTCGCAGATGGTGCGCTCGCTGGCCGAGGAAGTGCTGCGCTACGGCCCGGCCGGGCAGGCTTCGGAGTCGGTCTGGGATCATCCGTTCCAGTGGGGCAGCAAGCGCACCGGGCCGGACCTTTCGCGTGTCGGCGGCCGCTACTCGGACGACTGGCATCGCATCCACCTGCTGAATCCGCGCGACGTCGTGCCCGAGTCCAACATGCCGGGCTATCCGTGGCTCGCCGAGCAGGCGCTCGACCGCGAGGACGTGCAGGCCGAGATGCGCGCGCTGTCGCGTGTCGGTGTGCCGTTCAGCGAGGCGGACATTGCCTCGGCGGCCGAAGCGGTCGCCGGCAAGACCAAGCTCGACGCCCTCATCGCCTACCTGCAGTCGCTGCGCGTGCCGGTCGCCCCGGACGCCGCACCTGCGTCCACCGGAGACGCCTCATGATCAGTGGTCTGGTCACTACCACGCTGCTGCTGGCCTTCCTCGGCATCGCCGCCTGGGCCTACTCGGCGCACAACCGCACCCGTTTCGAGGAGGCGGCGCAGCTGCCGCTGAAGGATGACGTGCCGCTCGGCGCCGAATCGAGCCATTGCTGCCACGGCCGGCAGAACGGAGCCCGGTCATGAGCGGATTCTGGCACTGGGTGGTCATCGGCATCACGCTGGTCATGATGGTCGGCTCGCTGTGGCTGCTGCTCGCCAACGCGCGCGGCAAGCAAGGCTCGGCCGATACCGGCCACGTCTGGGACGACGATCTGCGCGAGTACAACAATCCCTTGCCGCGCTGGTGGCTGAATCTGTTCCTGATCACGGTCTTCTTCGGCGCCGCGTATCTGATCTTCTATCCGGGTCTCGGCAACTTCGCCGGCCGTCTC
Organism: Solimonas variicoloris DSM 15731; assembly: GCF_000382285.1. Lineage (GTDB taxonomy): Bacteria > Pseudomonadota > Gammaproteobacteria > Nevskiales > Nevskiaceae > Solimonas > Solimonas variicoloris. The sequence continues at coordinate 270,933 of NZ_KB907927.1, read as the reverse complement.
GGCTGGACTTCGCAGAAGCAGATGCAGGGCGACCTCGACGCCTATCACGCGCAGCGCGACCGGCAGTTCGCCGCGTTCCGCGATCTCGACGTGGCGGCACTGGCCGGCGATCCGAAGGCGGTGACGCTCGGCCGCGGCGTGTTCCTCAACAACTGCGCCGGCTGTCACGGCGCCGATGCGCACGGCGCGCTCGGCTTCCCGAACCTCTCCGACAAGGACTGGCTGTACGGCGGTACGCCCGAGACGATCGTCGCGTCGATCACCAACGGTCGCGGCGGCACGATGCCGCCGTTCAACGGCGCGATCGACGCGGAAACGGTCGATGCGCTGGTGCGCTACGTCAGCCACTGGAACGACCCTAAGCTCGATCCGGCGCTGCGCGAGCGCGCCCAGAAGCAGTTCGCGATCACCTGCGCGGCCTGCCACGGTGCCGATGGTCACGGCAATCCGCTGCTCGGTGCGCCGAACCTGACCGACGACGTCTGGCTGTATGGCGGCACGCGCGAGCGCATCCGCGAGACGATCCTGTTCGGCCGCCACGGCCAGATGCCGGCGCACGAGAAGATTCTCACCCCGGACGAGATCCGCATGGTCGCCGCCTACGTCTACAGCCTTTCCCAGACGGACGCCAAGCCGTGAGCGACGAACGCGAACTCCATGCCGAAGACGAGGCGCCGGCGATCGTCGCCGGCGCCCGTCGCCGGGCGCTCGGCGGGCGCCGCGAGTTCCAGCAGATCAGCGCGGTGCTGTGGGCGTCGTTCCTCGGCGCCGGCGTTTCGCTGGTGACGCTGCTGCTGCTGCCGGCCGAGGGCTGGCTGCCGCTGAAGACGCCGGCGCGCGTGGCGATCGGGTTCGCGGTGCTGTGGCTGCTGGCTGTGGTTCCGGCGCTGATCGCCGCGGTGCTGGCGACGCCGGTCAACCGGGAGGACTCGAGTGGCGCACGGTGAACACCAGGTGAAGGAACAACCGGTCCTGATGTACCAGTCGTCGGGCAAGGTCTATCCGCGCGACGTGCGCGGCCTGTACGCGCGCCTGCGCGTGGCCGCGGTGCTGGTGCTGCTCGGCCTGTTCTATGGGCTGCCGTGGATCCGCATCGGCGAGACGCCGCTGGTGCTGTTCGATCTGCCGGCGCGGCGCTTCCACGTCTTCGGCCTGACGATCGTGCCGCAGGACTTCTACCTGCTGTCGGCGCTGCTGCTGGCGGCGGCGCTGACGCTGTTCTTCTTCACGACGCTGGCCGGCCGCCTGTGGTGCGGCTATGCCTGCCCGCAAACGGTCTGGACCGAGGCGTTCCTGTGGATCGAGCGCGCGATCGAGGGCGACCGCCACGCGCGCATGAAGCTCGACCGCGGGCCGTGGCACGCCCAGAAGATTCTGCGCAAGGGCACCAAGCACCTGCTGTGGGCACTGTTCGGCCTCTACACCGGCCTGAGCTTCGTCGCGTACTTCGTGCCGGCACGCGAGCTGTTCGCCGACGCCGCGCACTTCACGCTCGGCGGCTGGTCGCTGTTCTGGGTGCTGTTCTACGGTTTCGCGACCTGGGGCAATGCCGGCTTCCTGCGCGAGCAGGTCTGCAAGTACATGTGCCCGTATGCCCGCTTCCAGAGCGCGATGTTCGATCGCGACACGCTGATCATCGCCTACGACGAGAAGCGCGGCGAGCCCCGCAAGGGCATCTTCAAGAAGCTGATGCAGCAGCGCGCGCCGACCGCGGCGGCGATACTGGCCGGCGAGCGCGCCGAGAACGAAGCGGAGCTGGCGCCGCTCAAGCAGGGCGACTGCATCGACTGCTCGATGTGCGTGCAGGCCTGCCCGGTCGGCATCGACATCCGCAACGGCCTGCAGTACGAGTGCATCGCCTGCGCCGCCTGCATCGATGCCTGCAACGAAGTCATGGACCAGGTCGGCAAGCCGCGCAGTCTGATCCGCTACAGCAGCGCGCGTCACGATGCCGGTGGCGGCTTCCACATCTTCCGCGGCCGCATGATCGGCTACGGCCTGGTCTGGATGGCGGTGCTGGCAGCGACGGCCTGGCTGATCATCGTGCGCAGTCCGTTCGACCTCGACGTCGTGCGCGACCGCAAGCAGCTGTACCGCGAACTCGCCGACGGCCGCATCGAGAACGTCTACTCGGTGAAGATCTCGAACAAGGACACGCGCACGCGCCAGTACAGCGTGCTGGCACGTTTCGACGACGGCAGCGCGGTCGAGCTGGAACCCGAAAACCTGACGGCAGCCCCGGGCGAGCACATTTCGACGACCGTCACCGCCCGTGCGCACGGCGCGCACCCGACGGTCGCCAAGCTGCACTTCGTCGTCACTGCCGACGACGCCAAGCAATCTCGGCGTGAGCGCGTCGCCACCTTCCTGTCCGACGGCCGTGATCACGGCGATGAAGACGAGGACGCCGAGGAACACGAGGGCGGGGCATCCCGCCGCCATTGACATGAACGAGGGTATCGCCATGGACACGAGCACCACAGTCACCACGACGCGCCGCGGTTCGCACTACGGCCTCGAATTCGCGCTGCTGTTCCTGCTGCCGGCGGCGGTGCTGATCGCCGGCGCGGTGACGATGACGCTGGCCTTCGAGGGCGGCTTCACGCCGTTGCCCGAAACGCACGGGCCGATCGTCAATCCGCGCTGAACGGCCACGACTGACGTCATCATCGGAATCCTTCGCATGAGCGCGAGCGCCCTGCAGTGGCAGGTCTACGATCGTCCGGAGCTGCGCGACAGCATCAGCGCGCCGGCCGGCGCCGGGCAGCGCGAGGTCCTGCTCGGCCTCGACGGCATGCACTGCGCGGCCTGCGTCGCGCGCGTCGAGCGCCTGCTCGCGCCGCATGCCGACCAGGTGCAGGTCAATCTCGCCGGCCGCACGGTGCAGTTCCGCTTCGCGCCGGAAGTCGAGCCGTTGTCGTCGCTCCTCGCGCTGCTCGATGCCGAAGGCTACACGCCGCGCGTGCTGGCCCAGGACGCGCAGCTCAACGGCGACCGCCGCGGCGCGCGCGAGCAGTTGGCGCGCATCGGTGTCGCCGTGCTGTGCGCGATGCAGGTGATGATGCTGGCCTGGCCGACCTACGGCAGCGACGCCGCGAACATCGATCCCGCGGTGCTGCAGCTGCTGCGCTGGACGCAGTGGCTGTTTGCGACGCCGTGCGTGATCTACGGCGGCTGGCCGTTTCTCGCCGGCGCGGCGCGGGCGCTGCGCGCGCGCCGCGTCGACATGGACGTGCCGATCGCGGTCTCGATCCTGATCGCCTATCTGGTCTCGGCCTGGCGCGTGCTGGCGGGCGAGGGCGAGCTGTACTTCGACTCGGCGACGATGTTCGTGATGCTGTTGTCCGGCGCGCGCTTCCTCGAGGGCCGCTCGCGCGCCACCGCGGCCGGCCACCTGCGCCGCCTGGTCGGCATGCGCAAGCTGACGGCGACACGCGTCGGCGAGGGCGGCGACCAGACGGTACCGCTGGCGCAGGTCGCGCTCGGCGACGTGCTCAAGGTCGCGCCGGGCGAGGCGGTGCCGGTCGACGGCGCGCTGCTCGATCTGGCCGCCGAACTCGACGAGGCCCTGCTCAGCGGCGAAGCCAAGCCGGTGCTGCACCGCCGCCACGAACGCTTGCTGGCCGGCAGCGTCAACGTCGGCGCCGCGCCGCTGCGTCTGCGCGCCGAAGCGCTCGGCAGCCAGACCTGGCTGGCGCAGATCACCGCCGTGCTGCAGCGCGCCGAGCGCGAGCGTCCGCCGTTCCAGCAGGCGCTCGATCGCGTTGCCGGCGTGTTCTCGCTGCTGATCCTGCTGCTCGCCGCGGCCACCGCCGCGGTCTGGTGGTCGCATGACCACGAGCATGCACTGTCGGCGGCGCTCGCGGTGCTGGTCGCCAGCTGTCCGTGCGCGCTGTCGCTGGCCGGTCCGCTGGCCTTTGCCGCCGGCAGCGGCCGCCTGGCGCGGCGTGGCGTGCTGGTCGCGCGGCCGCGCAGCCTCGGCCGTCTCGCCGACGTCGACACCGTGGTGTTCGACAAGACCGGCACGCTGACGCGCGCGCAGCCGGTGGTCGAGCACGTCGAAGTGCTCGGCAGCGAAACCGCGGAGCGCTGTCTGGCGATCGCCGCAGCGCTGGAGCGCGAGCTGACGCATCCGCTCGCGCAGGCATTCCGCCGCTACGAACAGAACCTGCCGGCGCGCGAGGTACGCAGCGCGCCGGGCCGCGGTGTCGCCGGCCTCGTCGAAGGGCGACGCTACTGGATCGGCGCCGCCGACGGCCTGTCGGCCGGGGCCGGCGAGGCGGCGGCGACCTTGCTGGCGCTGCGCGACGAGCGGCACACGCTGGCGCGCTTCGCGCTGCAGGCGCAGCCGCGTCCGGAGGCTGCCGCTGCGGTCGCCGCGCTGCGCCGGCAGGGCATCGACGTGCGCCTGCTGACCGGCGACGCCGACGCTCCGGCGCAGGCCCTGGCGCGCCTGGTCGGCATCACCGAGGTCCACGCCCGCATGCGCCCCGAGGACAAGCTCGAGCATGTGCGTCAGCTGCAGGCGCAGGGACGGGTGGTGATGGCGGTCGGCGACGGCATCAACGACGCACCGCTGCTGGCCGGTGCCGACGTCGCCTGCGCGATGCCGCAGGGCGCCGCGCTCGCCCAGGCGCGCGCCGACCTGCTGCTGGTCGACGAGTCGCTGCGGGCGCTGGCCGAGGCGCCGACGCTGGCGCGCGGCATCCGTCGCCGCGTGCTGCAGAACATCGGCTGGGCGCTGCTCTACAACGTCGCAGTGCTGCCGCTGGCGATGGCGGGGGCGCTGGCGCCGTGGATGGCGGCGCTCGGCATGTCGGCGTCGTCGCTGATCGTGGTGCTGAACGCGCTGCGCCTGCCGCGGCGCGAGGAGAAGGGCTGATGCAAATCCTGTTCCTGCTGATCCCGCTCGGCGTCGTGCTGATGGCGGCAGCCGGTGCGTTGCTGGTCTGGGCGATCCGCAGCGGCCAGTACGAGGACCTCGACAGCGTCGCCGGCAGGATGCCGGACGACGATCCGCGCTGACGCAGATCAAGGTCGGCGCCGCCGTTCGGTCCGATACTCAACGCAAATGGAGTTTGCGATGACGAACAGGACTATGCCTTCCGAAGTGCGCGCCGGACTGCAACGCCGCCGCGAGCAGTATGCCGAGCAGCTGAAGCGTCTCGAGTATGACCAGCAGCGCTCCGCCGCGCCGTTGTCCGCGGATTTCGCGGAGCAGGCGGCCGAGACCGAGAACGACGAGGTCGTCGACGCGCTGGCGCACCGCACGCGGACCGCAATCCGCCAGATCGATCACGCCCTGCGCCGCGACGATGCCGGCCAGTGGGACGAATGCGAACGCTGCGGCCAGCCGATCGGCGAGGCGCGACACGGGAAATTGCCGGAGGCGACACGCTGTAGCGCCTGCGCGGACGAGCGCTGAGATGTTCGAGCTGGCCGTCCCGGCCATGTTCGTCGCCGGTCTCGCGACGTCGCCGCATTGCAGCCTGATGTGCGGTGCCGTGCAGCAGCTGCATCTGCCGCGCGGCGGGCAGCGTCCGCTGCTGCTGGAACTGCTGCCGCTGCATGCCGGCCGCATCACCGGCTATGCGCTGCTCGGTGCCGCCGCCGGCGCCGGCGGTGCGCTGCTGACCCGCGTCCTGCCGTCAACCGGCTTCGGCCTCGCGCTGCAGCTCGTCGCCGCGGTCGCCCTGGTCGTCCTCGGCTGGCGCCAGCTGCGGCGGCGCGTGCCGGCCTGCTGCGTGCCGCGCACTGACGCCGGTCCCTGGCGCCGCTTCGGCCGCGGACTGCTGTGGGCGTTGATGCCCTGCGCGACCCTGTACTTCGCACTGTCGGCCGTTGCCTTCAGCGGCTCGCCGTGGCTCGGCGCGTTGCTGCTCGCCGCCTTCGCGGCCGGCAGCAGCCCCTTGCTGGCGGCCAGCGGCTGGGCGTTCGCCGGCATGGGCCGCTTGCAGCAGGCGCCACGGCTCGCCGGCGGCCTGATGATCCTGGTCGGCGTCGCCGGATTCGCCGCCTCGGCGGCGATGCCGGCCTTTCATGGCGGACTGTGGTGCCTGCCATGAGCGCCCGCGGCCACGCACTCGTCGTCTGCCCGTGCTGCGGTCGTGCCGAATTCGGCTACGACGGCGGCCGTTGCGCCGGCTGCGGCGAATGGCTGCCGCCGGCCGTGCAGGCGCTCACCGCCGAGGACTTCGATTCGAGCCTCGTCGAGGCGGGCCGGCCGACGGTCGTCCACTTCTGGGCGCCATGGTGCGGGCCGTGCTCGGTGCTGGGGCCGGTCTTCGCCGACGCCGCGTCCTACCGCCGCGACGTCGGCTTCGCCGCCTGCAATGTCGACGAGGCGGAGGCGATCGCCGTGCGCGAGGACATCGCCAACCTGCCGACCCTCGTCTACTACACCGATGGCCGCGAAATCGGGCGCATCAGCGGCACGATGCGGCTCGAAGCGCTGCTCGACTGGCTCGACCGCCAGGCGGCGATCGCCGGCCGAGCGGCCTGATCCACCGATTTTCCGTTTTTGGCTGCCGGGACTCCGGCGGATGAGTAAGATGGCTGCCTACCGCCTGTTCACCGTGCCCCCCACCATGGCCAACCAGCCGCCGATCGCCGACGATCCGCTGCGCGCCCTGCTCGATGCCGCCGTCGACGCGATCATGCTGATCGACGCCCGCGGCCACGTCATCGCCTTCAACCGCTCGGCGGAGATGCTGTTCGGCTACGCCGCGGCCGAAGTGCACGGCCGCAACGTCAGCATGCTGATGCCGCAGCCGTACCGCGGCGAGCACGATGCCTATATCGAGCGTTACGCGCGCACCGGCGAGCGCCGCATCATCGGCATCGGCCGCGAGGTCGTCGCGCTGCGCAAGGACGGCACGACGTTTCCGATCGATCTGTCGGTCGGCGAGTTCGTCACCGGCGGCGTGCGCGGCTACGTCGGCATCCTGCGCGACATCTCCGAGCGCAAGCACCAGGAGGCGATGCTGCGCCAGACCGGCGAGGAGCTGCGCCTGATCTTCGATTACGCGCCGACGGCGATGATGACCACCGATCTCGGCGGCCACATCCTGCGCGCGAACCGGGCCTGCGCGGAGCTGTTCGGGGCCTCGGTCGAGGAACTGATCGGCATGCGTCACTCCGATTTCGTGCATCCGGAGGATCGGCCGCGTCTGCTCGAGGCCTTCGAACGCCTGCAGCACGGCGAGGGCGAATTCCGCCAGGAGTTCCGCTACCGCCGCCACGACGGTTCGGAACTGCAGGCGCTGCACTACAGCGCGGCGGTGGCCGGCGAGGACGGCACGCCGGAACTGATCATCAGCGAGATCGTCGACCGCAGCGCCGTGCTCGCCGCCAATCGCGAGGCCGAGGCGCTGCGCGTGCGCCTGATGCATGCGAGCCGCGTCGGCCAGCTCGGCGAGATGGTCAGCGGCATCGCCCACGAGGTGAACCAGCCGCTGACCGCGATCGCCAACTACGCGAGCGCCTGCCGCCGCCTGCTGCAGTCCGGGCAGGCGACGCCGGAGGATCTGTTCGAGCCGCTCGAGAAGATCGCCGCCCAGGCCGAGCGTGCCGGACAGGTGATCCGCGGCCTGCGTGCGCTGACGCGGCGCCAGGAGGAGCAGCGCGAGCGGCTCGACGTCAACCAGCTGGTGCACGGCGTGCTGCCGCTGGTCGAGTTCGACACCCGCCAGGCCGGCGTGCGCCTGCGCGCGCATCTGGACCCGGACGTTCCGGACGTGCACGGCGACGCCGTGCAGATCCAGCAGGTGCTGCTCAATCTGGTCCGCAACGCGCTCGAGGCGATGAGCGGCGCGCGCACCAGCGATCGCATCGATATCGTCACCGCGTCGCTGGCCGGCATGTTCGTCGAGATCCGCGTCGTCGACGGCGGCCCGGGCATCAGCGCCGAAGCGGCCGCCCACCTGTTCGAGCCGTTCTATACGACCAAGCCGCAGGGCATGGGCCTCGGCCTGTCGATCTGCCAGTCGATCGCCCGCGCTCACGGCGGCGAGCTAAGCTATTACGTCAACGAGAACGCGGGAGCGACCTTCGTGCTGCGCCTGCCGATTGCGGCCGACTGAGATTCCGGGGAGCGGACATGAGCGAGGTGCTGGTCTACATCGTCGACGATGAGGAGGCGGTCTGCGACAGCGTAGTCCTGCTCCTCAAGAGCGTGCGCCTGCCGAGCCGTGCCTTCAACGATCCGTCGAAGTTCCTGGCGGAGTGGCAATCCTCGTGGCGCGGCTGCCTGCTGCTCGACGTGCGCATGCCGCGCATGAGCGGCCTCGACGTGCAGCGCCTGCTCAAGGAACGCGGCAGCCGCCTGCCGGTGATCTTCATGACCGGCCATGGCGACGTGCCGATGGCGGTCGAGGCGATGCGCGCCGGTGCCTTCGATTTCCTGCAGAAGCCTTTCCACGACGAGGATCTGCTGACCCGCGTGCGCCGCGCGCTCGACAATGACGAGAAGCAGGCGGTCTCCAACCAGCAGCGCTCCGAGATCGAGGCCCGCTACGCGACGCTGACGCCGCGCGAGCGCGAGATCGCCCAGCGTCTCGTCGACGGCCATGCCAACAAGGTCATCGCCCTCGAACTGGGCCTGTCCGAGCGCACCGTCGAGCTGCACCGCGCCCACATCATGCAGAAGATGGACGTGCGGGCGCTCGGGCCGCTGGTGCAGATGCTGCTGAACCTGCGCAGTTCGGCCTGAGCGCCCGCGCCCGGCCGCCTCAGGCGGCGCGGGCCAGTGTCGGCCGCGCGCGGGCAACCGGCGCGGCCGCGGAGGATTGTTCGCCGGCCTGCTGCTGCAGCGCGGCGTCATCGAGCACCTGCACGCCGTTGCCGTCGCAGGCGATCACGCCGTCGAGCTGCAGGCGCGTGAACATGCGCGACACGGTTTCGGTCGCCAGCCCGAGGAAGCGGCCGAGGTCGACGCGGGTCATCGGCAGCGTGAAGCGGTCGATCTGCGCGCCGAACAGGCGGCGGCGGCGCTGCAGCTGCGCGAGCAGGAAGCTGGCGATGCGCGACTGCGCCGAGCGGCGCTCGTTCTGCAGACGCTCGTGCAGACGTTCGAATTCCTGGCCGAGGTCGTTGAACAGGCGCTCCGCGACGGCCGAGGACAGATGCACTTCGCTCTGCAGCACGTCGAGCGGCATGCGGCAGACGCGGGTCGGGCACAGCGCGACGGCTTCGGTGCCGCGCTGCATCTGGCCGAAATCATCGAGGCCGAGGGTGTCGCCCGGCAGGCGGAAAGCGACGATTTCCTCCTCGCCCTGCACCGAGTTGCGGCGCGACTTCAAGGCCCCGGACTGCACCACATAGATGGCGTTGGCCGGATCGCCGACGCGGTGCAGGCTCTGCCCGCGCTGCAGCGTGACGACCGTCACGCAGGTCGACGATGCCGCTTCCTGGACCACGGCGCCGAGGCAGGCGCCCTGGCGCATGCAGCTGCGGCACGGTTCGGAGACTTCGGTGTTGCACTGGCTCTGCGTCGACATGGTGTGTACCCCCGCTTGAACGTGGAGGTACTGTAAGGAAGCGCACCAAGGCCGCCCATTCGGATTTCCGCGTAGTCGGCCTGCGGAAACTACGTAGTCGATTGCGGATCAGACCAGAAACAGGGCCAGGCCGCCGGCCAGATTGCTCAACATCAGGGGCGCGGCGACCTGTCGCCACGCCGGCCGGCCGCCGAGCACGCCGGCCATCGTCGCCTTGACGACGTTGTTGACCAGCATCGCCAGCACCATGCCGGTCGTGGCGATGCGGCCGTCGCTGCCGGCCGCGACCAGCCGCGCCAGCGTCAGCGTGACCGCGTCGACATCGGCGAGGCCGCCGACCGCGGCGGCGTAGAGCGGGCCGGGCGCGCCGAAATGCCGGCGCGCCAGTTCGACGGCGATCATCACGATCACCAGCAGCACCGCGAAGCGCCCCGCGCTCCACAGGCTCATCGGATTGCGCAGCGGCAGCCGGGATTCGGCGACCGCGCCGGCCGGCGGCAGGCGCAGCAGGATGAACGGCAGCAGGGTCGCCGTCATCAGCAGCGCCGGCACGATCAGCTGCGGCGCCAGCACCGGGGCGATCAGCGAACCGAGCACCAGCACGCGCATCGGCATCACGCCGCAGGCGGCGAGCATCGCGCCGCTGGCCGCGCGCTGCGAGGCGGCGGCTTCGCGCAGCAGCGGTGCCCAGCTGACGATGACCGCGGTCGACGACACCAGGCCGCCGGCGGCGCCGCTCATCAGCGCGCCGAGCCGCCAGCCGAACAGGCGCACCGCGGCGTAGCCGGCGAACGACAGCAGGGCCAGCAGCAGCACCAGACCGGCGAACTCGTACGGACTGATCAGCTGCCAGGGATCGAGCGCGCGCTTGGGCAGCAGCGGCATGACGACGACGGCGAGCAGCAGCAGCTGCAGCGCGGCGAGCAGCTCGGCGCCCTGCAGACGCTGCAGCAGCTGGTGGATCGGCTGCTTGAGGCCGAGCAGTGCGGTCGTCAGCACCGCCGCGCCGCCGGCGATCGCCGGTTCGCCGTGCACAGCGAGGGCGCCGAGCCCATAGGTCAGCAGTGCGGCGATCAGCGTGGTGATGCCGTGGTCGCGGCGCTCGGGGTAGGCGTGCTGGGCGAAGGCCAGTACGCCGGCCAGTCCGAGCAGGCCGGCGCCGAGCACGAGCGGCGCGCCGTCGCCGAACGCGGCGCAGACGCCGCCGAACAGGCCGATCAGGGAGAAGGTGCGGATGCCGGCGATGCGCTGGCCGTCGCCGGCGTCGCGCTCATGCCAGCCGCGCTCGATTCCGATCAGAAGGCCGATCAGCAGCGACACGCCGATCGAAGTGGCATTGCTCACCGGCGGGCAGGCCCCGCACTAGGGCCTGTTACCGCTAATCGCGTCGCCGTGGCCGAGCGAATTGCCCGCGATGCGGCCCAAACGGTTGATGTGGGGCCGGTCCCTTCGGGATGCCGCCTGGCGAACCGCCATGCGGCGTTGCGAGCCGCTTCTTGGGAATCACCCAAGTGCGCGTCTCGCGCCTTGCCTGGCGGCTCGCCAGGCGCCACCACGGCGACGCGATTAGCGTTAACAGGCCCTGTACTGGCATCCATGCGCTCTCCATCAGGCCTTGGCGCGGCGGGCGCGGGGCCGGGTCGTGGTCCGGGTCGTGTGTCTTGCCGGCGCCGCTTCGTGGAGCAGCGCCTCGAGTTCGCCGACGAAGGCATCGAGCAAGACGCGCGGCGATCGTAGCACGGCGACATCCGACGAAATGCCGAGCGTGCTGCGCCCGGCGTAGCTCAGCAGGCTGACGCCGATGCCGATGCCGCCGCTCTGCGGCGGCCAGAAGACGATGTTGGCGATGCGCGCGCCGGCGAAGTGCAGGCTCTGTTCCGGCCCCGGCAGGTTGGAGACCACGGCGCAGGCCTTGCGCGCGATCAGCCCGACCAGATTGCGCTCGACGCGGCCCGGCAGCTCGCCGGCGACCGCCAGGCCGATGAAGACGGCGTGTGCCTCGCGCGAATTCTTGAGGCGGCGCGTGCGTTCGACGACGACGGCGAGGCGCTTGTGCGGATCACGGATGCCGACCGGCAGATCGAGCAGGCCTAGGCCGAAACGGTTGCTGAGCATCGCGTCCGAGCACTTGCGCAGATTGACCGGGATGGCGATGCGCAGTTCCTGCTCGGGCGCGATGTCCTCGCGGCACTCACTGTGCAGATAGTGCGCGAAGGCGCCGGCCAGCGCCGTCAGCATCAGGTCGTTGTGCGTGCAGCCGAGCGCATGCGCGGCGCGCTTGATCGCCGCCGTGGTCGGCAGCTCGTGGCTCCAGGCCACGGCGCGGTGACCGGACAGCGCGGCGCTGAACTGCTGCGGACGTTCGCCGCCGCGCGCCAGCAGCGCCACCAGCGTGGCGGCGTCGCGGCCGAGCGCAACGGTCTGCGACAGCACGCCGAGCGGATCCTCGCCGCTGCGCGCGAGAAAGCCGCGCAGACGCAGCAGCGAGGCGTCGACGTCCTGCAGGCGCTCGATCAGCGGCGCCAGCGGCCCGCGTCGCGGCAGCGCCGGCAGCGGCGGCGGCGGCGCCTCGACGTCGTCATGCAGGCCGAGCAGCAACTGGATGAAGCCGACCCCGTCACCCATCGCGTGATGGGCGCGGAACAGCACGGTGACGCGGCGTTCGCCGACCGGAAACAGGGTGACGTGCCACAGCGGGCGCTCGCGATCGAGGCCGCGGCGCATTTCGTCGGCGACCGCCGCCGGCAGCTCGCGCTCGGTGACGTGGCGGATGCCGATGTGCTGGGCCGGCTCGAAATCGCGCGCGCGCCGCCACGCCGAAGGGCGCCGCGAGTCGTCGATCTGCTGGGCGAAGCGCGGGTGGCGCATCAGCCGGGAGAGAATCTCGCGCTGCAGGACTTCGAGATCGCCGACGCCCTCGAGATCGAGGATCGCCGAGATGACCATCGGACTCTTGTCCATGTCCATCTCGAGCCAGGCGCGGTCGACGGAAGGCATCGCCTCGGCCGGCCAGGCCTCGGCGCCGGGCATCACTTCTTCAGCTGGCATGGCGAAGTTCCTTGCCGGAGGGCTGCACCTCGGTCGAGGCGATATTGCTCTTGACCGTGAGGAAGCTCGACGGGTTCACCGAGATCGAATCGATGCCGGCCTGGACCAGGAACTGCGCGAAGGCCGGGTGCGCGCTCGGCGCCTCGCCGCAGATGCCGACGCTCGCGCCGGCGCGGTGCGCGCGCTCGATCACGGTCTCGATCAGCGAGCGCACCGCCGGATCGCTTTCGTCGAACAGGCTCGCCAGTTCGGCCGAATCGCGGTCGATGCCGAGCGTCAGCTGCGTGAGGTCGTTGCTGCCGATCGAGAAGCCGTCGAAGCGCCGCGCGAACTTCTCGGCGAGGATCACGTTCGACGGAATCTCGCACATCACATAGATCTTCAGGCCGAGCTCGCCGCGGCGCAGGCCATTCTCGGCGAGCACTTCGAGCACGCGATCGGCCTCGCCCAGCGTGCGGCAGAACGGCACCATGACGATGACGTTGTCGAAGCCCATGGCCTCGCGCAGGCGCTTGATCGCGCGGCATTCCAGCGCGAAGCCCTCGCGATAGCGCGGCGAGTAGTAGCGCGAGGCGCCGCGAAAGCCGAGCATCGGATTTTCTTCGTGGGGCTCGAAGTCGGCGCCGCCGATGAGATCGGCATACTCGTTGGTCTTGAAATCGGACAGGCGGATCACGCAAGGCTTCGGGTGCACCACCGCGGCGAGGCGCCCGAGCCCGGTCGCGAGGCGCTCGACGAAGTACTCCGCGCGGTCGGCGTAGCCGGCGGTCAGCTGCGCGATCTGCGCCAGCGCTGCCGGGTCGCGGACGCGTTCCGGATGCAGCAGTGCCATCGGGTGGATCTTGATCGCGTTGCTGATGACGAATTCCATGCGCGCCAGACCGACGCCGTCGGCCGGCAGCCGCCACCAGCGGAAGGCCGCGTCCGGATTGGCGAGATTGAGCATCAGGCGCGTATGCGTCGCCGGCAGGTGGCGCAGCGAGTGCTCCTCGACGACGACCTCCGCCTGGCCGTCGTAGACATGGCCGACTTCGCCCTCGGAGCAGGCCACGGTGACCATCTGGCCGTCGCGCAGCACGCGCGTCGCCTCGCCGGTGCCGATCAGCGCCGGCACGCCGAGTTCGCGGCTGACGATCGCCGCATGCGAGGTGCGGCCGCCGTGATCGGTGACGATCGCCGTCGCCTTGCGCATGATCGGCACCCAGTCCGGATCGGTGTTCTCGGCGACCAGCACCGCACCATCCGGAAATTTCTCGACCTCGCGCGGGTTGCTGACGCGCACCACCGGGCCGCAGACCGCCGCCTCGCCGATCGCCAGGCCTTCGAGCAGGCGTTGGCCGGTCGTGCGCAGGCGGTAGGACTTCATCGTCAGGGCGTCGCGCTGCGTGTGCACGGTTTCCGGACGCGCCTGAACGATGAACAGCTCGCCGCTCTCGCCATCGCGCGCCCACTCGATGTCCATCGGCACGCCGTAGTGTTTCTCGATCGCGCAGCCCCAGCGGGCGAGCTGCAGGATCGTGGCGTCGTCGAGCACGCGGGCCTCGCGCTCGGCGGCGGTCGTCGGCACGCTGTGCGTGCCGCCGTCGGCGTCGTCACTGAAGATCATCTTCACCGCCTTCTCGCCGCGCTTGCGCTCGATGATCGGCACGAAGCGCGGCTCGTCGAGCAGCGGCTTGAAGACGACGTACTCGTCCGGGTCGACGAGGCCCTGCACGACGGTCTCGCCGAGCCCCCAGGCGGCGTTGATCAGGACCACCTTGCCGAAGCCGCTCTCGGTGTCGAGCGTGAACATCACGCCGGAGCTGCCGAGGTCGGAACGCACCATCTGCTGGACGCCGATCGACAGCGCGATGCGGGCGGCGTCGAAGCCGCGTTCGTGGCGATAGGCGATCGCGCGGTCGGTGAACAGCGAGGCATAGCAGCGCCGGCAGGCGTCGAGCAGCGCGCCGGTGCCCGAAACGTTCAGAAAGGTCTCCTGCTGGCCGGCGAAGCTGGCGTTCGGCAAGTCCTCGGCGGTGGCGCTGGAGCGCACTGCGACCGCCGCGTTCTCCTTGCCGCTGCGCGCGCAGAGCACCATGTAGGCTTCGCGGATCGCCAGCTCGATCTCGGCCGGCCAGCGTGCTTCCAGGAAGGCGTTGCGGATGCGCGTGCCGGCGTCGGCCAGCGTGGCACGGCCGTCGCGCCAGTCGCCGAGCGCGGCGTCGATCGTGCGATCGAGCTCGTTGTCGGCGACGAAGCGGCGGTAGGCGTCGGCGGTCGTCGCGAAGCCGGCCGGCACGCGGATGCCGGCACCGCCGAGGGTGCGGATCAGCTCGCCGAGCGAGGCATTCTTGCCGCCGACCGAGGCGACGCCGCCGGCATTCTCGAACGACACGGCGTAGGGAGAGGAATTCTGCATGACGACCTCGCGACGGCGCTGCGGCGGCCGGGGGGCGCCGGACAGCTCTGGGGGAAGAACATAGCGGCGCTGCCGCCACGGTTCCGATCAGCTTCCGCCCGCGGGATCAGGGCAGCATTGACGATCGTCAATCGTCCGCGGCTTCAGCCCGGCGTGCCGCCGATCAGCGCCAGCAGTTCGTGCGTGCGTTCACGCATCAGCGGCGCGTCGCCGCGCGATTCGACGTTGAGGCGCAGCACCGGCTCGGTGTTCGAGCCGCGCAGGTTGAAGCGCCAGTCGGCGAACGCCACCGACAGGCCGTCGATGTGTTCGACGCGCAGCGCGCCGGGCGCGTAGCGCGCCTCGACCGCGGCCAGCACCGCGCCGATGTCGGCGACCGTGCGGTTGATCTCGCCGCTGGCCGGAAATCGCTGCATGCGCTCGCCGACCAGCGCCGACAGCGGCATGCCGCTGTCGCTGATCAGCTGCGCGACCAGCAGCCACGGGATCGTGCCGTTGTCGCAGTAGGCGAAGTCGCGGAAGTAGTGGTGCGCGCTCATCTCGCCGCCGTAGACGGCGTTCTCGGCGCGCATGCGTTCCTTGATGAAGGCATGGCCGGTCTTGCTCTGCACCGGCACGCCGCCGGCGCGGCGGACGATGTCGATCGTGTTCCAGGTCAGACGCGGGTCGTGGATGATCTTCGCGCCGGGATGCCGGCGCAGCATCGCCTCGGCGAGCAGGCCGACGATGTAGTAACCCTCGATGAACGTGCCGTGCTCGTCGAACAGGAAGCAGCGGTCGAAGTCGCCGTCCCAGGCGACGCCGAAGTCGGCGCCGGTCGCGCGCACGAAATCGGCGGTGGCGCCGCGATTCTGCGGCAGCAGCGGATTCGGAATGCCGTTCGGGAAGTGGCCGTCCGGACGCGCGTGGAGACGTTCGATGCGAAACGGCAGGTGCGGCGCCAGCGCATCGACGACGAGGCCGGCGCCGCCGTTGCCGGGATTGACGGCGATCGTCAGCGGCTTGAGCGCGGCGCGCTGGGCCGCGTCGCCGAGATAACCGAGCAGATGCGCGACGTAGCGCTCGCGGAAGGAGATCAGCCGGGTGCGTGCCGGACCGTCCTTCGGCTCGGCGGTCGAGGCGAGCACGTCGGCTTCCAGATCGCGCAGGCCGGAATCGCCGGAGATCGGCCGCGCGCCGCCGCGCACCAGCTTGAGCCCGTTGTACTCGATCGGGTTGTGCGAGGCGGTGACCATGATGCCGCCGTCGATGCCGGGCTGGAACGCGGCGAAGTAGATCTCCTCGGTGCCGCACAGGCCGATGTCGAAGACCTCGGCGCCGCCGTCGTCGAGGCCCTTGGCGAGCGCCGCGACGAGCATCGGACTGCTCTGGCGGACGTCGCAGCCGACCGCGACGCGGCGCGCGCCGAAGCGCCGCGCGTAGGCGAGCCCGAGCCGGTAGACGAGCGTCTCGTTGAGCTCGTCCGGCACGCGGCCGCGGATGTCGTAGGCCTTGAAGCATGCCAGCGAGGCCTCGGCCACGGCCGGCATGGCGGCGCGCGAAGCGACGGCCACGGCTTCAGGCTCCGCCGGTCGGTGCCGCGACCGGCTCGACGCGGCCGTAGCTGTCGCTGAGGCGCACGATGTCGTCCTCGCCGAGATAGCAGCCGGTCTGTACCTCGATCAGCTCGAGCGGCACCTTGCCGGGATTCTCGAGGCGGTGCGTGTTGCCGAGCGGGATGTAGGTCGACTGGTCCTCGGCGACGATGAAGCTCTTGTCGCCGCAGCTGACGCGCGCCGTGCCTTTCACCACGACCCAGTGCTCGGCGCGGTGAAAGTGCATCTGCAGCGACAGCTGCGCGCCCGGATTGACCGAGATACGCTTGACCTGGAAGCGCTCGCCGCCGGCGATCGTCTCGTAGTAGCCCCACGGGCGGTAGACGCGCTGGTGCACCTCGGCCTCGGCGCGGCGGCGCTGCCTGAGCGTCTGCACGACTTTGCGGACGTCCTGGACGCGGTCCTTGGCCATCACCAGCACCGCGTCGCCGGTCTCGACGACGACGTGATCGTCGACGCCGACCAGGGCGACCAGACGGCCGCTCGCATGCACAAGGTTGCGGTGCGCGTCCTCGAGCAAGACGTCGCCGCGCGCGTGGTTGTCGTCGCCGTCGGTCGCCGGCACGCGTTCGAGGAAGCTCCACGAGCCGACGTCGTCCCAGCCGGCGTCGAGCGGCACCAGCGCCAGGCGATCGGTCTTCTCCATCACCGCATAGTCGACCGATTCGTTGCGGCAGGCGTGCCAGGCCTCGGCGTCCAGGCTGATCGCGCCGCCGTCACGGCGCGCGCGCTCGAGCGCTTCGCGCGTGCGCAGATGGGTGTCCGGATCGAAGCGGCGCAGCTCGCTGAGGAAGCGCCCGGCACGGAACAGGAACAGGCCGCCGTTCCAGTAATGGTCGCCCTGTTCGATGAACTGCCGGGCGCGTTCGAGCGTCGGCTTCTCGACGAAGCCGTCGACCGCCTGCGCGCCGGCCGGTCCGCCGCCGCCGCGCACCTTGACGTAGCCGTAGCCGGTTTCCGGCCGTGTCGGCTTGATGCCGAAGGTGACGATGTAGCCCTGCTCGGCGGCGGCGGCCGCCGCCGCGGTCGCCGCCACGAAGGCGTCGGTGTCGGCGATCGCGTGGTCGGCGGCCATCACGAAGACCAGCGCCTCCGGCCCGAAGGCTTCGGCGACGAAATGCGCGGCGGCGGCGATCGCCGGCGCGGTGTTGCGCGCTTCGGGTTCGAGCAGTAGCACGGCATCGTCGACCTGCGCCTCGTGCAGCTGCCCGGCGAGCATGAAGCGCTGCGCGGCGGCGCCGACCACCACCGGTCCGAGCGCGTGGTCGATGCGCGTGGTGCGCCGCACGGTGTCCTGGAACAGGCTCTGTGCGCCGAGCAGCGGCAGGAACTGTTTCGGATGCTGCTCGCGCGACAGCGGCCACAGGCGCGTGCCGCTGCCGCCGCAGAGGATGACCGGCACGATCGCCTTGGTCCGCGCCGTGCGGCTCAGTCGTGGCGGATTTTTCATGAACGTCTGCCTGCAGGCGGCCGCGGATCCGGCCGTTGTCAGCATCGGCGACGCGACCGGCCTCGACTGTTCGATACCACACCGATGGCAGCCGACGCCGCCGTCAGCGCTGCCAGGCGATCAGTCGTACCTCGGACGGCAGCAGATCCTGGCCATGCTGGGCGACGGCGCGCGGCGTGTAGTGCGCCGCCGGGCGAGGGCCGGGCAGTGCGGCCTCGTAGAAATAGCCGTTGTGCGCGCCGACCACCGCTTCGCCGCGGCTCATCACGATGTGCTCGGCGGCGTGTCCGCGGTCGGCGTCGGCATAGAGCTCGACGCGCACGTCGCCGGCCGCCACGTCGCCGAGATAGACGGCGACGCGCAGCCGCCGCGCCGGACCCTCGCCGAGCAGCTGCGGTTCGCCGAAGTGGATCTGCGGCCAGGCGTGCGCGAGGCCTTCGTGCCAGCTGCGCAGCGCCTGTGCGGGGCGGGCGCCGTCGGCGCTGCGGCGGCGCGCCAGCTCGGTGCCCGGCCGGTAATAGTCCTCGACGTATTCGAGCAGCATGCGGTTGCTGCTGTAGCGCGGCGTCAGCAGCGCCATGCTGTGACGCATGCGCCGCACCCAGTCGCGCGGCAGGCCGCTGGCGTCGCGGGTGTAGAAGGCCGGCACCACGTCTTCCTCGAGCACGGCGTAGAGGGCGGCGGCATCGCCATCGTCGTCGCGCGTCTCGACGCGGTCGCCGATCACCCAGCCGGCGTCCTCGGCATAGGCTTCGTCCCACCAGCCGTCGAGCGTCGACAGGTTGAGTCCGCCGTTGGCCAGCACCTTCATGCCGCTGGTGCCGCAAGCCTCGCGGCCGCGCACCGGCGTGTTGAGCCACAGATCGACGCCCTGCACCAGTTGCTGGGCGAGGCCGAGATCGTAGTTCTCGAGAAAGACGACACGTCCGCGCATCGCCGGCTCGTTGGCGAAGTCGACCCAGCGCCGGATCATGTCCTTGGCTTCGAGGTCGTTGGGATGCGCGAGACCGGCGATCAGCAGCTGCACCGGCCGCTGCGGATCGCACAACAGGCGGCGCAGGCGGTCGCGATCGCCGAGCAGCAGATCCGGCCGCTTGTAGCCGGTGAAGCGGCGCGCGAAGCCGATCGTCAGCACGTTGGCGTCGAGCACGTCGGCGGCCGCGGCGATCTGTTCCGGCGCCGCGCCGCGCTGCGTCAGATGCGCGGCGAGTCGCGTGCGCACGCGTTCGACCAGCTCGTTGCGCCGCTGCGCGGCCATCGACCACAGGCTGGCGTCGTCGACCGCGGCGATCGCGACGGACAGCGTCTCGATGCCGGCGGACCAGCGCTGCTTGCCGCAGGTCCGCGTCCACATCTCGTCGGCCCAGCGCGAATCCCAGGTCGGCACGTGCACGCCGTTGGTGACGTGGCCGATCGGCACTTCGTCGACCGGCCAGCGCGGATACAGCTCGGCGAACAGGCGGCGACTGACACTGCCGTGCAGCCGGCTGACGGCGTTGACGTTGCCGCAGCCGCGCAGCGCCAGACAGGCCGGCTCGAACGGCGACTGCGGATCGCCCGGGCGGCGCTGGCCGAGCGCCAGCAGGGTCTCGACCGACTCGCCGAACTGCTGCTCGACCAGCGACGCGTACTGCTGCAACAGCGACGGCTCGAAGGCGTCGAACGCGGCGCCGACTGCGGTGTGCGTGGTGAACAGGTTGGCCGGCCGCGTCGCCCACAGCGCGTCGAGGAAGCTGGTGCCGTTGCGGCGCATGAAGCGGCGCGCGCGCTCCAGCACCGCGAACGCGGCATGGCCCTCGTTGATGTGGCAGAAGTCGATCGGCAGGCCGAGCGTCTCGACCAGCGACCAGCCGCAGATGCCGAGCATCAGCTGCTGCAGCAGGCGCGTCTCGGTGCCGTCGCCGTACAGCCGCGAAGTGATGCCGCGGTCGGTATCGCCGTTGGCCGGATCGTTGCTGTCGAGCAGGTACAGGCGCGTGCGGCCGACGCGCGCCTCCCAGACGCGCACGCGCAGCATGCGGCCGGGCAGCGGCAGAGGCAGGCTCAGCGGCGAGCCGTCGGCGCCGCGCACGCGCTGCAGCGGCAGATTGGCGGGATCGTTGTACGGATAGGACTCGCGCTGGCGGTGCTCGCGGTCGATCGACTGGCGCAGATAACCCTGCGCGTAGAGCAGCCCGATGCCGACCGCCGGCACGCCGAGGTCGCTGGCCGCCTTCAGGTAATCGCCGGCGAGGATGCCGAGGCCGCCGGCATAGATCGGCAGCGCCTCGCTGAGACCGAATTCCATGCTGAAGAAGGCGATGCCCTTCAGGCGTTCGGCGTCGGCACGGCGCGCGAAGGCGCCCGGCGATTCGAGATACTGGCGACGCTCGGCGACGACATCGGCGAGCATCGCCAGGAAGCCCGCGTCCGCGGCCAGCGCCGTGGCCCGTTCGACGCTCAGGTTCGCCAGCACGGTCCACGGATTCTGCGTGCGGCGCCACAGCTCGGGATCGACCGCCGACCACATGGCGTCGCCGGCGTGGTTCCAGGTCCAGTGCAGGTCGCGGGCGAGCGCGTCGAGCGCCGACAGCGGGGCAGGCAGATCGATCATGCGTGCCAGCATAACGGCCTGGCGCGGCGCGCGGCCTTGATGACCGTCAAGCGCGCGGGATAGCCTGCGCCGCTACCTGGACCCTCTTGCCGAACGGCTTCGGAACCGCATGACTCCCGACCTTCTCAGCGCCGCCGTCTCGCCCGAACACTGGCTCGCGGTACTGGTCACGGTCGCGCTGGTGCTGGCCGCGGTCGGCATGCATTACGAGGGCCTGGCGCGCCTCAATGCCTGGACGCCACGCTGGCGGCTGGCCGGACGCTCGCGCGTGCTGCTGCTGATCTTCTGCATCATCGGCCTGCACATCGCCGAGATCTGGCTGTTCGGCCTCGCCATTCACGGGCTTACCTACTTCCCGGCGCTCGGCACGATCGGCGGCACCGAGCCGGTGCGTCTGCTCGATGCCGTGTACCTGTCGACGACCACCTACACGACGGTCGGCTACGGTGATCTCGCGCCGCGCGGGCCGCTGCGCCTGGTGCTCGGCAGCGAG
The DNA here is from genome assembly GCF_000382285.1 of Solimonas variicoloris DSM 15731. Taxonomy (GTDB): domain Bacteria; phylum Pseudomonadota; class Gammaproteobacteria; order Nevskiales; family Nevskiaceae; genus Solimonas; species Solimonas variicoloris. Next base: position 249,859 of record NZ_KB907927.1, on the reverse strand, counting down.
GCATTGACCGGTTTCGTGCTGCTGACCTGGTCGGCGTCGTTCACCTATCTGGAAATGCAGCGCTACTGGCGGGTCTGACGTCGCCGCCGGTCTGCCGCTCAGGCGCCGGCGGCGGCCCGCGACGGCATCCAGTGGATGTCCGGCGCGCGGCGCGGCATCGTCGCGCGCTGCTCGCCGTACGGATAGCCGACGATGATCGGCAGCATCGGCCGGTACTCGGCCGGGATGCCGAGCAGCTGCTTGCTCTCCGGCTGTTCGAGCCAGTCGCGCGCCAGGCCGACGCAGCAGGTGCCGAGCTTTTGCACGCAGGCGGCGAGCATCAGGTTCTGCGCCGCCATGCCGCATTCCTCGGCGATCCATTCGCCGTCCTCGGTCGCGCAGATCACGATCAGCGCCGGTGCGCCGTAGAACACGTCGAAGTTCTCGTCGAGCAGTTCGGGCATCAGGCGCAGCAGCTGCGAATCCGCATCGGCAGTCTCGACCAGATAGCGGCGTACCTGCGCGGCGATGTGGCGCAGCAGTGCGGCGTCGCTCGTCACGGCGAACGACCAGGGCTGCACATTGAAGGCACTCGGCGCCTGCACGGCATCACCGATCAGGTTTTCGATCAGCTCCCGCGTCACTTCCTGGCCGGTGTAGCGGCGGACTGCGCGCCGGTGGTAAATCGCCTTCATCACGTCCATGCGGGTTCTGCCGTTCTCGTGGGGGGCGGCTAGCTTTTCACGGGCGTGGGCGTCGGCCATTGATCCAGGTCATGCGAGGGCGGCGGCGTGGCGGGCGGCTCGTAGAGCACGCGCTTCAGGCGCTCGGAGACCAGCGCGAACGACAGCGAGATCACCACCATCGTCGCCAGCAGCGCCGGCGGCAGCGGCTCGAAGCCGAAGCCGCGCGCGATCAGCGGCACGTAAGGCAGGCCGATGCCGAGCGCCGCGATCGCGACCGAACCCCACAGCAGCGCCGGCGCCGGCCGGCTGCGGTAGAACGGCGCGCGCGTGCGCAGCACGAAGATGATTAGCAGCTCGGTCAGCAGCGACTCGATGAACCAGGCGGTGCGGAACTGCTCCGGATCGCCATGCGCGATGCCGAGCAGCACCGCGAAGGTCAGCAGATCGAACAGCGTGCTGAGCACGCCGAGGCGCACCATCACGCGCTTGACCTGGCGCAGATCCCAGCGATGCGGCGTGCGCTGCCAGCTGTCGTCGACGCGGTCGCCGGCTAGGCCCATCGTCGGGATGTCGGACAAGAAATTGTTGAGCAGGATCTGCTTGGCGAGCAGCGGCAGGAACGGCAGGAAGGTCGTCGCCACCGCCATGCTGAGCATGTTGCCGAAGTTGGCGCTGGTCGTGACGAAGATGTACTTGAGGGTATTGGCGAAGGTGCGCCGGCCTTCCTCGATGCCCTCGCAGACGACGTCGAGACCGTGTTCGAGCATCACGAAGTCGGCCGCCTCGCGGGCGACGTCGGCGGCGGTGTCGACCGAGATGCCGACGTCGGCGGCGTACAGCGCCGGCGCATCGTTGATGCCGTCGCCGAGGAAGCCGACGACGTGGCCGCTGCGCTGCAGCGCGCGGATGATGCGCTCCTTCTGGCCGGGATCGACCTCGGCGAACACGCTGGTGCGCGGCGCCAGCTGCCACAGCGCCTCGTCGCGCGTCTGGCCCAGCTCGGCGCCGCCGATGACGCGCTCCGGATCGAGGCCGACCGCCTGCGCGACGTGGCGCGCCACGGCGAGGCTGTCGCCGGTGATCAGCTTGGCCGACACGCCGAGTCCGGCGAGGCGGCGCAGCGTCGCGTCGATGCCGGGCTCCGGCGGATCGAACAGCAGCAGGAAGCCGCGCAGGACCAGCGCGGACTCGTCCTCGCGCCCGTAACGCGGCTGCTCGGCGAGCGTGCGCTGCGCGACCGCAAGCACGCGAAAGCCCTGCGCGCCCCAGGCTTCGAAACGCTGCTGCAGCGCTTCGCGCCGCGCCGCGTCGAGCGCGACGGTAGCCGCGCCGAGCGCGAGCTGCGTGCAGGCCGCGAGCACGCCGGGCACGGCGCCCTTGGTGATCAGCAGCGGCGCCTCGCCGGGGCGTTCGCGGATCACCACGCTGAGGCGCTTGCGCACGAAGTCGTACGGAATCTCGTCGAGCTTGAGCACATCCCCGGGCGGCGGTGCGCCGGCCAGCAGCGCTTCGTCGATCGGGTTGCGCAGGCCGGCCTGCAGCGCCGCGTTGAGGCGCGCCAGCTGCAGCACGCGCTCGTCGTCGTGGCCCTCGGCGTCGACCGCGGCGTCGATCATCACCACGCCGCGCGTCAGCGTGCCGGTCTTGTCGACGCAGAGCACGTCCATGGCGCCGAGGTTCTCGATCGCGTTCGGATGGCGGACGATGACGCCGCGCGTCGCCATGCGCCGCGCGCCATGGGCGAGGGTGATGGCGACGATCGCCGGCAGCAGTTCCGGCGACAGGCCGACGGCGAGCGCGATCGCGAACAGCAGCGAGTCGAAGCTCGGCCGGTGGTGCAGGGCGTTGATCGCCAGCACCGCCAGCATCAGCAGGATCATGACGCGGATCAGCAGCTGGCCGAAATGGCGCAGGCCGCGCTCGAAATCGGTCTCCGGCGCGCGCAGCTGCAGGGTATGGGCGATGCGGCCGAACTCGGTCTCGGCGCCGGTGGCGACGATCAGCGCGCGGCCGACGCCGCTGCGCACCGAGGTGCCGGCGAACACGCAGTTGCGGCGCGCCGGCAGCGCGCTGGCCGCCGGCACCGGCGCCAGCGATTTCTCGGCCGCGAAAGTCTCGCCGGTCAGCGCCGCCTCGCCGACGAACAGGTCCTGGCATTCGAGCAGCACGCCGTCGCCCGGCACCAGGCTTCCGGCCGACAGCAGGACGACGTCGCCGGGCACCACGGCGTCGGCCGGAATTTCGATGACGGCACCATCGCGCAGCACCGCGGCGCGCACGGCGACGCGGCGCTGCAGGCGGGCGACGGCGTGCGAGGCCTTGTGCTCGTCGATCGCGCCGAGCAGGCTGCTGAGCAGCGCGATCGCCATCACGATCGCGGCGTTGATCCAGTCGGCGCCGAGCAGCGCGGCGGCGGCGCCGAGCACCAGGATCAGCTGCAGCGGGCTGCGGAACTGCGCGGCGAAGGTCGCCGGGAAACTGCGGACCTGGGCGACATGCAGCGGCGGCCGCTCGCGCAGGCGGCGTTGCGCCTCGTCGGCGGACAGTCCGTGCGGGCCGCTGCCGACGCGGGCCTGCAAGGTGGCGGAATCGAAGCTCCAGTACGGGCCGAGGCGCGCCTCGGCCGGCGGTGGCCGCTCAGTGGACGGAGCGAGGGCGCGCCAGCGCAGCCATGAGCTCACGGGCGGGCGACCGCTCAGGCCGTGGCTGTCGCGCAGTCATCGCACCGCGTCAGCTGAGGCGTCTGCGCCAGACGCGTCGCCGGCAGCGGCTGGCCGCAGTCCTCGCAGCAGTCGCCGCAGCCGCGGTTGAGCAGCTGCAGGGCGTGCTCGACCTGGCGCAGCTTGGCGTCGGTCGCGGCGGCGATGCGTGCGAACTGCGGATCGGCCGGCGTCGCGCCGTTCTGGTGCATGCGCTGCAGGCGCCGGCGCAGCAACGCCGCCAGGTATTCGAGTTGCAGGTGGCGTTCGTTGCGCTCGGCGGGGTTCATGGCAGCTTCCTCGCTTCAGATCCGGGGTTCGACGATGAGGCGGTTTTCCACGCGCAGCACGCCGGGCGCCGCGCGCACCGCCGCTTCGGCATCGAGCCGCTCCTGCTGCGTGCGCACGCGGCCTTCGAGCACGACCGTGCCGTCGCCGTCGGCGTAGACGCGCATCTGGCGGTGCTCGATGGGGGCGCCGACCGTGGCTTCGGCGAGCATGTCGCGCCAGTCGCGCAGGCGGATGCGGTTGACGACGTCGCGCACGCCGTGCAGCTGGCGGATGTCGTGCTCGGCCTGACGGCGCTCGTACTCGCTGTCGACGGCGCCGTCGAGTTCGACCACGCCGCGGCTGACGGTGACCTGCACGAAGCCCTGCGGCAGGCCGAGATCCCAGGACAGGATGCGCACCGCGCGGTCGGCGATCTCGTCGTCGGCGGTCTTGGCGACGTCGGCGGCGCGCACCTCGAGATGTTCGGCGACGGCGCGGATGCCGGGCACCTCGCGCGCCAGACGTTCGGCCAGACTGCGCTGCGCGGCGCTGCCGACGTGTCCGCTGAGGGTCACGACGCCGTGGCGCACGGCGACGCCGATATGGGCGACGTCGAGCGTGACTTCGTGGGCGAGAGCCGCCGTGATCCGGCGCTGCAGATCGTGATCGGGCGGATGCATGGCGGTCTCCGGGAGTCCGGGTCAGCGTGCAGCATGCGGCGTGCCTGCACGCCGTGCCTTGATTCAGGTCATGGTGCGTACCGCGGTGTGGCTTGCCAGGACCGGGCTACGGTTCGTCGGCGTCGCCGTCCTCGACCAGCTCCCAGCGCGGGTGGCTGCCGTGGCCGATCCACTCGCATTGCAGCACCGCGTCGTTGTTGCAGTGGGCGCAGTGCACGCCGGCTCCGTCGCGCCAGTCGGCTTCCTCGATGTGCAGCTCCGCGCCGCAATACGGACAGGGCAGGATCAACGGCGTGCGGGCTTGCGGCGTATCCATGACGCGTCTCTTCCTCTGACGGCCCGGGTCCGGGCGATAGGCGGGCAGCATGGCGCGCCGCGCCGAACGCGGCCTTGACCGGCGTCAGCGTCGGCACGGCATAACCCCAAGGCATGGATGCCGCGCCGCCATGCATTGGCCGGCGCCGCGCCGCGCCCCCTATGCTCGGCTACGACGAGGGTCGCGCCGGGCCGCGGTGCGCATCGCCGATCCGGCGTGCCTTGCCCAGTGCGCATACGACCCGTCATCAGACCGATTACGAATTCGTAATATCGAATAACAGTCCTGCCGCCCGTTTCAGGAGCCGACGATGAACCGCAAGCGCCCGTTTCCTTCACGCCCGACCGCTGTGGCACTGGCGCTGGCGGCGGCGGGGGCGGTCAGCGTTGTTCCGGCCCGGGCCGACACGGCTGCCGCCGACGTGCCGCCGGCCGAGATCACGGTCTGGGGCCGCGCCTTCGATCTCGTCGGCACGGCGCAGTCCGGCTCGCAGGGCGTGGTCGGCTACGCCGACTTCCAGGACCGACCGATCTCGCGCGCCGGCGAACTGCTCGAAGTGATTCCCGGCATGATCGCGACCCAGCACTCCGGCGAGGGCAAGGCCAACCAGTACTTCCTGCGCGGCTTCAATCTCGACCACGGCACCGACTTCGCGAGCTTCATCGACGGCGTGCCGGCCAATCTGCGCACGCACGGCCACGGCCAGGGCTATACCGATCTCAATTTCCTGATTCCCGAACTGGTCGAGAAGGTCGAGTACCGCAAGGGTCCGTACTTCGCCGACGCCGGCGACTTCAGCGCCGCCGGCACCGCGCGCTTCAGGACCTATGACGCGCTGCCGCGCAGCTTCGCCGAGGCCACGGTCGGCGAGTACGGCCACTACCGCGGTCTGGCCGCCGGCAGTCTCGCGCTCGGCGGCGGCACGCTGCTGGCCGGTGCCGAGGCGGCGCGCGTCGACGGTCCCTGGGTGCTCGACGAGCACCTGCGCAAGTACAACGGTCTGCTCAAATACAGCCGCCAGGACGGTGAGCGCTACTGGAACCTCGCGCTCAGCGCCTACGACAACCAGTGGGATTCGACCGACCAGGTCCCGCTGCGCGCGCTGCGCTCGGGACTGATCCCGCGCTACGGCTATATCGATCCGTCTCTCGGCGGCGAGACCTCGCGCCTGGCGCTGTCGAGCCAGATGCAGTTCGGCGACACGGCGCTCAACCTCTACGCGCTGCATTACGAGCTGAGCCTGATCTCGAACTTCACCTATGCGCTCGAAGACCCGGTCAACGGCGACGAGTTCGAGCAGCGCGACCAGCGTTCGGTCTACGGCGGCGCGCTGGCGCAGGGCTGGGATCTGGACCTCGCCGGCCGGCCGGCGCGGCTGCGCGCCGGCGGCGAGCTGCGCTACGACGACATCGGCAAGGTCGGTCTCTACCAGACCGTTGCCGGACGGCGCATCGACACGGTCCGCGAGGACGCGGTCAACGAACTCAGCGTCGGCGCCTACGCCGAGCTCGAGACGCATCTGACGCCGGACCTGCGCGCCGTCGTCGGCCTGCGCGGCGATCTCTACGACTACGACGTCGACGCGCGCACGCAGCCGCTCAACAGTGGCAGCGGCACCGACGGCAGGATCTCGCCGAAGCTGGCGCTGGCCTGGCGCACCGGCGCGCACACCGAGCTGTACGCCAATTACGGCGAGGGCTTTCATTCCAACGACGTGCGCGGCGCGTCGATCCGCGTCGATCCGCGCGATCCGGCGTCCGCCGCCGAGCGCGTCGACGTGCTGGTGCGCGCGCGCGGCGCCGAGCTTGGCCTGCGCTACGGCACCGGCTCGCTGAACCTGAGTCTGGTCGGCTTCTGGCTCGACCTGGGTTCGGAGCTGGTCTATTCGGGCGACGGCGGCACCACCGAGCCGAATGCGGCCTCGCGCCGCTACGGCACTGAGTTCGCCGGCTTCTGGCAGCCGCTGGCCTGGCTGACACTGGATCTGTCGGCGGCTTATACCGACGCGCGTTTCCGCGGCGTGGCCAAGGGCGAGGACGAGGTGCCGAACGCGGTCAAGACCGTGCTCGGCGCCGGTGCGGTCATCGACTTCGGCCACAGCTTGAAGGGCACCGCACGGCTGCGCTATCTCGGTCGGGCGCCGCTGATCGAGGACGGTTCGGTCGAGTCCGATCCGACCACCATCGTCAATCTCGGCGCGTACTACGAGCGCAGCGTCTGGCGCGTCGCGCTCGATCTCTACAACGCGCTCGACGCCAAGGACGCCGACATCACCTACTACTACGCCTCGCGCCTGCCGGGCGAGAGCGAGGGCGTCGACGATATCCACCTGCATCCGGTCGAGCCGCGCCAGCTGCGCGCCTCGCTGCGGATGTACTTCTAGGCGCGACGCCGATGCACGCAGGCGGGTCCGGACCGACGCGGCGACGCCGGATGCGCGGCGAGCGCCGCGAACTCGCCGCGTACTACGGCGTGATCGCGCTGCTGCACGGGCTCGGCTGGGGCCTGTATCTGGCCTATGCGGCGCGCTATCCGCTGGTCGGCCTCGGCTTCGCGGCCTATGCGATCGGCCTGCGCCACGGTTTCGGCGCCGATCACATCGCCGCCGTCGACGATACCGTGCGCCTACGCGATCGCCGGCCTGTTTCTGCTCGGCTGGGTCTGTCGTCGGCACTATGGAAGCAGACCGGCGCGATGCAGGCTGCCGCCTGCGAGCCGCTGCGCTGAAGCGCACGCGATGCGGTCCGGCGTGGCTACAATGCGCCACGACGATCGCCGCCGCCATGGTGCGCCGCGACGACCGGCACCGCCCGAGCCCCGTCATGGAACGCTTCACGATCTCCCTCGAAACCAAGCTCGCCGATGCCTTCGACGAACTGATGGCGCGGCGCGGCTACCGCAACCGTTCGGAAGCGGTCCGCGGCCTGCTGCGCAGCGGCGCCAGCACGCCCGGCCCGCGCGGCCGCCGCCGAGAAACGATGACCGCATGAACAAGGCTCCCGTCACCTACGCGCTGCTGGTCGCCAACATCCTCATCTTCGGTCTGGAGATGGTCGCCGGCGATCCGCTGCTGCGCAGCTTCGCGCTGTGGCCGCCCGGGCAGGGCTTCGCGCCATGGCAGCTGCTCAGCTGCGCGTTCCTGCACGGCAGCGTCGCGCATCTGGCCACCAACATGTTCGGCCTGTGGATGTTCGGCCGCGACGTCGAGGACCGGACCGGCAGCGGCCGTTTCCTCGTGCTGTTCCTGACCAGCGTGCTGACGGCGAGCCTCACGCAGCTGGCGTTCGGCATGGTCAGCGCCGATCCGCAGCCGACGGTCGGCGCGTCCGGCGGCCTGTTCGGCGTGCTGACCGCGTTCGCGATCTTCTTTCCGCGTCGCGTGATCCTGCTGATCTTCCCGCCGCTGCCGCTGCCGGCGCCGCTGTTCGTGTTGCTGTACGCGCTGTTCGAGCTTTACGCCGGGGTCACCGGCACGATGAACGGCGTCGCGCACTTCGCGCATCTCGGCGGCCTGCTCGGCGGGCTCGTGCTCGGCCTGCGCTGGCGGCGGCGCTCGGTCTGGCGCTGAGGGCGGGTGGCGGCGATTGACGGCCGTCAAGGCCGGCCGGCCGTCGCCGCGGCAGGCTGGCCATGCCGTTCGCCGCAGCCGCGGTGGCGCCTGCCATCCCGGAGCCGTCATGAAGGACAATCTCGTGGTGTTCTACTCGCGCAGCGGCCACACGCGCCGCCTCGCGCAGCTGCTGGCGGTGCGGCTCGACGCCGATCTCGACGAAATTCACGAGCTGAACCCGCGCCGCGGCCTGTTGGGCTTGGCGCGCTGCCTCTACGACGTGCTGTTTGGTCGCGAACCGCCGATCACCGCCGCGACCGAGCCGCCGCAGACCTATGCGCGGGTCATCGTTGGCGGTCCGGTCTGGGCCGACCACGTGGCCGGCCCGGTGCGCAGCTATCTGACGCGGCACGCCGACGAGCTGCGGCGCGTCGCCTTCTTCTGCAGCTGCGCGCATGGCGGCGGGCAGGCGCTGGCCGACATGGCGAGCCTCTGCGAACGTGAGCCGGACGCCGTGCTGGCAGTGACCGAGGCGGAATTCGAGCGCGGCGCCGCGGCCGCGATCGATGCGTTCGTCAGCGCGCTTCAGCAGGCCGCCGCGGCGCAGACTCTCACCGCGCCGTCACGCGAGCGCGCGGCGTAGCGGCGCGACCGCACGCTTGGCGAGGTCGAGCAGCGCGAGCATCGCCAGGCTCGCCGCCGGCGCCAGCAGCAGCAGCGGCAGGGCCGGCAGCTCGAAGCCGAACAGCCGGCGCAGCGGCGGCACGAACAGCGTCAGCAGCAGGATCGCCGATGCCGCACCCAGCACGCGCCACAGCGCGCGGTTGTGGCGGCCGAGCGTGCCGATCGCGGAGGCGGAGAAGCTGCGGTTGGCGAAGATCAGGGCGATGTTGGTCATGATCAGGCCGGTGAAGGCGAGGGCGTGGCGCGCGCCGTCCGACAGGCCGATGTGCAGGCCGTAGAGATACAGCGCGGCGACGGCGCCGAACGCGAACAGGCCCTGCAGCAGCGCCCAGGCGAGCACGTGGCGCGAGATCAGCGGCTCGCGCGGATCGCGGGGCGGCCGCCGCATCAGGTTGGGTTCTTCGGGCTCGGCCTCGAACACGATCGAGCAGACCGGGTCGATCAGCAGTTCGAGAAAGACGATGTGGATCGGCGTCAGGATCAGCGGCCAGCCGAACAACAGCGGCAGCAGCGACAGGCCGGCGATCGGCACATGCACGGCGAGGATGTAGGCCATCGCCTTGCGCAGGTTGTCGTAGATGCGCCGGCCCTGGCGGACCGCCGACACCAGCGTGCCGAAATCGTCGTCGAGCAGGACCAGCGCCGCAGCCTCGCGCGCGACGTCGCTGCCGCGTCCGCCCATCGCCACGCCGATGTGCGCGGCGCGCAGCGACGGGGCGTCGTTGACGCCGTCGCCGGTCATCGCCACCACTTCACCGTCGGCCTTCAGCGCTTCGACGATGCGCAGCTTCTGCGCCGGCGAGATGCGCGCGCAGATGTCGGTCTGCTCGAGGCGCCGGGCGAGGGCATCGGCGTCGAGCGTGTCGATCTCGGTACCGCTCAGCACGCCGCCGCGCGTGTCGAGGCCGGCCTGCGCGGCGATCGCGCGCGCGGTCAGCGGATGGTCGCCGGTGATCATCAGCACGCGCACGCCGGCGGCGCGGCATTCGGTGATCGCCTCGGCAACGCCGGCGCGCAGCGGATCGGAGAAGCCGAGCAGGCCGCGGTACTGCAGCGGCGCCTCGCGCAGCGTGGCCGGCGGCGGCTGTGCTTGCGGCCATTCGCATTCGGCGGCGGCGAGCACGCGGATGCCGCGCGCGGCCATCGCCTCGATGCCGGTGCGCATCGCCGCGCGCCCGGCCTCGTCGAGCCCGCACAGCGCGGCGATCGTTTCCGGCGCGCCCTTGGCGGCGAGCCGCAGCGTGCCGTCGTCGGCGCGCCACAGCAGTGCGTAAGCCGGCAGTTCCGGGCTCAGCCCGTATTCCTGGACGATGCGCTCCTCGGCCGGCGGCGGCGCGATGTCAGGCTGGGCGGCGAGCGTCTCGCGCAGCGCGCGATCCATCGGATCGACCGCTTCCGGCTTGCTGGCGAGCACGGCGACCGACAGCAGGCGCGCCAGCGCCGGCGGCAGCGCGCTGCCGTCGAGCGTCGTGCTCGCGTCCGCGGTCGCCAGCTCGGTGACGCTCATGCGGTTGCGCGTCAGCGTGCCGGTCTTGTCGGTGCACAGCACGGTCGCGGCGCCGAGCGCCTCGACCGCGGCCTGACGCCGCGTCAGCACGTTCTGCCGCGCCAGGCGCCAGGCGCCGAGCGTCAGGAACACGGTCAGGACCAGCGGGAATTCCTCCGGCAGCATCGCCATCGCCAGCGCGATGCCGGCAAGCAGGCCTTCGAGCCAGCCGTCGCGCCAGAGGCCGTGGATCAGCACGACGAGGGCGCTGACCACCAGGCCCGCGGTCGCGAGGAAACGCACGAGGCCGCGCGTCTGCCGCTGCAGCGGCGAGACTTCGCTGCCAACCGACTGCAGCATGTGGCCGATCTTGCCGATCTCGGTGGCGACGCCGGTCGCGAACACTTCGCCGACGCCGTCGCCGCGCACGACCAGCGTGCCGGAATAGGCGCAGCCCGGCGCCGTGATCGAGTTTTCGTTCGGGATGGCGTCTTCGCCGGCGCGCTTGCCGGCCGGCAGCGATTCGCCGGTCAGCAGCGATTCGTCGGTCTGCAGCTCGCGGGCGTACAGCAGACGCAGGTCGGCCGGCACGCGGTCGCCTTCGCTGAGCACGACGACGTCGCCGTTCACCACCTCGCGGCCGGGAATGCGGCGCAGCTCGCCGTCGCGGATCACCTGCGCGCGCGGGCTGCCGAGCTCGCGCAGCGCCTCGAGGGCGTGCTCGCTGCGAATGCTCTGCCAGATGCTGATGCCGACCGAGACGCCGGCGAAAGCCAGCAGCAGCAGCGCTTCGCCGAGGTCGCCGAGCAGCAGGTAGATCGCGCCGGCGGCGAGCAGCAGACGGAACATCGGCTCGCGCAGGACCTCGAGGGCGATCTGCAGCGGCCCCTGGCGTCGTGCCCGCGGCAGCTCGTTGGGGCCATCGGCCTGCAGACGCCGCGCGGCTTCCGCCGCCGTCAAGCCGCGATGGCGAAGGCCGTTGCCTTCCGTCATGGTGTGTCCAGTGGCCGCCGGGGCCGGGTGCGAACCGATTGTCGCGGCGGATTGTCGCGGGCCGGCCCGGTGATGGCCAGCACCGGATCGCCGGGCGGCCGCTGGCGTGCGACCGCGCGCTGCGCCGGCGGCGTGCTGGACCGGCATCGCGCGCTGCGCCGGCGCCCGGACGCTGCGGCGACGATGAAAATCAGAACGCCGCTTCGCGTCGGGCCGCCGCGCACCGACACGACGGTGTCGGTACGGGCGGCGCCGATGCGAACGCGGCGGCGCGGCTTACTTGCGCAGCGACTTCTGGAACATGCGGCCGGCCTTTTCGGCGGCGGCCTGCGCGGCGGCGTCGGCCTCGGTCGCGGCCTTCTTCGCGGCCTCGGCGTCGGCCTTGGCGGCGGCGGCGTCGGACTGCGCGCTCTGCGCCATGGTCAGCGCGCGGCCGGCGGTGGCCTGCGCCTCGGCGGCCATGCGCTGCGCGTTGTCGGCCTTCTGCGCGGTCTGGTCGAGCAGATCGCGATCGGCCTTGCTGAGCGTGGTGCAGGCGGCCATCGAGGCGCTGAGCAGGACCATGGAGATGAGGGGCAGGTGTTTCATGTCGAAGACTCCGTCGGTGAAAGGGATACCTCAACGACGCCGGACAGCGTCGACCGCGGCATCATCGGCGTGCAGCGCAGCGACCGCATTGACGATGATCAAGCGCGTCCGCGGCGCGCTGCGGCTCAGGGCGTCTGCGCGACCGCCGGCTCGGCGCTGCGCCGCGTGATCGCCAGCGGCATGCCGTTCTGCTCGGTGCGCGCCTTCTCGACGCGCTGCCAGTCGACGCGCACGACGTCCTTGCCGGCGGCCTCGAGCACCGGCGCGACGAGATCGAGATCGGCATCGGCGGTCGGCATGTCGCCTTCCTCGACGACGTCGGCGGCGTGCTGCGGCGGATGCACCTCGACGTACAGCTCGCCATCGTGCCAGCCGAGCTTGTACGGCTGGTCGATGACCGTCACCGGCGTGCCGCGCGCGATCAGCGGATACAGGCGCGCGACGTCTTCCGGATACATGCGGATGCAGCCGTGGCTGCCGCGCCGGCCGATGCTGAACGGCTTGTTGGTGCCGTGGATGGCATAGCCGCTCCAGCCGAGGTAGAGCGCGTAGTCGCCCATCGGATTGTCGGGGCCGGCCGGCACCAGCGTCGGCAGTTCCGGATTCTCGGCGCGCTCGGACGCGGTCGGCACCCACTGCGGATGCTCGCGCTTGCGCGCCACCGTGGTGCGCCCGGTCGGGGTCTCGTAGCCCTCGCGGCCGATGCCGATCGGAAAGCTGACCGGCAGGCCGTCGCGCGGGAAGTAGTACAGACGCAGCTCGGCGAGGTTGATGACGATGCCGCGCCGCGTGCCCGGCGGCAGGACGTGATCGGCCGGCACCAGCACGGCGCGGCCCTCGCCGGGCAGCCACGGATCGACGTCCGGATTGGCGAGCCGCATCTCGACGTAGCCGACGTCGTAGCGGCGCGCGATGTCGAGCAGCGTGTCCTCGTCGCCGACGAAGGCATAGTGGCGCACGCCGATCAGATCATCGGCTTGCGCCGCCGGTGTGCCGGCGAGCAGCGCCGCCAGCAGCAGCCACACCCGTCTCATGCCGCGCTGCGCGCCGGCGAATTGAGGCGCGCGGTGATCTGTGCGCTCAGCGCTTCGGCGAGGCCGTCGGGCTTGATGACCAGCACGCTGCACGGCAGGTGATCGAGCAGCGCCGCGGCGGTGCTGCCGATGACGATGCGCTCGAGGCGCGTGCGGTGCGTGGTGCCCATCACCAGCAGGTCGGCACCGATCTTCTCGGCGAAGCCGACCAGCGCCGGCGCCGCCGGTCCGGCGAGGAAGTGGCGCTGCGCGTCGGGCACGCCCTCGGCGTCGGCGAAGGTCTCGAACGCCTCCTCGTGGATCTGGCGCAGACTGTCGTAGAGCTCGCCGGTCAGTGCCGGCACCGCCATCGGCGCGACCGCCTCGATCGGCGCGATCGCCTGGAACGCGTAGGCGAGGTGCAGCTCCGCCTGCGCCGCTTCGGCGACCATTTCGGCCTGGCGCACGACCTTCTCGTTGAGCGCATCGCCGCTGCCGCTCATGACATCGGCGGCGACCACGATGCGGCGCGGCGTCAGATGATCGCCGTGCACCAGCATCAGCGGTGCCGGGCATTCGCGCAGCAGCTGCCAGTCGAGCGAGGTCATCAGCAGCCGGCGCAGGCCCTTGTGCGAATCGGCGTCCTTGATGACGAGGTCGGCCTTGGTTTCGAGGACATGGGCGAGGATCTCGTCGGCGGCGTGGCGGCTCCAGACCGCTTCGGTCGTGACCTTGATGCCGGTGCGTTCCAGCTCTTCGGCCTGCTGCGTGAGCCAGTCGCGGCGCTGGCGCAGGAAGGTGTCGCGCAGGCCGCGCAGGTCCTCGGCGCGCAGGCGCGCGACGAGATCGAGCGTGGCGCTGTGATCGAACACGGCGATGTGCAGGGCGGCGCCGGTCTCGCGCGCCAGCCACGCGGCCTGCCGCATCGCGGCCGAGCGCTGGAGGTCGGGGCGGGCGATCAGCAGGATGCGTTCGTAGGCTTTCATGCGGGACTCCGGGCAGCGGATTCAGTGGAATCAGCATGACGACCGGCGCTGCCGGTCGCCTTGACGGGGATCAAGCGCTGCGTGCGCCGGCAGCACGCTTGACCCACATCAATGCGTGGCCCGGGGCCGGGCCCGAGTCTGCACTGACGGCGCCGCGGTACGGCGCCGCGCCGGAGCCCCGGACGAGACGTCCGGATGCAGCCCGTATCTGCGAATCCGCCGCGCGTCGCCAGCCGGATGTGCCGGCGACGGCCGGTGCGCTTCGAGCCACGCGCCGGCACGATCCACCCACCGTATCCGAGAGCTGCCATGAGCATTCCGCTGACCATCGAATTCCGCCACCTCGACGCCACGCCGGCACTGGAGGATCTGATCCGCAAGCAGTTCGCGCGCATCGAGAAGCGCCACGCCGACGCGCTGCGCGGCAACGTCGTCGTCGATATCCCGCAGCATCGCCAGCGCACCGGCAAGCCGGTGACGGTCGGTATTCACGTCACCCATCCGGGCGGTGTCGTCGACACTCATCACGAGGGCACGCAGGAAGACGCCTACGTGACGATCCGCGAGGCTTTCGACATTGCCCTGCGCCAGCTCGACAGCGATGCGCAGATCCGCCGCGGCGACGTCAAGCGCCACACCGCGGACGCGCGCTGAGCATGGACGCGCCGGCGATGAGCGCCCTGCCGTACCGGCACATCATGTACCTCGGCGGGCCGGACCTGATGCAGGCGCCGGCGCTGCACCAGGCGACGCAGCTGGCCGCCGCGAGCGGCTGTCCGCTGCGTCTGCTGGCGCTCGACCGCTCGTGGCTGATTGATGTCACCCGGCGCCTGTTCCGGCGCGCCGGCGAGGCGGCGCGCGCCGGCTGGCAGCGGCAGGCGCTGGCGGCGCTGGAGACCGAGGCGGAGCGCGCGCGCCGGCACGGCGGCGAGGTCTCCGCCGAAGTCGTCTGGGCACCGCCGCGGCTCGGCCGCTGGGTCGAGGCCGCGCAGGCGCGCCACGCCGATCTGCTCGTCAAGCAGAGCGGCGGCATCGCCGCCAGCGTCCTGTTCGGCGAGCACGGCGACGCGGCGCTGGCGACGCACAGCGGGGTGCCGCTCTACGTCGCCGACGACGCTGCCGAGCGTCCGCCGCGCCGCCTGATCGTCGTGTTCGGCTACAACCCGGATCCCGATGCGGTACGGACCGCGCGCGATGCGGCGAGCCTGATCGGCGCCGCGCGTCCGTTCGCGGCCGCCAGCGGCGCGGAACTGCATGTCGCGCTGCTCGGCCACGCGCCGGCCGAAGCCGGCGCCGCGCGCGGCGCGCTGTCACCGCCGGAGCGCGAGACGCTGGCCGCCTACGCTCGCGAGGGCGGCATTCCGGTCCGCCATTGCCATCACCGCGACGGCGATCCGGAAACGGCGCTCGCCGCGCTGTGCCAGTCGCTGCCGGGCAGCGCGCTCGCCATCGGCGTGCCGGACCGCTCGCCGCAGCGCGCCGCGCTGCTCGCCGCCGCCGCACGCCACGCGCACGGCCTGCTGCTGGTGCCGCTGGGCGACGCCCACTGAGGCCATGCCGGCGGCGCGCGCCGCTGCGTTATGGCGCTCAACGCATCGTCAGCACCGCGCTGCCTTCGAGACGGCCGGCGCGCAGGTCGGCGAGTGCTTCGTTGGCGGCGGCCAGCGGATAGATGCGGGTATGCGTGCGCACCGGCACCTTCGGCGCCAGCGCGAGGAATTCGTGGCCGTCGGCGCGAGTCAGATTGGCGATGCTGCGGATCGCGCGCTCGCCCCACAGGCGCTCGTAGTCGAAAGCCGGAATCTCGCTCATGTGGATGCCGGCGCAGACCACGACGCCGCCCTTGGCGACGGCGAGCAGGGCCTGCGGCACGAGGCGGCCGTCGGCGGCGAAGATGATCGCCGCGTCGAGCGGCTGCGGCGGCAGCTCGTCGGCGGCGCCGGCCCAGGTGCAGCCGAGCGAGCGCGCGAAGTGCTGCGTGTGCTCGTCGCGCGGCCGCGTGAAGGCATAGACCTGACGGTTCTCGCGCACCGCGACCTGGGCGATCATGTGCGCCGCCGAGCCGAAGCCGTAGAGCCCGAGCCGGTAGGCGTCGCCGCAGGCGCGCAGCGCGCGGTAGCCGATCAGGCCGCCGCACAGCAGCGGCGCCACCGACAGGTCTTCGTAGCCTTCGGGCAGCGGATAGACGAAGTCGGCGCGCGCCAGGCAATGCGTCGCGTAGCCGCCGTCGACGTGGTAGCCGGTGAAGCGCGCCTCGTCGCAGAGGTTCTCGTTGCCGCGCCGGCAGTAGGCGCAGTGGCCGCAGGTCGACGCCAGCCAGGCGACGCCGACGCGCGTGCCGACCGCCGGCTCGGCGACGCCGTCGCCGCGCGCCAGCACGCGGCCGACGATCTGGTGGCCGGGAATCACCGGGTAGCGGATGTCCGCCAGCTCGCCGTCGACGAGATGCAGATCGGTGCGGCAGACGCCGCAGGCCGCGACCTCGATCAGCACCTCGCCGGGGCCGGGCTCGGGGCACGGCAGTTCACGCGCGACCAGCGCTCCGCCGCCGCGCTCCAGGACCATGGCCGTGCGCGTCGCCGGAACAGCGTTCATGCGGTGGCTCCGAGCGCGCCTTCCGGTTCTTCGAGCGCGCGCAGTTGTGCGTCGACTGCACTCGCCAGGCGCGCGTGCAGGTCGATGCCGTTCGAGGGATGGACGATGGTGTTGCAGCTGACGATGGCGCCGGCGCCGGCCGCCTGCAGGCGCGCGTAGGCGTCGCCGGCGAACAGCGGATGCACGGCGACGCACAGCGGCGCGGCGAAGCCCTGCTCGCGCAGCCGCTCGACGGTGCCGATCATCGTCGCCGCGGTCGAGACGATGTCGTCGACCACGACCGCGCGCCGGCCGCGATGGCGCTCCAGCCCGGCCGGATGCACGAGTACGTCGGCGTCGCCGTGGCGCTCCTTGGTGAAGGCGATCGACGGGCAGCCGAGGCGCGCGGCGACGTCGGCGACCCACTGCGCGCTTTCGCCGTCCGGGCCGACCAGCAGCGGCGGCTCGGGGCAATGCGCGGCGATCCAGGCGGCGACCTCCGGTGCCGCCGGCACGACCTGCGCCGGCACGTCGAAGATCTCGTTGAGGCGGTGAATCCGATGCAGGTGCGGATCGACCGTCAGCAGCGCGTCGAACAGGCCGGACAGCCAGTGCGCGTAGTGCCGCGCCAGCGTGCCGACGCCGGGCGCGAAGGCGCGATCCTGGCGCATGTAGGCCAGATACGGGGCGACCAGGACCAGGCGCCGCGCGCCGTGTTCGCGCAGCGTCGCCGCGGCGAAATGCAGCGCCGCCATCTTCGCGTCCGGATCGTTGAGGCTGCAGACCACGATCACGTCGCGGTGCGCCGGGCTGTCCAGCGCGCGCATGCCGGTCTCGCCGTCCGGGAAGCGGTGCACGGCAAGCTCGGCGAGATCGCCGCCGCAATGCGTGGCGACGGCGTAGGCGAGCGCGGCATTGCCGGGCAGCGCGCAGACCAGCGGCGCGGATCTCATGCGGCGGGCTCCTCGAGGCGGATCACGTCGGGATGCAGATTGGCATAGCTGCCGGCGTAGACCAATTCGCCCGGCGACTCGGCGTGCAGCGTGAACAGCGGCTCGCCGCGCGCGACGCGGTCGCCGAGGTGATGGTGCAGCTGCAGGCCGGCAGCCGGCGCGCGCGGTGCGCCGGCGAGCTTGGCGATGCGCGACAGGCGCCGGTTGTCGATCGCGCTGATGATGCCGGCGCGCGGCGCGACGAAGACCTGGCGGTAGGCCGCGACCGGCGGTTCGCGCAAACCGCCCTGGGCCGCGCAGATCGCCATGAACTTGCGCTGCGCCGCGCCGCTGGCGAGCGTTTCGCGGGCCAGCGCGAGGCCTTGCCCGGCGGCGGCGCGGCCGCCCATCTCCAGCAGTTCGCCGGCCAGACGCAGCGAGCGTTCGCGCAGGTCGGCCGGCGCCTGCGGCGCATTGTCGAGCACGGCCAGCACGTCGAAGGCTTCGAGCGCCGGGCCGACGCCGTGGCCGACCGGCTGCAGGCCGTCGCTCTGCAGCACGCGCACCGACAGGTCGAGGGTACGGCCGACATCTTCCAGCAGGGCGGCGATGATGTGGGCGTTGTCGGCGCTGCGCACCTTCGCGGTCGGCCCGACCGGCATCTCGACCAGCAGCTGCGTCGAACCGGCGGCGAGCTTCTTCGACAGGATCGAGGCGACCAGCTGGCCGGGGCTGTCGAAGTCGAGAGGGCGCTCGACGCGGATCAGGATGTCGTCGGCCGGGCTCAGCGACATCGCGCCGCCCCAGACCACGCAACCGCCTTCGCGTTCGACGACGCGGCGCATCGCGGCGACGTCGAGCTCGACCGGCGCGAGCATTTCCATGGTATCGGCAGTGCCGGCCGGCGAGGTGATCGCGCGCGAGGAGGTTTTCGGAATCGTCAGGCCGCAGGCGGCGACGATGGCGACGACGATCGGCGTCGTGCGGTTGCCGGGCAGGCCGCCGACGCAGTGCTTGTCGAGCACCGGCGATTGCGTCCATTCGAGGCGCTGGCCGGCATCGAGCATCGCCCGCGTCAGCGCCACCGTTTCGTCGCGCGCCAGGCTGCCGCCGCCGCAGGCGGTGACGAAGGCGGCGAGTTCGAGTCCCGAGTAGCGGCCGGCGGCGATGTCGCGGATCACCGCCTCGATCGCCGTGTCGGTGAACGGCTGGCCGTAGACCTTGCCGCGCACGAACGCGAACGATTCGATCGGCTCCGGATGCGAAATCTCGACCTCGTCGCCTTCGCGCGCGCCGAGCGCCATCCACGCGGCTTCGGACAATCCGGCCTGGGCGTCGGCGAGCAGCGGATCGTCGACGGTGTAGAGCGTCGCCACCAGACTGCGCGCCGCCAGCGTCAGCTTGACGCGCGACTGTGCCTCGAAGCCTTCGGAGCGGCACACCGCGCTGTCGGCGCGCATGAACACGACCGGCTCCTGGTAGGTGTCGATGCCGATGCGATGCAGGCGCACGCGATGCGGGCCGTCGTCGAGCTTCGGCGTCGCCGCGGCGCGGCGCAGCTCGACGCTCTGCAGGTGCTCGGGGACCGCGACCTTCCAGCCATAGCGCGATTCGATGCGCTGGCGCATCGCATCGGCGGCCTGCGGCTCGCCGTGGGTGATGAAGGTTTCCTGCGGCGGCCGCTCGAAGTGCGACAGCCAGTCGAGGATCTCGCCGGCGTCGGCGTGCGCGGACAGATTGGTCAGCGATTCGACCTCGGCGCGCACCGCGACGTACTCGCCGTGGATGCGGATCGACTTCGCGCCTTCGAGCAGCGACGCGCCGCGCGTGCCGGCCGCCTGGAAACCGGCGAGCAGGATGGTGTTGACCGGATCGCCGGCGAAAGCCTTGAGGTGATGGACGACGCGACCGCCGGTCGCCATGCCGCTGCCGGCGATGATGACCATCGGCCCGTGGCGCTCGTTGAGGCGCTTGGAGTCCTCGACGGTGTTGATGATCTTGGCGGCGCCGCCGAGCATCGCGCAGGACTGCACGTCGAGACGGTGCTCGTCGCGATGGTGCAGGTACAGCTGGGTGACGTCGGCCGCCATCGGGCTGTTGAGGTAGACCGGCAGCTCGGCCGGGATCGCGCCGCGCTGCTTGAGCACGCCGATCGCGTAGAGCAGCTCCTGGGCGCGGCCGACTGCGAACGAGGGGATCACCACCACGCCGTTGCGCGCGGCGGTGCGGCGGATGATCGCGGCGAGCTTCTCGAAGTTGTCGTCCGGATCGTGCTGGCGGTTGCCGTAGGTCGATTCGACGACCAGCCAGTCGGCGTCGGCGACCGCGACCGGCGGCCGCATGATGACGTCGTGCGGACGGCCGAGGTCGCCACTGAACAGGATCGAGCCGTCCGGCGAGCTGACGCGGATCATCGACGCGCCGAGGATGTGGCCGGCGAGCAGGAAGCGGGCCTTGAAGCCCGCGGCCGGCGCGAACTCGTGATCGAACGGCACCGTCTCGAAACGCTCGAGCGCCGCCAGCGCATCGGCCTCGGTGTACAGCGGCAGCGCCGGCTTGTGCCGCGAGAAGCGGTGGCGGTTGGCGTATTCCGCTTCCTCTTCCTGCAGGCGGCCGCTGTCCGGCAGCATGATGCGGCACAGCTCGTAGGTGGCCGGCGTGCAGAAGATGCGGCCGCGGTAACCCTCGCGCACCAGCAGCGGCAGCCAGCCGGAATGGTCGATGTGCGCGTGCGTCAGCAGCACGGCGTCGAGATCGGACGGCGGCGTCGGCAGCGACGACCAGTTGCGCAGGCGCAGCGCCTTGTAGCCCTGGAACAGGCCGCAGTCGATCAGCATGTGCGACTGCTCGCGCGACAGAAGGTACTTGGAGCCGGTGACCGTGCCGGCGGCGCCGAGGAATTGCAGGTGCATGAAAGCCCGTCTTGTGATTGTTTACGGTTAGCATGCCCGAGACCGGAGCTGGTCGTATTGATGCAGGTCAGCGGCGACCCGCCGCTTGATGCGCATCAACGACGACGTTGCGGTCACGTGGCCTACTGCCGCCTCGCCATTGGAAGGAGAAAAACTCATGTCGCAGATCAAGCGAATCCTGGTCATCGCCGACGCCGGCATGCGTGAGACGGTCGGCCTGCATCGCGCCGCGCAGCTCGCCAAGCGCGCCGATGCGCGGCTGTTCCTGCTGATGTGCGCGTTCGACGCGATGATCGACATGAGCCACGAACTGGCCGGCCGCGAGGTGCAGCGCCTGGCCAAGACGCAGTACCTGGAACAGCGTCAGCGCTGGCTCGACGAGCGCGCCGCCGCGCTGGCCGGCCAGGGCCTGCGCGTCGACTGCGAGGTGCTGTGGACCGCCGAGCCGCACGAGGCGCTGCTGGCCCGCGCGCTGGAGCTCGAGCCGGATCTGGTCATCGCCGATCTGATGCCGGCGCGCAAGGGCGCCGCGCGCATGCCGATGACGACGCTGGACTGGCGCCTGGCGCGCACCTGTCCGGCACCGCTGATGTTCGTGCGCCAGGACAGCGCGCCGCTGCCGCGGCACGTGGCGATCGCGATCGACGCCAGCCTCGACCGCCAGGGCGCGCCGCATCCGCTCAACGAGCGCATCGCCGAGACCGCCATGAAGCTGGCGATGTTCGCCGACGCCGACCTGCATCTCGTGCACACCTTCCCGTACCGGCGGCCCTCGTTCGTGGTCGGCGTATCGGCCGATCTGCGCAAGCTCTATCAGGACGTGCGCAGCAGCTCGCACGACAACTTCACGCGCTTCGCCGACGCGCATTCGATCCCCGCCGACCGCCGCCACTGGATCGACGGCGGCGGCGAAGCGGCGACCGCGCTGGTCCAGTTCGCGCAGGTCGAGCACATCGATCTGATGGTGCTCGGCTCCTCGTACCACTCGATGCTGAGCCGCCTGCTGCTCGGCAGTGCCTCGGAGGGCGTGCTGTCGCGCGCCAGCTTCGACGTGCTGCTGGTCAAGCCGGACAGCTTCGCCGACGAGCTCAAGCGCCACTACAACCTGCCCGAGCTGCAGGGTCGCTACGCCGCCGCGCCGGCGGCAACCGAGGCATGAACGGGCCGCGCCGCATCGGCGTGCTGACCAGCGGCGGCGACTGCGCCGGCCTCAATGCGGTGATCCGCGCCGTGACCGACGCGGCGACGCTGCGCGGCTGGCAGGTGCTCGGCGTGCTCGACGGCAGCGTCGGCCTGCTCGAGCAGCCGCGCCGCTACGTCGAGCTGTGTCCGGCCGTACTCGACGGGCCGGCGTTTCGCAGCGGCGGCACGCTGCTCGGCACCGTCAGCAGCGGCGATCCGTTCCGCTTCCCGATGCCGGACGGCAGCCTCGCCGATCGCAGCGCCGAGTTCGCCGCCGGCGTGCGCGAGCTCGGCATCGACGCGCTGGTCGTGATCGGCGGCGACGGCTCGATGCGCATCATGTCGCGGCTCTGCGCGCAGGCCGGCCTGCCGATGCTCGGCATTCCCAAGACCATCGACAACGACGTGCCGGGGACCGACACCGCGGTCGGCTTCGCGACTGCGGTCGGCGTCGTCAGCGATGCGCTCGACCGCCTGCTGCCGACCGCGGCCAGTCATCACCGCGTCATCGTCGTCGAGACCATGGGCCGCGACGCCGGCCACATCGCGCTGCACGGCGGCATCGCCGGCGGCGCCGACCTGATCGTGCTGCCGGAACTCGGCTTCGAGCTGGCAGCGATCGTCGCCCACCTGCACGCGGTCTTCGCGCGCGGCCGCCGCCACGCGCTGCTGGTCGTCGCCGAAGGCGCCGCGCGTGCCGCCGCCGCCGCGCAGCGCCCGCCGTACGAGAGCATCGGCGGCTGGCTGGCGCGGCAGATCGAGGCGCAGTCCGGCGTGCAGGCGCGCTGCACCGTGCTCGGCCACCTGCAGCGCGGCGGCCAGCCGAGCGTCGAGGACCGGCTGCTCGCTTCGGCGTTCGGCGTGCACGCCGTCGAACTGCTCGCGCAGCGCCGGCATGATCGCGTCGTCGTGCAGAGCGGCGGCGTCATCGGCGACGTGCCGCTGGCGATCGCGACCTGCGGTCCGCGGGTGGTGAGCGCCGACGATCCGCTGCTCGACGTCGCCGCCGGCCTCGGCATCTCGTTCGGGACGACGCGCGTGCCTGGCCGCTGAGCTGCGTTGATGGCCGTCAATGCCGGACGGCGGACGGGGCGGGAAGCTGCGGCGCATACCACCGGAGCCGCGTACCGTGACCCGAACCATGAGAGCTGCCGTCGTCCGCCGCTTCGGCCAGCCCTTGCGCATCGAGGACGTGCCGGTGCCGCAGCCGGGGCCCGGCGAGCTGCTGATCAAGGTCCTGACCAGCGGCGTCTGCCACACCGATCTGCATGCCGCCGACGGCGACTGGCCGGTCAAGCCGGCGCTGCCGTTCATTCCCGGCCATGAGGGCGTCGGCCTGGTCGCCGAGCTGGGGCCCGACGTCGATCGTTTCCGCGTCGGCGATCCGGTCGGCCTGGCCTGGCTGCACGACGCCTGCGGCCACTGCGAGTACTGCCGCACCGGCTGGGAGACGCTGTGCGGCGAGCAGCACGACAGCGGCTACAGCGTCAACGGCGCCTACGCCGAGTACGTGATCGGCCGCGCCGACTACGTCGCGCGCCTGCCGTCCTCGTTCGATCCGCTGACCATGGCGCCGGTGCTGTGCGCCGGCGTCACCACCTACAAGGGCATTCTCGAGACCGAGGCGCGGCCGGGGCAGTGGCTGGCGATCTCCGGCATCGGCGGGCTCGGCCACGTCGCGCTGCAGTACGCCAAGGCGATGGGCCTGCGCGTCGTCGCGCTCGACGTCGGTGACGACAAGCTGGTGCTGGCGCGCACGCTCGGCGCCGACGCGGTGCTCCGCGCCGACGCCGCCGACGCCGCCGAGCGCGTGCAGCAGATCACCGGCGGAGGCGCGCACGGCGTGCT
The DNA here is from genome assembly GCF_000382285.1 of Solimonas variicoloris DSM 15731. Lineage (GTDB taxonomy): Bacteria > Pseudomonadota > Gammaproteobacteria > Nevskiales > Nevskiaceae > Solimonas > Solimonas variicoloris. The sequence continues at coordinate 226,481 of NZ_KB907927.1, read as the reverse complement.
GGTCACCGCGGTGTCACCGGACGCGTTCACGCAGGCGCTGCAGCTGACGCGGCGGCGCGGCACGGTGAGCCTCGTGGGCCTGCCACCGGGTGAGTTCGCGACGCCGATCTTCGACGTCGTCCTCAAGCGCCTGACGATCCGCGGCTCGATCGTCGGCACGCGCCAGGACCTCGACGAGGCGATCGCCTTCGCCGTCGCCGGCAAGGTGCGGCCGCAGGTCCGTTCGGCGCGCCTGTCGGAGATCAACGATGTGTTCCGCGAGCTCAAGGCCGGCCGCGTCAACGGCCGCGTCGTGCTCGATCTGCGCTGAACGGTAGCGCGAAACCGTCGGACGGCACGCGGTACCGGAAAGACCCCCCGAACGGAGGGGAAATGGATGCCGGCATTTTTGATGCACGTCAACATTGCACTGGCAAGGCCATGACTACTATTTGTCATGTAAGCAGGAGATGACATGGCTATCGCGATCGGCCCGAGCGGCAACCGCCTTCTGGCGCAGGTACTGGATATCGTCGGCGTGCCGGTACTGGCGCCGCAGCTGACTCGCGTCAAGCTGAAAACGGGGCAGGTGCTGCACGAGGCCGGCGTGACGATCTCCTACGTCTATTTCCCGGTCGACGCGCTGATCTCGCTGATGCAGGTGATGGCGTCCGGCGAAACCACCGAGACCGCGATCGTCGGCAACGACAGCATGATCGGCTCCGAGCTGATGATGGGCGTCGACCGCACGACCAGCCGCGCCGTCGTGCAGTGCGACGGCACCGCCTACCGTCTGCCGATCGAAGTCTTCGGCCAGGAGCTCGACCGCTCGCCCGACGTGCAGCGCATCGTCCTGGCGAGCGCGCGGGCGCTGATGGTGCAGACCGCGCAGACCGTCGCCTGCAACCGCCACCATGCGCTGAGCCAGCAGCTGTGCCGCTGGCTGCTGCTGAGCGTCGATCGCCTGCCGACCGGCGAGCTGCACGTCACCCACGAAGGTCTCGCGCACACGCTCGGCGTGCGCCGCGAAAGCGTCACGCTGGCCGCCAGCCGGCTGCGCGACGAGGGCGTGATCCAGTACAGCCGCGGCCTGGTCCGCATCCTCGACCGCCACCGCCTGGAACGCGACGCCTGCGAGTGCTACCGCATCGTCAGCGCCGAATGCGAGCGCCTCTACAACGCCGCGGCCAAGGCGATCGGGCGGCCTTCGGTGTTGCACCGTACGGAAGGCGGCACGCGTTTGTCGGAAATTTCGGCGCACCGTCGACCGGATGCCCGAAACGATGCGCTACGCGCCCCAAAAGACCGTCGTCGCGGCGAACGCCGAACCCCGGTCGACCGCCGCGTCCGCAACGTACCCATTGCCTTCGCCGAGCGGCGCGCCAGCTTCGACCGCCGCGCCGGCTATCCGCAGCTGGTCGCCCGACCTCCGGAGGAACCTGCTGCTCGCGAGCTTGCCGGATGACGAGGCGCGGCGCCTTGCGCCGCTGATCGAGACGGTCGCGCTGCGTGCCGGCACGCTGATCTGCGAATACGAGAGCGCGGTCGATCACGTCTACTTCCCGACCGGCGTCGCCGTCGGCCTGCTCGCGCCCGGCGAGCATGATGCCGTGCAGGTCGCGCTGGTCGGCAGCGAAGGCGCTTTCGGCAGTCCGCTGATCGAGGATCTGCCGCTGTCGCCGCTGCGCGCCGTGGTGCGCACGTCCGGCGCCAGCTTTCGCGTGCCGGTGCGCGAGCTGCGTCGCCAGCTGGCGCACAGTCGCCATCTGCGCGTCGCGCTCGGCCGCTACCTCTACGTGCTGATCGCACAGATCGCCCAGGTCAACGCCTGCACCTGCCGGCACGGCGTCGAGGAGCGGCTCGCGCGCTGGCTGCTGACCACGCAGGACCGCGTGCAGTCCGACGAATTCCGCCTCAAGCACCAGACGCTCGCCGACATGCTCGGCGTGCAGCGCACCGGCATCTCGCTGGCGGCGGCGCGGCTGCGCCGGCGCGGCCTGATCCGCTACAGCCGCGGCGTCATCAACATCGTCGACCGCCGCGGGCTCGAGGCCGCGTCCTGCGACTGCTATGCCTGGTCGTGCGCGGCCTACGCCCACGCCTTCTCGCCGTCGCCGCTGGCGCCGGTCGTGTTCTAGGGCCTGCTCAGGTTCTGGACGCACGCCGCGCGGCGCCGCGCTGGCCGCCATCGGTGTGGATTCGAACAGACGCATGCCCTGCGGCCTGCCGATGATGGCCTGGAATCCGAGATGAAGCGCCCGGCGGGCGCAGGTGAGAAATGCTCATGACCGGCATGGACGATAGCGGGATGCGGGACGAGGGACGGGACGAAGGCGAGGGCGCCGCGCCCGACGGCATCGCCATCGTCGGCATGGCCGGGCGCTTCCCGGGCGCCGACGGCGTCGACGCTTTCTGGCGCAATCTCGTCGCTGGCGTCGAGTCGATCGCGCAGTTCCGGCTCGACGAGCTCGAAGATCGCTTCGGCGACGCCGTGCATCGCGCGCCGAACTTCGTCGCCGCGCACTCGGTGCTGGACGACGTCGACCAGTTCGACGCCGACTTCTTCGGCATGTATGCGCGCGAGGCGGAGCTGACCGATCCGCAGCACCGCGTGTTCCTCGAATGTGCCTGGCAAGCGCTCGAGGACGGCGGCTGCGACCCGACGCGCCACGACGGACCGATCGGCGTGTTCGCCGGCTGCAGCATGAATACCTATTTCCTCCACCATGTCTGCCGCGATCGCCAGGCGCTGGAGGAATTCACCAGCAACTTCCAGCTCGGCTGCTATCCGACGCTGGTCGGCGCCGGCCGCGAGTTCCTGGCCACGCGCGTGTCCTACAAGCTCGACCTGCGCGGCCCGAGCTTCACCGTGCAGAGCGCCTGCTCGACCTCGCTGGTGGCGATCGCCCAGGCCTGCCAGAGCCTGCAGCTCTACCAGTGCGACGCGGCGCTCGCCGGCGGCGTGTCGATCACCTTCCCGCAGCGCCGCGGCTATCTGCATCAGGAAGGCGGCATGGCCTCGGCCGACGGCCACTGCCGCGCGTTCGACGCCGAGGCCAGCGGCACCGTGTTCGGCAGCGGCGCCGGCGTCGTGCTGCTCAAGCGGCTCGCCGACGCGCTCGCCGACGGCGATCGCATCTACGGCGTGATCCGCGGCTGCGGCATCAACAACGACGGCGCCGGCAAGATCGGCTTCACGGCGCCGAGCGTCGACGGTCAGGCCGGCGCGATCGCGATGGCGCTCGCCGCCGCCGACGTGCCGGCGCGTTCGATCGGCTACGTCGAGTGCCACGGCACGGCGACGCCGCTCGGCGATCCGATCGAGATCGCCGCGCTGAGCAAGGTCTATGGCGCCGAAACCGACGCGCGCCAGTTCTGCGCGGTCGGCTCGGCGAAGAGCAACATCGGCCATCTCGACGCCGCCGCCGGCGTCACCGGCCTGATCAAGACGGCGCTGGCGCTGCATCACGGCCAGCTGCCGCCGACGCTGCACTACCGGCAGCCGAACCCGCAGATCGATTTCGCGCAGTCGCCGTTCTTCGTCAACGCCGAGCTGCGCGACTGGCGGCGCGGCGACGCGCCGCGCCGCGCCGCGGTCAGCTCGCTCGGCGTCGGCGGCACCAACGTGCACGTCGTGCTCGAGGAGGCGCCGCACGATGGCGACTGGCGCGCGCCGCAGGCGTCGGCACTGCCGCAGCTGCTGACACTGTCGGCGCGCAGCGATGCCGCGCTCGCCGCCGCGCGCGCACGGCTCGCCGCGCATCTGCAGCAGCACGGCGACGCGCTCGACGACGTCGCCTGGTCGCTGCAGACCGGCCGCCGCCGTTTCGAGAAGCGTGCCTTCGTGGTCGCCGACGAGCGCGGCGAAGCGATCGCGCGGCTGGCCGAGGCGGCACCGGCGGCCGGCGCCGACGCACAGCAGACGCCGACCGTGGTCTTCATGTTCCCGGGCCAGGGCGCGCAGTACCCGCAGATGGCGCGCGAGCTGTACGAGAAGCTGCCGGCGTTCGCGGCCGAGATCGACCGCTGTGCGACGCTGCTCGAACCGCTGCTCGGCTACGACCTGCGCGAGCTGCTGTACCCGATGCAGAACACGGCCGAGGCGGCGGCGCGCCTGCGCGCGACGGTCGCCGCGCAGCCGGCGCTGTTCGCCGTCGAGTATGCGCTGGCGCGGCTGTGGATCAGCTGGGGCATCCGCCCCGACGCGATGATCGGCCACAGCCTCGGCGAATTCGTCGCCGCGACGCTCGCCGGCGTGCTGACGCTCGAGGACGCGCTGACCATCGTCGCCACGCGCGCGCGGCTGATGCAGGCGCTGCCGGGCGGGGCGATGCTGGCGGTGCGCCTGCCGGAGGCCGAGCTGCGCGCGCTGCTGCCGGCGGCGCTGAGCATCGCTGCCGTCAACGGCCCGAACCTGTGCGTGGTGTCGGGTGCCGGCGACGCGGTCGCCGCGTTCGAGATCGCGCTCGAGGCGCGCGGCGTCGTCAGCCGCCGCCTGCACACCTCGCACGCCTTCCATTCGCCGGCGATCGACCCGATCGTCGCGCCGCTGCGCGAGACGATCGCGGCGCGCCCGCTCGGCACGCCGGCGACGCGCTACATCTCCTGCGTCAGCGGCGACTGGGCGCAGCCGGACGAGGCAGGCTCGGCCGACTACTGGGCGCGCCATGCGCGCGAGCCGGTGCGCTTCGCCGACGGCATCGCCACGCTGCTCGACCTGCCGGGGCCGGTCCTGCTGCTCGAAGTCGGCCCCGGCCAGACGCTGTCGACGCTGGCCTTGCAGGCGGCGCGCGGCAAGCTGCGCGCGCTGCACTCGCTGCCGGAAGCCGACGGCGCCGGCGGCGATCTGCGCCAGCTGGTCGCCACGCTCGGCGAGCTGTGGGCGGCCGGCTGCGATCCCGACTGGGCCGCCGTGCACGGCCAGCGCCGCCGTCGCGTCGCGCTGCCCGGCTATCCGTTCCAGCGCCGCCGCTACTGGATCGACGCGCCGCCCGCCGCCGCGGCCGCTGCCGCTGCATCCGTGTCCGCATCCGTTGCCGATCTCCCGTCCGTCACGCCAACCGCAACCGCCGCGCTCGCGGCGCCAGAGTCCTCCGCCATGACCCATGAACCGCTGATCCGTCAGCTGACCGACCTGCTCGAAGAACTCTCCGGGCAGAGCCTCGACGGCTACGATGCCGCCACGTCCTTCCTCGAGATGGGCTTCGACTCGCTGTTCCTGACGCAGGTCGCGCAGCGCGTGCAAAGCCAGTTCGGCGTGCGCGTGACCTTCCGCCAGCTGCTCAACGAGCATCCGTCGCGCGCCGCGCTGGCCGCGCTGCTCGCCGCGCAGCTGCCGGGCACCGCGGCGCCGCCGGCGCCCGCGCCGGCAGCGGCTGCTGCCGGCGGTGCGGTGCCGGACAGCGCGCGTCTGTCGAGCGGCGAGATCGAGTCGGTGTTCCGCGACCAGCTCAAGGCGATGTCGGCGCTGATCGACCGCCAGCTCGAAGCGCTGCGCGAGCAGCGGCCGGCCGGCGCGCCGTCGCCGGCGCCGGCCGCAGCGAGCGCCGCCGCCGCGGCGCCGGCCGCGCCCGTCGCCGACGACGCCGGCGCGCCGCTCACCGAGACCGGCGCTTCGCGCTTCCAGGTCTACACGCCGGCGAAGCGTCAGGCCGGTGGCACGATCAGCGACGCGCAGCGTCGCCATCTCGACGAACTGGTCGCGCGCTGCACCGCGCGCGCCGCCGGTTCCAAGGCCAGCACCCAGCAGTTCCGCCCGGTGCTGGCCGATCCGCGCGCCGCGTCCGGCTTCCGCTCCGAGTGGAAGGAGCTGGTCTATCCGCTGGTCTGCACGCGCGCCGCCGGCTCGAAGGTCTGGGATGCCGACGGCAATGTCTACATCGACCTCGTCAACGGTTACGGCCAGACCTTCTTCGGCCACGCGCCGGACTTCGTCGTCGACGCGGTCAAGGCGCAGCTCGACAAGGGTTTCGCGATCGGCCCGCAAGCCGAACTCGCCGGGCCGGTCGCGGCACTGTTCGCCGAGCTCACCGGCAACGAGCGCGTGACGTTCTGCAACACCGGCTCGGAGGCGGTGATGGCGGCGATGCGCCTGGCCCGCGCCGTCACCGGCCGCGAGCGCGTCGTGATCTTCGGCGGCGACTACCACGGCCAGTTCGACGAAGTGCTGGTCAAGGGCGTGCGCCGCGCCGGCGGCGAGCCGCGGCCGATGCCGGTCGCCAGCGGCATTCCCGCCGCGGCGGTGTCGAACATGGTCGTGCTCGAATACGGCAGCGATGAATCGCTGCAGTGGATTCGCAACCACGCCAGCGAACTGGCGGCGGTGATCGTCGAGCCGGTGCAGAGCCGCCATCCGGCGCTGCAGCCCTACGAGTTCCTGCGCGAGCTGCGCCGCATCACCGAGGCCTCGGGTACCGCGTTCGTGATGGACGAGGTCGTCACCGGCTTTCGCGCGCATCCGGCCGGCGTGCAGGGCCTGATCGGCATTCACGCCGACCTCGCCACCTACGGCAAGGTCGTCGGCGGCGGCCTGCCGATCGGCATCCTCGCCGGCAAGGCGCGCTTCATGGACGCCCTCGACGGCGGCGCCTGGCGCTACGGCGACGACTCGTTCCCGGAGACCGGCGTGACCTTCTTCGCTGGCACCTTCGTGCGTCATCCGCTGGCGCTCGCCGCCGCTGCCGCGGTGCTCGAACGCATTCGCGCCGAAGGCCCGCAGCTGCAGGAGATGCTCGGCGCGCGTACCGCCGGCCTGGTCGCCGAGCTGCGCCGCCTGTTCGCGCGCTACGGCGTCGAGGCGACGATCGAGCAGTTCAGCAGCTTCTTCTACTTCAGCGTCCACGGCCAGCATCCGCTGGCGCCGCTGCTGTACCACCATCTGCGCCTGCGCGGCGTGCTGCTGCAGGACGGCTTCCCGTGCTTCCTGACCACGGCGCACAGCGACGACGACCTGCGCCAGATCGTCGAGGCGTTCCGCGACAGCCTCGCGGCGATGGCCGAGGTCGGCATCTTCACGCCGCCGCAGCCCGACGACGGCGGCACGCTGCCGCTGACCGAGAGCCAGCTCGAAATCTGGCTCGCCGCGCAGCTCGGCGACGAGGCGTCGTGCGCGTTCAACGAGTCGGTCACCGTGCGCCTCGACGGCGCGCTCGACGGCGCCGCGCTGCAGCGCGCGCTCGACGCGCTGATGGCGCGGCACGACGCGCTGCGCCTGCGCTTCGCGCCGACCGGCGAGTCGCAGTGCGTGGCGCCGCCGGCGCCGATGAGCTGTCCGCTCGTCGATCTGTCGGGCGGCCACCCGGAGCGCGCCGAAGCGCGGCTCGACGCGCTGATCGCCAGCGACGCGGCGACGCCGTTCGATCTCGTCGACGGGCCGGTGATCCGCGCCCAGCTGGTACGCCTGGGGCCGCAGTCGCACGCGCTGCTGCTGAGCGCGCACCACATCATCTGCGACGGCTGGTCGATCAACGTGCTGGTCGACGAGCTGCGCACGCTGTATGCCGCCGCGCGCGAGGGTCGCGACGCCGGCCTGGCGCCGGCGCCGCAGTTCGCCGACTACGCGCGCCGTGAGCGCCGCCGCGAGGCGTCGGCGCTGGCCGCGACCGAGGCCTACTGGCAGGCCCAGTTCACGCCGCCGCCGGCGGTGCTGGAGCTGCCGACCGACCGGCCGCGTCCGGCGCTGCGCCGCTACGAGGGCGCGACCCAGACGCGGCATCTGGACGCCGCGTTCGCGGCGGCCGTGAAGAAGGCCGGCGCCCGGCACGGCAGCACGCTGTTCGCGACGCTGCTCGCCGCGTTCGGCGCGCTGGTCGGCCGGCTCGGCGGCAGCCGCGACGTGGTCGTCGGCGTGCCGACGGCGGGGCAGTCGATGGTCGGCGAGGATGCGCTGGTCGGGCACTGCGTGAACTTCCTGCCGCTGCGCGTGCGCTGGGACGAGCGGACCACGGTCGCCGAACTGCTCGGCGGCGTGTCGCGCTCCGTGCTCGACGCCTACGAGCACCAGGACTACACGCTCGGCACGCTGGTGCGCGGTCTCGCGCTGCCGCGCCAGGCCAACCGCCTGCCGCTGACCGAGGTGCAGTTCAACCTCGAACGGCTGGCCGGCACGCTGCAGGCCGACGGCCTGACGCTGAACACCGCGCCGAACCCGAAGGCCTACGTCAACTTCGATCTGTTCCTCAACGTCATCGAATCGCCGCAGGGCCTGCGCCTGGACTGCGACTACAACCGCGGGCTCTACGACGCGGCGACCATCGGGCGCTGGCTCGACAGCTACGCGGCGCTGCTGGAAGGCTTCGTCGCCGGCGGCGAGCGCGCGGTCGCCACGCTCGACTGGCTGCCGTCGCAGGCGCGCCGCGAGTTGCTCGACGCGCAGCAGGCGACGGCCGCCCCGTACGCGCAGGCGCTGTGCGTGCATCAGCTCATCGAAGCGCAGGCGCGGCGACGTCCGCAGGCGCCGGCGGTGCGCGGCGGCGAGATCGAGTACAGCTACGCGCAGCTCGACGCGCTCGCCAACCGCATCGCCCAGCATCTGCGTGCCACGCTCGGTGGCGAACGCGGCCTGATCGGCGTCGCCGTGCGGCGCTCGGCGCTGCTGCCGGCGCTGCTGCTCGGCGTCTGGAAGGCCGGCTGCGCCTACGTGCCGCTCGATCTCGGCTATCCGCCGGCGCGCCTGCGCCAGATCCTCGACGAGGCCGGCGTGCTGGTGCTGCTGACCGATACGCGCGACGCGCTCGACGGCCTCGCCGACGACGTGCCGACGATTGATCTCGTGCAGGCCGCCGAGGCGATCGCCGCTGCGCCGGCGCAGGCGCCGGCGCTGACGGCCGACGCCGGTGATCTCGCCTACGTGATCTACACCTCGGGTTCGACCGGCACGCCGAAGGGCGTCGAGATCACGCATCGCTCGGTCGTCAACTTCCTGACATCGATGGCGCGGATGCCCGGCCTGCACGAGGACGATCGCCTGTTCGCGACCACCACGATCGCGTTCGACATCGCCGCACTGGAGCTGTTCCTGCCGCTCAGTGTCGGCGCCTGCACGATCGTCGCCGACGCCGACGATCTCGCCGACGGCTTCCAGATGCTGGCGCGGCTGCGCGCAGCGCGGGCCAACGTCATGCAGGCGACGCCGTCGGGCTGGCGCCTGCTGCTGGAAGCCGGCTTCGAATCGGCGCCCGGCTTTCGCATGCTCTGCGGCGGCGAGCCGCTGACGCGCGAGCTCGCCGACCGCCTGCTTGCCGGCGGCGGCCGGCTGTGGAACCTGTACGGGCCGACCGAGACGACGATCTGGTCCTCGTGCACCGAAGTTCTCGCCGACGGCGCGCCGATCAGTGTCGGCAAGCCGATCGCCAACACGCAGTTCTACATCCTCGACGCGCACGGCCAGGCGCTGCCGGCCGGCGTGCCGGGCGAGCTGTGCATCGGCGGCGACGGCGTCGCGCGCGGCTATCACCGCCGTCCCGAACTGACGGCCGAGCGCTTCATCGCCAATCCGTTCGGTGAAGGGCGCCTGTATCGCACCGGCGATCTCGCGCAGCGTCTGGCCGACGGTGACACGCTGGTGTTCGGCCGTCTCGACCAGCAGGTCAAGCTGCGCGGCTTCCGCATCGAGCTTGGCGAGATCGAGACCGCGCTGGCGCGCCAGCCGGGCGTCGCCGCGGCGGCGGTTGCGCTGCGCGACGATGACGGCGCACCGGCGCTGGTCGCGTTCTACGTGGCCGCGGCCGGCGCCGATCCGGATCCGGCGTCGCTGCGCGAGACGCTGGCGGCGCAGCTGCCCGGCTACATGGTGCCGACGCGCTGGCAGCGCGTCGACGCGTTGCCGCTGACGCCGAACGGCAAGCTCGACCGCCAGCGCCTCGTGGCGGCACCGCTCGGCGCCGCCGCCGCAGCGCCGGCGGCCGCGCCGCAGGCGCCGGGCACGGCGACGGAGACGCGCCTGCTCGCGATCTGGCGCGAAGTGCTCGGCCGCGACGCGATCGGCATCGACACCGATCTGCTGTCGCTCGGTGCCGACTCGATCCAGCTGTTCCAGATCGTTGCGCGCGCGGCGCCAGGGTCTTGCGCTCGGCGCCCGCGACCTGCTGCGCCAGCGCACGGTGCTCCGGCTCGCCGCGCAGCTCGATGCGCAGGCCGAAGCCGCGGAGGCGGCCGATGCCTGAGCGCCGCGCGCCGGCGGCACAGGGGCGGCCGGCGCTGCGGCGGCGGAGCCGGCGATGATCGTCGACCGCCAGGCGCGCCGCCTCGCCCTGATCCGCCTGTTCCGCGACATCGGCGGCGCGCAGCCCGAGCCGCTCGGCGAAGAAGCCTTCGAGCGCGAATGGCGGCAGACCGGGCTGCGCGCCAGCGACCTGCCGCTGGTGCTGCAGGAAATGGTCGACGATGGCCTGCTCGCGCGCGAACGCCGCAGCGGCATCGTCGAATACCGCATGAATTTCGACGGCGCGACGCTGTGCGTGCGCACCTGGCAGCCGAGCCTGCTGGGCGACGTCCTGCGCGGCTGGCGCGGCTGGCGGGCGCGGCCGGCGCACGAACGTCGCGCCCGCGTCGCCAAGCCCGGCGCTGCGGGCGTGCGCGGCGATCGTCGCGCGGGCTGAGCCACGCGCCGTCCGGACCGCGTGGCGGGTCCGGCGATCCACCGTCGAGGCGTTGCCGCCGCAAGCCGACGCGCCGGCGACGCCGTGGCGGATCGGCGCGATCGTTCGTCCGCTGCCCGGCGCGAGGTTGCCGCCCGGCTGGCGCGTGCCGCCGCAGCGGCGCAGCAAAGTCCTCGATGTTCTGAACAGCGATATGCGGGCCGCTCGCAGTGCGCACGCGAAACCGCCGGAGGTCGCTGCGCGTTGCGTGCCGACGACGACGAGCGGGCGCGCGCCGCGCGTGCCGGCCCCCGGTCCAGGGGCCAGGTCTTCGCGGTCGCGATCAGGCCTTGGCCGGACCGCGGGCGCGCGTCTTCGCCGACGCCAGCGCCGCGCGCCGCTGCCGCTCGCGCAGCGCCGGGTCGGCGCGGCCGGGTCTCGTTTCGGCGCCGCGGATCCATTGCGCCTGCTGGCGCACGCGGGTGTGGCGGAACAGGTCGACGAGCGCGGCGTCGGGTTTGAGGCCGGCGCGGAGCGCGGCGTGCAGCTCGAGCAGCTGCAGCGAGCTGCCGCCGAGATCGAAGAAGTTGTCGTCGAGCCCGATCTGCGGACGCTGCAGCACCCGGCGCCAGAGCGCCAGCAGCGCGGCCTCGACCTCGTCGCCGGGCGGCGCCGCGGCGGCGGGCGCCGGTGACGGCGGCGCCAGCGCGAGCAGCGCGCGGCGATCGATCTTGCCGGTCGGCGTCAGCGGCAGCGCGTCGAGGCGCGTCAGCAGCGCCGGCTGCATGTAGTCCGGCAGCTGCGTGCGCAGCACGGCGCGCAGCGCCTGCGGTTCGGCGGCGGCGCCGCTGACGTAGGCTTCGAGGCGTTTCTGCGCGGGCCCGAGTTCGCGGGCGACGACGGCCGCATCCGAGACCAGGCCGGTGTGGCGCAGCGCAGCCTCGATGTCGTCGAGCTCGACGCGCTTGCCGTTGATCTTGACCTGGCGGTCGGCGCGGCCGAGGAATTCGTAGACACCGTCCTCGCGCAGGCGCACGCGGTCGCCGCTGCGGTACAGCGTGCCGGGCCCGAACGGGTTGGCGACGAAGCGTTCGGCGTTGAGGTCGGGGCGGTTCAGATAGCCGAGCGCGACGCCGGCGCCGCCGGCGTAGAGCTCGCCGGGCTCGCCCGCCGGCACCGGCCGGCCGTCCTCGTCGAGCACGTGCACCGTGGTATTCGCGATCGGCCGGCCGATCGGCAGCGGGCCGTCGGCGAGATCGCGCGGCACGCGGTAGCAGCAGGTGAAGGTGGTGTTCTCGGTCGGGCCGTAGCCGTTGATCAGCGTGCAGGCCGGCGCCGCGTCGAGCGCGCGGCGCACGTGCGCGGGCGACAGCACGTCGCCGCCGGCGAGCAGCTGGCGCAGCGGCCGCAGCGCGTGCGGATGGTGCTCGACCATCAGGTGGAAGACGCCGGCGGTGAGCCACAGCGTGCTGACGCGGTGATGCAGGATCGTCATCGCCAGCTCGTCGAGCGAGGCGGCGGCGGGATCGGCGATCGCCAGCGACGCGCCGTTGAGCAGCGCCCCCCAGATCTCGAAGGTCGAGGCGTCGAAGGCGAGCGGCGACCATTGCAGGAAGACCTGATCGCGCGAGAAGTCGGCGTAGTCGGTCTCGCGCACCAGGCGCACGATGCCGCGGTGCGGCACGACGACGCCCTTGGGCGTGCCGGTCGAGCCGGAGGTGTACATCACGTAGGCCGGATCGTCGACGCCGATGGCGACGTCGGCCGGCGCCGCCGCCGAGGCCTCGATCGACGCCAGCCGCAAGGGCTCGCCGGCCCAGAACGCGAGCCGCTCCGAGGCGGCGTCGACCAGCATCAGCGCCGGCCGTGCGTCGGCGTGGATGCGTTGCAGCAGCGCCGGCGGATAGCCGACGTCGAACGGCAGGTAGGCGGCGCCGCAGCGCAGCACGCCGAGCAGCGCGGCGATGGCGTCGGCCGAGCGCTGCACGCAGAGGCCGACGATCGCGCCGCGGCCGATGCCGCGCGCCTGCAGCGCGGCGGCGATCGCCGCCGCGCGCGCATCGAGTTCGGCGTAGCTGATCGGCCGTTCGGCGTGCAGCGCGATCGCCGCCGGGTTCTCGCGCACGCGGTCGCGGAACACCGCGACCACGTCGCGACACAGGGCTTCGGGGAGCGGGGCTTTCATGTCGTCATCTCCAGGGGCGCGGCGGCCGCTGCCGGCGCGTCCGCGCTGCGCGTTTCGCGCCAGCTCAGCAGCAGCACGCCGGCGAGGCTCGTGCATTCGCCGATCAGCACGCCGGCGACCGCGCCGGGCGCGCCGTAGTGGGGCACGGCGGCGACGATCGCGCCGACCGCGGCGAGCGCCGACACGCCGGTCAGCAGCGTCAGGGCGCGCAGGCGCTGGCGGGCGACCAGCAGGTACAGCAGCGGATCGCGCGTCGCGGCGACCACGACGGCCGCCGTCCACAGCGCCAGCAGCACGTCGCGCTGCGCGAAGGACTTGCGCAGCACGACCGCGTACAGCCAGTCGCGGCATTGCCAGAGCAGCGCGCAATAGGCGAGCGCGAGCAGGCCGATCACCGCGGCGATCAGACCGAGCCGCTGCAGCACGGCGCGCGGCGACTCGCGCTGCAGCCAGGCCGTGGTCACCGGCAGCAGCGCCGAGCCGATGCCGGTGCTGAGCAGGTTGACCGGCATCAGCACCAGGCGCGTGCCGGCGATCGCGGCGACGGCGCCGACGTCGAGCAGGCCGGCGACCAGATAGTTGTAGCCCTGGCCGAAGGTCCAGTGGATCGCCGCGCCGGCCGCCGACCACAGGCCGAGCGGCGCCAGTTCGCGCAGCACGCCGGGCGCGGCCTGCGGCGTCGCGCCTTCGAGGCGCTGCAGCGCGCCGGCATTGAGCTGGCTCGACAGCAGCGCCGCCAGCGCCACGGCGAGGGCAGCGGCAGTCGCTGCCTCCGGCCGGCGGCAGGCGAGCGCGACGCCGGCGACCAGCAGCAGCGCGTACAGCGCGTCGCCGGCCAGCAGCGGCCACGGATGGCGATGCGCCTGCAGCAGGAAGCGGTAGTGGCCGCGGCGCAGCGACAGGGCGCCGGCGAGCAGGCCGGCGAGCGTCACCGGCAGCAGCGTCGCGACCGTCGTCGAGGCGCCGGCGGCCAGCGCCAGCAGCGCGGCGAACGGCAGCGCGAGCGCGACGATCAGCCGCCGCTGCTCGCGCCAGGCGCCGGCCGCCAGCGCGTTGCGCGCGGCGCGCGACAGCGCGGCGAGGCGCTGCACCAGCGGCGGACCGATGAACGCGCCCTGCAGCGCGGTGAGCAGCAGGATCGCGGTGCTGACCAGCACGTAACGGCCGTACTGCTGCTCGTGCGCGTAGCGCAGCAGCAGGATGCCGACCACGAGATTCGCCGCCGACAGCAGCGCCTGGCCGACGACCGCGCTGCCGAGCAGATGCAGCAGGCGCTGCAGCGCGTGCGCGCGCGTCGTCATGGATGTCTCGACGTCGGCACCCACTCGCGCAAACCGCGCGTCGCCAGCACGCGCAGCTTCCAGAGCAGGAACAGCGGCACGCGCGCCAGATCCAGTGCGCCGCGCCAGCCGATGTCGCTGAGCGCCCAGCCGCGCAGCACGTAGACGACCAGCACGGCGACGCAGGCCAGCGCCGCGGCGAGTCCCGGCCACAGCGCCGGCACCGCCAGCGGCGCGCCGCCGGCGACGGCGAGGAACAGCAGCACGTGCAGGCACAGATACGACAGCGGCGGCACCAGCAGATCGCAGAGCAGATCGAAGGCGACGCGCTCGCGCCGGCGCAGCCAGGCGCCGAGCAGGCGCGGCGTGAAGGCGCGCACCAGCGCGAAGCGGCCCTGTTCCCAGCGCTGCCGCTGGCGCAGCGCGACCTGCGCGCTGGACGTCATCTCGGCGTCGGCGCGGGCCTCGTGCGCGTAGTGCACGCGGCGGCCGGCCAGGCCGAGCACCAGCCCGTATTCGAGATCCTCGGTCAGCGAGAACGCCGCGAACGGCACCGCGCGCAGCAGCGCGTGCGTCACGCACCAGCCGTTGCCGCGCAGGCCGCAGGACAGCGCCAGCCGTTCGCGTGCCCGCGAGCGCAGCACGTGGAACGAGCCGTGCGCGATCTCGATCAGGCGCGTGCGCCACGAAGCCAGCGGATTGAGTACGCCGTAGTGCGCCTGCAGCGCCTCGGCGCCGCCGTTCTCGATGCGTGCGGCGAAGGCTTCGAGCAGGTTCGGCGACACCTCCGAATCGGCATCGACGACGACCACGGCGTCGGCCCAGCCCTGCGCGGCGCTCGCGGCGAAGGCGTGGGCGAGCGCATAGCCCTTGCCGCGGCGCGAGAGGTCGTGGCGCTCGAACACGGTCGCACCGGCGGCGCGTGCCAGCGCCGCGGTCGCGTCGCTGCAGTTGTCGGCGACGACCACGCGGCGAAAGCCCTCGGCCGGCCAGTCGAGGCGCGCCAGGCTCTGCAGCGTGCGCGCGATCACCGCCGCCTCGTTGTGCGCCGGCACGATGACGTCGAAGCGCAGGCGCCGCGACGAGCGCGGCGGCGTCGGCAGCGGCGCCGACAGCAGCGTCAGCCCGAGCAGGTAGGCGCAGGCGACGGCGGCGGGGACGCCGAGCGCGAGCGACAGCAGCATCAGCAGCACGTCCATCAGGCGTACTCGCGGTAGTGCCAGCCCCAGAACAGCGAGAGCTTGCCGAGGTTGGCGGAAGCGGCGACCAGCCAGCGCGCGGCGCGATGGCGGCCGAGCGGTGCCATCGCCAGCACCAGCAGCGCGGCGAGCAGCAGCTGCGCGCCGGCGCGCGCGGCGAGCTGCACGCGGCGCCGCAGGGTCGGCGGTCCGTAGCGGCCGGCCAGCGTGTGGCGGGCATAGTCCTGGCCGCCGCGCAGGGCGCGGCGCAGCAGCCAGCGCAGCGACAGGCGGCTGTCGTCGACCGGTTCCTGGACGCCGGCCTCGTCGCACCAGACCAGGCGCACGTCGAGCAGCGCCAGGCGCGCCAGCAGGTCGCCGTCCTCACCGCCGGTCAGGCCGTAGGCCGGATCGAAAGGGCCCGGCACGCTGCGCAGCGCCGCGGCCGAGAGCAGCGCGTTGCCGAGGCGCAGGCGGTTCGGCGGGACCACGCTGCCGCTGCGCAGGCGCGTCCAGTCGTAGAAGCGGCCGCGGCGGATCCAGTCCGGCGCATGCGCCGGCAGCACCGGCAGCACCGGACCGAGCACGCCGTCGGCGCAGTAGCGGTCGGCGGCTTCGGCCAGGCGCGCCAGCCAGTCGTGCGGCGCGCGCTCGTCGTCGTCGACCAGCGCCAGCCAGTCGCCGTCGGCGAGCGCGATGCTCAGATTGCGCGTCAGCGCGATGTTCTTCTCGGGCTGCGTCGCGTACAGCACGGCGATGTCGGGCGCGGCGCGGCGTGCCGCCTCGACGATGCCGCGCGCGCTCTGCGCGGCGTCGTTGTCGACGACCACGATCTGCGTCGGCGGCAGCGTCTGCGCGGCGAGATCCTGCAGCAGCAGGGCGAGCTTCTGCGGCCGCCGGTAGGTGGCGATGCAGATACTGATGCGGGGCAGGCCGGCGCTCATCGGCGCTCCTCGATGCGGTGCGCCGCGCGCAGCACGGCGGCCAGCTCGCTGCGCGCGCGAAACAGGTTCCAGGCCAGCAGTGCGGCGCCGGTCGCCGAGACGAACGGCTGCCAGCCTTCGGTGATCGCCAGCATCGCCGCCAGCAGCGCGAAGAACACCAGGCGCAGCAGGTGGAACGGCACCTCGGGCCAGTTCGAGCGGCCGTTGCGGTAGACGACGTAGGGCATCCAGCGCGCCAGCACGTGCGCGGCGAGCGCGACCATGCCGACGATCGTCACCGGCACCAGCGCGACGAAGGCGATGCTGCGCGCCAGCTGCAGGCCCGGGTACAGCCAGACGCGCGAGTTCTTGTCGACGCGGTTGTAGAACGCGAACCACAGATAAGTGGCGAGCAGCGTTGCTGCCCAGGCGAGGCCGTCGCGGGGCAGCGGCGCCGCCGGCCAGCGCAGCAGGAAGATGCCGGCGGCGCCGGCGCCCGCCGCCCACAGCCACGGCAGCAGGCGCGGCGTCGCCACCGGCGCGCGATGGAAGGCCTCGGACAGCTTCGGCTCGCGCTCGTAGCGCGCGGCGACGCGGTCGTTGTCGACGTAGCCCATCTCGTAGACCGCCCAGAACGAGACCAGCAGCGCGCCGAGGCCGAGCACGTGCAGCAGCGGCGCCGCCGCCAGCGCCAGCGAGGCCAGCAGCCAGAACGCGAAATCCTCCTGCAGGATGCCGCGCAGGATGTAGCGCTCGCCGGGCCGCTTGACCTGGGTGAGGTACTGGCCCGGCAGGTAGACGCGGCCGAGCGCGGCGCGGAACTCGGCGCCCGGCCAGACGGTGCGCAGCGGCCGCGCGCAGGCGTCGAGCAGCGGCGTGTCGTCGTGCGAGTCGGTCAGCACCAGACTGCGGCGCACGGCTTCGTCGCCGAGCGCAGCGGCGACGCGCGGCAGCTTGCCGTCGCGGCGGTCCTCGAAGCGGTGCAGCGAGCTGGCGAGCACGCGTCCGGCGTCGAAGCCGAGCGCCTCGGCCAGCGGCCGTACGATCGGCTCGAAGCCGGCGGTGACGATCCAGGCTTCGCGGCAGTGCAGGTGCACCGTCTCGAGCAGCGCGGTGTTGCCGTGCGCCAGCGCCAGCGCCGGCACGCGGCGCCGCCACAGCGAGCCGGTCCACGGCATCAGTGTCAGCAGCAGGCGCACGCGCCAGACGTCGCGCGTCGTCTCGCCGCCGCTCCAGCGCCACGGCCGCAGCAGATCGAGCAGGCGCAGCAGCAGCAGCGCCAGCAGCCCCGGCCGGGCACTGTCGAGGAAGTCCTCGGTCGAGTTGCGCAGATACAGGGTCTCGTCGAGATCGAGCAGCACCGGCCCCTCGTGCAGGCGCAGCGCGGCGAGCGCTTCGGCCGACGAGGTGTCGTAGCCATGCGCCGCGGCTTCGTGGTTCACGATCACGGGACGCGGAACACTCATTTGCCCGACTCCAGGAGGGCCGGCACCGCGGACGGGCGCGCGGGCGCGCGGCGCTCCAGCTGGCGGCGCAGACGCGCGCACGGACGTTCGACCCAGCGCCGCATCGGCTCGGCGACGGCGAGCGACAGCGCCAGCGTCAGCGGCAGCACGCCGTACCACGGCAGCGTCGGCCAGTACTTGAGCAGCGCCAGATCGATGATCTGGTGCGACAGATAGAGCGTGTAGGAGACGGTGCCGAGATAGACCGGCAGCGGCGCGTTGAGCCAGCGCAGGCGACGGCCGTAGGCGACCGCAAGCCACAGCAGGCCGGCGACGGCGAGGCTCTGCACGCTGTAGCGCAACGTCACCCGGAACAGCGGGTCGCGCCACAGCAGGCTGGCAACGAGCAGCGCGACGCAGGCCAGCGCCAGCGCCAGATCGCGGCGCGTCCGCAGCGGCGGCGGATCGAGGTGCGGGTTGTTGAGGAAGGCGAGCGCGCAGCCGCCGAGGATCGCGTCGATGCGCGTGTCGGTCGCCATCGTCAGATAGGCTTCGGAGGCACCGGCGCGGACCAGGATCAGCCGCCAGACCAGCACCAGCACGCAGGCCGACAGCAGCGCAAGGCCGGCGCCGCGCGGCGTGCGGCGGTGCATCAGCAGCAGCGCCAGCGGCGGGTAGAACAGGTAGTAGTGCTCTTCGACGGCGAGCGACCAGACCACGCCGATGCCGGCCGGCACGCCGTCGAAGTCGGTCGCGATCATGTGGTAGTTGCCGTAATAGAACAGCACCGCCAGCAGGCCGTCGCGCGAGAAGCCGCCGGCGATCAGGCCGGTCGCGGCGGCGAGGCCGGCGAGGCCGACCACGATCAGCAGCGGCGGCCCGAGACGCAGGAAGCGGCGCAGGTAGAAGGCGCGGAAGTCGAGCGTGCCGGTGCGGCGCTGTTCGAGGCGCATCAGCGTGGTGATGAGATAGCCGCTGAGCACGAAGAAGATCGTCACGCCGAGGCCGCCGGGCACGAGGTGTTCGAGGCCGGCGTGCGCGGCCATCACCATCATCACGGCGATCGCGCGGATGCCGTCGAGCGAGGCGATCTGCTCGCTGCGCGTATTCGGCGAGGCGCTCATGGCCGCGCTCCGGAACTGCGCGCGGCGGTTGCCAGCTCGGGCTCGCCGAAGACTTGGCGCAGACGCTGTTCGAGCGCGCTGCGCGCCAGCGCGGCGGTCGCCAGCATCATGATCGCGAAGCCGACGCTGAGCGTGCTGAACCAGTGCGATTCCGAGAAGTTGCTGACCGCGTGCTGCAGGAACAGCGCCAGGAACAGCGCCGCCTGCTCGCGCTCGACGCGCAGCAGACGCAGCGCCTGCACGACATAGCTCGCCAGGTAGCCGAGCAGGCACAGCAGACCGACGCTGCCGAGGTCGTTGACGACGTCGAGATAGCCGTTGTGGCCCGAGCCCGGATAGAAGTAGAGGCGCGGCACGAAGGCGTACGACGGCGACATCGGCGTCGGGCCGATCCAGTAGGCGCCGTAGCCGCTGCCGAGCAGCGGGTGGCGACGCACCTGCTCGCTGACGATCTGCCAGATATCGCTGCGCCCGGTGAAGCTGAGGTCCTTGCCGGTCAGCGCCGCGACCGGGCTCAGCAGCCATTCGAGGCCCGGCACCAGGCGCAGCACGGCAAGCGCGTAGACGACCAGCAGCAGCGAGAACGCGGCGACGAGCCATGGCATGTACGGGCGCAGCGCCAGCGGCGAGCGCATCAGCATCAGCAGCAGCGGCACCGTGAACAGCACGGTCAGCAGCGAAGTCGAGCTTTTCGACATCAGCAGGCAGAACGCGCACGCGGCGAGGCCGATCAGCATCGGCAGGCGCCGCGTCGCGCGCGTCAGTGCGGCGTGCGCCCACAGCAGCACGCCGGTGCCGGCGAGCATGCCGAGCGTGTTCTTGTGGCTGGTCAGGCCGCGCCAGGAGCCGGCGATGCCGGCTTCGATCTCGTGGTGGACGCCGAGGTCCGGGCGCAGCAGCGCGAAGGCGATCGAACCGAACATGACCAGCGTGATCAGCGGCCGCAGCAGATCCTGGAAGCGGCGTCCGTCCCAGGCCACCAGCGTGTAGGCGACAGCGACCGCGAGGAAGGTCGCGACGCGCACCAGGCGCCGCACGGTGAAAGCCGGCGCGATCGACCACAGCACGCTGGCCGCGGCCAGCACTGCGAACAGCAGCAGGAAGCGGTTGAACTGCGTCAGCAGCAGCCAGGCGAGGCCGGCGCGCCACAGGATCACGGCCGCCGACACGCCGAGCAGGCCCATCCACAGCAGGCGGCTGCCGGCGCTGCCCGAACTCGGCGCGGTGCCGAGCAGCGAGGCGTAGTCGAAACCGTCCGGCACGATCAGCAGGATCAGGAAGGTCCAGACCAGCACCGACATCAGCAGCCGGTGGCGGTCGTCGCGGACCCAGCGCGCGGCGCTCAGGCGCGACGCCGCGGGCGCCGTGACGGCGGGCGCGCCGGCGAGCGGCAGGACGGAGTCGGTGGACATGGCGCGGCGTTACCGGTTCAGAAGTGGTTGATCACCGCGCCGAGCACGCGCGCCTGCGTCGCCGCCAGGCGCTTGAGCAGCTCGCGCGCGTCGTGATACGGCGTGTGCTGCGCGCGCGACAGGGTCAATACCTGGCCGACGATGGTGCTGACGGCGAGCGCGTCGCTGAAATCGCGCACCGGCGGCGTGTCGAACAGCACGAAGCCGTAGTTCGCGCGCCAGCCGTCGACGAGCGCGCCGAAGCGGTCGTCGGCGAGCAGTTCGAGCGGGTTCTGCGGCGTGCGGCCGGCGCTGAGCAGCGACAGCGTCGGCAGGCCTTCCACCGCGTGCAGCAGCGGCGGCGCGCCGTCCTGCAGCGCGTCGGACAGGCCGGTGCGGTTGTCGACGCCGAACAGCTCGTGCTGGCGCGGCCGGCGCAGGTCGGCATCGACCAGGAGCGTCGGCCGCCCGGTGCGCGCGAACGCGATCGCCAGTTCGGCGACCAGTTGCGAGCGGCCTTCGCCATGGCAGGGGCTGAGCAGTGCGACGCACAGCGCGCCGGGGCCCTGCCGCCGCAGCAGCAGCTCGGTGCGCAGCGCGCGCACGCGCTCGCTGTGCGCATCGAACGGCTGGTGGGCGATCACCAGGCTGATATCGGCGCGGCCGGGGGGGCCGCGGCGGGTGGTTTCGTCGAGCGCGCCGCCGCTGGCGTCGGTGGCGAACGGATGGGCGGCGCGCGCGTGCAGCACGACCGGGTCGCGTTGGGTGACGGTCATGAGCGGACTCCGAGGGCGGGGATCGGGGCGAACTCCATCAGCACCGGGATGCCGTGGTCGCGTTCGAGGTCGTCGCGGCAGCGCACGCGGCGGCGCAGCAGCTCGAAGACCAGCGGCAGGCCGAGTCCGAGCGCGCCGCCGAGGGCGATGCCGAGCGCCGCGAACTTCAGCGAGCTCGGGCTCGCCGGCCGCAGCGGCTTGATCGCCGCGCTTTCGAGGCTGACGTTGTTGTACTGGCTCTGCGAGGCAAAGGCGACCTGGTCGTAGCCGTCGAGCGCGCGCTTGTAGACCGCCTGCGCCGAGTTCAGCTCCAGCTCCAGGCGCGAGGCCTGGTCCTGCAGGTCGCGCACCTTCATCGTCTTCTCGCGCTGCGCGTCGACCGCGGCCTGCACCTTCTGTTCGAGCGCGCGGGCCGCATCGATATCGGCGCTGGCGCCGCGCGAGTACGAACCGATCTCGGCCGCCAGTGCCTGCCGCGCCTGCGCGATCTGCGCGTTGAGGGCCTGCATGTCCGGATGGCGCGGCCCCAGCGTCGACTGCAGCTCGGCCTTGCGTGTCAGCAGTACGCCAAGCTGCGTCTTCAGCGACTGCACGAGCGTCGAGCCGAGCACCGCCTGGCCGACCTGCACGTTGCCGGCGGCGCGCGCCTCGGCGGCGCGGCGCGCGTTCTGCGCTTCGAGCAGGCGCTGTTCGAGCGTCGTCAGCGCTTCCATCTCGGTGCGCACGTCGATCAGCGCGTTCTGTTCGCGAAACGCGGTCAGCGCCTGCTGCGCGGCGTCGGCCTTGTCGCGCAGCTCGGTGAGCTGCGCGGCATAGCGCGTCGCGTGCGCCGAAGCCGGTTCGGTCAGACGCGTGTTCTGATGCGCGACGTAGATCTGCGCAATGGTGTTGGCGACCTCGGCGGCTTCGTCGGGCGAGGTGCCGGCGTAGTGGATGTGGATCAGCTGGCTGCCGGCGGGGCCCTGTTCGACGCTGAGGCGCTTGCGCACGCGCTCCATCACCCACGACGGCAGGTCGGCGGCGTCGCCCTTGAAGCCGGCGCTGTAGGTGCGCTTCTGCGTCAGGTGCAGCTGTTCGATCATCGGCAGCAGCACCGACGGTCCCTGCAGGATTTCGACCTGGGTCGCGATGTAGCCGCCGAGCAGGCCGAGCGGAAATTCCTTGCCGCCGAGCGGGTCGTTGACCTCATAGCGGACCAGCAGCGTCGCGGTCGACTCGTAGGTGCGCGGCAGCAGCATCGAGGCGCCGATCACCAGCGCGGCGACGGCGAGAAAGATCGCGGCGATACGGCGCCGGTGCGCGCGCAGCATGGCCAGCAGCTGGGCCAGCGACAGCCCGGGATGCACGTAGTTCAGCGGCACCAGCGGCGGCAGCGCGACGGTGTTGGCGACGTTGAGCGCGGGAAGTTGGTTGCTCATCAGAAGAGGCGCTCCTTGACGCGGATGACATCACCGGGCAGCACGCGGTCGGCGGGCGCCGCGTCGATCGTGGCGAGACGGCCGTCGGCGCCGCGCCGCGAGATCTCGATGCGGCTGCCGCTGCCGCGCACGGTCAGGCCGCCGCCGCGCGAGATCGCCTGCAGCACCGTCATGCCGGGCTCGAGGCGATACATGTTGGCGGCGTTGACTTCGCCGTAGATGTAGAAGCGTTCGGCTGGCGGCACGTAGATCGCATCGCCGCCGCGCAGCGCGATCTCCATCGGCGTGCTCGCCGCGGCGTTGCCTACGCGCAGCGGCACGGGGACGCGGCTGACGGTGCCGTCGGCGGCGGTGCGCATCACGTAGACGAGGTCGGCGGCTTCCTCGGTCGTGCCGCCGGCCTGGGCCAGCGCGTCGAACACCGTGGTGCGCGATTCGAGCGGCAGGCGGCCCGGCGAGCGCACCTCGCCGAGTACCGAGATGCGCTGGCTCTGATAGCGGTCGAGCACCAGCGTGACCTGCGGATCGACCAGCAGCTCGCGGCTGCGGAACGCGCCGGCGATGTTGCGCGCCGCCTCGGCCGGCGACAGGCCGGCGGCCTTGACGCGGCCGACCATCGGCACTTCCAGCTCGCCGCTGTCGGACACGTAGAGCGTGGTCGACAGCTCGGGACGGCCGGCAACCTGCAGGCGTACGGCGTCGCCCGGCCCGAGCTGCAGCAGGGCCGGCTCCGGACCGGTGGCGGCGAGCAGCCTGGCGGCCGACGGTGGCGGCGCGGCGGCGAGCGGGCGCTCGGCCGGCGTCGTGCAGCCGGCCAGCAGCAGGCCGACGACGGCGAGGCCCGCGGCGGCGCGACGGCGTGCGGCGCTGGCGGGACGATGGACAGTGCTCATGGACAGCTCCGGCGTGATCGGTGACGACGATGGCGTGATTCTTCGAGCCTGCCGCCTCTGCCGTCTGTTCGATGTCGAACAGACGGACCGTCCTCGCGCTCCTAACTTGCGCACCGAAGACGAAGGGATCTTCATCGGAGCGGCGTGTGCCGGACATCTCATGAATGCAGGAGCCACATCGCGGGACGCCGGCCAGACGGCCGTGTCCTCCCGCAGCGTCGCGCCGATGCAGCGCTGCTCGCTCGGGCAGCGCCGCTTCTGGGCGCTCGATCGCCTCTACGGCGGCGCCAACTCGGCATGCAACGTTGCCGTGCGCTGGCGTCTCGAAGGTCAGGTCGCCACCGCCGAGCTCGAACAGGCGTTCCGGCTCATCATCGGTCGCCACGAAGTGCTGCGCGCACGCTTCGTCGAGATCGACGGCGAGCCGCTGCAGCGCGTCGAGCCGCTGGCGACGCTGCGCATCGCCGACATCGACCTGCGCACGCTCGCCGGTCCGGCCGCCGAGGCCGAGCTGCAGCGCCTGTCGCTGCGCGAGGCGCGCACACCGTTCGACCTGAGCGGGCCGCCGCCGTTCCTGCGCGTGGTGCGCGTGCATCTGGCCGAGAACGTCTCGGTGCTGCTGGTGACGCTGCACCACATCGTCTGCGACGGCTGGTCGATCGGCCTGCTCGCGCACGAGATGGGCGAGTTCTGCGCGGCTCTGCAGGAGAATCGCGTCGCCGAACTGCCGGCACTGCGCGCCGGCTACGGCGACTACGCCGAGCGCCAGTCGCAATGGCTCGGCAGCGCCGAAGCGACCGAGCACGCCGCCTACTGGGAGCACCAGCTGCGCGGCATGACGCAGTTCGAGCTGCCGACCGACCGGCCGCGGCCGCCGGTGATGAGCGCCAACGCGCAGATCATCTCGCGCCTGCTGCCGCGGCCGCTGACCGACGCGCTGGCGGCCTATTCGCGCGAACAGGGCTGCACGCTGTTCATGACCATGCTGACGGCGCTGCTGGTGCTGTTCCAGCGCCACACCGGCGAAAGCGACATCGCCCTCGGCACGCAGGTCGCGACCCGCGACGAACCCGAACTCGAAGCGCTGATCGGCCTGTTCGTCAACACGCTGGTCCTGCGCAACGATCTGTCCGGCGATCCGTCGTTCGAGACCCTGCTGGGCCGCGTCGCCGACACCGTCGTCGACGCGCTCGAGCATCAGGCGATGCCGATCGAGCGCATCATCGAGGTGCTGCGGCCGCCGCGCGACCGCAGCCGCAATCCGCTGTTCTCGATCAACTTCGTGATGCAGCGTTCGTTCATCGCCAATCGCAGCTACGGACGTTTCCGTTTGATCGACATGCCGTCGGTGTCGGCCGGGGCGCTGCACGACCTCAACGTGTTCATGGTCGAGCGCCCGGACGGCTGGCGCCTGTCCTGCGACTTCAATACCGACCTGTTCGAGCCGGACACCGTCGGCGGCCTGCTCGCGCAGCTCGAACATCTGCTCGGCGCGATCGTCGAGCGGCCGCAGCAGGTGATCTCGCGCCTGCCGCTGATCGACGCCGCCGAGCGTCGCCGCCTGACGCTGGACTGGAACCGCACCGAGGCCGAGTTTCCGCTCGAGCGCAATGTCGTCGACCTCTTCGAGGCGCGTGTCGCCGCGGCGCCGGACGCGATCGCCGTGGTCTGCGACGGGCAGTCGCTGCGCTACGCCGAGCTCGACGCCGCCGCCAACCGCCTCGCGCACGAGCTGCGCGCGCGCGGCTACGGCGACGGCCGCCGGGTCGGCGTGTTCCTGAAGCGTTCGCCGGAGCTGATCGTCACGCTGCTGGCGATCCTCAAGGCCGGCAGCGCCTACGTGCCGCTCGACACCGGCAATCCGCCGGAACGCCTGGCCTACATCGTCGGCGACGCCGGGCTCGCCGCCGTGGTCGCGCGCGCCAGCCTGCGCGCGCCGCTGGCGGAGCTCGACGTGCCGCTGCTGCTGATCGACGAGGACGCTGGCGCGATCGCCTCGCGTCCGGCGCTGCCGCCGCCGCGCGCGACGCGGCCGATGGATCTCGCGTACATCATCTACACCTCGGGCTCGACCGGTCAGCCGAAGGGCGTGATGGTGCCGCACCGCGCGCTGGCGAACCTGCTGTGGGCGGTGCGCGCGCAGCCGGGCATTACCGCGCAGGACGTGTTCATGTCGGTCAGTTCGGTGGCGTTCGACATTTCCGGCCTGGAAGTCTTCGCGACGCTGTCCTGCGGCGCGCGCCTGGTGCTGGCGACCGAACGCGAGGTCGTCGACGGAGCGGCGCTGCTGGCGCTGCTGCGCGAGCACGGCGCGACCGTGATGTTCGCGACGCCGGTCACCTGGCAATTCCTGCTCGCCGCCGGCTGGGACGGCCGGCCGCGTCTGAAGGCCATGTGCGGCGGCGAGAAGACGCCGCGCGAACTGGCCGAGCGCATCCTCGCGACCGGCAGCGAGCTGTGGCACGTCTACGGCCCGACCGAGACGACGATCTACGCCTCGGTGCTGCGCATCGAGCCGGACATGCTGCGTCGCTACGCCAGCGTGCCACTCGGCGGTCCGCTGCCGAACCTGCGCTTCTACGTGCTCGACGCGCATGGCGAGCCGGTGCCGGTGGGCGCGCCGGGCGAGCTTTGCATCGGCGGCGAGCAGCTCGCGCTCGGCTACGTCGGCCGGCCGGAGTTCACGCAGTCGCGCTTCGTGCCGGATCCGTTCGCGGCGACGCCCGGTGCGCGCATGTACCGCAGCGGCGACATCGTGCGCTGGCGCGGACCCGGGCGCATGGAGTTCGTCGGCCGCGCCGACTCGCAGATCAAGCTGCGCGGCTTCCGCATCGAGCTCGGCGAGATCGAATCGGTGCTGCTGCGCCATCCGGCGGTCGGCGAAGCCTACGCGATGGTCGGGCACAGCGAGCACGGCGACGCCGCGCTCTGTGCCTACGTCAGCCTGCGCGATCCCGGCCGCGATGCCGTCGACCTGATCGATGATCTGCACGCCGAAGCGGCGCAGTCGCTGCCGGCCTACATGCGGCCGGCGGCGATCACCATCGTCGACGCGCTGCCGCGCAACCAGAACGGCAAGGTCGAGGTGCGCGCACTGCCGCCGCCGGCGCTGCGCGAGGGCGAACGCGACGACGGCGGACCGCCGCAGACAGCGGTCGAACAGAAGCTGGCGCTGATCTGGGAAGGCCTGCTCGGCTGCCGCGGCATCGGCCGCGGCGCGAACTTCTTCGAGCTCGGCGGCCACTCGCTGCTCGCGGCGCGCATGCTGGCGCAGATCGAGACCGAGTTCGGCGCGCGCATCACGCTGTCGACGCTGTTCAATGCGCCGACGCTTGCGCAGCTCGCGCCGCTGGTCGACCTCAGCGGCCAGCGCAGTTACGACTTCCGGCCGGTGCTGCGCCTGCGCAGCGACGGCGGCCGCACGCCGCTGATGGCGGTCAACAACACCGGCATCTATTTCCTGCTGTCGCGGCGGCTCGGCGACGAGCAGCCGTTCACCAGCCTGCAGCTGTTCGATCCGGGCAGCGATCCGGCCTTGATGCCGCGCGACTTCGTCGAGATCGCCGCCGGCTACGTCGAGCTGATCCGCCGCGAGCAGCCGCACGGCCCGTACCGCCTGCTCGGCTGGTGCATCGCCGGGGCGCTGGCGTTCGAGATCGCCTGCCAGCTGCAGGCCGCCGGCGAGCGCGTCGAGCAGCTGATCGTCATCGATGGCTACGTGCCCGGCTACGTGCGGCGCATGTCGTGGCTGCGCCGCACGCTCGCCGAGACTTCGCACCGCCTGCAGCTGATCGGACTGGACATCGCCGACCTCTGGCATGGCCGTCAGTCGTGGCGCAGCTTCATCGCCAACCGCGGCTTCGCCAAGCGCCTGCAGGCGCTGTGGTCCGACGCCGCCAGCAAGGACCTGCTCGGGCGCCGCCGGCTGTCACCGGAGGACTACGACCGCTGGCTGCTCGAGCATCTGCGCGTCGCCGCCACCGGCTACGAGCCGGGCCGTTTCGACGGCCGCATCCAGCTGTTCCGCTCGCGGCGCCAGCCCGGCGGCCGCTTCCTCGACGACGACATGGGCTGGGGCGCGTTCGCCAGCGACGGCGTCGAGGTCACGGTGATCGACGGCGATCACTTCACGATGTTCCAGGACCCGGGCGCGCGGCAGATGGCCGCGCGCATCGACGCCGCGGTCGCGTCGCCGACGTGATGCGCGACGCGGCCGGCGAGGGCAGTGCCAGCACCGGTGCGACGCCGGAGGATGGCGTCGACGCCGGCGCGGTCCGCGATTCGGCACTGCTCGCCGGGCTCTTCGACAGCGTGGTCGCCGCCGCCGAATGCCGGGCGCCGGGCGATCCGGCCTGGCTGCTGCCGGCGGAGCGCAGCGCGCTCGGCACCGTCAGCAGCAAGCGCCTGCACGAATTCGCCGCCGGACGCGCCTGCGCGCGCCACGCGCTGCAGCGTCTCGGCGTGGCGCCGCGCGCATTGCCGCCGCTCGCCGATCGCCGCCCGCGCTGGCCGAGCGGCTACGCCGGCAGCATCAGCCATGCCGGCGGCCTGTGCGCGGCGGTGGCCGCGCCGGAGCGGATCGTGCGTGCGCTCGGCATCGATATCGAAGTCGTCGCCGACGTTTCGCCCGTCGTCTGGCCGGAGCTGCTGACGCCGGCGGAGCTGCAGCAGCTGGCGCGGCAACCGCTCGCGCAACGGCAGCGGCTCGCGGCGCTGGTCTTCAGCGCCAAGGAAGCGTTCTACAAGTGCCAGTACGCGCTGACCCGGCAGTGGCTCGAGTTTCACGACGTCGTCGTCGCGATCGAGACGCCGGCGGCGGCCGCCGGGCGCTTCCGCGTCGTGCCGCGGGACGGCTTCGCCGCGGCCGCGTCCGGCCGCGTCTGGCACGGCCGCTATCGCTATGCCGAGCGCTGGGTCGCGACCGGCGTCGCGGCACCCGCCGCCGCCCTGCCATGAATCCGTGCGCCGCCGCTGTTCGCCAGCGCACGGATGGCGGTCAAGCGACGTTCATCGCCGCGCCATAAGGTAGCTCCCGCCGGCCTCGGAGCGCGCCGTGACCACCCGGTCTTCGCCGCTCCCGAGTGACCGTGCATGCAGGGCGCCGTTCGCGGCGCCCTTTCAATCGCAAAACCAGAAACGGCCGTCCGGTCGGCGCGCGCTCGCGTGCGTCGCCGTGTCGCCACGGGAGCTGTCGCATGAAATCGCCATCACCGTCCGTCGCGACGGCGCCCGCGATGCCGTCGATCGGCGCTTCGCGCGCCGCCGCAATGGCCGCCGGGGCGCAGCGCGCGGTACCGCTGCCGGGAGATTTTTGCGCTGTGTCGGCGAGCGGACACAGATGGCCGGCGTGCCGCGTCAGGACGAGCGGCAGACGCGCAATCCATCCACGCCGCTGGGGTAGAAATTATCTACCTCTCGGTGCGAAAGCCGCGCATGCGGCGTCTGGATTGGCGACCGTGCACACGCAGTTTCGACTGGCCACCGCGCGCTGTCCGGCGGCCGTCTCCGATTTTGAATACACATGAGGACCCACATGAAAACGAGCCTGAAACTCCGGGCATTGGGCGCGCTCTTTGCGGCGCTGGTCGGCGCCGTCGCGGCGCCGGCCGCCAGCGCCGCGGGCTATTACGCGCAGCAGGGCAAGATCTACGACGCCAGCGGCCAGCAGGTACCGATCCGCGGCATCAGCCACTACGGCTTCAACGCCAACATCCTGCAGCCGCAGTATCTGTGGTCGATGGGCTGGAAGGAGCAGATCGCGCAGATCAAGGCGCTCGGCTTCAACGCCGTGCGTCTGCCGTACGTGCCGGACACGCTGTACGTGACGACGCCGGTCGACCAGCTCAGCTACGTCGATCCGGGCAAGAACGCGGACCTGATCGGCAAGACGCCGCTGCAGGCGATGGACATGTGGATGGCCGAGGCCGATCGCCAGGGCCTCTACGTCATGCTCGACTTCCACAGCGTCTCGAATGATCGCCAGTATCCGACCTGGTTCGTCGACAACAGCGCCGACTTCGGCCTGATCTACAACAGCTCGGCCTACACCGTCGACAACTGGATCCGCGATCTGAAGTTCGTCGCCGCGCGCTACGCCAACCTGCCGCACTTCTTCGCCATCGACATCTACAACGAGCCGAACGGCATCGTGCGCTGGAGCACCGGCGACGCCAACATGACGCAGTCGAAGAACTACTGGAAGGATGCCGCCGAGAAGGCTGCCGCCGGCGTGCTTGCGGCCAATCCGAACCTGATGATCTTCGTGCAGGGCATCAACGGCAACTGGGATGGCGTCGAGAAGAGCAACATCCCGATGAACTACGGCGAGGACTTCCAGCCGCAGCGCTACCAGCCGCTCAACATCCCGGCCGACAAGCTGGTGCTGAGCCCACACACCTACGGCCCGGACGTCTACGTGAAGTCGACGTTCAACGCCGCCAACTTCCCGGCCAATCTGGCGGCCGACTGGGAGACGCTGTTCGGCCAGTTCTATCCGACGCACCCGGTCGTGCCGGGCGAGTGGGGCGGCCGTTACGGCATCGGCGGTGATCCGCGCGACGTCGCCTGGCAGAACGCCTTCGTCGACTACATGCTCGGCAAGGGCATGCGCGACAGCTTCTACTGGTGCTACACGCCGAACAGCGGCGACACCGGCGGCATCCTCGACGACAACCTGCAGGTGCGCACCGACAAGATGGCGCTGCTGCAGAAGCTGTGGGGCACCAGCGGCACCAGCGCGGCATCGATCGCGCTGTCGTCGAGCGCCTACACGGTCAGCCAGAGCGCCGGTTCGGTGAGCCTGTCGGTCAATCGCAGCGGCGGCACGGGCGCGGTCTCGGTCAGCTATGCGACCGCCGGCGGCAGCGCCGTTTCCGGCACCGACTTCACGGCCAAGAGCGGTACGCTGAGCTGGGCCGCGGGCGACACCGCGGCGAAGACCATCACGATTCCGGTCAGCAACGCGACGCCGTTCAGCGGCAGCAAGACCTTCACCGTCTCGCTGTCGGGCGCCAGCAGCGGCGCCGCGCTCGCCACGCCGAACATCGCCACGGTGACGATCAACGGTTCGGCGGTCACGGCCTCGGCCGGCACGCTCGCGCTAGGCGCGTCGAGCTACAGCGTCACGCAGAACGCCGGCACGCTGACCGTCACGGTCGCGCGCAGCGGCGGTTCGAGCGGCGCGGTCAGCGTCCAGTACGCCACCGCCAACGGCACGGCGGTCGCCGGCACCGACTACACGGCTGCCAGCGGTACGCTGAGCTGGGCTTCGGGCGACACCGCGAGCAAGAGCTTCAGCGTCGCGATCAGCAACGCCACGCCGTTCACCGGCAGCAAGAGCTTCAGCATCACGCTGTCCGGCACATCCGGCGGCGCCACGCTCGGCGCGGCCAGCGCCAGCGTCACGATCAACGGCTCCGGCAGCAGCAGCAGCGGCAGCACGACCAGCTACACGCAGCCGTACATCGCCGGCTTCACGCCGAGCTCGGGTCCGGCCGGCACGACGGTGACGATCAGCGGCAAGGGCTTCACCGGCCTGAGCAGCGTGACCATCGCCGGCACCGCCGCGACCTTCAAGGTCGGCAGCGACACCTCACTGACGCTGACCGTGCCGAGCAATGCCAGCAGCGGCCAGATCGCACTGATCAACCCGAAGTACGCGGCCTGGTCGGGCAGCCCGTTCAGCGTGACCTCGTCGTCGTCGACGACGACCGCGCCGGGCACGCTTGCACTCGGCGCGTCGAGCTACAGCGTCGCGCAGAGCACGGGCATTGCCACGCTCAGCGTCGGTCGTGCCAGCGGCTCCAGCGGCGCCGTCAGCGTGCAGTACGCGACCGTCAACGGCAGCGCCGTCGCCGGCACCGACTACACGGCGACCAGCGGCACGCTGCAGTGGACCTCGGGCGACACCGCGGCCAAGACCATCAGCATTCCGCTCAGCACGCAGAAGGCCTTCACCGGCAGCAAGTCGTTCTCGCTGAAACTGAGCACGACCTCCGGCGGCGCCGCGCTCGGCTCGCCGTCGTCGGCCACGGTGACGATCAACGGCGGCTCGACCGCTTATGCGCAGCCGTACATCCAGACCTTCTCGCCGCAGAGCGGCGCGGTCGGGACGGTGGTGACGATCACGGGCTCGGGCTTCACTGGCCTGTCACGGGTCACGCTCGGTTCGTCGTCGGCGACTTTCCAGGTTGTCAGCGATACGCAGCTGAAGGTCACGATTCCGTCCGGTGCCAGCACCGCGCAGATCGCGCTGTTCAATTCGAAGTACGCGGCATGGACGCCGTCGGCTTTCACCGTCACCAAGTGACGCGCTGAGCTGGAGGTGACGTCCGCGCCCGCGGGCGGCACCTGGGGGGCAGGAAGGGCCGGACCGTCGTCCGGCCCTTTCTTTTTTTGCGCCGGCCCGGGCGTGACGGGATCGCATCGGCTCAGGCGTGCACACGCAGCTGCACCTCGGTCTGCGTCAGCAGGCCGAACACGCGCGGCCCGCGGACCAGATAGCGGCGCGCCATGCGCCGCGGCGCCTGCATCAGGCGGTAAAGCCATTCGACGCCGGCGCGCTGCATCCAGGCCGGCGCACGTCGCTCGCCGCCGGTGAGGAAGTCGATCGACGCGCCGACGCACAGCGCCATGCCGCGCGCCCTGCCACGCCGCTGCAGCTCGCGCGCGATGATTTCCTGCTGCGGCGAACCGACCGCGAGCAGGCAGAAGCGGAACGGGCTGTGCGCCTCGATGAACGACAGGCAGCGCTCGACCGCGTCCGGATCGCGGATGAAACCCATCGGCGGATTGTGATGCGCGAACCGGCGCAGGCCGTAGCGTTCGCGCAGCGCCGCCGCCTGGGCGCCGCTGCCGCCGATCAGCACCAGATTGTCGTCGGCCGCGATCACCTCGCCGAACAGGCGGCCGGTCAGATCACTGCCGGCGCAGACCGGCAGGCGCACGCCGCGCGTCAGATGCAGCAGGTGCGCGAGAAAGCGGCTATCGAGCAGCACGTAGCCGGCGTCCTCGTACAGCGCGCGGAAATGCGCATCGTCGTGCAGGCGGATCAGATGGTCGACGTTGGGCGTCACCACGTACGTATAGGCGTCCGCGCCGAAGCCGCGGGCGACGTCGATGAAGCGCGACAGATCGTAGTCGTCGAGATCGCAGGCGGTGCGCTCGGCGTCGGCCAGCATGCGTACCTTCAGCGACTCGGCGAGCAGCGCTTCGCGCCGCGCCGGTACCGGCGTCGGACTCAGCGCGACGGCGTCCGAGATGCCGCTCAGCAAGGGCAGCAGCTGGCGGATGCGCTGCTGCGCCGATTCGGGTACCGAGACCAGCGTCCAGTCGACCGGCCGCTGCCGCGCCAGCCGCGCGAGTTCGACGAGGCCGCCGCGCGCCGGCGTCTGCACCGGCGCCGTGCGCGTGGTGCGATCGTCGAACACGCCGAGCAGCTCGATGCGGTCGCCGGCCTGGCGGCGCAGCTGCTGCACCAGACGATCGGTCTCGGGGCCGGCGCCGTAGATCGCCAGCGTCTGCCGGCCGCGCAGGCGCCGCATCAGCGCGCGCAGCGCTACCAGGCCGGCAATCGCGAGCGCCAGCCACGCGAGCAGCCAGACGGTCGGCACCAGGGTGCCGGCGAGCGCGGCGGCGAGCGCCGCGATCGCGACGAACAGCAGCAGGCGCACGGCGAAGCCGCGCAGCGGCGGCGGCGGGCGCTCGAGCGGCTGGTAGAGCAGCACCGGGCCGAGCGCGACCAGCGGCAGGGCCCAGCGCTCCCAGGCCGGCCAGCCGGCGGTCACCGGCAGGCTGGCGCCGAGCGCGGCGACGAGCGCCGTCGCCAAAGGCGCGGCGGCGAGCAGGACCAGCAGATCCCACAGCGGCAGCAGCTGGCGCGCGCGGCGCCGCCACAGCGACGCCGTACTCCGCACCGGCAGCGCCGGCATCGACACCTCACGCAGATCGAATCCGCCCATCGAATCTCCCATGGCGCTCGCCATGCTCGTATTGAGTGCAAGGCTAGGCTCGAAAGCGCGGCGCGACTGTTCGCTAGCGAACCTACGCGCCGTAGCGCGCACGTGTTCGACATCGCACAGACGGGCCGCCGCGCGGCACCCTAAAAAGATCGTGCGACAGTCCCGTCGCGTTGCCTGTGCGCCATGCGTCCCATGATCATCGATGCCCTGGAACTGCCGGCCGGTGCCGACCTGCAAGCCGACGTCTGCATCGTCGGCAGCGGCGCCGCCGGCATCGCGCTGGCGCTGCCGTTTGCGGACGGGCGGCACGAGGTGCTTGTCATCGAGGCCGGCGGCATCCGCCACGAGCCCGACAGCCAGGCCCTGTACACCGGCGAGGTCGCCGACGCGCGCCTGCATCCGCCGCTCGATCGCTATCGCGAGCGCCGCTTCGGCGGCTCGACGACGACCTGGGGAGGACGCTGCGTACCGTTCGATCCGATCGACTTCGAAGCGCGCGACTATGTGCCGCACAGCGGCTGGCCGATCGGCTACGAGACGCTGCGGCCGTACTACGCGCGCGCCACGCAGCTGTGCGAGGCGGGCGAGTGCGCGTTCGATGCGGCGTCCGCGTTTCCGCGCGGCCTGCCGCCGCTGCTCGCCGGCTTCGACAGCGCATCGTTCTCGACCGATACCCTGGAGCGTTTCAGCTGTCCGACCGACTTCGGCCGTCGCTATCGTGCCCGGCTCGAGGCCGCCGCCAACCTGCGCGTGCTGCTGCACGCCAACGTCACCGGGCTGGAGCTCGACCGCGACGGCGGCGCCGTCAGCGCGGTGCGCGCGGCGAGCCTCGGCGGCAAGACGCTGCGCGTCCGCGCGCGCTGCGTGATCCTGGCCGCCGGCGGGCTCGAGAACGCCCGCCTGCTGCTGGCCAGCGACGAGGTGCAGCGTGCCGGCATCGGCAACGCGCACGATCTGGTCGGCCGCTACTACATGTGCCATCTCGCCGGCACGACCGGCACGCTGGCGCTGGCGCCGGGCGTCGCCGTGCGCTACGGCTACGAGGTCAGCGACGACGGGATCTACTGCCGGCGCCGCTTCGCACTGCGCGCCGACGCGCAGCGCCGCCTCGGCGTCGGCAACTTCATCGCGCGTCTGCACCATCCGCGCATCACCGATCCGGCGCACGGCTCCGGCGCGCTGTCGCTGCTCTACCTCGCCAAACCGTTCATTCCCTACGAATACGCCAAGCGCCTGCACGGCGACGACGCGCACGGCGTCGGCCGCTGGTTCGCGCACCTCGGCAATCTCGTGCGCGATCCGCTGCAGGCCTTCGCGTTCGCCTGGCAGATGCTGACGCAGCGCAAGCTCGCCGAGCGCAAGTTCCCGTCGATCATCATCGAGCCGCGGCGGCCGCGCTTCAGTCTCGACTTCCACGCCGAGCAGCTGCCGAATCCCGACAGCCGCGTGACGCTCGGCAGCGAGCGCGATGCGCTCGGCATGCGCCGCCTGCGCCTCGACTGGCGCTATCGCCGCGACGACGTCGACACCGTCGCGCGGGCGCTGGCGACTTTTGCCGCCGACGTGCGCGCCAGCGGCATCGGCCACTACGACTACGATGCGGACGCGATCGAGGCCGAGATGCTGCGCTACGGTGCCTACGGCGGCCACCACATCGGCACCGCGCGCATGGCGCGCTCGCCGCGCGACGGGGTGGTCGATGCCGATCTGCGGGTCCACGGCGTCGACAATCTGTTCGTCGCCGGCGCGGCGGTGTTCCCGACCTCCAGTCAGGCCAATCCGACCCTGACGATCGTCGCGCTGAGCCTGCGCCTGGCCGAGCACCTGCAGGCCCGGCTCGCCGCCGGCGTACCGCTAGCAGCAGCGGCACCGCTGCGGGAGCTGGCGGCATGAGCGCGCGGATCCTGGTGCTCGGCGGCAGCGGCTACATCGGCCAGCAGGTCGCGCGCGCGCTCGCCGCCGGCGGCGGTGCTCAGGTGATCGTCGCGTCGCGCCGGCCGCGCGCGGTGCCCGGCCAGCGCGCACTGGCGCTCGACGCGCGCAATGCCGATGCGCTGGCCGGCGTGATCGGCGGCGTCGATGCGGTGGTCAATTGCGTGACCGGCGCGCCGGCCGATATCCGCGCCAACGCCGACGCGCTGGCGGCGACGCTGCGGCGCCAGGCGCGCGCGCCGCGCCTCGTGCATCTGAGTTCGATGGCCGTCTACGGCGCGAGCACCGGCCGGGTCGATGAAGGCAGCCCGCTGGCGCCGCAGAGCGGCTACGGCTGCGCCAAGCGCGACGCCGAGGAGGCGCTGCGGCGTTGCGCGAACACGGTGCTGCTGCGGCCGGGCTGCGTGTACGGACCGGGCAGCCTGCAGTGGAGCGTGCGCATCGCGCAGCTGCTGCGCGAGCGCCGCCTCGGCGATCTCGGCGCCGCCGGCGATGGCTGCTGCAACCTCGTGCACGTCGACGACGTCGTCGCGGCGGTGCGCCAGGCGCTGTACCGCGACGGCGTCGCCGGCCGGACGTTCAATCTCTCGCTCGCGGACGCCGAGCTGCCGACCTGGAACGAATACTTCGTCGAGTTCGCACGCCGCCTCGGCGCGGTGCCGGTCGCGCGCATCGCGGCGCGGCGCCTGCCGTTCGAAACGCAGCTGCTGGCGCCGCTGCTCAAGCTCGCCGAGCTGGGGCTGCGCCAGCTCGGCGTCGACGCCAGCGGCTTGCCGCCGGCGATCACGCCATCGATGCGGACGCTCTGGCAGCAGCGCATCCGTCTCGACAGCCGCCGCGCCGCCGCCGAGCTCGTCCTGCGCTGGAAACCACTCGATGAAGGGCTCGCCGAAACCGCTGCGTCGCTGCGCGTCGCGCCGCTGACCCGGCAGCCGGCGTAAGGGGCGGGGCCGGCCGTTCCGGATGCCACGCCGCAACGAAGAAGCGGCGGCGGATCGGACGGTCCGTCGCCGCGTGCGGCGCCGATGTTCCGGACCTGGTGCTAGCGTGCGATCTCGTCGCTGCCGAACTGCACGCGCAGGCCGAGGCCGGCGACCACGCCGTGATAGCGCTCGGCGGCGATGTTGGAACTGCGGTTGCGGTAGTCGACGAACGGCTGCACGTCGAGCCAGCGCCGCGGCGCCAGGTTGACGTGGACGAAGGCCTGAGTGATGCGGTCCTCGCGGCGCGTCTCGATCTGGAAATCGCTGCGATGCCACTGCACGCCGGTCGAAACCGTGACGAGCGAGCGCTGCCAGTTGAGGGCCAGGCGCGCGCCGGTGTCGATCACCGATTGCGCGCCGACCAGATAGCTCTCGACGTTGCGGAAGGCGTTGAAATCGACCGAGGTGACGCCGCTCAGATTGCGCTGCACGCCGATCGAGCCGGTCACCGTCGAGACGTCGGCGCGCGCGCTGTTGCGCTCGTTGCGGCGCGTGTAGCCGAGGCGGCCGTTCATGCGCGTCAGACCGCTGATCTCGTAGCGCGCGTCGAGCTGCGCGGTGTACTGGTCGAAGCGCGTCTGGTCCGGCGTGCCGTCGAAGCGGCCTTTCAGGTATTCGGTGGCCAGACCGAAGCTGGCCGGGCCGCCGTCGACGTAGCGCAGGCCGGCCGTGGCGCTGTTCTCGGCGAGCGTGAAGTCGGGCAGGTCGGGCAGCGGCGAGAGCAGGCGGCGCACGCGCGCGCCGACCTCGACGCGCCAGTCGTCGCCCGGCGCGAAGCCGAGCTCGCCGCCGCCGAGGCGCTCGCGCTCCAGGGTCAGCGCCGTCGTGTCGCGATCGGCGAACGAGGCCATGCGTCGTTCCTGGCTGGCGTAGAGGCGGCTGCTCACCTCGTCGCCGTAGCGGCCCTTGTAGGCCAGCGCGAGCAGATGCTCGTTGTGATCGAGCTTCGAGAAGTGGTCGTAGATCAGGCGCCGCCCTTCGGCGGTCAGCGCGAGCGACTGGCGGCTGAAGCCGTAGTCCGCCTGCAGGCCGGCGAGGCCGCGCATGATGCGGTCCGAGAGCTGATCGTCGCCGTTGCGCGCCAGCGCCTCGTCGCGTCCCGAGAAACTGTAGACGTTGGAGTCGTAGTAGGCGCGCGCCTCGGCATACGGCCGCAGTTCCAGCTCTGCGGCCGCGGCGAGCGGCAGCAGGCTGCCCAGCGCGATCAGGGCGCCGCCGGCGCGCGGTAAATCTCTAGTACGCATTTTCGCCACGGATCACCGTCCATGCCGTCATGACCAGGATCTTCAGGTCCAGCCAGATGGACCAATGCTCCACGTATTCGAGGTCAGATTCAATGCGCAGGCGCAATTGCTCGGCGGTATGGGTCGCGCCGCGGTAGCCGCGCACCTGGGCCAGGCCGGTCAGGCCGGGCTTGACGCGATGGCGATGCGCGTAGGTCTCGATGATCTCCTCGCACAGGCGCTCCTCGGTTTTCATGTTGACCGCGTGCGGGCGCGGACCGACCAGCGACATCTCGCCGCGCAGGACGTTGAACAGCTGCGGCAGCTCGTCGAGGCTGCTGCGGCGCAGGAAGCGGCCGACGCGGGTGATGCGCGGGTCGTCGCGTTCGGTCTGGCGCAGGCCCAGGCTCGCCGATCTCGGGCTCCAGCGCATCGAGCGGAACTTGAAGACATCGAACTCGCCGTTGTTCCAGGCGTGGCGGCGCTGCCGGAACAGCACCGGCCCGGGGCTGTCGAGACGGATCGCCAGCGCGATCAGCGCCATCAGCGGCAACAGCGCCAGGGTGATCAGGCCGCCGAGCAGGTAGTCCTCCAACATCTTGGCGACCGCGCCGCCGCGGCGGATCGGCCGCTCGGCGAGCAGCGTCACCGGGATGTGATCGCCGAGATACTCGACCGGCATGCGCGGCAGTTCCAGCTCGATGCCGCAGGGGCACATCGCAATCGACACGGCCAGCGACTTGAGCCGCTTGAGCAGATCGATGATGCGTTCCTCGGCGTGATCCGGCAGCGCGATCAGCACCAGATCGATCGGCTGCCGGCGGCCGAGTTCGATCAGGCTGTCGACCGTGCCGCGGCGCGCCACCGCGCCCTGGCCGGTGCGCGTCGCGCGATCGTCGAACACGCCGATCAGCTCGACGTCGCGGCCGTCGCGGCGCTGCAGATGGCGCACCAGCCGATCGGTTGCCGGGCCGGCGCCGACTACGGCGACGACTTCGCGCGCCGGCGCCCGCAGTACCAGGCTGCGCAGCGCCAGCAGCAGCGCGAAGCCGGACAGCAGCCAGAAGCCGAGCCACTGCGCGGCGGCGCCGCCGGCATCGCCATTGACGATCAGCGCGAGTGCGGCGATGGCGCAGAACAAGGCATACGGACCGGCCAGCTCGCGCAAGGCGCGCGCCGTGCCGCGCATGCTGCCGGCCCTGCGGACATGTAGCACGAACGGCGCGAACAGCGACATCGAGCTGGCGAGCAGGCCGTAGCGTCCGGAGATGCTGGCGTCGAAGCCGCCGGGGTCGAGTTCGCGCACGAGCAGCGCGGCGATCCAAGCGCTGGCGGCGAGCGCCGCGATTTCCAGCAGCGGCAGCAGCGTGGCGAGCACGCTGCGCCAGGCACGACCCGCGGCCGACACTGAGTGCAGGTCGACTCGGCAGTCGAGCGGGGGCGAAACGTTGAACGAAGGCTTCGAACCGGTCATGGCGATCGTCGATGAGGACGACGGGCATCCGAATGGATGAGCGGACGCGCGTGGCGTCGAGGGCGATGTTCCCGGGCCGGCGGCCGCATGTCCGTACGACATCGAACATATGCCGACTGCCATCGGCGCTGCCGGGAGCGACCGTGTTCTGCCGCACGGACGGCGGTGCGCGGGCGCCGCCATCCGGTACCACGCTCAGGCCGGCAACACCGCGGCATCGTCGGTGGATGCGCTGGCGCGCCGCGCGCGCTTCCACTCGATCAGCGGTTCGCGGTGCTGCAGCGTGCGCATGCCGGCATTGCCGCCGAGCTGGATCGTGATCGTCGCCGCCGGATTCCCGGCGCCGGCGCGGGTCGCGCTGCGGGGCGTCGTGCGGGCGCTGAGGTGCAAGGTGTTCATCGGGGGAAGGGCTCGGCGTGAATCGGGCGGAGTGCCCATGCCGCACGGTAGAAGCGATGCGCGGCGCCGGCCTTGATCGCCGTCAAGCGCGTGGATGTCGGGCGACGCTGCCACGCCGCACCGCGGCCGGCCGCTGCGGCCCCTCGTCCGGCCATTCGGGAGGCGGCAGCGACGGCGTGCGCGCGCGCTCCGCCGATTCGAGCGCGTCGAGCCAGTGCGCATGGTCCCAGTCCGGGGCATCGTCCAGCGCGTCGCCGCGTTCGAGCTCGAACGCGCCGCGGTAGTCGCGCGGCCCCGCGCACAGTTCGGCGTCCAGCGTCAGCCAGTGCGACAGCGGCCATTCGTCGAGCGTGCCGTCGAAGCAGAGGATCTCGACGGTGCGCGCCTGCTGATCGAGGGCGACGACCTGGAAGCTCTGCGCCAGCATCGGCGAGCGGTACCAGCTGCCCACGCGCGGCGCTGCGGCATTCGGCATTTGTCCTGGCTCCTCTCGTGGGCGGGCGGCGATCGACGGTCCGTCCGCTTCGTGAGCTGCGGACGCAGGCCTCTAGCGTGACCCGGCACGGCGCGGCGGCATTGACGCAGGTCAAGGTCGCCGCGCGGCCGGCGGCTACGGTGGAAACGATGCCCATGCCGAGGAGAGCGCCATGAATCGTCTGAACGGAAAAGTCGCCGTCGTCACTGGCGCCGCGCTCGGGCTCGGCCACGCGATCGCCGAGCGCATGGCCGGCGAGGGCGCGGCGGTCGCCGAGCGCATGGCCGGCGAGGGCGCGGCGGTCGCCGTGCTCGATATCCGCGACGAGGCCGGCGCCGCGTTCGCGGCGGCGCTGTCGGCGCGCGGCCTGCGGGCGCGCTACTGGCACTGCGACGTCAGCCTCGAAGCCGAAGTCTCGGCCGTGCTCGCCGACGTCGCCGCCACGTACGGGCGGCTGGACGTGCTGGTCAACAATGCCGGCATCGCCGGCGTCGACAAGCCGACCGACCAGATCAGCGAAGCCGAGTGGGACCACGTGCAGGCGATCAACGTCAAGGGCGTGTTCTTCTGCACCAAGCATGCGATCCCGCATCTGCGCCGCAGCGGCGCCGGCAGCATCATCAATCTGTCGTCGATCTACGGCCTCGTCGGCGCGCCCGACGTGCCGCCGTACCACGCCTCGAAGGGCGCCGTGCGCCTGATGAGCAAGACCGACGCGATGCTGTACGCAGCCGAGCGCATCCGCGTCAACAGCATCCATCCGGGCTTCATCTGGACGCCGATGGTCGAGGCGCATCTCGGCAGCGCCGGCGGCGATCTGGCGGCGGCGCGCCAGGCCGCCGACGCGCTGCATCCGCTCGGCCATATCGGCGAGCCGGACGACGTCGCCTGGGGCGCGGTCTACCTGGCGTCCGACGAGGCCAAGTTCGTCACCGGCGCCGAACTCGTCATCGACGGCGGCTACACCGCGCGCTGACGGCGCCGGCTTGATCTGCGTCAATGTCCGCGCTGCGGCACGGGACCATCGTCGAACAGGCC
This sequence comes from Solimonas variicoloris DSM 15731, assembly GCF_000382285.1. GTDB lineage: Bacteria > Pseudomonadota > Gammaproteobacteria > Nevskiales > Nevskiaceae > Solimonas > Solimonas variicoloris. The sequence goes on along the minus strand of NZ_KB907927.1, from coordinate 185,829 downwards.
GCGATGGCCGTGACGAGAGGGAAGCCGCCATGCAGAACGCCCGAAGGACGACAAAGAAGACCGACGCCCAGGAGCTCCGCGCCGCCTGGCAGCGCACGCGCACCAGCTGGCGGCACGCGGAGAAATCGCTGCGGGAGCTGGTCGAGGCCAATCGCACGCTCGCCGGCTGCCTCGGCAAGACCGGCGCCGCCAAGGCCAAGTCCACGTTCGAGCAGTTCGACAGCCTGATTCGCCAGATCGACGGCGGCCGCCGCCAGGCGCACCGTCAGATCGATCGGCTGGTCGTCGCGGCCGGCCTGAAGAAGCCGGCGCCGCGCAAGCGCGCGGCGACGCCGGAAGCCTGAACGATGAAAGATGCCCTGGTGGTGTATTACTCGCGCAGCGGCTGCACGCGCGGTCTCGCGCAGCGTCTCGCCGAACGGCTCGATGCCGATCTCGAAGAGATCCACGAAGCGCACGGCCGTTCCGGCGCGTTCGGTTTCCTGCGCAGCCTCTACGATGTGATGCGCGCGCGCGAACCGCGGATCGCGGCGCCGCGCCACGATCCGCGCGAGTACAAGATGGTGCTGGTCGGCTCGCCGGTCTGGGCCAGCCATGTGTCGAGCCCGGTTCGCAGCTACCTCACGCAATACGCCGGTTCGCTGCGTCGTCTCGGCTTCTTCTGCACGCTGCGCGGCTCGGGCGCGACCGAGACGCTCGCCGAGATGGCGGCGCTGCGCGAGCCGCAGGCCGAGACCATCGAGCACGGCCGCTTTCCGAGCCTCGCCCTGACCGAGGCGCAGCTGCGGCAGGACAAGGCGCCTGCGGCGCTGGACGCCTATGTCGAGACGGTGCGCCAGCGCATGCGTGCCGCCGGCACGCCGAAGCGGCGCGGCAGGCCGGCGCCGCGCGGGCGGAGCGCGAGCCGGCCGGCGCGGACGCGGGCCGATCGCGACGATGTGGCGGCCGAGTAGGGGGGCGCCGCTTCAGCGCAGGCGCAACCAGGCCTGGTAGTGGTCCTTCAGCGTTTCGCCGAGCGGCCGGTAGCGCAAGCCGAGCTCTTCGACGCTGCGACGGTTGTCGACCGTAAAACGGATACCCAGGTGCTTGCGGATGTAGTCCTGCGACAGGCCGAACAGCGGGCCGATCAGCCGCACGATCGCGTCCGGCACGCCGCGGCGCGGCAGCAGGTAGGGGCGGCGATGCCAGGGCTGCAGCAGGCGTGACATCTCGAGAAACGACGTCATCTCGCGTTCGGCGATGATGTAGCGGCCGTGCGCCTGCGGGTCGCGGGCGGCGAGCAGGTGCGCCAGCGCGACGTCGCGAACGTCGGCGTAGGTGAAGCTGAAATCGGGCGCGCCGTAGAAGAAGTAACCTTTCAGCAGCTCGTCGAGCAGGAACAGGCTGCCGGACGCCGATGTGCCGGTCAGCGCCGGACCGAGGATCAGGCCCGGGTTGATCGCCACCATCGACCAGCGATGCTGTTCGCCGCAGAGGCGCCAGGCTTCCTGCTCGGCCATCACCTTCGAGTAGTGGTACGGATTGTTCTCGACCGTGCTCGTGGTGTTGAAGTAGCGCTCGCTGAGCACGCCGCCTTCCATCTGCAGCACGTCGGCGTAGTCGCCGAAGATCGCGCCGACCGTCGAGGTCAGCACGACGCGACGCACGGACGGGGTGCGGTCGACGGCGGCCAGCACATTGCGCGTGCCGCGCAGCGCGGGCTCGACCACGTCTTTGCGTCCGTCACGGATCTGCTCCGGCATCAGGAACGGCGAGGCGACGTGAAAGACCCAGTCGCACGCCGCCATCGCCGCGTCGAACGATCCTTCGGCGAGCAGGTCGGCTTCGAACAGGCTCAGGCGCCCGGCGTGGCGGCGCTGCAGCGCGAGCAGGTGGTCGATCTTGGCGGCGTTGGAGAGGCTGCGGACCGTGGTCCTGACCGTGTAGCCCTGTTCCAGCAGCAGCGCCACGAGATGGCCACCGACAAAGCCGCTGCCGCCCGTCACCAGTGCACTTTCCATCGCCGCTCTCCGATCCGGAAATGCGGTCGAGTATGGAAGCGCCGGTCGTCCCGCACTTGGCTTTTGGCGCCAGAGCGCCGGCCGGAGATGCCGGACGGACGGGTGCAGCGTGGACGCAGCCTCAGGCTGTCCTGTGGCTCGCCGCCTCGCCGCCGTCGCGCACGATCAGCACGTCGTTGTAGACCTCCGCGGTGATCGCCATCGCGTTGCTGCCGACCAGACGATCGAACACGCCGCTGTCGCCGCGCGCGCCGACGACGACCAGATCATGCGGGCGCTCGCGCAGGTAACCGTTGAGCACGTCGGCCGGATGGCCGTATTCGACCATCGTCTTCACGCCGCTGCGGATTTCGCTGGGCAGCTGCACGTCGGCGACGAAGCGGTCGAGCGCCTGCACGGCCATGGCGTGCGCCGCCGCGCTGGCTTCGCGCTGCCCGAACCGTTCGAACGGCACGCGATAGGTATGCAGCACCGCGAAGTCGGTATACGGGAACAGCCCGGCGGCGCATTCCATCGCATGGCGCGCGCATGCCGAGAAGTCGGTGGCGACGACCGATCCGGTGTAGATGCCGTGCGCGCGCTGCTTGACGGTCAGCACCGGCCGGTCGGCGTACTGCATCAGCTTCTCGACCGTGCCGCCGAGCCGATGACGTCCGAGCAGCGAGTCGCGGCTGATGCCGACGACGATCAGCTGGCAGTCGTACTCGGCGGCGCGACGCAGTGCGACCTTGTAGGGCTCGCCGACGTCGACGAGGATCTGCAGGTCGACATGGCGCTCGCCGAGATCGAGGCGCACCTGGCGCTCGACGAGTTCCGCCAGCGTCGCGCCGCGCTGCCACGACGGCGCCACGTAGGAATCCGCGTGCGGCGCGACATAGAGCACGATGAGCGTCGCATCCCACTGCTGGGCCAGCTGCACGGCGCGGTCGAAGGCGCGGTCGCTGCGGCAGCCGAGATCGGTCGCCAGAAGGATGCGCCGCGCCGTCTCCGGTGAAGACTTCTTCAGGTTCGCCATGGCGGTTCTCCTCGCTGCGTGTGGAAGAGCCAGTTTCCGCGCCGCCGGTCCATCGTTCATTGACCGGCATCAAGCGACGCTCCGCCATGCGGCGGTCGGCTCAGGCGGCGGCGGGGCGCGGCGCCTGCCGTCGCCGCCGTTGCTGATGGCGTTCGAGCAGACGGGTGATCGCGTCGAAGGCACCGCGCACGGCGACGTACGGATCGTCGTGCGCCTGCCGGCCGGCGCGACTGCGCGTCGATGCGAGCGCGGCGCCGGGCACGCGCAGGTCCACGCTCGCACGATAGAGCCCGCCGCGCGCAGCGCCGTCGGGCTGGCCGTCGACGACGACGCGACACGCGACGATCGCGCCGTAGAAGCGCTCGAGCCGTGCGGAGAACTGGCGGATTCGCGCTTCGAGCGCGGGCGCCGGATCGATATTGCGGAACGTCATCTGCAAGGGCTGCTGCATCGCGGGCTCCGTGTCGCGGCCGACTGGCGACGCGCGCGTCGAAAGGAATGGCGATCCGGCGCCGCAGATCCGGACCGCAGGCCCATTGATTGTCGGACGGCGCGATGCGCGGGCACTGACCTGGGTCATGGACCGCGGCGGCGGTGTTCGCTAGATGCCTGCGACGACCGCGCGCCCAGCCATTGGCGCAGCTCGTCGAGCGTGCGCGTGTTGACGACATCCTCGCGCCGCAGCCAGCCGCGCCGTGCCTGGCCGACGCCGTAGTGCAACCAGTCGAAGTCGCGCGGGCCGTGCGCGTCGCTGGCGATGCTGATCGGCACGCCTTGCGCCTGCGCTTCGCGGCAATGCGTGTCGAGCAGATCCATGCGCTGCGGCTGTGCGTTGAGCTCGAGCCCGCAGCCGCGCTGCGCGGCGCTGCGAATCACGGCGCTGATGTCGACGTCGAGCGGCTCCCGTGTGCCGATCAGCCGGCAGGAGGGATGCGCGAGCACGTGGAAATGGCGATGGTCCAAGGCGCGCTGCAGGCGCAGCAACTGCCGACGGCGCGGCAGATCGAAATGCGCGTGTACCGCGCCGACGACGATGTCGAGCCGGCCGAGCACGCGGTCCGGCAGGTCGAGTCGACCGTCGGCAAGGATATCGACCTCGATGCCCTTGAGCAGCACCACGCCGTCCAGCCTGGCGTTGAGCGCGTCGATCGCGTCGAGTTGCCGCAGCAGGCGCGCTTCGTCGAGGCCGTGCGCCACGCGCGTCGAGCGCGAGTGGTCGGTGATGGCGATGTACTGCAGGCCGGCGCGGCGCGCGGCCTGCGCCATCGCCTCGAGATCGGCGGTGCCGTCGCTGCCGATGGTGTGGACGTGAAGATCGCCGCGCAGGTCCGCGCGCTCGATCAGCCGCGGCAGCTGGTCGGCCGCCGCGGCGGCGATCTCGCCGCGATCCTCGCGCAGCTCCGGCGGGATCGGCGGCAGGCCGATCGCGGCATACACCTCGGCCTCGGTCGCTCCGGCAATGCGCCGTGCGCCGCGGAACACGCCGTACTCGCTGATCTTGAGGCGGCGCTTCTGCGCGCGGCGCCGGATCGCGATGTTGTGCGCCTTGGAGCCGGTGAAGTAGACGAGGGCGGCCCCCTCGGCTTCCGGCGCGATTGCCCGCAGGTCCGCCTGCAGGCCGGAGCGCAGCATCACGGTGGCGCGCGTCGGTCCCCGCGTCAGCACCTCGCCAACGGCCGGCAGACCGAGAAAGCGGCGCATCACGGTCGCCGGCGTGCGCGTCACGGCGAGGAGGTCGAGGTCACCGACCGTGTCGCGCATGCGCCGCACGCTGCCGCAGACGGTGATCGAGCGCAGGCCGCGGCATCCGCGCAGCGCGGCGGCGAGCGCTTCACCCTGCGCCGCGACGTCGGCGAGCGGGTAGCGTCTGCCGGGCGCGAGCTGGCGCTGCAGTGCCTCCATCAGGCGGGCCTCGGTCCTGGCGCCAAAGCCGTGCAGGCGCTGCACGCGGCCGGCACGCGCGGCTTCGAGCAGCTGCTCGGGCGTTTCGATGCCGAGGTCGTGATAAAGAAGCTTGACGCGCTTCGGGCCGATGCCGGCGACCTGCAGCAGCGAGACGATCGCCGCCGGCACTTCGCGGTGCAGGCGCTCGCGCAGCGCGCAGCTGCCGGTGGCGGCGATCTCGGCGATCTTGCCCGCCAGATCCTCGCCGATGCCCGGCATCTTCGGCAGCGTCGCGCCGCGCGCGAGCAGCGGCGCCAGCTCGGTTCCGTATGCCGACACCGTGCGCGCCGCGTTGCGATAGGCGCGGACCCGATAGGGATTGGCGCCCTCGATCTCGAGGATGTCGGCGATCTCCTCGAACACCGCCGCGATGGCGGCGTTGCTGACGCTCATGGGTGCGAGCGCGGCGGCTGCCGGCCGACGCCATGGCGCTCGAACCAGTCGCCGGCCAGTTCGGCGACGCGCTCCAGCGCACCGGGCTCCTCGAACAGATGCGTCGCCCCGGGCACGATGGCGAGCTCCTTCGGGGCGCGCAGCGCCGCGTACGCCTTGCGGTTGAGCTGGATGACGATGTCGTCGGCGCCGCCGACGATCAGCAGCGTCGGCGACGTCACGCGCGGCAACAGCGGCAGCACGAGGTCGGGGCGCCCGCCGCGCGAGACGACCGCGGCGATGCCGTCGTCGAGTTCGGCCGCCGCGGCGAGCGCGGCGGCCGCGCCAGTGCTCGCGCCGAACAGATTCAGCGGCAGCGCGGCGAGCCGCGCTTCGCCGCGGATCCACGTACAGGTGCCGAGCAAGCGCCGGGTCAGCAGCTCGATGTCGAAGCGGGCCGCCTCGTCGAGGTCCTCGCGCTCGCTGAGCAGATCGAACAGCAGCGTGGCGAAGCCGCGCTTGGCGAGTGCCGCCGCGACGAAGCGGTTGCGGCTGCTGTGCCGGCTGCTGCCGCTGCCGTGGACGAACACGACGAGGCCGCGCGGCAGCGCCGGCAGCGCGAGGTCGCCCGGCAGGCCGATGTCGGGCAGGGCGATCTGCACTTCGCCGGGCGAGCGCGCTTCATGACGGCACGTCCGGCGGTGCCGGCAGCGAGCGCATCTGGGCGAGCACGTCGTCGTCGCCGAGCTGGTGGAAGTCCTCGAAGTACGCGCCGACGGCACCCTGGAACTGCGCCGGCACGTGCACGGCGACGAAGTCATCGACCTGCGCGCGAAAACGCTGCGCGGTGTCCGGCGGCGCGACGCCGACCGCGACGATCAGCCGGGCCGGATGGTCACCGCGCAGTTCGCGAATCGCCGCCTCCAGAGTGAGGCCGGTGGCGACGCCGTCGTCGACGATGATCGCGCACTGGCCGTGCGCCGAGCGGCGCGCACGGCCGCCGCAATAGAGCTCGCGCCGGCGTCGCGCCTCGGCGCGTTCGGCGCTGATCCTCGCGGCGAGCCAGTCGGCATCGAGCTGTTGTCGTTCCTCGGCGTTGAAGACCGGCTCGCCGGTCTCGGTGACGGCACCGATCGCATACTCCGGCTGCTGCGGATGGCCGATCTTGCGCGCCATGATCAGATCCAGCGGCAGTCCCAGGCGGCGCGCGATCTCGACCGCGACCGGCACGCCGCCACGCGGCAGCGCATAGACGATCGCCGGCCCGCGAACGCACTAAGGTCTGCGCAGACCGATCGTCGGAGAAGCCGATGAAGCGCCGATTCGCCGATGCGCAATGCCGGCGGCTCTTGCCGCGGTACAGCTGCAGGCGGGCCATCGCCGGCCGCGCCCTGCCGATAGCCGCGCGAAGCCCATGACGCGCGCCGCAGACAATATGCGCTTTCGCAACCGCGAGCAGGCCGGACAACAGCTGGCGGACCTGCTGCGGACCTGCGCTCGGTACCGCGCCGGACTGACGCGGATCAATTCCGGGCCGCCGCCAGCGTGCGCGAGCGCACCGAGCGGAGCGGGATCAGGATTGAACGGCTCGATGCGGCGAAGACGAGGTTAGCTCGGATGCATCCGGACACTGCGCCTTCTCCAAAAACTTAACATAATATACATTATGATCCATTTACTTGACGCAGCTGGCGCGCTTTCACTCCTTAACGAACGAAGCGGCGATTACATCGTATGCGTCGGCCGGTCGGCGCCGAGCGCGCCGGCGAGCAAGCCCTCGATCTTCTTCTGCGTGGCGCCGCCGTCCTGCGCGCTGAATTGCACGCCGATGCCTTGTACGCGCTTGTTCTGCGCGCCGCGCGGCGTGACCCAGACCACCTTGCCGGCTACCGGCAGACGCTCGGGGTTGTCCATCAGCGTCAGCAACATGAAGACCTCATCGCCAAGCCGGTAATCCTTGTTGGTCGGGATGAACAGGCCGCCGTTTTTCACGAACGGCATGTAGGCGACGTACAAGGCCGATTTGTCCTTGATGTGCAGCGTCAGGATGCCGGGCGGTGCTCCGCCCGCGCGTGGCGGTGTGCTCAAAGTCTGTCCCCGAGGATCTGGCTGGAACTGTATCGGCTCGGCATGGGTGAAAGATAGCGGGCGCCGATCAGGCGGCGCGTGCGAGCGCTGTGCGGCCGAGCCGCATCCAGCGCACGAACAGCGATTCCATCAGCAGCTGCGGCTGGGCGTTGCCAGCAGCGCGCCGCTGCGCGTCGTAGACGTCCTGCACCATCAGCGCGAGCGCCTCGCGCTGTTCGGCGCGCGCCGCCCGCGACAGCAGTTCTCGTAGTTCGCCGGCGAGCCAGGACTGCACCCAGCTCAGATGTTCGGCAACACTGTCCTTGTCGACCGCGGCAGCGGCGCTGAGCGGATCGCGGCGGCCGGCGGCGACAGCGCTCCAGAGCTCGGCCCACTGGCGGCGTATGGCGACCCCGTCGTCCGCGCTCAGGGCCAGCGCGCGCAGCGGCGCGCCGAGCGCGAACGCCAGTGCCTCCTCGTCGCGGACGCCCTGCTCGGCCATCCAGGCCCGTGCGACGCCGGTTTCGGGCGGCGCGAAACGGATTCGTTGGCAGCGGCTGCGCAGCGTCGCCGGCAGCGCCTGCGGACGCTCGCTGATGAGCAGCAGGTGCGTGCCGGCCGGCGGTTCCTCGATGGTCTTCAGCAGCGCGTTGGCGCTGCTGGCGTTGAGCAGGTCGGCCGGTTCGATCATGGCGCACTTGGCGCTGCCGTAGTGGCTGGCGAGGCTGAGCTTGGCGATCAGGCTGCGCGCGCCCTCGATCGAGATATCGCGCCGCTTGCGCTCGGCGTCCGGCTGCCAGTGCACCAGTCCCTGCTCGGCGAAACTGTCCGGCGTCATCGCCAGGCCCAGGTGACCGTCGACGCCGAGCAGCGCGGCGTTGGGGTGGCTGCCGGCGGCAAGCTGCAGGCAGCTGCGGCAATGTCCGCAGGCGTAGCCGCTGCGTTGTTCGCAGAGAGTGAATGCGATCAGCGCGCGCGCGAACCAGCGCTTGCCGATACCGGCTCCGCCGGACAGCAGCATGGCGTGCGGCAGCCGCTGTTGCAGCACCAGCGACGTCAGCTCCAGCCAGCGCTCCTGCTGCCACGGCAGCGGTCGCCACAGCGCTGCGCTCATGCCGCGGTTTCCGGCACCGGCGCGAGGCGCGCGACCAGCACTTGCGCGACGCTGGCGCTGACCGCATCGGCGTCGCACGCAGCGTCGATCATCGCGAAACGCGCCGGCTCGGCGCGCGCGCGTGCCACAAAGGATTCGCGCACGCGCTGCATGAATTCGAGCGTCTCCTGCTCGAAGCGGTTTTCCTCGCCGCGCTCGCGCGTACGCTGCAGGCCGAGCGCAGGTTCGATATCGAACAGCAGCGTCAGGTCTGGTTTGTGGCTGCCGACCGCCAGCCGCTCGAGCACCTGCAGCGCGGTCTCATCGACGCCCTTGCCCGCGCCCTGATAGGCGTAGCTGGAATCGACGAAACGATCGCAGACGACATCGCGACCGGCCGCGAGCGCCGGCTCGATCGTCGTGTGCCAGTGCGCGGCGCGCGCCGCGAACATCAGCATGACTTCGGTCGGCGGCGTGACGCCTTCGGCCCAGTCGCCGAGCACCAGGCTACGGATCGCCTCGGCCAGCGGCGAACCACCGGGCTCGCGGGTCAGCACCACCTCGCGGCCGCGCTCGACGAGCCAGTCGCGGATGAAGCGCGCCTGCGTCGACTTGCCGGCGCCCTCGCCGCCTTCGAGCGTGATGAACCGTCCGCGTGTCGTCATGCCAGAAATACCGGTCTACTTCTTCAATTGGTAGCGGCGGACCGCAGCCTGATGCTCGGCGAGCGTGGCCGAGAACACATGGGTGCCGTCGCCCCGGGACACGAAGAATAACGCCTGGCCGTCGTCCGGATGCAGGGCCGCATGCAGCGCGGCGCGGCCCGGCAGGCTGATCGGCGTCGGCGGCAGGCCGTTACGCGTATAGGTGTTGTAAGGCGTATCGGTACGCAAATCGACGATGCGGATATTGCCGTCGAAGCGTTCGCCGAGACCGTAGATCACGGTCGGATCGGTCTGCAGGCGCATGCCAAGCCGCAGGCGGCGCACGAACACGCCGGCGATCTGTGCGCGCTCGGCGGCGACGCCGGTTTCCTTCTCGACGATCGAAGCCATGGTCAGCGCTTCGTCGGGCGTCGCGTACGGCAGGTCCGGCGCACGCTGTGCCCATTCCTCGGCCAGCGCCTTCTGCATCGCCGCATAGGCCTGGCGCAGCAGCGTCAGATCGCTGGTCTCCTTCGGAAAGCGGTAGGTATCCGGGAAGAAACGCCCTTCCGGATGCTGGCCGGGCTGGCCGAGCGCCGCCATGATCGCGTCCGGCTTCGTGTCGGCCAGCGTCTGACGGATCATCGGGTTCGCGCGCACCGCCTGCAGCGCCTGCGCGAACGTCCAGCCTTCGACGATGCGCAGCTCGTGCACGATCGTGCGTCCCGACAGGAACAGATCGAGCGCATCGAGCAGGTTCTGGTGCGCATCGAGCGCGTACTCGCCGCTGCGGACGCGGCCGCCGACTGCGTGCCAGCGCACGTACAGTCGCAGATAGAGCGCCGCGCGTGCACTCGGCAGCCAGCGCTGCGCATTCATGCGCGCGAGCACGCCGGCCAGCGTGTCACCTGGGGCAATCTCGATCGTCTGCGCGGTGTCGACGCGCAGCGGCGCGTGCAGCTGTTGCCAGCCGTCGAACAGAAGGCCGCCGATCGTCGCGGTGACGATCGCGATGAGCAGCAACAGCGGACGGACCAATCGGCGGCGAATCACGCAGGCGTCTTCAGTTCAGTGGCGGATGACGGAGTGCTTGCATCAGGCGCCGTGTCAGCGCGCCGGGCGCGGGATAGTCGCGCGTGCCGATTCGGCGCAGCGGCCATACTCCGATCAGTGCGTTGCTGACGAAGGCCTCCTGCGCGTCGAGCAAGGCTTGGCGCGGCGCGTCGATCTCGCACACATCGATGCCCGATTCACGCGCGAGCCTCATGATGCGCGCGCGCATCGTGCCGGCGATGCCGCAGCGATCGAGGCGCGGCGTGCGCAGCGCGCCGTCCGTCACCCAGAACAGGTTGCTGCGCGTACCGCCGATGACGCGGCCGTCATGATCGCACATCAGCCGCTCGTCGACGCCGGCGCCGAGTTCGCGCGAGGCCAGCACCTGTTCGAGCCGGTTGAGATGCTTGACGCCGGCGAGCCGCGGCTGCGTGGCTAGCGTCAACGTCGACCAGTCGGCGACGACGCCGCACCGCCACGGATCACCTTCGTAGCACGGCGCGGGACTGCGCAGCACGATGCGTGTCGCTGCACGTGTCGCCGGCCGGTAGCCGCGACCTTCGCTGCGGCGTACCAGCAGCCATTTCAGTACCGCGCGTGCCTGGCCCTTGGCCAGCACGCGGGTGTCGGCCCGCAGCAGTTCTGGTGGCGGCATCTCGAGGTCGAGGCGTTCCGCATCATGGGCCAGCGCGGCCAGGTGGTCGTCGACGTTCAGCGCCACGCCGTCGATGACCAGCAGCGTGCGGAACACGCCGTCGCCGTAAGCCAGCGCGCGGTTGTCCAGCGCCACGGCGTCGCCGGGCCGGCCGTCGATCAAGGCTTTCACGCGTCCGCACCCAGCGCCAGCAGCAGGCCGCGCGCCTTGGCCCGGGTTTCGGCGAGCTCGGCCTGCGGTTGCGAATCGGCGACGATGCCGGCGCCGGCGCGGAACGCCACCTGGCCGCGTTGCCAGACCATGGTACGGATCAGGATGTTGCTGTCGAAGCGTCCGTCGCGCGATAGATAGCCGAAGGCGCCGGTATAGGGCCCGCGCCCTTCCCCTTCGAGTTCGGCGATCACCTGCATGACGCGCACTTTCGGACAGCCGGTGATCGTGCCGCCCGGGAAGACGGCGCGCAACGCCTCGCCAGGCCCGACGCCGTCGCGCAGGCGACCGCGCACGTTGGAGACGATGTGATGCACGTGCGCGTAGCTTTCAAGCGTCATCAGCTCGTCGACTTCGACCGTGCCCGGCACGCAGACACGGCCGAGATCGTTGCGCTCGAGGTCGAGCAGCATGACGTGCTCGGCACGCTCCTTGAGGTTTTCGCGCAAGACGGTCTTCAGCGCGGCGTCCTCGGCGGCGTCGGCGCTGCGGCGGCGTGTGCCGGCGATCGGGCGGGTCTGCGCGCGTCGCGCGTCGATGCTCAGCAGGCGCTCCGGGGACGAGCTGAGCACGGCCAGATCGCCCCAGCGCATCAGGCCGGCGAACGGCGCCGGATTGCGCTCGCGCAGGCTCGCGTAGAGGTCGGCGGCATTGAGCCGCGCGTCGACGCGGACGTCCCAGCGACGCGACAGGTTGACCTGGAAAACATCACCGGCGCGCAGGTAATCGAGCACGCGGGTGACGCCGTCGAGATAGCGGGTTGCGTCCTCCTCGTCGGCCACGACGGCTGTCACTGGCGCACTCGGCCCTGACGGTGTCGCGCCTTCGGCGAGCGCGATCAGTTCGGCGAGTTGCGCCGCGTCGTCCTCGACGATGGCGTAGCAGCGATCCTGTTCGCGATCGTGGACGATCGCCGCCGGACAGCGCACCGCGAGCGCGTCCGGCAGAGCGAACGGCGACGGCGGCAGCGTCAGCGTCGGCTCGACGTGGCGCGCGGCTTCGTAGCCGAGATAGAGAAACCAGCCGCCGCAGAATGGCAGCTCGCCGCCGTCGCCGCGCGGTTCGCGCGCGCACCAGCGATCGAGCGCGGCGAAGAAATCGCCGCCCTGCGCAAGTTCCGGCCGGCTCGCCGAAAGGCCCGACGCATCGAGCCGGAGTTCCTCCTGCGGAAACGCGAACAGCAGATCCCAGCGGCCGGATTGCGGGTGGCCGGCGACGCTCTGCAGCAGGAAAGGAAAACGCCGTGGATGCTGGCGATGCAGCGCCAGCAGATCCACGGCGGAATGCAGCTCCGCGCGCCGCATGGCGGCGGGCGTCAGACGAAGCGCTTGAAGGCGACGCAGCCGTTGGTGCCGCCGAAGCCGAAGGAGTTGGAGATCGCGATCTCCAGTTTCTTCTGCTTCGCGGTATGCGGCGTGTAGTCGAGATCGCAGCCTTCGCCCGGATGGTCGAGATTGATCGTCGGCGGTACGACCTGATCGCGCAGTGCCAGCACCGAGAAGATCGCCTCGATGCCGCCAGCCGCGCCGAGCAGATGCCCGGTCATCGACTTGGTCGAGCTGATCGACACCTTGTAGGCGTGATCGCCGAACGCCGCCTTGACGGCCTGCGTCTCGGCGACATCGCCCGCCGGCGTCGAGGTGCCGTGCGCGTTGATGTAGTCGACCTGTTCCGGATTGATGCCGGCATCGCGCAGCGTGTTCTGCATGCAGCGGCGCGCGCCGTTGCCGTCTTCCGGCGGCAGCGTGATGTGATAGGCGTCGGCCGACATGCCGAAACCGATCAGCTCGGCGTAGATCTTGGCGCCGCGCTTCCGGGCGTGCTCCAGATCCTCGATCACGAGAACGCCGGCGCCGTCGCCGAGCACGAAGCCGTCACGGTCCTTGTCCCAGGGCCGGCTGGCCTGTTCCGGTGCGTCGTTGCGTGTCGACAGCGCGCGCGCCTGGCAGAAGCCCGCCATGCCCGCCGGTGCCGAACCCGCTTCGCCGGCCCCGACCACGAAAACATCGGCGTCGCCGGCCTGGATCAGACGCGCACCGATGCCGATCGCGTGCGTCGCGGTCGTGCAGGCGGTGACCGTCGCGATGTTCGGACCGGTGATGCCGAGGTCGATCGAGATATAGCCCGAGATCATGTTGATGATCGAGCTCGGCACGAAGAACGGCGACACGCGTTTCGGCCCGGACTTGTGCAACGCCCGGCATTCTTCCTCGATCGTGCCGATGCCGCCGATGCCGGAACCGACGCAGACGCCGATGCGTTCGCGGTTCTCCTCGGTGATTTCGATACCGGCGTCGCGGACCGCCTGCTTGGCAGCGGCGACACCGTAATGAATGAAGGGATCGGTGCGCTTGACGTCCTTCACGCTCAGCCACTGGCTGGCGTCGAAGTCACGGATCATGCCGCCGAATTTGGTGGTATAGGCCGACACGTCGTAATACGTGATCGGCCCGATACCGGATCTCCCCGCGAGGATGTTGTCCCATGCCGTGGTGACGTCGTTGCCTACTGGCGAAACGATGCCCAGGCCGGTGACGACGACACGCCTACGGCTCATCGGTCAATACCTGATTGTGGGAGATGCAAAGATGGATCAGCCTTGCTGCGGCGCGTGCGCCTTGATGTAAGTCAGGACATCCTTGAACGTGACGATCTTTTCCGCTTCCTCGTCCGGGATATCGATCTCGAACTCTTCCTCGAGCGCCATCACGAGTTCGACCGTATCCAGAGAGTCGGCACCGAGGTCTTCGACGAACGAGGCCTCCGGCGTGATCTGATCTTCGCTGACCGAGAGCTGCTCAGCGATGATCTTCTTGACCTTCTCTTCCAACGTACTCATGCATTACTCCTGGAGACAACTGTTGTCGATGTTTGAAGCCGGCGTATTGTAGACAAACGCCGCGAGGGTCACAGCAACAGCGAAATCAAGCAAATTCAGTGCCTTGTTCCGCTGCACAGCACATCTGGAAACATACGGAGGCGTATGCGCAAGTGGCGTAAGCCCCGGCCGGAATCAATCCCGGAATTAATCTCCAGAATCAATCCATGTACAGACCGCCGTTGACGTGCAGCGTCGTGCCGGTCACGTACCCGGCCTCGCGCGAGGCCAGATAGGCGACGGCGGCGGCGATGTCCTCGGGCGCACCGAGGCGCTGCACCGGCACGCGCTCCATCAGGCCCTTGCGCACATCCTCGCTCAAGGACTTGGTCATGTCGGTATCGATGAAGCCCGGCGCGACGACGTTGACGGTGATGCCGCGCGAACCGATCTCCTGCGCCAGCGACTTCGAGAAGCCGATCAGGCCGGCCTTCGCCGCACAGTAATTCGCCTGGCCCGGGTTGCCCATGCTGCCGACCACCGAGCCGATGCTGACGATGCGGCCGTAGCGCGCCTTCATCATGCCGCGCAGCACCGCACGCGACAGGCGGAACACGGAGGTGAGGTCGGTATCGAGCACCTGCGCCCAGTCCTCGTCCTTCATGCGCAGCATCAGCGTATCGCGCGTGACGCCGGCATTGTTGACGAGGATGCTGAGGGTGCCGATCGCATCGAGCAGCGACTCGATCGCCGCCGGATCGCGCACGTCGAGCACGCGGCCCTCGCCGCCATAGGGCGCCAGGGCCTCGGAGATCTTCGCCGCGCCGGCTTCGCTGGTCGCGGTGCCATAGACCTTGGCACCGTCGCGGGCGAGCCGCGCGGCAATGGCGGCACCGATGCCACGGCTGGCACCGGTAACCAAGGCTACCTCGCGCTGCGCACTATCAGCGCCGGTAGCTCGAACGGAATCAGTCATCGGATGTGTGAACTTGCGTTGGCGGCGGGGGAACGAACACTTCGTTGCACCGCAGCACTTTATATCGATCGGCTGGCGGCGCGCATTTAGCCGGCCGCCTGCCTTCCCCGTCAAGCCTTGACAGCTGCCGCCGCTTTCTCGACGCCCTCGGCTTCTTCGAGCGCGAACGACGTCGCATCCTTGGCAATGCGCTTGTTGAGCCCGACCAGGACCTTGCCCGGCCCGCACTCGAGGAACGTAGCGACGCCTTCGCCCTTGAGCTGCGCGATCGTCGCCGCCCAGCGCACCGGACGATACAGCTGCTCGCGCAGCGCCTGGCGGATGCCGTCGGCGTCGGTGCGTACCTGCCCGTCGAGATTGTGGCGGACCGGGATTGCAGGCGCGTTAACGGCCGTCTGCGCGAGGCGTTCACCGAGCCGGTCGGCGGCTTCGCGCAGCAGCGAGCAATGCGAAGGCACCGACATCGCCAGGCGCACGACCATGCGCGCGCCGTGCGCCTTGCCTTCGCGTTCCAGCCACTCGAGTGCCGGCACGCTGCCGGCGACGACGACCTGGCCCGGCGCGTTGTAGTTGGCCGGTTCGAGCACGCCGTCGCCGGCGTACTCGCGGCAGAAGGCCTCGACCGCGGCATCGTCGAGTCCGACGACCGCCGCCATGCCGCCGACGCCGGCCGGCACCGCCGCCTGCATCAGCTGGCCGCGCAGTTCGACGAGACGCAGCGCATCGGCGAAGTCCAGGCTGCCGGCGGCGACCAGGGCGGTGTACTCGCCGAGACTGTGACCGGCCAGCGCGACCGGCGCCGGCAGCTGCCGCGCCTGCCACAGCCGCCAGACGGCGATGCCGGCGGCGAGCAGTGCCGGCTGCGTGCGCGCAGTCTGGTTCAGCTCGGCTTCCGGGCCTTCGGCGACGAGCCGGGCGAGATCCCAGCCGAGCGCCTGCGAGGCTTCGTCGAAGGTCGCGCGAATGACGGGGTCGGTATGGCCGGACAGCATGCCGACGGCTTGCGAGCCCTGTCCGGGAAACAGCATGGCGTAACTCATGAAAGGTCCTGCAGTGGTGGTTCGGGTGGATCGGAACGGGCTTCCCGCCCGCTGAAGCTGCCAAACACAAGGCCGTAAACCAGAGCGCTGAGCGAGCCGTACAGATGCGACTCGGTGACGACATGGCCGCCGATCGCGGCCTCGTCCGAAACGGGGGCGCCGGTGACGATCTCGTAGCCGAGCTTGCCGATCAGGTAGGCCAGGCAAGCGCCGGCGATGGCCCGGTTCAGCGGATCGGACGATCCCGCCTCCTTGGCGCGTCCCAGCAGCTGCGGCACCAGACCGAGCACGAACAGACCGTGGATCACGCCGGACATGCCGACGTAGGTCTGCAGCTTCGGCACGAAGGCGTACAGGCACAGGCTCATGCCAAGCGCGATCAGCGCCAGGCGGCGCAGCCAGATCCACGGCGACAGCGGCTGCGGACACAGCAGCACCAGCACGCCGATGCCGATCGCATTGAGCATCAGGTGATACCAGCCGAGGTGAACGATGCTGCCGGTCAACAGCCGCCACCACTGCCCGCCGGATATCAGCGTGCGCTCGTACTGGAGCGCAGCACGGCCGGCGTCGCCGAACAGCTCGGCAACGACCATGACCAGCACCAGCAGCAGGGGGCACGCCCAGACGTCACGGGCGCGAAGAATCGAGTTTGTTATCATCGGCCGAAAGGCGCACCGCCTCTCTTTTTGCAGTCGACATTATCTCCCAATGAAATCATTTCGCGCGCGCCGCACGGCACAGAGCGGCTTCACCCTGATCGAAATCATGGTCGTGGTCATCATCCTCGGCATTCTCGCCGCGATGGTCGTCCCCAAAATCATGGACAAGCCGGATCAGGCCCGGGTCGTCAAGGCCAAGCAGGACATCCGCGCCCTCGAATCGGCGCTCAATCTCTACAAGCTCGACAACTTCAACTATCCGTCGACGCAGCAGGGCCTCGACGCGCTCGTCACCAAGCCGGGCGGCGACCCGGAGCCCAAGAACTACAAGGCCGGCGGCTACATCCAGACCTTGCCGAAGGATCCCTGGGGCAATCCGTATCAGTACCTGTCGCCGGGCACCAAGGGCGAGATCGACATCTTCTCGCTGGGCCGCGACGGCAAGCCCGGCGGCGAAGGCACCGATGCCGATATCGGCAACTGGGATCTCGGCGGCTGAGCCACGCGTTTTTTCACAGCATCGAAAAAGCCCGCTTCGCGCGGGCTTTTTCGTGGCCGGCGGCCGCCCGATTGTCAGTCGGCGCCCTTGGGCGCGTCGGCCCGATGCGGCGCGAGCGAATCGGGCAGCGCCGCCCCGCCGCCGACATCTGCCGCCGCGAACGGCGGCTCGCCGGCAGGCCCGCGGCTTCGCGCGCCACCGGCCGCAGCAGCGGCGCACTCATGCGGCGGGGCAACCGGTTACACTCCCGAACGCAGGCCCGGCCGCGCCGCGACGGTGGACCGCAAGCCTGCAATACCGCCGCCGCATACTGAACTCCCGCTCTCCCAACAGGCTCCAAGGCCGGGCATGATCCCGACTTCCAGGTTCCGCATTTCGCCGCCGCGCGCCGCGCGCGGCTTCACGCTGATCGAAATCCTGGTCGTCGTCGTCATCGTCGGCATCCTGGTCACGTTCGCGACGCTGTCGATGAGCAATCGGGCGCTGGCCGACAAGCTCGAAACCGAGGCGCAGCGCCTGCAGCAACTGTTCGCGATGGCCGCCGAGGACGCCGAGATGCAGGGCGTCGAGATCGGCTTCGTCTACACTGACCAGGGCTATGCCTTCGTGACCTCGGCGATGACCGGCCGCTGGGTGCCGATCACCGACGGTCCGCTGCGGCCGCGCAAGGTGCAGGCTCCACTCGCCCTCGACCTGCGCGTCGAGGGGCGGGTCGTGCCGCCGACCCCGCTCGCCGATCTGCTCGCCGCCGGCAAGGCCGCCCAGGCGGCCGCCGAGCGCGAGGCCGCCAAGACCCAGGACGGCCCCGGCAAGGACGACGCCGAGGACGCCGAGACGCAGAAGAAGAAAGACGAAGAGGACACCAAGGCGCTGAAGCCGGCGGCGATGTTCCTGTCGAGCGGCGAAGCCACGGCTCTGACGCTCGATGTCGCCGCGCCGGGCGTGCCGGTCACGTACCGCGTCGAGATCGACAACCTCGGCCGCGGCAGCCTGAAGACGCTGGAGAACGGCCGATGAGGGCGCGCGCACGCGGTTTCACGCTGATCGAGATGCTCGCCGCCGTCGCCGTGGTGGCGATCGCGCTGGGCGCGATCATCGCCGGCATGGCGCGCTACACCAGCAACGCCGCCTATCTGCGCGAGAAGACCGTCGCGCTGTGGGTCGCGCACAACCGTCTCAGCGAGCTGGCGCTGCAACGCGCCTGGCCGGACACCGGCAAATCCGACGGCAAGGCCGAAATGGCCGGCGCCGAATGGAAATGGGAAATGGAGGTGCAGGCCACGGCCGATCCGCATCTGCGTCGCGTCGACATTCGGGTGATGGCCGACAAGGGCAAGCCCGGCAGTCTCGACAAGCCGGCGCCGCTCGCGCGCCTGGCCGCCTTCATCGGCGATGCGGGGCGCAAATGAGCCGCCCTGCCCGCCGCGCGCGCGGCTTCACGCTGCTGGAGATCATCATTGTCGTGGCGATCTTCGCGATCTTCGCGATGCTCGCCTACGGCGGCCTCGATGCCGTATTGAAAACACGCGCCTCGGTCGAAACCGCGCAGCAGCGCCTGGCCGAGCTGCAGAAGGCCTACATGCGTCTGCGCAACGATTTCCAGCAGCTCAGCAACCGGCCGATCCGCGACAACTACGGCGATCTGCAGGCTGCGCTGCTCGGCGCCGACAACGCCGCCGTCGAATTCACGCGCGGCGGCTGGCGCAATCCGCTGCTGCTGCCGCGCCCGACGCTCGAACGCGTCGCCTACCGGCTCGCGGACGGCGCACTGATCCGCTCCAGCTGGCGGCTGCTCGACCGCGCCCAGGACACTAAGCCGGTCGACGTCGTGCTGCTGCGCGATGTCACCGATCTGCGCTGGCGCTTCCTCGACGAGCAACGCGAGTGGCGCACGCGCTGGCCGACGCTGGAGACGGCGACGACCGCCGCGCAGGCCGCCGGCGTGGCGCCGCCGCTCGGCGTCGAAGTGACGCTGAACACCAAGGATCTCGGCGAGCTGCGCTTCCTGTTCAAGCTCGGGCTCGATCCGCAGGCGGCGCGCAGCACCGGCAGCGTCGTGCCCACCCCGGATAGCAACCCGACGACACCCGACAGCGATGGCGACGGCGGCAGTGCGAGCGGCGGGAGCGATTCGTGAGGAAGCGTCGGCAACGCGGCATCGCCCTGATCACCGCCGTGCTGGTCGTCGCGCTCGCGGCGATCGCCGCCGCGGCGGTGCTGACTTCGGCGAACCTGGCGATCCACCGCACGCAGAACCTGCAGGAGTCCGAACTCGGCTGGTGGTATCTCGACGGTGTCGAATCCTGGGTGCGCACCATCCTGCTGCGCGACGCCGAACTGAACCGCTACGACTCGCTCAAGGACATCTGGGCGACGCCGGCGGCGCTGCCGGTCGACGAAGGCGGCCTGCGCGGCAACATCATCGATCTGCAGGGCCGCTACAACCTCAACAACCTCGGCGTGCAGGGCACCAGCGACGTCTACAACAAGCAGGTCGCGATCTTCGTGCGCCTTTACCAGCAGGCGACCGGCGGCGACGAGTACCAGGGCAAGGCGCTCGCCAATGCGATCCGCGACTACATCGATACCGACAGCGAACCGACCGGCACCGACGGCGGCGAGGATGCCGACTATCTCGGTCTCGATCCGCCGCGGCGCGTGCCGAACCGGCCGATGCAGAGCGTCAGCGAGCTGCTCGCGGTCAAGGGCATGACGCCGCAGGTCTACGCCAAGCTTGCCGACCTGATCGCCGCGCTGCCGCGCAACGGCACGCCGATCAACATCAACACGGCGCCGCCGCTGCTGCTGCTGGCGCTGTTCCCGGACGCCGGCACGCCGCTCGAGCGCTTCATCGCCGAGCGCGGCGCGCGTCCGGCAGAGCGGATCGAGGACCTCGACAATCAGTACAACTTCTCGACCGCCAAGGTCGACAAGAGCCTGATCGGTACCAGCAGCGAGTTCTTCGAACTGCGCGCCGAGGCTTACATAGGCAGTGGCCGCCTCGCCCTGTATAGTTTCCTGTATCGGCCGAAGAGCGGCGGCGTGCCGCTCGTCTACGGACGCAGCACCTTCACCGAATAAATGCGAGAAACCCTCTACATCCGCCTGCGTTCGGCCGACCCCGCCGAGCCGGTCGAGTACTGCATCGCCCGCGCCGACGCGATCGCCTCGTTCGTGGTCCAGCGCGCGCCGCTGGACACGCTGGCAGCGCTGGCCGCGCAGCACCGCGTGGTCGTGCTGGTGCCGTCGGCAGACGTGCGGCTGGCCACCGTGCAGGTGCCGGCACGGCAGCCGGCCAAGGTGCTGCAGGCGGCGCCCTACGTTCTCGAAGAGCAGTTCGCCGAGGACGTCGACACCCTGCACTTCGCGCTCGGCAGCCGCATGGCGGACGGCCGCTGGCCGCTGGCGATCGTCTCGCGCGAGCGCATGGCGGCCTGGCTCGCGCTACTGCAGGCGCAGGGCCTGCACGCCGACCTGATGCTGCCCGACGTGCTGGCGCTGGCGGTCCCGGACGACACCCACATTCATGCGCTGGTCGACGGCGATCAGGCGATCGTACGCACCGCGCGCGACGCCGGCTTCGTCTGCCTCGCCGAGGATCTCGGTTTCTGCCTGGAACTCGCCGATCCGGACAAGCAGAAGACCCTGCGCCTGACCGTGCCGCGCGACGAAGCCTTCGACGTCAGCGCGCTCGGCTGGCCGGTCGAACCGCGCCACGGTTTCGCGACCGCGCTCGAAGCGCTGCTGCAGCAGCTGCGCACCGCCGACGCGATTGACCTCCTGCAGGGCGACTACTCGCCCAAGCGCAATCGCCTGCGCTGGCTGGCGCCGTGGAAGGCGGCGGCGACGCTGGCCGGCGTCGCGATCGTGCTGACGATGCTCGTGCATGGCATCGAGGCCTATCGCCTCAAGCGCGAACTCGCCATGCAGGAAGCCGCCAACGTGGCGCGCTACCAGCAGATCTTCCCGAACGAGACCCGCATCGTCGATCTCGACGCGCAGCTCACGCAGCAGCTCGCCGCGCTGCAGGGCGGCAGCGGCGGCGGTTTCATTCCGCTGCTCGACGTCCTGTCGCAAGCGCTCGCCGCGCAGCCGGGCCTGCGCCTGCAGACGCTGCAGTTCCGCGACGGCGCGCTCTACGCGCAGCTCGGCGCGGCCAACCTCGAACTGCTCGAACGCCTGAAGAGCTGGTTCTCCGGCGGCAGCCGCGGCGCCCAGCTCGGCGTCGAATCGGCCAACGCCGGCGCCGAAGGCGTGCAGATCCGCATCCGCCTCTCCGCTTCATGAACGCCCTGATCGAACAATGGCAGGCGCGGGCCCGCGCCGCGCTCGAACAACTGCAGCCGCGCGAGCGCCTGATCGTGCTCGCCGGCGCCAGCGTGCTGGTCGTGATGGTGCTCTACCTCGGCATCTGGGAAACGCTCGTCAATGCGCAGCGCCAGCGCGCCGCCGCGCTCGACAGCGCCCGTGCCCTGGCAGTGCGCATCGAGAGCGCCGCGGCGCTCGCGCAGAGCGGCCGCCGCGCCGGCGCGGTCGACCGCAGCGCCGCGCTGCTGTCGGTCGTCGACCAGACCAGCCGCGGCGGCACGCTCGGCAAGGCGCCGACCCGCGTGCAGCCGGACGGCGCCGGCGACAAGGCCGTCAAGGTCTGGTTCGAAGACGTGCCTTTCGACAACACCCTGCGCTGGCTCGGCGAGCTGCAGTCGCGCTACGGCATCGGCGTCGACAGCGCCGAGATCGAACCCGGCTCGGCGCCGGGCCTCGTCAACGCCCGTTTCACGCTGGCCCGCTGACATGAAGCGACGCACCCTGTACGCGCTGGTCGGCGCGCTCACCTTTCTCGTCAGCCTCGTCCTGCTGGCGCCGGCGGCGACGCTGTACGGCTGGCTCAAGCCCCGGCTCGGCGGCGAGATCGCGCTCGCCGGCGTCGGCGGCACGCTGCACGACGGCAGCGCCGCGGTCGTGCTGGTCGGCGGCCGGCCGCTCGCCGAGCAGCTGCACTGGCGCCTGCGCCTGAGCGATCTGCTGCTCGGCCGCCTCGGCGCCGAACTCGACAGCCGCGGCGGCGTGCTGATCAGCGGCCACGTCAGCAAGGGCTACAACAGCGTGCGCGCCGCCGACCTGCGCATCGGCAGCGCCCTCAAGCCGCTGCTCGCCGCCTTCGGCCAGCCGTTCGCGCCGATCGACGGCCAGGCCAGCCTCGATCTGCCGACGCTCAAGCTGCTCGACAACTGGCCGGTCGACGCCGAAGGCACGCTGCGCGTGCAGGGCCTGGCCTGGACGCTGGCCAAGGAACCGATCGTGCTCGGCGATTACGAGGCGACGATCAGCCGCGACGGCAGCGATATGGTCGCCCTCGTGCACACGCTCGGCGGCTCGCTCGAAGTCGCCGGTGACGCGCGCGCCAAGGCCGACCGCTCGTATGAGCTGCATCTGCAGCTGCGGCCGAAGGCCGACGCGCCGCCGCTCGTCCAGAACCTGCTGCGTTCGCTCGGCAATCCGGACCCGCAGGGCTATTACCACCTGCGTCGCCAGGGCAAGCTGTCGTGAGCGCCGGCTGGACGCCGCACGTCGTCGTCGCCTGCGTCGTCGAGCGCGACGGCCGTTTCCTGACGGTCGAGGAACGCATCAACGGCGCGAGCCTGCTCAACCAGCCGGCCGGCCACTGGGAGCACGGCGAAACGCTGGTCGAAGGCGCGATCCGCGAGACGCTCGAGGAAACCGGCTGGGACGTGCTGCCGACGCACTTCCTCGGGCTCTACCACTACGATCCGCAAGGGCTCGAATACGGCTTCCTGCGCGTGGCCTTCGTCGCCGACGCGCTGTGCGAGCGGCCCGGCCATGTGCTCGACCGCGGCATCGAGCGCGCGCTCTGGATGAGCCGCGACGAGCTCGTCGCGTCGCGCGAGCGGCATCGCAGTCCGATGGTCCTGCGCTGCGTCGACGACTATCTCGCCGGCCGCCGCCTGCCGCTCGACCTGATCGCACATCTGAACGAGGCGCGCACCGCGCGCTGAGGGCGACGTGAGCGCGCCGCATGTCGTCGTCGGTCTGTCCGGCGGCGTCGATTCCTCCGTCAGCGCCTATCTGCTGAAAGAACAGGGCTACCGCGTATCGGGCCTGTTCATGGTCAACTGGACCGAGGACGAACAGGGCTACTGCAGCGCCGCCGATGATTTCCAGGACGCGCGCGCCGTCTGCGAGGAACTCGGCATCCCGCTGCACCGTGCCGACTTCTCGCGCGAGTATCGCGAGCGCGTGTTCGCCAGGTTTCTCGCCGACTACGCCGCCGGCAAGACACCGAATCCCGACGTGCTCTGCAATCGCGAAGTGAAGTTCGCGCCGTTTCGCGAGCACGCGCTGCGCCTCGGCGCCGATTTCGTCGCGACCGGCCATTACGCGCGCATCGAACACGGCCGCGACGGCCCGCGCCTGCTGCGCGCGGTCGACGACAACAAGGACCAGACCTATTTCCTCGCCGCCGTCGAGCGCGCGCAGTTCGAGCGCGTGCTGTTCCCGATCGGCGCGCTGACCAAGCCGGAAGTGCGCGCGATCGCCACGCGCGCCGGCCTGCCGGTGCACCGCAAGAAGGATTCGACCGGCATCTGCTTCATCGGCGAGCGCGAGTTCCGCGAGTTCCTGTCGGCGTATCTGAAACCCGACCCCGGCGAGATCGTCGACGACCAGGGCCGCGTGATCGGCCGCCACCAGGGCCTGATGTACTACACGCTCGGACAGCGTCGCGGGCTCGGTGTCGGCGGCACGCGCGGCGCGCGCGAGGCGGCGTGGTACGTGGTGGCCAAGGACGCCGCGCGCAACCGGCTGATCGCCGCGCAGGACCCTGCACATCCGCTGCTGATGACGCGCGAACTGCTCGCCGCGCCGTTCCACTGGATTCGCCAGCCGCTGCCGCTGCCGCCCCGGCTGCAGGCGCGCATCCGCCATCGTCAGAAACTGCAGGACTGCAGCGCCGAGTCGCTGCCCGACAACCGCGTGCGCGTGCGCTTCGCCGACGCGCAGCGCGCCGCCGTGCCCGGCCAGTACGTGGTGCTCTACGACGGCGACGAATGCCTCGGCGGCGGCGAGATCGAGTCCGCACAGCCGCTCACGGCGGCGGACCACTAGACCCGAGCGGGCTGATCCGCGCGCCGCGCTCGCGGCGTCCCGGGCGCCGCAAAGGCGCTGCGCCAGCTTCCGAGAGATCACTGCAAGCCGCTGTTTACTTGGACTTGACAGCGTTGTCTTTTGCATCGATCTTAGCTCCGCTTCGCCCCGAAGCGCATACAGCGACCGGCCAAGACCGGTCCGGAGGAGAACCCGATGCCGCCGCGCGTACCCCCTTTGACTCTCAGCCTGACGCTGATCGCGACGCTCGGCGGCCTGCTGTTCGGCTACGACACGGCGGTGATCTCGGGCGCGATCGCCTCGATCGACGCCAACTTCATCGATCCGCGCGGCCTGTCGGAAACGGCGCGTTCGTCCTTGTCGGGCCTGACGGTGGCGAGCGCGCTGTTCGGCTGCGTCTTCGGCGGCGCGATCGCCGGCGCGCTCGCCGACCGCTTCGGTCGGCGCACGACGCTGATCGTCGCGGCGCTGCTGTTCCTGCTCTGTTCGATCGGCTCGGCGCTGCCGGAGCTGGGCCTCGGCCCGATCGGCGGGCTCGGCCCCGACGCGCTGCTGCCGTTCAACATCTACCGCATCATCGGCGGCCTCGGCCTCGGCCTCGGCGTCGGCATCGCCTCGCTGGTCTCGCCGCTCTACATCGCCGAGATCGCGCCGGCCGCCGCGCGCGGCAAGCTGGTGTCGCTGAACCAGATCGCGATCGTGATCGGCATCGTCGGCGTCTACTTCGTGAACTGGGCGATCGCGCGCACCGGCGACGAAGCCTGGCTGCATGCCTGGGGCTGGCGCTGGATGTTCGCTTCCGAGGCGATCCCCAGCCTGCTGTTCGTGCTGCTGCTGCTCAAGGCTCCGGATACGCCGCGCTGGCTGGTCATGCGCCGCCGCGACGCCGACGCGCTGGCGATCCTCGGCCGGCTCGGCGAAGCCCGCCCGCAGCAGACGCTGCGCGAGATCGAGGCCAGCCTGGTGGTATCGCGCGAGCCGCTGTTCGCATTCGGCCGCAAGGTCGTGATCGTCGGCGTGCTGCTGTCGGTGTTCCAGCAGCTGGTCGGCATCAATGCGGTGCTGTATTACGCGCCGCTGATGTTCCAGAACATGGGCGCGAGCACCGACAGCGCCTTGTGGCAGACCGTGATCGTCGGCATCGCCAACGTCGCCTTCACGCTGGTGGCGACCTTCAAGGTCGACCACTGGGGCCGCAAGCCGCTGATGCTGTGGGGTGCGCTGGTGATGGCCGCGGCGATGCTGACGCTCGGCACTCTGTTCGCGAACCAGCATCTGGGACTGGCGGCGCTGGTGGCGATGATCGTCTACATCGCCGGCTTCGCGTTCTCGTGGGGGCCGATCGTCTGGATCCTGCTCGCCGAAATCTTCCCGAACGCGATCAAGGGCAAGGCCATGGCGATCGCCGTCGCCGCGCAATGGATCGCCAATCTGCTGGTGTCGTGGAGCTTCAAGGTGCTCGACGGCAATTCGGTGCTCAACGCCGCCTTCCACCACGGCTTCGCGTACTGGCTGTACGGCACGATGAGCCTCGCCGCGGCGCTGTTCGTCTGGAAGCTCGTGCCCGAAACCAAGGGCCGCACGCTCGAACAGATGCAGGAAATCTGGAGCCGGCCCGCACCGGCGGCAGCGCTGGGCGTGATCGAGGCCGGCCATGCGCGCTGAGCTGCAGCGCGGCGCCCGCGCGGTCCTGTTCGCATCAACGGCGCTCGCGGCCGCGTGCGGCCATCCGCCGTTGCCGCCGGTCGCCGCCGCGGCAGTCGCCGCGCCCGATGACGCCCGTGTCCATCCGGCGCTGTGGCCGGATCATCCCGCCGCGGCGCTCGACCGCGATCCGGCGCTCGAGGCGCGCATCACGGCGCTGATGGCCGGCATGTCGCTCGATGAAAAGATCGGCCAGATGATCCAGGGCGACATTTCGACGATCACGCCCGAGGACCTGCGCGCCTATCCGCTCGGCTCGGTGCTGGCCGGCGGCAATTCGGGCCCCGGCGGCAACGACCGCGCGCCGCCGGCGCAGTGGCTCGCGCTCGCCGACGCGTTCTGGCGCGTGTCCACCGAAGCGCGGCCCGGCCACACGCCGGTGCCGGTGATGTTCGGCATCGACGCCATCCACGGCAACAACAACCTGATCGGCGCCACGCTGTTTCCGCACAACATCGGCCTCGGCGCGACCCGCGATCCGGAGCTGGTGCGGCGCATCGGCGCGGCGACGGCGCGCGAAGTGGCGGCGGTCGGCCTGGACTGGAGCTTCGCGCCGACGCTGGCCGTGGTCCGCGACGATCGCTGGGGCCGCGCCTACGAAAGCTATTCCGAAGATCCGGACCTGGTGCGCGACTACGCGGCGGCGATCGTCGAAGGCCTGCAGGGCCGCTACGGCAGCGCCGGATTCATGGACGCGACGCGCACCATCGCCTCGGCCAAGCACTACCTCGGCGACGGCGGCACCGATGGCGGCATCGACCAGGGCGACAACCGCGCCGACGAGGCGGAGCTGATCCGCATCGACAACGCCGGCTATCCGCCGGCGCTCGCCGCCGGCAGCCTGACGGTGATGGCCTCGTTCAGCAGCTGGCGCGGCGAAAAGCTCGCCGGCAGCCGCGATCTGCTGACGACGATCCTCAAGCAGCGCATGGGCTTCGCCGGCATCGTCGTCAGCGACTGGAACGCGCATAGCCAGATCCCCGGTTGCACGAAGGAGAGCTGCGCGGCGGCGTTCAACGCCGGCATCGACATGGCGATGGCGGCCGACGGCTGGCGCGGCCTGTACACGAACACGCTGGAGCAGGCGCGACACGGCGAGATTCCGGCGGCGCGCATCGACGACGCCGTGCGCCGCATCCTGCGCGTCAAGCTGCTCGCCGGATTGTTCGACAAGGGCGCACCGTCGCGGCGGCCGCTCGCCGGGCACGACGACGAACTCGGCAGTCCGGCGCACCGCGCGCTGGCCCGCGAAGCGGCGCGCGAATCGCTGGTGCTGCTGAAGAACAACGAGCGGCTGTTGCCGCTGCGGCCGCAGCAGCGCGTGCTGGTCGCCGGCGACGCCGCCGACGACGTGGCGCGCCAGGCCGGCGGCTGGACGCTCTCCTGGCAGGGCACCGGCAACACGCGCGCCGACTTCCCGCAGGCGACGACGATCCTCGACGGCATCCGCGCTGCGGTGCATGAAGCCGGCGGCGAGGTCGAATACAGCGCCGACGGCCGCTACGCGACCAAGCCCGACGTCGCCATCGTCGTCTACGGCGAGCTGCCGTACGCCGAGTTCCAGGGCGATCTCGACACGCTCGAATACCAGGCTGGAGACAAGCGCGACCTCGCGCTGCTGCGGCGCCTGCGCGACGCCGGCATCCCGGTCGTCTCGGTCTTCCTGTCCGGCCGCCCGCTGTGGGTCAATCCGGAGATCAACGCCTCGCAGGCCTTCGTCGCCGCCTGGCTGCCCGGCTCGGAAGGCGCGGCGATCGCCGATCTGCTGTTCCGCGACCGCCAGGGACGCATCGCCCATGACTTCCGCGGCCGGCTGCCGTCGTCGTGGCCGCGCAGCGCCGCGCAGACGGTGCTGAACCGCGGCGATCCCGGCTACGACCCGCTGTTCTCGTTCGGCTACGGCCTGCGCGATGCCGACACGGCGAGCGTGCCGATGCTGAGCGAAGCTTCTGGCGTACCCGCCTCGGCGCTCGTCAACCGCAGCAACTACTACGCGCGCGGCCGCAGCACGCCGCCCTGGCAGCTGCGCGCGCGCGACGCCGGCGGCGCGGTCGATCTGCAGGCCTCGCAGCAGACGACGCCGCAGGGCCGGCTGCAGGTGCGCTCGACCGACGCCGGTGCGCAGGAGGACGCCAAGTCGCTGCGCTGGCGCGGCGACGGCGAGGCCGCGGTCTACGTCGAAGGCCCGCCGACCGACCTGCGCCGCCAGGCCAACGGCGACATGGTGCTGCGGCTCGAATACCGCGTCGACGCCGCGCCGGATGCGCCGGTGCGCCTGCACCTCGGCTGCGGCGAAAGCTGCGGCGCGACACTCGACGCCACCGCCCTGTTCGCGCAGGCCCCGCCGGGCGTGTGGCGCACCGCGCGCATCAAGCTCGCCTGCTTCGCCGCGGCCGGCGCCGACCTCGCCAAAGTCGAACGTCCGTTCGAGCTGTCGACGGCAGGCCGCTTCGCACTGAGCTTCACCGAACTACAGCTCGACTCGAATCCCGGCGACGGCTTCTGCCCATAAGACGCGAGGCTTGATGCCGATCAATGCTCCGCGCTCGCGCGGCGATGACCCTATCGCACACTGAATCGATCAAGGAGTGCGGCATGGCCGACGGCGCCCGGAAGTACACGGACCTCACGCGTGAGGTTTCGCGCAATCTGGCCAAGCTGCGCGCCGACATTCCCGAACCGCTGGCCGGCTTCAGCGCGCTGGCGCGCACCGCGACCCAGCCGGGCGCGCTCGACACCAAGACCAAGGAGCTGATCGCCTTGGCGCTGGGCGTCGCCGCGCACTGCGACGCCTGCATCGGCTTTCACATGCAGGCCCTGCTGAAGGCCGGCGCGACCCGCCTCGAGATCGAGGAGGCGCTCGGCATGGCCGTCTACATGGGCGGCGGGCCGTCGCTGATGTATGCCGCCAACGCGGTCGCCGCCTACGAGGAAATGGCCCCGGCGCTGCAGCCGGGCACGGCCACCGCCTGAACCACGCTCCGGAGCATCGTTCCCATGATGAGCAATAACGTCGGTTCCACCGATCGCCTCGTCCGCATCGCGCTCGGCGTCGTGCTGCTCGCCTTCTTCGTGTTCGGCGACGGCAAAGCGCACTGGTATGGCCTGCTCGGCCTGATTCCGCTGATCACCGGCACGATCGGCATCTGCCCGCTGTATCGCATCCTCGGCATCAACACCTGCTCGCGAAAATCCGGCTGACGCGGACTCAGGTGCCGCGCGCCAGCTGCGGCGCCACGCCGGTGCATAGCCGCTCGACCAGCGCGCGATGATCCGGCAGATCGCTCAGCGCATGGCGGGCGACCTCGCGGATCATGCGGAATTCGCGCTGCGCTTCGTCGTAGCGCGGATAACTTGAGCGGCGTGCGGCCAGATCGGTGCGGAACTCCATGCCGTAGAGCACGTACTGCCAGCTGGCCGGCAGGTACATCTCCAGATCGGTGACGAAATCGAGGCGATGCGGCGGCCGCGTGCGCCACATCGCCAGTTTCTCGCGCAAGGCGTCCGGCACGCTGCGCGGGTCGGCGTTGTCGATCCAGAACGGCGTATCGCGGCGCTGCGTCAGGCAGTAGTGCAGCTTGATGAAGTCGAAGATGCGGCGGTAGCGCCCGACCATCAGGCGGTTGAAGAGCCGCGCCGTCGCCGCCAGCTCGCCGCCATGCGGGAACAGGTGGCCGATCAGGTAGGCCGCCGTCTCGATCAGGCCGATGCCCGATGATTCCAGCGGCTCGACGAAACCGCCGGCCAGGCCGACCGCGACGCAATTGCGGAACCACGGCGTCTCGCGATAGCCGACGCGCAGCCGGATCGGCTGGACCGGCAGGCCATCGCCGGCGGCGCCGACGTAGCGGCGCAGCACCGCCTCGGCACACGCGTCATCGCAATAGCGGCTCGAATAGACGTAGCCGACCCCGCGGCGCTGCTGCAGACCGATGTCCCAGATCCAGCCGCATTCCTGTGCGCTGGCAATCGTGTACGAAGCGATCGGCGCGTCGGGCCGCGCATACGGCACCTGCATCGCCAGCGCGCGGTCGTTGAACAGCACGCCGTTCATGCCCTGGAAGCGCGTGCCGAGCGCTTCGCCGATCAGCGCCGCGCGAAAGCCGGTGCAGTCGACATAGAGATCGGCGCGCAGCGCGCCGCGCTCGCGCGTATGCACGGCCGCGATATGACCGTCCTCGCCGAGCTCGACACGCTCGACGGTCGCCAGCACGTGCTCGACGCCGGCGCGCCGGGCGTGCGCGGCGAGCACCTGGGCGAAGCAGGCGGCGTCGAAGTGGTAGGCATAGTTCATCGCGCCTTCGTAGTCGCCGTCGGCGATACGCTTCGGACCGCGGCGCGCGTCGGTCAGCGTCTTCTGCAGCGTCACGGCCTCGGCGAACGGCACATCGCCGGCCGCGCCGAGCAACCAGTACGGCAGCAGCTCCAGCGAACCGCGCTGGCTCGGCAGACTGAACGGATGAAAGTAGCTGGGCATGCCTGGGGTGCCCGGCGCACGTACCCAGTCGGCGGAGTGGATGCCCTGCTTGAACGCGCCGTGACTGCCGCGCAGGAAGTCGGCCTCGGACAGGCCGATGCTCGCCAGCGTGCCGCGAATCGACGGGAAGGTCCCCTCGCCGACGCCGACGGTCGCGATCTCAGGCGACTCGACCAGGGTGATCGCCACGCCGCCGCGACCGGTCGCCAGCAGCTTCGACAGCAGCGCCGCCGTCAGCCAGCCGGCAGTACCGCCGCCGACGATCAGCAGGTTCTTGAGCATCCGTTTCTCCTCCTGCGCGGTTCGAACCGCTTCTATCCGCCGATGATAGCGCTGTCATTGTGTCTGATGACAGCCGCTGCGCGGCTTCCGGTTCTGCCTGGCAGCGGCACGCAGGCGCCTTCCTTGACCTATTAACAGCGTTGTCTTTTGGCGGCAGCATCGCCGCCAATACAAGAACGGCGGCGCCCATGTGCGCGGACCGTTCAAGACATAAGGCGCCACGCCACGAGAGGAGATACCGATGGGCCGTAGGGATTTCACGTTCCGCAAGAAGACCGGACTGTTCACGACACAGGCCGCCGCGCTGGCCTTTCTCGCCGGAACGCAGGCCGCGCGCGCGCAGGAAGCGGCGGCGCCGGCGGCCGGGGCCGCGCCCGCCGACGACGCGATCGCCGAGGTCATCGTCACCGCCACCAAGCGCACGACCTCGCTGCAGGACACGCCGGTCGCCGTCACCGCGCTCGATGCGCAGGCCCTCGCCGACGCCCACGTACAGACCGTGCAGGACGTGGTCCATCTCGTGCCGAGCTTCCAGGCGACGACGCAGGGCGACCACGGCGTCATCACGATGACGATGCGCGGCATCGGCAACGACAGCGCCAAGACCGAGTACGCCGATCCGGAGGTCGCGATCTTCGTCGACGGCATCTACTCGCCACGCGCCGAGGGCGCGACCTCGCTGCTGTTCGACATGAGCGCAATCGAGGTCCTGCGCGGACCGCAGGGCACGCTGTGGGGCCGCAACTCGACGGTCGGCGCGGTCAATATGCAGACCGCCAAGCCGGTGCTCGGCCAGACCTCGGCCGCGCTCGAAGGCGGCATCGGCGACTATGCCCGCTTCGGCGCGCGCGGCGCGCTGAATCTGCCGCTGGCCGACACGCTGGCGGTGCGCCTGGCCTTCGTGCACGAGCAGCACGACGGCTACGTCGACTACCAGTCGCCGAAGCTGCCGAGCCTCGCCGAGCAGCAGGCCGCCTACGCCGCCAGCGGCGGCACCAAGCCGTTCGAAGCGATCGATCCGAACCTGTTCGTGCAGGGCGGCGACAAGTACAACGCGCAGGATCAGAGCGCGCTGCGCGTCAGCGCGCTCTGGCAGCCGCTCGACAGGCTGAGCTGGACGCTGTCGTACGAATACTTCGTCGACCGCGGCACCCCCAACATGAACCTGATGCAGACGCCACGCGCCGGCCAGGACCGCTGGTCGGCGCTGATCGACACCGCGCCCTACGTCGACCGCGACGTGACGACGCTGCGCAGCCGCGTCGACTACACGATCAGCGACGATCTCGAGTTCGCCTACATCGCCGGCTTCTCGCGCTACTCCGGCCAGTCGACGTTCGATCAGGACGGCGGCGCGCTGGCGCCGACCAGTTTCGCCAGCGGTGCCACCTTCCAGGAGGACCGCACCAACTGGTCGACGTACAAGAACCAGAGCCACGAGCTGCAGCTGCAGTCGCGCGGCCAGCACACCGTCGACTGGATCCTCGGCCTCTACTACGCCGCCGAGGACAACGGCATCCGCTTCGACATCCCGATCTTCAACGGCACCCAGCAGGGCACGGTGTCGTGGCAGGGCTCGTTCATCCAGCCGAAGGAGACGGTCGATTCGAAGGCCGTGTTCGGCCAGGCGACCTGGAACCTGACGGACGCGTTGCACCTGACCGGCGGCCTGCGCTACACCGCCGACGACCGCAAGAACGAAGGCGGCACCAACAACGGCTGGGATCCGGCCAACAATCCGCCGGCGCTCGGCGAGGTGCCGATCGACCCGAGCACCGACCCGCGCGCGCCGGGTTCGGGCTTCACCGCCTACCAGCACAACGACGGCCACTACAGCGGCAACAAGCTGACCTGGCTGGCGCGCGTGTCCTACGACTTCAGCAAGGACTTCCTCGGCTACGCCAGCGTCTCGACCGGCTACAAGTCGGGCGGCCTGCAGGACGGCGGCCGCGAGTACGGGCCGGAAGAGCTGACGAACTACGAGCTCGGTATCAAGAACACCTTCTTCGGCGGCAAGCTGACGTGGAATAACGCCGTCTACTACGAGGACTTCACCGACTTCCAGTTCAGCGCCCCGGTCACCAACCCCGACGGCACCCATTCGCTGGCGACCTCGAACGCCGAAGGCGCCAAGGTCTGGGGCATCGAATCCGAGCTCGCCGCCCGGATCACGCGCGACGATCGCGTGCAGCTGTCGATGGCCTACACGCACACCCAGCTCGGCGAGCTGATCGCCGGCAGCAACGACTACGCGCTGCCCGCCCCCTGCGTCGACCGCCACGGCAACCCGGTCGCCGGCGTCAGCAGCTGCCTCGACGTCACCGACAACGAGCTGCCGCACGCGCCGAGCTTTGCCGCGCAGCTGCTGTACGAGCACAAGTTCCATCTCGGCAACGGCGCGGTGCTGGCGCCGCGCGTCGCAGTCCACTACGAGACGGCGAGCTGGCTCAGCGTTTTCAACCTCGGCGAGGGCGACCGCCAGGATGCCTACACGCGCACCGATCTGGCGCTGCGCTACACGGCGGCGGCGCAGCAGCCCTGGTATGTCGACGTCTACGTGCGCAACCTCGAGGACGACGACGTCAAGACCAGCGCCCAGAACGCCTTCGGCGTCTGGCAGGCGCAGTACCTGCCGCCGCGGACCTTCGGCGCCAACTTCGGCATCGAGTTCTAGCCCGCGGCATCGGGTCCCGGCACGGGATCACCATGGCGGCAACGGCACCCCGGCTGCGTCCGGGGCGCCGTCGTTCAGGCCGGCGGCGCGGTCGAACGGCGCAGACAGATCTCGTAGGCAAGCCGGTGTCGCGGCGGTGTCTCGCCGGCTTCGCCGCCGCGCTTCGGCGCGGCCCGCGTCAGCAGCAGCTCGGCGGCGGTCTCGGCCATCCGCACGATCGGCTGACGGACCGTCGTCAGCGGCGGCCAGACCACGCCGGCGATCGGTGCATCATCGAAGCCGACCACCGACAGCTCGCCCGGCACGCGCAGGCCGGCCTCGTGCGCAACGGCGATCACCGCCGCCGCCATGTCGTCGTTGCCGGCGAACACCGCGCTCGGCCGCTGGTCGCCGCGCAGCAGGCCACGCGCCGCCGCGAGCCCCGAGGCATAAGAGAAATCGCCCTGGCCGATGAACGCGGGCTGCAGTTCGAGGCCGTGCTCGCGCAGGGCCCGGCAGAAGCCGTCGTAGCGCAGGCGCGCCGCGGCATGGCCGGGGTCGCCCTTGATGAAACCGATGCGGCGGTGGCCGAGGCCGATCAGATGCGTGGTCAGCTCGCAGGCGGCCGCCTCGTCGTCGATCTCGACGAACGGCGAGACGTCGTCGTGGCGGTCCGGCGCGATGCGCACGTACGGCACGCCGACCTCGCGCAGCACGCGCAGCACATCGGCATGGTCGGTGATCGGCGGCGTCAGCACGACACCATCGAGGCGCAGCTGGGTGACCAGCGCCGCGGTGCGTTCGGCGACGTCGGGCGCCGCGGCGTCGATCTGTTCGACCAGCAGGTGATAGCCGGCGGCGCGGCAGCGGTCGAGGATGCCGACTTCGACGCGGTGCGCGTAGTCGCCGCCGGCATCGCCGAACAGGTAGCCGACCAGATACGAGCGCTGCCCGGCGAGGCTGCGCGCCGAAAAGTTCGGCCGATAGCCGAGCTGCGTCGTCGCACGCAGCACGCGCTCGCGCACTTCGTCGCGAACGTTCGGCTCCTTGTTGATGACGCGTGAAACGGTCTTGATCGAAACCCCGGCGAGGCGGGCTACATCGTTGATCGTCGGTTTGCGGTCGCCTGGCTTCATCGCCTTCCCTTCGCGCTGTCGCGCCACGTCTGTCCGTTATGGTAGCGCTGCAGAAGTTTCGTGGCCCGGCGGTGCGTGCGAGACTGCGCCATCGTCGCCGACCGTTGCCCGCCGATGACCGTTCCAGGGGGAAGCATGCCGCAGCCGCCGTCCGCCAGCGTTCGTGCGCGTCGCGGCCTGCCGCTGCGCGAGCGGCTCGGCTTCGCAGTCGGCGATTTCGGCCTCAACCTGTACTGGCAGGGCCTGGGCCTGTTCCTGATCTTCTTCTACACCGACGTGCTCGGCATTCCGGTGGCATGGGCCGGCCTGTCGTTCTTCGTCGCATCGCTGTGGGACTGCGTCAGCGACCCCTTGATGGGCGTCGTCGCCGACCGCGTGCGCGGCCGCCTTGGCAACTACCGCAGCTTCCTGCTGTACGGTTCGGTGCCGCTGGCGCTGGCGTTCGCACTGGCCTTTTCCGGCCCGGCACTGCCGCTGCCCTGGCTCCTCGCCTACACGCTCGTCACGCACATCATCGTGCGCACCCTCTATACGGCGGTCGCCATTCCGTACAGCTCGCTGTCGGTCGCGATCACCGAGGACAGCGACGAGCGCACCGCGCTGACCGGCCTGCGCATGCAGCTGGCTTTCCTCGGCGGCGCCGCGGTCGCCTATCTGCTGCCGAGTCTGGCCGCGGCGTTCGGCGCCGGTCACGCCGCGTACACCGCGGCGGCGGCGCTGATCGGCGCCCTGGCGACGGCGAGCTTCGTCGCCTGTTTCGCGGCCGTCCATGAGCGCCCGCGTGCCGCGGTCAGCGCGGCGCACGCCCGCACCTTCGTGCCGGACGCCCTCGCCTTCCTGCGCGTGGTCCGCGCCAGCCCGCCGCTGCTGCGCCTGCTGGCCGGCAAGTTCGTGATCTCGCTGACCCTGACGCTGCATACGCGCACGCTGGTGTACTTCTTCAAGTACGTGCTCGGCGCCGAGGCGCTGATTCCTTACGCGGTGCCGCTGCTGACGGCGGTCAGCGTCGTCAGCGCACCGCTTTGGGTCTGGATCATCCGCCGCACCAGCAAGCGCGCCGGCTGGCTGCTCGGTAGCGTGGCGACCGCGGCGGCGGCGCTGCCGCTGGCCTTGCCGGTCGATTTGCCGCTGCCGCTGTCGATCGCGCTGCTGACCGCGGTGGCGCTCAGCATGACCTCGCATGCCATCTGCTTCTGGGCCATGCTGCCGGACACCGTCGAGTACAACGAGTGGCATTTCGGCCGCCGCGACGAGGCCAAGGTTTTCGGCATCGCCTCGTTCACGCAGAAAATCGCGATCGGCCTGTCGGCGCTGCTGCTGGGCCTGCTGTTCGATGCCAGCGGCTTTGTCGCCAACCAGACACAGCAGGCTGGCGCGCTGCAGGCGATCCGCAGCAGCGTCGCGCTGATTCCGGCGGCCGGCGCGCTGCTGTCGATGGTCGCGCTGTGGGGCTACCGGCTCGACCGCCACGCCCACCGCGACATCGTCCGCGCGCTGTTCGAACGCCGCGCGGCGGGCTGAAACGGCCGCGCCGGCAGCGCATCGGCCGCAGCCGTGCGCTTCAAGCCGCGCTCCGCGAAAGCGTCCGATGCTACAATGGCGGTCGCGGCGCGCAGCGCCCCGTGAGCCCCAGCGTTGCGGATTCCAGGGTGATGGCGCGGCCGCAGATCCCCGTTCTTTCGAAACCGGACCGCCAAACACCATGCTGCAAGCCTATCGCCAACACCTTGCCGAGCGCGCCGCTCTCGGCATTCCGCCGCTGCCGCTGACCGCACAGCAGACCGCCGAAGTGATCGAACTGATCAAGAACCCGCCGGCGGGCGAAGAGGCTTTCCTCGTGGACCTGCTCACGCACCGCGTGCCGCCGGGCGTCGATGACGCCGCCAAGGTCAAGGCATCGTTCCTCGCCGCCGTCGCCCACGGCGACATCAAGGTCGGCCTGATTTCGCGCGCCAAGGCCACCGAACTGCTCGGCACGATGGTCGGCGGCTACAACGTCAAGCCGCTGATCGAGCTGCTGGCCGACGCCGAAGTCGGCGCCGTTGCCGCCGACGCGCTGAAGAAGACGCTGCTGATGTTCGACTTCTTCCACGATGTCGCCGAGCTGGCCAAGGCCGGCAATGCCAACGCCAAGGCCGTGATCCAGTCCTGGGCCGACGCCGAGTGGTTCACCAGCCGCCCGGAAGTCGCCAAGAAGATCACCGTCACCGTGTTCAAGGTGCCGGGCGAGACCAACACCGACGACCTGTCGCCGGCGCCGGATGCGTGGAGCCGCCCGGACATCCCGCTGCACTACCTCGCGATGCTGAAGATGGTCCGCCCGGACGCCGCCTTCAAGCCGGAAGAGGAAGGCAAGCGCGGCCCGATCCAGTTCATCGAGGACCTCAAGAAGAAGGGCAACGTCGTTGCCTACGTCGGCGACGTGGTCGGCACCGGCTCGTCGCGCAAGTCGGCGACCAACAGCGTGATCTGGGCGACCGGCGAAGACATCCCGTTCGTGCCGAACAAGCGCTACGGCGGCGTGACGCTCGGCGGCAAGATCGCGCCGATCTTCTTCAACACCCAGGAAGACTCGGGCTCGCTGCCGATCGAAGTCGACGTTTCCAAGTTTGAAATGGGCGATGTCCTCGACATCTTCCCGTACGAAGGCAAGATCGAAAAGGACGGCGCCGTCGCCGCCAACTTCGAACTCAAGAGCCAGGTGCTGCTCGACGAAGTGCGCGCCGGCGGCCGCATCAACCTCATCATCGGCCGCTCGCTGACCGCCAAGGCGCGCGAATTCCTCGGCCTGCCCGCCTCGACCCTGTTCCGCCTGCCTTCTTCGCCGAAGGACACCGGCAAGGGCTACACGCTGGCGCAGAAGATGGTCGGCCGCGCCTGCGGCCTGCCGGAAGGCCAGGGCATCCGTCCGGGCACCTACTGCGAACCGAAGATGACGACGGTCGGCTCGCAGGACACCACCGGTCCGATGACGCGCGACGAACTCAAGGACCTCGCCTGCCTCGGCTTCTCGGCCGATCTGGTGATGCAGTCCTTCTGCCACACCGCCGCGTATCCGAAGCCGGTCGACGTCAAGACCCATCGCGAACTGCCGGCCTTCATCAGCAACCGCGGCGGCGTGGCGCTGCGCCCGGGCGACGGCGTCATCCACTCCTGGCTGAACCGCCTGCTGCTGCCGGATACCGTCGGCACCGGCGGCGATTCGCACACGCGCTTCCCGATCGGCATTTCGTTCCCGGCCGGCTCGGGCCTCGTCGCCTTCGCCGCCGCGACCGGCGTGATGCCGCTCGACATGCCGGAATCGGTGCTGGTCCGCTTCAAGGGTGAGATGCAGCCGGGCGTGACGCTGCGCGACCTCGTGCACGCGATCCCGCTGTACGCGATCAAGGCGGGTCTGCTGACCGTCGCCAAGGCCGGCAAGAAGAACATCTTCTCGGGCCGCGTGCTCGAGATCGAAGGCCTGCCGAACCTCAAGGTCGAACAGGCCTTTGAGCTGTCCGACGCCTCGGCCGAACGCTCGGCCGCCGGTTGCACGATCAAGCTCAACAAGGAACCGATCATCGAGTACATGAACTCGAACATCGTCCTGATGAAGAACATGATCGCCGACGGCTACAAGGATGCGCGCACGCTGGAACGCCGCATCAAGGCGATGGAAGCCTGGCTCGCCAATCCGCAGCTGCTCGAAGCCGACAAGGATGCCGAGTACGCCGCGGTCATCGAGATCGACCTCAACGAGATCAAGGAACCGATCGTCTGCTGCCCGAACGATCCGGATGACGCCAAGTTCCTCTCCGAAGTGGCCGGCACCAAGATCGACGAGGCCTTCATCGGCTCGTGCATGACGAACATCGGCCACTTCCGCGCCGCCGGCCGTCTACTCGAGGGCAAGAAGGACATCCCGGTGCGCCTGTGGGTGGCCCCGCCGACCAAGATGGATGCCGCCAAGCTCACGCAGGAAGGCGTCTACAACACCTTCGGCACGGCCGGTGCGCGCACCGAAATGCCGGGCTGCTCGCTGTGCATGGGCAACCAGGCGCAGATGAAGGAAGGCGCCACGGCGATCTCGACCTCGACGCGCAACTTCCCCAACCGCCTCGGCAAGAACACCAACGTGTTCCTCGGCTCGGCGGAACTCGCGGCGATCGCCTCGAAGATGGGCAAGCTGCCGACGCGCGAGGAGTACCTCGCCGAGATGGGCATCGTCGACAAGAACGCCGACAAGATCTACCAGTACCTGAACTTCGACAAGATCGAAGAGTACGCGGAGACGGCGAAGTCGGTGGAAGTGGCCTAAAGCCCCGCCCGTCGCGCATCGGCGCCGTCTCCGTGCGGCGTCGATGTGGGGCGCCGGTGCGAAATGCAGTACCCAAGCGGTTGAATGAGCCCGCCGGTGCAGACCGGCGGGCTCATTTTTTTACCGCCGCCGCACGGGCTGCGCAATAATGGCGACGATCAGTGCATCCGAAGCTCGCCACGCGAGACCTTCATGTCCAGCCACCGCTGCCTTTGCGGCATCCCGGCAGCCATACCGAGAAACGCGCCATGACGGACAGTTTCAAGAGTAAAGCCAGCTTGACGGTCGGGTCCAAGACCTACACGTATTTCAATCTCAAGGCGCTGGAGCCGAAATACAAGCTTTCGCGCATCCCCTACTCGCACAAGATCCTGCTCGAAAACCTCCTGCGCTGGGAGGACGGCGTCAACACCACGAAGGACGACATCGAAGCCCTCGCCGGCGCCGATCTCAAGCAACTGCCGAACAAGGACATCAACTTCACGCCGGCGCGCGTGGTGCTGCAGGACTTCACCGGCGTGCCCTGCGTCGTCGATCTCGCGGCGATGCGCGACGCGATGAAGAATCTCGGCGGCGACATGGCCAAGGTCAATCCGCTGTGCCCGGTCGAACTGGTCATCGACCACTCGGTGATGATCGACTACTACGGCAGCCGTGACGCGCTCGAGCTCAACGCCAAGGTCGAATTCCAGCGCAACCAGGAGCGCTACACCTTCCTGCGCTGGGGCCAGGAAGCGCTGAAGAACTTCAAGGCGGTGCCGCCCGATACCGGTATCGTCCACCAGGTCAACATCGAATATCTCGCCCGCGTCGTCTTCGAGAACAGCGACGGCGTGCTTTACCCCGACTCGTGCTTCGGCACCGACTCGCACACGACGATGGTCAACGGCATCGGCGTGCTCGGCTGGGGCGTCGGTGGCATCGAGGCGGAAGCGGCGATGCTCGGCCAGCCTTCGTCGATGCTGATTCCGGAAGTGATCGGCGTGCGCGTCACCGGCAAGCTCGCCGAAGGCGCAACCGCGACCGACCTGGTGCTCACCGTCACCGAGATGCTGCGCAAGCGCGGCGTGGTCGAGAAGTTCGTCGAGTTCTTCGGTCCGGCGATCGCCAATCTGTCGGCGTCGGACCGCAACACGATCGGCAACATGGCGCCGGAATACGGCGCGACCTGCGGCATTTTCCCGATCGACGAGGAAACGCTGAACTATCTGCGCCTGACCGGCCGCAGCGAGGAGCACATCGCCGTCGTCAAGGCCTACGCGCAGGCGCAGGGCATGTGGTGGACGCCGGATGCGCCGGAGGCCGAGTACAGCGACGTGCTGCATCTCGACCTCGGCAGCATCAAGCCGTCGATGGCCGGTCCGAAACGTCCGCAGGACCGCGTGCTGCTGTCCGACGTCAAGGCCAACTTCCGCAAGGCCTTCGAGGGCGAGCAGAAGCTGCGTCCGTCGAAGGGGCCGGCGACCGTCACGCACAAGGGCGAAACCTTCCAGCTCAAGGACGGTGCGGTCGTGATCGCCGCGATCACCTCATGCACCAACACCTCGAACCCGTCGGTACTGATCGGCGCCGGCCTGCTCGCGCGCAAGGCGCGCGCCGCCGGCCTGCGCACGCAGCCCTGGGTGAAAACTTCGCTGGCGCCAGGCTCGCTCGCCGTCACCGAATATCTGAAGAAGGCCGGCCTGCTCGAAGACCTCGAAGCGCTCGGCTTCTACGTCTCGGCCTACGGCTGCACGACCTGCATCGGCAACTCCGGCCCGCTCGACGAACCGATCGGCAAGGCCATCCAGGACAACACGCTGAGCGTCTCGGCGGTGCTGTCGGGCAACCGCAACTTCGAGGGCCGCGTCCATCAGGACGTGCGCATGAACTACCTCGCCTCGCCACCACTGGTCGTCGCGCACGCGCTCGCCGGCACCACCGACATCGACCTGACGAGCGAGCCGATCGGCAAGGGCAAGAACGGCCAGGACGTTTACCTCAAGGACATCTGGCCGTCGAACGCCGAGATTCAGGAGACGGTCGCCAAGGCCGTCACCAGCGAGCTGTTCAAGAAGAGCTATGCGAACGTGCTGAAGGGCGACGAGCGCTGGCAGTCGATCCAGGTGCACAAGTCGGAGACCTATCACTGGGATCCGAAGTCGACGTACATCCAGAACCCGCCGTACTTCGTCGGCATGACCAAAACCGTGCCGGGCATTCCCGTCATTCGCGGCGCGCGCGTGCTCGCCGTGCTCGGCGACTCGATCACGACCGACCACATCTCGCCGGCCGGCGACATCAAGAAGGACGGCCCGGCCGGCAAGTACCTGGAAGCGCACGGCGTCAGGAAGGCCGACTTCAACAGCTTCGGCTCGCGTCGCGGCAATCACGAGATCATGATGCGCGGCACTTTCGCCAACACGCGCATCAAGAACGCGATGACGCCCGGCGTCGAGGGCGGCGTGTCCCGCTACATCGGCAAGGACGGCAAGGCCGGCGAGGTCGAGGCGATCTACGATGTGGCGATGAAATACCAGGCCGACGGCACCCCGCTCGTGGTGCTCGCCGGCAAGGAATACGGCACCGGTTCGTCGCGAGACTGGGCGGCCAAGGGCACGATACTGCTTGGCGTCAAGGCGGTCATTTCCGAGAGCTTCGAGCGCATCCACCGCTCGAACCTCGTCGGCATGGGCGTGCTGCCGCTGAACTTCGTCGACGGTCAGAGCGCGCAAAGCCTCGGCCTCGATGGCACGGAAGTGTTCGACTTTGACGGCCTCGTCAACGGCGCCCGCGAAGTCAGCGTCAGCGCCCGCAAGGCCGACGGTTCGACCGTAAAGTTCAAGGCCAGGGTGCGCATCAACACGCCGAAGGAGTGGGAGTACTACGAGAACGGCGGCGTGCTGCAGTACATGCTTCGCCAGATGGCAGCCTGAGGCGGCGACGGGCTGCGCCGGATGGCGGCGTAGCGCGATCACCGCGGCAAAGGCGCCGCGGTGTCCATGCAGTAAGCGAGAGGGCGCAGCGGCGCCCTCTCTTTTTGACGATGTTTCTTGATCTCACGACTTCAACGGCGAACGCGTGAACAGTCCCCGTTTTTCACTGCCCTGGCTGCTGCACTGGCTCGGCGTCGAGCAAAGCCCGGTCAGCCATGCCGAACGCCTGCTGTCGGCGCTCGGCGGTTTCGTCGCGATTGCCGCGGTACTGGGGCTCGGCCGCGATCTCGACGCCGGCGCGCAGATGCTGATCGTCGCCTCCATGGGCGCCTCAGCCGTGCTGCTGTTCGGCGTGCCGCACGGCGCGCTGTCGCAACCGTGGCCGGTCTTCGGCGGACACCTGGTGTCCGCGCTCGCCGGCGTGAGCTGCCAGCGCTGGCTGCATGATCCGCTACTGGCCTCGGCGGCAGCAGTGGGTCTCGCGCTCGGGGCGATGCACTATCTGCGCTGCCTGCACCCGCCCGGCGGCGCGACCGCGCTGACGGCAGTGATCGGCGGCCCCTCCGTGCACGCGCTCGGCTACGACTACCTGCTGCACCCGGTGCTGCTCAACGTCGTCGTCATGCTGGCCGTCGCCGTCC
Source organism: Solimonas variicoloris DSM 15731 (assembly GCF_000382285.1). GTDB lineage: Bacteria > Pseudomonadota > Gammaproteobacteria > Nevskiales > Nevskiaceae > Solimonas > Solimonas variicoloris. The sequence continues at coordinate 143,551 of NZ_KB907927.1, read as the reverse complement.
TGTTCAACGCCCTGTTCCGCTGGCGCCGCTATCCGGTCGCCTGGGTGCGGGCGCGCCCGGCGCCGGCACGCAATTACTTGTCGCTGCAGCCCGTCGATCTCGCGCACGCGCTGAAAGAGATCGATTCGTTCATCGATGTCGATCCGGACGATCTCGAGCGCATCGTCGCGCTCGCCGAGGTGCACGCCTCGGCGCGGCGCGCGCAAACGCGCTGGCCGCGCACCGCCGCCGCGCCGCCAGCGACGAACGAATCTCAGCAGCGCGAGAACAGGCGCGCGTAGATGTCGCGGCCGGCGGCAACGCTGAAGTTCTGCCACGCGAACAGCAGCTGCCCGCCGCCGTCGCTGGCGACGCTCGCCAGCAACGGCGTGTGCAGCGTCGGCGACGCGTCGACGCGAAAGGCGCCGCCAAGCGCGGTGCCGGTGACATTCCAGCATTGCCCGTAGATCGCATCGCCGTGTGCGGCGACCACCAGCTGCGTATCGTTCGTGAAGGCGATTTCGGGAAAGCGCAGCATGCGGCGGTCGACGCGTGCCGGCGCCATCGTCGCGTGACCGGCGGCGTTGTAGGCACGCAGGTAGACGCCGGTGTCGGCGAAGGCCTCGTCGCCGGTCTCCCAGGCGATCGCAAACGCACCGCCGGCACTGGCGGCGATCCGCGGCCGGTCGACCTGGTCGCCGGCGGTACTGACGCGAAAGCCCGGACCGCGCGCCCTGCCGGCGGCATCGTAGCGCCGCGCCCAGATGCTGTTGGCGCCGACGAACCAGGCGACGACGAAGTTGCCAGCCGCGTCGCTGGCGACGCTCGGCACGCGAACCTGGAACAGCGTGCTGTCGTAGACCGCGATCGGGGCGCCGTCGGCCCATCCGTCGCGCGTATAGCGCTGGGCGTTGACGTAGCGCGCCTGCAAGCTGGCGCCGACGATCGCGTCGCGATCGACCCAGACGACGACGAACGCGCCGTTCGGCGCCATCGCCACGTCGAACTGCGCCGAGGTCGCGCGGCCGGTCCTGTCGACGCGGAACTCCGGCCCGAGCGGCACGCCGTCCGCGCCGTAGCGGCGCGCGTACAGCGACAGGCCGACGCTGTGCTGCGCGTTGCTGAGCCAGGCGGCGACGAAACCCCCGTCGGCGTCGACAGCGACGCGCGGCGCATATTGGCGATTGCGCGTGGTGCTGTTGACGCGGAACTCGGCGCCGAGCGGCGTGCCATCGGCCGCGTAGCGGCGTGCGTAGACGTCGCCCGCCGCCCCGCCCGCTTCGCTGCTGTCCCAGGCGATGACGAAGCGGCCGTTGCCGGCGCGCGCCAGCGCCGGCCGCTGCTGGTCGAGCGCCGTCGTGCCGTTGACGCGAAATTCGGCACCGAGCGGCGCCGCCGCCTGCGCCACGGCCGTGCCCAGCCACGCGGCGATGAGGAACAAGGTCCGCTTCATCGCACGCCCTCCGCGGTCGAGAACGGCACCAGGAACGACATGAAGGTCGTCGTCGCGTCGAAGTCCTGCGTGGTCGCGCCAAGCGACGGCGTGAAGTCGACCGCGCCCGGCCAGGTATGGCCGCCGCCCTCGACGGTGTAGAGACGCACCGCCTCGCCGTGCGTGCAGCCGCGGTAGCGATCGACGACCACCGTGGTGCCGTCGTCGACGAGGTCCGGCAGCGCCTCGCGCAGCGGCACCGGCGCACAGCCGTTGGCGCGCGCCCAGAAGGCGGCGCTGTCGGGCGAGGACATCAGCGTCAGGTCGCCGTCGTAGGGGCCGACCGGATCCTCGCGGCCGTTGATGAAGGCCAGCGCCGGCGCCGGCGCGGTCGCGCATTTGTCGGCCAGCGTGCGGATCATCTGTCCGCCGACCAGCGCCGCGGCGGCGATCCGCCCGGGGCGCTCGCAGACGTAGCGCAGCGTCATCATCGCGCCGCCGGAATAGCCGCCCATGTAGAGGCGGTGCGCGTCGAGTCCGTAGTCGGCGACCGCCGCGTCGATGACGCGGTCGAGGAACAGCAGATCGTTCGGCGTCGTCAGCGGCCCGAGCAGCATCTTGTAGTTCCACAGGCCGGTGAAGGCCTCCGGCACGATGACCCAGGCGCCGTAATCGCGCGCCAGGCGGCCGGCGCGCGTGAGATCGGCCATGTCGTCGGCGCTGCCGTTGCGGTACGGCAGCAGGAACAAGGCCGGCGGCGCCGACGCCGGCGCCAGTCGCGGCCGCAGATAGACGATGCTGCGGCTGACGCCCTGATCGATGATCGTGCGGCGGAACACGAGCACGTTCTCGTCCGGCGTCACCGCCGCCCCGGCGAGGCCGGCGCCCAGCGCCAGCAGCACGCCGGCGCATCCGCATAGAGCTGCGATCGAGCGCATGTTCTCCTCCAGGCGCCTTGTGCAAGGAGGATAAGCAGCGCTGCGCCGCTACCCGTCAGGCATTCGCCCGGCCCGCTGTAGGCCGGTCGACCGCCGCGGGGCTCAGGATTGCCGCTTCACCGCGAACGACGAAAACGCTTGGCACTCCGGCATCAGCGAGATCGTGTTGATGTTGACGTGCGCCGGCCGCGTCGCGATCCAGTAGACGGTATCGGCGATGTCCTCGGCCGTCAGCGGCTCGATGCCGGCATAGACCGCCTTGGCCTTTTCGGCATCGCCGTGATAGCGCACCAGCGAGAACTCCGTCTCCGCCATGCCCGGCTCGATGTTGCTGACGCGAACGCCGCGGCCGACGAGGTCGGCGCGCAGGTTCAGCGAAAACTGGCGGACGAAGGCCTTGGTGCCGCCGTAGACGTTGCCGCCCGGATACGGCCATTCGCCGGCGACCGAGCCGAGGTTGATGACGTGGCCGCGGCCGCGCTCGACCATGCCCGGCGTCAGCGCCCGGGTGACATAGAGCAGGCCCTTGATGTTGGTGTCGACCATCTGCTCCCAGTCGGCCATATCGGCCTGGTCGGCCGGCTTCAGGCCGAGCGCGAGACCGGCGTTGTTGACCAGCACATCGACGGCAGCGAACGGCGCCGGCAGGCCGGCGACCGCCGCCTCGACCGCGGCGCGGTCGCGCACATCCAGCGTCAGCGGCAGCAGGCGCTCGCCGCACGCGGCGGCCAGTTCGGCGAGGCGCTCGGAGCGGCGGCCGGCGGCGATCACGCGATGACCCTCGGTGATAAAGCGGCGCGCGATGGCCGCACCGAAACCGGACGAGGCGCCGGTCACGAAGACGTTCAATTCGGATTTCATGATGATGGACGTGGCGGGAGAGATGGCCGGGCGGAGGCGCTGCGGCGGCGGCTGGCGATTCGGCCAGTCCATGGCGCCCGGGCTTGGGCTAGCATTCTGCCACTGTCGCGCCCGGCATGATCGGTGCGAGATCCGGCACGAAATGTCCGCGGGGAACGGAGTCGTCATGAAACGCGTGGTTTTCAACCAGAAAGGCGGGGTCGGCAAGACCACGATCGTCTGCAATCTCGCCGCGATCGCTGCGGCCCACGGTCTGCGCACGCTGGTCATCGATCTCGACACCCAGGGCAACGCCACGCAGTACCTGCTCGGCACGCGCGCCGCGACGGTCGACCGCACGATCGCCGATTTCTTCGAATCGACGCTGTCGTTCTCGCTGGCGCCGGCGCCGTTCGTGACCTACGTCACCAGCACGCCGTTCGAGAACCTCGACGTCGTCGCCGCCGATCCGCGCCTCGACGAGCTCGCCGTCAAGCTAGAAGCCAAGCAGAAGATCTACAAGCTGCGCGACGCGCTGCGCAAGCTCAAGGGTTACGACGCCGTCTTCATCGACACGCCGCCGGCGCTGAACTTCTACGCGCGCTCGGCGCTGATCGCCGCCGACAGCGTGCTGATCCCGTTCGACTGCGACGAATTCGCGCGCCAGGCGCTCTACACCCTGCTCGACAACATCGAGGAGATCCGCGCCGACCACAACGAGGAACTGCGCGTCGAGGGCATCGTCGCCAACCAGTTCTCGGCGCGCTCGAAGCTGCCGACACGGCTGATCGACGAGTTGCGCGCCGAAGGCAAGCCGGTGCTCGAACAAACCCTGTCGTCCTCGGTACGCGTCAAGGAATCGCACGAACAGCACAAGCCGATGATCTACCTCGACCGCGGCCACCGCGTTACGCAGGAGTACGTCGCGCTTTACAATTCGCTGCATCGCGGCTGACGTTCGGGGTGGACCGGCATCCGCGACCAGAACAGGACGCGAGATGCACGCTTACGATGTGGTGGTAATCGGTTCCGGCCCGGCCGGCGAAGGCGCGGCGATGATGGCCGCGAAGAACCATCGGCGGGTCGCCCTGGTCGAGCGCTATCGCGAAGTCGGCGGCGGCTGCACGCACTGGGGCACGATCCCGAGCAAGGCCCTGCGCCAGGCCGTCACCCGATTGACCGCGATCCGCCGCGACCCGCTGCTGCGCGAGATCACCGCCGACCTGCGCGTCAGCTATCCGCAGCTGCTGCGCGCCAAGGACCAGGTCGTCGACGCCCAGGTCGCCAGCCGGCAGCGCTTCTACGAGCGCAACAAGGTGCCGGTGTTCCGCGGCGACGCGCGTTTCGTCGACGCCAATACCCTGTCGGTCGACCGCGAGGGCGCCGCCGTGACGCTGCGCGCCGAGCACTTCGTGATCGCCACCGGCTCGCGGCCCTACCATCCGCCGGAGCTGGACTTCACGCATCCGCGCATCCGCGACAGCGACAGCATCCTCAGCTATCCGGACCACCCGTTCTCGATCACGATCTATGGCGCCGGCGTGATCGGCTGCGAGTACGCCTCGATCTTCGTCAACCTCGGCTCCAAGGTCACGCTGGTCAACACCCAGGACCGCCTGCTGTCCTTCCTCGACGACGAGATCGCCGAGGCGCTCTCGTACCACTTGCGCGAGCAGGGCTGCATGATCCGCCACAACGAGCAGTACGACCACGTCGAGGCGCGCGAGCACGACGTGCTGCTGCACCTGAAATCCGGCCGCAAGATCAAGTCCGACGTGCTGCTCTGGGCCAACGGCCGCACCGGCAATACCGACGGCCTCGGCATCGAGGCGCTCGGCATCCAGATCAACTCGCGCGGCCAGATCGCCGTCGACAGCCATTACCAGACGGCGGTACCGAACATCTATGCGGTCGGCGACGTGATCGGCCCGCCGGCGCTGGCCAGCGCCGGCTACGTGCAGGGCCAGTTCGCGGTCCAGCATCTGATCGGCGGACTCGACGGTCCGCAGCGGCTGGACCTGATCCCGAGCGGCATCTACACGCTGCCGGAGATCTCGTCGGTCGGCCAGACCGAGCGCCAGCTGCGCGAGGCGAAGATTCCGTACGAAGTCGGCTACGCACAGTTCAAGAGCCTGGCCCGCGCGCAGATGACGCACGAGACCAGCGGCATGCTCAAGCTGCTGTTCCATACCGAGACGCTGCAGGTGCTCGGCGTGCACTGCTTCGGCGACCGCGCCTCGGAGATCGTCCACATCGGCCAGACCGTGATGGCGAGCCGCGACCTCAACAACCTGCGCTATTTCATCGACACCACGTTCAACTACCCGACGATGGCCGAGGCCTACCGCGTCGCCGCGCACAACGGCCTGAACCGGCTCGCCTGATCCCGGGCGGGGCCCGATCACGCGCCGACGCCCGCGCGGCGCGGGCGCCGGCGATGGCGCTCAGGTCGTCAGATCGTCGAAGAAGCGCTTGGCCTTGCCGAGCCAGCTCGACGTTTCCGGGTGGTGCTTGCCGCCTTCCTTGTCGAGCGTCTCGCCGAACTGGCGGAGCAGTTCCTTCTGCTGCTTGTTGAGGCGCACCGGCGTCTCGACGAAGACCGTGCAGTACAGATCGCCCGGCCCGGCCGTGCGCACCGAGCGCACGCCGCGGCCGCGCAGACGGAACTGCTTGCCGCTCTGCGAACCTTCCGGCACGTCGATCTCGACCTTGCCTTCCAGCGTCGGCACCTCGAGCGTGCCGCCGAGTGCGGCGGTGACGACCGAGATCGGCATCGAGCAATGCAGGTCGTTGCCGTCGCGCTCGAAAATCTCGTGCGGCTTGACGTTGATTTGCACGTAGAGATCGCCGCTCGGCGCGCCGGCCTCGCCCGGTTCGCCTTCGCCGGACAGGCGAATACGGTCGCCGGTATCGACGCCCGGCGGAATCTTGACCTCCAGCGTCTTCTCGCGGCGCAGCTTGCCGGCGCCGCGGCAGCTCTTGCACGGATCGCTGACGCTGGTGCCGCGGCCGCGGCAGTTCGGGCAGGTCTGCTGCAGCACGAAGAAGCCCTGCTGCACGCGCACCTGGCCGGAGCCGCGACAGGTCGGACAGGTCGGCGGCTTCTTGCCGTCGGCGGTGCCGTGGCCGTGACAGGACTCGCATTCGTCCCAGCTCGGGATGCGGATGTTCTCGGTCGAGCCGAACACCGCCTGCTCGAGCGTCAGCTCCATCATGTAGCGCAGGTCGGCACCGCGGCGCGGACCGCCGCGTCCGCCGCCGCCGCCGCCGAAGATGTCGGCGAACACATCGCCGAAGATGTCGGCGAAGCCGCCGGCGCCGGCGCCACCACCGGCGCCGCGGCTCAAGCCTTCGTGGCCGTACTGATCGTAGATCGCGCGCTTCTTCTCGTCGGAAAGGACTTCGTAAGCCTCGCTGATTTCCTTGAACTGCTCCTCGGCCGCCTTGTCGCCCGGATTGCGGTCCGGGTGGTATTTCATCGCCAGCTTGCGATAGGCCTTCTTGAGCCCGTCCTCGCTCACGGTCTTTTCGACCATGAGTACTTCGTAATAGTCGCGCTTGCTCATGCTTCCAGTCTCGACTCGATCCGGCGATCCGGCACGAGCCACATCAATGCCACAGCCACGTAGATCAGATCGGCGATCACGCGCTGATAGAACGACAGCACGATCGCGGCCAGATACAGCAGCAGCGCGATCTTGCCCTTGAAGTCACGCCCGATCGCCGCCTTGAGCACCGAGTGCTGGCCGTCGTGCCGGACGATGGCGTACTGCAGCACCGACCAGGCCAGCGCCGCCATCAGCAGCACGGCGCCGTAGAGCGCGGTCGGCAGGCTTTCGAAATGGTTCTCGCCCATCCAGGCGGTCACGAACGGGAACAGCGACAGCCAGAACAGCAGATGCAGGTTCGCCCACATCACACCGCCATTGATCGAACGGCAGGCATGCAGCAGGTGATGATGATTGTTCCAGTAGATGCCGACGTAGACAAAGCTGAGCACGTAGCTGACGAACGTCGGCCATAGCTCGCGCAGCGCGTCCAGCGTCGGTGCGTGCGGCACCTTGAGCTCCAGCACCATGATCGTGATGATGATCGCGATCACGCCGTCGCTGAATGCTTCGAGCCTTCCCTTGCCCATCGCGGTCCCCAGCAGGCCCTTCAAAGAAGAGCGCCCGGCTCGACGCCGGGCGCTCGTGGTACTGCGTGCCGCTTACTTCTTGTCCTTGACCTCGGTGAACTCGGCATCGACGACATCGCCGTCGGCCTGCGCACCGCCCGCCGCGCCCGGCGCCGCACCGGCACCTTCGCCGCCGGCCGCCGCGCCCTGCTCGGCATAGACGCGTTCCATCAGCTTGGCCGATGCCTGCGCCAGCGCCTCGGTCTTGGCCGTGATGGCATCCTTGTCGGCGCCCTTGACCGCTTCGCGGGCCGCCGACAGCGCATCCTCGATCGCCTTCTTCTCGTCGGCGCCGACCTTGTCGCCAAGATCCTTCAGCGACTTCTCGACGCCGTGGATCATCTGGTCGGCCTGGTTGCGCGCCGAGATCAGCTCGTTGAACTTCTTGTCTTCCTCGGCGTGCGCCTCGGCGTCCTTCACCATCTTCTTGATCTCGTCTTCCGTCAGACCCGAGTTGGCGGTGATGCGGATGCTCTGCTCCTTGCCGGTCGCCTTGTCCTTGGCGGTGACATGCAGGATGCCGTTGGCGTCGATGTCGAAGATGACCTCGATCTGCGGCATGCCGCGCGGCGCCGGCGCGATGCCCTGCAGATCGAAGCGACCGAGCGACTTGTTCGCCGAAGCGATCTCGCGCTCGCCCTGGAAGACCTGGATCGTCACGGCCGTCTGGTTGTCGTCGGCGGTGGTGAAGGTCTCCGACTTCTTGGTCGGGATCGTGGTGTTCTTCTCGATCAGCTTGGTCATCTTGCCGCCGAGGGTTTCGATGCCCAGCGACAGCGGCGTGACGTCGAGCAGCAGCACGTCCTTGCGCTCGCCGGTCAGCACCGCGCCCTGCACCGCGGCGCCGACGGCGACCGCCTCGTCCGGGTTGACGTCCTTGCGCGGCTCCTTGCCGAAGAAGCTCTTGACCGCATCCTGCACCTTCGGCATGCGCGTCTGGCCGCCGACGAGGATGACCTCGTCGATGTCCGACGGCTTCAGGCCGGCGTCCTTCAGCGCGGTCTTGCACGGCTCCATCGACTTGGTGATGAGGTCGTCGACCAGCGCCTCCAGCTTGGCGCGCGTCAGCTTCATGTTCAGGTGCTTGGGACCGGTCTGATCCGCCGTGATGTACGGCAGATTGATGTCGGTCTGCGTCGAGCTCGACAGCTCGATCTTGGCCTTTTCGGCCGCCTCCTTGAGGCGCTGCAGGGCGAGCGGATCCTTGTGCAGGTCGATGCCCTGCTCCTTCTGGAACTCGGCCGCGATGTATTCGATCACGCGCAGATCGAAGTCCTCACCGCCGAGGAACGTGTCGCCGTTGGTGGCGAGCACCTCGAACTGCTTCTCGCCGTCGACGTCGGCGATCTCGATGATCGAGATGTCGAAGGTGCCGCCGCCGAGGTCGTAGACCGCGATCTTCTGATCCTTCTTGCCGCCCTTGTCGAGGCCGAAGGCCAGCGCCGCCGCGGTCGGCTCGTTGATGATGCGCTTGACCTCGAGACCGGCGATGCGGCCGGCGTCCTTGGTCGCCTGGCGCTGCGAGTCGTTGAAGTAGGCCGGCACGGTGATGACCGCCTCGGTGACCTTCTCGCCGAGATAGTCCTCGGCGGTCTTCTTCATCTTCAGCAGCACCTCGGCCGACACCTGCTGCGGCGCGAGCTTCTTGCCCTTGGCCTCGACCCAGGCATCGCCGTTGTCGGCCTTGACGATCTTGAACGGCGAATGCTTGACCGCCTTCTGCACCTCGGCGTCCTCGAAGCGACGGCCGATCAGGCGCTTGACGGCGTACAGCGTGTTGTACGGGTTGGTCACCGCCTGGCGCTTGGCCGAGCGGCCGACCAGCGTCTGGCCGTCGTCGGTGTAGGCGACGATCGACGGCGTGGTGCGTTCGCCCTCGCTGTTCTCGATGACCTTGACGTTGCCGCCCTCGAGGATCGCGACGCAGCTGTTGGTCGTACCGAGGTCGATGCCGATGATTTTTGCCATGGGTGACTCCGAAATTGGTTTTGTTCCTGCCGCCTAACTGAAGGCTCGATGCAGGGTTTCAAGGGGTTTTGGTGCGTTTTCTGCGCTTTTTTGCGCTTTCGCTGTTCAGTCGGGCGCGCGCGCCACGACCACCATCGCCGGACGCAGCAGGCGTTCGTGCAGGCTGTACCCCTTCTGCATCACGTCCAGGACATGATTGGGCGGCACCGCGGCACTCGGCGCCATCGACATCGCCTGATGGAAGTCCGGATTGAACGGCTGGCCGCGCGGGTCGATCTGCTTGACGCCGTGCTTCTCGAGCACGCTCATCAGCTGGCGGTAGGTGAGCTGCAGGCCCTCGCCCATCGCCCGCGCCGGCCCGTCAGCGAGTTCGGCGGCCTTCAGGCCCAGCTCGAGACTGTCGGCGACGGCCAGCAGCTCGCCGAGCAGCTTCTCGGCCGCGTACTTGAGGTTGTTGGAGGCTTCGCGCTCGAGGCGGCGGCGGGTGTTTTCGAGGTCCGCAGCGGCGCGCAGCTGCGCGTCCTTGGCGGCGGCGGCGCGGGCTTCGGCGTCGTCGAGCTGGGCGCGCAGCGTCTCCAGCTCGTTCTGGCCGCCGGCGCCGGGGGCCGCCTGCTCGGGAGTATCCGTCATATCGCTATTCGATCTGTCTGTCGTCGGGAAAGTTGAGGCGGGTACCCAGAGCACCCGGCCGCGGAGAGAGCGGCGCATGATAGCCAGCCGGACGGCCAGCATCTAGCAAAGCCGCGCGCTCCCCGCCGCTATCTGCGGTTTCAGCCCTCGCCTTTCAAGCCGGCAGACAGCAGCCGCGCCGTCTCGCGCACGATCGGAATGATGCGGTGATAGGCCATGCGCGTCGGCCCGATCACGCCGAGCGTGCCGGCGATCTTGCCGTCCACGTAGTACGGCGCCGTGACCACGCTGCACTCGTCGAGCACGCGGTAACCGGATTCGTCGCCGATGAACAGCTGCACGCGATCGGCATTGAGGCACTGGTCGAACAGGTCGAGCAGATCGCGCTTGGCGTCGAGGGCCTCGAACAGCCCGCGCAGGCGCTGTACGTCGGCGAGCTCCTGGAAGCCCATCAGGTTCGGCCGGCCGGCGACGATGTAATCGCCGGCGCCCTGCGGCCGCAGCGCCTGCTCGGCCATGGTCGCCGCCTCGCGCAGCAGCAGGTTGACGTGCGCCTGGGCGTCGGCGGCCTCCTCGACCAGCGCCTGACGCAGACTGACGAGGTCGCGGCCGGCGAAATGCTCGTTGAGCAGGTTGGCGTAGCGCTCCAGCTCATCGGCGCCGTACGGACGCTCCGTGTAGATGATGCGGTTCTGCACTTCGTGCTGGTTGACGACCAGGATGGTCAGCACGCGATTGCCGGACAGCGGCAGGAACTCGATGCGCCGCAGCACCGCCAGATTGCGCCGCGGCATGGTGACGACACCGGCCATCCGCGACATTTCGGAGAGCAGGTTCGAGGCCGCCTGCACGAGGTCGGCCGGCGAGCGGTCGCGCGGCAGCAGCTCGCTGGCGATCAGTTCCTTCTCGTTGGCACTGAGCGACTCGGGCGACAGCAGCGCATCGACGAAATAGCGATAGCCGCGCGTGGTCGGGATGCGCCCCGCCGAGGTGTGCGGCGAGGCGACGAAGCCCAGCTCGTCGAGGTCGGCCATCACATTGCGGATCGTCGCCGGCGACAGCGCCAGGCCCGCCATCCGCGACAGCGTGCGCGAGCCGACCGGCTGCCCGTCGCGGATGTAGCGCTCCACGAGCAGCTTCAGGAGCTCGGCGGCGCGATCGTCTAGGGCTTTGGACATGGCGTAAAAATGGGGTTTTTCCGGCGCATTTTCAATAGCCTGAAGGACGATTTCCGATGGCGGCAGGGGTCATTCATGCTAACGTCCGCGGCAAATTTCCGGTTCTTCTCCATGCATCCCTTCGAGATCGTCGGCGTCATCGGCAAGCGGCGCGACCCGCAGGTCATTCCGACGCTGCGCCAGCTGATCGAGGTCCTGCGCGCGCATGGCCGCCGCATCCGCCTCGACGAGCTGACGCTGCCGGGCCTCGAACTGCCTGCGGACGTCGAGCGCCTGCCGCGCCACGAGCTGGTGCGCTGCGACCTGGTCATCGTCGTCGGCGGCGACGGCACGCTGCTGTCGGCGGCGCGCGACCTTGCCCCGGCCGGCGTGCCGCTGCTCGGCGTCAACCAGGGACGCGTCGGTTTCATGGTCGACGTGCAGCCCGGCGAGATGCACGAGGCGCTCGCCGCGATCTTCGCCGGCGATTACCTGCGCGAGCAGCGCCTGCTGCTGCAGACGCGGCTGATCCGCGACCAGAGGCGCGGCGCGGCGCGGCTCGCCGTCAACGACGTCGTCATCCGCAATCAGGCGGCGATCCGCATGCTGGAGTTCGAGACCTGGCTCGACGGCGAGTTCATCTCCCAGCACCGTGCCGACGGTTTCATCGTCGCCAGCCCGACCGGCTCGACCGCGTACGCACTGTCCGGCGGCGGACCGGTCGTGCACCCTGGCCTCGACGCGCTGACGCTGGTGCCGATCTGTCCGCACACGCTGTCCGACCGCCCGATCGTCGTCAGCAGCCGGCAGACGGTCCGCATCGCGTTGCGCGGCGATCCGGACACCGTGGCGATGTACACCTGCGACGGCCAGACCGCCGAGACGCTGCGCGCCGGCGAATCGTTCGAGGTGCGCGAAGCCGATTTCCGCCTCACGCTCGTGCACCCGAAGAACTATTCGTACTTCAACATCCTGCGCAACAAGCTGCATTGGGGGCGCGGCCCCGCCGTCGGCGGCGAACTGCGAAATAACATTAAATAAGCACGTCAAGATGCTGAAAAATTTAGCAATCCGTAATCTCGCAATCATCGATGCGGTAGATCTCGACTTCGGCAGCGGCTTCACCGTGCTGACCGGCGAGACCGGCGCCGGCAAGTCGATCCTGATCGACGCCATCGGCCTGGCGATCGGCCTGCGCGCGGACGCCGCGCTGGTCCGCACCGGCCAGGAAAAGGCCGAAATCAGCGCCAGCTTCGAGCTGGAGGCGGACAGCCCGGCGCGGCGCTGGCTCGCCGAGCACGAACTCGCCGACGCCGACGACCCGGCGCTGCTGGTGATCCGCCGCATCGTCTATGCCGAAGGCCGCACGCGCGCCTTCGTCAACGGCAACCCGGTCAACACCGGCCCGCTGCGCGAGCTCGGCGAGATGCTGATCGAAGTCTTCGGCCAGTCCGAGAGCCAGACGCTGCTGCGCGCCGAGGTGCAGCGCCAGGCGCTCGACGACTACGGCAGCAGCGCGGCGACGCTGCAGGCGGTCGCCGCCGCCGCCGCCGCCCATGCCGAAGCCGAGCGCGCGCTCGAACGCCTGCGCGGCGCCGGCAGCCGCGATCCGGCGCAGCTGGACTTCCTGAAATTCCAGATCGCCGAACTCGACGCGCTGGCGCTCGGCGACGACGAGCTCGAAATGCTCGAGGCCGAGCACCGCCAGCTTGCCCACGCCGGCCGCCTGCTCGGCGATGGCGCGCAGGTGCAGGAGCTGCTGTACGGCGGCGAGAACAGCATCTACGACCAGCTCGGCAGCGCGCAGGTCCTGCTGAGCGGACTCGAACCGCTGCACGAAGGCTTTCGCGCCGCGCGTGAAGCGACCGAGTCGGCGCTGGCGCTGGTCCGCGACGCGGCCGACAGCGCGCGCCGCGTGCTCGACAAGCTCGACCTCGATCCCGAGCGCCTCGCCGAAGTCGAGAGCCGTCTCGGCGCGATCCACGATCTGGCGCGCAAGCATCGCCTCAAGCCGGCCGAACTGCCGGCGCATCTGCAGGCGCTGCGCGCCCAGCACGACGAAGCCGCCAACGCTGCCGGCCGCGTCGAGGCGCTGGAGCGCGAGCGCGACGCCGCGCGGCGCCGCTACGACGAGGCCGCCGCCAAGCTCGGCGCCGAGCGGCGCCGCGCCGCCAAGCGCTTCGGCGACGCGGTAACCGCGATCGTGCGCACGCTGGGCATGCCGAACGCGCAGTTCCTGGTCGGCGTCGAGACCGACGCGCAGGCCGCACCGCGCGCCAGCGGTGCCGACAGCGTGCGTTTCGATTTTTCGGCCAACCCGGGCCAGCCGCCGCGCCCGCTCGCCAAGGTCGCCTCCGGCGGCGAACTGTCACGCGTGTCGCTGGCGATCCAGGTCGCCGCGCTCGCCCGGCACGGCGCGGCGACGATGATCTTCGACGAGGTCGACGCCGGCATCAGCGGCGGCGTCGCCGAGATCGTCGGCCAGCAGTTGCGGGCGCTCGGCGCGCAGCGTCAGGTCATGAGCGTCACGCACCTGGCCCAGGTTGCGGCCCAGGGCCACGCGCATTTCGCGATCCGCAAGGAAGTGCAGAAGCAGCAGACCTACACGCGGGTCACGCCGTTGCCGGCCGACGCCCGCGTCCAGGAACTGGCGCGCATGCAGGGCGGCGTCGAGATCTCACAGGCCGCGCTCGATCATGCGCGCGACCTGCTGCAGCGCGCGGCGCGCGCAAGCTGAGTCCCACAGCGGACGCGCCGCCGGGCAACGCGCCGCCGAAGGCGCTCGGCCCGGTGCGGCCCCTCAGCGCGAGTCGGCCGGGCGCGCGTTCTTGATCGCCGCACCGGCGTCCTCGACGCCGTCGCGCACCGCGTGGCCGGCGTCGCGCGCCGCCTCGCGGCTGGCGTGGCCGGCGCTTTTCGCCGCGTCGCGCGAGGCATGACCCACGGTACTGGTGGTATCGCGCGTGGCATGGCCGACCGCCTTGCCGGCGTCACGGGCGGCGTGGCCGACGCCCTTGGCGGCGTCGCGGGTGGCGTGACCGACGTCGCGCGCCGCCTCCTTCAGCTCCGCGCCGATCGATCCGGACGAGGCTTCGTCCTCCTGCCGGGCATGGGCCGGCAATGCGGCGGTGACGGTGAGCGCGACGGCGCTCAGGAACGAAAACAGACGCATGATGGCTCTCCGGACCGGGCGCCCGGTCACTGTTCCTTGCGCTCCTGGCGCTTCGGCCGCACGTAGAGCACGAGGCTGTGCTCTTCGACGACGAAGCCGTGCTTGTCGGCGATCAGCTGCTGGAGCTTCTCGATGTCTTCGCTGAAGAACTCGATCACCTCGCCGGTGTCGATGCGCACCATGTGGTCGTGATGCGGGCCGCGCTCGAGCTCGAACACCGCATGGCCGCCCTCGAAATTATGGCGGCGCACGAGGCCGGCCGCCTCGAACTGGGTCAGGACGCGGTACACGGTGGCCAGCCCGACGTCCTCATTGAGGTCGATCAGGCGTCGGTAGATGTCTTCGGCGGACAGGTGGCGAGCGTCGCTGTTCTCGAGCATCTCGAGAATCTTCAGGCGAGGCAGCGTCACCTTGAGGCCGGCGTTGCGGAGGTCGGAGGATTCCATACGGACTCTGGCGCTGGTCGGCGGGGTTTCCGCTATTATCCCTGCTCTTCTTCCCGCAGCAACCCGGCGACCCGATGCGTTTTCTTTTTCTTGCCGTGGCAGCCCTCGCGCTGTCGGCCTGTTCGATCATCTACAAGCTGCCGACCCGTCAGGGCAATGTCATCGAGCAGAAGCAGCTGGACCAGCTGAAGATCGGCATGACGCACGATCAGGTGCATTACCTGATGGGCACGCCGGTTGCTGCCAGCGCCTTCCGCCCGAACCGCTGGGACTACGTCGGCTATTACAAATCCCCGCGCGGCGAGATCACCGAGCGCGTCGTCAGCCTCTACTTCGACGGCGACGTGCTGGCCCGCATGGAAGGCATCGAAGCGAGCGGCGCGTCGAAAGCGATCGACAACCCGGACGTGCAAACCATTCTCAAGGAAGAGAAGAAGGATGCTCGCGATGCTTCGCGCGCGGCCAGCGAACGGCCGAGCGGCGTCGTCATCACGCCGCCGGGTTCGCAGCCCTAACTCGCAGCCCTAAACGGCCGCGCCGCGCGCCTCAGCGCCGGCTGCCGCGCTGCGCGCGCGTCCGCCGGACGCGCTCGCGGCGCGCCTCCTTCGGATCGGCCTGCAGCGGCCGATAGATTTCGAGCCGATCGCCGGGCTGCAGGATCTGTGTCGCCTCGACACGACGGCCAAACACGCCGAACGCCGCCGTCGCCGGATCGATCCCGGCGAAACGCTGCACGAGTCCGGATTGCGCCAGCGCCCCGGCGGCCGTCGTGCCGGGCGCCAGGTCCAGCGCCAGCAGCAGCTGCCGGTCGGGCAAGGCGTAGGCGATCTCGACCCGCAAGGGTCAGACCTTGCCGTACAGCGCTTCGGCGCGCAGGCGGAACGCCTCCATCACCGAGCCGACCGCGCGGTCGATCCACGGGCCGAGCGTCGCATCCAGCAGGCGGTTGCCGAATTCGAGCTGCAGTTGCAGCGAAACCTTGCACGCCGCCTCGTTCAGAGGCTGGAAACTCCACTGGCCCTGCAGCATGCGAAACGGCCCGTCGAGCAGGCGCATGCGGATCAGCCGCCCGCCGTCGAGCAGGTTCTCGGTCGCGAAGCTGTCGCTGAGCCCCTTGACGCGAAACCCGAGCCGCGCCCGCACCTGCTGACCTTCGGCATGCTCGACCCTGGCCGACACGCAGCCGGGCAGAAACTGCGGATAGGCCTCGACGTCACCAACCAACACGTACATGTCCTGCGCTGCGTACTTGAGCAGGCTCGAGCGTTCCAGCACGCGCAACTTCAGACTCTCCAGAGCGAGACCAGCCAGTCGAGCAGGCCGGTCGAGTAGATCAGGACCGCAATCAGGCCGATGCGCGCCGGATAACGCAGCAGCGCGAACCAGACCGGGAACAGCCATGGCCGCGACTCGCCCCACAGGCCGCGGACCAGGTCGCGCGGCATCATGCTGACCACGAACACGCAAATCAACAGCCCGTCGACCGGAGCGAACCAGCTGGCCGTCAGCCACTGCACCCACTCGAAGAAGTTGCGGCCGAACAGGCGCAGGTCCTGCAGCACGCTGAACGACAGCAGCGTGCCGAGTCCGATCGTCCAGACCAGCAGCGCCGCACAGGTCGCGGCGAACACGCGCGTCCAGCGCTGACGATCCATGAAGTAGCGGCTCAGCGGCTCGAGCATCGCCGTCGCCGAGGTCATCGTCACGATGAAGCTCATCAGGAACAGACCGGCGGCGAACAGCGAGCCGCCGAGATCGGCGCTGATCGCGCGCGGCAGCGTCTGGAACATGAGCGTGATCCCGGACGTCGGCTGCAACCCGGCACCGAGCACCACTGCCATCACCGCGAAGCCGACGAGCAGGCTGAACAGCGTGTCGATGCCGATCACCGCCAGCGCCGTGCGCCGCAGCGGCGCGTCAACCGGCAGATAGCTGCCGACGCCCATCATCACGCCCATGCCGAGGCCCAGCGTGAAGAACGCGTGATGCAGCGCCTCCATCACGCCGCGCCAGCCGAGCCGCTCGGGATGCGGCGCAAAGATCGTCTCGACCGCAGCTCCGGCGTCGCCGCGCTCGATCGCGTACCAGCAGGTCGCGACGACGATCAGCAGCGCGAACGGCACCAGTCCGCGCGAGGCGCGCTCGACGCCCTCGCGAAAGCCGTGCGAGACGACGATGCACGCGGCGAGGATGAACAAGGTGTGCCACGACAGGCTGCGCTCGGGATCCTGCGCGAGATTGAGGAAGACCTGGCTGGCCCCGTCGGCTGTCAGCTCGCCGAAGGCACCGCTCGCGGCGCGGAACGCATAGGCGAGGCTCCAGCCGGCGATGACGCTGTAATACGACAGGATCAGTCCCGCCGTCAGCAGCGCCAGACCGCCGGCGACGATCCAGAGGCGGCTCGCCTTGGCCGTCTCGGCGAGGCGCGCAAAGCCG
Source organism: Solimonas variicoloris DSM 15731 (assembly GCF_000382285.1). Classification (GTDB taxonomy): domain Bacteria; phylum Pseudomonadota; class Gammaproteobacteria; order Nevskiales; family Nevskiaceae; genus Solimonas; species Solimonas variicoloris. Next base: position 126,376 of record NZ_KB907927.1, on the reverse strand, counting down.
GCGACGAGGTCGTCACGCATCCAGCGTCCGAGCATCCACTCGGCGATCAGCAGCGGCATGCCGACCAGCAGCAGGCCGGCGAGATAGACCAGCAGGAACAGCACGCCGCCGTACTCGGCCATCAAGGCCGGCAGGCGCACCGCGTTGCCGACACCGAGCATCGCGCCGACCGCGACCCAGAGGAAGGCGCGGTGCGAACTCCAGTATCCGTAGCTGCTCTCTCGAATGTGCATCAGCGTAGTCTAGCCGCCAGACGGGGCGTCTATATAATTGACAAATGAGCAAAAACGAAGACGCGGGGACGGAGCGCACGATCGCCGTCAACCGCCGGGCGCGGCACGAGTACTTCATCGAGGAGCGCTACGAGGCGGGCCTCGTCCTCAAGGGCTGGGAGGTCAAGAGCCTGCGCGCCGGCCGCGCGCAGATCGCCGAAGCCTATGTGACGCTGAAAAACGGGGAAGCCTGGCTGATCGGCGCCCATTTCACCCCGCTCAAGCAGACTTCGACGCACGAAATCGCCGACGCGACCCGCACCCGCAAGCTCCTGCTGCATGCCCGCGAGCTGGCGACGCTGATCGGCAAGGTCGAGCGCGCCGGCTTCACGCTGATTCCGCTGGATCTGCATTGGGAAAAAGGCCGCGCCAAACTCGAAGTCGGCCTCGCCAAGGGCAAGAAGCAGCACGACAAGCGCGCCGACATCAAGGAGCGGGACTGGCAGCGCCAGAAAGATCGCATCATGCGCCATTCGGCCTGAGCGGCCCGGCGGCACGACTTGCGCCGCTGCGGCCGGACTTCGGTCGATCGATCCGGCCAGAACCCGTCGCGCGAGCCTTGAAATCCACGCAGGGCGGACCCAATCACTGTTACACTGTGATCGCACACGGGGCTGACCGGTTTCGACGCTGGTAACGGAATCCGAAGTGCATGCCGAGGTGTCATGTCCTCGTAAAACTTGTGACAACCAAGCTAGTTGCGAACGACTCCAACTACGCCCTCGCCGCCTAAATCCCGGTGAGCGGTTGCCCTTCTGGTTCCGATACCGGTTGGTGCGGCCGTCGACTCTTATCGGATCGCAGTGACGTCCGCCCTTGGCCGAACTGCTAAAACCCTAAGGGGATAAGCGCAGGCGTTCCGTGTCCGTCCGGCAGCCTGCGACGAAAACCAAAGACCGGGCTAAGCATGTAGATCTGAGGGCTACGATCTGGCGGACGCGGGTTCAATTCCCGCCAGCTCCACCAATTCATAGTTTCATGAAGTGCCATAACCCCTGAGAAATCAGGGGTTTTTTATTGCCCGCAATGTCTGCTCGCGCAATGCGGCGACGCCAAGGGTGAGACACCCCTATACAGGGCCTGGGCAGCTCAGCCCCCGGCAGCGGGCCAATTTCGCGCTTATTCAGAGTCTCCTTGGGCGTGAGGGCTTTCGGCCGCAATGCCATTAAGCGAAATTGCGGGTGACGATCGGGGCCCCTCCAGGCTGACCGTGCAGACGTCGACGCGGCACTTCAGGCAGCGTGCGACAGTTCCGCCGCCGCCGCACGCAGTTCCGGCAGGAACACCTGGGTCAGTTCGCGCAGCGGCGTACGCGCGGCCTGCGTGCCGCAGTTGATGGCGGCAACAACCTCACCTTTGCGATCGTGAACCGGCACGGCAATCGAACGCAAGCCGATCTCCAGCTCCTGATCTGTCACCGCATAATCGTTGCGACGCACGCTGTGCAGGATCTGGCGCAGCTTGTCGGTTGAGGTGATGGTGCGAGCGGTGCGCGGATGAAGCACGGTGCGCTCGAGATAGTGTTCGAGGTCTGCCGGCGACAGATGCGCGAGCAGCACGCGGCCCATCGAAGTGCAATACGCCGGCAGGCGCGTACCGACATAGAGCGCGATCGACATGATGCGCGTGGTCTCGGCGCGCGCCTGGTAGTAGACCTCGCCACCGTCGAGCACAGCCAGAGAGCAAGACTCGTGCAGACGGTCGCGGCAGCGATCGAGGATGGGTTGTGCGGCAGCGGACAGGGGGCGCGACGACAGATGCGCGAAACCCAGCGTCAGCACCTTGGGACGCAGCGAATAGTGCGCATGCTCTTCGGCGACATAACCGAGCTTCTGCAAGGTGTACAGGCAACGGCGCGCGGCGGCACGCGGAATGCCGGTCGCCTGACTGACCTGCGACACGGTCAGTGAGCGCGTACGCAGATCGAAAGCCTGCAGTACGGCAAGGCCACGCGCGAGCGAGGTCATGAAGTTTGGATCGCCGTTGAAGGTATCGATCTCGGCGGCTGGCGTCACCGGCCGCATCGATACAGCGGCGATTTCTCCGCCGCCCGGTTTCGCCGCCCTGCGCACCTTCGCAACCTTTCTTTCCGCCATCTGCGCTCCCTCCCGGCGACCGTCCTGACGTCTGCCGCTATGTCCGATTATCGCACCATATTTCGATAACCGGTCTTGAGCATAGCGTATTCGGGGGCGTACCTTGCCCACCACCATCAGAACGGCATTCATCCGTCGCAAGGAGCAAGTAGATGGCCATCCGTACCCAGATCCTGCACGCAGGTCTGCCGCGGCGCGCGGCGCACACGCCGGGGCTGGGCTCGTGATCGACAAGAGCATCGCCGCCGTCGAAGCCGCCGTCGCCGACGTCTTCGACGGTGCGCGCATCATGATCGGCGGCTTCGGCACCGCCGGCATGCCGGATCGGCTGATCGATGCGCTGATCGCGCATGGCGCGAAAGACCTGACGATCATCAACAACAACGCCGGCAACGGCGAGACCGGTCTGGCGGCGCTGCTCAAAGCGCGGCGCGTACGCAAGATCGTCTGTTCGTTTCCGCGCCAGACCGACTCGCATCATTTCGATGCCCTGTATCGCGCCGGCGAGATCGAACTCGAACTGGTTCCGCAGGGCAATCTCGCCGCGCGCATCCAGGCCGCCGGCGCCGGCCTCGGCGCGATCTTCACCCCGACCGGCTACGGTACCCTGCTTGCCGACGGCAAGGAAACGCGCGAGATCGCCGGCCGGCATTACGTGCTCGAATACCCCTTGCACGCCGATTTCGCGCTGATCAAGGCGCACCGCGGCGACCGCTGGGGCAACCTCGTCTATCGCAAGACCGCGCGCAATTTCGGGCCGATCATGGCGATGGCGGCCAAGTGCACGATCGCCCAGGTCGGCGAGGTCGTGCCGCTCGGCGCACTCGATCCGGAAGCGGTCGTCACGCCCGGCATCTTCGTGCAGCGCGTCGTCGCCACCGGCGATGCGCGGCGCGCCGCCGCCTAAGGAGCGAAGCATGAACAGGCTCGATCGCGAACAGATGGCGGCACGCGTCGCCCGCGACATTCCGGAAGGCGCCTATGTGAATCTTGGCATCGGCTTGCCGACGACCGTCGCCAACTTCCTGCCGGCCGACAAGGAAATTTTTCTGCAGAGCGAGAACGGCCTGCTCGGCATGGGTCCCGCGCCTGCGAAGGGCGACGAAGATCCGGAGCTGATCAATGCCGGCAAACAGCCGGTCACCTTGCTCGCCGGCGGCTGCTATTTCCATCACGGCGACTCGTTCGCAATGATGCGCGGCGGCCACCTCGACATTTGCGTGCTCGGCGCGTTCCAGGTCTCGGAGCGCGGCGATCTCGCCAACTGGCACACCGGCGCCGCGGATGCGATTCCGGCCGTCGGCGGCGCGATGGACCTGGCGATCGGCGCCAAGCAGGTCTTCGTGATGATGGAGCTGCTGAACAAATCCGGCGACAGCAAGCTGGTCGCCGAATGCACGTATCCGCTGACCGGCCTGCGCTGCGTGTCGCGCGTCTACACCGATCTCGCGGTCTTCGATCTCGGGCCGGACGGCGCCAGCGTCATCGAGATGGTCGACGGCCTGTCGCTCGAAGCGTTGCGCAAGCTGACCGGCCTCGTCCTGCGCGACGGCCGCGCGAGCGTCTGCATCCCGGAGTGATGGCGATGAGCGATGCCTATATCTGCGATGCGGTGCGTACCCCGATCGGCCGCTACGGCGGCGTGCTCGCCGGTTTACGTGCCGACGATCTCGGCGCGCTGCCGCTGCAGGCCCTGCTCGCGCGCAATCCCGGACTGGACCCGGCCGCGATCGAGGACGTGTTCTACGGCTGCGCCAATCAGTCCGGCGAGGACAACCGCAACGTCGCACGCATGAGCGCCCTGCTCGCCGGCCTGCCGGTGACGGTGCCCGGCGTGACCCTGAACCGCCTCTGCGCGTCCGGCCTCGAAGCGGTCGCCGCCGCGGCGCGGGCGATCCGGGCCGGCGACATGCAGCTGGCGATTGCCGGCGGCGTCGAATCGATGACCCGTGCCCCCTACGTCATCGGCAAGGCCGACGGTCCGTTCGGCCGCGGCCAGACGATGGAAGACACGACGATGGGCTGGCGCTTCATCAATCCGAAAATGAAGGCGCGCTACGGCGTCGAAACGATGCCGCAGACCGGCGAGAACGTCGCCAGCGACTTCGGCATTTCACGCGCCGACCAGGACGCTTTCGCACTGCGCAGCCAGCAGCGTGCCGCTGCCGCGCAGGCGAACGGCTACTTCGCCGAGGAGATCGTCGGCGTCGACGTTCCGGGCCGCAGGAAAGGCGAAAGCGTGCGTGTCGAGCGCGACGAGCATCCGCGCGCCGACACCACGCTCGATACGCTCGCCCGGCTGAAACCCATGTTCGGTCCCGAGGCGACCGTGACCGCCGGCAACGCCTCCGGCATCAACGACGGCGCAGCGGCGCTGATCGTTGCCAGCGAGGCTGCCGCCCGGCGTTACGGCCTGAAGCCGCGTGCCCGCATCCTCGGCGCCGCCAGCGCCGGGGTCGAGCCGCGCGTGATGGGCATCGGCCCGGTGCCGGCGACCCGCAAGCTGCTGGCGTCGCTGCAGCTGTCGATCGACGCCTTCGACGCGATCGAGCTCAACGAAGCCTTCGCCAGCCAGTCGCTCGCCGTGTTGCGCGAACTCGGCCTCGCCGACGACGCCGCGCACGTCAACGCCAACGGCGGCGCGATCGCGCTCGGCCATCCGCTCGGCATGAGCGGCGCGCGCCTCGCGCTGACGCTGGTTCATCATTTGGAGAAGACCGGCGGCCGCCGCGGTCTGGCGACGCTGTGCATCGGCGTCGGTCAGGGCCTGGCGCTGGCCGTCGAACGCGTCTGAATCATCGGAGAACCCCATGTCGCAAGAGCAGGACGAAGTGCGCGGCTACCGCAAGCCGTTCTGGAACACGCAGCCGGATTACATCTTCGAGCCGTATGCGTCGACCGTGCAGCGCGGGCCGACGCAGGCCCCGATCCGGATGCCGAGCACGCTGTCCGAGGTGAGCGGCCCGCGCTTCTCGCGCGACATCCTCGGCAGCGCCGAGGATGATCTGACGGCCGGCAACGGCGGCTCGCCGCAGGGCGAACGCATCATCGTCAGCGGCCGCGTCCTCGACGAGAACGGCCGCCCGGTGCGCAACACGCTGGTCGAGGTCTGGCAGGCCAACGCCGCCGGCCGCTACCAGCACGCGCGCGACGTGCACGACGCGCCGCTCGACCCGCACTTTTCCGGCGAAGGCCGCGTCTTCACCGACGAACATGGCCGCTACCGGTTCAAGACCATCAAGCCGGGAGCGTATCCCTGGCGCAACCACTACAACGCCTGGCGTCCCGCGCACATCCACTTCTCGCTGTTCGGCGAAGCGTTCGCGCAGCGCCTGGTGACGCAAATGTATTTTCCCGGCGATCCGCTGCTGGAGATCGATCCGATCTACCGCGCGACCGCCGATGAGCACGCGCGCCGCCGCCTCGTCTCGACGCTCGACTGGGAGAACTGCGCATCGGAATACGCGCTCGCCTACCGTTTCGACATCGTCCTGCGCGGCCGCCTCGAAACGCCGTGGGAGCAATGAAATGAGCTTTCAGCAATCCGCATCGCAGACCGTCGGTCCGTACTTCATCATCGGCCTGCGCAACGGCCTGAAGACCGATCTCGCCGGCGACGCGGCCGATGCCGTGGTGATCCGCGGCCAGGTGTTCGACGGTCTCGGCGCGCCGGTGCCCGACGGCGTTCTCGAATTCTGGCAGGCCGATGCGCAGGGCCGCTATGCCGAAAACGGCGACTGGGGTTTCGCGCGCGTGCCGCTCGACGCCGACGGCCGCTTCGAGCTTCGTACCGTCAGGCCGGGCGTCGTGGCCGGACCGCACGGTGCGCCGCAGGCCCCGCATTTGCTGGTCAACGTCTTCATGCGCGGACTGCTGAAGCAGGCTTGCACCAGAATCTATTTCGACGACGAGCCGCGCAACGCGCAGGACCCGATCCTGGCGCTGGTCCCGAGCGAACGCAGATCGACGCTGCTGGCGGTGCGCAGCGGCGACGGTGCGTATCGCTGGGACGTGCACATGCAGGGCGCCCGCGAAACGGCTTTCCTGAGCTACTGAGCGGAGCCTTGGCCATAATCGGCGCATGAGCACGATCGATTCCTCGCCGCTGCTGGAGCGCCTGTTCTCGGACGAGGCGCAGCTGCACGCTTTCTCGGACCAGCAGCGCGTCGCCGCCATGCTGCGCTTCGAGGCCGCGCTGGCACGGGCGCTGGCGCGCTGCGGGCTGATCCCGGACACGGCCGTGCCGCTGATCGAGGCGCAGTGCAGCGCCGAGCGCTACGACTTCGCCGCGCTCGGCGCCGCCGCGCGGCAGGCCGGCAACCTCGCGATCCCGCTGGTCAAGGCCCTGACCGAGCGCGTCCGCCAGCAGGACGCCGAGGCCTCGCGCTGGGTGCACTGGGGTGCCACCAGCCAGGACGTGATCGATACCGGGCTGATCCTGCAATTGCGAGACGCCTGGACGCCGATCGAATCGGCCTTGACGCAGGCGATCGACGCCACGGCGGTGCTGACCGAACGGCACCGCGACACGGTCATGGCCGGACGTACCTGGCTGCAGCAGGCGGTGCCGATCAGCTTCGGGCTGAAGACGGCCGGCTGGCTGGATGCGCTGCTGCGCCATCGCCAGCGCTTGCGGCAGCTGCCGGCGCGCCTGTTCGTGCTGCAGTTCGGCGGCGCCGCCGGCACGCTGGCGTCGCTCGGCCCTGCGGCCGACACCGTGAGCACAGCGCTGGCCGCGGAACTGCAACTGGCACGGCCGGACCTGCCCTGGCACGCGCACCGCGACCGCCTGGTCGAAGCCGGCGCGCTGCTCGGCCTGCTGACCGGCACGCTCGGCAAGATCGCGCGCGACCTGTCGCTGATGATGCAGACGGAAATCGGCGAGGTCTGCGAACCCGCGGCGCCCGGCCGCGGCGGCTCTTCGGCGATGCCGCACAAACGCAATCCGGTCGGCTGCTCGATCGCCCTCGCCGCCGCGACGCGCGTGCCGCAGCTGCTCGCCACGCTTTACGCCGCGATGCCGCAGGAGCATGAACGCGGGCTCGGCAACTGGCCGGCGGAATGGGCCACGCTGCCGGAGATCGTCCGGCTTTGCGGCGGAGCGCTGGCGGCCATGGACGAGGTGCTGCGCGGCCTCGAGGTCGACACGGCGCGCATGCGCGAGAACCTCGACGCCAGCCTGGGCCTGCCGTACGCGGAACGCGTGTCGATGCAACTGGCCGCCACGCTCGGCAAGGAACGCGCGCATCATCTGGTGGAACAGGCAGCCAGACGGGCCGCCGCGGCGCGACGCCCGCTGCGCGACGAGCTCTGCGCCGACGCCGTGGTCAGCGGCGTGCTCACCGCCGAGACCCTGGACGCACTGTTCGAACCGCGCGCGGCGCTGGGCGAAAGCGCGAACTTCATCGCGCACGTGCTGGCGCGATACCACGAGAGGAACTGATGCCCCATCTGCTCGCCAACGGCATCCGCCTGCACTATCGCCTCGACGGACCTGAAGACGCCCCCGTCCTGGTGCTCTCCAACTCGCTCGGCACCACGCTGTCGATGTGGGACGCGCAGATGCCGGCACTGGCCCGGCACTTTCGCGTCCTGCGCTACGACCTGCGCGGGCACGGCGCCTCCGATGCACCGGCCGGCGATTACAGCATCGAGCAACTGGGCCGCGATGTGCTCGGCCTGCTCGACGCGCTCGGTCTGCAGCGCGTGCATTTCTGCGGCCTGTCGATCGGCGGCCTCACCGGCCAGTGGCTGGGCCTGCACGCGCCGCAGCGCCTGCTGCGCCTGATCGTCTGCAACACCGCCGCCAAGATCGGCACCGCCGACGGATGGAATGCGCGCATCGCGCAAGTGCGGAGCAGCGGCATGGCCGACGTCGCCACCGGCGCCGTCGCGCGCTGGTTCACGCCGGCGTTCGTCGCACGAGAGCCCGAGGCGGTCGCGGCCGTGCACGCGCAGCTGCTGCAGACGCCGCCCGAAGGCTATGTCGGCGGTTGCGCCGCCGTGCGCGACGCCGACTTTCGCGGCGCGCTGGCGACGCTGAGGGTTCCGCTGCTGGTGATCGCCGGCCGCCAGGACCCGGTCACCAGCGTCGCCGACGGACGGGCGATCGCCGCCACCGCGGCCGACGGCCGGCTGGTCGAACTGTCCGCCGCCCATCTGTCCAACATCGAGGCCCGAGCCTCCTTCGATGCCGCCGTGCTGGGCTTTCTCGGCGTCGACTGCGTGCAGCATCTGCACGAGGACGAGCGCTACGCCATCGGCCTGCAGCGTCGCCGCGAAGTGCTCGGCGACGCGCATGTCGATCGCGCCTTGCGCAGAACCGACGCGCTGAACGCCGAGTTCCAGGACTACATCACGCGCAATGCCTGGGGCGCGGTGTGGACGCGCGGCGGCTTGCCGGGCCATACGCGCTCGCTGCTGACGATCGCCATGCTGCTCGCGCTCGGCCACGACGGCGAGCTGAAGCTCCACCTCGGCGCGGCCCGCAACAACGGCGTGACCCGCGACGAGATCAAGGAACTGCTGCTGCAGGCGGCGATCTATTGCGGCGTGCCCGCCGCCAACCACGCGTTTGCCCTCGCCGCCGAAGTCTTCGCCGCACAGGATGCCGAGGCCGGCGTTTCAGGCCGGGATTTTCCTCCGGACTGAGGACAGTACTCACGCAGAGAGCATACGTCGCTTGCCGTGCAACAACATGCCGAACGTGCGCGAGCGGCTTTGCGCGCCGCGCTCGCTCCGGTAAGCTAGCCCTCGATGAGAGCTTTTCTTGCCAACCGTCCCTTGTTCGCAGCCTTGCTGTGCTGCCTGCTGCTGCTCCGGCTCGGTGAGGCGCATCTGCATCTCTGCTTCGACGGCCAGGAAGCCTCGGCGTCCGTACATTTCGTCGATGTCGGCATCGAACATCCGCTGACCGAGATCGGCGCGGAGCACCGGGACCGCAACATCGAGATCGGCCCCGGCGAAGGAGCAAAACCGGCCGGTTTCGACTTCGATGTCCCGCCGCTGCTGCTGCTCGCGATTCTGCTGTTTCCGCAGTTCGTATCCGCCGGCCGGCCGTGGCGCCGCGCCCCGGTCGAGGCCGCTGCCCGCAGGCATCGGCTACGGCATCCTCCAACCCGCGGTCCACCTCTGACGGCACGCGCCTGACGTCCGTCCGCGCCCGACCTCCGGTCGAGCGCGCTGCCTCGCTCGCCCTCCCCGAAGGGCGGGCCAATTCAGGAGTACCCCATGTACGCATGGACAACCGGCGCCAGCCCATGGCGCTGGATCGCTGCATTGTGTGTGCTGTTCGCCGGCGTGGCGCCGGCCAGTGCGCAACCGCTCACGCTGCGCGAGGCGATCGCCGCGGCCCAGCGCCACAATCCGGATCTGCAACGCTACGGATTCCAGCTGCTCGCCGCCGACGCCGTACGAAATCAGGCCGCGCTGCGTCCGGCACCGAGCCTGGCGTTCAGTCTCGAAAACTTCGCCGGCACCGGCGCCACTTCCGGCTTCGATGCTGCCGAGGCGACGCTGACGCTGTCGCAGGTGGTCGAACTCGGCGGCAAGCGCGAGGCGCGGGTGGCCGCCGCCGAAGCGGGCATCGATACGCTGGCGACTGTCCGCCAGGCAGCCGAACTCGATGTGCTGGCCGAAGTCACGCGCCGCTTCATCGCCGTTGCCGAGCGGCAGGCACTGCTCGCGCTGTCGGCACGCGCCGCCCGGCTGGCGGAGAACACCGCCCGCAGTACCGAGCGGCGCGTACGTGCCGCCAAGGCACCGCATGTCGAAATAGACCGCGCCAGCATTGCACTCGCGCAGGCGCATCTCGATCAAGGTACGGCCGAGAGCCGTCTCGACGCCGCGCGCCGCTCGCTGTCGGCGATGTGGGGCCGCGACGACGGCACGATCGACGGACAAGCAATCAATGAAGTCGCCGGCGATCTGTTCCGCCTCCCCCGCCAGACCGACTACGTCGTCCTCGTCGAGCGCCTTGCGCAAACTCCGGATTTCCTGCGCTATGCCAGCGAAGAGCGTCTGCGCGATGCCGAACTCCGGCTGGCAACGATGCAGCGCCGCGCTGACTGGACGCTGGGAGCCGGCGTGCGGCGATCACAGGATAGCGGCGACACCGCGCTCGTCGCTTCCATCTCGCTGCCGCTGTTTGCGGGCCGCCGCGCCGCGCCGCAGATCGCTGAAGCCGCCGCCCGGCGCGATCTCGTCGGGGCCGAGCGCCAGGCGGCACTGGTGCGCGCCAAAGCCCAGCTTTACGCGCTCTATCGCGAGTTCGGCGACACCGTGCTGACCATCGAGACGCTCGAACGCACGGCGCTGCCGAAGATCGACGAAATGCTCCGCGAGACCGAGCACGCTTTCGAACGTGGTCGCTACAGCTATCTCGAACTGATCGACGCACAGCGTGAATACCTCGCGATCCAGCGCGCGCGGATCGAAGCCGGCGCGCGAGCGCAGAACCTCGCCGCGGAAATCGAGCGCCTGATCAATGCCCCGCTCGGGTCCTAGCCCGATGCCCAACGAACTGCCGCATACCATTGCCATGAATAATGTACTGCTGCCGGTACTCGCCACCTTGCTGGTCGCACTCGCCGCCTGCGGCGGTGCCGATAACGCGCCCCCGCCGGCCGCTTCCGCCGAACAGCACGCCGCCGAGACCCACACTGAACCCGGTCATGACCCGGAATCACGCGTCGAGCTGAACGCACCGCAACTCGCCGCTGCCGGCATCGCGATTGCGGCCGCCGGTTCCGCTCCGATTCACGAAACGCTATCGCTGTACGGTGCCATCGAGCCCAATGCGGAACGCGTACTGGAAGTCACGGCGCGCTTCCCGGGGGTGATCCGCCGGGTGACCAAGAAGATCGGAGACCCCGTCACGCCCGGGGAAACACTGGCCCTCGTCGAAAGTGACGAAAGCCTGCAGACCTACGCGGTGAGCGCACCGCTCGGCGGGATCGTCACCGCCCGCAACGCCAATCCGGGCGAGCAGAGCGGCAGCCGCGCGCTTTTCACAGTGGCCGACCTGTCGACGGTCTGGGTCGAGCTGTCGCTGTTCCCGCGCGATCTGGCCCGCGTCCGGACCGGCCAACGCGTGCGCGTGAAAAGCTCCGACGGCGCACTGTCCGGAGAAGGCGTGCTGGTCTACGTGGCGCCGATCGGCCGCAGCACGCAGCAGTCGCTGAGCGCCCGGGTGCTGCTCGACAACCCGCAACGGAACTGGGCCCCGGGGCTGTACGTCAGCGCGGAAGTCGTTCTCGGCGCCAATGTCGCTCCGCTCGCCGTACGCAACAGCGCGCTGCAGATGCAGGATGGGAAAGTCATCGTCTTCGTTCAGCACGCCGACGGCGATTTCGAAGCGCGGCCGCTGCGCCTCGGACGCAGCGACGACGAATACAGCGAAGTGCTTGACGGTCTGGCTGCCGGCGAACGCTATGCCAGCGATAACAGCTTCGTGCTGCTGTCGCAGCAAGGCGCTGCGGGCGCCGAGCACGGCCACTGATGCCATTGCCGTCGCGTGCGCTCTTCCGGCCCGCCGGACGAGCGCGCATTCCGACGTCCCACTCACCGGCCGCCGCCTTGTGCGACGCGGCCGCTGTGCGCCCGCAGCGAAACCCGACGGGCGCACCCGAGGAGTACCGCCATGATTGACGCCATTCTCAAATTTTCGATCGCCCGCCGCGGGCTGGTCCTGGGCCTGGTCGCAGCGCTCGCCGCACTGGGTTTGTGGAGCTACCAGCGCCTGCCGATCGACGCCGTTCCCGATATCACCAACGTTCAGGTACAGATCAACACGCAGGCGCCGGGCTACACGCCGCTCGAGGTGGAGCAGCGCATCACTGTGCCGATCGAGACCGCCATCACCGGCCTGCCCGGCCTCGAATATCGGCGTTCGCTGTCGCGGTACGGACTGTCGCAGGTCACCGTCGTGTTCGAGGACGGCACCGATCTGTACTTCGCCCGCAATCTGGTCAACGAACGCTTGCAGCAGGCACGCGGCCGCCTGCCGGACGGCATCGACCCCGTGCTGGGCCCGATCGCAACCGGCCTGGGCGAGATTTTTCTCTATACCGTCGAAGCCGATTCGGGGGCACGCCAGCCGGACGGCAGCCCCTGGAACGCCACGGCGCTGCGCTCGCTGCAGGACTGGGTGATCAGACCGCAGTTGCTGCAGGTGCCGGGCGTCACCGAAGTCAACAGCATCGGGGGCTACGCCAAGCAGTTCCACGTGCGTCCGGCGCCGGCGCGCCTGCTCGCATATGGCCTGACATTCGAGGAGGTCGCCGACGCGATCGCGCGCAACAACGCCAACCAGGGCGCCGGCTATCTGGAACGCAACGGCGCGCAACTGCTGGTCCGCATCCCCGGCCGGCTCGCCGGTCTCGACGAACTGCGCCGGCTGGTCGTGGCAACGCGTGACGGCCTGCCCATCACTGTCGGCGACATCGCCGAGGTTGCACTGGGCAAAGAGCTGCGCACCGGCGCGGCGACACGCGACGGCCACGAAACCGTACTCGGCACCGCCGTGATGCTGGTCGGCGCCAACAGCCGCAGCGTTGCACACCGCGTCGCCCGGCAGCTCGAAAAAATAAACGGCAGCCTTCCGGACGGTGTGCGGGCGGTCCCCGCTTACGACCGGACGGTACTGGTCGACCGCGCGATCGCTACCGTGCAGAAGAACCTCATCGAAGGCGCGCTGCTGGTGATCGCGGTGCTGTTCGCGCTGCTCGGCAATCTGCGCGCAGCGCTGTTGACGGCCATGGTCATTCCGCTGGCCATGCTGCTGACGATCACCGGAATGGTGCAGACGCGGGTATCGGCGAACCTGATGAGCCTCGGGGCGCTCGATTTCGGGCTCATCGTCGACGGCGCAGTGATCATCGTCGAGAACTGCCTGCGCCGTCTGTCGGAGCGAAGCGACGCCGCACGGCGCAGTCTGGCGGAGCGCCTGGAGACCGTCTACGCGGCGACCGCAGAGGTCGTGCGTCCGAGTCTGTTCGGCGTATTCATCATCACTGCCGTCTACCTGCCGATCTTCGCGCTCGACGGCGTCGAGGGAAAGATGTTTCATCCGATGGCGCAGACCGTGGTTATGGCCCTGCTCGCGGCACTGGCGCTTTCGGTGACGTTCGTGCCGGCCGGCATCGCCCTGCTGTTCCGCGGCCCCATCCGCGAGAAACACAATCCGGTGATCGGCGCCGCGCTGCGCGGCTACGCGCCGCTGCTGCGTCTCGCGCTGCGGGCCCGTGTCGCCTTGCTCACCGGCGCCGTGGTGCTGGTCGTCGCCTGCGGCTGGCTCGCGTCGCGCATGGGCAGCGAGTTCATTCCCAGCCTCAATGAAGGCGACGTCGCTATCCAGGCGCTGCGCATTCCGGCCACAGGGCTTTCCCAGTCCGTGGCCTTCCAGCAGAAGATCGAGCAGCGCCTGCTGCAGTTTCCGGAAGTCACGACTGCATTCGCACGCACCGGCACCGCCGAGGTCGCGACAGATCCGATGCCGCAGAACATTTCCGACGGCTACGTGATGCTCAAGCCGCAGTCGCAATGGCCCGATCCGCGAAAATCGAAAGCGACGCTGGTCGCCGAACTGCAGGCGGCGATCGAGGCGCTGCCGGGCAGCGCCTACGAAGTGAGCCAGCCGATCCAGCTGCGCTTCAACGAGCTGATTTCCGGGGTTCGCTCGGATTTCGCCGTCAAACTCTATGGCGACGACCTGCCGACCCTGCTGCGCCACGGCAACGCGCTGGCGGAAGCACTGCAGGCGGTGCCCGGCGCTGCCGACGTGAAGGTAGAGCAGGTCAGCGGTCTGCCGGTGCTGTCGGTCCTGCCGAGAAGGGAGGCGCTGGCGCGCTACGGCGTCGCCATTGCCGACGTGCAGAATCTGGTCGCCACGGCACTCGGCGGACGCCGCAGCGGTGAGATCTTCGAAGGCGATGCGCGCTACGACATTGTCGTGCGCCTCGGCGACGAGCAACGCAACGACCCGCGCGCGCTCGAACGCCTGCCGGTACCGCTGCCGGGCGGCGGCCACGTGCCGCTAGCCGAACTCGCCGAGCTGCAGATCGCCCCGGGGCCGAACCAGATCAGCCGTGAGGATGGCAAACGCCGCCTCGTCGTCACCGCCAACGTGCGTGGCCGCGATCTCGGCCGCTTCGTCGCCGACGCCCAGGCGGCGATCGCCGGCGTTGCGCTGACCCCCGGCTACTGGCTGGACTACGGCGGCACTTTCGAGCAACTGCAGTCGGCGAGCCGGCGGCTGGCCGTCGTCGTGCCCGCAACACTGCTGCTGATCGTCGGCCTTCTGATTCTCGCCTTCGGCTCGCTGAAGGATGCGCTGCTGATTTTCTCCGGCGTGCCGCTGGCTCTGACCGGCGGCGTTCTGGCGCTGTGGCTGCGCGGCATTCCACTGTCGATCAGCGCCGGGGTCGGCTTCATCGCGCTGTCCGGCGTCGCCGTGCTCAACGGACTGGTCATGGTCAGCTTCATCCGCAGCCTGCGCGCGGACGGTGCGTCGCTCGACGACGCCATCGTCGAAGGTGCGCTGACGCGCCTGCGTCCCGTGCTGATGACGGCACTGGTCGCCAGCCTCGGTTTCGTGCCGATGGCATTCAATACCGGCATCGGCGCCGAGGTGCAGCGCCCGCTGGCGACGGTCGTGATCGGCGGCATCGTCTCGTCGACGATCCTGACGCTGCTGGTATTGCCCGGCCTGTACCGCCTCGCCCACGGCCGCGAGAAGCTCTCATCATGAGCCGCCGGCCAGCCCTTCCACTTCCGCCACTCACCTTATGCCTCCGGAGCTTCGCATGAACGAATCGCCTTCCCCAGCGCCGATCGCGGCGCGCGGCACGGTGCGCCTGCGCATCGCCGGAATGGACTGCGCCGCCGAAGAGTCCGAAATCCGCCGCGCTCTCGAAACCATCGGCGGCATCCGTTCGCTGGGCTTCCAACTCGGCGCGCAGAGCCTGACGATCGATGCCCCACCGGAGGCGATCGACGCGGCGATCGCGGCGATCCGCGCTGCCGGCTTCCGCGCCGAACCGCTGCGCGACGAACCGTCCGCGGAGCCGGCGCCGCGGCGCTTCGGCGGCATCGTGCGCCTGCTGCTGGCACTGGCCCTCGCCGTGCTCGCCGAGCTGATCGCGCTGCTCTTGCCCACTGCCGATGGCGGGCGCTGGGCGGAGATGGCGATTGCCGCGGCCGCGATCGCGCTGTCCGGCTTCGACACCTATCGCAGGGGCCTGAGCGCGCTGCGCCACGGCAAGCTCAACATCACGGCGCTGATGAGCGTCGCCGTCACCGGCGCCTTCCTGATCGGCCAGTGGCCGGAAGCGGCGATGGTGATGGCGCTGTATGCCATCGCCGAGCTGATCGAGGCACGCGCGCTCGATCGCGCGCGCAACGCGATCCGCAGCCTGATGGCACTCGCGCCGAAGGAGGCGCTGGTGCGTCAAGCCGACGGCAGCTGGACGACGATGGCGGTCGACACGGTGCCCTTGCAGGCGCTCGTGCGCATCCGCCCCGGCGCGCGCGTGCCGCTCGACGGCATCGTCACCGCCGGCACGAGCGCCGTCGACCAGGCGCCGATTACCGGCGAGAGTCTTCCGGTAGACAAGAGCGTCGGCGATCCGCTGCTCGCCGGAACCATCAACCAGGAGGGCGAGCTGGAAGCGCGCGTGACCGCAACGGCCGGCGACACGACGCTGGCGCGCATCATCCACGCCGTCGAGCAGGCGCAAGGGGCCCGTGCGCCGACGCAGCGCTTCGTCGATCGCTTCGCTGCCGTCTATACCCCGACCGTCTTCGTGATCGCGCTGCTGGTGGCGGTGGTGACGCCGGTTCTGCTCGGCTGGACCTGGGAACAGGCGCTCTACAAATCGCTGGTCCTGCTGGTGATCGCCTGCCCTTGCGCCTTGGTGATCTCGACCCCGGTGACCGTCGTCAGCGCGCTGACACGCGCCGCCCAGCGCGGAGTCCTGATCAAGGGCGGGACCTATCTTGAGGACGCGCGCCGCCTGCGCGCGATCGCGCTCGACAAGACCGGCACGATCACCGAGGGCAAGCCACGGCTCGTTGATCACACTGCGCTCGCGGAAGCGTCGATGACGTCGCCACTCGAGATCGCCGCCGGGCTCGCGGCGCGATCCGACCATCCTGTCTCGCGCGCGATCGCCGCCGGCCTCGGCGCGGGCGCGACCCCGATCAGCGATTTCCAGGCCCTCGCCGGCCGCGGCGTGCAGGGGCGCGTCGCCGACCGCGTCCACGTGCTCGGCAACCATCGCCTCATCCACGAGCGCGGCCAATGCAGCGCCGAACTCGAGGCCAGCATCGAGCAGCAGCAACAGCTTGGCCGTACCGTCACACTGCTGGCATCCGACGACGCCGTGCAGGCCCTGTTCGCGGTCGCCGACACCACCAAGGACAGCTCCCGCGCGGCGATCGCCGAGCTGCGCGCGCTCGGCGTCACACCGGTGATGCTGACCGGCGACAACGCCGCCACCGGCCGCGTGATCGCCGCACAGGCCGGCATCGACGAGGTGCACGGCGATCTGCTGCCCGAGAACAAGCTGCGCGCCGTCGAGGACCTGCGCGCGCGCTACGGGCCGACGGCGATGGTCGGCGACGGCATCAACGATGCCCCGGCACTGGCCCGCGCCGACATCGGCATCGCGATGGGCGCTGCCGGCACCGACACCGCCGTGGAAACCGCCGACGTCGTCATCATGAACGACGACCTGCGCAGCATCCCGTTCGTGATCCGCCTGTCGCGACGGACCCACGACGTCATGTGGCAGAACATCAGCATCGCGCTCGGGATCAAAGCCGTCTTCCTCATCCTGGCCGTGCTCGGCAAGGCCACGATGTGGATGGCTGTGTTTGCGGACATGGGCGCCAGCCTGCTGGTCGTCGCCAATGGCCTGCGGCTGCTCCGTGCGCCCTAGCCAAGCTGCGCATCGCCTGCGCACGGTGGCCGCAGCGCGGAGCGGAACGGGGGCCCCGTCGTGTTCGCCCGGGGACCGGCAGGCGACTGACGGCACGCCGGAGTTGACCGGCGTCACGGCGCGGCAGTCGGCAAACGCGCCATGGTTCAGATGCGACACGGCCCTGTTCCAGCGGGCAGGTGCGTGGCGATGACGTATGGGGATACGTTCTTCGTCGCGGTTCGGATGCCGGTCTGTGAGGGGGGACACTCATGAGAGACGCCTGGGCTGATCGGGCGAGCGCGGCGGCAATGCCTCCCGCGCATCGCTACGCGTTCTGGGGCGGCTGCGTGCGCCGGGTGCTGCGCTGCTCGTGGGACGAGGCGAATCCCGCCATTCGCGCCGCGCTGCGCTCGCCGGCCGATGTCGCGCGACTGATCCGCGCCTACTGGAAAGACACGCGCGAGGCCGCCACGGTCGGCGAATTCGCGATGATCGACCTCGACGGCGACCAGCAGCTCGAACTGGTCGCGACCGTCGATCGCCGCGGCCGCGGCCTTTGCTCGACGCTGATGGTGATCGCGCGCGCCGGCGACCGTCTCTACCGGACCGAGCTGTCGAGCAACGGTCCGCATCTCGAAGGTCTGCGCCAGCGCATCCTCGTCGACGAAGGCAAGGGCGCCGTGACGCTGAACCTCGCGTGGCGCCTGCCCGGCTGCGGCAGCAACGAGCCGGCCTCGGTCATCACCGTCAGCTACCGCTACGACCATGGCGCGCTGATCCCGCTGCGCGTCAGTTCCGGGCCGCCGCCGGAGCAGGCTTAGGGGCGCTCGACACGCCCCTTGCCACGGCGCCGGGGCCATCGCCCGCAGCGCGGATGCGTGCGCGCTGCGGGCGGCGACGCTATAGTCCGGCCGACCCGTGATTCGCCTGCCGCGCCGAACGCAGCCGCCGTTCGCGAGCGGTCCCGCGCGCCGCCGCCGAAGCCAGACGCCCGCACACCCGATGTCGCCGCTGCCGAGCCCGACCCCGCCGATCCGCACGGTGCAGCGCGCGGTCCGGCCGCGTGCGGCGCGACGATCGCGCACGATCGCCATCCGCCTGCTGATGCTGGCGAGCCTGCTGCTGTGCACCGGCACCGGCCGCGCACTCGATCCGCAGCGCTCGCTGCGCGAGCTTTATCACACCGCCTGGACCGACCGCGACGGAGCCCCCGGCGAAATCTTCACGATGGCGCAGTCCGCCGACGGCTATCTGTGGCTCGGTACGCCGACCGGCCTGTTCCGCTTCGACGGCGTGCAGTTCGAAGCACTGCCGGCGATCACCGCCGCGGCGCTGGCGTCGAACGACATCTACAGTCTGCTGGCGACGCCGGACGGCGGGCTCTGGATCGGGCTCGGCCGCCATGGCGTGGCCCGTCTGAGCGACGGCCGGCTCGACGCCTACGGCGAGGATCAGGGCGTTCCGGACAGCCCGGTCCATGCGATGGCGCGCAGCGCCGACGGCGCCGTCTGGGCCGCCACGGCCCGTGCGCTGTTGCATTTCGACGGCAAGACCTGGACCCGCGTGGCCGGGCTGCCGGCCGGCGGCGTGCAGTCGGTCTATGCCGATCGCAGCGGCCGCGTCTGGACCGCGAGCCAGGATCGCATCTTCATGCGCGTGCCCGGCGCCGAAGGCTTCACGGACACCGGCATCGAGGTCGGCAGCGTCGCACAGTTCGCCGAAGCCGGCGACGGTGCGATCTGGATCGCGGAGACCAGCAACGCGGTGCGGCCGGTCTGGGTGCCGGGCGCCGATCAGCGGCCGCCGCCGACGCAGATTCGCGTCGGCTCCAACGCGCTGGCCTTCGACCGCGATGGCGCGCTGTGGGTGACGACGCTCGGCGACGGCCTGCGCCGCAGCGGCGATCCGGCCGCGATCCGCGGCCGCCGTGTCGCGCAGTTCGGCCGTGAGGTCGAAGCCTACGGCGAGAAGGACGGCCTGAGCGCCGACTTCGCGTATTCGATCGTCGAGGACCGCGAGGGCAATGTCTGGGTCGGCAGCAGTCGCGGCCTCGACCGCTTCCGCGCCGGCGCGATCGTGCCGGTCGCGCTGCCGTCCGGCTATCACGCGCTGCAGCTGGTCGCCGGCGAACGCGCCGGCGTCTGGATCGGCAGCGCCAGCCGGCCGCTGGCGCAGGTCGACGCGCACGGCGCATTCCGCGACACCGGCCAGCCGGTCGGCCTCAACGCCGGCTATCGCGACGCCGACGGCGGTTACTGGTGGAGCGCCGAACCCGACATCGTGCATGTCGACGCACGGGGCGAGACGCGCCTGCGCCTGCCCGAGGCCGCCGCCGCCAGCCGTTTGCAGTGGCTCGCCCGCGACGGTGCCGGCCGGCTCTGGATCGGCACCGCGCGCGCCGGCGTGTTCGTGCGCGAGCACGAGGCCTGGCGCGCGGTCGGCGCCGCCGAGGGCCTGCCGGCGGACAGCGTGCCGGTCGCCTATGCCGACCGCGACGGCCGCGTCTGGCTCGGCTACGGCCGCGACCGCGTCAGCGTCTTCACCGACGCGCGCGGCCGCGCCTACGGTCCGCACGACGGGCTGGCGGTCGGCGACCTGCGCGTGATCGGCGGCGGGCGCCGGATCTGGGTCGGCGGCAGCACGGGCGTCGCGCAATGGACGCCGCAAGGCTTTCGCATGCTGCGCATCGCGCACGGCGCTCCGCGCAATGTCGCCGGGCTGGTCGAAGCCGACGACGGCGCACTGTGGATCGCCGATGCGGACGGCATCGCGCGCGCGGCGGCGGCCGATCTCGAACGCGCCGCGCGCGAGCCGGCCTACGCCGTACCGCTGCGCCGCTTCGATCATCTCGACGGTCTACCCGGCGCGATCCAGCAGGCTTCGATCCACCCGGCCGCGCTGCGCGCCGACGACGGCCGCCTGTGGTTCGCGACGCTCAACGGCCTGGCCTGGCTCGACCCGCGCAACATGCCGCGCAACCCGCTGGCGCCGCAGGTCCTGATCCGCAGGCTGCGCGGCGGCGCGATCGAACACGCGCCGGACGAAGGCTTGCGCCTCGACGCCGGCACGCGCGAACTGCGCATCGACTACACCGCGACCAGCCTCGGCATGCCGGAGCGCGTGCGCTTCCGCTACCGTCTCGACGGCGTCGACGCCGGCTGGCAGGACGCCGGCACGCGCCGCCAGGCCTTCTACACCAACCTCGCGCCCGGTTCGTACCGCTTCCACGTCATCGCCGCCAACGCCGACGGCGTCTGGAGTCCGGCCGGCGCGGCGCTGTCGTTCTCGATCGCGCCGGCGTTCTACCAGACCGCCGGTTTCTATGTGCTCTGCGCGCTGCTCGCCGCGCTCGCGCTGTGGAGCCTGCACCGCCTGCGCCTGCGCCAGATCACCGGCCGCCTCGAACAGCTGCACCAGGAACGGCTGATCGAGCGCGAACGCATCGCCCGCGAGCTGCACGACACGCTGCTGCAGAGCGTGCAGGGCCTGATCCTGCGCTTCCACGCCGCCGTCTCGCGCCTGCCGGCGCAGGACGCGGCGCGCGGCGCGCTGATCGACACGCTGGAACGCGCCAACGACACGCTCGAAGAAGGCCGCGATCAGATACTCAAGCTGCGCGACAGCGGAGAGGCGCAGGACCTCGCCGCGGCGCTCACGGAACTGGCGCACGGTCTGGCGCTGGAAGCGCCGCCGACGGCGGTGCCGCATTTCGAACTGCAGGCCGGCGGCACGCCGCGCGCGCTGCAGCCGCTGGTCTACGAGGAGCTGTTCCGCATCGGCGGCGAGGCGCTGCGCAACGCCTTCCGTCATGCCGGCGCCACGCGCATCGAGCTGCAGCTCGACTACGGCCGCCGCGAGTTGCGCCTCTGCATCCACGACGACGGCTGCGGCATCGATACCGCGGTGCTGCGCGCCGGCCGGCGCGACGGTCATTGGGGTCTGGTCGGCATGCGCGAACGCGCAGCCCGGCTCAAGGCGCGCTGGAAGCTCGAATCCACGGCCGGCGCCGGAACCTGCGTCGAAATCACGCTGCCGGCGTCGCGCGCCTACCGGCGCGGCTGAAGCTTCAGCGCCGCCGTGCGCGCGTCCGCGCGGCGTTCGGGGCCTCGCCGGTCCAGCGCTTGAAGGCGCGGCGGAACTCGCGGCCGTCGCTGAAGCCCAGGGTTTCGCCGATGCGCGCGACCGGCAGCGCCGGATCGCCGAGCAGCGCGGCCGCGTGCTGGGCGCGCAGACGGTTGTGCAGGCTGCGGAAACTCCAGCCGGCGTCGGCCAGACGGCGGCGCAGCGTGCGCTCGGAGACGTTGAGCGCGCGCGCCGCGTCGGCGATGCGCACGCCGCTGCCGAGCCGTTCGCGCAGCCAGAATTCGAGGGCGGTGACGTGATCGTCGGCGTGGCCGCCCTGCCCGCTGCTCTGCTGCGAGCAGAGGCTGAGCGCCGAGGCATGCACGGCGGCATTGGCGGTCGCCGGCCGCGTGTGCAGCGACGCGGCATCGAAGACCGCGCGATTGGCCTTGCAGCCGAAGCGGACCGGACAGTCGAAAGCTTCTTCGTACAGCGCCGCGTAGGCGGGCCGCGGATAGGTGAACTCCATGCGCAGCGGCCGGTAGCCGGTACCGATCAGGCCCTTGGCGACCTGCTGGCAGCAGAGGAACAGTTCCTCGCAGAAGAACGGCAGCAGATCGGGTTCCGGGAAGCGCTCGCTGGCGACCAGCGCGACCTGCGATTCGGCGCCTTCGACGCGCAGGTCCAGGAAGCTGCCGGTGACCGGGTGGTAGCGGGCGGCGACGGCGAGGACTTCGCCCAGCGTCGGCGCCGACATCAAGGCGAGGCCGAGCACGCCGCAGGAGCTGAGCGTCTCGCGCAGGCCGACCTGCAGGCCCAGCGTCGGCTCGCCGGTCGCCGCCAGCGCCCGGCGGATCACGGTCGCGCCCTGGCGGAACGATACGCGCGCGTCCGGCTCGTAGCACTGCTGCGGCTCGATGCCGAGACCGGCGAACCACGGCGCCGGGTCCCAGCGCCGCTGCCGCGCGAGATCGATCATGAACGTCAGAACGTAGGTCGGGATGACCGGCGCCGAATAGCGCGGATCCTGGATGTGCGGGCGTGGCAGCTTGGTCATGGCGCGATTGGCCGGAATGCCCCCCAAGTTTGCCGACTGGAGACCTTTTGCCGCAAGCCGCTTGACAGCGACCATGGCGCATCGGCCGGACGCACCCGGCGCGCGGATTGCCGGCGCGCCGGCCGGCCATCACGCTGCCCCTTGCCGCCAGGAAAACCGCCGTGTCCGATCCGTCGTCGTCCCCCGCCTCTGTCAGCGATCGCAGCGATCGCATCTGCATCATCGGCGCCGGTCCGGCCGGCCTGTCGATCGCCCGCGCGCTCAAGCGCCTCGGCCTGCCGTACGACCAGTACGAACGCCATTCCGACCTCGGCGGCCTCTGGGACCCGAGCAATCCGGGCACGCCGGTGTACCGCAACGCGCACTTCATTTCCTCGCGCAACACCTCCGGCTACTACGACTATCCGATGCCGAAGGAATTTCCGGACTATCCGCACAACCGCGACATCCTCGCGTACACGCAGATGTTCGCGCGCAGCTTCGGCCTGCGCGACGCGATCCGCTTCAACACGCCGGTCGCCAAGGTCGAACAGGACGGCGCGCTGTGGCGCGTGCAGCTCGGCGACGGCCAGGTGCTGCGCTACCGCGCCGTGGTCTGCTGCTCCGGCACCAACTGGGACCCGAACCTGCCGCGCCATCCGGGTGAATTCAGCGGCGAGATCCGTCACTCGGTGACGTACAAGGACCCGGCCGAATTCCGCGGCAAGCGCGTGCTGGTCGTCGGCGCCGGCAACTCGGGCGCCGACATCGCCTGCGATGCGGCCGCCAACGCCGAGCGCGCGTTCATCAGCATGCGCCGCGGCTATCACATCATTCCGAAGCACCTGTTCGGCATGCCGGTCGACGAATTCGCCGAGAAGGGCCCGGCGCTGCCGATGTGGCTGGAGCGCCCGGTGTTCGGTCTGCTGCTGCGCTGGTTCGTCGGCGACACCTCGCGCTGGGGCCTGCCGAAGCCGGACCACAAGCTGTTCGAATCGCACCCGCTGCTCAACACCCAGCTGCTGCACTATCTGCAGCACGGCGACATTCGTGTGAAGGGCGATATCGAACGCTTCGACGGCCAGGACGTGGTCTTCAAGGACGGCTCGCGCGAACCGATCGACCTCGTGCTCTACGCGACCGGCTACAACATGAGCATGCCGTATCTCGCCGCCGACTACTTCGAGTGGCACGGCGGCCGGCCCGAGCTGTACCTGCGCACCTTCAACCGCAAGCACCACAACCTGTTCGCGCTCGGCCTGCTCGAAACCAACAGCAGCGCGTACACCCTGTTCGACCGCATCTCGCACCTGCTCGCCCACTACCTGCTCGACGAAGTCCGCAACCCGCAGCGCGCGGCCGCGTTCGAGCAGCTGATCCGCGACGACCACACCGATCTCGGCGGCGGCCTGAAGTTCGTCAACAGCAACCGCCATCAGGGCTACATCGAGATTCACGCCTTCCGCAAGCATCTCGAAAAAGTGCGCAAGCAGATCGGCTGGGAACCGCTCGCACCGGGCTACTTCAAGCCGATCGAAGTCGCGCCCGCGCAGCTCGCGCCGCCGGCGGTGACGCCATGAGCGCGCGCCTGGACGGCAAGGTCGCGGTCGTCACCGGCGCCGCCGGCGCGATCGGCCGCGAAGTCGCGCTGCGCCTCGACGCACTCGGCGCGACGCTGCTGCTCGTCGACCTGCGCGAGGAGCCGCTGCGCGCGTTCGCGGCGACGCTGCAGCGGCCGGCGCTGTGCGTCGCCGCCGACCTCAGCGCCGCCGACGCGCCGGCGCGCATCGTCGCAGCGCTGCAGGCCGCGCACGGCCGCTGCGACCTGCTCGTCAACAACGCCGGCATCGTCGTGCCCGAGCCGTTCGAGAGCGCGCCCGCCGAGCGCTTCGAGCGCGAGGTGCGCATCAACCTGTTCGGGCCGATGTTCCTGACCCACGCGCTGTATCCGCTGCTGCAGCAGACGCGCGGCCAGGTCATCAGCGTGGTCTCGCTCGGCGGCCAGCTGCCGCTGAAGGAATGCCCCGGCTACTGCGCGTCGAAGTTCGGCCTGCGCGGCCTGATGCTGGCGCTGGCGCTGCGCGAGAAGACCACCGGCGTGGCGATCAGCATCGTCAATCCGTCCGGCGTCGACACGCCGATGATCGAGCACGAGGCGCTGCACGGCGGTTCGGCGCTGAACTTCCTGAGCCCGCCGCTGGCGCCCGGGCTGATCGGCGACGCGGTGATCCGGCAGATCGAGCAGCGCCGCATCGAAACCGACGTGCCGCGCGGCGACGGCTGGCTGATCCGCTTCGTGATGCTGTTCCCGGGGCTTTACGCGCGCGTGCTGCCCTGGCTCGAGGCCTCGGGCGAGAAAGGCCGGCGCCGCTATCTGCGCGCCAAGGGCCTGAGCCTGCCCGACGGCGGCGGTCCGCGGTCGCACTAGCACATCGCCCGGCGCCGCCGCTGCCGATGGAAGATTTCGATGGCGCCGGCGACGGCCCGATGCCGACCGATCAGGCCGGCGGCTGGGTCGGCGCGAGCGAGGCAGCGATCACGGCCGGTCTGAGCGACGGCCGTGTCTCGATCGGCCGCGTCGCCGCCGAACTCGGCCTTTCGGAACGCACGCTGCAGCGCCGCCTCGGACACAGCGAACGCCGCTACACGGACATGCTCGACGCGCTGCGCCAGGCCCAGGCCGAGCAGCTGCTGCGCGATCCGCGGCTGTCGCTGGTCGAGATCGCACTGAGCCTCGGCTACAGCGAGCACTCGGCGTTCACGCGCGCATTCAAGCGCTGGACGGCGTTGACGCCGCAGGCCTATCGCCACCGTCTGCGCGGCTTCGGACCGGCCGCGGCCGCAGGCGACTGAAGGCCCGGCCGGGGCGCGGCCGGCGGCCCTTGATGAGTGTCAACGCGCGCGCCGCGCGGCCATGGCCCAATATCGGCCATCGCCCGCGCCGAAGTCCCGCCAGGACCCTCATGGATCGCAAGACCCAGCTCAACCTCGCCTACCTGCTCATCGCCGTGTTCGGCGTGCTCATGCTGCAGTCGCTGTTCTCGACGATGACGCGGGTCGAAGCGGTGCCGTACAGCGAGTTCCAGCAGCGGCTCAAGAACGGCGAGATCAGCGAAGTCGAAATCTCCGAGGACGCCGTCAAGGGCACGCTGAAGAATCCGCAGCCGGGCAAGACCCAGTACCTGCTGGCCAATCGCGTCGCGCCGGAGCTGATCGCCGAACTCGACGCTGCCGGCGTCAAGTATTACCAGGTGCACGAGAGCGGCCTGCTGCGCACGCTGGCGTCCTGGGTGATCCCGCTGCTGCTGTTCTACGCGGTGTGGATGTTCGCGTTCCGCAAGATGGCCGACAAACAGGGCATGGGCGGACTGCTGTCGATCGGCAAGAGCCGCGCCAAGGTCTTCGTCGAGACGGACACCAAGGTCACCTTCGCCGACGTCGCCGGCGTCGACGAGGCCAAGGCCGAGCTGCAGGAGATCGTCAATTTCCTCAAGGACCCGCAGGGCTACGGCCGCCTCGGCGCGCGCTTGCCGAAGGGCATCCTGCTGGTCGGTCCGCCGGGCACCGGCAAGACCCTGCTGGCGCGCGCCGTCGCCGGCGAGGCCGGCGTGCCGTTCTTCTCGATCAGCGGCTCGGAGTTCGTCGAGATGTTCGTCGGCGTCGGCGCCGCGCGGGTCCGCGACCTGTTCGAGCACGCGCGCGAAAAGGCACCGGCGATCATCTTCATCGACGAGCTCGACGCGCTCGGCCGCGCGCGCGGCGCCACGCCCTGGGGCGGCCACGACGAAAAGGAACAGACGCTCAACCAGCTGCTCTCGGAAATGGACGGCTTCGATCCGCGCCAGGGCCTGGTCCTGCTCGCCGCCACCAACCGCCCCGAGATCCTCGACCCGGCGCTGCTGCGCGCCGGCCGCTTCGACCGCCAGGTGCTGGTCGACCGCCCCGACAAGCGCGGCCGCCTGCAGATCCTGAAGGTGCATATCGGCAAGGTGAAGCTCGCCGAAGGCGTCGATCTCGGCGAGATCGCGGCAATGACGCCCGGCTTCTCCGGCGCCGATCTCGCCAACCTCGTCAACGAGGCCGCGCTGCTGGCGACGCGGCGCGGCGCCGACACCGTGACGACGCAGGATTTCGGCAACGCCGTCGAACGCATCGTCGCCGGCCTCGAAAAGAAGAACCGCCTGCTCAATCCGAAGGAACGCCGCGTCGTCGCCTATCACGAGCTCGGCCACGCCTTCGTCGCCATGAGCCTGTCGGGGACCGATCCGGTGCACAAGGTCTCGATCATCCCGCGCGGCATCGGCGCGCTCGGCTACACGATCCAGCGTCCGACCGACGACCGTTATCTGATGTCGCGCGTCGAGCTGGAAAACAAGATGGCGGTGCTGCTCGGCGGCCGCGCGTCGGAGGCCTGCGTGTTCGGCGAGATTTCGACCGGCGCCGCCGACGATCTGGTCAAGGCCACCGACATCGCGCGCAGCATGGTGACCCGCTACGGCATGACCCCGGAACTCGGCCAGGTCGCCTACGAGAACGGCAACCATCCGTTTCTCGATACGCCGGAAATGCGCGATCCGGAGCGCCGCTACAGCGAGGACACGGCGCGCAAGATCGACCAGGCCGTGCAGGCGCTGGTCGACGGCGCCTACCAGCGCGCGCTGACGCTGTTGCGCAGCGAGCGTGCGGCGCTCGACCGCGCCGCCGAGGCGCTGCTCGCCAAGGAAACGCTGCTCGAAGCCGAACTGGCCACCTATCTGCACGGCGGCGACGCGGCGGCGCCGAGCAGCGCGGCCGCGCCGGCGCCGGCTTCGCCGCCGGCCGGAGCTTGAGCCGGCCGGCGCTCGGCGTCCGGCCGCTCGCGATTCGGCGCCTCAGGCCTCGCCGCGGCCGCTGCGGCGGGTGCCCTGCTCCATCACGTTCTGCACTTCGAGTTCCAGCCACAGCATCGTGTGTGCCCGCGCCCGGCTGATCTCGGCGTGGAACGACTCCGCCGGCGGATACAGCAGCTCGCGCCGCTGCTGCGCCGCGCTGGCCGTACGGCCGGGCTGGCGATTCGGTCTTCCGCGCATCTTCGTCCCCTTCAGCCCGCCGCGCCGAGCGGCGCGAGTTCGGCATGGCACGCTTCGGTGGCACGCGACGGCAGCGCCGCGCGGCGGCTGAACGCGGCCAGCGTCGCCAGCGCGTCGCGCGCCGTGCGCAGATAGAACGACTGCAGGTGGAAGACGTGCCAGCGCGCCTCGTGGATTTCGAGCGTGCAGCGCACGCCGCACTGCGCCGCGCGCGCGGCCAGACGCAGCGAATCGGACAGCAGGATCTCCTGACTGCCGGCCTGCACCAGCATCGGCGGCAGGCCGGCGAGATCCTGCTCCAGCAGCGTGCTGCCGGCGCCGGCCGGCGCGCGATACCAGTACAGGCCCTGCTGCAGCCAGCCGAGACGGATCATCGGATCGTCGCCGCGACGGGTACGCAGCGTCTCGCCGCCGAGCCGTGCGTCGGTGACCGGCGAGATCAGCGCCAGCGCGGCCGGCTTCTGGCCGGCGCGAACCAGACGCAGCGCCAGTTCGAGCGCCAGCGCGCCGCCGGCCGAATCGCCGGCGATGACGATCTGGTCGGCGCGCAGGCCCTGCGCGAGCATCGCCCGGAAGCAGGACTGCGCGTCGTCGAGCGCGGCCGGATAGCGATGCTCCGGCGCGAGCCGGTAATCGGGCACCCACACCGGCAGACCGGCGCCGGCGGCCAGATGCGTGGTGACGCCGCGATGCGTGGCCGGACTGCCCAAGCAGAACGCGCCGCCGTGCAGATAGAGGATCGCCGCGCCGCCGCGACTCTGCGCCGGCTCGACGATCTCGACGTCGCGGCCGGCGACCGCGGTGCGGCGCGTGCGCACGCCGCCGCGGCCCGGCATCAGCCGCGCCAGCGTCGCGACCACCGCGCGCTCGAAGCCGGCCGGAAACGGCGGGCCGATCAGCGGCCGGAACATGCCGCGCAGGATCGCCCGCATCAGCACCGCGCTGGCGCGCTCGACGCGATCGGCCGGCGCCGCGATGCGCTCGATGCGCGTGCCCTCGCCGTCCTGCTCGACGCGGCTGAAGCGATAGGCCTGCAGGCTGCTGAAGCGGGTCAGCGCGCGATAGCTGAGCGTGAAGCCGGGCCAGTTGGTGCTGTTGTGGCCGTTGGCGTCGACGTACCAGCTCTTGCAGCCGTTCCAGACCGTGCCGCCGAGGCGCTGCTGCACCTGCGTGTTGAAGGCGCGGTAGCGGTCCGCCTTGACCTCGATCGCGGCGGCGCCGCTGCGCCGCAGCTGCGTCAGGCAACGCATGACGTGCGCGATCTGGCTCTCCAGCATGTAGACGATCGAGTTGTGGCCGAGATTGGTGTTCGGCCCGTAGAGCATGAAGAAGTTCGGGAAGCCCGGCACCGTCATGCCCAGATAGGCGGCGGCGCCCTGCGCCCAGGCGTCGTTGAGGTCGCGGCCGTCGCGGCCGGTGATGCGCATCGGCGACAGGAACTCGGTCGCCGCGAAGCCGGTGCCGTAGACGATCGCGTCGACCTCGTGCACGCGGCCGTCGGCAGTCTCGATGCCCTCGGGCACGACGCGGCGGATCGCGTCGGTGACCAGCTCGACATTCGGCCGCGCGATCGCGGCGAGGTATTCGCTGCTCAGCAGCACGCGCTTGCAGCCGACCGGATAATCCGGCACCAGTTTGGCGCGCAGCGCCGGATCGGCCACCTGCTGCGCCAGCAGCTTGCGGAACGGGCGCTCGACCGCCGGCTTCATCAGCCACTTGAAGCGCGTGAACGCCAGCGCGCGCGCTTCGTACTGCAGATAAATGCGCAGGCGATGCAGTCGCGCGCGCAGCGGCCAGCGCGAGAAGGCCTGCTGCTCGGATGCCCGGTACGGGCGATCCGGACGCGCCATCATCCACGCCGGCGAACGCTGGAACACCGACAGGCGCTGCACTTTCGGCGCGATCGCCGGCACGAACTGGATCGCCGAGGCGCCGGTGCCGATCACCGCGACGCGCTGGCCTTCGAGCGCATACGAAGCGTCCCACTGCGCCGAATGGAAGCTGCGGCCGCGGAAATCGGCGAGGCCCGGCAGCTTCGGCAGCGCCGGGCGGCTGAGCTGGCCGACGCCGCTGACCAGCAGCCGCGCCTGCAGCGTCGCGCCGCCGCGCAGCATCACCGTCCACAGCGCATGCACCTCGTCGTAGCGCGCGCCCTCGACCTCGCTGCCGAAGCGGATGTGCGGCAGCAGCTGGTACTGGCGCGCGCAGTGCTGCAGATAGGCGGCGATCTCGGGCTGGCGTGCGAACACGTGCGACCAGCGCGGATTCGGTTCGAACGAGAACGAGTACAGGTGCGAGGGCACGTCGCAGGCGGCGCCCGGATAATGGTTGTCGCGCCAGACGCCGCCGACGTCTCCGGCCTTCTCGAGGATCACGAAGTCCTCGACCCCGGCGCGACGCAGCGCCACGCCCATGCCGATGCCGGCGAAGCCGGCACCGATCACGATCGCGCTCAGCGGCGCGGCGCAACCCGGGTTGCGGCCGGCGTCAGCCATGGAGCGCTCCGGCATGTCGGCAAAAGTCTGCGGCGCGCGCACAGGTGGCCGGCGCAAGGGTCTGGCAAAGATACGGCATGGCTCCTCCGGCGGGCCCGTGGAGCCCGCGATGTTGTGCCGGAAGTGTGCGCGGCCCGCGCCGCGCCCGGCCATGCCGGGACGGGACAACTATTTTATGATTCGGGCCAAATGATGGCCCGCCAACCCTAATCGGAAGCCTCTGCCGAGAACCGCTCGATGAGCGTCTGGGACTTCAAGCGCAGTACCGCCAGCGTGCAGCTGCTCGTCGCGTTCGGCCGCGAGCGCGGCCACGCCGAGGCCGAGCTGCTGCGCGGCAGCGGCCTGTCGCCGGCCCAGCTCGCCGACCCGAACGTCGAGATCGCCGCGGTGCGCGAGTTGCGCGTGATTGCCAACCTGCTGCGCCTCAGCGGCGACGCCCCCGGCCTCGGTCTCAGCGCCGGCCTGCGCTATCACTTCACCGCCTACGGCTTCTGGGGCTACGGCCTGGTCAGCAGCGCCACCGCCGCCGATGCGCTGCGTTTGGCGCTGCGCTTCCTCCCGCTGACCTATGCGTTCACGCAGATCTCGTTCCACGAGCAGCAGGGCCTGGGCATCCTGCGCTTCGACGCGCCGGACTGCGCCGAGAATCTCAAGCGCTTCGTCGTCGAGCGCGACGTCGCCGCCGCGGCGACGCTGCTGCACGAGCTGGCCGGCCCGTCGTTCACGCTGCGCCGCATGGCCTTGCGCGAGGCGCCGCCGCGCGCGGGCACGGCACGCGAAGCGTCGATGCGTCTGTTCGGGATCGAGCCGGTCTACGGCGCCGCCAGCAATCATCTCGCCTTCGACCGCGCCGACCTGGCGCGGCCGCTGCCCGGCGCCAATCCGGTCACCGCGGCGATGTGCGAGCAGCTGTGCAGCGAGCTCGTGCAGCGGCGCCGCGCCGCGATCAGCACCGCCGAAGCGGTGCGCCTGTATCTGCAGGCACCGGCCACGCGTCTGCCCGACCTCGACGGCATGGCGCGCCAGCTCAACGTCAGCACGCGGACGCTCAAGCGGCGCCTGCACAGCGAGGGCACGTCGTTCCGCCTGCTGCTGGAGGATTGCCGGCGCGCACTCGCCGACGAGTTGCTGCGCGATCGCCGGCTGCGTCTCGGCGCCGTCGCCGAACGGCTCGGCTTCGCCGATCTGTCGAGCTTCTCGCAGGCCTACAAGCGCTGGCATGGCGTGCCGCCGTCGACGCGGCGCGCGACCGCAGCGGCGCGGCGCCCCGCGCGCTGATACCAGGGCTCGTTGAGGCGAATCGCGTCAACAGGCCCTAGTCCGGGCGCGGGGCAGCGCCCAATACCTGCAGCAGCGCATCGAGCAGCGGCCGCTGGCTCGCCAGCAGTTTGCGTCGTGCCGCGTCCAGACCGAACCAGCCGGCACGGTCGACTTCCGGAAAGCGGCGGCGCTGCCCGGAACGCGGCGGCCATTCCAGCTCGAAGTGATTGCTGACGATCGCGCCGGCGTCGACCCCGGCTTCGACCGCCCAGGCCAGCACGCGCTTGCCGCCGGCCTGCCGCAGCGGCGGCAGCGCGCGGAACTCGCCGTCGATCGCCTGCCCGGTCTCCTCGACAAATTCGCGTCGCGCCGCATCGAGCGCGATTTCATCCGGGCCGGCTTCGCCCTTGCAGATCGACCAGGCACCGTCGTCGCGCCGCGCCCAGAACGGGCCGCCCGGATGGACGAGGAAGACCTCCAGCCCGGCCTCGCCATGCCGATACGGCAGCAGACCGGCGCTGAACGGCGCCGGCCGCCGCGCCGCCGCACGCTCGTTCAGGAGGCCGCCTTGATCGGGATCTTCTTCTCGCGCTTGGCTTCGGCCGATTTCGGCAGATTGAGCGTCAGCACCCCGTTCTTGAAGCGGGCTTCGATCTTGTCGGCATCGACGCCGTCGGGCAGCCGGAACGCGCGCTCGAAATAGCCGTAGCGGCGCTCGGAGACATGGAGCCGCTTCTTGGTGTTCTCGCTCTCTTCCTTCTTCTCGCCGGTGATCGTCAGCAGGCCGTTGGCGACCTGGACGTCGACATTCTTCTCATCCATGCCCGGCAGCTCGACGGTGATCTCGTAGTTGCCGTCGTGCTCGACGATCTCCGAGGCCGGCGTCGCCGCCGTCAGCCAGTCGCGGCGCCAGAACGGCTCGGACTCGAAGGCGTTGCGACGGAACGGCGAATGGCGGTCGAAGTCGTCGAACAGGCGATCGACCTCGCGGCGCAGGCTTTCGAACGGATGCCAGTCGCGCGGCTTCTCGGCCGTCGCCATCGCCTGCTGCTTCTGCGGCGCCGCGGCCGGCGCCGTGGAACGCTGATCAGCCATGGAAATTCTCCTGCTCGGGTCGGGGGCTTTCGACGCTATGCCGCCGCTGCCCGACCCGCCTTGACCTGCATCAAAGCCCGGCGGGGCTGCCCGCATCAGCCGCAGACGCGATTGCGGCCGAGCGACTTGGCTTCGTAGAGGCGCCAGTCGGCTTTCTCGACGAGCGCCTCGATCGTGTCGCGCTCGCCGGGGACCAGGGTCGCCACGCCGAGGCTGACCGTCAGCACCTGCGCCGGCGTGTGCGGATGGGCGATCGCCGCCGCCTCGACTTCGCGGCGCAGGTACTCGGCGGTGCGCAGCGCCTCGTCGCGGGCAGTGCCCGGCAGCAGGCACGCGAACTCCTCGCCGCCGTAGCGCGCCAGCAGATCCTGCGGCCGGCGCAGCGCAGCGCCCAGCGCGGCGGCAACCGCGCGCAGGCAATGATCGCCATAGGTGTGCCCATGCAGATCGTTGCACGACTTGAAGCGATCGATATCGATCAGCACCAGACTCAGTGGCTGGCACGTGCGCCGTGCGACGCGACCTTCGAAATGCAGCAGCTGATCGAAATAGCGGCGGTTGAGGACGCCGGTCAGCGCATCTTCATAGGCCATCGCGCGCAGGCGATCCGCCTGCGCCTTGAGCTGCAAGTGTCGGGCGACGCGCGCGCGCACCGCTTCGTAACGGATCGGCTTGCGGATGAAGTCGATCGCCCCCGCCGCCAGGCCGGCCGCCTCGGATGCCGGCGAGTCGTGGCTGGTCACGAAGATCACCGGAATCGACGCGGTTGCCGGATTGGCCTTCAGGCGGCGACAGGTCTGCAGGCCATCCAGGCCCGGCATCTCGATGTCGAGCAGCAGCAGATCCGGCGCCTCGCGCAGGCACAGCTCGAGGGCCTGCTCGCCGTCGCCGGCCAGCAGTATTTCGTACTCGTCGCCGAGCATCTGTTCGAGAAGATGACGGTTCGCCGGATCGTCATCGACGATCAGCACGCGCGGACGCAAGGTCATGGCACTACCGATCCGGCGCGGCCGGCAGCAGGAAGTGGAAGCGGCTGCCTTGCCCCTCGTTGGCGTCGACCCAGATCCGTCCGCCGTGCTGTTCGACGATGCGCTTGCACAGCGCCAGCCCCAGCCCGGTGCCGGGATAGCGGTCCTGCGGATGCAGCCGCGCGAACAGCTCGAAGATCTTCTCGCGCCTATTCTCCGGAATGCCGATGCCGTTGTCGCTGATCGCGAAGTGCCAGTGCGCGCCTTCGCGCTGCGCCGCGACCCGCACTTCGGGCGCGACGCCCGTGGCGTGGAACTTCAGGCCGTTGCAGACGATGTTCTGGAACAGCTGCAGCAGTTCGGCGCGGTTGCCGCGGACGCGCGGCAACGCGGTGTCGACACGGACCTGCGCGGCGCCGGCCGCCAGCATCGTGTCGAGGGCCTGCACGAGTTCGGCGGTGTCGACGGCGGCGTCGCGCGGCACGTCGGCGCCGGCCTTGGCCAGCGCCAGCAGCTCGACGATGAGCTGGCGCATGCGCACGCTGCAGTCCTCGATGAAGGACAGCGACTTCAGCGCTTCCGGCGTCACCGCCTCGCCGAGCTGACGGCGCAGCAGCTGCGAGAACTCGATGATCGAATGCAGCGGTGCCTGCAGATCGTGCGACGCGACGTAGGCGAACTGCACGAAGTCCTCGCGCCCCTGCGGCGGCGGCTCGGGGCTCGCCTGGCCGCCATCGTCGGCGCGGATGAGCAGATACGAAGCGCTGCGCTGCCCGCTCTCGACCACCGGCCATGCCAGCACGCTCGCGTCGCGCCGCGCAGCCGGGCCACCCTCGATCGGCCGCGAGGGCGCACTGATCCGCAGCGGTCGCGGATTCTCGATCACGTCCGCGAGCGCCGCGGTGATGCGCTCGCGCTCGTCCGGCGCGAGCGCGCCGCACGACCACGCGTCGACGAAGGCCTGGCCCTGGATGTCAGCGGTCGCGCGGGCGGCGACGCGCGCGTAAGCCGCGTTGACGAAGCGCACGCGCAGCTGCCGGTCGAGCAGCGCGCACGGCGCGTAGTCGCGTGCGCAGAAGCTGTGCAGGCCGATGCTGACGACATCGCCGAACGACGGGTCGGATGCACCGCGCGCCGCCGGCGCGCACGCCTCGAGCCCGCGCAGCGTGCGCTCCAGCTCCTCGGCGTTGACCGGCTTGTACAGGATGCGGGCCCCGGCGGCCCGCGCCGCCCGCACCGGCAAGGCGTCCGGATCGAAGGCGGTGACGGCGACGACGCCGATCGGCCTGGCGGCGCCGGCGAGTGTCGCGGCCAGCTGCGCACCGTCGATGTCCGGCATGTGCAGATCGGTGACGACGCAGCACGGCGACTCGCCGTCGATCGCGGCGAGACAGTCGACCGCCGAAGCGAAGGCGCGCGTCCGCCAGCCCAGCGCGGTGACGAGGAATTCGAGGCCGCTGCGTGCGGCCGGATCGTCGTCGACCACGTACACCGTCCGCGCGCCGGTCCGGCCGCCCGGGCGGCGGCACGTAGCGCTCGCCGCGACGGCTGACGGTTGGTCCGCACCGGCGCGCGCGCGGTCGTTTCCCGCGGCGATGGAATCGTCCGGCGGTGCTGGCGGCCCGCCGCGTTGCCGGCGGCTGCTGTCCCATTGCCCTGGGTTCGCGTCGTTACACGAATACGCCGCCCCGGCCATGGCTCGTTCAAC
This sequence comes from Solimonas variicoloris DSM 15731, assembly GCF_000382285.1. Classification (GTDB taxonomy): domain Bacteria; phylum Pseudomonadota; class Gammaproteobacteria; order Nevskiales; family Nevskiaceae; genus Solimonas; species Solimonas variicoloris. The sequence goes on along the minus strand of NZ_KB907927.1, from coordinate 91,394 downwards.
ACGAAAGTCCATGAGCCCCCCTGCTGACCGGACTTCGGTAACGCGGAAACCTTGGATCGCCCCCATCCAGGTTTTCCGTACGCTAGCGCACCCATAGGGCACATCTCGCATCGCTTGCCGCCGGCCGGCATCGCGAGACCGACCGACGGCAAGCGGCGGTGCCCGCCGACGTAGCTTGCGCGGCCGCCTCAAGACGATCAATGCCTCGGAGGCACGCCGGCGCGGGCTGCGGCAACGCTAGTCGCGGGCCGCATCGCTCTGCCCTGCGCCACGCTTGCGCGCGCGCTTGCGCGCGTACAGCGCGGCGTCGGCGGCCTCGACCAGCAGGTCCGGCGTCTCGCCGGCGGCCGGGATCCGGCACGCGCAGCCGGCGCTGACACTCATCGGCAACGGCGTGCCGTCGCAGCGCACGGCTTGCGCGGTCGAAGCGACACGCGCCTCCAGCTCGTTCGCGATCGCCTGCGCGCCGTCGCCGGGCGTCTCGGGCAGCAGGATCACGAACTCGTCGCCGCCGAAGCGACCGACGAAATCGCCCGGGCGCTGCGCGAGCTGCTCGGCGATCCGCGCGACCCGCCGCAGGACGGCGTCGCCGATGCCGTGCCCGTAACGATCGTTGTAGGACTTGAAGTCATCGACGTCGAAGAACAGCAGCGACAGCGGTGCGTGCGCACGCTGGGCCCGTTGCCACTCGCGCTGCAGCGCCGCCTCGAAGCCGCGGCGGTTGCCGACCCCGGTCAGGCCGTCCATCAGCGCCAGCTGCTCGAGCTGGCGCGTGCGCCGCCGCAGCTGCACCTGCGTACGCAGGCGCGCACGCACGATCGGCAGCGAGAACGGCTTGGTGATGTAATCGACGGCCCCCAGTTCGAGCCCGCGGGTCTCGGCCACCTGCGAACCCTCGGCGGTGACGAACAGCACCGGAATGTCCTGCGTCTGCGCGCGCGCCTTGAGGCGCCGGCAGACCTCGTAGCCGTCCATGCCCGGCATCATGATGTCGAGCAGAATCGCGTCCGGCAGCGTCTCGTCGTCGATCAGCGCCAATGCGCGTGCACCGCCGGTCGCGACCATGATGTCGTAATCGTCGGCCAGCGCCTCGCTGAGCAGGCGCAGATTGGCCGGCGTGTCGTCGACGATCAGGACCAGCGGACGCTCGGCGGCATCAGCGCTCACGGCAACTCCTCCAGCAGCGCCTCGAGCCCGGCTTGCGCCTGGTCGTAGTCGAACGACTCGAGCGCGCGCGCGAGCGTCTCCGCCGCCGGCTGCAGGGCCGTGCCCGCGCAGGCCTCGAGCACCGCACCGATCCGTACCGCCGGCACCGCGCGATGGCGGCGCAAACGCTCGCCGATCTCCGCCAGCAGCGCCGGCAGCGCCGCCGTCATGTGCGCCGCTGCTGGCGTACCGTCGGGCGTCGGCAAGGCCTGCCGGATGGCGGCGCAGACCGTGCGCATGCGCGCCGCGAAGCCGTCGAGCTCGGCCGCGCTGAGTGCGCTCGCGCGCGTCTCCAGATCGGCGGCGGCGTCGGCGAGGCCCTGGGCGCCGACCGCCGCCGCGCTGCCGCGCAGGCTGTGCAGCTGGCCAACCAGGGCCGCGGGGTCCTGGCGCGCGAACGCACCGTGCAGCGCGGCGATGGCCGCCTCGCCATCGGCCGCGAAGCGGCGCAGCAGCTGTGCGTAGAGAACGCGATCGCCGCCCAGACGGGCGAGCGCGGCGACATGATCGACGCAGGCGGGCGATGGCTCCGGGTCGCGCGCCGGGCTCCCGGCTCCGGCCTGCGCCTGCGGCATCGCCACGCGCTCGGGAATCCAGCGGCGCAGCACTTCGGCCAGCGCGACCAGTTCGATCGGCTTGGCCAGATGATCGTCCATGCCGGCGGCGCGGGCCGCGTCGCGATCCTCGTCGAGCGCCGCCGCGGTCATCGCCACGATCGGCATTCGCGCCCCGCATTCGCGGGCGCGAATGCGCCGGCACGCCTCGAGGCCGTCCATCTGCGGCATCTGCACATCCATCAGCACCAGATCGTAGGCCTGCGCCGCGGTACGCGCCACGGCTTCGACGCCGTTGCCGGCGATGTCGGCCGTGAAGCCGAGACGCCGCAGCAGTTCGTCGGCGACCTGCTGATTGATCGGGTTGTCCTCGACCAGCAGGATGCGCGCGCCGGAACGACCGGCGAGCCGCTCGCGCAGGGCCTGCGCGGCCGACTGCGGCGCGCTGCGCAGCGGCCACAGCCGGTCTTCGAGACCGGCGAGCGCGTTGAACAGCCGCGACGGCGTCACCGGCTTGCTCAGTTTCGCCACCGTGCCGTCGAGCGCGGCGCTGGTCTCCGCGTCGGACGCCATCAGCAGCAGGCGCAGCGGCGGCAGCACGCCGGCGTCGATGGTGTGCTGCAGCTTCACGACCAGCTCGCTGCCGTCGATGTCCGGCAGGCGCCCGTCGATCAGCGCCAGATTGAACGGCCGGCCGCTGCCGGCGGCGGCGTCGAAGGCGCGCCAGGCTTCGTCGGCGGACGCCGCGGTGGCGGCCTCGATGCCCCAGCCGGACAGCAGCTCGGCGAGGATCTTGCGGGACGTCGGATGATCGTCGATCACCAGCGCGCGCGCGCCGGAGAAGCGCGCTTCGCGCGACGGGGCGGCGGGCGCCGCCGGCAAGGGCACGACGAAGCTGAAGCGGCTGCCGTGGCCGAGCTCGCTGCGGACCTCGAAGCGTCCGCGCATCATCTCGACCAGACCCTTGCTGATCGCCAGTCCGAGGCCGCTGCCGCCGTAGCGGCGCGTCGTCGAGCTGTCGCCCTGCGAGAACGCCTCGAACAGCTGCGCCTGCTGCTCGGCGCTCATGCCGATGCCGGTGTCCTCGACCGAGAAGCGCAGTTCTGCGCCCGGGCCGGACGGTGCGACCCGTTCGACCGCGACGCGGATCTCGCCGTGCTCCGTGAACTTCAGCGCATTGCCGACCAGGTTGTTGAGGATCTGCGTCAGACGCAGGGCGTCGCCGCGCAGCATGCGCGGCACACCCTCGCCGACCTGCACCGTCAGCTCGATGCCCTTGGCCTCGGCCGACAGGGAGAACAGGTCCAGCACGCTTTCGAGCAGATGGTCGAGTGCGAACGGCGCATCCTCGAGCGCGAGGCGGCCGGCCTCGATCTTCGAGTAGTCGAGGATGTCGTTGAGGATGTTCAGCAGCGCCGTCGAGGCGCCGCGGATCTTGCGCAGATAATCCTGCTGGCGCGCGTCGAGCGTGGTTTCGTCGAGCAGTTGCAGCAGGCCGAGCACGGCATTGAGCGGGGTGCGGATCTCGTGGCTCATCGTCGCCACGAAGCGGCTCTTGGCCTGGGTCGCGGCCTCGGCCTGGCGGCTGCGCTCGGTCAGCGCGTCGTTGGCGCGCTCGAGCGCGAGCTGCGCCTTCTTCAGCTCGGTGACGTCGGTGACCAGCACGTAGAAGCCCCGCACGTGGTCGCCGTCGACGTCCGGAATGTAGTGGGCCCAGGTGTAGCCCACCGACCCGTCGCTGCGCACCAGCGTGCGCTCGAAGCGCTGCACTTCGCCGGCCAGCGCCGCGCGCACGTAGGGTTCGTTGGCGCGGAACAGTTTCTCGCCGAGCAGATCCTGGATGCGCACGCCGATCAGTTCCTCCGGCTGGCGGCCGAACCACAGGCGGTACGCCGCGTTCGCGAAGCGGCAGCGCAGCTCCGCATCCCAGTAACCGATCATGCCCGGCAAGGCGTCGGTGATGGTGCGCAGGAAGCGTTCGCGGTCGAGCAGCGCCTGTGCCGCCTGCTTGCGTTCGGTGATGTCGTGCACCTGGGCAATGAAGTAGCGCGGCACGCCGTCCGGGCCGTCGACCTTCGAAGCGGCGAGCATGGCCCAGATCACCGCGCCGTCCTTGCGCATGTAGCGCTTCTCGAGGTGGTAGTTCTGGCGCTTGCCGCGCACCAGTTCATCGAGCAGCGCGAGGTCGGCACCGAGATCGTCCGGGTGCGTGATGTCCCCGAAGGTGCGCTGCTGCAGCTCCGCTTCGCTGTAACCGAGCAGCTGGCACAGCGACGGGTTGACCTGCATGAAATGGCCGTCGAGGCCGACCAGCGCCAGACCGATCGCCGCCGCCTCGTAGGTCGAACGAAAGCGAGTCTCGCTCTCCTGCAGGCGATCGCGCGCCTGCTGCAGCGCGCCGTTGGCTTCGCGCAGCTCGCGCGTGCGCTGTCCGACCAGTTCCTCGAGACGCTGCTGGTGCACCGCCAGCTCGGCGGCGATGCGCTGCTTCTCGGTGATGTCGATGACACTGATGAAGACCGTGCGCGGCCCCGATCCGGGCGACGGGAACGCCATCGCCAGCAGCACGTCGATCGGCCGCCCGTCGACAGTGCTGACGCGCATTTCGGTCGAGAACACGGCCTTGCCGGCCGCCATCGCGCCGACCTCGGCGATGAAGCCCTGCATCATGCCGGGCCCGGAGAACACCTTCTCGAGCGAGCGCAGCATGGTGGCCTTGTCGGGCGCGCCGAACATTTCGGGCGTGCGCTCGTTGACGTCGAGCACCTTGACGCCCTGCAGCATCGCCAGCGCATGTTCCGGATGGGCGCGCAGATGGGCGGCGATATCGGTCACGCCCTCGGCCCTCAACGCCGCGATCCGCGCGGCGACCTCGGACCAGTCCTCCTCCCAGATCGACACCGGGGTGGCATCGTAGATCGTGCGGAAACGGCGCTCGCTGTCGCGCAGTGCGCGCTCCGAGCGCTTCAAGGCGTCGATGTCGGTGCTCGATCCGTACCATTTGACGATGCGCTCCTGCGCGTCGAGCAGCGGCAGGGCCCGCGTCTTGAACCAGCGATAGACACCATCGTGGCGGCGCAGGCGGAACTCGATGTCGAGCGCCGCGTGCGCGATCAGGGCCGCGTTCCAGGCCCCCTGCAGCGCGGCGCGATCGTCCGGATGCACCTGCGCCTGCCAGCCCTGTCCCAGTTGCGGTTCCAGCGCCACGCCCGTGTAGTCGAGCCATTGTCGGCTCAGATAGTCGCAGGCACCGCTCGCGTCGCAGGTCCAGACCAGCAGCGGCATCGACTCGGCCAGCGTCCGCCATTCGCGGCTGCTGCGCTCGGCGGCCTCGCGCGAGCGCTCCTGCTCGCGGCGCAGCGAGGATTCCGCATCGAGGCGCTGGGCCTCGCTGCGCCGCAGGACGCGTTCGGCCTCCGCCTCCGCCCGCAACGCGCCTGCGCGCAGTTCCGCGTGCTCGCGGGTGACGTCGGTGCGCACCAGGCGCCGGCCGAGCGCCGCGAAGCCGAGGAAAACCAGCATCGCGGCGGCAGCCAGCAGCGGCACATTCTTGCGCCGCAGCGCCGCCAGTTCCGGAGCCGGGTTGTGCATCAGCAGCACGACCGTCGGCACGTCGCCCGTCGCCGCTTCGCCGGTGAGCGTGCCGAACGAGGCGGTCGCCCAGGTCCACAGGCCGTCGCGGCGCTGCAGCTGTCCCGCCGGCTGCGCGCGTATCGCCATCCACAAATCCGGATCGCGCCGGCCGAGGCCGTCGTCTCGGCCGAACATGAAGCCCCAGGATCGCGCCGGATCCGGATGCCACAGCCACTGACCGTCCGCATTGAGGACCTGCACCTCGCCCGGGACGCCGCGCAGCATGCGGTCCAGGCGCTCGAGCAGCTCGGCGGCGAGGTAGTTCACGACGACGATGCCGCGGCGGCGACCGTTGCGGTCGAAGACGGCGCTGACGATGCGGATCGTCGGCTTGTACGGCAACTGGACGCGGCCGTTTTCGACGTTCAGGTCGAGCGGCGATTCGTAGATCGCGCCGCGCGGCAGACGCATGCCTTCGTTGAAGTAGTAGCGCGACGACTTGTCCTGCAACTGCTCGCGGGCCACCAGGACCCCGGACGCGCCGTCCTTCTCGGCGCGGATCCGCTCGCGTCCGTGCTCGTCGATCCAGCGGACCTGATCGTAACGTCCGCTCCAGCCGAGCAGCTCGATGAACAGCTGGCCCAGGCGGGCTTCGGCGCCGGGGGCGTCGTCGAGTACGCCCGAGGCGCTCACGTATTCGCCGAGCAGATGGGCGGCCTCGGCCGGCCCCTGCAGACGCGCGCGCGGCACCGCGGTCGCCGATTTGACCTGCAGCATCACCCGCTCGCGCAGCAGCTGCTCGCGCGCGCGCGCGTCCGCGGCGGCCAGCAGCGCCGTCCCGAGCGCCAGCAGGATCGCCATCGGCAGCACCGTCAGCAGAATGCGACGGCGCGGCACGCGCAGCTGCGGATTCGAATCGTTGCTCATGGGCCGCCGCACGCTAGCAAGGCCGGCCCCGGTGTCGGCGAACGCCCGCCGGCCGGTAGCGCGCGACCGATGGAGCGCAGCACCCTGCCGGCCCGAGCGTGAGATCAGGCCGCGTCATCATTGCGCGCGCGCCTGGCTCTGGGCGCACCCTGCGCGCCGCGGCGTGGCGATCGCGATCGCGATCGGCATCGTCGTCGCGGACGCGACGGCAGCATGGCAGACGACCGCGGTCGGGCGGACGCATGCGGTCTGTCCGGAATTCCATATTGCAGCCTTTCTCCGACGCGAACGTCCGCTTCCTCGTAAGGCGGCGATGATCGGCTGCAGACCACGTGCGGGCATTGACGCCCATCAAGCGGCTTCGCGCCCGGACGGCAACGCCTTGACCGCGGTCAAGGCAGGCCCCTTGCGGGCCCGAAAGACTGTCACCACGGCGCAAAGCTCTAGGCCGAACCTGTTCCTCGCCACTCCCGGACGCGAACCGACGATGAATACCCCACTTCAAGCCTTGCCTGCTCCGCGCGTCGCGTCGCGATCCGCCCGCCGCCCGCCGGCGCTGACGATCGCCACATCATCCGCCGGCCCGGCCGCGGTCGGCGAAGCCGCGCTCGATCGACGCTACATCCGTCTGCTGCTCGAAAACTTCTGCGGGGAAACGGATGGCTACCGCCGCTGCGGCCTGATGCGGGCGGCGATTGACCTCTACGATCAGCTTACCGACCGCGCGGGCGCGCACCTGTCGCCGCCGCCCGCACAGGCCGCGGCGATCGACGATCTGATCGATCTGCTCGAATGCACGCCGCCGGCCGGGCGTCTCTACTACTCGCGCGGGCTCGACCTCATTCGCTCGCTGCGCACCGAGCTCGACCGGCAGGACGCGCTCGCCGGCAATGAAGCGCCGCTTGCCGACGACGACGCCCGCCATGCGATGCGGGGCCGGACGATGGCGCGCGCCCAGATGCTGCTCGCGCCGGTCAGCGCCGCCGCCTGAATCGCCGGCGATGGCATGCGCCGCGCGAGCGTTCAGCGCGGCGCGGCGCGTGAGCGGCGCGACGGCGACGGCACGCCGGCCACCGCGCGATGGCAGAAATCGACGATCGCGGCGACCAGCTTGCGGTCGTCGACGCGTCGCGTGGTCGGCGCGACCGGGCGAACCAGCGCCTCGGTGAAGGCGCCGACGATGCAGGCCGCGGCGACCTCGACCGATTGCTTCGGGAACTCGCCGCTCGCCACGCCCTCGCTGAGCACGGTCTTGAAGACGTCGCTGAATTCCTGCCGGCAGAGGATACGGGCCGCCTCCACTTCCGGATCGGCCGGCTCGGCGATGAATGCGTAAGCCAGGTGCGGCCCTTCGAGCGCGCGCTTGGCGAACGACTCGACCGCCGCGCACAGCCGCGCGCTGGCCGTGCCCGGGCGCGCGATCAGCTCGCGCAGGAGCGCGCATTCGCGGCGCACCGCATCGGTCAGCACCTCCACGAAAAGGTCCGCCTTCGACGGGAAATAGCGATAGATCGCGCCGGTCGAAAGTCCGGCCGCGGCGGCGACGGCGGTGATCGAGGCTTCGCGGAAGCCGCCGCGCGCGATCAGGCCGCGGGCGGCCAGGACGATGCGCTGCCGGTTGTCGGCGAGGCGCTCCTGCATCAGGGTCGAACGCTGGTAAGCCATGGTCGGGACAGTGTTCTGGCGTCGATGAAGTGAATCTACTTTAAATTTGTGAAGCTCGCTTCACTTTTTTTCGGAGCGCGCGTAGCATGCGCTGGCCCGCGGCGGAGAATCCACCGGGCGATCGATCGCCGCGACGCCGGCGCCCAATGACGACAGGACGGCCGGCAAGGCCGCGGAGCACGAACGCCATGCGCTTCAAGAGCCTCAACTTCGACCTCGGCCGGGACATCGACGAACTGCGCGACATGACCTGGCGCTTCGCGTCCAAGGAGATCGCCCCGCTCGCCGACGCCGCCGACCGCGACAATGCCTTCCCCAATGCGCTGTGGCCGAAGTTCGGCGAGCTCGGCCTGCTCGGCCTGACCGTCGAGGAGGAATACGGCGGCACGCCGCTCGGCTATCTGGCGCACGTGGTGGCGATGGAGGAAATCTCGCGCGCCTGTTCGGCGATCGGCCTTTCGTACGGCGCGCACTCGAATCTGTGCATCAACCAGCTGCGCAAGAACGGCAGCGAGGCGCAGAAGAAGAAGTATCTGCCCAAGCTGGTCAGCGGCGCGCATATCGGCGCGCTGGCGATGTCCGAGCCGGGCGCCGGCTCCGACGTGGTCAGCATGAAGCTGCGTGCCGACAAGCAGGGCGATCGCTACGTGCTCAACGGCAACAAGATGTGGATCACCAACGGCCCGGATGCCGACACACTGGTGGTCTATGCCAAGACCGACCTCAACGCCGGGCCGCGCGGCATCACCGCCTTCATCATCGAGAAGGGCTTCAAGGGCTTCTCGACGGCGCAGAAGCTCGACAAGCTCGGCATGCGCGGAAGTAACACCTGCGAGCTGGTGTTCCAGGATTGCGAGGTTCCCGAGGACAACGTGCTCGGCGTCGTCGGCCGCGGTGTCAACGTGCTGATGTCGGGCCTCGATTACGAACGCGTCGTGCTGTCCGGCGGTCCGCTCGGCATCATGGCCGCCTGCCTCGACGTGGTTGTGCCGTACGTGCACGAGCGCAAGCAGTTCGGCCAGAGCATCGGCGAGTTCCAGCTGATGCAGGCCAAGCTCGCCGACATGTACGTCGCGCTCAACGCCTGCCGTGCCTACGTCTATGCCGTCGCTCGCGCCTGCGATCGCGGCGAGACCACGCGCAAGGATGCTGCGGGCGCCATCCTCTACTGCGCCGAAAAGGCGACCTGGATGGCCGGCCAGGCGATCCAGACGCTCGGCGGCAACGGCTACATCAACGAGTTCCCGACCGGGAGGCTGTGGCGCGACGCCAAGCTCTACGAGATCGGCGCCGGCACCTCGGAAATCCGCCGCATGCTGATCGGCCGCGAACTGTTCAACGAGAGCAAGTGAGCGGCGCGCGCCGCCGCGACGCCGCGCCTGCCCGCCCGATGGCAGCGGACAGCGGCGCCCGGCGCGGACCGCACCCCGCATTCACCTCCAGAGGAATCCCGTGAGCGTCATCGCCTCGAAGATCCGCACCGGCAGCGATGAGTTCGCCGCCAACGCCGCGCAGATGCGCGGCCTCGTCGACGAGCTGCGCGCGAGCACCGCGCAGGCCGCGCTCGGCGGCTCGGAAGCCGCGCGCGCCAAGCACACGGCGCGCGGCAAGCTGCTCGTGCGCGAGCGCATCGACGGCCTGCTCGATCCGGGCGCGCCGTTCCTGGAACTGTCGCCGCTCGCCGCACACGGCATGTACCAGGGCGAGGTGCCGTGCGGCGGCATTGTCGCCGGCATCGGCAGCATCCAGGGCCGCGAATGCGTGATCGTGGCCAACGATGCCACCGTCAAAGGCGGCACCTACTACCCGATCACCGTCAAGAAGCATCTGCGCGCGCAGGAAGTGGCGCGCGAGAACCACCTGCCCTGCGTCTACCTCGTCGACTCCGGCGGCGCCTTCCTGCCGATGCAGGACGATGTCTTTCCGGACAAGGAGCACTTCGGCCGCATCTTCTACAACCAGGCCAATCTGTCGGCGCTCGGCATTCCGCAGATCGCCTGCGTGATGGGCTCGTGCACCGCCGGCGGCGCCTACGTGCCGGCGATGAGCGACGAGACGGTGATCGTGCGCAACCAGGGCACGATCTTCCTCGGCGGCCCGCCGCTGGTGAAGGCGGCGACCGGCGAGGTCGTCAGTGCCGAGGATCTCGGCGGCGCCGACGTGCATACGCGCGTCTCCGGCGTCGCCGATCACTACGCCGAGAACGATCACCACGCGCTGGCGTTGGTGCGGCGCATCGTCTCGAACCTCAACCTGCGCAAGCAGCCCGGGGTCGACCTGCAGTCGCCGGAAGCGCCGCGCTACGATCCGCAGGAAATCTACGGCGTGATCCCGACCGACACGCGCAAGCCCTACGACGTGCGCGAAGTGATCGCACGTCTGGTCGACGGCTCGCGGCTCGACGAGTTCAAGGCGCGCTACGGTGCAACGCTGGTCACCGGCTTCGCGCACATCCACGGCTACCCGGTCGGCATCGTCGCCAACAACGGCATCCTGTTCTCGGAGTCGGCGCAGAAAGGCGCGCACTTCATCGAGCTGTGCGCGCAGCGCGGCATTCCGCTGCTGTTCCTGCAGAACATCTCGGGCTTCATGGTCGGCCGCAAGTACGAGAACGGCGGCATCGCCAAGGACGGCGCCAAGATGGTGACGGCGGTGGCGACCGCGCAGGTGCCGAAGTTCACCGTGCTGATCGGCGGCTCGTTCGGGGCCGGCAACTACGGCATGTGCGGCCGCGCCTATTCGCCGCGCTTCCTGTGGACCTGGCCGAACTCGCGCATCTCGGTGATGGGCGGCGAGCAGGCGGCGAGCGTGCTCGCGACCGTCCGCCGCGACGGTCTGGAAGCGCAGGGCAAGACCTGGAGCGCCGAGGACGAAGAGAAGTTCAAGGCACCGACGCGCGCTCAGTTCGAGGCGCAGGGCAGCCCGTACTACGCCAGCGCGCGACTGTGGGACGACGGCATCGTCGATCCGGCGCAGACCCGGCGCATGCTGGCGCTGGGCCTGTCGGCGGCGCTCAACGCGCCGATTCCGTCGACGCGCTTCGGCGTGTTCCGGATGTGATGCGATGAGCCGACTCGACATCGTTCGCGACGGTGCCGTCGCCACCGTCTGGCTCACCCGCCCGGACGTGCACAACGCCTTCGACGAACACCTCATCGCCGAACTGAGCGCTGCGCTGCGCGCGCTCGACGCCGACGATGCCGTGCGCGCCGTCGTGCTCGCCGGCCGCGGCAAGAGCTTCTGCGCCGGCGGCGACCTCGACTGGATGCGGCGCATGGCCGGTTACGGCGACGACGAGAACCGCCGTGACGCGGCCGGGCTCGCCGAGATGCTGCGCACGCTGGCGACGCTCGGCAAGCCGACCATCGCGCGCGTGCACGGCGCGGCGCTGGCCGGCGGCACCGGCCTGGTCGCCGCCTGCGACATCGCCGTGGCGACGCCGAACGCCAGCTTCGGCACGACCGAAGTCCGCCTCGGCCTGATTCCGGCGACGATCAGTCCGTACCTGATCCGTGCGATCGGCGCGCGCGCCGCGCAGCGCTACTTCCTCACCGCCGAGCGCTTAGGCGCCGCCGAGGCGCTGCGCCTGGGCCTGGTGCATGAAGTCGTCGACGCCGACGCGCTCGACGCGCGCATCGCCGCGCTGCTCGAATGTCTGCTCGCCGGCGGTCCGCAGGCGCTCGCCGCCGCCAAGCGCCTGATCGCCGAGGTCGTCGACCGCCCGATCGACGCCGCGCTGATCGCCCGTACCACCGAAGGCATCGCCGCCGCGCGCGGCAGCGCCGAGGCGCGCGAAGGCATCGCCGCCTTCTTCGACAAGCGCCGTCCGGCCTGGGGAGGCTGAATGTTCACCAAGATCCTGATCGCGAACCGTGGCGAGATCGCCTGCCGCGTCATCGCCACCTGCCGGCGGCTCGGCATCCGCACGGTCGCCGTCTATTCCGAAGCCGACGCCGGCGCGCGCCACGTGCGTCTCGCCGACGAGGCCTGGTGCATCGGTCCGGCCGCCTCGCGCGACAGCTATCTGCGCGGCGGCCACATCATCGAAGCGGCGCTGCGCAGCGGCGCGCAGGCCGTGCATCCAGGCTATGGCTTTCTGTCCGAGAACGAGGGCTTCGCCGAGGCCTGCGCCGCCGCCGGCCTGGTCTTCATCGGCCCGCCGGTCGCAGCGATACGCGCGATGGGCTCGAAGTCCGCCGCCAAGGCGCTGATGGAAAGAGCCGGCGTGCCGCTGGTGCCGGGTTATCACGGCGCCGAGCAGGCGCCCGCCTTCCTGCGCGCGCAGGCCGACCGCATCGGCTATCCGGTGCTGATCAAGGCTTCGGCCGGCGGCGGCGGCAAGGGCATGCGCGTCGTCGAGCGCAGCGAGGATTTCGCCGCGGCGCTCGCCTCGTGCCAGCGCGAGGCGGCGGCTTCGTTCGGCGACGAGCGCGTGCTCATCGAGAAATACCTGCAGCGCCCGCGCCACATCGAGATCCAGGTCTTCGGCGACACGCACGGCAACGTCATCCACCTGCACGAGCGCGACTGCTCGGCGCAGCGCCGTCACCAGAAAGTCGTCGAGGAAGCGCCGGCGCCGCACATGAGCGCGGAGCGCCGCGCGGCGATGGGCCGCGCCGCCTGCGAGGCCGCGCGCGCGGTCGGCTACGTCGGCGCCGGCACCGTCGAATTCATCGCCGGCGAGAGCGGCGACGATTTCTACTTCATGGAAATGAACACGCGCCTGCAGGTCGAGCATCCGGTCACCGAGATGATCACCGGACTCGATCTGGTCGAATGGCAGCTGCGCGTCGCCGCCGGCGAGCCGCTGCCGCTCGCGCAGTCGCAAATTCCGCTGCACGGCCATGCGCTCGAGGTGCGCGTCTACGCCGAGGAACCCGAGAAAGGCTTCCTGCCGTCGATCGGCCGGCTCGCGCACTACGCGCCGCCGCCGGCATCGGCGCATGTGCGCGTCGACACCGGCGTCGAACAGGGCGACGCGATCACGCCGCATTACGATCCGATGATCGCCAAGCTGATCGTCTGGGACAGCACGCGCGAGCGCGCGATCGAACGCATGCTGCTGGCCCTCGCCGAGTTCCGTATCGTCGGCGTCGGTCACAACCTGGCGTTCCTGTCGCGCCTCGTCGGCCACCCGGCATTCCGCGCCGGCGAGGTCGACACCGGCCTGATCGGCCGCGACGGCGAGCGCCTGCTGCAGGCCGGCGGCGAAGCGCCGTTCGAAGCGTTCGAGGCGGCCGCGCTGTGGCTCGCCCTCGACGCCGCCGGACAGCAGCGCCGCCGCGCGGCCGCGAGCGCCGATCCGCATTCGCCGTGGGCGATCGCCGACGGCTGGCGCCTCAACGGTGCGCAGACGCGTCGGCTCGCGTTCCGCGCCGGCGAACACGAACGCACGCTGACGCTGGGCCACGCGGCCGGCGGCCTGTCGATCGACGGCGCCGCCGTGCACGTCGACGCGCACGAGGGTTCGCGTCTCGACTACCGCGCCGGCGCGCGCAAGGTCAGCGCCGTGCTGGTGCCGCACGGCGAGCAGCTGCACGTGTTCGCCGGTGGCCGGCACAGCGTGCTGACCTATCTGGACCCGCAGGCGCACGTCGGCGAGGATGCCGGGGACGAGGGAGGACTGGTCGCGCCGATGCCGGGCAAGATCGTCGCGCTGCTCGCCGAAATCGGCGCCGAGGTCGACAAGGGCGCGCCGCTGCTGATGATGGAGGCGATGAAGATGGAGCACACGCTGTGCGCGCCGGCGCGCGGCAAGGTCCGCGCCTTTCATTGCCGTGCCGGCGAGCAGGTCGGCGACGGCGCCGAGCTGATCGATTTCGAGGTGAGCGCATGAAGTCCGCCGGGAGCCTGTCATGAGCGCCATCGGTGCCCTGCCCGCGCGCGTCAAGCTGGTCGAGGTCGGCGCCCGCGACGGTCTGCAGAACGAAGCGGTCGCGGTGCCGACCGCGACCAAGCTGGCGCTGATCGCGGCGCTCGCCGACGCCGGCCTGCGCCACATCGAGGCGACTGCGTTCGTCTCGCCGAAGTGGGTGCCGCAGATGGCCGATCACGACGCCGTGATGCGCGGCGTGCCGCGTCGGCCCGAGGTGCGCTATTCGGCGCTGACGCCCAATCTCAAGGGCTTCGAGGCGGCGCTGGCCGCCGGCGCGCAGGAAGTCGCCGTGTTCGGCGCCGCGTCCGAGGCGTTCTCGCAGAAGAACATCAACTGCTCGATCGCCGAAAGCCTGCGCCGCTTCGAGGACGTCATGCAGGCCGCCAGGACGGCCGGCGTCCCGGTGCGCGGCTACGTCTCCTGCGTGCTCGGCTGCCCCTATCAGGGCGCGGTCGAGCCGGCGGCGGTCGCCGAGGTCGCCGGCACGCTGTACGACATGGGCTGCCACGAGATTTCGCTCGGCGACACCATCGGCGTCGGCACGCCGCTGGCGACGCAGCGCATGCTGGGCGCGGTAATGCGCCGCGTGCCGGTCGAACGCATTGCCGGCCATTTCCACGACACCTACGGGCAGGCGCTCGCCAACGTGCTCGCCGCGCTGCAGAGCGGCGTCGCCGTGTTCGACAGCTCGGTCGCCGGTCTCGGCGGCTGCCCGTACGCGGCCGGCGCGTCGGGCAACGTCGCCAGCGAGGATCTGGTCTATCTGCTGCACGGTCTCGGCATCGAGACCGGCATCGATCTCGACGCGCTGGCGCGGGCCGGCGACGACATCTGTGCGGCGCTGGGCCGGCCGACGCGTTCGCGCGTCGCCCAGGCACTGGCGGGAAAAAGGAGAAACGGATGAACAAGCTGTATCCGGATGCGAAAAGCGCGCTCGACGGTCTGCTGCGCGACGGCATGACGCTGGCGGTCGGCGGCTTCGGCCTCTGTGGCATTCCCGAGGCGCTGATCGACGCGCTGCGCGACAGCGGCTGCCGCGAGCTGACGGTGATCTCGAACAACGCCGGCGTCGACGGCTTCGGCCTCGGCCGCCTGCTCGACACGCGGCAGATCCGCAAGATGATTTCCTCGTACGTCGGCGAGAACAAGGAATTCGAGCGCCAGTTCCTCGCCGGCGAGCTCGAACTCGAGTTCACGCCGCAGGGCACGCTCGCCGAGAAGCTGCGCGCCGGCGGCGCCGGCATCCCGGCGTTCTACACCAAGACCGGCTACGGCACGATCGTCGCGGACGGCAAGGAAACGCGGCAGTTCCCGAACGCCAGCGGCGAACCCGAGTGGTACGTGATGGAAAAGAGCCTGCGCGCCGATCTGTCGCTGGTGAAGGCCTGGAAGGCCGACAAGGCCGGCAACCTCGTCTACCGCAAGACCGCGCGCAACTTCAATCCGCTGTGCGCGACGGCGAGCAAGCTGTGCGTCGCCGAGGTCGAGGAGATCGTCGAGACCGGCGAACTGGACCCGGACCACATCCACACGCCGGGCATTTACGTGAAGCGCCTGGTGCTCAACGCGCACCCCGAAAAGCGTATCGAGAAGCGCACCGTGAGGGAGAGCTGAAGATGGCCTGGACGCATGAGCAGATGGCGCAGCGCGCCGCGCGCGAGCTGCAGGACGGTTTCTACGTCAACCTCGGCATCGGCCTGCCGACGCTGGTCGCCAACTACATCCCGGCCGGCATGGACGTCTGGCTGCAGTCGGAGAACGGCCTGCTCGGCATCGGCCCGTTCCCGCGCGACGCCGAAGTCGACGCCGACCTCATCAACGCCGGCAAGCAGACCATCACCACGCTGCCCGGCAGCGCGTTCTTCAACAGCGCCGATTCGTTCGCGATGATCCGCGGCGGCCACATCAACCTGTCGATCCTCGGCGCGATGCAGGTCTCCGAGCGCGGCGACCTCGCCAACTGGATGATCCCCGGCAAGATGGTCAAGGGCATGGGCGGCGCGATGGACCTGGTTGCCGGCGTCGAGCGCGTGGTCGTGCTGATGGAGCACACGGCCAAGGGCGGCACGCACAAGATCCTGCCGCGCTGCGACCTGCCGCTGACCGGCGTCGGCGTCGTCGACCGCATCATCAGCGACCTCGGCGTGCTCGACGTGACGGCCTCGGGCCTGCGCCTCGTCGAACTCGCCGACGGCGTCGAGCTCGACGCGCTGCGCGCCGCGACCGGCTGCCCGGTCGCCGCCGACTAGGACCGGCGGCGCCGGCCGCTGCCCTCCACCCTCGCTCCGGCGCCTGCTTCCCGCAGCCCCCGGGGCGAGGGTTTTTTGCGTTCTGCCTCACGCAATAATTTGTTTCCCGACAAGCCGTTGCGCTGAAACTCCGGGCTTGTGGCCGACGCCGTGTCGATCTGCCGGGCGCTCGTTCGACGTCTCCGTGTGAAGCGCAATCCCGCGCTTCGCGATCATCGGCCCGGCCGGGCCGCATGGGAGACGAGTCATGCGCTTCATGGTGATGATCAAGGCGAACGCCGACAGCGAGGCCGGCGTGCTGCCGGACCAGCGCCTGCTGGCCGAGATGGGCCGCTACAACGAGGAACTGGTGCGCGCCGGCGTGCTGCTCGCCGGCGAAGGCCTGCATCCGAGCGCGCGCGGCGCGCGCGTGCACTTCGCAGGCACGCAGCGCACGGTGACGCGCGGTCCGTTCGCGCGGCCCGACGATCTCATCGCCGGCTTCTGGCTGATCCAGGCACCCTCGCTGTCCGAGGCGATCGAGTGGGTGCGGCGCTGCCCCAATTCCGGCAACGGCGACAGCGACATCGAAATCCGCCAGGTATTCGAGGCCGAGGACTTCGGCGCCGAGTTCACGGCCGAGCTGCGCGCGCAGGAAGCGCGGCAGCGCCATGAAACGGAAACGCGCGCGACGGCGCACCACTGAAGGAGAACGACATGAAAATCCAGCCCTATCTGACGTTCGACGGCCGCTGCGAAGAAGCGATCGAGTTCTACCGCCGCGCGGTCGGCGCCGAAACCACGGTCCTGCTGCGCTTCAAGGATCAGCCGGAAGCGGCGCAGGGCATGCCGCCGGCACTGCACGACAAGATCATGCACTGCAGCCTGCGCATCGGCCAGACCGAAGTGATGGCCACCGACGGCCACTGCCGCGGCACGCCGCAGTTCGCCGGCATCTCGCTGGCGCTCAGCGTGCCCGATGCGAGCGCCGCGCTGCGCGTGTTCGCGGCGCTGTCCGACGGCGGCCGCGTCGTGCAGGCGCTGACCAAGACCTTTTTCTCGCCGAGCTTCGGCGTGCTCGCCGACCGCTTCGGCGTCGAATGGATGATCGTCGCCGCCCCCTGAGCGAGCGTCCTGCCACCCCCGGAGTTCTCATGTTCAAACGCCTGCTCGCCGGACTCGCGCTCGCCGTAGTGGCGGTCCTCGTCTACGCCGCGACCCGCCCGGATCATTTCCGCGTCGAACGTTCGATCCGCATTGCCGCGCCGCCCGAGGCGATCTATGCGCTGATCGCCGACTTCCACCGCTGGCCGGCGTGGTCGCCGTACGAGCGCAAGGATCCGCGCATGCAGCGCGAATACCGCGGCGCCGACGCCGGACTTGGTGCGATCTACGCCTGGAACGGCAACGGCGAGGTCGGCGCCGGCAGCCTGGAGATCAGCGAGGCCGCCGCCCCCGGGCGGCTGGTCATGCAGCTGCGCTTCGAGCGTCCGCTGCAGACGCACAACGTCGCCGAGTTCACGCTGCAGCCGCAGGACGGCATGACGCAGGTGCGCTGGGCGATGTCCGGTCCGGCGCCGTACCTGTCGAAGCTGATCGGCGTGTTCGTCGACATGGATCGCATGATCGGCCGCGACTTCGAGGCCGGACTGGCGGCACTCAAGACCGCTGCCGAACGCTAGGCACCGGCACGACGGGCTGCGCGCGTGCGCCAGAACTCCTACCTCGATCGACTCCTTCCACGACACTGCCGAGATACGACCATGCGTTTCATGATGCTGATGATTCCCAAGGGTTACGAAACCGCCGCGGCCGACGCGATGCCGAGCGCCGAGGCCGTCGCCGCGATGATGAAATACAACGAAGACCTGCAGAAGGCGGGCGTGCTGCTGGCGCTCGACGGCCTGCACCCGCCGGCGAGCGGCGCGCGCGTGTCGTTCAGGGGCGGCACGCCGACCGTCACCGACGGGCCGTTCGCCGAGGCCAAGGAGGTGGTCGGCGGCTACTGGATGATTCGCGTCAACTCGCGCGAGGAAGCGATCGCCTGGGCCTGCCGCTGCCCGGCAGGCGAGAACGAGGTCATCGAAGTCCGGCGCGTGCAGGAGATGGAGGACTTCCCCGACGACATCCAGCAGATCGTCGCCGGTTTTCCGGAACTCGGCACGGCGGCGCGCGCCTGAACGCCGTCGCAAACAGAAGCTCCTCGATGAGCCGGCTGCGCGTTTCATCGTTCTCGTTGTCGGTCGACGGCTACGCCGCCGGTCCCGAGCAGAGTCTCGAACATCCGCTCGGCATCGGCGGTATGGCCTTGCACGACTGGGGGCTGTCGACCGCGACGTTCAAGGCCCTGTTCGGCGACACCGGCGGCACGACCGGCATCGACGACGACTATGCGGCGCGCGGCTTTCGCAACGTCGGCGCCTGGATCCTCGGCCGCAACATGTTCGGGCCGCAGCGCGGGCCATGGCCCGACGAAAGCTGGCGCGGCTGGTGGGGAGAGACGCCGCCGTACCACGTCCCGGTGTTCGTGCTCACGCATCATGCGCGGCCGACGCTGACGATGGACGGCGGCACGCGCTTTCATTTCGTCACCGGCGGCATCGACGCCGCGCTCGCCCAGGCGCGCGCCGCCGCGGCCGGCCGCGACGTGCGCATCGGCGGCGGCGCCGCGACCGTGCGCCAGTACCTGCGCGCCGGCCTGATCGACGAAATGCACCTGGCGCTCGCACCGGTACTGCTCGGCCGCGGCGAGCGCCTGTTCGACGGACTCGACGCCGTCGCGCTCGGCTACCGTGTCGTCGAGCACGTCGCCGGCGAGCACGCCACGCACATCGTGCTGCGCCGCGGCTGAAGTGCGGCGGCCTGCACCGGCGCCGCGGCCGCGGCGCTTGCCGGCGGCGCGCGGCGATGTTCAGATCATCGCCGTGAGCCCGAGTCCGCAAAACGCTGATCCGCGCGGCGAGATCCATCGCACCATCGACGCCGTCTGGCGTATCGAATCGGCGAAGATCATCGCCGCGTTGACGCGCCTGCTGCACGACGTCGGCAGCGCCGAGGAAGTGGCGCAGGACGCACTGGTCGCCGCGCTCGAACAGTGGCCGCGCGAGGGCCTGCCGGAACGGCCGGGGGCCTGGCTGATGGCGGCCGCCAAGCACCGCGCGATCGACGCCTTGCGCCGCCGTGCGCTGCTCGCACACAAGCACGAGGAACTGGGTCGCGAGCTCGACGCGCAGCAGGAAGAGGCCGCCGCCGCGCTCGCTGCGCGCATCGACCGCGAGCTCGACGAGCCGGTCGACGACGACCTGCTGCGCCTGATGTTCATCGCCTGCCATCCGCTCCTGTCGCCGGAAGCGCGCGCGGCGCTGACGCTGCGCCTGCTCGGCGGTCTGACCACCGACGAGATCGCCCGCGCCTATCTGGTCCCGGAACCGACCGTCGCGCAGCGCATCGTGCGCGCCAAGCGCGCGCTCGCCGAGGCCGGCGTGCCGTTCGAACTGCCGCAGGGGCCGGAACTCGGCCAGCGCCTGGCGTCGGTACTTGAAGTCGTCTACCTCATCTTCAACGAAGGCTACTCGGCGACGGCCGGCGACGACTGGCTGCGCCCGGCGCTGTGCGACGAGGCGCTGCGGCTTGGCCGCATCCTGGCGGAACTCGCGCCGCGGGAGCCCGAAGTCCACGGTCTGATCGCGCTGCTCGAAATCCAGGCCTCGCGCGCCCATGCCCGCGTCGGTCCGTCCGGGGAACCGGTGCTGCTGCTCGAACAGAACCGGGCGCGCTGGGATCCCTTGCTGATCCGCCGCGGCCTGGCCGCGCTGCAGCGCGCGCAGGCCCTCGGCAAAGCCCCCGGCCCTTATGTCCTGCAGGCGGCGATCGCTGCCTGCCATGCCTGCGCGCTGCGCGCCGAGGAGACCGACTGGGCGCGGATCGCCACGCTCTACGCGACGCTGGCCGAGGTCCAGCCCTCGCCCGTCGTCGAACTCAACCGCGCCGTCGCCGAAGCGATGGCGCACGGTCCGGCCGTCGGTCTGGCGCGGGTCGACCGCCTGCGGCGCGCGCCGGCGCTGCGCCAGTACCACCTGCTGCCGAGCGTGCGCGGCGACCTGCTCGCCCGCCTCGGCCGGCACGACGAGGCGCGCCGCGAGTTCGAGCGCGCCGCCGCGCTGACGCGCAACGAGCGCGAACGGCGGCTGCTGCTGGAACGGGCCGCCCGGTGCGGCCGCAACGCCAGCGACTGAGACGGCACACGTGCGGCGGGCCGGATCATCCGCTTGTCGGCACCCTCGGGCGCCGGGAAACGGCGCTGCCAAGCTGTTTTTTGAAGAATTTACCGAGCAGGAGCAGCGTTCCGGGCCGATCTCGCATCATCGTTCAGGGCATGCACAATGCATGCTGGCACACGCGATTGACCCCCGCCTTGATAGCAGTGTATAACGCCCCACTTTGCGTTGGACCGGTACTTTGCGTTCCAGGGTCGGGACATGAAAGCCAAGAAAACTTCCGCAAAAAAGGCTGCCACCACGAAGGCGGCCAAAGCTGCTCCGAAAAAGACGGCTGCAGCGCCGAAATCCGTGCCGAAGAGCGCGGGTCCGTTGAAGAAAGCCAAGAGCGCGCCTCAAGCCAAAGCGGCCGCCAAGACCCGCGTGCCGGCCAAGTCCGGCGCCGCGGGCCCTAGCCCGAAAAAGATTGTCGTCACCTCTGCAGCTGGAAACGTGAAAGTGCAAGAAAAGAGCAAGTCCCCCGCGAAGGCCGCGCCGGCCAAAACCAGCGCCTCGAAAGTCGCCACCGCCGCCAAGGTCGTCCGCGCGCCGCAGAAAATCGCGCCGCGTGCCCCCGGCGCGCTGCTCAGCGAAGACGACATCCGCGCGATGTCCGACGACGAATACATGAACGACGCCCAGCTCGAGTTCTTCCGCCAGCGTCTGATTCACATGCGCGAGGAAGTCCTGCAGCGCGAGGTGGACGTCAAGGAGCGCCTGCACGAACGCGAGATGTTCGCCGATCCGGCCGACCGCGCGACCGCCGAGGAAGAGCACTGGCTCGACCTGCGCCTGCGCGAGCGTGAATCGCTGCTGCTGAAGAAGATCGACGACGCGCTGCGCCGCATCGAGGCCAAGGAATACGGCTACTGCGAGAAGACCGGCGATCCGATCGGCATCCCGCGCCTGCTGGCACGTCCGACCGCGACCGTCTGCGTCGACGTCAAGGGCCAGGACGAGCGCGTCGAAGCCCAGTTCCGCGATCGCTGATACGCACTATCGCAACGCAAAAAGACCCGCGAACTTCGCGGGTCTTTTCGTTTGTGGCGGCCCGGACTGGCCATGCCGCCGCGGTGCCCGCGTCGCCCTATTTCGGGCGGCCGGTGCGGAACAGTCCGACCATCACGCCGGCGATGCGGAACGCCGGCAGCTCCTGCGCCGCCTCGTCCTTCGCCAGATCGATCTCGATCGGCGCGTAACGCGGGTTCTCGGCGATCAGGCTGACCTGCCGGCCGCGCCGGCGGTAGCGCTTGAGGGTGATGCTCTCGTAGCCGGTGCGGCGGTCGAGCAGGCAGGCGGCGATGATGTCGCCGTTCGCCGCCTCCGACTGGTGATGAATGCCGACCAGATCGCCGTCGAGGATGCCGGCGTCGACCATCGAATCACCGCTGACGCGATGCAGAAAATCGGCGCGGGGCCGGAACAGGTCGGGATCGATGCGCAGCCATTCCTGCGCGTTTTCCGGCGCCGTCAGCGGCGCACCGGCGGCGATGTTGCCGAACAGCGGCAACTCGAACTGGCGCGGACCGGACGCATCCTTGAGCACGCGGATGCCGCGCGCATCGTTCGGCGAGAGTTCGATCTCGCCCTTGCGCGCCAGGGCCAGCAAGTGCTCGCGCGCCGCGTTGCGGTTGAAGCCGAAGCGCTCCGCGACGTCGCCGTGCGACGGCGGGAAGCCGCGCTCGCGGATCCATTCCTGGATGAACGTGAGGATCTCGAACTGCCGGGTCGTCAGGGCCATGGTCGCTTGCAATCCCTTTGGGTTTTGGATACTGTGCATTTGCACAGCACTGAGCGAGTGAACAGTATATGAGCCACGCCCTGACCGCAAGCCCGAAGACCGCGCACGCCGATCCCAAGCCCGCCCGCCGGCGCGGCGGCCGCTCCAAGCCGATGGCCGTGGACACGCGCCCGTATGCACGCGTCCGCCGCCGCGAATCGGTCGCCGCGACGGCTGCCCAGGTCGGTGCGGACTGGCGCGACGGGCTGATCCCGTTCGGTGTCGTCGCCAGCCTCGGCTTCATCGCGGTCTATCACCACGCCGTGCTGATCGAGACGATCGGCGCGCTGTTCTAAGACGCACCGCTCCGGCAATCCCCCGGCTTTCCCAGGTCTGCGCGACCTGATCCTCCCTCCTCTCGGGTCGCGCAAGCAAAGGGGCCGCCTTCTCGCGAAGGCGGCCCCTTTTTTACGGCCCGCATCGCGCCATGCGGCGTTTGCCGCACAGCGCAGCGAGGTTCGGCACGGCGATGCCGGCCGCTCCCGCGCGGGCCGGCCTTTGCCGCGTTGAACAACGGCGCACGAGAAAGGCCATGCCTGCGCGATGAAGTGGCGCGGCGGCACGCCTTTTGATTATCAGTGCGCGAACCCCGTGCCTGGACGGCGAACGAAATGCGGAACGATGCGATGCAGCGGAGCACGGCCTTGGCGACGCTCACCGTCCGTGCCCGGCCTCGCCACGAGCGCGCGGGCTCATGATCCGCGCCAGCAGAACGGATCGCCGCCGGATGGCCGCCTTCGGCGGGGCGGCGATGGCGGGCCCCAGTGCCCCCGGACGGATGCGGATGAACAGCGCAAGGCGCCGGGCATGACCCGCGCCGAAGGCGTCCGCCATCAGCGCGCCAGCGGTCGCGCGCAGCTGTCGTTCCGCCGCGACGAGCGCGGCCGCTCGGTGCTCGGCGATCTGTACCAGCAGGCGCCGTGCCGCGTGCTGTTCCCGCAGGTCGAGGCCGGCGAACCGCCGCAGGCCGTGCTGCTGACGACCACCGGCGGACTCACCGGCGGCGACGAAGTGCGTTTCTCGATCGAGGTCGGCGCCGGCGCCAGTGCCACCGTCACCACGCAGGCCGCCGAGAAGCTGTACCGCGCGCTGCCGACCGACGCCGATACCCGCATCGAGTTCAGCGTCCGCGCCGCGCGCGACAGCTGGCTCGAATGCCTGGCCCAGGAAACGATCCTGTTCGACCAGGCCCGTCTGCGGCGTCGCTTCGACGTCGAACTCGAGGCCGGCGCGCGCCTGCTCGCCGTCGAAAGCCTGGTGTTCGGCCGCACGGCGATGAACGAACGCTTCCGCCAGGGCCGCGTGCACGATGCCTGGCGCGTGCGCCGCGACGGCCGCCTGATCTGGGCCGACGCCTGGCATCTGGACGGCGATATCGAGGCCTTGCGTGCCGCACCGTTCGGATTTGGCACGGCTGTCGCTAGTGCGACGGTGCTCTACGTCGGCGACGAGGTGCCGCGCCTGCTCGGCGAAGTGCGCCGCGTGCTCGACGGCGATCGCCACGGCGGCGCCAGCGGCTTCGAGCATTTCCTGCTCGTGCGCCTGCTCGACGACGACGCAGCGCGCCTGCGCACGCGACTGATGCACGTCGCCGCCACGCTGCGCGCGGCCGCGGCCGGCCTGCCGCCGCGCCTGCCACGCGTCTGGACCTGCTGAGAACGAACGTGAACCTGACTCCCCGAGAAAAAGACAAGCTGCTGATCGCGATGGCCGCGATGGTCGCGCGCCGCCGCCTCGAACGCGGCGTCAAGCTCAATCATCCCGAAGCGATCGCGCTGATCACCGACGCCGTCGTCGAAGGCGCCCGCGACGGCCGCAGCGTCGCCGAGCTGATGCAGGCCGGCGCGCAGGTCCTGAGCCGCGCGCAGGTGATGGACGGCATCGCCGAAATGATTGCGGAAATCCAGATCGAAGCGACCTTCCCCGACGGCACCAAGCTCGTCACCGTGCACCAACCGATCCGCTGAGGCCGCGCCCATGATCCCCGGAGAAATCATCACCGCCGACGGCGACATCGTGCTCAACGCCGATCGCCCGGGCCTGCGCCTGACGGTCGCCAACACCGGCGACCGGCCGATCCAGGTCGGCAGCCACTACCACTTCTACGAGGTCAATCCGGCGCTCGCCTTCGACCGCGCCCGGGCGCGCGGCATGCGCCTCGACATCGCCTCCGGCACGGCGACGCGCTTCGAACCCGGCCAGTCGCGCGAGGTCCAGCTCGTGCCTTATGTTGGTGCGCGGATCGTGCACGGTTTCCGCGCCGAGGTGATGGGCGCGCTCGATACGGAGCCGCAGGCATGAGCACCACGATCAGCCGCCGCGCCTATGCCGGCATGTACGGCCCGACCGTCGGCGACCGCATCCGTCTCGCCGATACCCATCTTTTCATCCGCGTCGACGAGGACCGCACGGTCTACGGCGAGGAAGTGAAGTTCGGCGGCGGCAAGGTGATCCGCGACGGCATGGGCCAGTCGCAGGCCAGCCGTGCCGACGGCGCCGTCGACACCGTCATCACCAACGCCGTGATCCTCGATCACTGGGGCGTCATCAAGGCCGACATCGCGATCCGCGACGGGCGCATCGTGCGCCTCGGCAAGGCCGGCAACCCGGACGTGCAGCCGGGCGTCGACATCGTCATCGGTCCCGGCACCGAGGTGATCGCCGCCGAGGGCAAGATCGTCACCGCCGGCGCGATCGACGCGCACATCCACTTCATCTGCCCGCAGCAGATCGAGGAAGCGCTCAACGCCGGCGTGACGACCATGCTCGGCGGCGGCACCGGCCCGGCGCACGGCACGCTGGCGACGACCTGCACGCCCGGCCCCTGGCACCTGGCGCGCATGCTGCAGGCCGCCGAAGCGTTTCCGATGAACCTCGGCTTCTTCGGCAAGGGCAACGCCAGTCAGCCGGCGGCGCTCGAGGAAATGGTGCTGGCCGGCGCCTGCGGTCTCAAGCTGCACGAGGACTGGGGCACGACGCCGGCGGCGATCGACTGCTGCATGCGCGTCGCCGACCAGCTCGACGTGCAGGTCACGCTGCATACCGACACGCTCAACGAATCCGGCTTCGTCGAATCGACGATCGCCGCGTTCAAGGGCCGCACCATCCACGCCTTCCACACCGAAGGCGCCGGCGGCGGCCACGCGCCGGACATCATCCGCGTCTGCGGCCTGCCCAACGTGCTGCCGTCGAGCACCAATCCGACGCGCCCGTACACCGTCAACACGATCGACGAACACCTCGACATGCTGATGGTCTGCCACCACCTCGACCCGCGCATCGCCGAGGACGTGGCCTTCGCCGAAAGCCGCATCCGCAAGGAAACGATTGCCGCCGAGGACATCCTGCACGATCTCGGCGCGTTCTCG
The DNA here is from genome assembly GCF_000382285.1 of Solimonas variicoloris DSM 15731. GTDB lineage: Bacteria > Pseudomonadota > Gammaproteobacteria > Nevskiales > Nevskiaceae > Solimonas > Solimonas variicoloris. The sequence goes on along the minus strand of NZ_KB907927.1, from coordinate 65,962 downwards.
ATGATGAGCTCGGACAGCCAGGCCATGGGCCGCGTCGGCGAAACGATCATTCGCTGCTGGCAGACCGCCGACAAGATGAAACAGCAGCGCGGCGCGCTCGGCCCCGACGACGGCCTCGCCGACAATTTCCGCGCACGCCGCTACATCGCCAAGTACACGATCAATCCGGCGATCGCGCACGGCATCGCCGAACACGTCGGCTCGGTCGAGCCGGGCAAGCTCGCCGATCTGGTGCTGTGGTCGCCGGCCTTCTTCGGCGTCAAGCCGGATCTGGTGCTCAAGGGCGGCATGATCGCGACCGCACCGATGGGCGATCCGAACGCCAGCATCCCGACGCCGCAGCCGGTGCACTACCGGCCGATGTTCGGCGCCTACGGCCGCGCCCGCATCGAGACCTCGCTGCTGTTCGTCAGCGGTGCCTTCGCCGCCGGCGGCGGTGCCGCGCAGCTCGGCCTGTCGCGCCCGCTCGCCGCAGTGAAGAACACGCGCGGCGGCATCGGCAAGCGCAGCATGGTGCTCAACGACGCGATGCCGCACATCGAGGTCAATCCGGAGACCTACGAAGTGCGTGCCGACGGCGAGCTGCTGCGCTGCGAGCCGGCCGCGGTGCTGCCGATGGCACAGCGCTATTTCCTGTTCTGAGGGCGCGCCGATGTCCGATGCCGATCTGCCGGTGCCGCGCGCCCGCGAGATCCTGCCAGCCGGCAGCTGGTCGGACGCGCCGGCCGATCGCGTCGCGCTCGACTACGACGCGCGCCATCGGCGCCGCTTCCGCTATGTCGCCGACGGCGGCACCGCGTTCCTGCTCGACCTGCCGCGCGCCACGCTGCTCAACGACGGCGACGGTCTGCTGCTCGACGACGGTCGCATCGTCGAGATCCGCGCCGCCGACGAAGCGCTCGTCGAAGTGCGCGCCGCGAATCCGGCGGCCCTGGTGCGCCTGGCCTGGCACATCGGCAACCGCCATCTGCCGGCGCAGCTGTCGGCGGACGCGATCCTGATCCGCGACGATCACGTCATCGTCGCCATGCTGCACGGTCTCGGCGCGACGACGCGCGCGCTGCGCGCGCCGTTCACGCCGGAGAACGGCGCCTACGCCGGCGGCCACGGTGGGCACGCGCACGGCCACGGGCACGAAGCGGCCGCCCATGCCTACGTCTTCGTCGGCGGCCATGGGCACTGAGGACGCGCTCTACCGGCTGCTGGTCTGGACCTCGCCGAGCTATCCGACCGGCGCCTTCAGCTACAGCCACGGCCTCGAATGGGCGGTCGAGGCCGGCGAGGTCAGCGATGTCGCCGGCCTCGTCGCCTACGTCGAAGCCGCGCTGCGCCGCGGCGGCGGCTGGATCGACGCGGTGCTGTTCGCCCACGCCTGGCGCAGCGCGCACGACGAAGAGGCGTTCGACGCGATCGCCGAGCTCGCGGCGGCGTTCCGCGGCAGCGCCGAAACCGCGCTCGAGAGTCGCCAGCAAGGCCATTCGTTCCTGCAGGTCACGCGCCAGGCCTGGCCGCATCCGTGGCTCGACGCCTATGCGCAGCGCCAGCACGGCCGGCCGCTCGCCCATGCCACGGTGATGGCGCTGGCCTGCGCCGCGCACGGCATCGCGCTGGCACCGTCGCTGCACGCTTATCTGCACGCGTTCGCCGCCAATCTGGTCTCGGCTGGCGTGCGTCTGGTGCCGCTCGGCCAGACCGACGGCCAGCGCGCGACGGCGCGCCTGGCCGCCGTCGTCGGCGAAGTGTGCGATGCCGCACAGGCCTGCCCGCTCGACGAGCTCGGCAGCGCTGCACCACGGCTCGAACTTTGCTCGTTCCATCACGAAACCCAATACACGAGGTTGTTCCGCTCATGAATCTCTCGATGCTCAGTCCCGGCAACGCGGCGCCCACCGGCCCGCTGCGCGTCGGCATCGGCGGGCCGGTCGGTTCCGGCAAGACGGCGCTCACCGAGCGCCTCTGCAAACTGCTGCGCGACGCCTACGACGTGGCCGCCATCACCAACGACATCTACACCAAGGAAGACGCCGAGTTCCTGACCCGCGCCGGCGCGCTGACGCCCGACCGCATCATGGGCGTCGAGACCGGCGGCTGCCCGCACACGGCGATTCGCGAGGACGCCAGCATCAACCTGGTCGCGGTCGACGCGATGAACGAACGCTTCCCGTCGCTGGATTTGCTGTTCATCGAGAGCGGCGGCGACAACCTGTCGGCGACCTTCAGCCCGGAGCTCGCCGACATCACGATCTACGTCATCGACGTCTCGGCCGGCGACAAGATCCCGCGCAAGGGCGGCCCCGGCATCACGCGCTCGGACCTGCTGGTCATCAACAAGATCGATCTGGCACCGCTGGTCGGCGCCTCGCTCGACGTCATGGAGCGCGATTCGCGGCGGATGCGCGGCGCGCGGCCGTTCCTGTTCAGCAACCTGAAGAAGAACCAGGGTCTGCACGACATCGCCCATTTCATCATCGACGCCGGCGGGCTCGAACGCCGCGCGCTGCCGGAGACCGTCTGATGCACCGTCACGCTGCCAAGTCACTCGCCACGCTCGGCCTGCTCGCCCCGGCCGCCGCGTTCGCACATCCCGGCCATGCCGGCGACGCCGGGCTCGCGGCCGGTCTGCTGCATCCGCTGCTCGGTCTCGACCACCTCGCGGCGATGCTGATGATCGGCGTCTGGGCCGCGCAGCTCGGCGGTCACGGCCGCTGGCTGGTGCCGGCCGCGTTCGTCGCGCTCAGCGGCACCGGCAGCGCACTCGCCGTCGCCGGCTGGGCGCCGCCGGCGATCGAAAGCGGCATCGCCGCCTCGCTGCTGGTGCTCGGCCTGCTGGTCGCGCTCGCCGGTCGCCTGCCCACGGCCGCGGCGGCGACGCTGAGCGGCGCGTTCGCGTGCTTCCACGGTGCCGCGCACGGCAGCGAGATGCCCGGCACGGCGCTGCCGCTCGCCTACGTCGCCGGCCTGCTGCTGGCGAGCGCAGTCCTGCATGGCGTCGGCTATCTCGTCGCTGCGCGCTACGCCCGGCCGGCACTGACGCGCGCCGCCGGCGCCGCCGCCGCGGCCGGCGGCCTGCTGCTGGCGCTGGGCGGAGGACTTGCGGCGTGAGGTGAACGCAGCCCCGCGCGAGCGCGCCGAGCTCAAGGCGCAGCGTCAGCGGCGGCGCGATGCCAACCCCAACGCCAACGCATCGTCTGCGAGTCGCGCCGGGACAGGTGCATGCGCCGCCGCAGCGCCGAGCCCCGTCGCGTCACCTCGAAAGTCGGCTCGGCATCGCCAGGATCGAGAGAAGAATGGAGATCGACAGAACCGGCAGCGCGATACGGTGCCGGTCGTCGTCGACGCGGCGGACTCGCTCGACCACGCCGGCGTCACTGCACTGCTCGCGAGCGACGGCGAGCGTGCGCCGGGCCACGTGGAGCTGATCGCGCCGGAGCCGATTCCACCGACGGCGTGACGCCGGGCATGGACGCTTTCGCAGCGAGCTCGTCGGCCTCAGTCGGCGCACGGTGAACAAGCATCTCGGACAGATCCTCGAGCAGCTCGGCGTCGACAACCGCGCCGCGGTGGCCGCCAAGGCCGTGCGCGCGCTCGCGGCGTAGCCGTGCGGCGCGGCGTCATGCGGTTGACGCTCGCCTTCGTTATGTAGAACCATACATAACGTTCCACCGGTTGCCGCCATGCCCCGTTGCCTTGCCCGCGCGCTCGCCGCGCTGTTGCTGTCCGTCGTTGCCGCGAACGCACAGGCCGAGGCGCTGCGCGTCTACGCCGCCGCCAGCCTCACCGACGCGATCGGCGAGCTCGCCCGGCGCTACGACGGCGCGAGCGTCAAGCCGGTGTTCGCCGCCTCGTCGACGCTGGCCAAGCAGATCGAGGCCGGCGCGCCGGCCGACGTCTTCATCTCCGCCGACCGCAAGTGGATGGACTACCTGGTCGAGCGCGGCCGCGTCGCCCGCGACGCGCCGTTCGATCTGCTCGGCAACGCGCTGGTGCTGATCGCACCACGCGGACGCGGCTTCGCCGTGCGTTTCGAGCCGGGCTTCGCCTTCGCCGACGCCTTCAAGGGCCGGCTCTGCACCGGCGAGCCCGGCGTCGTGCCGGTCGGCATCTACGCGCAGGACGCGCTGAGCCGGCTCGGCTGGTGGGACGCCATCCGGCCGCGCCTCGTCGGCACCGACGACGTGCGCGCCGCGCTCGCCTTCGTCGCCCGCGGCGAATGCCCGGCCGGCATCGTCTACCGCAGCGACGCCGCGATCAGTCCGGACGTCGAAATCATCGGCGCCTTCCCCGAGGCCACGCACGCGCCGGTCGTCTATCCGGCCGCCGCCGTCGGCAGCGCCGCGCCGGCGGCGCGCGCCTTCCTCGACTACCTGCGCACCCCGGCGGCGGCCGAAGTGTTCGCCCGCTACGGCTTCACAACACTGCGCGCGCCGTGACCCCGGAACCCGCAGCGCGCGCGGCGCCGGCGCCATGCCGATGCTGAACGCCGACGAGCTGACCGCGCTGTGGCTCTCGGCGAAGATCGCACTGTGCTGCATGCTCGTCAGCCTGCCGCTCGGCATCGCCGTCGCCTGGCTGCTGGCGCGGCGCCGCTTCCGCGGCAAGCTGCTGGTCGAGACGCTGGTGCAGTTGCCGATGGTGTTGCCGCCGGTCGTGCCCGGCTATCTGCTGCTGCTGCTGTTCGGCACGCAGGGCGCCTTCGGCGGCTGGCTGTCGCGGCATTTCGGCCTCGAGTTCGCGTTCAACTGGAAAGGCGCGGTGCTGGCGTCGGCGACGATGGCTTTCCCGCTGATGGTGCAGCCGGTGCGCCTGGCCTTCCAGATGATCGACAGTCGCCTCGAACAGGCGGCGGCCACGCTCGGCGCCGGCCCCTGGCGCGTGTTCGCGACGATCAGCCTGCCGCTGGCGCTGCCCGGCATCTTCGCCGGCGCGCTGCTGTGCTTCTCGCGTGCGCTCGGCGAGTTCGGCGCGACGATGGCCTTCGTCGGCAACATTCCCGGCGAGACGCGCACCGTGCCGCTGGCGATCTACTCCTACCTGCACGTGCCCGGCGGCGAAGCCGGCGCGGCGCGGCTCGCCGCGCTGTCGATCGCCCTTGCCTTCGTCGCCCTGTTCTCCAGCCACCTGCTGACACGCTACAGCGAGCGGCGCCTCGGATCGCGGCATCGTGCTGACGCTTGACTGCCGCTACCGCCGCGGCGCGTTCACCCTGGACGCGCGCGCCACGCTGTCGGCGCCGGTCACCGGCATCTGCGGTCCGTCCGGCGCCGGCAAGAGCACGCTGCTGGCGCTGATCGCCGGCCTGCTGCGCCCGCAGGACGGCACGGTCGCCTTCGACGGCGAGATCCTGGCCGACGCCGCGCGCGGCCTGTTCGTGCCGGCGCACCGCCGCCACTTCGGACTCGTGTTCCAGGACGGCCAGCTGTTCCCGCATCTGTCGGTGCGCGCCAATCTGCTCTACGGCATGCAGGGCCTGCCGCCGGCGCAGCGCCGCTTCGAGCTGGCCAGCGTGCTGGAACTGCTGGAAATCGGGCCACTGCTCGAACGCCGGCCGGGCCAGCTGTCCGGCGGCGAGCGCCAGCGCGTCGCGCTCGGCCGCGCGCTGCTCTATGCGCCGCGCCTGCTGCTGCTCGACGAGCCGCTCGCCGCGCTCGACACGCGGCTCAAGGCGCAGATCCTGCCGTTCCTCGCGCGCATCCGCGACGAGACCCGCATCCCGATGCTGTACGTGACGCACGCGCGCGAGGAAGTCGCTGCGCTCGGCGGCGTCATCGTCGAGATCGAGGCCGGCCGCCTGCCGGCGGCCGCGTAGAAGCGCCGGCCGGAACTACGGCGCGACCGCGAGAATCACGCTCGAGGACTTGAACAGCGCCAGCGCCGGCGTGCCGACGGCGAGGCCGAGCGCCTCGGCGCTGCCGTTGGTGATGATCGCGGCGACCGTGTTGCCGCCGGCGAGCGCGATCAGCACTTCGCTGTTGACCGCGCCCTTGTGCACGGCCTCGATCGTGCCGCGTAGCTGGTTGCGCGCCGACAGCCGCAGCGGCGCGCCGTCGTCGACCGCGACGATCACCGAGGAAGCCTTGACCAGCGCCACCGCCTCGGCGCCGCGCTTCAGGCCCAGCGCCTCGCTGCTCTCGCGCGTCACCGTCGCCACCAGGGTCTCGCCGCCCGACAGGCGCAGCTCGATCTCGTCGTTGACCACGCCGCGCGTGCGCTTGGTGACGCGGCCCGCGAACTGATTGCGCGCGCTCGTCTGCATCGCCAGCCTCCCCAGCACGCGCCAGTCGTCGCCGTCCTGCGCGCCCGTCTCGTTCAAGGATTCGATGAAGCGGCGGTGCTGCGCCTCCATGCGCCGGAAGCTCTGCACCAGCTCCTGGCCGCGCTCGGTCAGCCGCGTGCCACCGCCGCCGCGTCCGCCCGCACTGCGCTCGACCAGCGGCCGGTCGGCGAGATTGTTCATCGCCGCGATCGCATCCCAGGCGGCCTTGTAGCTCAGGCCGACCGCCTTGGCCGCGGCCGTGATCGAACCGGTCTCGCCGATGCGCTCGAGCAGCGCGATGCGCGTACCGTTGGCGGCCAGGCCGGCGCCGAACTGCAGGCCGGGTTCGGCCTGAAACGTCGGAGCACTGCGTCGTTTCGTCATCGTTCACGCCTCCTCGTCGCGGCTGCGCGCGACGGCGGCGAGCCGCCAGCGGTCGCCGTCACGGCAGCGGCAGCCACTGCACGATCGCGCCGGCGTCGAGCGCCCGGCCGGCCGGCACGCGGGCCAGCGCGCCGGCGGCGGCGAGATTGCTGAGCATGTGCGAGGCCTGGCGGCCGAGGCGTTCGAGCACGAGGCAACCGTCGGCGTCGACGCGCACGGCCATGCGCAGCAGCTGCTCGCGGGCGTCGGCGCGCACCGCCGCGGCGAGCCGGCCGGCGCGCCAGGCCGGCGCCGGCGCGGCAGCGGCTTCGAGCTGCGCGAGCAGCGCGGCGACGTGCACGTACAGACCGATCAGCACCGCGCCCGGATTGCCCGGCAGGCCGAGGATCAGACGGCGCGCGTCGCCGTCGTCGCGCACGCCGAAGTACAGCGGCTTGCCCGGCTTCTGCGCGACCTGCCAGAACACCTCGCGCACACCGAGCGCGGCGGCGACCGGCCGCACCAGATCGTGATCGCCGACCGAGACGCCGCCGGTGCTCAGCACCAGATCGCTGTCGGCGAGCGCATCGGCCAGCGCCCGGCTCAGCTGCGCGCGCTCGTCCGGCACGTAGATGGTGCGCGGCGGCTCGTAGCCGTGTTCGGCGAACCAGCTGCGCAGCAGCGGGCCGTTGGCATCGTAGACGCCGGCCTCGCCGGGCGCCGACGCGGCCACCTCGTCGCCGGTAACGAGCAGGCTGACGCGCGGCGCGCGCACCACGCGCACGGCATCGACGCCGGCCATCGCCAGCGCCGCGATCAGTCCGGCATGCAGGCGCTGGCCGGCCGCGGCCAGCTCGGCACCCGCGCGCAGTTCCTCGCCGCGCTCGCGCACGTCGGTGCCGGGCGCCAGCGCCTCGCGCAGCAGCGCGGCGGCCCCGTCGCGCTCGACGATTTCCTGGCGCGCGACCGTGTCGGCGCCGGCCGGCAGGCGGCCGCCGGTGAAGATGCGCATCGCCTGGCCCGGCGGCAGCGCGTCCTGCGGCGCCACGCCGGCGCGCACCTCGCCGCACAGCGGCAGCCGCCGCGGCGCGCCGGGCGCGGCGCCGACGAGGTCCGCAGCGCGCAGCGCGTAGCCATCGACAGCGCTCTGCGTGTACATCGGCAGATCGACGCGCGCGGCGACCGGCGCGGCGAGCACGCGGCCCAGGGCCTCGCCGAGCGGCCGCGTCTCCGCCGCCAGCGGCCGCACCTCGCGGTGGTAGGCGGCGAGCGCGTCGTCGAGCGCCAGCAGCGCGCCGTGGCCGCAGCGGTCGTCGTGGCTCACGGCCGGCTCACTGGTAGCCGCCGGCGTGCGGCACGTCGCGCCGCACTTCGAAGATGTGCACGAGCGACGGCAGGATCGCCGCCAGCGATTCGCTGGCGCCGCCGCGGCTGCCCGGCAGCGTCAGCAGCAGCGTGTCGCCGGAAAAGCCGGCGATGCCGCGCGACAGCGCCGCGTACGGCGTGCGGCGCTGGCCGAAGGCGCGCGCCGCCTCCATCAGGCCCGGCAGCTCGCGGTCGATCAGCGGCCGCAGCGTATCGACGCTGATGTCGCGGCGGCCGATGCCGGTGCCGCCGACGGTGACGATCAGCGCGTACTCGGCGCGCAGCTGCTGCACGGTGTCGAGCAGCAGCACCGGCTCGTCGGGCAGCACCGCGTAATGAATCGGCGCGAAGCCGGCGGCGGCAAGCTCGGCCTCCACTGCGCGGCCGGCGGTGTCCGGCTTGCGGCCGGCGGCGACCGTGTCCGACAGCACCAGCACCGCGGCGGCGACCGGCGCCGGCAGCCGGCGCTTGTAATGCGACTTGCCGCCGCGCTTCTCGTCGAGCCGGCATTCGCGGATCACCAGCTCGGCCGGCTCGCAGTACGGCTTGAGCATGTCGTAGATCGTCAGCGCGGCGAGGCTGGCCGCGGTCAGCGCCTCCATCTCGACGCCGGTCGGGCCGATGGTCTCGACCTTGGCGATGATCTTCACGCGATCCTCGCCGAGCTCGAAGTCGACGTCGGCGCGATGGATCGGCAGCGGATGGCAGAGCGGGATCAGTTCGTCGGTGCGCTTGGCGGCGAGAATGCCGGCGACGCGCGCCGTCTTCAGCGGATCGCCCTTCTCGGTGTCGCCGCTGCGCAGGCGCTCGATGCAATGCGGCGGCGCCAGCAGCTCGGCCGAGGCGCGCGCGCGGCGCAGCGACTCCGGCTTCATGCCCACGTCTTTCATGGACGGCTTCTCCTCGGGCCGCGGCGCTCAGCCGTGGCGGTGCTCATGAGCTTCCTGATGGTGATGCGCGTGTGCGTGCGGATGCGGCGCCGCCTCGGCCTCGGCGTCGGGACGGATGCAGCAGCCCTCGACGAAGGCGCTGCTGCCGTCGGCGTAGAACTCTTCCTTCCAGATCGGCACCTCGTGCTTGGTGCGGTCGACCGCCTCCTTGCACGCGGCGAAGGCCTCGGCACGATGCGGCGCGCGCGCCACGCAGTAGATTGCGACCTCGCCGATGGCCAGAGCGCCGACGCGGTGCACGACGCGCAGATACGGCACGCCGTGCTTCGCGGCGACGGCGCGCTCGATATCGCGGATCTGTTTCTCGGCGAGCGGCGCGTAGGCCGTGTAGGCCAGGCTCAGCACCGGCTTGGCGTCGTGATGATCGCGCACGGTGCCGGCGAACAGCGCCAGGCCGCCGCATTCCGGATGGGTGCCCCAGGCCAGCAGCGGCTCGAGCTGCAGCGGCTGGTCCTGGATGCGGGGAAGATCGGAAGTGCCGTTCATCTCGCCTGCCACCTCTTCGCGTTGGTCGTGCGCCGGCCCGCGCGCCGTCTCAGGCCTTGCGCACGAACTCGGACTTGAGCTTCATGTCGCCGATGCCGTCGATGCGGCAGTCGATGTTGTGATCGCCTTCGACGAGGCGGATGTTGCGCACCTTGGTGCCGACCTTGACGACGGCCGACGAGCCCTTGACCTTGAGGTCCTTGATGACCGTCACCGCGTCGCCGTCCTGCAGCAGATTGCCGTTGGCGTCCTTGACGACCAGACCGGTCTCGACCGGCTCCTCGGCGGCGGCGGCTTGCGCCGACCACTCGTGCGAGCACTCGGGGCAGATGTACAGCTCGCCGTCCTGATAGGTATAGGTGGAACCGCACTTCGGGCAATTCGGCAACTCGTTCATTCCGTTTCTTCGTCGAACAGGGATTGGTGGCTGGAATCGCCATTGTCCCATTTGCAGCGCCGCGCAGGGAAACGGGCGCCGTGCCGGGCGACTCAGCCGCCGGCGACCGGCGGCAGCAGCGCGACCGTCTCGCCGCCCTGCAGCGCGTCGCGGCGCAGGATCAGGCGGTCGCCGATCGCGCAGGCGCAGCGCGCCAGCGCGGTGCCCAGCTCGGGGCGCGCGACGGCGAGCGCGTCGAGCGCGGCGGCCAGCGTTGCCGGCGCCGGCACGCTGACGGCCTGCGTGGTGGCGCCGGCGAGGCGCAGCAGCTGGCCGTGGAATTCGAAGGTGATGGTCGTCATCGTCGGCAGATTCGCGGGCGCTTCAGCCGCCCATCGCGTGCATGGTGATCGGGCGCTCGACCGGCGCGCGCGGCTGCGCGGCATAGCCGGCCGGCTTGTGCCAGACCGCGTCGCGAATCCGTTCGAGCAGCTGCGCGTCGCTGTCGCCGCCGCGCAGGCGTTCGCGCAGCGGCGTGCCCTGGGTCGCGAACAGGCAGGTGTAGAGCTCGCCGGTCGCGGTCAGCCGCAGGCGGTCGCAGCTCGCGCAGAACGGGTTGCTGACGGTCGAGATCACGCCGACTTCGTATTCGCCGTCGAGGCGGTAGCGCGTCGCCGGATCGGCGCTGCGCGGCAGCGGCTCGACGCCGAAGCGGCCGCGCAGCGCGGCGAGGATCTCGGCTTCGGCGACGACCTGCGCGCGCTGCCAGCGGCCCGGTTCGTCGAGCGGCATGTATTCGATGAAGCGCAGCGGCAGGCCGCGCGCCCGCGCCCATTCGGCGAGCGCGACGATCTGCCCGCCGTTGTCGTCGCGCAGCAGCACGCTGTTGAGCTTGAGCGGCAGGCCGGCGGCGCGCGCCGCGTCGATGCCGTCGACGACCGGCGCCAGCTCGCGACCGGTCATGCGCCGGAAGGTGTCGGGATCGACGCTGTCGAGGCTGATGTTGAGGTCGTCGAGACCGGCCGCCTTCAGCGCCGCCGCCTGCGGCGCCAGCCGCGAGGCATTGCTGGTCATCGAGATGCGCGTCAGGCCGAGCGGGCGCAGCGCGTCGAGCGCGCGCACCACGTCGAGCAGGCCGCGGCGCAGCAGCGGCTCGCCGCCGGTCAGGCGGATGTGGCTGATGCCCTCGCCGATCATCAGCCGCGCGACGCGCACGATCTCCTCGATCGTCAGCACCTGCGACTTCGGCAGCCACTGCGGCGTGTCCGGCATGCAGTAGCGGCAGCGGAAGTTGCAGCGGTCGGTCAGCGAGATGCGCAGCTTGCGCTTGCGGCGTCCGTGCTGGTCGATCAGTTGCGACGGTATGTTCGGTCCCGCGTTCAAGGCCTTGCACTCTGGGCGGCGGCGAGCCGCTGCGGCGTGTTGAGGTTCAGCGGCAGGCGCGCGTCCCAGCCGTCGATGGCGACGGCGACGGCGCCCTGCCCGGCCAGCCAGCGGCCGACCGCATATTGTCCGTCCCGCAAGGCGCGCTGCAAGTCGTCGAAACACCCCTGCTGCACCAGACACAGCGGATAGACCGGCTCGCCGCGCACCACGGCGTAGGCGGCCGGCCGGCCGCGCGCGCGCGCCGCGCCGTGCAGGCGCGCGACCAGATCGGCCGGCAGGCCCGGCGTGTCGCAGGGCGCGGCCAGCCACCAGTCGTGCGTGCCGCGCGCCAGCGCCGCGTGCAGGCCGGCGAGCGGTCCGCGGAAGTCCGGCCAGGCATCGGCGATCACCTCGGCGCCGAGCGCACGGTAGGCCTCGGCGTGGCGGTTGGCGCTGATGCAGACCTCGGCGACCTGCGGGCGCAGCGCCTCGAGCACGTGCTGCGCGAGCGGCCGCCCGTCGAGCGCCTGCAGGCCCTTGTCGACGCCGCCCATGCGCGTGCCGCGTCCGCCGGCGAGCACGACGGCGGCGACTGCCCCGCGCAGGGCCTCGTCGCGCATCGCTCAGGCCGGCTCGGCGCGCTCGACGAGCGCGCACTCGGCGAGCAGGCCGCGGATTTCCGGCAGGCAGGAGCCGCAGTTGCCGCCGGCCTTGAGGCAGGCGGTGACCTGCCGGGGCGTGCTCAGGCCCTGCTCGCGGATCGCCTTGAGAATGGTGTTGCGGCCGACCTTGTAGCAGGAACAGACCTGCGGCCCGGCGTCGGCGCCGCCGCTGAACGGTTCGGCGGCCATCAGGCTGGCGCGGTCGCGCAGCGACAGGCGCAGGCGCTCGAACAGCCCGGCGAACCAGTCGCGGGCCGGCAGCATCTCGCGCGGCGCGATGTAAAGGCAGGCTTGCAGGCGTCCGTCCCGGATGTAGGCGGCGTGGTAGACGCCGCTGCCGTCGTCACGATACTCGATCCAGTCCGGCGCCGGCTCGTCGACGCCGAGGAAGGCGCGCGCCCACTGCGCGCGGTCGGCGATGACGCCGCGGCCGGCGAACTCGTAGCGCTGCGCCGCCGTGGTCTGCACGCGCGCCCACCAGGCGAGGCGCTGCAGATCGACCGTGCCGCGCGTGTAGGCCAGCCCATGCCAGTCGGCGCGGAACTCCTCGACGCGCACCGGCGTGTGCTTGAACTCGGGCTCGCCGCTGAGCGGATCGACGACCGGATTGACCAGCGCGCCGACGCGCGCATCGGACGCGAACTGGTCGTTCCAGTGGATCGGCACGAAGACCTGGCCGCGGCGCAGCTCGCCGCTGCTGCGCACGCGCACGACCAGCGAGCCCCAGCGCGAGATCACGCGCGCCAGGCCGCCGTCGCGCACGCCGCAGGCCAGGGCGTCGGCCGGATGCAGATCGACGTACGGTTCCGGCAGGTGGGCGCCGAGCGTCGGCGCCAGGCCGGTGCGCGTCATCGTGTGCCACTGGTCGCGCACGCGGCCGGTGTTGAGGACCAGCGGATAGCCGGCGTCCGGCGCATGCGCCGGTGCCACCGGTGCGGTCGGCACGAACACGGCGCGGCCGTCGGCGTGCGAGAAGCGGCCGTCGCCGTAGAGCCGGTCGGTGCCCTGCCCGCGTTCGAGCACCGGCCAGCGGATCGGCGCGAGCGCGTCGTATTCGGCGCGCGTCAGACCGGCCAGGCCGCGCAGGTCGAAGCGGCGGGCGCCGTCGTTCTCGAACGCCGACAGGCGCGCGTGCTCGTCGAAGATCGCCGCCGGCGTGTCGTAGGCGAAGGCCTCGGCCCAGCCCATGCGCGCGGCGACGCCGGCGAACGCCCACCAGTCCGGCCGCGCCTCGCCAGGTGCCGGCCGGAAGGCGCGCTGGCGCGAGATGCAGCGTTCGGAGTTGGTGACGGTGCCGTCCTTTTCGCCCCAGGCCAGCGCCGGCAGCAGCAGGTGCGCGAGCTGCGCGGTGTCGGTGTGCTGCACGACGTCGGAGACGACGACGAACTCGCAGCGGCGCAGCGCCTCGCGCACGCGATCGGCGTCGGGCAGGCTGACGACCGGATTGGTGGCGACGATCCAGATCGCCTTGATGCGCCCGGCGTGCACGGCCTCGAACAGGTCGACGGCCTTCAGGCCCGGCCGCTCGGCGATGCGCGGGCTCGCCCAGAAGCGCTGCACCAGCGCGCGCTGCGCCGGCTCGGCGAAATCGAGGTGCGCGGCCAGCGTGTTGGCGAGGCCGCCGACCTCGCGCCCGCCCATCGCGTTCGGCTGGCCGGTCATCGAGAACGGCCCCATGCCGGGCCGGCCGATGCGGCCGCTGAGCAGATGGCAGTTGATGATGCTGTTGACCTTGTCGGTGCCCTGCCCCGACTGGTTGACGCCCTGCGAGAACAGCGTGACGGTCTTTTCGGTGGCCGCGAACAGCGCGTAGAACGCTTCGAGGCGCTCGCGCTGCACGCCGCACTGGCGTGCCAGCGCGTCGAGGTCGCCGGCGCTGTCGCGGGCCACGGCCAGCGCCGCGTCGAGGCCGCGCGTGTGGCCGTCGACGAAGTCGCGGTCGACGGCACCGTGCGCGGCGAGCCAGACCAGCAGGCCATTGAACAGCGGCACGTCGCTGCCCGGCAGCAGCGGCAGATGCAGATCGGCGAGATCGCAGGTCGGCGTGCGCCGCGGGTCGACGACGACCAGCTTCAGCGCCGGGCGCCGCTCCTTGGCGGCGACGATGCGCTGGTACAGCACCGGGTGGCACCAGGCGGTGTTCGAGCCGACCAGCACGATCAGATCGGCGACCTCGAAGTCCTCGTAGCAGCCGGGCACCACGTCCTCGCCGAACGCGCGCTTGTGGCCGGCGACCGCCGAGGACATGCACAACCGAGAATTGGTGTCGATGTTGCCGGAGCCGATGTAGCCCTTCATCAGCTTGTTGGCGACGTAGTAGTCCTCGGTCAGCAGCTGGCCGGAGACGTAGAACGCGACGCTGTCGGGGCCGTGCTCGGCGATCGTGCGCGCGAAGCGAGCGGCGATCCGATCCAGCGCCGCATCCCAGGCCAGCGGCTGCAGCGTGTCCGGGCCGCTTTCGGCGACGCGCTGCAGCGGTTGCAGCAGGCGGCCCTGCGGCACCAGCGTCTCGTGCAGCGTGCTGCCTTTCACGCACAATCGCCCGCCGTTGGCCGGATGCGTGACGTCGCCCTGCACCGCGGCGTCGGCGGCCGGCACGCGCACGCCGCAGCCGACGCCGCAGTAAGGACAGGTGGTCAGCACGCCAGCATCCGCGCCGCTCATGCCCGCGCTCCTGCAAACGCCCCGCCGCAGCGGCGGCGGAGCATGATTCTTTTCGGAATGGCCATCGCGGGAATCAGCTGCGCAGGGCGAACTCGCGGCCGAACAGCAGCCGGTTGCGATAGCGGCCGACGTCGCTGCCATCGCTGATCAGTTCGAAGTACCAGGCGCCGTCGCGCGTGTCGCCGTACAGCACCGCGCCGACGACGCGGTGCTCGCGCAGGATCAGCCGCTTGTAGACGCCGCGCTGCGCGTCGTGCAGCACCAGATCCTCGGTGCCCTCGCCGCCCTCGAAGTCGCCGGCCGAGAACACCTCGATGCCGGCGACCTTGAGCTGCGTCGAGACCTGCGAACCGCGGTAGCGCATGTGGCCGCGCTCGGCGAGCTGCGCGGCGCAGACGTAGGCCTGGCCCCACAGCGGATCGACCAGGCCGTAAGTGCGGCCGCGGTGCTGCACGCATTCGCCGACCGCGTAGATGCGCGGATCGAAGGTCTGCATGGTGTCGTCGACCAGCACGCCGCGATCGCAGCGCAAGCCGCTGCTCTGCGCGAGCTCGATGTTCGGCCGGATGCCGACGGCCATGACCACGAGGTCGGCGTCGAGCACCCGGCCATCGGCGAGACGCACGCCGCTGACACGCCCGGAAGACTCCGGTCCGCCGAGGATGGCCTCGGTCTTGGCACCGAGGTGGATCTTCATGCCGCGCGCTTCGAGCTTGGCCTTGAGCAGCGCCGCCGCCGGCGCGTCGAGCTGGCGCTCCATCAGGCGGTCGACCAGATGCACGATCTCGACCTGCATGCCGCGCTTGGCCAGACCATGCGCGGCTTCGAGTCCGAGCAGGCCGCCGCCGATGACGACGGCGCGCCGGTGCGTGCTGGCGATCGCCAGCATGGTGTCGACGTCGTCGAGACCGCGGAAGGTCGTCACGCCTTCGAGATCGCGGCCCGGCAGCGGCAGCACGATCGGCTTCGAGCCGGTCGCCAGCAGCAGGCGGTCGTAGCTCGTGGTCTGGCCGGATTGCGAACGCACGGTGCGGCGCGGGCGGTCGATCGCCACGACCGGATCGCCGGCGTGGAAGGTGATGCCGCGCTCGGCGTACCACGACGGCGCGTGCAGCATGATGTCCGCCGCCTTCTTCTCGCCGGCGAGCACCGGCGACAGCAGGATGCGGTTGTAGTTGCCGTGCGTCTCGGCGCCGAACACTTCGATGTCGTAGAGCTCGGGCGCCGCCTCGATCAGCTCCTCGACGACGCGCATGCCGGCCATGCCGTTGCCGACCACGACCAGGCGCATGCGCTCGCGCGGCTTCGGCGCCGGCACGTAGCTGCGCAGCGGCGCCGGATCGACCCAGATCATGCCGTCGCCGACGCGCGTCGCGTAGGCCTGCACGTTGTGGGCGGCGTCCTCGAGGCAGCGGCCGGTGGCGAGGCTGAAGTGCTGCTTGTAGATCGGCGAGGCGACCACGCGCTCGCCCTGCAGATCGCCGACCAGGCCGCGCGCCAGCACATTGGCGCCGGAGAACGGATCGCGATTGTCGATCGCGTAGACGCGATCGTCGGCGCGCATGCGGAACACGGCGATCTGGCGGCCGCCGACGAGCGCCGCGACGCCGGTGTCCGGCACGATGTCGTCGATCGCGCAGACCGGCTGCCAGCTTGCGGAGACGTTCATCGGACCTCCTCCGCGCCGGCGGCCGCCGTCACCGGGATGCCCTTGAACGTCGCGCGCTCCTCGGCGCGCGCCGGCCGGATCTGGCCGCGCTCCTCGACGAAGACCACGTGATCGTCGGCCGCGTCGCTGTTGACGAAGGTGCGGAAGCGCTTGAGCGTCTGCTCGTCCTCGATCGCCGTCTTCCACTCGTCCTGGTAGGTGGCGACGACCAGTGCCATCTCGGCTTCCAGCTCCGCGCCGATGCCGAGGCTGTCGTTGACGATGACATCCTTCAGATAGTCGAGACCGCCTTCGAGGTTGTCGCGCCACACGCTGGTGCGCTGCAGGCGGTCGGCGGTGCGGATGTAGAACATCAGGAAGCGGTCGACGTAGCGGATCAGCGTCGCGCTGTCGAGATCGGCAGCGAGCAACTCGGCGTGGCGCGGCTTCATGCCGCCGTTGCCGCAGACGTAGAGATTCCAGCCCTTCTCGGTGGCGATGATGCCGACGTCCTTGCCCTGGGCCTCGGCGCACTCGCGTGTGCAGCCGGACACCGCGAACTTGATCTTGTGCGGCGAGCGCAGGCCCTTGTAGCGGTTTTCGAGATCGATCGCGAAACCGACCGAGTCCTGCACGCCGTAGCGGCACCAGGTGCTGCCGACGCAGGACTTCACCGTGCGCAGCGCCTTGCCGTAGGCGTGGCCGGACTCGAAGCCGGCGTCGATCAGCTCGCGCCAGATCGCCGGCAGCTGATGCACCTGCGCGCCGAACAGGTCGATGCGCTGGCCACCGGTGATCTTGGTGTAGAGGCCGTACTTCTTGGCGACCGCACCGATCGCGATCAGCTTGTCCGGCGTGATTTCGCCGCCCGGCACGCGCGGCACGACCGAGTACGTACCGTCCTTCTGCACGTTGGCGAGGTAGTAATCGTTGGAATCCTGCAGCGCGGCGTGCTCCTTCTGCAGCACGAAGGCGTTCCAGCAGCTGGCGAGGATCGAGCCGACGGTCGGTTTGCAGATGTCGCAGCCGAGGCCGCGGCCGTGCTTGTGCAGCACCTGCTCGAAGGTTTCGAGCTTGCCGACGCGCACCAGGTGATACAGCTCCTGGCGCGAGTACGGGAAGTGCTCGCAGAGGTGGTTGTTGACGGTGACGCCCTGGCGCTTCAGCTCCGCCTTCAGCACCTGCGTGACGAGCGGCGCGCACCCACCGCAGGTGGTCGCCGCCTTGGTGCTCTTCTTCAGCGCCGCCAGCGTCGTGCAGCCGCTGGCGATCGACTCGCACAGCGCCTGCTTGGAAACGTTGTTGCACGAGCAGATCTGCGCGCTCGCCGGCAGCGCGTCGACACCGACACCCGACGCCTTCGCCGCACCGGCGCCCGCCGCGAGCGGCAGGATCAGCGCCTCCGGCTGCTCGGGCAGCACCAGGCCGTTGAGCATCATCTGCAGCAGATCGCCGTATTCGGCCGCGTCGCCGACCAGCACCGCACCGAGCAGGCGCTGGCGGTCCGCGGAGATGACCAGCTTCTTGTAGACCTGCCGGACCTCGTCGGCGAACTGGTACGACAGCGCGCCCGCGGTGGCGCCGTGGGCGTCGCCGATCGACGCCACGTCGACGCCCATCAGCTTCAGCTTGGTGCTCATGTCGGCGCCGGCGAACGCCAGCGCCGCATTGCCGGCGATGTGATCGGCGGCGACGCGTGCCATCTCGTAGCCGGGCGCGACCAGACCGAAGATCTTGCCGTCCCACAGCGCGCATTCGCCGATCGCGTAGATGTCCGGATCGGAGGTGCGGCAGGCGTTGTCGACGACGATGCCGCCACGCGGGCCGACTTCGAGGCCGGCCTGGCGCGCGAGTTCGTCGCGCGGCCGGATGCCGGCCGAGAACACGATCATGTCGGTCTCGAGCTCGCTGCCGTCGGCGAACTTGAGCTTGTGTCTCGCCTTCTCGCCGTCGACGATCTCGGTCGTGCTCTTCTGCGTGTGCACGGTGACGCCGAGTTCCTCGATCTTCCGGCGCAGCAGCCGGCCGCCGCCGTCGTCGACCTGCACCGCCATCAGGCGCGGCGCGAACTCGACGACGTGCGTCGTCAGGCCCAGATCCTTCAGCGCCTTCGCCGCCTCGAGGCCGAGCAGGCCGCCGCCGATGACGACGCCGATCTTCGCGCTCGCCGCCGCCGCGCGCATCGCTTCGAGATCCTCGATCGTGCGATAGACGAAGCATCCCGGACGCTCCTTGCCCGGGATCGGCGGCACGAACGGAAACGAGCCCGTCGCCAGCACCAGCATGTCGTACGGCACGCTCGCGCCGTCGGCGAGCGTCACGCGCTTCGCGGCGCGATCGATCGCGGTGGCCTTCGCCGACAGCCGCAGGTCGACGCCGTAGGCCTCGGCGAAGTCCGGCCGCGCCAGCAGCAGGTCGTCGGCGCTGCGGCCGGAGAAGAAGTCGGTCAGATGGACCCGGTCATACGCGGGACGCGGCTCCTCCGCGAGCACGGTCAGGGAAAGCTCGGGGCGCTCGACGAGCGCCTCGAGCAGCTTGTGGCCGACCATGCCATGGCCGACGACGACAATCTTGCGGTGATTCATTTTGATTTTTGTCGTGACGAATGGATCGCGGGCGCCTTCACGCCGCTTCCGGCACCGCTCCCGCCGTCGACTGCCGCAGCGCCAGACGCTGCGCCAGCGCTTCCTCGTAGAGCGCGTTCTCGCGCGCCTTGTGCGCGGCGCTGAAGCGCACCGCGATCGCGCACAGCGACGACAGCACGACGAAACCGCCGAGCCAGGCGAAGGTCTGCTGCACATCGCCGACGCCCTTCATCACGAAGCCGGCCGCGACCGCGCCGACGTTGCCGCCCGCGCCGATGATGCCGGCGACGCCACCGAGCGAAGCGCGGTCGATGAACGGCACCAGCGCATAGGTCGCGCCGCAGGCCATGTGCGTGCAGAGGCCGAAGGCCAGCATCGCGACCACCGCCATCGTCACCGACGTGGTCGTCGAGAACCACAGCAGGCCGATACCCTCGCCGAGCATCAGCGCGAACAGCAGCAGCGTGCGCGCATCGAGGCCCTTGCGGCTGGCAACGCGGTCGGAGATCCAGCCGCCGAGCGCGCGCGCGAACAATGCGAGCAGGCCGAAGCTGCCGGCCGCCAGGCCCGCGGTCTTGAGGTCGAGGTCGAACCGGTCGACGTAGTAGCTCGCCGCGACGTTGTGGACGAACAGTTCGAGACCGAAGCAGGCGCCGTAGGTGACGAACAGCATCCACACGCGGTAGTTCGCCGAAGCCGCCTTGAACACCGCCCAGCCGCCCTTCTTGCCGCTCTCGATCTCGACGCCGCGCGCGCGCAATTCCTGATAGTTGCCGTCCGGGCAGTCTTGGGTGTAGCGCCAGTACAGCAGCGCGACGATCAGCATCAGCACGCCCGGCACGATCATCGACACGCGCCAGCCGAAGGCCTTGTCGACACCGAAGCTGATGATCGCCGCGAGCACCAGCGGCATGACCGTCTGCGTGACGCCGCCGCCGGCATTGCCCCAGCCGGCCGCCGCCGCGTTGGCGGTACCGACCACGTTCGGCGCGAACATCACCGAGGTGTGGTACTGGGTGATGACGAAGCTCGCGCCGATCGCGCCGATCAGCAGGCGGAAGAAGAGGAAGCCTTCATAGCTCTTCATCAGGGCGATGCCGAGCACCGGGATCGCGCCGAACACGAGCAGCGCGGTGTAGATCTTGCGCGGCCCGTACTTGTCGCACAAAGGGCCGATGATCAGTCGCGTGAGAATGGTGATCGCGACCGCCGCGATGTTGATGTTGGCGATCTGATCCTTGCTCAGGCCGAACTCGCCCTTGATGACCGGCATCAGCGGGGCGACCGCGAACCAGGCGAAGAAGCAGACGAAAAACGCCAGCCAGGAAAGATGGAACGCCCGCATCTGCGGGCTGGACAAACTGAACAGCTGAATGGATGTGGCCTTCGACATGCTCGTGCTCCCAAAAGAAGAAACGGGGCGCGGGCGTCGTTGACCGCAGACGGTTATGCAAGATCGTCGCTGATCCTGCCTGGCATATCGCAAACCGTATGCCAGAAAATGTGACAGCTCTACTAAAAACGGTGCAGATCCGGGCTCCGCCTGCCTCGCAACGGAACACGCGGGCGACGGCGACGCGCTGCCGTCGGTCCTCTGCGCACTGCATCCGCGCATGCTGCTCCGCCAGAGGGCGCAAGCCGCACCACAAAAATCTCCGCACCGCCTCGCCCGGAGCGCGCCGGCCGTTGCCGGCCGGCGTGCCCGGGCAACGGCGTTTACTGCACGATGATCTTGCCGCTCATCGTCGGGTGAATCATGCACACGTACGGATATTCACCCGGCGTCGTGAAGGTCCGCGTCCACGTGCGGCCCATCGGCAGGCGCGGACTCTGCTGACCGTCGGCGAAGCGCACGATGTGATTCGAGCCGTCGTTGTTCAGGAACGTCACGGTGCTGCCGGCGGCGACCGTCAGCACGCCGGGACCGAACGCCATGTTCTCGATCGTCACCGTCGTGCCGCCGGTGGCCGCCGCGACCGGGGCCGGCGCCGGAGCCGGTGTCGCCATCGGCATCGGCATCGGCGTCTCGTGCTCGTGCATCGCGGCCGGCACTGCGGCCGGCGCTGGCGCCGGCGCGACGGCCGGGGCATAGGTCTGCGCCGGCTGCCCGGCCTGCTCGACCGTCACCGCGCCCTGACTCGATTCGACGACCTTGAGCTCGACGCGGCGGTTGATCGCGCGTCCCTCGTCGCTCGCGTTGTCGGCGATCGGCATCGATTCGCCGAAGCCCTTCGACGCCAGCCGCGACGGCGCGATGCCCTTGGCGAGCAGATAGTCCATCACCGATTTGGCGCGGCGGTCCGAGAGCTTCAGGTTGTAGCTGTCGGAGCCCTTGCTGTCGGTGTGGCCGTCGATTTCGACCTTGATGTCGGCACGCTTCTGCAGCGCATCGACGACCAGGTCGAGCAGACCCTTGGCGTTGAGCGTGAGATTCCACTTGTCGAACTCGAAGTTCACGCCGCGCAGCACGACCGTGTCGCCGGTCTTGCAGCCGCTGAGGTCGACGCTGCCGTCGGCGCCCATGGTGCACGGCGCCGGTGGCGGCGGCGGCGGTGGCGGCGGCGCGACCGGTTCGACGACCTGCACCGGCTCGGCCGGCTGGTAGACCTTGGGCTCGCGATGCGAACCGAGCGGAATGCGCAGGCCGAGGTTGAAGACCGGTTCCTTCAGATCCCAGTCGTAGTTCGACTGCCACAGCGCCTCGGCGCGGACCGCGAAGCCGCGATCGTTGAGCGGCAGGTCGAGGCCGAGACCGGCGTGGTAGACCGCATTGCTGGCCGCCATCACGTCGAGGTGCAGGAACAGGCCGCCGAAGGTGTACGGCGTCAGGAACAGGTTGGTGCCGACGCCGCCGCCGGACACTTCCTGATCCTCGTAAGGCGTGCAGCGCCGCAGCAAACCGCAGGGTTCGTTGGAATTGCCGTCGTCGGCCTTGTACTGCAGGTAGGTGCCGAGCAACTCGATTTCGACGCGATCGGACAGGCGCCAGCCGAGACCCAGCGTGCCGCCGAACGCATCGTCGGTATGGCGATCGCTGTCGGCGATCGAGTACGACGCCATCGGCGCGACGTAGGTGTCGTCGAGCCAGCTGTCCTGCGCCTGCGCGGCCGGCGCCGCGAACGCGGTCAGCACCGCCATCGGCACCAGGCCGCGTCGAAATCCTTTTCTCAACGTCTTCATGCAATCCCCTTGCAGCGCTCTTGTGGTGGACGAGCGACGCCGCGGCCGCGCCGCGCGAGCCGACGATGCGCGAGCCACGCACCGCACGCTTTTCGTTGGCGCAACAAAAAAGTCCACGCCGGTCGGGGGACCGGCGTGGACTTCGATGTCCGTGAACGGGCGACGATGCCTGCTCGTGCGCTGATTCCTAATCACGCGCGCGAAATGCGCAGCAAGCGTTGTGCCACAAGGCGAGGCGCGGCGTCGCAGCGATCGCGCGACGCATCGCCGCGACGCCTGGCGCCCGCGATCCGCGCACGCGCCCTGGCTTCGCGTCGCCATCGCTCGCCATTCCATTTAAGGAACGCGCGAGCAGGCGCCGCGCGTCATCCCGCTCGCCGACACGCCGGCCTGCCACCGCGCCGACGAGCACGATGCGCGGCCGCGCGCGCAGCGCCACAGCGCGGTGCGCGGCGCCCCAGTACGAAACATTTCTGCGCCAGCATGCGGCAACGCACCATGCGGCGCGCGCCGCCGGCCGCAGCGCGCCATGCGCGCGTGCGCCGCGATCAAGACGTGCACGCACGCTGTCGTCCGGCATCACGACGCATGTCGATTTCTCCTACGCAGAACTGCGTTTCAGCGCGGCGTGACGGCGACGCTCCGCGGTCTTCTCCGGCCTTCGGCTGCCATCGTTCGGCAATGATTGGCACAGGCTTTGCGTTTCGTTCCACCGTGCGCCACGGATAGGCACACGAGACGCGTCAAAGGGAGTCGGGCAAAGCCGCTCGATTTCAAACCGGACATCGACGTCCACGTCGCTGGAGACCCCAGCACGTGGACGTTTTTTTTTGCTCGCGATGTCCGCGGCGGTACCGACGGAGCACGTCGGCTGACTCACGCGCCCGGCATGGGCGCGGTCATTTCAGGCTTTGCTTTTCATTCAAACAAAAGGAGTTGGGGCAAATGAATCGGGCACACACGAACAAATGGCGGGGCCTGCGTGGCGTAGCGCTGCTGCTGGCGGGATTGGCCAGCGGTGCCGCGCACGCCGACTGGTACAACAACGGCAAGGTGCTGCTGACCGGCGGCGTGTTCACGGTCGACGGCGCCGGCGGTGGCGGTGCGGTGCCGTGGGCGACGATCAGCGGCTATGAAACGCGCGACGGCATCAACGCCAGCGCCGGCTTCACCTATGCCAACGTGCCGGCGCTGCAGGACTCGGTGTTCGGCGTGAACATCGGTTTCTACGATCGCCTCGAACTGTCGTATGCCTCGCACAAGCTGTCGCTGAATCTGTCGAACCTCGACACCGTGGCGCTGCTGCTCAACACGCTCGGCGTCGGCGGCGGCACCGATCCGTGGAATTCGACGCTGCAGATGGACGTCTTCGGCGCCAAGCTGCGCCTGTTCGGCGACGCGGTCTACACCTCGGACAGCTGGATTCCGCAGGTCTCGATCGGCGGCCTGTACAAGAAGAACCACAGCGAGGCGCTGGTCCACACGCTCGGCGCCGACAAGACCAAGGACTGGGAAGCCTACATCGCGGCGACCAAGGTCTTCTTCCCGATCAGCACGCTGGTCAACGTCGCGGCGCGCTACACCGCCGCCAACGAGATCGGCCTGACCGGCTTCGGCTCCTGCGATAGCGGCCTGCTCACCCAGGGTGACTGCGACTCGAAGAAGGAAGTGCGCTGGGAAGTGTCGATCGCGCACCTGGTGGCCAAGAACACGGCGATCGGCGCCGAATGGCAGCAGCACGGCAACAATCTCGACGGCAAGAGCGTCAAGGTTGCCGGTCTCGATCTGACCAGCATCACCGACATCCTCGGCAGCATCGGCCTCGGCGGCCTGTCGAACACGCTGCAGCAGAAGAAGGAAGGCGACTGGTACGACATCTTCATGGCCTACGCGCCGAACAAGAACATCTCGTTCGTCGTCGCCTACCTGATGCTCGGCAACATCTCGGTGTCGCAGGACAACAACGGCTTCTACTTCTCCACCCACCTGACGTTCTGATCCGGACCGCAACAGGAGATCTTCGATGAAAGTCAGCAAGGCAAAACTCGCGATCGCGGCCGGCACGGCGCTGATGGTCGCCTCCCTGCAGCCGGCCTTCGCCGCCGAGCAGAAAACCAAACCGATCCTCGGCATCCCGAGCTCGGCAGTCGCCAGCTTCGGCGGCGAGTACGGCGTCCACAACTGGGTCGAGTCGCTGTTCTACTACATCATGCTCGACAACCGCATCAACTACATCTTCAAGGAGTTCGGCAACGTCGAGCGCCAGATCGCGCTGAACACGCAGCTGGAGCAGATGGTGCTCGGCGCCAAGGTCGAGTACCAGGGCGCCAGCATGAGCGCCGCGCACGCCGATCTCGGCATCACGATGACGCAGTTCAACGCCGTCGTCGAAGCCGCGTACAACGCCTGCGAGCGCAACCAGATCCCGTACTACAGCTGCAACCACCTGATCGCCGCGCTGGCGCCGTTCACGCGCGTGATCGTCACCAAGTAAGGAGCGCCGCGCACCGGCCTGGAGGAGATCCGGAAGCGGAGCACGCCGCCCCGGCACGCGCCAACGTCCGGCGCGGCGTGTTCCGCCTTTCCGTATCCCGGCCGCCCTCTTCCCGTTTCGAGAACCGCCGTGACAATTCATAAAGCAAAGCGTCCCGCCCGCCTCACGACTGCCTCCCCCGACTTCCCAAATCCCCGCGCGGCTTCGTCCGCCGGGGCTCTTTTCGATCGCCGCCGCCTGCTGCAGGCGCTGGCCGCGCTGCCGCTGCTCGGCCTGGCCTCGCGCAAGGCCGAGGCGATCGACATCTACAAGACTTTCCAGACGCCCGACGCCTTCATCGCCGAGGCGTTCGCCCCCGGCACGCCGCCCTCGCCCACCGTCCTCGATCTCGACGCCGCCAAGCAGGCGCAGATCAGCGCCGTGTTCGGCCGTCCGTATCCGCAGGCGCGCCTGCGCTACTGGAAGGCCGACGGCCGCAGTGCCTGGATCTTCGACGACATCGGCAAGGAGGGTTACGTGCCGACCACCTGCGGTTTCGTCGTCGCCGGCGGCGCGATCGAGCACGCGCGCGTACTGATCTACCGCGAATCGCGCGGCGAGCAGGTCGCGCAGCCGAGCTTCCTGCAGCAGCTGATCGGCGCCAAGGCCGCCGGCGGCAGCCTCGACAAGAAGGTCGACAACATCTCCGGCGCGACGCTGTCGGTGAAGATGATGCAGCGCATGGCCCGCACCGCGCTGGTGTTCGATTCGCTGACCGCCTGAACGCCATGAACCCGGCACACGTGGCGATGAAGGAGCCCTTGTCCCCGCATCCGGCGCCGGCGCGGCAGAAGCTGCTGCCGCGTCTGCGCGCCTGGCGCGGCACGCGCCCGCCGCACAAGGCGGCGAAGCCCAAGCGCAACATCATCGCGCTGCTGCGCGAGTGGCATTCGCGCGCCGGCCTCGTCGCCTTCGCGTTCCTGATCTGGCTGGCCTGCACCGGCGTGCTGCTGACGCGCAGCGTCGAGCTCGGCCTCGACACCGCGCGCGTCGACTGGCCGTGGCTGATGCAGATGTACGGCCTGCACGCCGAGCCGCCGCAGAGCGGCTTCAGCGCCGGCGGGCACTGGCTCAGTGCGACCAACGACTACACGCTGATCGACGGCAAGCCGCTGGCCACGCAGATCGCCGCGCCGCTCGGTTTCGTCGTCGCCGGCCAGAGCAGTCCGCTGCTGTACGTCGCCGGACCGGCGAGCCTGGTGCTGCTGCGCGCGGACGGCGAGCGCGTCGACGAGCTGACGCCGCCGATCCTGCCGGTGTCGACGATCCGCCGCGTCGGCGTGCTCAAGCGCGATCCGCAGATCATCGCCGTGCAGGATCTCGACGCCTATCAGAGCGCCGACGAGGGCAACAGCTGGGCGCCGGTCTCGCCGACCGAGGTCGACTGGTCGCAGGCGCAGGCCCTGCCCGACGCCGAGCGCGAGAAGGCGCTGCCGTATGCCAAGCCGCGCGTGATCGTCGAGCAGGTGCTGATCGACCTGCACAGCGGCCGTCTGTTCGGACCGGTCGGAGCCTGGCTGATCACGCTGATCGGCCTGGTCGCGATGGTGCTGGCGGTCAGCGGCATCTGGATGTGGTGGCGCATCCGCCAGAACCGCAAGCGTCTGGCGCCGCGCTGAAACGACGCGAGGCGGATTCGCCGCCGCCTCGCGCGCATGGCGGCGTCGCACGGCCCAAGGACGGGCCGCGCGGCGCCGCGTCGGCGACTACGCGGGACTCATGGATTCGACAGGGAGATAGACATGGATCGGTCACACCTGCTGTTCATTGCAATGTTCGCCGTTGCCGGCGCCGCCTCGGCGGGAACCGGCACGCTGCCCGGGCACAGCACCGACGCGCCGGGTTCGGCCTCGGTCGGCGCGCCCGGCGGCACCGCTGCCGCCAGCGAGCTGTGGGTCGACAAGAACGGCGACGGCATCATCCAGCGCGACGAAGTCGTGCCGGGCTCGCAACTCGACAAGCGCTTCGAGCGCCGCGATACCAATCATGACGGCCAGCTCACCCAGGACGAATACTTTCCGCCGAAATGAGCGGATGAAGCGGTGCGGCAGCGGGCGGCCGGATCGCGGCCGCCCGCCGGCCCTGCCCGCTTCCCGCTCAACATGATTCCGACCATGGGCTGGCTACGCCGGCCATCGCCGCTGCAGCGTCGCTTCATGGCGATGGGCACATTCGTTACCGTCACCGTGATGACCGAGCCGCGCGGCCGGGTCGCGGCCGATGCGGCGATCAGCGCGATCGAGCGCGAGATCGACGATTTCGGCCGCGATGCCTGGGCCTGGGGCCAGGGCGCGCTGGCGCAATTCAACCGCCGCGTCGCCGCCGGCGAGCGCGTCGCGGTGCCGCTCGAACTGCGCCCGCTGTTCCGCCGCGCCTGGCAGATCCACGAACACAGCGGCGGCCTGTTCGAGCCGCGCATCGGCGCGCTCGTGCGCCTCTGGGGCTTCGACGACATCGCCCGGCTGCGCGCCGAGCCGCCGACCACGGCGCAGATCGACGCGCTGCTGGCGGCGCTGCGCGCGGCGCCAGCCTACGACGGCGGCGAGCACTACGGCCCGGCACCGGACACCGCCTGGGATTTCGGCGGCATCGGCAAGGGTTACATCGTCGACTGCATGCTCGAACGTCTGCAGTCGCGCGGCTACGCCAATGTCAGCATCGACGCCGGCGGCAACCTCGCCGTGCGCGGCCGTCGCAACGAGCGCGCCTGGCGCATCGGCATCCGCGATCCGCGCAACCCCGACGCGCCGCGCCTGCTGGCGACGATGGACGCCTGCGACGAAGCGGTCATCACCCATGGCGACGACCAGCGCTATTTCGAACATCGCGGCACGCGCTACGCGCACCTGCTCGATCCGCGCAGCGGCTGGCCGTGCCGCGGCCTGCGCAGCCTGACCGTCGTGCACGCCGATGCCGCGTTCGCCGATGCCGCCGGCGGCGCGCTGTTCGTCGCCGGCGCCGCCGGCTGGCGGGCGCTCGCCGCGCGCCTCGGCGTCAGTCAGGCGCTCGCGCTCACCGACGACGGCGAACTGCTGGCGACGCCGGCGCTGGCGCCGCGGCTGCGCGCACAGCCCGGCGTGCGCATCCGCGCCATCGCCCGCTGACGCGCGCACCGCCGCCTCGACGCGGCACGCCGCGCCGGGGCGAGCCGGCCCTGGACGCTCAGCGCGGCTCGGTGCGCACGCGCCGATAGGCGGCGCCGGCCTCGTCGGCCGCGCTCAGCGCGCGCAGCCGTTCGCCGTCCGGCGCCTGCGCCGGCATCTCGAAGTGCGCCGGCGGGCGATCGATGTCGCTCGGCGCTTCCTCCTGCCAGGGCAGCAGATAGAGACCGACCGCGGTCTCGCGTTCGCCGACGATGGTGGTGCCGCTGCCGTCCGCCGGCGGCGGTTCGGCGAACGCCGGCGCCGCGATCGCCGTTGCGAACAGTACGAGGTTGAAGAGCCGCTTCATTTCTGCGCTCCGGCCGGCGTGCCGCCGGCGGCGGCGACGGTGCGCGATTCGAGTTCGCGTATCCACACGGCGACCATCGGCTGCGCCGCGTCGCCGGCGAGCTGCTGGTACTGCCGGTAATGCGCCAGCGCGTCCTGCGGCCGGCGCAGCGTCAGGTCATAGAGGATCGCGAGGTTGTAGTGCGCCTTGGCGTAGTCCGGCTGAGCGGCCAGCGCGCGCCGGTAGCACTGCTCGGCGCGCGCGGCGTCACCGCCTTCGCGGTAGAGCACGCCGCGCGCGTTCCAGGCGACGGCGTTGTCTGGATTGGCGCGCACCGCCCTGTCGAAGGCGTCGCCGGCCTCGCGCGGCCGGCGCAGCTGCGCATAGAGGATGCCGAGATCGGTCCACGGCCCCGAGTACTGCGGGAAATCGCTGGTCAGCACCTGCAGGACGGTGATCGCCTCGTCGCGCCGCCCTTCCCGCATCAGCTGCAGCGCGGCGGCGAAGCGCTGCTGCGGATCGGCCTTGTCGGGATCGGCCGGCGCGGTCGCCGCCGACGGCGGCAGCGCGCGCGCGCGCGTTGGCGTCGGGACCGGACTCTGGCTCGCGCAAGCGGCGAGCAGCGCGCCCGTCAGCAGGGCGGCAAGGCCGGCAGTGGCATCAGGGCAGCGCTTCATAGCGATCCTCGCGCAGTTCGTGTTTGCCGTAGCGGGCCGGCGCCAGTTCGGTCAGCGACGCGGCGCTGCGCCGGATCCACTCGTTCCACAGACCCTGGCGCGCGCGCTGCAGATTGGCCGCATGCGCCTCGATCGATTTCTGTTCGAACGGATCGGCCTGCTCCTCGAGCAGGATCTGGTATTGCTCGAGCGCGTCGCCCTGCAGCTTGGCCGGGCGCTCGGAGTCGAGCAGCGCGCTGCCGAAATCGCGATAGACCGCGCCGATCTCGTAGGTCGCCGCCGTCGTGATCTCGGCGTCGCCGCTGCCGGCAGCGCGCAGCAGCGCGGCGATCGCCGTCTCGCTGGCCTGCTTGCGGCGCGACAGGTTCTTGTTGATCGGCGCGGCCAGCGCGATGCGGCGCGCCGCATCGGCGTCGAGCCGGCCGAGCTCGAGATTGGCCTGCGCCGCCATCAGCGCGGTCTGCGCGTTGTGCGCGGCGCCGGCATCGACCGCGACCAGCGTCTGCAGCCAGTGGCGGTAGCGACCCTCGTCGTCCTGCGCGTCGCGGGCCAGATCGGCGAGCCGGCGGCGCGCCTGCAGACTGCGTTCGAGCGGCTGCGGATAGACGTCGAGGCAGGCCTCGTAGGCCTGCACCGCGGCGGCCGTCGCTTGCGCGCGGTCGTAGAGCAGTGCCGCCTGCCAGGCGGCGTCGCGGCGCAGTGCCGGCGTCTCGCCGTCGCGCGCGGCGACGCGGCGATAGACCTCGGCGGCGGCGGCCGGCTGCGCGTCCTGCTCGTAGGCGTAGGCGAGTTTCTTGTCGGCCTCGGCGCTCAAGGCGTGCTGCGGATAGCGCGAGCGGAAAGTCTCCAGCGCCGCCGCCGCGGCGTGCCAGTCCTGCAGGCCCATCAGCGCCGCGGCGGCGTCGTATTCGGCGGTGGCGCGGATGCGCGCATCCGGCACCAGCGCGCCGACGCGCTGGAAATGGCGCGCCGCACCGCGCAGGTCGCCGCCGGCGCGCGCCGCCTCGCCCTGGCGGTAGACGGCGGCGGCGAGCTGCTCGGACGCCGCACTGCGCGCCTCGGCCGGCAGCGCGCTCTCGCGCAGCAGCGCCCCATAGGCGGTCTCGGCCTGCGCGTAGTCGCGCCGTGCGAACTGCGCTGCGGCGAGCACGCCGTAGAGCTCGACCCGCTGCGCCGGCGTCGCGCGGCCGGCGGCGAGCGTGCGCTGCGCGACCGCGACCGCCTGCGCCTCGTCGCCGATCTCGTAGAGATCCTGCGCGCCGCGCGTCAGCGCCGCGCTCCACTGCGGGTGCTCGGCGTAGGCGTCGGCGAAGCGCAGCGTCGCGGCGATCGACGCGCGCAGCGCCTCCGGCCGCTGCGCCGGCGACAGTTCGCTGCCGAGGCGCTGCCAGGCCTGCACGGCCGCATACGCGGCCTCGGCCGAATGCGCGTTCGGCCGTTCATAGGCGACCTGCTCGTAGGCCTGCGCCGCCTCGCGCGTGCGCCCGCCGTCGTAGAGCGCATCGGCGCGCAGCAGGGCGATGGCGGCGGCCGTCTCACCCGGCGCCTCCAGCGCGAGCCGGCGCCGATACCACTCGGCGGCGGCCAGAAAGCCGGCCTGCCGCGCCGCCACGTCGGACGCCGGCAGACGCTGCGCGCGCGCCTGATGCCAGCGCCCGAGATCGTCGAGATCGGCGCGCAGCGCGTCGAGCACGGCCGCGGGCGGCGCGGCGCCGTTCCAGTACGGCGCGCCGGGGCTGTAGCGCTCTACGTAAGTCTCCTGCGCGGCGATCGTCGGCTCGGCGAAGCCGCCCGCCTCGTAGGCGGCGATCACACGCTGCTGGAAGTCCGGCGCCAGGCGGTGCTGCGGATGGCGTTCGATGAACGCGGCGTAGACGCGCGCGGCGTCGTGATAGCGGCGCTGTTCGAGCAGCGCGCCGCCGAGCGCGGCGTAGAGCAGCGTCGAGAAGCGCGGCTCGCCGCGCTGCGCGAAGTAGGCGTTCATCGCTGCGCCACCGCCAAGCGCCGCGAACGAGCGGCCGGCGAGGTTCAGCGCGTCGGCGGCGAAATCGCCCTTGCGCCGGTCGACGGCGGCCAGCGCGGTCTTCGGATCCTCCAGCGTGCCGGGCGGCAGGTCGCTGTCGAGAATCGCCAGCAGCACCGGCAGCGCCGCCTCGTAGCGGCCCTGCTGATACAGCGTCCAGCCGTACTTGCCGCGCGCCGGCACGAAGTACGGCGTGCCGCTGCCCTGCGCGACGACCGCAGCGTAGAGCGGTTCGGCCTCGTCGTAGCGGCGCGCCAGATAGAGCAGCTCGGCGGCGCGAAAGCGCGCGTCGGCGACCAGCGTCGATTGCGGATGCTCGGCACCGAGCGTGCGCAGCGCCGCGATCGCCGCTTCGCTGTCGCCGGCGATCTGCTCGGCACGCGCCAGCTGGTACAGCGCCAGATCGTTGGCCGCGTCCTGCGGATGCTCGGCGAGCAGGCGCCGGTAGAGCGCGATCGCCTGCTGCAGTTCGGTGGCGTCGGCCTGCCCTTGGTCGACGCGGCGCACGCGCAGATAGGCGGCGCGGCGCATCGCCTCGGCGCGCAGCGCCGGATCGACGCCGTCGAGCGCGATCAGGCGGTCGTAGTGCGCGATCGCGCGCACCGCATCGGGCGCGACCGGCGCCGAGGTCTCGACGCGCAGGATGCCCGGCGTGCGCACGATGAAGCGGCCGTTTTCCTGCAGGCCGTTGTTGCGCGTCACCGAGCCGACCGTCGGCGGCTCGTCGCCGCGCGCCGGCAGCGCGGCCGTCAGGCACAGCAGGGCCAGGCCGATGCGGCGAATCATGAGCCGTCTCCGTGCGGGTCGCGGTCGTAGACGCGGGCAAGCGCGAACTCGGCTTCGGCGAGCGCGCGCGTGGTCTGCCGGTCGAGACGCAGCAGCACCACCTGCAGCGCCGCGCGCAGGCGCGCCGCCGCCTCATCGCCGGCCCGCGCCAGCCGCGCGCGCTGCGCGTCGACGCGCGCCGCCAGCGCGGCGTCGCCGTCGTGCGCGGCGAGCTGCGCGGCGGCGGCGTCGAGCGCGCGCGTCAGGGTGCGCAGCTGGCGGTACTCGCGCAGCGGCGCGGCAGCCTCGTCGGCGGCGGCGAACACCCGCAGCGGCACCGCCTCGGCATCGTCGCGCTGTTCGACCAGCAGGCGCGGCCAGCCGCTCGCGGGGTCGGCGTCGCGCGCGTCGAGCGCCGCGAGCAGGCGGCCGTCGGCGATCTCGGCGCGCGCCGCGACGAGCGTGGCGCGGGCGCCTTCGAGCGCGGTGATCGCGCGCGCGTAGTGGCGCTCGGCCTGCTCGTGCGCGCCGAGATGATCGAGCGCGTACGGGATCGCCAGCATGCCTTCCTGCACCGCCGGGTCGAGTGGATCGCGACCGAGCAGCTCGGCCCACGGAATCAGCGCGCGGCGCAGGTCGTCGGCGCGCGCACCGCTCGCCACCGCCTGCAGGTAGCGGAACGGCGACTGGCGCCGCGCCGCGGCCAGCGCGTCGGCCGAGGCCGGCCGCAGCGGCGCGTCGCCCGGGCGCGCGCCCTCGGCGCTCGGCCACAGATAGCACCAGCCGAGACCGAGCATCGCCGCGTTCGAGTACGGACCCGGACTGCGCACGCGCTGGAAATGCTCGATCGCCGCCGCGCCGCGACCGGCGCGCAGCTCGCGATAGCCGAGCGTGACGTTGGCCAGATCGCGCAGACGCAGCCCCTGCGGCGACAGCGCGCCGGCGTCGCCGAGCGCGCGCAGCGCCGCGTCGCCGTCGGCCGCGGCGAGCGCCTGGCGGTAGCGCTCGGCCGGCGCCGCCGCGTCGCTCGCCGCGGCCGACAGCCCGAGCGCTTGCCAGGCGGCGTCGCGGCGCGGCGCATCATCGCGGCCGCTGACGGCGAGGCGCAGCGCCGCCTCGAACGGCCGCTCGCTGCCGAGCAGGTAGTCGACTTCGCGCAGCGCGACGTCGCCGGCCGCGGCCTGCAGTTCGAGGCTGGCGCCGGCCAGCAGGCTGCCGGCGCTGAAGCGCAGTTCGAGCGGCGCACCGTCGGCCGTGAAGCGGCGATCGAGCTGGGCGGCGTAGCGAGTCGCGCCGGGCTTGCCGCCGGCGGCGCGGGCGACGAATTCGGCGCGCAGCCGGTGCGCGCCCGGCGCCAGCGGCAGCAAGGGCTTGAGCGCACCGGCGGCGAGCGCCCGTGCCTCGTCCTCGCTGAACTGGTAGCGCAGCGCCGCGTCATCGTCGAGCTGCACGCGCAGCTCGCGCAGCAGCACACCGTCGGCGACGACGGCGGCGTACAGCGCCGGTTGCGGCTCGGCGCTGCGGCGTCCGGCCTCGGCGGCCAGCTCCAGCGTGGTGCCGGTCAGCGCCGGCAGGGTGTCGGCAGCGGCGGCGGGACCGGCGCACAGGCTCAGCGCGCCGGCGACGGCCGCGGCCAGCCAGCGCGGCCGGCGCGCTTCAGCGCGGCTCGCGTTCGGAGGTGGAGTCCTGGGCATGGGATACCGGATCGGCGCGCCTCGGTGCCTGCGTCCGCCGTGCGCGGCGTTCGCGGGCGCGCCAGGCGTCGCTCAGCGAGAAACAGAAGAACAGCAGGACGAATCCGCCGGCGCAGACGACGATGACCTGCACGGCGGGATCGATGAACGGGAACAGGGCGGCTTCCGGCATGACGACGACTCCTGGCGAACGAGAGCTGGGACAGTCGCGGACAGCGTTGGCCGCATCATTGGCGGGCGGATCAGCTGCGATCCGCCGGTACTTCAACCGCTGCATCACGACGGGCGCCGCGCATCCGGCGCCCGCACCTCAACCGGCGACCGCGGCGCGCGCCGCCTCGCGGTTCCAGCCGCGCGCGGCCAGATACGCGGCCGGGTCGGCCGGGTCGAGTTCGCCGCCGTCGATGAAGCGCGATTCGACGGTCGCGCCGTCGGCGCCGAGCGCGACCGCACCGGCTCCCTCGCGGATCGAATCGACGAGCGGCAGCGGCAGATCGAGCGTCGCCGCGGCGTCGCAGAACGCGGCGACGTCACAGACCGACGCGGTCAGCTGGGCGAGGCTCAGCGGCCGGCTCCACTGCCGCCAGCGCAGCATCTGCAGCGCGCACCACATCAGCTGCGAGCGGCGCGGAAATGCCTGCAGGCCGCTGGTGAAGCGCGGCGCGGCGCCGACGCCCTGGCCGCGCAGCACCGCCTCGACCCAGGAATCCGGCACCGCCAGCACCTGCAGGCGGTGCAGCAGCGCGGCGAGCTCGCGGGTGACGTCGCGGCTGGACAGTTCCTGCAGCGCTGCCATCACCGCGGCCAGCAGCGCACGATGCGTGTGCGGGAACTGCTGCGCCCACTCGCGGGTGACGCCGAGCACTTTCTCGGCGCCGCCGTCCCAGATGTTGCTGGTCGGCGTCACCACGAAGCCGAGCCCGCCCTTGACCGCAGCCGTGTTCCACGGCTCGCCGACGCAGAAGCCGTCGACCGCGCCGCTTTCGAGCAGGCGCACCATCTGCGGCGGCGGCGCGACGGTGAATTCGATGCCGGGCACGTCGCTGTCGAGACCGCCGAGCGCGAGCCAGTCGCGCAGCAGGTAGTGGTGCATCGAGAACGCGAACACGTGCGCGAGACGCAGGCGCCCGCCGCCACGCACGTACTGGGCGACGGCGGCAGCGCTGTCGACCACGCTCATGCCGCTGCGCAGGCCGATGCGATCGGCCATCGTGCGCGAGAAAGTGATCGCCGAGCCGCCCTGCGAAAGGCACAGGCCGGTGACCATCGGCACGCCGACGCCGTCGGCGCCGAGCGTCGCCGCGACCGGCATCGGCGCCAGGCACTGTGCGGCGTCGAGCGCACCGTACGCGAGGCGGTCGCGCAGGCTCGCCCACGAAACCTCGCGGACCAGTTCGACGTCGAGGCCGGCGGCGCGGAAATAGCCGCGGTGCGCCGCCCACAGCAGCGGCGCCGAATCGAGCAGCGGCATGTAGCCGACCGTGAGGTGGCTGATCTCGGGACGAAACGGCAGAACCAGATTCATGAAGACTCCTCCGGCGCGGCACCGCCCAGCGGTTCCTGGCCGGCATCGAGCAGTTCGGCGGCGGCGAGCACGGTGCGTGCGGCCTCGCCGATGGTGATGCGGCGCGCCATCGCGCTCTTGCGCAGCAGCGTGTAGGCCTGCGCTTCGTCGAGCTTGCGCAGGCGCACCAGCAGCGCCTTGGCACGCTCGACGTCGCGGCGGTCGGCCAGACGCGTGCGCATTTCGTCGAGTTCGTTGCGCAGCTTCTGGTGTTCGTGGAAACGCGCGATCGCGACATCGAGGATCGGCTTCAGTCGATGTGCCGCCATGCCGTCGACGATGTAGGCGGAGACGCCGGCGCGCACCGCGCGCGAGATCGTGTCCGGATCGGAGTCGCGGGCGAAGAAAATGATCGGACGCGGCACTTGTTGGGTCACTGCCGCACAGTTATCGAGCACGTCGCGCGCCGGGTTGTCCATGTCGACGAGGATCACGTCCGGACGCACGCGCCGCACGGCGGCGAGCAGGTCCTCGTTGGCGGAGAGGCGTGCCACCACATCGTGGCCGGCGGCGCGCAGCGCCTGCGTCACGAACGCGGCGCGCGCGCCGTCGTCGTCGACGAGCACCACGCGCAGGCTGGCGGCCGGCCGGTTCATGGCGGCAGCTCGCTTGTCCCACGACGGTTCGGCTTCATCCAGCGTACGCATCTCCATCTTCCCCGGTGTCTGTCCTTCCCTGCATCCGACCGACGCCTGCCCGCAAACGAAAAAGGCGTCGGCTGCCTGTTGCGCAGCGGACGCCCTTGTCCTGCGATCGAAACCCAACGGATCAGGGATCTGGAGCCGGAGGCACCGGCGCGGCGTCGTTGCCGCAATCCCTGGGATTTTCGTGTGCCAATTCCGTGCCAGCATCGCCGGCCGGCAAGCCCGCCGCGCGCGATGTCGGCAAATTCCTACTCGGCATCGAGCAGCTTGTACTTACGCAACAGTCCGCGGAACTGGTGGTAGGTCAGCTGCAGCAGCTCGGCCGCCTTGCGCTGGTTGTAGCGCGCCTCTTCGAGCGCCTGACGCAGCAGGCGCGTCTCGAAGACGGCGACCGCCTCCTCGAAGGCCAGCGGCAGGCCCGGCGCGGCCTCGGCGGCAAGCGCCGGCGCCGGCGCCGCTTCGGACGCGCGCGCGGCGGCGGCCGGCGCCGCGGCCGGCAGCTGCGCGGCCATCGCCCGCGGCCGGTACGGCGAGGCGAAGGGATCGAACTCGATGCGCTCGACGACACGCCGCTCGTTCTCGAGCCGGTAGACGGCGCGCTCGATGACGTTGCGCAGTTCGCGGACGTTGCCCGGCCATTCGTATTCGAGCAGGGCGCGCTCGGCTGCCGGCGCGAAGCCGGCGAAGTACTCGCGCCCGAGCTCGCGGGCCATGCCCTCGGCGAATTTCTGTGCGAGCAGCGGGATGTCCTCGCGGCGCTCGCGCAGCGGCGGCACGGTGATGACGTCGAACGAAAGGCGGTCGAGCAGGTCCTCGCGGAACCTGCCGGCGCGTGCCATCGCCGGCAGATCGACGTTGGCGGCGCCGATCAGACGCAGATTGACCTTGACCGTCTCGCTGGAGCCGACGCGCTCGAACTCGCCGTACTCGACGACGCGCAGCAGCTTCTCCTGCAGGCGCAGCGACATCGAAGCCAGCTCGTCGAGAAAGATCGAACCGTTGTTGGCGAGCTCGAAGCGCCCGATGCGGGCCTTGGCGGCGCCGGTGTAGGCGCCGGCGACATGGCCGAACAGCTCCGATTCGAGCAGCTCCTCGTTGAGCGCCGCGCAGTTGAATTTCACGTACGGCCGCGCCCAGCGCTCCGACAGATAGTGCAGACGGGCGGCGATCAGCTCCTTGCCCGAGCCGCGCTCGCCGATGATCAGCACCGGCTTCGACAGCGGCGCGACCCGTGAGACTTTTTCCAGCACCGCCAGGAAGTTATCGGCCTGGCCGAGGATCGGATCGGGACTGTCGCGGAGCTCCATTGCGCCATTGTGCTCGATGTTGGCGAATATCGCCAACTGGCGGCGCCAGATGCCAACAGACGATCCGCATCGCGCCGACCTTCCGATTTTAATCTATTAAATATCAATAGCTTGAATATCGACAACGAGATGGCACGGAGCTGGCGTTATTTCTCCCGTCGCCAACACCAAACCCAAGGGGAACTGACATGAACATTCAAATGCATCTCGCCGGCGCCGCTGCCGCCATCGCCATGACCGTCGCCACTTTCGGCGGCATCAATGGCTATGCCGCGCACGTCAAGCACGTCGAAGTCGCCGCCGCGTCGCAGCACGTCGCCGCCGACAGCGTCGACGCGCAGCTGCAGCGCAGCCTGCGCCAAAGCCGGCGCGAAGTGCGGGACAATGTACTGACCAACCTGCAGGCCATGCTGCCGCCAGTGTCGATCGAAGTGCCGACGCTGATGGTGATCGCGCGCCGCTGAGGCCCTGCGACACGATACGCTGCCGGAGCACGGCGGTTTTCGAGGATTGATGGATGGGAATTTTTTCCAGAACACGGGACGTCATTGATTCGAATCTGGGCGCCTTGCTCAACAAGGCCGAGGATCCGGAAAAGATGGCGCGTCTGATCATCCAGGAGATGGAGGACACGCTCGTGGAAGTCCGCTCGACCGCGGTGCGCTTCCTGGCGCGCAAGAAAGAGCTGCAGCGGGCAATCGACACGCTGCGCGCGGAAGCCGCCGACTGGGAGGCCAAGGCCGAACTGGCGATCCGCAAGGAGCGCGAGGATCTGGCGCGCGGCGCGCTCACCGCCAAGCGCCGCGCCGGCGAACGCCTCGACGAGGCGGGCCGCGAGCTCGCGCACGTCGAGACCGAGATCGGCAAGCTCGACGAAGACATCGGCAAGCTGCGCGGCAAGCTCTCGGAAGCCCGCCAGCGGCAGAAGAACATCAATCTGCGCAGCCAGTCGGCCAGTTCGCGCATCAAGCTGCGCGAGCAGATGGACGACAAACGCTCGGCGGCGACCCGGGCCGCGCTCGATCAGGCCGAGCGCGCCGCCGACGAGCTCGAATCGCGCGTCGACGCCTACGATCTGGGCGCCGATCGCCTGCGTGACGAATTCGCCCGTCTCGCCGACGACAAGCTCGATGACGAGCTGGCAAGATTGCGCGCCAAGGTCGGCCAGAACGCGCCGGCGAACAAAGACAACGCGCAGGAGTAAGGGGTGGAAACTTTCTTCGAGAACTTGATCCCGCTGATCGCCGTCACGGGCATCTTCATCGTCATCCCGCTGCTGGTGTTCCGCGCCATCTCGCGGCGCCGCGAACTCGAACTGCAGCACAAGACGGTCGCCGGCGGGGAACTCGTCGAGCTGGCGGACCGACTGGAAAAACGCATCGACACGCTCGAGCGCCTGCTCGACGTGGAGGCACCCGGCTGGAGACAGAAGCACCATGACCAACACTAAAGCCCCGCGCAACTCCGACGGCATGCTGGCGTCGATGCGCCGCTATCCCGGCGAAGGCTGGGTCGCCGGCGTCTGCGCCGGCATCGCCGACTACTTCGGCTGGAGCGTCAAGCTGATCCGCGTGCTGGTGATCCTCGCACTGCTGTTCAGCGGCTTCTTCCCGGTCGGCATCGTCTATCTGGCGCTGTGGTACCTGATGGACCCCGCCGACGCGCCGGCCGACTACGGCCGCCCGCGCCCGGCCGACGGCGGCGACCGTCCGGCGCCGTCGGGCTCCGGCGGCGACCGCAACGGCGCCGGGGTCTCGGCGAACGAAGCCAAAGCCCGCTTCGAGAAACTGGAGCGGCGCCTGCAACAGATCGAAGCCTGCGTGACGCAGGAAGAGCTCGAGCTGCGCCGCCAGTTCAAGAATCTCGAAGCCTGAATCCGGAGCGCACCATGAACGCCCTGCTCCTGTTCGTCGGCTGGTGCCTGCTGCTGGCGCTGTGCTGGCCGCTGGCCCTGCTTGCGCTGCTGCTGGCGCCGCTGGTCTGGCTGATCTCGCTGCCGCTGCGCCTGCTCGGCATCGGTGTCGGCGCGACGTTCGCGCTGATCGGCGCGCTGCTGTTCCTGCCGGCTCGTCTGCTCGGTTACCGGCGCACGGCCTGAGGTTGCGAACGGCCGCCGCCGCGTGCGGTCGCGGTGGCGGCGCTGGCATGCGATGGCGGTTTCGCCGACAATCCGCGCGCCCCAGATCCACCGCCATGCCGCGCAAACCCGCCCACGAACAGTTCGACACGCTGAAAGCCATCGAAGAACACGCCTTCGAGCTGTTCGGCCGCTACGGCTACGAGGGCGTCTCGATCGGCGATATCGCCAAGGCTGCCAAGCTGTCGAAAGGCGCGCTGTACTGGCACTTCAAGGGCAAGGAAGCGCTGTACCTCGACTGCCTGAAGCGCCTGCACGCGATCTTCGACCAGTACGTGTTCACGCCGATGCGCACCGAAACCGATCCGGTGCGCGCGATCCTGCATATCTTCAGCGGCCTGCAGAAGTTGCTGCAGGATCCGCGCGTCGACAAGGGCGTCGCCGGCTACTGGCTGATCCCGTCGCGCCCGGAAACCGCGGCGCTGACCGCCGCGCAGCGCGCGTTCGAAGCCGCCTCGGTCGACACGCTGCGCCAGGCCCTGGCGCAGGCCAGCGAGCGCAAGCTGCTGGAACTCGGCGGCGACGCCGACGAGATGGCGCGCGCCGTGATCGCCCTGATCGAAGCCTGCGTGGTGCCGCTGCGGCATTACAGCAGCGAGGAGATGCGCGGCATCCTCGCCGTGCTCGCGCGCACCCTGTTTCGCGCCTACGCCAAGTCCGACGAGCTGCTGCAGCTCGCGCGCAGCATCTGAGCCGCCGCGGCGGCTGACGCCGTCGCCACAGCCGGCTGCCGGCACGGCGCTTGTCGGCGCGGGCGGCGCGCGCCGACAATCGAGCGCACGCGGACAGGATCGCCGCGTCAAACCAAGAACGTCGGGAGGAGCACGGTGGGTCAATACGCCGGACGCGTACTGCGCTTCGTCGAACCGCTCATCTATGCGCGGCGCTGGCTGACATTCGGCGTGCTGCTCGGCTTCACGATCTGGATGGCGTGGCTGGCGCTGCAGCTGCAGCCGGACGCCGGCTTCGAGAAGCAGATTCCGCTCGACCACCCGTACATGCAGGTGTTCAAGCGCTACGAGCAGGCCTTCGGCGGCGCCAATCTCGTGTCGATCGCCGTGATGCGCAAGCCCGGCGCGGCGGGCGACATCTACGAGCCCGGCTTTCTCGACACCCTGCGCAAGGTCACCGACGACGTCTTCTTCCTGCCGGGCGTCGACCGCTCGCGCGTCACCTCGCTGTTCACGCCCGGCGTGCGCTACCTGGAGAACGTCGAGGGCGGCTTCGAATCCGGCGACGTGGTGCCGCGCGACTACCAGCCGACGCCGGCGATGCTGGCGCGCATTCGCGCCAACGTCGGCAAGGCCGGCCTGATCGGCCGTCTGGTGTCGCTCGACCAGCGCGGCGCGCTGGTCGTCGCCGAACTGCTCGAGCACGATCCTTCGAGCGGCGCCAAGCTCGATTACCGCGAGGTCGCCCGCCAGCTCGAAGCGATCCGCGCGCGCTACCAGAGCGATGCCGTCGACATCCGCATCATCGGCTTCGCCAAGGTGGTCGGCGACGTCGGCGACGCCAGCTACGAGGTCATCGCCTTCTTCGCGGTCGCGCTGCTGGCGACCTTCTTCCTGCTGTGGATCTTCTGCGGCAGCTGGCGACTGGCGCTGCTGCCGCTGTTCGCGGCGCTGACCGCGGTGATCTGGGAGCTGGGCCTGCTGCACTTCGCCGGCTTCGGCCTCGATCCGTTCGCGATCCTGGTGCCGTTCCTGATCCTGGCGATCGGCGTCTCGCACGGCGTGCAGTACGTCAACGCCTGGCGTTTCGAGGTCGCCGTCAACGGCCTCGACTCCTACCACGCCTCGGTCGCGACCTTCCGCCAGCTGTTCATTCCCGGCACCGTCGCGATCCTGACCGACGTGATCGGCTTCGCGACGCTGGCCTTCATCCAGATCGAGATCGTGCGCGAGATGGCGCTCAACGCGGCGATGGGCATGGCGGCGGTGATCGTCACCAACAAGTTCATGCTGCCGATCGTGCTGTCCTGGGTGCGTGTCGACGACGTCGCCCGCTTCCGTGCCCGGCAGCGGGCCCGGGTCGCGGTCTCCGACCACCTCTGGCAGCGCCTGTCGGTCTTCGCGACCGCGCGCGCCGCGGTACCGGCCCTGCTGCTCGCCCTCGCCGCGCTGGCCTGGGCGCTGTGGATGTACCCGAAGCTGATCGTCGGCGACCGCCAGGCCGGCGTGCCGGAGCTGCGCCCGGACAGCCGCTACAACGTCGATTCGCGGGAAATCGGCCACAACTTCGCGATCGGCGTCGACGTGCTCAAGGTGCTGTCGGTGGCCGGCCCGTACGGCTGCGTCGATCCGCACAAGATGGAAGTCGTCGACCGCCTCGCCTGGCATCTGCAGAACACCGACAGCGTGCAGTCGGTGCTGTCGCTGCCGCAGATCGCCAAGCAGGTGCGCGCCGGCTGGTTCGAGGGCGCGCCGAAATGGCGCGTGCTGCCGCGCAACCAGGATCTGTCGCAGCTGGTCTCGCCGATCCCGAGCCAGCTCGGCCTCGCCAATCCGGACTGCAGCGTCATGCCGGTGCTGGTGTTCACGCGCGACCATCGCGCCGAAACCATCGATCGCGTCGTCGATGCCGTGAACGCGTTCAACAAGGCCAACGCCGGCAGCGGCGTCGACTTCC
The DNA here is from genome assembly GCF_000382285.1 of Solimonas variicoloris DSM 15731. Classification (GTDB taxonomy): domain Bacteria; phylum Pseudomonadota; class Gammaproteobacteria; order Nevskiales; family Nevskiaceae; genus Solimonas; species Solimonas variicoloris. Next base: position 24,664 of record NZ_KB907927.1, on the reverse strand, counting down.
AGCTGGCGTCCGGCAACGTCGGCGTGTGGGCGGCGACCAACGAGGAAATCCGCGCGCGCGAACTGCTCGTCATCATCTGGGTCCACGCCACGCTGGCGCTGTTCGCCTGGCTGAGCTTCCGCAGCGGCGTCGCCGTACTGTGCATCCTCACGCCGCTGGTGCTGTGTTCGCTGCTGACCTACGGCCTGATGGCGATGCTCGGCATCGGCATGAAGCCGGCGACGCTGCCGGTCGCGGCATTCGGCGTCGGCATCGGCGTCGACTACAGCATCTACCTGTGGAGCGTGTTCGCACGTCATCTCGAAGCCGGCACCGCGCTGCGCGATGCGTACTACGAGGCCTTGCGCCATACCGGCAAGGCCGTGGTGTTCACTTCGGCCTCGCTACTGCTGAGCGTCTTCACCTGGCTGTTCTCGGGGCTGCAGTTCCAGGCTGACATGGGCCTGCTGCTGCTGTTCATGTTCAGCACCAATCTGCTCGGCGCCATTCTGCTGCTGCCGGCGCTCGCCTGGCTGGCGCTCGGCCGGCGCCAGAACCCGGCACCGCCGGCGGCGGTCCAAGCCTGAAAGCCCTACGATCGAGCCAGGAGACCGCCGCAGGCGCGGCGAGGAAAGCAAAATGAAAAAAGGCATTGCCCCGCTCGCCGCTGCGCTCTGCATCCTGCTGGCCGGCCCTGCGCCGGCCAAGGTCGGTGCCGACGAGGCGGCCCGGCTCGGCCACGAGCTGACGCCGCTCGGCGCCGAGACCGCCGGCAACGCCCAGGGCACGATTCCGAAATGGAGCGGCGGCCTGCCGAAGGCCGACATGCCGCGCGGCAGCAATCCTTATGCGTCGGACAAGCCGCTGTACACGATCACGGCGCAGAACGCCGCGCAGTACGAGGGAATGCTTACGGAAGGCTACAAGGCGCTGTTCAAGACCTTCCCCGACTACAAGATGATCGTCTACCCGACGCATCGCAGCGCCTCGTATCCGCAATGGTTCTACGACGCGACGAAGAAGAATGCGAGCGCCGTCGAACTGACCGACAGCGGCTACGGCTTCTGCTGCGCGGCACAGGGCTATCCGTTCCCGATCCCGAAGAACGGCACGGAAGTGATGTGGAACCACATCATGCGCTACAACACGCGCGGCTTCCGCGGCTATCTGAATTCCGCGGCGACTGCTGCCGACGGCAGCTTCGTGGTGCAGCGCGACTACGTCGAGCTGGCGTTCATGTACAACGACCCGACGGCGACGCCGGATTCGATCAAGGGCATGAACCTGTATGCGTTCCAGAAGACGATCGCGCCGCCGAACCTGGCCGGCGAAGCGCACCTGCTGCACGTGCCGATCGACCGCATCGCCAACCAGACCAACGTCTGGGTCTACAACAACACCGTCGGCCGCGCGCGCCGCATCGGCGAAGTCGGCTACGACAACCCGCTGTTCGACGGCCTGATGACGCATGACCAGCTCGACATGTTCAACGGTCCGCTCGACCGCTACACGATCAAGCTGCTCGGCAAGAAGGAAATGCTGATTCCGTACAACAGCTACAAGCTCTACGACCCCAAACTGAAGTACAAGGACATCGTCACCCGCGGCCACATCAATCAGGACCTCGCGCGCTACGAGCTGCACCGCGTGTGGGTCATCGAGGCCAGCGTCAAGCCGGGCTTCGCGCATCGCTACAAGAAGCGCGTGTTCTATCTCGACGAGGATTCGTGGATCGTCCACGCGCAGGACATCTACGACGAACGCGACCAGTTCTGGCGCACCGCGGAGTCGCATTCGATCGCGTTCGCCAACGTGCCGGTCGTCGTCAACGGCGTGCAGGTCCATTACGACCTGCAGTCGCGACGCTACGTCGTCATCAACATGACGAACGAGGAGCGCAAGCTGATCGAGTACGACTGGGAGGCGGAGCCGGCCTACTTCTCGCCGGCCACGCTGAAGCGCTTCGCGACCACCGCACAACAGTAGAACGCGCAAGAAGTCGCTGAAATAACGCGAAAAATTAAGGGCGAATTCAGTTTCTCCGGCTAGGCTTCGCGCATCGGCCCGCAATGACGGGCTCCCTGGCCTCAGCGGAGGCACGTCCATGGATCAGTCGTCGATCGCCGCCAGCGGCTGCCGGACAGGCCCGCGGCGGCAGCGCCGCGGCGGCGCCGCGCGGGCGCCCGGCGCCGCCCGCGTGGACGTGCCGGACGCCGATCAGTAAATTCCCGCGATGCACTTCTCCCGGACCCTCGCCGCCTGCGTGCTCAGCGGTGTGCTGCTGCACGCCGGTGCCGCTGGTGCGCGCCCGGCGGGCGCGGAACGGGAGCGTCCGGAACTGGCGCCGCCGACGTCGCTGCTGCCGAGCCAGCGCGACGCGCGACCGTCGTTCACGCCGGACGAAGCCGCGCGCGAGATCCAGCGCCGCCATGGTGGCCGCGTGCTCGCGGTGCAGCCGGACGGCGCCGGCTACCGCGTCAAGCTCCTGCGGGACGGCGAAGTGCGGATCTACCAGGTCGACCCGTGAGCGGCGCCGCCGCCCGCCCCACCTCGAACACATGCAGCAGCAGGGAGAAATGGCATGCGTGCCCTCGTGATTGAAGATGATCCGGATCTGCGCGAGCAGGTCGCCCGCTTTCTCGGCGACGAAGGCTTCGCCGTCGACGTTGCCGCCGACGGCGACAACGGCGCCTACATGGCCGAGGAATATCCGGCCGACGTCGCCATCATCGACCTCGGCCTGCCCGGCCTGCCCGGCATCGAGCTGATCCGCCGCGTGCGCAAGGCCGGCCGCAAGTATCCGATCCTGATCCTGACCGCGCGCGACGGCTGGCAAAGCAAGGTCGAAGGCCTGGAGGCCGGTGCCGACGACTACCTCGTCAAGCCGTTCCACAAGGAAGAGCTGATCGCGCGCGTGCGCGCGCTGGTGCGCCGCGTCGGCGGCTGGGCACAGGCAACGCTGAACTCCGGCCCGTACGCGGTCGATACCAGCGCCAAGTCGGTGCTGGTCGACGGCAAGCCGGTCGATCTAACCAGCTACGAGTTCCGCGTGCTCGAATATCTGCTGACGCACGCCGGCAAGGTGATCTCCAAGAGCGAGCTGACCGAGCACCTCTACACCGAGGACGAGGAGCGCGACAGCAACGTCATCGAGGTCTTCATCCGTCGCCTGCGCGCCAAGCTGGATCCGGACAGCCAGTACAACCCGATCACGACGCTGCGCGGCGCAGGCTACCGGTGGGACCTGCCGCGCGCCTGAAAGCCCGAGCCGTGCGTCGCCCGCATGTCACCTCGCTGCGGGCGCGGCTGCTGCTGTCGACGGCGATCGTGCTGTTCGCGTTCGTCGGCCTCGGCGGCCTGGCGCTCGAGAAAGCGTTCGAGAGCTCGCTGCTGCAGGCCCAGCAGGACAAGCTCGAAGGCTTGATCTACGCCCTGCTCGGCGCCGCCTCGACGACCGCCGACGGCGAGCTGACGATCGCCCTCGACGCGGTTCCCGATCGCCGGCTGCGCGAACCGCTGTCCGGCCTGCAGGCAGCGCTTTTCAACGAGATCGGCGTCATGGTCTGGAGCTCGTCGCGCTCGCTCGACGTGCCGCCGCCGGCGCATCTCAAGGTCGGCGAGTGGCATTTCCAGCGCCTGGCCAAACCGGACGCGTTCCGCCTGAGCTTCGGTCTGCGCTGGATCGATTCCGAAAGCGACGAGCCGCGCCAGTACACGGTCAGCGTGATCGACGACACCAGCGCCTTCGACCGCCAGCTGCAGATCTTCCGGCGCACGCTGTGGGCCTGGCTCGGCGGCACGGCGCTCACCCTGGTGGCGATCCTGCTGCTGATCCTGCGCTGGAGCCTAGCGCCGCTGCGCCGCCTCGGTCGCGAGCTGCATCGCATCGAATCGGGCGTGCAGACGGAGATCGAAGGGTCCTACCCGGACGAACTCAAGCCGCTGACGCGCGACCTCAACGCGATGATCGTCAGCGAGCGCAGCCAGCAGACGCGCTACCGCAATGCGCTCGGCGACCTCGCGCATACACTGAAGACGCCGCTGGCGGTGCTGCGCGGCATCAGCAGCGAGGCCGAGATCCCGGTTGCGCAGCGCCAGCAGCTGCACGAGCAGGTCGGCCGCATGCAGCACATCGTCGATCACCAGCTGCGGCGCGCCGCCGCCGCCGGCAGCCGCACGCTGACCGAGCCGGTCCAGCTCAAGCCGCTCGCCGACAAGCTGATCGCGGCGCTCGCCAAGGTCTACGGCGATCGCCAGATCCGCTTCGACAATGCGCTCGACACGACGCTGAAGCTGCGCGCCGATCAGGGCGACCTCTACGAACTGCTCGGCAATCTGCTCGACAACGCTGCCAAGTACGGCCACCGCCAGGTGCGCCTGTCGGCGCAGGTCGACAAAAAATTCTGCCGGCTCGACATCGACGACGACGGCCCCGGCTTTCCCGAAGCTCCGGAGCAATTGCTGGAGCGCGGCGCGCGCGCCGATACGCGCCAGCCCGGCCAGGGCATCGGCCTGGCCTCGGTCAGCGAGATCGTGCAGGCCTACGGCGGCCGCCTGCTGCTCGAACGCTCGCCGCTCGGCGGCGCCCGCGTCGGCGTCGTGCTGCCGCTGCGCTGAGCCCCGCCGCGCCGGCGGCGCTCAGATCGCCGGAAAGCGCAGGAAGTGGTTGCGGTAGTAGCGCAGTTCCTCGATCGACTCCTTGATGTCGTCGAGCGCGAGGTGCCGGGACTGCTTGCTGTAGCCGCGCGCGATGTCCGGCGCCCAGCGCACACACAGCTCCTTGAGGGTGCTGACGTCGAGATTGCGGTAGTGGAAGAAGTGCTCGAGCTTCGGCATCCAGCGCGCCAGGAAGCGGCGGTCCTGGCAGATCGAGTTGCCGCACATCGGCGACTTGCCCGGCGGCACCCATTTCTCGAGGAAGGCGATCGTCTGGCGCTCGGCTTCGGCATCGTCAGTCTGGCTCTCGTGCACGCGCTTGATCAGCCCGGACTTGCCGTGCTGCGCGACGTTCCAGTCGTCCATGATCGCCAGCTCCTCGCTGCTGCGGCGGATCGCCAGCACCGGGCCTTCGGCGAGAATGTTGAGATGCAGATCGGTGACGATGGTGGCGATCTCGATGATGCGATGATGCTCCGGGATCAGCCCGGTCATTTCGAGGTCGATCCAGATCAGGTTCAGCGGGTTCGGCTCGGTCACGGTCTCTCTGCTCGTTTCGGTCGGCGAATTCGGAGCCGATGTTATCGTGCCGCGCCGGCGCGCACGAACGCGCCGCCGGACGGTCGCGGCCGACGCGGGCTAGAATCCCGCCCCCGCAGGCGAACCGGAGCACGACGATGGAAAAACTGGCCGAACGACGCTGCAAGCCCTGCGAGGGCGGCGTGCCCGCGCTCGATCTCGCCGCGGCGACCAAGCTCAAGGAGCAGCTGGCCAAACGCTGGAAGTGGGCGCGCGACGGCAAGGCGATCGAAGCCGCGTTCGAGTTCGACAACTACTGGCAGACCACCGCTTTCGTGAACGCGGTCGCGTGGATCGCGCATACCACCGACCATCACCCGGACATCAGCTTCGGCTACAACAAGTGCAGCGTCGCCTACTGGACGCACGCCGTCGACGGACTCACCGAAAACGATTTCATCTGCGCCGCGAAGATCGACGCGCTGCTCGACTAGCGTCGGCGCCACGACCCGGTTCGGGCCCGCGCGCGGGCCGATTCGACGCGCGGGCGGATCACACCGCGCGGCGATCACTCAGCGCATGCGCGAGCGTGCCACCGTCGATGTATTCGAGCTCGCCGCCCATCGGCACGCCGTGCGCGATGCGGGTGACGCGCAGGCTGCGGGTCTTCGCCATTTCCGCCAGGTAGTAGGCCGTCGCCTCGCCCTCGACCGTGGGGTTGGTGGCGATGATGAGCTCCTGCACCCAGCCCTCATCGAGCAAGGCGCCGAGCTGCGGCAGGCCGAGTTCGTCGGGGCCGATGCCGTCGAGCGGCGACAGGCGCCCCATCAGCACGAAATAGCGCCCGCGATACGATGTCCCCTGCTCGATCGCCATCAGATCGGCCGGGCCCTCGACGATGCAGAGCTGGCCGTGTCCGGCGCGCGCGTCCGTGCAGTAGCGACAGGCTTCGTCCTCGCAGAACATGCGGCATTTCGGGCAGCGACCGATGCCGGCGAGCGCATCGCCGAGACTGGCGGCCAGCTGCGCGGCCGCCTCGCGGTCGCGGTCGAGCAGGTGGAAGGCCATGCGCTGTGCGGATTTCGGGCCGACGCCGGGCAGGCGGCGCAGGGCCTCGATCAGGCGGTTGAGGCGGGGACTGTACAGGCTCACGGGGCGCGAAGAACGATGGCACGGCGCCCGCAGCCGGGCGCAAGGCGGCAAGAATAGCGCGGCGCGCGGCGAACCGGGGCGCCCGCGAACCTTTACGGGGCCGGTGCCGGCGCCTCGGCGGCTTCGGACGGCGCGTCGGCGGCGACCAGATGCCGGCTGCCGGCCGCGACCCGGTAGCCGGCGCCGTAGCGCTCGCCGGCGCCCGGCGCGTCGATGGCATCGACGTACCACCACTCGCCCTGCGTGCGCTCCGGCGTGATGTCGAGCAGCAGATAGCCCTTCCTGGCGAGGTCGACGTACTTCATGTGCGGATTGAGCAGCTGCAGCACCGGCGCCAGCGGCGCCGCCGCCTCGAGGCCCGGCGAGGTCACCGAGGTGGCGACGAACTCGACGCCGACCGAGCCCTCGCCGGTCAGCGCGTTGTAGACCAGCGGATTGCCCGGATCGCGCGACAGATCCATCGCCCACGACGTGTGGATGTCGCCGGTCAGCACGACCGGATTGGCCACGCTGTAGGCCTCGAGCAGATCGAACACGCGGGTCCGTTCGGCGCGGTAGCCGTCCCACTGGTCGGTGTTGATGACCAGGCCGCCGGTGCTGACGATCGGCAGCCCCTGCAGCAGCGCCTGCAGCTGCTCGACCGGGATATTGGTCAGCAGCGACAGCTCCGGCAGGCTCGGGATGCGCAGCTGCCCGAACATCACCTGCTGGCCGATGATCTTCCAGGTCACGCCCGGCGCCGCGAGCTGCTCGCCGAGGAAGGCCATCTGCGTGTCGCCGATCAGGCGGCGGTTGTCGTCGTTGACGGCACCGGCGTCGACGAGGCTGGCCTGCAGATCGCGGTCGTAGAGGCGCGTGTCGAGCATGATGAAATCGGCCAGATCGCCGTAGCGGAAGCGGCGGAAGATGCGCTCGCGCGTGTTGGCGTCGATCTGGCGGATCGGCATCCACTCGTAGTAGGCCTGGATCGCGGCCGCCTTGCGGTCGACCCAGGCGCCCTCGACGCCTTCGGTATGGTTGTTGGCGCCGTCGCGCCACGAGTTGTCGGCGGTCTCGTGGTCGTCCCAAACCGCGATCATCGGATGCTGGCGATGCAGGGCCTGGACATCGCCGTCGCCCTTGTACTGGCCGTGGCGGGTGCGGTAGTCCTCGAGCGTGAGAATCTCGTGCGCCGGCTCATACGCGCGCACATCGCCGTACTCGCCGCTGCCATATTCATAGATGTAGTCGCCGAGATGCAGCACGACATCGAGGTCGGCGCGCTCGGCCAGGCGGCTGTAGGCATTGAAGTAGCCGTGCGCGAGGCTGGCGCAGGAGACCACGCCGACGCGCAGGCGCGCGACGCTGCCTTCCGGCGCGGTCCGCGTGCGGCCGACCGGCGATTGCGCGCCGCCGGCGCTGAAACGGTAGTAATAGGTCGTTGCCGGCGCGAGCCCGGTCGGATCGACCTTGACGGTGTAGTCGCTGGCGCTTTCCGCGCGCGCCGAGCCACGCTGGACGACCTCGGTCAGCGCCGGGTCGCGGGCGATCACGTAGTGCACGTCGACCGCGCGCGTCGCGCCGCTGACGCGGGTCCACAGGATCACGCGGTCCGGCAACGGGTCGCCGCTGGCGACGCCGTGGCGGAACTCGACCGGCCCGGCATCGCCGCGGCCGCCGGGCGAACTGCTGCCGCAGCCCGGCAGGATCGGCATCAGACCGACCGCGGCCGACGACAGGCCGGCCCTTTTCAGAAACGAACGACGGCTGAGGCCGCGGCGGCGCGGCTTGCGTGGACCCGACATCGAAACCCCCGATTCCCCGGCGGCGGCGCATCGCGCCACCGCTCTGCTTCACGAAAGGCCCAGCATATGACGGCGATGTTGCGGCGGCTTGACAGTTTCCGCCGCGCCGCCGGCTTCAGTGACGCAACTGTTTCTCCTGCATGACGGTGGCCGCGATCTCCTCGACCGACATGTTCGTCGAATCGACATACGGAATGTTGTAGCGGGCATAGAGCTGCTGCGCCTGGCGCAGCTCGTACGAGCACTGCGCCAGCGAGGCGTAGCGCGAGCCGGGCCGGCGCTCGTTGCGGATCTGCATCAGGCGCTCGGCGTCGATGATCAGGCCAAAGCAGCGCGATTCCAGGCCCTGCAGCGCGTTCGGCAGGCGCAGGTGCTCGAGGTCGTCCTCGGTCAGCGGGAAATTGGCGGCGAACAGCCCCTGTTGCAGCGCCAGGTACAGGGAGGTCGGCGTTTTGCCGCAGCGCGACGGGGCGATGAGGATCACGTCGGCACGGCCGAGGTCGCGCGTCGAGGCGCCGTCGTCGTGCTCCATCGAGTAGTTCATCGCCGCGATGCGGGCGTTGTAGCGGGCGGTATTGGCGCCGCCGTGCGCGCGGCCGGCCGCGTGCGACGAGGCCAGGCCGATCTCGGCTTCCAGCAGATGGATGAAGTGATCGAACAGATCGAGGAACAAGCCATTGACGCTGCGAAGGATTTCACGGACTTCGTCGTTGACCGTGGTGCTGAAGACAAGCGGCCTCACCCCGCTTTGGGTAGCGACGAAATTGATATAGTCGACTATGCTTCGCGCCCGCTCGACGGAGTTGATGAACGGCAGGGTGGTCTTTTCGACACCAAGGCCGTCGAATTGCGTCAGGAGCGTGTTGCCGAGGGTTTCGGCGGTGATGCCCGTGCCGTCCGAAACGAAGAAAACCGTGCGTTGTGTCATTGATGCAGTTTCGATTTTTTTCGTCGGGCTTTCCAGTCCGGTCCGCGGCGAGGGAAAATAAAGACCTTCGAGGCCGGCAGCTGCCGCCCGCGACTCACCCGGAGGAAATGTGCCGCGACAGCGGCCAGCGCGTTCCGGTCGCCGCGTGCGCAGCCTTCAGCCTCAAGACAGCTTTGCCACCCGATAGTCCGCACGTTTGCGTTCTCGGCCAAGAGCCATGACGTGCGTAACCCTGTACATCATCGAGATTTGATCGTGACCCGCAACGTCCTCTGGTACTCCGAACTTGGCATGCACGACGTCGAGATCGTCGGCGGCAAGAATGCCTCGCTCGGCGAAATGATCCGCAACCTCGCGCAGTCCGGCGTGCGCGTGCCGAACGGATTCGCGACCACGGCCGAGGCGTACCGCCACTTCCTGGCGCACGAGGGCCTCGCCCAGCGCATCAACGAGATGCTGGCCAAGCTCGACATCGAGGACGTCACGGCGCTGGCGCAGACCGGCAAGGCGATCCGCGAGGCGGTGCTGAAGGCGCCGTTCCCGGCCGCGCTCGAGCAGGAAATCCGCGAGCACTACACGCAGCTGGTCGCCGAATCGGGCGCCGAGATCTCGGTCGCCGTGCGCTCGTCGGCCACCGCCGAGGACCTGCCGGACGCCTCCTTCGCCGGCCAGCAGGAAACCTTCCTCAACGTGCACGGCATCGACAACGTCCTGCACGCGATCAAGGAAGTGTTCGCGTCGCTGTACAACGATCGCGCGATCGCCTACCGCGTCCACCATCACTTCGACCACGCCGCCGTCGCCCTGTCGGCCGGCGTGCAGCGCATGGTCCGTTCGGACCTCGGCGCCTCGGGCGTCATGTTCACGATGGACACCGAGTCGGGCTTCCGCGACGCCGTGTTCGTCACCTCCAGCTACGGCCTCGGCGAAGCCGTCGTGCAGGGTTCGGTCAATCCGGACGAGTTCTACGTCTACAAGCCGAACATCCGCGCCAAGCGCCCGGCGATCCTCAAGCGCGGCCTCGGCGAGAAGGCCAAGAAGCTGGTCTACTCGGCCGACAAGTCGGTCGGCAAGACCATCGAATTTGCGCCGGTGGCGGTCGAAGACCGCATTCGCTTCTCGCTGAACGACGCCGAAGTCGAAGCCCTCGCCGTGCAGGCCCTGACGATCGAGGAGCACTACGGCCGGCCGATGGACATCGAGTGGGGCAAGGACGGCGTCGACGGCCAGCTCTACATTCTGCAGGCCCGCCCGGAACCCGTGCAGTCGCGCGCCAGTGCCAACGTGCTGCGCCGCTACAAGCTCAAGGGCAAGGGTCCGAAGCTGACCGAAGGCCGCGCCATCGGCCAGAAGATCGGCGCCGGCACCGTGCGCCTGCTGAGCTCGATCAGCGAGATGCACCGCGTGCAGGCCGGCGACGTGCTCGTCACCGACATGACCGACCCGGACTGGGAGCCGATCATGAAGCGCGCCAGCGCGATCGTCACCAACCGCGGTGGCCGCACCTGCCACGCGGCGATCATCGCCCGCGAACTCGGCATCCCGGCGGTCGTCGGCTGTGGTAACGCGACCGAAGTGCTGAAGGACGGCGCCAAGGTCACGGTCTCCTGCGCCGAAGGCGACACCGGCTTCGTCTACGACGGCAACATCGACTTCGCGGTCGACGAGATCGCGCTCGACAAGATGCCGGACATCCCGGTCAAGATCATGATGAACGTCGGCACGCCGGAGCAGGCCTTCGGCTTCGCCGCGCTGCCGAACAAGGGCGTCGGCCTCGCCCGCCTCGAATTCATCATCAACCGCCAGATCGGCATCCACCCGCAGGCGCTGCTCGAACTCGACCAGCAGCCGGCTGACCTGCGCCGCATCATTGACCCGATGATCGCGCCGTACGGCAGCCCGGTGGACTACTTCGTCAAGCGCCTCGCCGAAGGCGTGGCGACGATCGCCGCGGCCTTCGCGCCGGAGCCGGTGATCGTGCGCATGTCCGACTTCAAGTCGAACGAGTACGCCAACCTCATCGGCGGCAAGCGCTACGAGCCGCACGAAGAGAACCCGATGATCGGCTTCCGCGGCGCCTCGCGCTACATCGCGCCGTCGTTCCGTCCGTGCTTCGAGCTCGAGTGCAAAGCGCTCAAGTACGTGCGCGACGAGATGGGCCTGACCAACATCAAGATCATGATCCCGTTCGTGCGCACGCTCGACGAGGCCCGTCAGGTCAACGAGATCCTCGCCGCCAACGGCCTCAAGCGCGGCGACAACGGCCTGCAGCTGATCATGATGTGCGAGCTGCCGAGCAACGCCGTGCTCGCCGACAAATTCCTCGAATACTTCGACGGCTTCTCGATCGGCTCGAACGACATGACCCAGCTGACGCTCGGCCTGGACCGCGACTCGGGTCTGGTCGCGCACCTGTTCGACGAGCGCGACGAGGCGGTCAAGCGCATGCTGCACATGGCGATCGAAGCCTGCCGCAAGCACGGCAAGTACGTCGGCATCTGCGGCCAGGGCCCCTCCGACCATCCGGACCTCGCGCGCTGGCTGCTCGACGAAGGCATCGAGTCGATGTCGCTGAACCCGGACACCGTGGTGGAAACCTGGCTCTATCTCTCGCAGCAAGCCAAATGAGTGGAGCCATCCACGGCGCCGTGACCTGCTCCGCCATCGATGGCGGAGCGTACGCGGGGGAAAACGTCCGCCGGACGTTTTCCTGGTTCCCGCTCACCTCGGCCGGCCAGAAGGCCTGAGGGCGCATGCGGCGCAGCGGATTCCTGGCGGCGCTGCTGTTCCTGCTGTGCAGCGCCCGGGCGGCCGCCGACGGCCAGCCCGGGCGTTTCGATTACTGGGTGCTGGCGCTGTCCTGGTCGCCCGAGTATTGCGAGCTCAACGTCGGTGACGAGCAGTGCCGGCAGCGTTACGGCTTCGTCGTGCACGGCCTGTGGCCGCAGTACGAGCGCGGCTATCCCTCGCGCTGCGGCGGTCGCGGGCGCGTGCCGAAGGATCTCGTCACGCGCCTACTGCCGACGATGCCGAGCGAAAAGCTCATCCAGCATGAATGGGACACGCACGGCACCTGCTCGGGCCTCAGCCAGGACGAGTACTTCACGCTCGTCGAGCGCGTGCGCCGCAAGGTCGCGATCCCGATCGCCTACCAGGGTCCGGACGATTACCTCAGCACCAGCGTGACCGACATCGAGCGCAGCTTCGCGCGCGAGAATCACGGGTTCGACGCCGACGGCATCGCCGTGCAATGCCGCGGCCGCTGGCTGCGCGAGGTGCGGCTGTGCTTCGACACCGCGCTGAATCCGCGCGCCTGTGGCACCGATCTCGACGATCGCTGCCGCGCCCAGGTCGTGCTGCGGCCGAACCGCTAGAAGACCGCTGTCACGCGCACCGATCGTGCGCGACCTCGAAGCCAGCAGCGGTGGCCGCCCGCCGAGTGCCGGTACGAAATCTCTATGGCGCGTCCGGCGCGACTTGACCTGCGTCAGTTCCGTCATCGACCGCCGCCCTCACACTGCCTGCGCATCGTGAGGAACCGCCGTCATGTATACCGATCCGCAGCGTTTGATTTATGTCGTCGACGACGACGGACCGGTGCGCAACTCGCTCGCGAGCCTGCTCAAGTTCGATGCGTGGCGGGTCCGCGAGTTCGACTCGATCGCCAGTTGCATCGCCGCCACGCACAGCGAGACACCGGCCTGCATCCTCACCGATCTCAGCATGCCGGCCGGCGGTGGCGTCGAACTCATCACCGCGCTCGGCGGGCAGCATGCCGACATTCCGGTGATCGTGCTCACCGCGCACTGGCCCGACAGCCGTGCCGTCGCGCACGCGCGCGAGGCCGGCGCTTATCGCGTGCTGTTCAAGCCGGTCACGGACAGCGCGCTATTCTCGGCATTGCACGACGCCGTTCAGCCCGAGGCGCTCGCCGCGCGCTGAACAGCGTCGCCAACGCAAGCAAGGGCGCGCGCGAAACGGCGCGGCACACGGTACCAACAAGCAGAAAGGAAACGTTCGAAACGGATCGCCGGATGCCGCGTCGCGCGGCCATGATGGCGTCCCCACGGGGATTCGAACCCCGGTACTTACCGTGAAAGGGTAATGTCCTAGGCCTCTAGACGATGGGGACGAGGCAATCCTGAAATGGTGGAGCTAGTCGGGATCGAACCGACGACCTCTTGCATGCCATGCAAGCGCTCTCCCAGCTGAGCTATAGCCCCACAACAGGGGCGCGCATTATACCCAATGAAAGCGCCTTGGGAAGCCCATTTTTCATCTTCGCTTCAAGAATTTTTTCGGCGCTGGCCGCGCCCGCCATTCCGGCTTGACGACGATCCATGCGCGACCCGCTGCCGGCCGCTAATCTGCGGCGTCATGTCCCACAACATCGCCCCCGCCGATCTGCTCGACGTCGCCAGCTGGCGCTGCATCACACCAGGCACCGGCCAGCTCGCGCTGACGCAGACCCGTGTCGCCGCACGCCCCGCCCTGCGCCTCGACTTCGACTTCCTCGATGGCAGCGGCTACGTCATCGCCCATCGCGACTGGCGTCGCCGCATGCCGGAGACTTACACCCTGGTGCTGCGCCTGCGCGGTCAGGGCCCGCTGAACCATCTCGAAATCAAGTTCGCCGACCCGAGCGGCCTCAATGTCTGGCGCCACGTGCTGCACGATCTGCAGTTGCCGGCGCGCTGGCATCGCATCCGCATTCCGAGCAGCGCGATCCCGTTCGCCTGGGGCCCGGCCAGCGGCGGACGGCTCGAAGAACTCGGCTCGATCGAGTTCGCCGTGGTCGCCGGTGAAGGCGGACGCGGCACGCTCAGCATCGCCGACGTCGAACTGATCGACGAGACGGTGCGCACGGCGCCGAAGGCCGTCACGTCGAGCGGGCACACGCCGCTCGACGGCGCCACGCCGCTGACACTCGACTGGCACCCGGACAGCGCCGATGCCGCGCCCTGGCTCGCGCTCGATCTGCACGCGCCGCGCGAACTCGGCGGCCTGCAACTCGACTGGCACGGCGGCGCGCCGGCGCGCGGCTTGCGCGTGCGCACCTCGGCCGGCGGCCGGCGCTGGCAGACCGTCTACGACACCGATCGCGCCGGCGGCGAGCGCAGTTATGTGTTCCTGCCGGGTCTGCGCACACGGCATCTGCGCATCGAACTGCGCGAGCCGTCGCCCGGCGCGCGCCTGCAGCTGCAGGACTTCGAATTCGCACGCTCGCTCGAATCATTCTGGCAACACATCGCGCAGCATGAGCCGCGCGGCTGGCATCCGCGCTGGCTGCATCGCGAGCAGCGGCCGTGGACACCGACCGGCAGTGCGCACGGCCACGACTGCGCACTGCTGTCGGCCGACGGCAGCGTCGAACCGCAGCGTGGCGCCTACACGCTGGAGCCGATGCTGTGGATCGGCGGCCATCTGCACACCTGGGCCGACATTCCGTCCCGTCCGGCGCTGAAAGCCGGCTGGATGCCGCAGCCGAGCGTGAACTGGGAGCACGAGCGCTGGCGCCTGCAGATCGAACTCGACGTCGACGCGCAGGGCACGCCACGCGTGCACTACCGGTTCGCGCACGACGGCGCCAGCCCGCTCGCGGCGCGGCTGTTCATCGTGCTGCGCCCGTTCCAGGTCACGCCGCCGTGGCAGCACTTCGACCAGATCGGCGGCGTGCGGCCGATCCGCACGCTGGCCTGGCGCGACGGCGCCGTCGAGATCGACGGCCGGGCGCGCGTATGGCCCCGGCAGGCGCCGACCCGCTTCGGCGCGCAGCGCTTCGCCGAAGGCCCGATCGCCGCGCATCTCGCCGCCGGCGACGTGCCGGCCGCCGCGCAAGCCGAGGACCCGTTCAACTTCGCCTGCGGCGCGCTGCGCTTCGATCTCGCACCGGCCGCCGGCGAGACCGCCGAAGTGACGCTGTACTGCCCCGGCGAGACCGCCGAATGGAGCGATGCCGCCGTCATGCGCCCGGCCTACGACTGGAGCACGCTGTTCGACACCTCGCGCTGGTCGGCGCCCGGCTGGGGCGGCGACGCGCTGCGCTGCATGCACACGGCCGCCGCGCACATCCTCGTCACGCGCAGCGGCGCGGCGCTGCAGCCGGGGCCGCGCCGCTACACGCGCGCGTGGATCCGCGACGGCGCGACGATGGGCGGCGCCTTGCTGCGCATGGGCATCGACGCGCCGGTACGCGAGTTCGTCGACTGGTATGCGCCGTACCAGCGCGACGACGGTTTCGTGCCCTGCTGCATCGACCAGAATGGCCCGGACTGGCTGGTCGAGCACGACAGCCACGGCCAGCTCGTCGCCCTGATCGCCGATCTCTACCGCTTCGGCGGCGACCGCGCCGCGCTCGACCGCCACTGGCCGCATCTGGAACGCGCGCTCGCCTGCATCGAGAAGCTGCTCGACGACAGCGGCCTGCTGCCGCGCTCGGCGAGCCACGAAGGCTATCTCGGCAACCCCTCGCATTCGTACTGGGACGATTTCTGGGCGCTGCGCGGACTGCGCGACGGCGCGCATCTGGCGACGCTGCGCGGCTGCGCCGACCTCGCCCGTCACTGGCAAGCCCTCTATGAACGGCTGGCGACGGCGACGTTGGCATCGATCCGCAAGACCTGCGCCGACAACGGCATCGACTACGTGCCCGGCAGCGTCGAGAACCACGACCTCGACCCGACTGCGACCGCCGACGGCATCTCGCGGCTCGAAGTACCGCCGGGCCTCGACCGCACCGCCATCAACCACACCTTCGACCGCTACCTCGAAAACTGGCGCGCGCGCCGCGACGGCACGCTGGCCTGGTCCAACTACACGCCGTACGAGATCCGCATCATCGGCGCCCTCGTGCGCCTCGGCCGTCGCGGCGACGCACTCGATCTGCTGCGCTACTTCCTCGACGAACGCGATCCGCCGGCGTGGAACCAGTGGCCCGAGATCGTCTGGCGCGAGCGCGGCGCACCGGCGCATCTCGGCGACCTGCCGCATACCTGGATCGCCGCCGAATACGTGCTCGCGCTGCGCGCGCTGTTCGTCTACGAAAGCGATCTCGAACAGGCGCTGATACTCGGCGCCGGCCTCGCGCCCGAATGGATCGACGGCGACGGCGTGCAGGTCCGCGACGTGCCGACCGGCGCCGGCCCGCTGCGCTACGCCCTGCGCCGCCTCGGCGACGGCAGCCTGCACTGCGAGATCGGCGGCGGCGTGCACGGCGCGCTGGTCCTGCGGCCGCCGCTCGGCGGCGCGGCGATCGCCGCCGTCGAAAGCGAAGACGGCGGCCAATTCCACTTCGACGCGCAGTCCGTGACGCTGACCTCGGCGCCGGCGCGCCTGCGCCTCCATCTCACGAAGACCGACTGACCATGAATGCTTCCTCCACGACCCCGCTGCACGAACTCGCGCGCGGCGAGTACCGCGTCCACCTCGGCGAGGCCGGCGGCGGCGGCTCGCTGTGGAACGGCCTGGCGCTGAACCGCTGGGCCGCGGACCCGGTCGAGGACGCGCACGGCTTCTTCATCTATCTGCGCGATCTCGACGACGGCCGCCTCTGGTCGGCGGCGCAGCGGCCGACGGCGACCGTGCCCGAGCACTACGCCTTCGACGCCCAGCCGCAGCGCCTGCGCATCGTGCGCCGCGGCGCCGGCATCGCGACGACGCTCGACGTCGAGCTGATCGACGACAGCGTCGAACGCCGCCGCCTACAGCTGCGCAACGACTCGCCACGCCGTCGCCGCATCGAGCTGACCAGCCTGCTCGAAGTCGCACTGGCACCGCCGCAGGCCGACCTCGGCCATCCCGCGTTCCTCAAGCTGTTCGTGCAGACCGCGTGGCAAGCTGCGCCCGCCGCCCTGTTCGCGCAGCGCCGGCCGCGCGCCGCCGGCGAGCACTGGCCGACCTTGTTCCACACGCTGCGCGGCGCGCCGATCCTGCAGTGGGAGACCGACCGCGCGCGCTGCATCGGCCGCGGCCGCGGCGTCGCGCAGCCGGCGCTCGATCTGCGCGGCACGGTCGGCAACGTGCTCGACGCCGCGTTCTGCCTGCGCACGCAGGTCGAGCTCGCGCCCGGCGAGACGCGCACGCTGGACTTCCTGCTCGGCGCCGCCGCCGACCCCGACGGCGCGCGCCTGCTGCTGCAGCGTCACGCCGCGGATGCCAGCGCCGCCGCGCCGCTCGCCGAGCCCGGCGTCGCGTCCTGCGCGATCCGCTCCGGCTTCAGCGCCGACGGCCGCGAATACCACATCACGCTCGAAGCCGGCGCCGACGGTCTGCGCCTGCCGCCGATGCCGTGGATCAACGTCATCGCCAATCCGCGCTTCGGCACGATGCTCAGCGAAACCGGTGCGGCCTGCACCTGGGCCGGCAACAGCCAGGCCGGGCGCCTGACGCCCTGGGCCAACGACCCGGTCGGCGATCCGCACGACGAGGCCCTCTACCTGCGCGACGAGGACGACGGCCACCGCTGGTCGCCGCTGCCGGGACCGGTGCCGGCCGCACAGCCCTACGAGGTCCACCACGGCTTCGGCTACTCGCGCTACGAACTGCGGGCCGACGACCTGCACCACGAGACCACCGTCTTCGTCGCCGCGCAGGACCCGCTCAAGCTGGTGCGACTGCGCCTGCGCAACGACGGCGCGCGACCGCGCCGCCTGTCGCTGTTCGCCTACCAGCGCCTCGTGCTCGGCACGCTGCCGGACGCCGCCGGCGTGCGCAGCTGGCACGCCGACGGCGTGCTCTGCGCACAACGCGACGGCGGCCCGATCGCCTTCGCGCTGACTCTCGGCGACGGCGAAACGCTCGGCAGCGGCGCCGACCGCGCGCACTTCCTCGGCATCGGCGGCAGCCCGCGCGCGCCGCGCGCGCTCGGCGATGCGCGCCTCGACGGCCCGTTCGGCGCCGGGCTCGATCCCTGCTTCGCGCAGCAGATCGAACTGCGTCTGCCGCCCGGCGGCAGCATCGACTGCTGCATCGCCCTCGGCGCCGCCGCCGACGCCGATGAACTCGAACGTCTGCTCGCTGCGTACCGGCGACCCGGCGCGGTCGACGCCGCCTACACTGCGGCCTGCGCCGCGTGGCGCGACGGGCTCGACGGCCTGCGCGTGCAGACGCCGTCGCCGGAGATCGACGCGATGCTCAACGGCTGGCTGCCGTACCAGGCGCTGTCCTGCCGCATCCACGGGCGCAGCGCGCTGTATCAGTCGAGCGGCGCCTACGGCTTTCGCGACCAGCTGCAGGACGCCGGCAACCTGAGCCTGCTGTGGCCGCAGCTGACGCGCGCGCAGATCCTGCTGCACGCCAGCCGCCAGTTCGCCGAGGGCGACGTGCTGCACTGGTGGCACGAGGAAACGCCGCCGCGCGGCGTGCGCACGCGCTTCTCCGACGATCTGCTGTGGCTGCCGTTCGTGGCCCTGCGCTACGTGCGCGAAACCGGCGACGCCACCGTGTTCGACGAGCTGGTGCCGTTTCTCAGCGGTGCCCCGCTCGCCGCCGGCGAGGACGAGCGCTACGCGGCGTTCGCGAGCGGCGCCGAAAGCGCGAGCGTCTACGAACATTGCGCGCGCGCCATCGAGCGCTCGCTGAGCACCGGCGCGCACGGCCTGCCGCTGATGGGCACCGGCGACTGGAATGACGGCATGAACCGCGTCGGCCGCGAGGGTCATGGCGAGAGCGTGTGGCTCGGCTTCTTCCTCTGCGAGATCCTCGCCGGCTTCATCCCGCTCGCGCAGGCGCGCGGCGACGTCGCCCGCGCGCAGCGCTGTGCCGCCTACCGCGAACGGCTCGCGCTGGCGCTCAACGACAGCGGCTGGGACGGCGCCTGGTATCGCCGCGCCTACTACGACGACGGCACGCCGCTCGGCACGCACAGCGCATCGGAATGCCGCATCGACGGCCTCGCGCAGGCCTGGGCGGTGCTGTCCGGCATCGCGCCGCCGGCCCGCGCCGCGCAGGCGATGGACGCCGTCGAGGCGCAGCTCGTCGACGACGAACACGGCCTGATCCGCTTGCTGACGCCGGCCTTCGTCGACGCCGCCGAGGATCCCGGCTACATCAAGGGCTACGTCGCCGGCGTGCGCGAAAACGGCGGCCAGTACACGCACGCGGCCTGCTGGGCGGTCGCCGCCTTTGCCGCGCTCGGCCGCCGCGAGCGCGCCGCCGCGCTGCTCGCGCGGCTCGGACCGCTGTGGCACACGCGCGACGCCGAGGCGATCGCCCGCTATCAGGTCGAGCCCTACGTGATCGCCGCCGATATCTACAGCGTCGCCCCGCATGCCGGCCGCGGCGGCTGGACCTGGTACACCGGCTCGGCCGGTTGGGCCTACCGGGTCGCGATCGAATCGGTGCTCGGCCTCGCGCTCGAAAGCGGCCGCACGTTGCGCCTGCAGCCCTGCGTGCCGGACGACTGGCCGGGCTACCGCATCGACTACCGCATTCCCGGCCGCGCTACGCGCTACGCGATCGAGGTCCGCAACCCGCAGCACTGCGCCGAGGCGGTGATCGCAGCGACGCTCGACGGCGCCGCGCTGACGATCGAGAACGGCGTCGCCCGCGTGCCGCTGCGCGACGATGGCGGCACACACCGCGTCACGCTCGACCTCGGCGCCGCCGAGGGACGCGCGCCGCCTACCTGACGGCGCTCAGCGGCCGCCAGGTCCAGCGGCCCTCGCCGTCGATGTCGAGCAGCGCGTTGAAGTAGCCGCCGGCCACGTCCTCGGGCTTGCCGAGCACGAGGTAGCCGATGCCGCTGGCGGCGACCGCCTGCAGCACGCGCGCGACCTGGTCGGGATGGAACGCCAGGCTCATGCGGTCGAAGAACACGAACTGCGGGCGGTCGAGCAGCACGCGCACGACCGCCATCGACAGCTGCTCGCCGGCACCGAGCAGGCCACTCCAGTCGTGCTCGGCGTCGAGGCCGCCGGCCTGCCGGACCGCGGCGTCGAGATGCATCTGCTCGAGGGCCGCCCAGATCTCGCTGTCGACGCCGGCGTCGCGGCCGTCGTCACGGCGCAGCAGCTCGCGCACGCTGCCGCGCGGCAGAAACGGCATGTCGGGCACGAACAGAATGCCCTCGGCGCCGGGCCGCACGATGCGGCCCTCGCCCTCGCCTTCGGCCAGCAGCCCGGCGGTGGCCTTGAACAGCGCGACCTTGGCGTGGCCGTAGGTGCCGGTGACGAGCACGCGCGCGCCGGCGTCGATCGCCAGCGTCAGCTGGTCGAGCAGCAGGCGGCCGTCGGGACGACGCAGGCTCAGGCCTTCGTAAGCCAGCCGGCCATCCTCTTCGCGGATCTCAAGCGCGGTCGGATGCGGACCGGCTTGCTCCAGCGCTTCCGCCAGCTTGCCGAGACGGCCGACCACCGCCGCGTAGGTCGAGATCGACTGGAACTGAGTGATGGCGATCGAGAACGCGCCCATCAGCGTCGAGAACGCCATCGCCGCCTGCGTGACGACGCCGAACTGCACCTCGCCGCGGATGAACATCGGCGCGACGATCAGCGTCGGGATGATCTGCACGAGGTAGTTGTAGCCGTTGGTGAAGCCGTTGAGATTGCGGTTGATCGAGATCATCCGCCGCGTGTTGTCGACGATCGCGCCGAGCCGCTGCAACAGCCGCCGGTGCTCGTGCTCCTCGCCGTGCGTCAGCGCCAGCGGCGCGGCGTTGTCGCGGACCAGGATCAGCTCGGTGCGGAAGTTCGCTTCCTTGTCGAGCTGCGCGCTGTTGAGGCCGATCAGGCGCCGGCCGAGCAGCACCGCGATCAGCGAGCCCGCCAGCGCGTAGGTGACGGCGACGATGAACAGCTGCGGACTGATCGACCACAGCACGCCGGAGAAGGCGATGATCGTGAACGAGGCGTTGAGTACCAGCAGCAGGAACGACAGCGAAGTCGTCGTGAACGAGCGCACGTCCTCGGCGATGCGCTGGTCCGGGTTCAGCAGCTGGCCGTTCTCCTCGATGCGGAAATAGCGACGCTGCGCGAGGTAACGGTCGAGCAGCTGCCGCGTCTGCCAGGTGCGCCACAACAGCGCCAGCCGTTCCTCCAGATAGCGCCAGGTCACGGCGACCACCGTCGAGGCGGCGAACACCGCCACGTACAGCCAGGCCTCGCGGATGAAGGCGGCGAAATCGCGACGCTCGATCGCCGACATGAAGTCGCGGCCGACATAGCTGTTCAACACATTGAGCGCGTTGAACGAGATCAGCGAGGCGACCAGCAGGCCCAGCATCGCCAGTGCCTTGAGGCCCTCCGGCGTCGCCACGAACAGCCGCAGGTAGCGCGCGACGCGCAGCCAGGCCTCGCGGCCGAAGCGTTCGCCGTTGCCGTTCATCGCCGGGTGCCGCCGCAGGCCGGCGGCCGGGCATGGCGCTGCGGCAACTCAGGGCCGGCCTCGGGGAGCGGCCGGCGGGCCGGAGCAGCGGAACCTGGGTGCATGCGGTTGCGAAAAAGTGAGCGCAGGAGGGGCGCCGCGGCATTCTCGCCGCAAGGCCGTGGGCGCAGCAATCGCGGCAGGCGCCGCCGCCACGGCCCGGGATTGACCGCCGTCATGGCGTCGCCGATGGCGAGGGTTATGATAGAAAAGCCAAAAGGCAAAATAACACTGGGAGGAGCAACCATGCGGATTCTGGTTTCATCTGCACTGCTGATGCTGGCAGCCGCCGGCCCCGCGTTCGCGGCCGACAAGTCGACCGAAAAGCCGTCCGAGCCGATGAGCCCGGGCGAGGCGCTGGCCAACGAGAAGGACTGCCTGCGCTGCCACGGCGTACGTCACGAAGTGATCGGTCCGTCGTTCCTCGAAATCTCGCGCCGCAACCGTTCGCGCAAGAACGGCGACATCTTCCTGCGCGACGCGGTCGCGCACGGCACCGAGATGCACTGGAAGAGCGGCCCCTGGCCCGGCCAGATGCCGGCACCGGCGGTGCGCGGCGTCAAGCTCTCGGACGAGGACGTCAAGCAGCTGGTCGACTGGATCCTGAGTCTGAAGTAAGTCTTTCCCCGCCAGCCGGGCGGACGCCGAACGGCGCCGTCCGGCTTTTTCTTGCGCGACGCACACCGCAGGCGAGCAGCCCGCCGCCCGCTCGCAAATCATGCCGCCGGAGGCATGACGGGTTCGGTGTGGCCTCACATAATGCCGGTCACCCAATTGACTGACGGTGACGCCGTGCCGAAGACGAAGACGCTGCTGAAAACCCTGCTGGCGGCACTGAGTCTCGGGGCACTGCCGGCCACGGCCGGAGATGACGCCGACATCACGCCCGGCAGCAAGATTGCCTACATCGACGCCGTCGATCACGGCCAGACACGGCGCTGGCAGCTGGTGATCGCCGAGGCCGACGGCAGCGAACCGCGCGCCGTCATGCGCTCCGATGCCCTGCTGATGTCGCCGGCCTGGTCGCCGGACCGGCGGCGCATCGCCCTCGTCGCCTACGACCGCGGCCAGGCCGGCCTCTACCTCTACGAGCTGGCGAGCGGCGCCCTCCGGCGCATCACGTTCCTGCCCGGCATCAACGGCTCGCCTGCGTGGTCGCCCGACGGCAATACGCTGGCAATGACGATCAGCGACGGCAAAGGCAACACCGACATCGCCCTGATCGACCCGCACAAGGAAACCAAAACCTTCGACGACGTCCGCAAGCTGACCGACTCGCCGGCCATCGACACCGAAGCCTCGTGGTCGCCGGACGGCCGCCGCATCGCCTTCACCTCCGACCGCAGCGGCACGCCGCAGATCTGGCTGATGAACGCCGACGGCAGCGAGCCACGCATGCTGACCCGCGAAGGCCAGAACATGCGCCCGCGCTGGTCGCCGGACGGAAAATCGATCGCTTACGTCAGCAACAGCGAAGGCCTACTGCGCATCGCCCGCGTCCGCATCTCGACCGGCCAGACCGAGTTGCTGACCCAAGGCCCCCGCGACAGCGGCCCCAGCTTCTCGCCGACCGGCGATGCGCTGCTCTATTCGCAAAGCGGCCATCTCGCCATGCTGACGTTCGACGGCGTACCGCGGGTGATGACGAGCACGGCGATGGAAGTGCAGGAAACGGATTGGGCGCGATAAGAGTGCGGCCGGGTTGGATAGGCTGCATTCAGCCCAAAGCGGACGGTCGCGCCGAATCGTTCGGTCGGGCTGTTGCGTGCGTCTGCCTCACCATCTCACGGGACAGAGCACTGATCGATACGGCATCATGAGGCGGGGATTGCTCAGCGTGCTTATAAGGCCTCGCGAGGAAACGGGTTATAGGGATCAATCGCTTATCCGAATTATCCGCCGTTATGTGCGGAGTGAATACGCTGACCCCGGCGTCCGGCTATTAGCTGTTGGGCTTCTTGAGGATCGTCCATGAAGATTGAATCCCTTGCCATTTCCAATTGGCGCTCGATCAAGTATCTCGAAATTGCGTTCCAGGATCTGATGATCTTCATCGGCCAGAACAATCACGGTAAATCGAACGTCCTTTCTGCTTTGCTGTTCTTCTTCGGAGAGATCAAGCCCCAAGACCTGGATTTCAACAGAGGGGCGCAGGAACTGTTCGTTGAAATCACATTCGGCGATCTCGACCAAACAGACAAGACGACCTTCAAGAAATACCTGACGGCGGGGGGATCAATAAGGGTTCGCAAGTTTGCATATGTTGGCGGCAGCTTTGAATATCGCGGCTACATTCAGAACCCGACTGAGGAATGGCTACGCGAAGCGAACGCCTCCACTCTATCGAAGAGAGAGGTTGCTGAAAGCTTGCCGTTTCACCCATTACTTCCCGCCACTGGGAGACTAACAAAGCAAGACATCGTGGATGCTCAGACGAAGTACATTGAGCAGAACCAAGGCGCCATTGCATTCAATTTCGAAATCGAGGAAACAAACTTTCTCGGTCTGAAGTCAGTTGCAAAAGGCATTTTTGGAGACATCTATTTCATCCCAGCGGTCAAAGATGCCACGGACGACTTCTCGTCAAAAGAGGCAAGCGCATTCGGGAAGTTGTATTCCAGCATTATTGAGTCGATGTCTGCGAACAATCCAGACTGGAAAGACACGAAGGCCAAGCTCTCTTCATTGTTCAGTACGCTCAATCGACTGAATGACGAGGGTCACGACAATCCCCATCGCCCTGAAGAACTAGTTAATTTTGAGAAGGCGCTCAGCGCCGAACTGAACTCGTGGGGAGCAGAGATTGATGTTGAAGTTATTCCGCCCAATATCGACGACGTATTCAGGGCCAATACGCAAGTCTGGATCAATGACGGCGTAAGAACAGATATTCGACGAAAGGGGCATGGGCTTCAGCGCGCGCTCACATTCGCACTAATCAAGGTCATCTCAGATAATTTGAAAGCTGAACGCGCGAAGGCTGCACCGGAGCCGGCGGCGACGCGAACTGAACCGCCCCGACTATCTCGGAGGCTCCACTCTTTGAGAGGATGGAGCTATGAGCAAGAAGCAGACGCGGTATTCACCGGAGGTCAGGGAGCGCGCGGTGCGGATGGTATTCGAGCACCGTGGCGAGCACGGATCGCAGTGGGCGGCGATCCAGTCGATTGCGGCGAAGATCGGCTGCGAGGCCGAGACGCTGCGGCTGTGGGTTCGCCGGCATGAGCGGGACCACGGGCTGCGGCCCGGCGTGACGACGGCCGAGCAGGACCGGCTCAAGCAGCTG
>NZ_KB907926.1 GCF_000382285.1 Solimonas variicoloris DSM 15731 | reverse complement strand
CGCCCGATCGAAGGCCTGGATCTGTTCGGCCCGAGCTTGCAGGTGGTGGGCGCAGGCACCAGCGCAGCAGGTCGCCCACGCCTGCCGATCCGGCTGATGGTCGGGCTGCTGTACCTCAAGCACGCCTTTGGCGAGAGCGACGAGAGCGTCGTTCAGCGATGGGCGGAGAATCCGTATTGGCAGTTCTTTTGCGGCGGCGAGTACGGAATAAAGCCAATCGATGTGCATTGTTTAATTTCAGATCGGGGATGGGTGCCGAGGTCGCCTCATACCGGTTCGGCATGTGGAGCAAAGCTGCTTCGAGTTGCCACAGCTTTCGGTCGCAGCCGACGTCTAGAGATCTCGGCTTGAATCGAGCAGCTTCGCTTCGTGATTTGACGCCCTGCCGGAATAGCACTTCAGTTTCGGATCTGTGTTTCGCGTTTCCCGCATCACTCGCATGGTTCCGATGGTGATGCGTTGAAGCGGTTTGAGAGTCGGCATGGGATCCGCAGAATAGAAACTGTCTGAATAGGTTAGCCGACTTGGGAGCCTGCATGGCGGCAGAATTTCTGAAAAGTGTGCGCGATTTTCCGCTTTCGGGATAAGCCCAAATCGGGGGCGTTCTTTTCACACGGAAAGCAAAAAAGGGGCCTACGCGGCGTGGTAGCAGAGCGAAGGCAAGGGATGACGTTGGGCATCGTGGGGCGGTAAAGCAGAACCAGTAAGGGTGCGCGGCCCTGTGTGCGCTCTGGCATCGTCTGCACTAAAGGGCTGCAGCGCGCTTCGCCTTATAGCACGAGCTGGCCGGCCCACCATGCCAGCGCGGCGATCAGCGCGCTCGCCGGAATCGTCAGCACCCAGGCCCAGACGATCGAGCCGGCCACGCCCCAGCGCACGGCGGAGACTTTCCGGGTGGCGCCGACGCCCATGATCGCGCCGGTGATGGTGTGCGTGGTGGAGACGGGGACGCCGAGTGCGGAGGCGAAGAACAGGGTCATGGCGCCGCCGGTTTCCGCGCAGAAGCCGCCGACCGGTTTCAGCTTGGTGATTTTCTGGCCCATGGTCTTGACGATGCGCCAGCCGCCGAACATGGTGCCGGCGCCGATCGTGACGTAGCAGGCCGCGACGATCCAGCCGGGCAGGTGATCGGCATGGGCGTGCATCCAGTGCGGCAGCAGTTCCGGATGGGCGGCCGTGGTGGCGATCAGCAGCATCCAGATGATGCCGGCCGTCTTCTGCGCGTCGTTGCCGCCGTGGCCCAGGCTGTAGAGCGAGGTGGACAGCAGTTGCAGCCGGCGGAACACCGTGTCGACGCGTCGTGGCGAGACACGGAAGAAGATCCAGCTGACCGCGAGCATCAGCAGCGAGCCCAGCACGAAGCCGAGCAGCGGCGAGATGACGATGAAGGCGACGGTCTTGAGCAGGCCCGGCCAGATCAGCGCCGAGGTGCCGCCCTTGCAGAGTCCCGCGCCGACCAGTCCGCCGATCAGCGCGTGCGAGGAACTGGACGGCAGGCCGGAGTACCAGGTGATGAGATTCCAGGCGATGGCGCCAGCCAGCGCGCCGAAGATCACGTAGTAGTCGATCAATGCCGGGTCGATCGTGCCCTTGCCGATCGTGGCAGCGACTTTCAGCGGGAACAGGAAGTAGGCGAGAAAGTTGAATCCGGCGGCGAAGAAGACGGCGATCTGCGGCTTCAGCACGCCGGTCGAGACCACGGTCGCGATCGAGTTGGCGGCGTCGTGAAAGCCGTTGATGAAGTCGAAGGCGAGCGCGAGCGCGATCAGGAAAACGATGACCGACAGGGTCATGTGATCCACGGCGGAGCCCTCAGGAGTTTTCGAGCACGATCGCTTCGAGGTGGTTGCCGACGTCGTCGCAGTGGTCGGTGACCAGCTCCAGCATTTCGTAGAACTCCTTGAGCTTGATCAGCTGGCGCACGTCCGGCTCCTCGCGGAAGATCTTCGAGAGCGATTGCCGCAGCAGATCGTCGGCCTGGCCTTCGAGCGAGCCGATCTCGCGGATCGCGGTCATGATGCGCGGCGCATTGTCCATGTCGGCGAGCAGGCCGACCGCCTGCGCCACCTTGTCCGTGCACGCGTGGATGATCTGGGCGAAGCGCACGGCCTCCGGCGTGGCCGTGCGCAGATCGTAGGTCTCGATCATCTGCGCGCAGCCCTGGATCACGTCGATCACATCGTCGAGCCGCGCGATCAGCTGGTGAATCTCGTCGCGGTCCAGCGGCGTGATGAAGGTCGAATGCAGCAGCGCGATGGTCTGGTGCGTGACCTTGTCGGCACGGTCCTCGATGGCGTCGATCTCGGCGGCGAGCAGGCGCGCGGCGTCCGGCTGCGCGTCGAGCGCCTGCAGCAGCTTCAGCAAGTGCTCGGCGCCTTGCACGACCAGCTGCGCGTGCTGATTGAAGAGCTCGAAAAACTTGCCCTCGCGAGGCATCAGGCGGCTGAGCATGGCGAATGACGGGTGGCGGCTGAGATCGGAAGAGCTCGGGAAGACGGATCCGCGCGCGCGGCGGCGCGGCCAGACGCAGCAGGGCCGCGCGCTCGCCTCAGCTCAGCAGGCGCGTCAGCTCGTCGCCGAGCTTCAAGGTAGTGGCGAGCACATGGCCGTCGGCGAGCACGTCGGCGCTGCCGCCCAGCGGCCGCACGATGCCGCCGGCCTCCTGCACCATGACCACGCCGGCCGCGATGTCCCAGGGCTTGAGATTGAACTCCCAGAAGCCTTCGAGGCGTCCGGCGGCGACGTAGGCGAGGTCCAGCGCCGCCGAGCCGGCGCGGCGCAGGCCGGCGGTCTCGGCCGCCACGCTGCGCAGCTGCGGCAGATAACGGTCGAGGTATTCCTCGCGCAGCGGGATGCCGGTGCCGATCAGCGCCTGGCTGATGTCCTTGCAACCGCTGACGCGGATGCGGCGGTTGTTGAGCGTCGCGCCGCTGCCGTTCGTTGCGCAGTAGAGATCCTGCGTGCACGGCGCGTAGATCACGCCGTGTTCGAGCTTGCCGCGCACCTGGATGCCGATCGACACCGCGAAATGCGGAATGCCGTGCAGGAAGTTGGTCGTGCCATCGAGCGGGTCGATGATCCAGGTGACGTCGCTGTCGCCGCTGCTGCCGGCGCTCTCGCCGCTTTCCTCGGCCAGGATCGCGTGATGCGGGTAGGCCTTGCGGATCAGGCGGATGATTTCCTGCTCGGCGCCGCGGTCGACCTGGGTGACGAAGTCATTGCGGCTCTTGCGCTCGACCAGCAGCTGATCGCGGCGCTCGTAGCTGCGCATGATGAAATTACCGGCCGAACGGGCGGCCGAAACAGCAATATTGACCAGCGGGTGCATGGCGGGCCGGGCTGAAAAGGAGCGAAGGGAGGCCGCGTAGAATATCACGCATGACTTCCGCATCTTCCGATTCGCCGCTCGACAACATCCGGGTCGTCCTGGTCAATACCCAGCACCCGGGCAACATCGGCTCGACCGCGCGCGCCATGCTGACCATGGGCCTGCGCGATCTGGTCCTCGTCAATCCGTCCCGCTTTCCGCACCCGCAGGCGCGCATGACGGCGGCGCACGCCGAGGGCGTCGTCGAGGCGGCGCGGGTGGTCGGCAGCCTGCCGGAGGCCGTTGCCGACTGCGCCTGGGTCGTCGCCAGTTCCGCGCGGCCGCGGCACCTCGGCGACGAGCCGATGCGGCCCTGGGACGCGGCAGCCCGTGCGGTGGCGACGGCGGCCGGCGCCAAGGTGGCGATCGTCTTCGGCTGCGAGCGCACGGGGCTGACCAACGAGGAACTCGATTCCTGTCACGCAGCGACGATGATCCCGGCCAATCCCGGCTACAGCTCGCTGAATCTGTCCCAGGCGGTGCAGGTGCTGGCGTACGAGCTGCGCCGCGCTGCGCTGAGCGAGATCCCGGCGGTGTCCGGCAAGCGCGGCCTTGACTGGTACGCGCCGCCGTCGACCGAGGAAATGGAGCTGTTCTACGGGCACTTCGAGCGTGTGCTGATGTCGACCGGCTTTCTCGATCCGGCCAATCCGCGTCTGCTGATGCGGCGCCTGCGCCAGCTGTTCAACCGGGCCTCACCCGATCGCAACGAGCTCAACATCCTGCGCGGCATCCTGACGTCGATCGAAAAGCCGAAGCGGCGGCGGATGCCGATCCCCGGCGAGGCGGCGACGCTGCACGGCGGCGACGAGGACGAATCGAAACAGGACCGGATTGGTCTAGAATGACGCCCGGCGCCAGCCACTCCTAGATTCGCCACCGCCATGTTCGCCCGCATCCAAGAAGACATCGCCAGCGTTTTCGACCGCGATCCCGCCGCCCGCAACACCTGGGAGGTGCTGACCTGCTACCCCGGCCTGCATGCGATCTGGGCGCACCGGCTCAGCCACTGGCTGTGGACGCATGGCCTCCAGTGGCTGGCGCGCGTCAACTCGAACCTCGCGCGCTGGTTCACGGGCATCGAGATTCATCCCGGCGCGCGCATCGGCCGACGCTTCTTCATCGACCACGGCATGGGCGTGGTGATCGGCGAAACGGCAGAGATCGGCGACGACGTCACGATGTACCACGGCGTCACGCTCGGCGGCACCAGCTGGAACAAGGGCAAGCGGCACCCAACGCTGGCGAACCGTGTCGTCGTCGGTGCCGGCGCGAAGATCCTCGGCCCGTTCACCGTGGGCGAGGGTGCCCGTGTCGGGTCGAATTCGGTCGTGGTCCGGGAAGTGCCGCCGGGCGCCACCGTCGTCGGCATCCCGGCGCGTGTCGTGCGCGAGCCGGCCGAGCCGTCGGCGGCGGTCGCGGCGATCGCCAAGAAGATGGGCTTCGATGCCTACGGGCTTTCGAAGGACATGCCGGATCCGGTGGCTAATGCGATGTCGACGATGTTCGATCACATCCAGCAGCTCGACGAGCAGCTCGTCAAGGTCTGCCGCCTGCTGCATGAGGTAGATTCGCGTATGCCGGAGCTGCAGCTGTCCAAGCTGGAGTTGCCCGATTTTTGCGTCGAGACTACGCCGGCGCTGGATTCGCTCGCCGGCAACCGTCATCGCAATCAGGGGTAGGCATTCAATGAATGTGCTCGTAGTGGGCGGCGCCGGCTACATCGGCTCGCACATGTGCAAGCGGCTGGCCGAAGCCGGCCACCATGTGGTTGTTCTCGATAATCTTTCGACCGGTCATCGCAGCGCGGTGCAGTGGGGTGAGCTGGTCGAGGCTTCGCTCGGCGACGGGGGGGCGGTGGCGCAGACGCTGCGCCAGCACCGGATCGAGGTCGTGATGCATTTCGCGGCCAGTTCGCTGGTCGGCGAGTCGATGACCGATCCCTACCGCTACTACGCCAACAACGTCAGCGCGACCCTTTCCTTGCTGCAGGCGATGCACGACAACGGCGTGTCGCAGTTCGTTTTCTCGTCGACGGCCGCCGTTTTTGGCGAGCCGGAGACGGCGCTGATCGACGAGCAGCATCCGTGCCGTCCGATCAATCCCTACGGCAACTCGAAGCTGGCGGTCGAGCTGATGCTCGACGACGCGGCCCGCGCCTATGGCTTGCGGGCAACCGCGCTGCGCTATTTCAATGCCGCGGGCGCCTGCGATTCGCGGCTCATCGGCGAGAAGCACGAGCCGGAGACGCACCTGATCCCGAGGCTGCTCCGTCGCGCCGCCGGCGAAGCGCTCGACGTGAAAGTCTTCGGCACGGATTACGCGACGCGCGACGGCACCTGTGTACGCGACTATGTCCACGTCTGTGATCTCGCCGACGCGCACCTGCTGGCGCTCGAATATAGCCACGTTCAACCGGGCTTTCATCGTTTCAATCTCGGCAACGGCGATGGTTACACGGTGCTCGAGGTGCTGCGCGCCGCCGAGGACGTGGTTGGCCGCTCGCTCGACATTCCGCATGGGCCGCGTCGTGCCGGCGATCCGGCGATGCTCGTGGCAAGCAGCGACAAGGCGCGCAAGGTGCTCGGCTGGCGGCCGCGTCGTGCCGACATCCGCCAGATCGTCGAAGACGCCTGGGCCTGGCACCAGCAGCCGGCCTACTGACCGGACGGGTGGCGTATGCCCGTTTACTTCGATCACAACGCGACGACGCGTCTCGATCCGCGCGTGCTTGAGGCGATGCTGCCGTACCTGTCGGGTCCCTACGGCAACGCGTCCTCGCTGCATCGCTACGGTCGCGCCGCGCGCGACGCGATCGAGCGCGCCCGCGAACAGGTCGCCGCGCTGGTGAACTGCCAGCCGCGCGAGATCGTCTGGACCTCCGGCGGCACCGAAGCGAACAACCTGGCGCTCAAGGGTATCGCCGAGGCTTTTCCGGGCGCGCGCCTGCTTTACGGTGCGACCGAGCATCCCGCAGTGCTGGAGACCGCCGAAGCGCTGCGCGCACGCGGTTGGCCGGTCGGCGTGATCGCGATGGGCGAGGTGGGGCTGATCGACTGGCCGGCTTTCGAGCGGCAGCTCGCCGAAGCGCCGGTGCGGCTGGTGTCGCTGATGCGTGCCAACAACGAAACCGGCGTGCTCCAGGACATCCCGCGTGCGGCGGCGCTCGTGCATGCGGCGGGAGCCTGGTTGCACGTCGACGCGGTGCAAGCGGCGGGCAAGATTCCGGTCGATTTCGTCGCGCTGCAGGCGGATCTGATGAGTCTGTCGAGCCACAAGCTCTACGGGCCCAAAGGCATCGGCGCACTGGTGTTGCGGTCCGAGGTCGAGCTGTCGCCCTTGCACCACGGGGGCTGGCAGGAGCGCGGCCTGCGCGGCGGCACCGAGAACGTCGCTGCGATCGTCGGTTTCGGTGCGGCCGCGGAGCTGGCCGCGGGCGAGCTCGACGCGCGCATCGCCTATATACGCGGTCTGCGCGACCGCCTCGAAGCGGGTCTGCAGCGTCTGCCCGGCGTGCACGTCTTCGGTGAGGGCGTCGAGCGCCTGCCGAACACCGTGCAGTTCGCGCTGGCCGGCTATGAGGGCGAGGCGCTGCTGATGCAGCTCGACCGCCACGGCTTCGCGGTGTCGAGCGGCTCGGCCTGCGCGTCGGGCCGCGGCGAGCCGAGCCATGTGCTGCTCGGCATGGGCATCGAGCGCGAGCTGGCCAAGGGCGCGGTTCGCGTAAGCCTCGGCAAGGACAACACGGAGGATGAAGTCGACCGGTTTCTGGCGGTGCTGGGGGCATTTGCTCCGAAGATCGACTGCGAGGCAGCGCCCTGATAGACTTGTACCGTAAACAGGACAAGTGCGATGCGTGTATTCAATTTCTCGGAAGTGCGAAGCAATCTGAAGTCGGTGATCGACGGGGTCGTCGAGGATGCCGACTACGCCGTTATTGCGCGCCGCGATGCGCCCGACGCCGTTCTCATGTCGCTTGATACTTTCAACAGCATGATGGAAACCGTACATCTGCTGAAGGTGCCGGCCAATGCCGCGCACTTGGCAAAGTCGATCGAGCAGTATCGCCGGGGCAAGGTCCGGCAACGGAAGCTGACGGATGCCTGAGCGGCTGGTGTGGACGCCGGCGGCGTGGAGTGATTATGTCTGGTGGCAATCGCAGGACCGCAAGACGCTGAGACGGATCAATCTGCTGTTGCAGGACGCGATGCGCGAGCCGTTTGCTGGGTTGGGCAAGCCTGAGGCGCTGCGGGAGAACCTCTCGGGATTCTGGTCACGTCGGATCGATGACACGAACCGGCTGGTCTATGCCGTCGAAGGCAATGAACTGGTGGTCATCGCCTGCCGCTATCACTATGACTGAATGGCTGTGATCTACCTTGACCACGCGGCGACCACGCCGCTCGATCCGCGCGTGCGCGACGCCATGCTGCCCTGGCTCGACGCCGACTCGCACTTCGGCAATCCCGCGTCCGACCACGCGCTCGGCCGCAAGGCGCGCGCCGCCGTCGAGCGCGCGCGCGCGCAAGTGGCGGCGCTGCTCGGTGCCGGCGCCGACGAAATCGTCTGGACTTCCGGTGCGACCGAGTCGAACAACCTTGCGCTCAAGGGCGCGCTGGAGTTCCGCGGCCTGAAGGGCGCGCACATCGTCACCAGCCGCGTCGAGCACAAGGCGGTGCTCGATACCTGCCGTTATCTGGAAACCCAGGGGGTGCGCGTCAGCTACCTGACGCCGCAGGCCGACGGCATCGTTGCCGCCGGGCAGGTGCTGGCGGCGCTGCAGCCGGACACGGCGCTGGTCTCGCTGATGTGGGTCAACAACGAGACCGGCGCCATCAATCCGGTCGAAGCGTTGGCGCCGCAGCTGCGCGAGCGCGGCATCCTGTTTCACGTCGATGCCGTGCAGGCGGCCGGCAAGTTGCCGATCGATCTCGCGCAGGTGCCGATCGACCTGCTGTCACTGTCGGCGCACAAGCTCTACGGGCCGAAGGGCGTCGGCGCGCTGTTCGTGCGCAAGCGGCCCCGCGCGCGGCTGGCACCGCAGATCCACGGCGGCGGCCACGAGCAGGGTATGCGCTCCGGCACGCTGGCGACGCACCAGATCGTCGGCTTCGGCGAGGCCTGCGTGCTGGCGGCGGCCGGCCTCGGCGACGAGGCGCTGCGCCTGCGTGGCCTGCGTGAGCGCCTGTGGCAGGCGCTGCAGGTGCTGCCGAAGATCTATCTGAATGGGCCGGTCGAGGCGCGCGCGCCGGGCATCCTCAACGTCAGTTTCGCGGGCGCCGAGGGCGAGTCGCTGCGCGCGATGCTGCCGGAGCTGATGGTATCGAGCGGCTCGGCCTGTTCTTCGGCGACGCGCGAGCCTTCGTACGTGCTGCGCGCGCTGGGCCGTGACGACGAGCTCGCCGGTTCCTCGCTGCGCCTGTCGCTCGGCCGCTACAGCACTGAAGCGCAGATCGACCGGGCGGCCGCGCAGATCATCGAAGCGGTGCGCTTCCTGCGCGAGCTGTCCCCGCTCTGGAGAGAAGCATGAATCCGCAAGAGAATGTCTACGCCTATCGTGAACCGATCTGGGCGCGCTTTCGCGCGCCGCGGCACGGCGGCCGGTTGCCGGACGGCGGACGCCTGCTCGAGGCGCAGGCCGGCAGTCCGGCGGCGCATTCGGTTCTGCGCCTGCAGCTCGGACTGGACGGAACGACGGTGGCGCGGGTGCGTTTCCAGGCCTACGGCTGTCCGACCGCGATCGCGGTCGGCGAGTGGCTCGCCGAACAGCTGGAAGGGCAGCCGCTGACGCGACTGGCGGCGATCGACGCCGGCGCGATCCGCGACGCCCTTGAAATCCCTGAGGACAAGGCCCATTGTGCCCTCATGGGCGAGGACGTCCTCCGCGCCCTGCAGCAGCAGATGAGCAAGCAGGCATGAACATCCAGTTGACCGAAAGCGCCGCCCGGCGCATCCAGCAGCAGATCGACAAGCGCGGCGGCGGGCTCGGCCTGCGCGTCGGCGTGCGCAAGTCCGGCTGTTCCGGCTATGCGTACACGATGGATTACGCTGACGCCATCGGCGCCGACGATCTGGTCTTCGAGCAGCACGGCGCGAAGCTGGTCGTCAAGCCCGATCACCTGCCGATGCTCGAGGGCATGACGCTGGATTTCCAGAAGCAGGGCCTGAACGAGTCGTTCAAGTTCCTCAATCCCAACGTCAAGGCACAGTGCGGCTGCGGCGAGAGCTTCGCCGTCTGAGGGCCAGCGCGGCGCACGCCGCAGGATTCATTGCCGCGCCGCAGCAGCGGCGGCTATAATTCCTTGATTTCTCAGTAAACGTACTGGGCCATTCGCGGCCCTTTCGCTATTTCCCCTTCAGTTTTCAAGGAGTTTCACCGTGTCGGTTGAACGTACCCTCTCGATCCTCAAGCCGGATGCCGTGTCCAAGAACGTGATCGGCAAGATCTTCGAGCGCTTCGAGAACGCCGGCCTGAAGATCGTCGCCACGCGCATGGTGCACCTGACGCAGGCCGAGGCCGAAGGCTTCTACGCCGTGCACAAGGCGCGCCCGTTCTTCGGTGATCTGGTCAAGTTCATGATCAGTGGCCCGGTCGTGGTGTCGGTGCTCGAGGGCGAGGACGCGGTGGCCAAGCACCGCGACATCATGGGCGCCACCGACCCGAAGAAGGCCGCTCCCGGCACGATTCGCGCCGATTTCGCCGATTCGATCGACGAGAACGCCTGCCACGGCTCGGACAGCCTCGAGAACGCGCAGAACGAGATCGCCTACTTCTTCCGGGCCACCGAGATCTGCCCGCGCACCCGCTAAGGGCGCATCCGCCGATGTCCGCCAGCGCCGCCAGCCTCGCGACCGCCGCCCCGATCAATCTGTTCGGGCTGGATCGGGAGCAGCTGCGCGCGCGCTTCGCGGAGATGGGCGAGAAGCCGTACCGCGCCGACCAGATCATGCAGTGGATCTATCGGCGCGGTAAGGATTCGTTCGATGAGATGAGCAACATCTCGAAGGAGCTGCGCGTCAAGCTCGCGCAGCACTTCGTGATCCGCACGCCGGAGCTCGTCACCGAGCAGGTGTCGGCGGACGGTACCCGCAAGTGGGTGCTGCGTCTCGACGGCGGCAACGCCATCGAGACCGTCTACATCCCCGAGGAGAACCGGGCCACGCTCTGCATCTCCTCGCAGGTCGGATGCGCGATGGACTGTTCGTTCTGCTCGACCGCGCAGCAGGGCCTCAACCGCAACATGACGACGGCGGAAATCATCGCCCAGGTCTGGTTCGCTGCCCGTACGCTCGGCGGCGATTTCCAGAACGAGCGCGTGATCTCGAACATCGTCTTCATGGGCATGGGCGAACCGCTTGCCAATTACGGCGCGGTGCTGGCGGCGATCCGCATCCTGCTCGACGATTTCGGCTTCGGCCTGTCGAAGCGCCGCGTCACGGTGTCGACCTCGGGGCTGGTGCCGTTCATGGACCGCTTGCGCGAGGATGTCGATACCGCGCTGGCCGTCTCGCTGCACGCACCGAACGATGCGCTGCGCAACGAGCTGGTGCCGATCAACCGCAAGTACCCGATCGCCGAACTGCTCGCTGCCTGCCGCCGCTACACGGCCGGCAAGGACCGCAAGACGCACATCGTCTACGAGTACGTGATGCTCGACGGCATCAACGACAAGCCGGAGCATGCGCGCGAGCTTGCCAAGCTGCTCGGCGGCCTGTCGGCGAAGGTCAACCTGATTCCGTTCAACCCGTTTCCGGGCGCGCCGTACCGGCGCAGCAAGCCGGAAGCGATCGCCGCGTTCGCCAAGATCCTGCGCGATCGCAAAGTCTTTGCGACGACGCGCAAGACGCGCGGCGACGACATCGACGCGGCCTGCGGACAGCTGGTCGGCAAGGTGCAGTCGAAGCAGAAGAACCGCCTGCGCGGCATTCCGGTGACGGTGCAATGAGCCGCAGGCCGCCAAGCCGCTCGCTGGTCGCATCCCCGCTGCGCGGGGCCCCTGCTCGGGCGCTCGCGTCTTCCTGCGGGCAGCGGGTCGGTCAGGCTCAGCCGAAACAGAAGTGCCGTCTGCGCGGCCTTCCGGTGACGGTGCTATGAGCGACGTGACGGATGCCTTGTGCGCACGGGGCGCGTCGCGATGAAGAAGCGGCTGGCGCTCGCGCTGTCGGGCTTGTTGCTGGTCGCCGCTTGCGCGACGCCGGCCGAGCGCGCGGAGCGGCGGGGCGCGGCGCAGCTCAACACCCAGCTCGGCGTCAATTACGCGCGCCAGGGCCAGTACGATCTGGCGCTCGAGAAGCTGCTCAAGGCCGCCGATCAGGACAGCGAGTATGCGCCGGCGCATTCGGCGCTCGCGGTGATCTACCAGACCCGCGGTGATCGCGAGGCCGCCGAGCGCGAGTTCCGCAAGGCGCTGGCGCTCGACGGCAGCGACCCGACGGTGAAGAACAATTTCGGGGTCTTCCTCTGCGAGCGCGGCAAGCCCGACGAGGCGCGTCGCTACTTCATGGACGTCGCCAAGGATCCGCGCTTCGCGGCGCCCGAGCAGGCCTGGACCAATGCCGGCATCTGCATCAAGAAGACCGACCCCGAGCAGGCCGAGCGCGACTTCCGCGAGGCCCTGCGTCTGAAGCCGGACGATCGCGACGCGCTGGCGCAGATGGCGATCCTCAGCTTCGCGCGCCAGGATTTCCTGCGCACGCGCGCCTTCCTGCAGCGCTACGACCTCAAGTCGCGCGCCACGCCCGAACTGCTCAGCATCGCCGCGCGCACCGAGATGGCGCTGGGCGATCGCGACGCTGCGCGCGATTACGCGCGCCGCATCGTCCAGGAATTCCCCGAATCCAAAGAAGCCGCCACGTTCGCCGATTGGCAGCCATGAATACAGAAACGACCGAACACACTTCCGCCGCAGCCGCCCCCGAACCTGCACCGGCCAGCCTCGGCCAGAGCCCCGGCACGATGATCCGCGAGGCGCGTCAGGCGGGGCGCCTGTCGGTCGACGATCTCGCCGCGCACACCAAGCTGGCGCGCGCGACGGTCGAGGCGCTGGAGCGTGACGATTTTGGCGCGTTGCTCGAGCCGGTCTACGTGCGCGGCTACTACCGCAAGTGCGCGAAGGTGCTGAACCTCAACGAGCAGAAGCTGATCGACGCCTACGCGGCGCGCGTGACGCAAAAGGCGCCGCAGCCGCCGGCCAAGCTGCGCCTGGCTTCCGGCACCGAGCTGGGTTCGAGCAGCCGGCTGCCGGTGGCGATGGGCACGCTGGCGGTGATCGTCGCGATCGTGGTCTGCGCATTCCTGTGGTGGGTACGCGGCGCGACCACAGCGGTGCCGACGGTCTTCCAGATGCAGAACTCGTCCGAGAGCGCGCCGGCGGGCGTTTCGGTGACGGTTCCGGCAGCGTCGGTGACGGAGCCGGTGGTGTCCGGCCCGGCGGGCGAGGGCGCGTCGGCACCGGCCGGCGATATCGTCGCGCCGCCGGCGCCGGCGGTCGAACCCGCTGCACCGGCACCGGAGGCCACTGCGCCTGCCGCAGGCGCTGGTGCCGTGCCGGCCACTCCGGCGCCGGCCGCCGCCAATCCGACGGTCGCCACGGCGGCGACCGCCGCGCCGCTGCGGCTGAGCTTCAGCGGCCAGTCGTGGATCCGCGTCAGCGATGCCGATGGCCGCTCGCTGCTCAACGGACTGGTCGCGGCCGGCGAACGCCACCAGCTGAGCGGCAAGCCGCCGTTCGAGCTGTTCATCGGCGCCGCGCCGGTGGTCAGCGTCGAATACCTCGGCAAGCCGGTCGACCTCAAGCCGTACACCCGCGACAACGCGACGGCGCGCGTCACGCTGCCGCCGCCGTCGCCCTGAATCGTTCGAGGTAGCCGCCGATGGCAATGACGAGCCACCACCAGATCACGCGCCGCGTATCGCGGCAGATCCGCGTCGGCCGCGTCGCGGTCGGCGGCGGCGCGCCGGTGTCGGTGCAGACCATGACCAACACCGACACCGAGGACGTCGCCGCGACCGTCGCGCAGATTCGCGCGGCGGTGAAGGCCGGCGCCGACATCGTGCGCGTCTCGGTGCCGACGCTGGCCGCCGCCGAGGCCTTCGCCAAGATCAAGAAGGAAGTCGGCTACGTGCCGCTGGTCGCCGACATCCACTTCAACTACAAGTGCGGCATCGCCGCGGCCGAGGCCGGCGCCGACTGCCTGCGCATCAATCCGGGCAACATCGGCAACGACAGGAAAGTGTCGGAAGTCGTCGCCTGCGCCAAGCACCACGGCATCCCGATCCGCATCGGCGTCAACGCCGGTTCGCTCGAAGCCGAGTTGCAGGAAAAGTACGGCGAGCCGAACGCCGACGCGCTGGTGGAAAGCGCGCTGCGCCACATCGAGATTCTCAAGCGCCACAACTTCGAGGACTTCAAGGTCTCGCTGAAGGCCAGCGAAATCTTCCTGACCGTGTTCGCCTACCGCAAGCTGGCGACGCTGATCGATCAGCCGCTGCACCTTGGCATCACCGAGGCGGGCGGCCAGCGCGCCGGCGCGGTGAAGAGCGCGATCGGCCTCGGCATGCTGCTCGCCGACGGCATCGGCGACACCATTCGCGTCTCGCTCGCCGCCGATCCGGTCGAAGAGGTCAAGGTCGGCTGGGACATCCTGAAGTCGCTGCATCTTCGTTCCAGGGGCATCAATCTGGTGGCGTGCCCGTCCTGCTCGCGGCAGAACTTCGACGTCATCAAGGCCGTGCAGGAACTCGAAGCGCGTTTCGACGAGATCGACGAACCGCTCGACGT
The DNA here is from genome assembly GCF_000382285.1 of Solimonas variicoloris DSM 15731. Taxonomy (GTDB): domain Bacteria; phylum Pseudomonadota; class Gammaproteobacteria; order Nevskiales; family Nevskiaceae; genus Solimonas; species Solimonas variicoloris. The sequence continues at coordinate 447,918 of NZ_KB907926.1, read as the reverse complement.
CGCGGTGATCGGCTGCGTCGTCAACGGCCCCGGCGAGGCGCGCGAGGCGGCGATCGGCGTCGCCGGCGGCTACCCGAATTCCATCTACGTCGACGGCAAGATCCAGCACAAGGCGCACAACGCCGAGCTGGTCGACGTGCTCGAAAAGCTCGTACGCGAGAAGATCGCCGCGCGCCAGGCCGAGAAGGCCGCCGCCGCCCGCGCAGAATCCGGCGCCGAGACGGCGCAACCCTAAGCACATGGCCAATCTTTTCCAGTCCGTTCGCGGATTCAACGACGTTTTGCCCGCGGATGCCGCGGCCTGGCAGCAACTGCAGCGCGTCGCCGCCGAGGTGTTCGCGAGCTACGGCTATGGCGAGATCCGCCTGCCGCTGCTCGAGCACACCGGCCTGTTCAAGCGCTCGATCGGCGAAGTCACCGATATCGTCGAGAAGGAGATGTTCACCTTCGAGGACCGCGAAGGCGACAGCCTGACGCTGCGCCCCGAGGGCACCGCCTCCTGCGTGCGCGCCGGCCTCGAGCACGGCCTGCTGCACAACCAGCAGCAGCGTCTCTGGTATGCCGGGCCGATGTTCCGCCACGAGCGCCCGCAGGCCGGACGCTACCGGCAGTTCCATCAGCTCGGCCTGGAGTGCTACGGCATCGCCACGGCCGACGCCGATCTCGAGGCGATCGCGGTGTCGGCGCGCCTGCTGCGCGAACTCGGCCTGAGCGGCCTGACGCTGGAGCTGAACTCGCTCGGCAGCGCCGAGGTCCGCGCCCGCTACCGCGCCGCGCTGATCGAGTTCCTGCAGCGGCACGAGGACGGGCTCGATGCGGATTCGCAGCGCCGCCTGCACAGCAACCCGCTGCGCGTGCTCGATTCGAAATCGCCGCAGACCCAGGAGATCCTGCGCGGCGCACCGGCGATCGTCGATTGCTTCGACGATGCGGCGCGCGCGCATTTCGACGCGGTGCAGCAGGGACTGGCCGACCTCGGCATCGCCTGCACGGTCAACAGCCGCCTCGTGCGCGGCCTCGACTACTACACGAGCACCGTGTTCGAATGGACCACGACCCAGCTCGGCGCACAGGGCACGGTGCTCGCCGGCGGCCGCTACGACGGTCTCGTCGAGCAGCTCGGCGGCACGCCGACGCCGGCGGTCGGCTGGGCCTGCGGCGTCGAGCGGCTGCTGCTGCTGCAGAAGGCGCTCGGCGTGCCGACCGCGAGCGGCGATGCGCACGTCTACTTCTGCTGGCTCGGTGAAGCGGCGCAGCGCGCGGCGCGGCGCCTCGCCGAGCAGTTGCGCGATGCGCTGCCGGGGCTGCGTCTGGTGCTGCATGCCGGCGGTGGCAAGCTGGCCGCGCAGCTCAAGCGCGCCGACCGCAGCGGGGCGGCGCTGGCGCTGATCCTCGGCGAGTCCGAGGTCGAGGCGCAGACCGTTCAAGTAAAATCCTTGCGCGCCGGCGACGCCCCCGCGGCGCCAGAATTTGTGGCATGGCCGGAACTGGCGAGCCGTCTCGCCGGTCTTCTGAAGCAATCTGAACCGAGATAACCATCCGTGGCGACGCATTACGACGACGAAGCGCAAGCCGAACAGCTCAAGACCTGGTGGAAGGAGAACTGGAAGGCGCTCGCCGCCGGCCTGGTGATCGGCCTGGGCGCGATCTTCGGCTGGGAAGGCTGGCAGAACCACCAGCAGCAGCGCGCCGCCGATGCCTCGCAGATGTACGAGGATCTCAAGCAGGCGCTGAGCGACGGCAAGTCCGACGCCGCCAAGGCGCTCGCCGACAAGCTCATCGCCGACTACGCCGGCACCCCCTATGCGGCCGGCGCGCAGCTGCGCATGGCGGCCGAGGCGGTCAAGACCGAAGCGCTCGACGATGCGACCGCGCGTCTGCAGTGGGTGCGCGAGCATGCCAAGGACGAGGGCCTGCGCCAGGTCGCGCAGCTGCGCGCCGCGCGCGTGCAGTGGCAGCAGGGCAAGCTCGACGACGCGCTGAAGACGCTCGATGGCGAAACCGGCGCGTTCGCGCCGCTGTTCGACGAACTGCGCGGCGACATCAAGCTCGCGCAGGGCGATCGTGGCGCGGCGCGCAGCGCCTACGAGAAGGCCTACGCGGCGACGCCGGAAGATCAGCCGAGCCGGCAGTTGCTGCAGCGCAAGCTCGACGATCTCGCCGACACGGTGCAGTCGTGACGGCGGCCCTGCGGCGCCGTCCGCTCGCCGTTGCGCTGCTGATCGGTGCGACCCTCGCGGTCGCGGCCTGTTCGGGCAAGAACGTCCGCAAGCCGGCCGAGCTCCAGGACATCGACAAGCCGGAGGTCCAGCTCGGCAAGGCCTGGACCGCGTCCGCCGGCAACGGCGGTGGCAAGTTCTACAGCGAGCTGACGCTGGCGCTGGAGCCGGACGCGCTGTTCGCCGCCGACGTCAAGGGCCGCATCTACGCTTTCGATCCGAAGACCGGCCACCGCATCTGGCGCGCGCCCACGAAGAAGCGCGTGATCTCCGGCCCGACCGTCAACGGCGAAGCCGTGCTGGCCGGCACCATGGACGGCGAGATCGTCGCCGTGAAGCGCGCCGACGGCGCGGCGCTGTGGTCGACCCGCCTGTCGAGCGAGGCGCTGTCGCCGCCGGCCAGCGATGGCAGCCGCGTCTTCATGCGCACCGGCGACGGCAAGATCTACGGCCTCGACGCGCAGTCCGGTGCCGAGCTGTGGAGTGCTGACCGCACGGTGCCGAACCTGACGCTGCGCGGCCTGTCGCCGCCGGCGGTGCTCGGCGGCCGCGTCTATGTCGGCCTCGACAACGGGCGCGTGCTGGCGCTGCGCACGTCCGACGGCCAGGTGCTGTGGGAGCAGGTCGTCGCCGCGCCGACCGGCCGCAACGAGCTCGAACGCATCACCGATATCGACGCGCCGCTGCTGTCCGACGGCGGCGAGCTGTACGCGGCGAGCTTCGGCGGCGAAGTCGCCTGCCTCGACGACGACACCGGCCAGATCCTGTGGCGGCGTTCGGTGAAGAGCTACAGCGGCATGGCGCGCACCGAGTCGGCAGTGGTCGTCACCGACGAGGCCGGCACCGTCTGGGGCCTCGATCCTGCGACCGGCGCGGCGCTGTGGAAGAACGAAGACCTCAAGTACCGCCAGCTGTCGGCGCCGGCCGTGTTCAAGGGCTGGGTCGTCGCCGGCGACTACAAGGGCTACCTGCACTGGTTCGATCCCAAGGACGGCCACCTCGTCGCGCGCATCCGCGCCGGCAGCGACCCGATCCGCGTCGCGCCGGTGGCCGGCGAGGACCTGCTGTACGTGCTCAACGCCGAGGGCGACATCACCGCCGTCCGCATCCGCTGACGCGCCGCGACGCAAGGCGGGCAGTGCCATCCGGCGCTGCCCGCCTTTCTTGTTCGCAGCGCTTCACCGACAATCGACCCACGCCATGAACGACAAACTGCCCACGCTGGTGCTGGTCGGCCGACCCAACGTCGGCAAGTCCACGCTGTTCAACCGTCTGACCGGCACGCGCGACGCGCTGGTCGCCGACCTGCCGGGCCTGACGCGCGATCGCCAGTACGGTACCGGCGAATTCGAGAACCGCGCCTTCGTCGTCGTCGACACCGGCGGCCTGATGCCGGAGTCGGCCGATCCGCTCGCCGCGCTCGCCGAGGACCAGGCGCGCCTGGCGCTCGAAGAGGCCGATCACGTGCTGTTCCTGGTCGACGTGCAGCAGGGTCGCACCGGCGCCGACGAGTCGATCGCGCGCCACCTGCGCAAGCTCGGCAAGCCGCTGACGCTGGTCGTCAACAAGAGCGAAGGGCGGCCGCACGCGCAGTCGGCGGGCGATTTCTATGCGCTCGGCTTCGGCGAGCCGATGACGATCTCGGCCGAGCACGGCCAGGGCGTCAACGTGCTGCTGCGGCACGTGCTGGAAAAACTGCCGGCGATTGCGCCGGAGCCGCCGCGCGACGACGGCACCGTGCGCGTGGCGATCGTCGGCCGGCCGAACGTCGGCAAGTCGACGCTGGTCAACCGCCTGCTCGGCGAGGAGCGCGTGCTCGCCGCCGACTTTCCCGGCACGACGCGCGACGCCATCGCCGTGCCGTTCGAATACGACGGCCATCCGTACACGCTGATCGACACCGCCGGCATCCGCCGCAAGGCGCGCGTCTGGGAGGCGGTCGAGAAGTTCTCGATCGTCAAGACGCTCGACGCGATCGAGCGCGCGCACGTGGTCATCGCCGTGGTCGACGCCCAGAACGACATCGGCGAGCAGGACGCCAAGCTGATGGGTCTGATCGCACAGCGCGGCCGGGCGATGGTGCTGGCCGTCAACAAGTGGGACGGCCTGGCGCCCGGCGAGCGCGAGCAGGTGCGCTACCAGGTCTCGCTGAAGCTGCCGTTCCTCGACTACGCGCCGGTGCATTTCATCGCCGCCCGGCACGGCTCGGGCCTCGGCGAGCTGATGGAGGACGTGCAGGCCGCCTACGAGGCGACCACGCGCGAGTTCTCGACGCCGGAACTCAATCGCGTGCTCGAAGCCGCGGTCGAGGCGCATCAGCCGCCGGCCGTACTCGGGCGCCGCATCAAGCTGCGCTACGCGCATCAGGGCGGCCGCAATCCGCCGAAGATCGTCATTCACGGCAACCAGACCGAGAAGCTGCCGGAGAGCTACAAGCGCTATCTCGCCAACCGCTTCCGCGAGGCCCTGAAGCTCAAGGGTGTGCCGCTGCTGCTCAGCTTCAAGACCGGCGACAATCCGTTCAAGGACAAGAAGAACCAGCTCACCGGCCGGCAGATCAAGAAGAAGCGCCGGCTGATGGCGCGGGTCAAGAAGAAATAGCCGCCGCCGAAACGGTCACGCGGGCCGGCTCCTCTCAGGTGGCGAGACGTTCGGGCGCCGGTCCGGCCGGCGATGATCGCCAGACGTCGGCCAGCCGTGCCGGGCCGGCGCCGCGATCGAGCGCGCGGACCAGCGCGATGCAGCCGGCGGCGGACAGCGCGACGCTGGCCCCGAACATCAGCGGATAGCCGCCGACTTCGGCGACGACGCCGGCCCCCATCGACGCGAGGCCCTGCGCGATGGCCACGGTGCAGGCGAGCAGGCTGTAGTCGGTACCGGCGTGCTCGGGTTCGGCGGCGTCCATCATCAGCGTGAACAGGGCGACGGTGGCGATGCCGCCGAGCACATGTTCGGCGATGCAGGCGGCGACGGTCAGCGCGTAACCGAAGCCGGAGCCGCCGGCGGCCAGCGCCGCGAGCGCGTACATCGCCAGGCTCAAGGTCTGCGCCAGGCCACCGATCAGCAGCGCGCGCCGGCGGCCCCAGCGGAACGCCAGCCAGCCGCCGAGCGCGGCGCCGGACAGGGCGCTGACCGAGGCCAGCGTGCCCTTGATCAGCGCGATCTGCGCCAGGCCGAAGCCGCTGTCCTTCATGAACGGGCCGACCAGCGCGGCGCCCATCGAGTCGCCGAACTTGTAGAACGAGATCAGCGCCAGGAACGGCAGCACGCCGGGGCGGCGCAGGCGCGACCACCAGCCGCCGGCCAGCGCCACTGCCCGCGGCGCCGGCGCGACCGCGGCGCGGCGCGGCTCGCGCAGGCGCAGCACCGGCAACACGGTCAGCAGCAGCAGCGCCGCCATCGCCACGAACATCGGCCGCCAGCCGGCGACGGCGTAGATCCACAGCAGCAGACCGCCGCCGACGATCATGCCGAGGCGGTAGCCGCCGACCTGGATGCCGTTGCCGAGACCGCGCTCGCGCGGCCCGAGCAGGTTGACGGCGAGGCCGTCGGTGGCGATGTCCTGGGTCGCCGCGATCAGGTTGAAGAGCGCCAGCGCGGCGAACACCCAGCGCAGCGAGGTCGAGATCTCCAGCGCGGCGAGCAGCGCAGCGCCGGCGGCGGCGGCGAGCTGCAGCGGCAGCAGCCACTGCCGGCGCGTGCCGTAGTGATCGACGTACGGCGCCCACAGAAACTTCAGCGCCCACGGCAGGAACAGCAGGCTGGTCGCGCCGATGCGGACCAGCGAGTAGCCCATCTCGCGCATCAGCACCGGCAGTGCCTGCGTGAAGAAACCGTAGGGCAGGCCCTGCGCGACATACAGCGCCGCGAGCAGGCCCAGCGTGTAGGCGCGGCTCATGCGGCGCGGGGCGGCAGCCGGTTCAGAGCGGCGGCGTGTTCGGCATCGGCGCGCCGCGCAGGCCGTTGTCGGAGCGCGAGACGCCGGCGGTGATGACGAAGCGCATCGCGTCCTCGAGGCTCATGTCGAGCGGCGTGAGGTACTTGCGCGGCACGAACACGGTGTAGCCGCCGATCTGGTAGCTCATCGGCATGTAGACCGCCACGCAATCCTCTTCGGCGGCGATCTCGAAGCGGCTCAGATCTTCGAGCGTGACGAAACCGACCAGGCGGATCGGCTGGCCCGGCCACTGCAGCATGACGACCTTGCCGAGCTTCTGGCCGCCCTTGTTCGAAACCAGATCGGTGAGATCGCGCACCGCGCCGTAGATGGTCTTGATCAGCGGGATGCGGTTCAGCTGCTGGTCGACCCAGACCAGCACCTGCTTGGAGACGATGCCCTGCATCGCCAGGCCGACGAAAAAGATCAGGCCGATGGCGATCACCAGGCCCATGCCGCGCTGGTACAGGCCGCCCGGCAGCAGCACGCTGAGCACGCCGCCGAACACCGATTCGGCGGCGCCGATCAGCCACATCACGAGGCTGATCGTGACCAGGATCGGCAGGATCGCGAACAGGCCTGTCAGGAAGATCGAGACGGCCTTGCGCGCGGTCATGCGGGCCGCGCCGGAGATCAGCGGCGACGGATCCATCAGACGCATCTCCAGGCGAAGCGGCCGATGCCGCGGCTCTCGAGCACGATCTCGTCGCCGGCTTCGAGCGGCCCGACGCCCTTGGGCGTGCCGGTGTAGATCAGGTCGCCGGGTTCGAGCGCCCAGGTCTGCGAGAGGATGTGAATCTGCTGCGCGACCGGGTAGAGCATGTCCGCGGTCCTGCCGTGCTGGCGCAGCTTGCCGTTGACGTGGCAGGTGAATTCGAGCTTCTGCAGATCCTGGTTCAGGTACGGCTGCACGTCGCCGAGCGGCGCCGAGCCGTCGAAGGCCTTGGCCAGCTCCCAGGGCTTGCCCTTGTTCTTCAGCTCGGTCTGCAGGTCGCGCAGCGTCAGGTCCAGGCCGAGCGTGATGCCGGCGACGCAGTCGAGCGCCTCGGCGAGCGGAATGTCGCGGCCGCCGCCGGTCAGCTGCACGACCAGTTCGGCCTCGTGGTGAATCGCGCCGCGACCCTTCGGCAAGGCGATCGGCGTGCCTTCCTCGACCAGTGCCGAAACCGGCTTCATGAAGATCACGCACTCGCCGTCCGGCGCGTAGCCGAGATGGGCGAGTTCGGTGACGTGATCGGCGTAGTTCTTGCCGATGCAGAAGATGCGATTGACGGGATTCATGGCCCGGCAACGATACCGCAAGCGTCCCCGCCCGTGCGCTCGCGGGCGGGGACGATGCGGCTTTTTTTAGCGCTGGGTGCCGAGGAACTCGATCAGGTCGCGGCGCTCGTCGGCCTTGTCCATGCCGTCGAACTTCATCTTGCCGCCGGGCACCAGCATCTTCGGCGCGCGCAGGTAGGCGTCGAGCTGGTCCGGGGTCCAGACCAGCTTCGATGCGCGCAACGCGTCCGAATAATTGAAGTCCGGCACGCTGGCCGCGTTGCGGCCGACGACGCCGACCAGGCCTGGGCCCTTTTTGTTCTTCAGCGGCTTGGCGAGGCTGTGGCACTCGGCGCAGTTCTCGTCATAGAGATCGGCGCCGCGATTGACGTCGGCGCGGGCCGGGCCGCTGCCCGCCGCGGCGAGCAGGAGCGCCGCAATCATGAAACCGGTGGTACGCATCAGAAGCTCATCCACAGGAAGGCCAGCAGCGTGTTGTTGTCGGACGCGCTGCGGCCGGCACCGTCGTAATTGCTGCTCTTGCCGTCATAGCGGTTGTACAGCGTGTACTGCAGGCCGAGACGCAGGTTGAGGTTCGGCGCCAGCCACGAGTTTTCCTTGCCGAGCGGCGTGTAGTCGAGCTGCAGGATCTCGCCGCGCGTGTTCGGACGGCCGGCGACGCTGTCGCCGTACAGCGTCGTGTCGCGGCTGCCGTCGGTGGCGAAGTAGCCGAGCGTGGCGCCGTAGGTCTGGTCGCGGTAGTACGAGGCGTTGAGGCTGTAGCTCGTCAGGTTCTGGCTCTTCTTGCCGGCGTCGCCGGTGTCGAGGCTGGCCGACAGCGTCTGCTTCTCGCGCACGGCAAGGCCGTTGAGGGTGAAGATGTCGCGGCGCGTGCCAAGGAACTGGTACGAGCCGTCGATGCCGATGTCGTCGTAGCGGTCGTGCGCCGAGCTGCCGGGCTGCGAGATGTCGGAACTCATGCCGACCAGGCCGACCGAGTAGTTCTGGCGATGCAGGTCGCGCGTATAGGCCAGGCGCAGGTATGGCGTCAGGCCGGCGGTGCGCGCCAGATCGTCCTTGGGCACGCCGAGGCTGTCGAGCAGCGAGTGGCCGGGCGAGCGGTAGGCGCCGAGTTCGGCGTACCAGCGCTGGTCGAGCAGGGCGTAGGCGTTGAGGCCGAGCACCTGCGTTTCGAGGCCGCCGGCGAGCAGCGGCGCGGCCGGCGCTTCCGGTGCGAGATCGGAGCCGACGTACGGGAAGCCCCAGGCCGGCAGCGTGTTCCAGGGATCGGTGATGCCCGGGTTGTTGTTCAGCGACACGCCGACGGTCAGGTCCTTGCCGTAGGCGGTGAGGTCGCGCGCGTAGCGGATGTCGAGGTTATCCCAGGCCCACTTGCGGTCGATGCCCGAGTACGTCACCTGAGTGAAGCTGCCGAGGTGATCGGCGAGGCGGCCGGCGAGGAACACCGAGGCTTCCTGCGCGGCGAAGTTGTCGTTGGTGTCGTAATGCCGGGCCGGCGCTTCGTCGAGGTTCTGCTGGGTGTGCGTGAAGGTGCCGACGAACATCGCCGACAGCGGCAGGCTGCGGGTATCGCCGTCGCTGTAGCCGCCCAGCTTGAAGCGCTGGCCGTACGGCGTCAGCTGCGGACCGAAGGCGCCGACGTGGCAGGCGCCGCAGTCCTGGCCGGTCTGGCGGGCGTAAGCGGGCAGGGCCTGGGCCTGGCCTGCGAGCAGCAGACCGAGGCCTGCGAGCAGCCCCCGGAGCAGCGTGGAAGCGCGAACAGCGGACAGCGACATGCGGACTCTCCTGTGGTGTCGTTCAGCGGATTCGCGGCGAGGGCAACATGCGACGCAGGGTGTCGTCGCCGCGGATGTAGTGGTGCCAGAGCGCGGCGGCAGCGTGGCCGGCGGCGAGCGCCAGCAGGCTCCAGGCGCTCCATTCGTGGATTTCGGTGATCTGCTCGGCGAGATCGCGGTTGCGCGCCAGCAGCGTCGGCAGCGGCAGGCCGAGCAGGTGCACGGCCTGTCCGCGCGCCTGCGAGGCGAGCAGGCCGAGCACCGGCAGCACGGCGAGCAACAGGTAGAACGAGGCGTGCGAGCCGCGCACCAGCCAGCGGTGGGCGCCGTCGGCATCAGCCGCGAAGGCGTGTTCGCCGCGACCGCGCCAGAGCAGCCGCACCAGTGTCAGCCCGAACACCACGAGGCCGATCTGCCGGTGCGCGTCGAGCAGCAGGGCGCGCAGCTCGCGGCTGTCGATCCACTCGCGGCTCAGGGCGACGAGCACGGCAGTGAGCACCAGCAGCAGGGTCAGCCAGTGGAACCAGATCAGCGGACGAGGATGTCGGGACGGCACGCGAGCGCTCATGCGGGAGGGTCGCGGCAACGCTAGGGCGGTGATCTTAAGAACTGCTTAAGTCCGCCCGCGCCATAATGCCCGGCATGCGTGTTCTGCTCGTCGAAGACGATCCGCTGCTGGGCTCGTCGCTGCTCGCCGCTCTCCGTCAGGAGGGCTACGTCGTCGACTGGCATCGCGGGCTGGCCGCCGCCCGGCTCGCGGCCGACACCACGCAGTACGGCATCGTCCTGGTCGACCGCCAGCTGCCGGACGGCGAGGGCCTGGACCTGATTCCGCGCCTGCGCGAGCGCGATCCGCTGACCGGCATCGTCGTCATCACCGCGCGCGATACGGTGCGCGACCGCGTGCTCGGCCTCGACCGCGGCGCCGACGACTATCTGGTCAAGCCCTTCGACCTCGACGAGCTGCTGGCGCGCATGCGCGCCGCCGCGCGGCGCAGTTGCGAGCGCGGCGGTGCCGAGCTGCGCCACGGCGATTTGCGCATCGATCCGGTCGCGCGCCGCGTGTGGCGCGGCGATGCCTCGGTCGAGCTGCCGCCGCGCGCCTACACGCTGCTGGTCGAGCTGATCCGCTGCCGCGGCCGCGTGCTGACGCGGCGCCAGCTCGAGGATGCGCTGTATCCGGCCGGCGAGGAGGTCGAGAGCAACGCCGTCGAAGTTCACGTCCATCACCTGCGCCGCCGCCTCGGCAGCAGTCTGGTGCGCACGGTGCGCGGCCTCGGCTACACGATCGACGCCGATGCCTGAGGCGCTGACGACCGCATCCCGGCGGACTCCGCTGTCGATCCGCCGCCGTCTGCGGCGCGACATCCTGATCGTCCTCGCCGTGCTCTGGGCGCTGTTCACCGCGCTCGGCCTCGGTGTCGTCATCCATGCCGGCCGTGCCGATCTCGACGAGGATCTGGCGCTGTGCGCGGCGCTGATCGACGAGCGCCGCGGCAGCGGGCCGCTGCGCCTGCCCGAGCGTCCGGAGGAACTGATGTTCCAGATCTGGACGGCGGACGGCCGCCTGCTGGCGCGTTCGGCCGGACTGGCGCCGGAACCGCTGGCGGCCTTGCGCCAGGGCTACAGCAACCGCTTCGACGGCCACCGCGTGCTGCGCGTCTACGCATCGGCCGCCGATGCCGACGGCAGCCGCGTGCTGGTCGCGGCGCCGGCCTGGAACCATCAGCAGGGCGCGCGCACGCTGGCGTTGTGGCTGCTGCTGCCGGCGGCCGTGGTGTTTCCGCTGCTGGCGGCCGGGATCAGTCTGGTCGTCGGCCGCGCGATGCGCGAGGTCGCCGGCGAGGCCGACCGCATCGCCCGGCGCGATCCCGACGATTTCGATCCGCTGGCGCCGGAGCGCCTGCCCGAGGAAGTACGGCCGCTGGCCGGCGCCTTCAACGTGCTGCTGCAGCGTCTGGCGACCGCGCTCGACGACGAGCGCCGCTTCAACGACAGCGCCGCGCACGAGCTGCGCACGCCGCTGTCGGCGATTCGCGTCGACGCCCAGGCGCTGCTGCGCCGCGAGACCCGCGCCGAGGTGGCGCTGGTGCTGCAGCGCATCGTCTCGGCCAGCGCCGCCTGTGCGCGCCTGGTCGAGGAGCTGCTGATGATCGCGCGCCTCTCGGCCTGGCCGGCGGCGCTGCCGCCGAGCGCGCCGCTGCCGCTGTCGGCGGTCGTCGAGCTGGTGCTGCGCGATCTGGCGCCGCAGATCGAGGCGCGGCCGATCGAGATCGCCTGCGAGGTTGCGCCCGATGCCGTCGCCCGCTTTCCGGAGGCGGTGCATCTGATCCTGCGCAACCTGCTCGAGAACGTGATCCGCCATGCGCGCGGGGCGACGCGCGTGAAGATCGAGGCGCGCGAGCGCGACGGCTTCCTGCAGCTGCTGGTCGCCGACGACGGCTGCGGCATTCCGGAGGCGCAGCGCGTGCGCGTCTTCGAGCGCTTCGTGCGGCTCGGCGAGACCGAGCCGGGCACCGGGCTCGGACTGTACATCGTGCGCCGTGTCGCCGAACGGCTCGGCGGCAGCGCCGTGGTCGGCGATTCCGAGGCGGGCGGCGCGACGCTGGTCGTGGTGCTGCCGGCGCGCCTGCTGCCGGCCGTGCGGCCGGCGGCGGCGGACGAGCCGCCATGAAAAGGGCGGCGGCCGTTGCCGGCCGCCGCCCCGGGTTGCTGCGTGCTGACTAGATGCGTTCTTCGATGCCGAACGCGGCGAAGCCCTTCTTCTTGAAGTTGTCGCGGAACATGTCGCGCAGCTTGATCGCCGTCGCGTCGTAGGCGTCCTTGTCGGCCCAGGTGTTGCGCGGGTTCAGGATCGCACTGTCGACGCCCGGGCAGGACTTCGGCATCTTCAGCTTGAGGATCGGCTGCTCCTCGGTCTCGACGTTGTCGAGCTCGCCGTTGAGCGCGGCGTTGAGCAGCGCCCGCGTGATCTTCAGCGACATGCGCTTGCCGACGCCATACGAGCCGCCGCTCCAGCCGGTGTTGAGCAGGATGCAGCGCGCCTTGTGATGTTCCATCTTGTCGGCGAGCAGCTTGGCGTAGACGTTCGGCTTCTGTGCCATGAACGGGCCGCCGAAGCAGGCCGAGAAGGTCGGCGTTGGCTCGCTGATGCCGACTTCGGTGCCGGCGACGCGTGCGGTGAAGCCCGACACGAAGTGGTACATGACGTCCTTCGCGTCGAGGATCGAGATCGGCGGCAGCACGCCGAAGGCGTCGGCGGTCAGCAGCACGATGGTCTGCGGATGCGGACCCTGGCCGTTCGGCATGACGTTCGGGTTCGCTTCGAGCGGGTACGAGAAGCGGGTGTTCTCGGCGATCGAATCGTCGAACAGGTCGAGCACGTCCGGATGGCACTCTTCCATGCGCTTGCCCGGCAGCGGCGGCACGTTCTCGATGATCGTGCCCGGCTTCGACAGCGCCTGGGCGATGACCGGCTCGGCGTCCTTGTCGAGGTTGATCAGCTTGGCGTAGCAGCCGTCCTCGAGATTGCACAGGCCGTTGTCCGACCAGATCGTCTCGTCGTCGCCGATCAGGCGGCGCGAGGCGTCGGCCGACAGCGTGGTCTTGCCGGTGCCGGAAAGGCCGAACAGGATCGCGGCGTCGCCCTTGGCGCCGACGTTGGCCGAGCAGTGCATCGACAGGCGACCCTGCTTCGGCAGCAGGTAGTTGCCGACGGTGAAGATGGTCTTCTTGACGACGCCGCAGTAGTCGGCGCGGCCGGCGACGAGGCAGATGCGGTTGCGGGTGTCGATGACCACCGCCGCTTCGGCGCGGCAGCCGTCACGTTCCGGCTCGCAGACGAAGCTCGGCACGTTGAGCATCGTCCAGCGGCGCGCGTCGACGTCCTTCACGCCCTTGAGGTTCTTCGGGAACATGTTGTGCGCGAACATGGCGTGCGTCGCGTACTCGCCGACGAAGCGGTACGGCACGGCGAAGTCCGGGTCGGAACCCATGAACACGTCCTTGACGTACAGCGTCGACTTCTTCGCGTTCACATGCGCGACGACGCGCTGCAGCAGGCCCTCGTACTTCTGGGGATCGTAGGGATTGAGGTCGGCCTTGAACCAGATCTCGCCTTCGACTTCCGGCCACTGCACCGCGTAGGTGTCCTTGGTGCGGCGGCCCGTGCAGTCCGGATCGGTGTAGTAGACCAGCGGACCGTTGACGCCCAGCACGGTCGGGTAGGCCTTCCGCTCGTCGCTCGGGCCATCGCGGCGGACGCGGCCGCGGTCGTTGGCGATCGCCTCGTGGAAAAGCTCGGCTTTCGACAATTCGTACTTGTACGTGACGTCCTTGAGCCCGAGAAGTTTTTCGAGATCGGCCTGAAAGCTCATGCAAAATCCTCAGATGACGGGAAATCTTAAAGATACCGGCACGGTATCCGGCGCGTCGCTGGCGGCGCGGCAAAGGCGGCAAATGGTAGGGGGACGCCCCATACCGACGCAACCGCGTATCCATGGCGGTGCGTTGTAGCAAAAAGATGGCGCTCGCACAGTGGCCGGCAGAACAAAAAAACCCGGCGCGGCGGCCGGGTTCGAGTGTGCATGCTGCTGTTAAACGTGCCCCTACTCGGGCAGCTTGAAGCCGGCGACCGATTCGCGCAGCTTTTCCGACATGTCGGTCAGCTCGCCGACCGCGCGCGCGGTCTGGCTGGCGGAGCCGGACGTCTGCACGGCGATGTCGCGGATCACCTGCATGGTGCCGGCGATGCGCGTCGCCGATGCCGACTGGCCGCGCGCCGCATTGGCGATCTCGGTGATCAGCTTGGCCAGATCCTGCGAGGAGCTTTCGACCTTGGTCAGGGCCTGGCCGGCTTCTTCGGCGCTCTTGGCGCCGCCGACCACGTTCTGCGTCGAGCGCTCCATCGAGGTGATCGCTTCCTGGGTATCGGCCTGAATGGTCTTGACCAGGGTTTCGATCTGGCGCGTGGCGCTGGCGGCGCGTTCGGCGAGCTTCTGGACTTCGTCGGCGACCACCGCGAAGCCGCGGCCCGCCTCGCCGGCCATCGCCGCCTGGATCGAGGCATTGAGGGCGAGGGTGTTGGTCTGCTCGGCGATGTCGTTGATGAATTCGATGATGTTGCCGATTTCCTGCGAGGACTCGCCGAGGCGCTTGATGCGCTTGGAAGTGTCCTGGATCTGCTCGCGCAGCGCGCTCATGCCGAGGATCGTGCGATTGACGGTGCCGGCACCGTCGTGGGCGATCTGCACCGACTGCTGCGCCTGCTGGGCGAGTTTCTCGGCCTGGCCCGCCACCTGCTGCAGCGACTGCGAGGTCGCGGCGATGGTGTTGGTCACGGCGGTGATCTCGCGCGCCTGCCGCTCGGAGGCCTCGCTCATCTTCAGCGCCGTCTCCTGCGTGCCGGTGGCGGCGGTGGCGACGTTCTCTGACGCCGAGGTGATCGTGCCGACCAGGTTGCGCATGTTCTGGACGGTGTAGTTGATCGAGTCGGCGATCGCGCCGGTGAAGTCCTCGGTGACGGTGACGTCGACCGTCAGGTCGCCGTCGGCCAGGTTGGTGATTTCGTCGAGCAGTGACAGGATCGCCTGCTGCTGCTTGCCGTCGCGCTCCTCGGCGCGCTGCAGGCGGTTGCGCGTGTTCAGCACGTTGAGCACGCCGAAGGCGATCAGCGCCAGGATCGCCAGCGCGCCCGAGACATAGACGACGACCGGCAGCACCACCTGGCGGGTGCGCGTATCGATCAGGCGCTGCTCGAGTTCGGAGGCCGTCGAGATGACGTTGGCGGCCTTGGCCTTGAGCTCGGCGGCGGCGGCCTGCATCTGCGCGATGGCCGGCGCCGATTCGGCGATCGCTGCCGCGGCCTGGCGCAGCTTGCCGAGCTGATCCTGCGCGGTGCGCGCGGCGAAGCCGGCGCTGCCGTCGGCGATCAGCACCTCGTTGTCGGCATTGAAAGCCGCCAGTTCGGCGCCGAGTGCATCGGCACTGGCCTGCGCGTCGCGGCCGCGGTCGAGCACGCGGCGCGCGGTGGTGGCGATGCGCTCCAGGCGCACGACCTGCTGCGCGGCGCGGGCGAGCGCGTCCGGATTGCCGCGCGCGAGGCGCTGCACGGCCTGCTCGTAGAGTTCGGAGAGACCCTTGGCGTTCGGATCGCTCGGGTGGATCGCTTCGACGATCGTCGCCGCCGCCGTCGCCGTCTTCTTGTACGGCGCCTCGGCTTGCAGGATCGTCTGCGTCGACTGCTTCATCGCCTTCCAGGCGTTGGTCGTCCCCGCCAGCTCGCCGGCGACCGCGCCGGGCGCCGGCGCGATGCCGGCGTCGTCGTTGCCGGTGCTCAGCGACTGCACGGTGGCGTCGATGTCCTCGACGTGCGCCGCCAGCAGCAGGAAGTCGGGACGGCCGCCGCTGGCGGTTTCCTCGCCGACCTTGCCGATGTCGCCGATGTTGGTCGACAGCGAGTGCGCCAGCTCGACCCAGGTCTGTTCGCGATCCTTGGTGCGCTGCGACAGGAAGAAGGCGCTCAGGGCGACCGTGATCAGTACGACGGCGCTGGCGAACAGCACCGTTTCACGGCGATTGCCGAGCGCAGGCCGCGATGCGGATGATTCCGCCATGAGTCCTCCCAGCTAGGGTACCCGGCGCGTCAGGCGCCGAGGACGGTTTTGATCTTGGCGAGCAGGTCGCTTTCCTTGACCGGCTTGACCAGATACTCGCGTGCGCCCTGGCGCAGGGCCCAGACGCGGTCGGTTTCCTGGTTCTTGCTGCTGACGACGATGACCGGGATGTGCGCAGTGCCCGGATCCTTCGACAGCGTGCGCGTCGCCTGAAAGCCGTTCACGCCCGGCATGACGACGTCCATGATGACGACGTCAGGCTTCTCGCTCTTGACGCGCTCCAGCGCGTCCTGCCCCGAGGTCGCTTCGATGACCTGGTGCCCGGCCTTCAGCAAGATGCTCTTGAGGTTCTGCACGTCCGTGGGTGAATCGTCCACGATCATGACACGAGCCATATGTTCTCCCTGCGCCCCCCGCGGGCGTCGATCTTCACTATATACCGCGCGCCGCGCCGTCGCGGAATGCCGCTATCCCGCGAATACCGTCTGACCCCGATAAACGGTACGAACGACCCGTCCACGCAGGGCGCGTCCGTCGAACGGCGTGTTGCGCCCGGCGCTGAGCAGGCGCTCGGTGTGCAGCGTCCACTCGGCGTCCGGATCGATCAGCACGAGGTCGGCCGGCTGGCCGGCATCGAGGCGGCCGGCATCGAGACCGGCGATGCGCGCCGGCCCGAGGCTCAGGCACTCGGCCATCGCCAGCGGCGACAGCCGGCCTTCGTGCACCAGCGCCAGCGTCAGCGGCAGCAGCGTTTCGAGCGCCGAGATGCCGGGCTCGGTCAGCGGGAACGGATTGATCTTGGCGTCGGCTTCGTGCGGCTGGTGGTCGGAGCAGATCGCGCCGATCACGCCGCTGGCGACTGCCTCGCGCAGCGCGTCGCGGTCGGCCGCGCCGCGCAGCGGCGGCTGCACATGGCACAGCGCGTTGAAGCCGTCGATGTCGGCGTCGGTCAGGAACAGCTGGTGCGCGGCGACGTCGGCGCTGACCGGCAGGCCGCGCTGCTGCGCGAGCGCCACCAGCTCGGCGCCGCGCGCGGTCGACAAACGGCAGAAGTGCACGCGCGCGCCGGTGTCCTCGACCAGCGTGATCCAGAAACGGATGCCGGATACCTCGGCGGCGGCCGGAATCGGC
The DNA here is from genome assembly GCF_000382285.1 of Solimonas variicoloris DSM 15731. Classification (GTDB taxonomy): domain Bacteria; phylum Pseudomonadota; class Gammaproteobacteria; order Nevskiales; family Nevskiaceae; genus Solimonas; species Solimonas variicoloris. Next base: position 430,961 of record NZ_KB907926.1, on the reverse strand, counting down.
GGCAGGCCGAGGCGGGTGGCGATCGCGCCCTCGTGCGCGCAGCCGCCGGCGGCGAGCGCGGCGTTCTGCGCGAACACGTGCACGGTGATGCCGAGGCCGTGCGCGTATTCCAGGGCGCGGCGCGCGACCAGCGAATCGCGGATCGGCTGCAGCGCCTGACTGGCGCCGCTGGCGCCGGCGTTCTTCAGCGACGAGAGTTCGGCCAACGCCTCGCCGCCGAGGCCCTTGGTCAGCGCGCCGAGCACGCGCACATCGAGCCCGCCGGCCTGCGCGGCGATGCGCTGTACGCGCAGCAGCATCGCCGGCGAGTCGATCACCGGCTGGCAGTCCGGCGGCAGCAGCACGGTGGTGATGCCGCTGGCCTGCGCGGCCGGCACTTCGCTGGCGAAGCTGGCCTTGTGTGTCTGCCCCGGCTCGCGGAAACGCGCGCAGAGATCGACCACACCCGGCATCAGCCACAGGCCGTCGGCGTCGACGGTCTCGTCGTAGGCCTCGTTCGGCAGCGACGGTTCGCAGGCGACGATCACGCCGTCGCGGATGCCGACGTGGCCGATGCCGTCGAAACCGCTGCCGGGATCGAGCACGCGCGCGCCGCGGATCAGCAGCGAGCGCGGCGTCGGGCTGTCCGGCTTCACGGCGCGGGCCGGCGACCAGTCCGGAGACTGCGGTTTCATCGGCGGCTCCGTGGCGAACGCGCTTCGGCTGCGGCCGGTGCGCCGAGGATCATCGACATCACCGCCATGCGCACGGCGATGCCGTGGCTGACCTGGTGGAGGATCAGCGAACGCGGACCGTAGGCGACGTCGCCCTCGATCTCGACGCCGCGGTTGATCGGACCCGGATGCATGACGATGGCCTCGGGTTTGAGTTTGGCGAGGCGCGCGCGGGTCAGGCCGAAGTCGCGATGGAATTCGGCCAGCGACGGCAGGAAGGCGCCCATCATGCGTTCCTTCTGCAGGCGCAGCAGGATCACGACGTCGGCGCCGTCGAGGCCGCTTTCGAGCTCGTGAAAGACCTTGACGCCCATCGCCTCGATGTCGGCCGGCACCAGCGTCGGCGGCGCGACCACGCGGATTTCCTTGGTGCCGAGGATGCGCAGGCCGTGGATGTCGGAGCGCGCGACGCGCGAGTGCAGGACGTCGCCGACGATCGCCACCGTCAGCTTCTTGAAGCAGTCGTTGGACGGTCCGCCGACGCCGCCGCCCTTGTAGCGGCGGATCGTGAACAGGTCGAGCAGACCCTGCGTCGGGTGCGCGTGGCGGCCGTCGCCGGCGTTGAGGATCGCCACGCCGGGCGCGGCATGCTCGGCGAAGAAATGCGCGGCGCCGGAGGCTTCGTGGCGGACCACGAACATGTCGGCCTGCATCGCTTCCAGCGTCTTGAGCGTGTCGAACAGGGTTTCGCCCTTCGACGTCGACGAGGCCGAGACCTGCAGGTTCAGCACGTCGGCCGACAGGCGTTTGGCGGCAAGCTCGAAGGTCGTGCGCGTGCGCGTGCTCGGTTCGAAGAACAGGTTGACGATGGTGCGTCCGGACAGCGTGCCCTGCTTCTTGTCCTGGCCGCGCAGCACTTTGTCGTGCGCCTCGGCCTCGTCGAGGATGTCGATCAGCAGCTCGCGCGGCAGGCCATCGAGCGTCAGCAGATGGCGCAGTCGCCCGCGCGCGTCGAGCTGGAGGCCGTGATTCGGTTCGGTGGTCTTCATTCTGGGCGGCTATTGTCGCCCAGCGCGCGCGTGCTTTGAAAGCGCGGGACTTCCCGCAGGCGGGCCTCTATGCGTGTTCGGCGAGCCACTGCTCGAGGATCACGCGCGCCGCCTGGGCGTCGCGGTCGCCCTTGCGCACGCGCCGCACCATGCGGCCGCTGGCGCGCGCCTCGCGCAGCGCGTCGTCGGCGGCGCGCGAGGAGTAGCGCTCGTCGACCGGGTGCACCGGCAGGCCGTAGCGCTGCGCGAGCTGCGCGGCGAAGCGGCGTGCCGCGGCCGTGGCGCGCTGCTCGGCGCCGTCCTCGTTCAGCGGCAGGCCGACGATCAGCGCCGCCGGGCGCCATTCGCGGATCAGGCGCTCGATGCCGGCCCAGTCGCCGTCGGCGAGCGCCGGCAGCGGCCGCGCGCTGCCGGTCAGGTCGTCGCCGAGGGCGACGCCGACGCGTTTCTCGCCGTGGTCGAAGCCGAGATAGGTGGGCATGGGGTGGCGAAGCCGGGAATGGGCCGGCACCGTAGCAAACGCCGGGCACTGTTGCAGCGCCCCGGCGCCGGCCGGGCGCGGCGGCGTTCGATCCTCAGGCGTGGCCGGCGTTGCCGGCGAGCTGGGTGACGTCGACGCCGAGCAGGCGGGTCGCGGCCTGCCAGCGATCGCGCGCCGGCGTGCGGAACAGGATCTGCTCGTCGATCGGCGTGTTGAGCCAGGAGTTGTGCAGGATCTCGCTTTCGAGCTGGCCGGCGCCCCAGCCGGCGTAGCCGAGCACGACGAGGTAATCGCGCGGGCCTTCGCCCTGGCCGATCGCGCGCAGGATGTCGCGCGAGGTGGTGATGTAAAGGTCCTGTCCGACTTCGAGGCTGGACTCCCAGCCGCCCGGCTGGCGGTGCACGACGAAGCCGCGTTCGGGCTGCACCGGGCCGCCCCAGAAGACGATCGCCTCGTCGCCGAGCGCGCCGTGCTCCAGGCCCATCTGCTCCATCATGTCGCCGAGCTTGAGGTCGGTCGGGCGGTTGATGACGAGGCCGATCGCGCCGCTGTCGTTGTGCTCGCAGAGCAGCGACACGGTTTGCACGAAGTTCTCGTCCTCGAGGCTGGGCATCGCGACCAGGAACTGATGCTTCAGGAAGTCTTCGTCGTTCATGGCATCCGCAAAACCGTCTGGATGGGGCGCGGTCCAGTATCCGGACCGGCCCGTGCGCCGGCAAGCGCCGGGCCGCCGAACGGTCGCGACGCGGCGCTCCGCCGTGCGCGCCTGCACGTGGGGCTAGGCGAGGCGCCGTTCGATGGCGTCGATCAGCAGGCCGCCGATGTCGGTACCGTAGGCGGCGTCGATTTCACGCGCGCAGGTCGGGCTGGTGACGTTGATCTCGGTGAGGTGCTCGCCGATCACGTCGAGACCGACGAACAGCAGGCCGCGGCGCTTGAGTTCGGGGCCGACCGTCTCGGCGATCTGGCGGTCGCGGGCGGTCAGCGGCCGCGGTTCGCCGCGCCCGCCGGCGGCGAGATTGCCGCGCGTCTCGCCGGCCTGCGGCACGCGCGCCAGGCAGTACGGCACCGGCTCGCCGTCGACGACCAGCACGCGCTTGTCGCCGTCCTTGATCGCCGGCAGGTACTTCTGCGCGACGATGGTGCGCGTGCCGTGGCGCGTCAGCTCCTCGATCACGGCGCCGAGATTGCGGCCGGACGGGTCGACGTGAAAGATGCCCATGCCGCCCATGCCGTCGACCGGCTTGTAGATGACGTCGCGATGCTCGGCGTGGAACGCGCGCAGCGTCGCCTCGCTGCGCGAGAACAGCGTCGGCGGCGTCAGCTCCGGGAACCAGGCGGTGAACATCTTCTCGTTGCAGTCGCGCAGGCTCGCCGGGCGGTTGACGACCAGCGCGCCGGCGGCCTCGGCGCGTTCGAGGATGTACGTTGCGGTGATGTATTCGAGATCGAACGGCGGATCCTTGCGCATCAGGATCGCGTCGAGATCGCCGAGCGCGACGGTGTCCGCCTCGCCGAGTTCGAACCAGTGCTTCTTGTCGTCGAACACGGTCAGCGGACGGGCGTGACCCCAGGCGTGCCCGTCGCGCAGCCAGAGGTCGTTCATTTCCAGATAGCGCAGCGTCCAGCCGCGCTTCTGCGCCGCCAGCATCAGCGCCAGCGTGGTGTCCTTGTACGGCTTGATCGACGCGATCGGGTCCATGACGACCCCGAGCGTTTTCGGTGCGGAGCTTTTCATGCCGCGCAGCGTAGCGGCATCGGCGGCGCCCGGGTAGGGCGCCGCCGCGGGCGCGCTACGGCAGCGCCGGTTCGCCGACCACCGCGAGCGTCAGGCTGTCCGGCGTCGCCGCGTCGAGGCGCAGCGTATAGCCGCCGAGCGCGACTTCCTTGCTGTGGATGTCGAACGAGAACTTCTGTGCCTCGCCCATCTTGCCGTGGACGGTGCGGCGCAGGCTGAAGTCCACGGCCGCCGCGTCGATGTGGTCGACGAGGATCGTGTCGCCGTCGGCGCCGGCCTCGACCGCAGCGGGCTCGGTGCTGAGCTGGTGCGCGGCGAGCTCCGGCGCGGCGGTATAGCGGCCGGCGCGGTACGTCAGGTATTCGTGCCAGTGCTCGTAGACCATCGGCTTCTCGCAGAGCGCGCCGTTGCCGTCGACGAACACGTAGTCGTCGTTGCCGTTCGAGACCTTGAGCGCGATCGCGTGCAGCCGCGTCGTCGTGCTGATCGCCAGCAGCGGGTAGTCGACGCCGCCCTTAAGCGTGTAGTCGGTCGAGAACGGCATGCGCGAACGGTAGGCGACGTCGGCGTCGAAACGCGCGAGCTTGCCGACCATCGCCACCTTGCGGCTCAGCACGATGTCGCCGGCCTTGACGGTCAGCGCCTCGCCGAGGCGGTAGCTCGGCACGGCGAGCGGTTCCGCCAGCGGCAGGAACAGATCGTCGGGCTTGGTGACGTACATGCGCAGCGGCACCGTGTCGGCGAGCCGGCAATCGGCGGCGACGGCGGATGCGGTGAAGGTCGCGCCGGCACACGCGACCACGGCCATGATCCCTGGCTTCATCGAGGACTCCTTTCCTGGGCCCCGATCAGCCAGCAAATCGGGTGCCAAGGCCGCCGGCGCGGCCCCGGCACCCGGCGTTTCAGGCCAGCGCGGCGCTGCTCTCGGCGCGGATCGCGCTGACCGCGGCGATCTCGCGCGCCGCCGCCAGCGCCGCGAGGCGGGCGACGACGCCGTAGGCGTAGAAGCGGTTCGGCCGCTCGTCCGGACCGCAGCTGTGGTCCGGCGCGCAGCAGGGCTCGTCGAAGGCGAGCGGTTCGAAGCGCATGCCCGGCGCGTTGAGGTTTTCCTGGTTGCCGCGCTGCGAGTTCAGGCGGTAGAAGCCGCCGACCACGAAGCGGTCGATCATGTAGACGACCGGCTCGGCGGTCGCCTCGTCGGCGCCCATCTTCTCGAAGGTGTAGACGCCTTCCTGGATGATCGCGCCGGTGACCTCGCGGCCTTCCTTGGCGCTGGCCATGTGGGTGCGCGCCTTGCGGTTCATGTTGCGCACGTCCTCGACGCTCTTGGCGGTCATCACGCCCATGCCGTAGGTGCCGGCGTCGGATTTGACGATGACGAAGGGCTCGTCGCGGATGCCGTATTCGGCGTACTTGGCGCGAATGTCCTCGAGCAGCAGGCCGACGTTCGCTTCCAGGCAGTCGATGCCTTCCTGCCTCATGAAGTTGATCTGCCCGCAGTTGCGGAACAGCGGATCGACGAACCACGGATCGATGTCGGCAACGGCCGCGAACTCGCGGGCGACTTCGCGGTAGAAGCCGAAGTGGTTCGACTTCTGGCGCAGATGCCAGCCGAGGTCCGGCGGCGGCACCACGTCCTGGTCGATGCCCTGCAGGATCTCCGGCACGCCGGCCGACAGATCGTTGTTGAGCAGGACCGTGCACGGATAGAAGTCGCCGACGTGGACGCGGTCGTCCGTGCGCTGCAGCGGCTCGAGCAGCAGCTTGCGGCCGGAGATCTCCAGCGTCAGCTCCAGCGGCTCGCGCAGCTCCGGCAGCAGCGAGCCAATGCGCACGTGGAAGCCGGCCTTCTTGATCAGGCCGTACAGGGTCGCGACGTTCTCCAGATAGAACTTGTTGCGCGTGTGGTTCTCGGGCACCAGCAGCACGCCGGAGGCGTTCGGGCAGACGCGCTGCATCGCCGCCTGCAGAGCCTGCACGCACAGCGTCTCGAACGCCGGGTTCAGGTTGTTGAAACCGCCGGGGAACAGGTTGGTGTCGACCGGCGCCAGCTTGAAGCCGGCGTTGCGCAGGTCGACCGAGCTGTAGAACGGCGGCGGGGTCTTCTGCCATTGCTGGCGGAACCAGGCTTCGATGTCGGCGGCGCGCGCCAGCAAGGTCGATTCGAGCTTGAGCAGCGGCCCGGTCTGCGCCGTCAGCAGGCGCGGCACCGGTTGCGGATTCGGGTCGGTATTCATGGGAACGGATAGTAACGCATGCGCGTTCGGCGGCCCGGATCCGACGCTCGCCGGGGCCGATAGGCAGCTGCGCAGCGACTGTGCTAAAAACCGCCGCAACATCGCAGCGCAAGCGCTTGAGGGGGAAGGGAGTGTCCACAGAGGCAAATGCCACGGCCCGGGTCATGGTCATCGACGACAGTCAGACCATCCGCCGCACGGCCGAGACCCTGCTCGCGCGCGAGGGCTACCAGGTGGTGACGGCGCAGGACGGGTTCGAAGCATTGTCGAAGATCGCCGACCACCAGCCGGACATCATCTTCATCGACATCATGATGCCGCGCCTCGACGGCTACCAGGCCTGCGCGCTGATCAAGAACAATCCGCAGTTCAGCAGCACGCCGGTCATCATGCTCAGCTCCAAGGACGGCCTCTTCGACCGCGCCCGCGGCCGCATCGTCGGCTCCGACGAGTACCTGACCAAGCCGTTCACGCGCGACGAACTGCTGGGCGCGGTGCGCGCCCATGTGCGCCGCTGACGGACCCGGCCTTGGCCATGAGCACCGACCTGCGGGCCTTGCGTGATGACCCGTTCGCGATCCTCGAGCAGCTCGAGGAACGGCTGCAGGCGGCACGCCTCGACGCCGGCGGCGGCCAGGCGCAGAGCTGGACCGGTCTCGGCTTTCGCATCGCCTCGCGCTGGTTCGTGGCGCCGCGCGAGGACGTGCGCGAAGTGATCGCGCCGCCGCGCGTGACGCGCGTGCCGAACGCGCGGCCGTGGCTGTCCGGCCTCGCCAACGTGCGCGGCGAACTGCTGGCGATCGTCGATCTGCCGCGCTTCTTCGGCCTGCCGGCCGGCGAGGCGCAGCGCGGCCAGCGCGTGCTGGTGCTCAACTCCAAGCGTCTGCCGGCCGGGCTGCTGGTCGACGAGATCGCCGGTTACCGGCAGTTCACCGCCGCCGAACAGCGCAACGAAATGAAAGCCGACGCCGCGCCGTTCACGCCGTACCTGCTCGGCGCGTTCGTCCGCGAAGGCCATCCGTGGTATGCGATGAGCCTGCACCGCCTCGCGCAGAGCGAAAGCTTCCGGGCGGCCGCCGCATGAACGCCCGCCTCAAGCCCGCGGCGTTCAGCGGCCTGCACTGGGTGCGCGGCGAGCTCGACCAGAGCGTGGCGCGTGCGCGCTCGCTGATCGAGCAGCACGTCGAGAATCCGGCCGATCCGCTGCCGCTGCAGCAGGCCTACGTCGAGCTGCACCAGGTGCGCGGCACGGCGGCGATGATCCGCTGCATCGGCGCCGCGCAGCTCGCCGGCGAAATGACCGCGGGCCTGCACGATCTGCTGCGTGGCGGCGTGCGCGACCCCGAAGTGCTCTACAGCGCGCTGCTCGGCGGCACCGTGCAGCTCGCCGACTACCTGCAGGCGCTGTCCGAGGACATGGCCGACTGCGCGCTGGTGCTGCAGCCGGCGATCAACGAGCTGCGCCTGGCGCGCGGCCAGCCGGTGCTGACCGAGGTCGAAGTCTTCACCGGCCAGCTGCAGGCGCTCGATCTGAAGCTGCCGCTGCCGGAAGGCGAGCGCGCGCCCGGCGCACTGCAGCAGCAGGCGCAGCGCTATCTCGCGGCCTTCCAGGCGTCGCTGCTGGCCTGGATCCGCAATGCCCCGGACGCGCAGACCGCCGGCGCGCGCATCGGCAAGATCGCCGAGCAGCTCGCCCAGCACGCCGCGCGCAGCGAGACCCATCAGCTGTGGCGCAGCGCGGCGGCGGCGATCGAGGCGCTGCTCGGCCGCAGCCTCGACAACTCGCTGGATCTCAAGCGCCTGTTCGGCCGCGTCGGCCAGCAGATGAAGCTGATCGCCGAGGCCGGCGAAGAGGCCGCCGCGGCCGGCGCCTACGAGCTGTCGCTGCAGCTGCTGTTCTTCGTCGGCCGCTCGCGCGGCCGCGGCGCGCGCGTGCAGGCACTGCGCCAGCATTTCCAGCTCGACGCCTATCTGCCGGATCCGGCCGAGCTCGACGCGCGCCGCCGCCGCATCCACGGCCCGAGCACGTCGCTGCTGGCCAAGGTCTCGGACGAGATCCGCGCCGACTTCGCGCGCGTCAAGGATCACATCGACCTCGTCGTGCGTGCCGGCGGCGGCAGCGCCGACGGCTTCGCCGAGACCCGGCAGAGCCTGCGCCGCATCGCCGACGTGCTCGGCGCGCTGGGCCTGCGCGTGCTGCAGCAGACGGTCGTCAATCAGGCGCAATCGCTCGAGGCGCTCGGCGCCGAGGCTGGCCTCGCGCAGTGGCTGACGCTCGCCGAATCGATCCTGCGCGTCGAGAACTCGCTCGAAGACGCGCTGTTCCGCCAGCTGCGCCCGGTCGAGGGCCGCGACGAGCTGACCCTCGACACGCCGACGCCGCGCGACTACGCCGAAGGCATGCAGGCGCTGTACCGCGAGTCGCTGGTCAACCTCGCGCGCGTCAAGCAGGCGGTCGACGGCTTTCTGAAGTCCGGCGCGACCAACGAGCTGCCCGACGCCGTGCTGCTGATCGACGAGGTCGGCGCCGGACTCGAGATCCTGCGCCGCACGCGCGTCGCCGAGGCGGTGCGCCGCCTGCGCCGCTTCGTCGCCAGCCCCGAGTTCGTGCGCCTGCGCGACGGCCAGGGCCTGCCCGAGCGCTTCGCCGACACGATCGCCGCGCTCGAGTACTACATCGAGGCGGAGCGCGATGACTCGCCGCTCACCGAGGTGCTGCCGGCGCAGATCGAATCCTTCGTCGCCGCGATCGAGGCGGCGGTCGCGCGGCCGACGCTCGCGCCGGCCGACGAGCCGCCGGCGCCCGACGCGGTGCCGGTCGAACCCGAAGCGGCGGCGCCGGAAGCGCTCGCCGCGGCGCCGCCGCCAGCCGCGGCGCCGACGCCGGAGCCGGACAGCTTCGACGACGAGATCCGCGAGGTGTTCCTCGAGGAGGCCGGCGAGGTGCTCGCCGCGCTGCGCGACAATCTGCCGCTGTGGATGCGCGACCCGCGCGACCGCGAGCGCCTGACCACGATCCGCCGCTGCTTCCACACGCTGAAGGGCAGCGGCCGGACGGTCGGCGCGAGCGCGCTCGGCGAGTTCGCGTGGGCGATCGAAAGCCTGCTGAACCGCTGCCTCGACGGCTCGGTGCCGACCTCGACCGGCGCGGTCAAGCTGGTCGGCGACGCGGTTGCGCTGCTGCCGGCCCTGATCGAGGACTTCCGCGCCGGCCGCGATCCGGACGGCGCCGCCGAAGCGCTCGCGGCGCGGGCCCGCGAGTACGCCGAGGGCCGCGATCCGGACGCCGCCGGCGAACCGGACATGGCGGCGATCTTCCGCGAGGACGCGCTCGACAAGCTCGGCGAGGTGCGCGCCTGGCTCGCGCAGTTCGACGATCACACGCGCAGCCGCTATCCGGTCGACGAACTCGTGGTGCGCGCGTTCCATACGCTGCGCGGTGCCGCGCGGGTGATCGACGCGCCGGCGATCAGCGAGCTGGCCGGCGCGCTCGAGCACTGGCTCGAACGCGCGGTGGGCGACGCGCAGGCGCTCGACGACGCCGGCCTCAGCCTGCTCGAAGCGGCGACCGACACCCTGCTCAAGTGGAGCGAACAGGTCGGCAGCAAGGCCGTGCAGCAGCAGGACGCCCGCCTGTGGATCGAGCAGATCGAGTCGCTGCAGGGCAGCGTCGATCGCCTGCACGAGGATGACGAGGCGCGCCAGCTCGCCGAGATCTTCTCCGGCGAGGCTTTCGATCTCGTGCAGAAGGCCGAAGGCCTCATCAATGCCTGGGCGCAGGCGCCGGACGACCGCGCCGCGCGCCAGGAACTGAAAGTTGTCTTCCACACGCTGACCGGCGCCGCGCTGATGGCGCAGTGCCCGGCGGTCGGCAACGTCGCGCGCGCGCTGCAGAAGCGCATCGACGAGGCGCTGACTGCCGATCTGCTGCCGTCGGCCGGTGCGTTCGCCGCACTGCGCGATTTCTGCGAGGGCATCTACCAGCAGCTCGATGCCTATCGCGACGGCCGCCTGCATGGCGACGGCGCCGAATTCGTCGCCCGTATCGAGGCGCTGGCCTGGGACACGGCGGCACCCGCCGCGGTGCCGGCCGCCGAGCCGGCGCCGGCGGCGATTGCGACCGAGGCGCCGGCCGCGTCGCTGGTGCCCGAGGTGGTCGAGTCGCTGCGCTACGCCGCCGTGCCGGAAGCGCCCGCCGCGGCCGAAGCCGCGCCGAGCGACGCCGGCACGGCCGCGGCCGCCGACGACGCGGAACCGATCGAGATCCCGCCGGTCGCCGAAGACGAGCCCGAGCCCGCCGCGCTGCTGCCGGCGCCGGCGCCGGTGCCGCCGGCGCTGTACGCGGTCGCCGATCTCGGCCTCGATCCCGAACTGCTGCACATCTTCATCGCCGAGGCCGAGGAGCTGCTCGAAGGCTACGACGCCGCCGGCGCGGCGCTGGAACGCAATCCGCGCGATCCCGATGCGCTCGACGAGCTGCGCCGCCTGCTGCATACGCTCAAGGGCAGCGCGCGCGTCGCCGGCGTCGGTGCGGTCGGCGAAGTCGCGCATCGGCTGGAAACGCTGGTCGATCGCGCCGGCGCCGATCTCGGCGGCGTCACCGCGCGCCTGCAGCTGGCCGGTGATGGCTTGCGCTACGCGGTCGACGATCTCAAGCGCGGTCGCCTGCCGGATCTGCAGCCGCTGCTCGTCGAGCTCGAGGACGTCACCACTGCCACGGCGCCGGCGCCTGCCGCCGCGGCCGCGGACGCAGTGCCGCCGGCCGAGATCGCGGACGCCGAGGTTCCGTCAGCAACGGTGGCGGCCGGCGAGGCGCCGGCGGCCGAGATGCTGGCAGCGTCGCTGCCGGAGCCGCTGCCGGAGCCGCTCGCGGCGACGCCGGCCGGTGCGTTCGCGCCGGCCGCCGAAGAAGCGCCGCGCTACGACGAAACGGCGCCGGCGGTCGACGCCGATCTGGTCGAGATCTTCGGCGGCGAGGCCGTCGAGCTGCTCGAACAGCTCGAGCGCGCCTACGCGCGCTGGCGCGTCGCGCCGGCGCAGAGCGGGCCGGCGCAGGACATGCAGCGCGCGCTGCATACGCTCAAGGGCGGCGCGCGCATGGCCGGCCTGTTCGCGATGGGCGACGCCGCGCACGAACTGGAGACGCGTCTGGTCGCGCTCGAAGCCTCGGGCGCGGTGCAGGCCGAGGCGCTGGCACCGGTCGGCGAGGCGGTCGCCGCGCTGCGCCGGATGAGCGATCAGCTGGAGCGCCGCGACTTCCACGGCCTGCTGCATGCCGACAAGGCAGCGGTGCCGGCGCCGGTGTCCGCCGCCACGCCGAGCGGCCTCTGGGATCCGGAGCTGTTCTGGCGCCCGGACGAGGGCAGTGAGCGCGAGATTGCGCTCAAGCGCGAGACCGCGCGCGTACCGGTCGATGCGCTCGACCGCATGCTCAACGACGCCGGCGAAATCTCGATCTACCGCTCGCGCCTCGAGGAACACAACAGCGGCATCCAGGCGCAGCTCGCGGAAATGGCGCAGACCATCGCGCGTGTCCGCGAGCAGCTGCGCCAGCTCGATGCCGAGACCGACGCGCAGATCACCGCGCGCGGCCTGACCCAGTCCGAGCACCCGGACCGCTACGCCGGCGAATTCGATCCGCTCGAAATGGACCGCTACACGCGCATGCAGGAGCTGTCGCGCGCGCTGGCCGAATCGGTCGGCGACCTCGCCGCCGTGCACGGCTCGATGGACACCTACGCGACCGGCGCGGTGACGCTGCTGCAGCAGCAGGGCCGCGTCAACACCGAGGTCCAGCAGGGCCTGATGCGCACGCTGATGGTGCCGTTCTCGCGCCAGGCCGCGCGTCTGCAGCGCGTCGTCCAGCAGACCGCGCTGGAGAACGGCAAGCGCGCCGACATCGTCTTCTCCGGCGCCGATGCCGAGCTCGACCGCAATGTGCTGGAGCGCATGACGGCGCCGCTCGAGCACCTGCTGCGCAACGCCGTCGTGCACGGCGTCGAGGCGCCGGACGTGCGCGCCGCGCGCGGCAAGGCGCCGGCCGGACAGATCCAGATCAACCTCTGGCGCGAAGGCACGCAGCTCTACGTCGAAGTGCGCGACGACGGTGCCGGACTCGACTACGACGCGATCCGCGCCATCGCGATCAAGCGCGGCCTGATGCCGGCCGACGCGCAGGTTTCCGACGAACAGGCGGCGCAGTTCATCTTCATGCCCGGCTTCTCGACGGCGCGTTCCTTGACCCAGGACGCCGGCCGCGGCGTCGGCATGGACGTGGTCGCGGCCGAGGTCAAGCAGCTCGGCGGCACGCTGGAGCTGTCGTCCGAGATCGGCCGCGGTGCGCGCTTCCTGGTGCGTCTGCCGCTGAATCTGGCGCTGTCGCAGGCGTTGCTGGTCGAGGTCGGCGGCGAAGCCTATGCGATCCCGCTGTCGAGCATCGAGGGCATCGTGCGCATCGCCCGCGACGAATTGCCGGCGTACTACGCCGACAACGGTCCGCTGTTCGCGTACGGTGGTGCCGACTACCGCGTGCGTCATCTCGGCGGTTTCCTCGGCAGCCCGCGCGAAGCGGCGGGCGCCGACGGCAAGACCGCGCACGCGATCCTCGTGCGCCTGCCGGAAGGCATCGGTGCCGGCGATCGCCGCTACGCGGTGGTCGTCGACGCCCTGCTCGGCAACCGCGAGATCGTGTCCAAGGCGGTGGGCGCGCAGATCAGCAGCGTGCCCGGCGTCAGCGGCGCGACGATCCTCGCCGACGGCCGCGCGGTGCTGATCCTCGACGTCGCCGAACTCGCGCAGCATGCCGCGCGCCGGGCGCTGCGCATGGCCGCCGCCGGTCCGGCGCCGAGCGCCGAGGCGGCGGCGACGCGCGGTCTGGTGATGGTCGTCGACGACTCGCTGACGATCCGCCGCGTCACCGAGCGCCTGCTGACGCGTCAGGGCTACGCGGTGGTCACCGCCAAGGACGGCCTCGACGCGATGGCGCAGCTGCAGAGCGAGACGCCGGCGGCGATCCTGCTCGACATCGAGATGCCGCGCGCCGACGGCTTCGAAGTCGCCGCCTACGTGCGCAACACGCCGCGCATCGCGGCGACGCCGATCATCATGATCACCTCGCGTTCCGGCGAGAAACACCGCGAGCGCGCCCGCGCGCTCGGCGTCAACCGCTACCTGATCAAGCCCTACCAGGAAGATCAGCTCATGCACGAACTGCGCGGGGTCCTGAGCCAGGCATGACGGTCGATACCCCTACGCCGGCGACCCGCCAGCAGCTCTATGCGGTGCTGATCGCGCTGGCCGGCGACACGCTGCTGCTGCCGAATCTCGCGGTCGCCGAAGTCGTCGCCCGCGATGCCGTGCAGCCGAATCCGCGGCTGCCGCCGTGGCTGCCGGGCCTGCTCGAATGGAACGGCCGGCGTCTGCCGGTGCTGCGCTTCGAACCGCTCAACCGCGGCGAAGCGGCGTCCGATCCGCGCCGCGAGCGCCTCGTCGTCCTGAACTCCAACGGCCGCCACCTGCCGTCCGGTCAGTTTGCGCTCGTCACCCAGGCCTATCCGCATCTGGTCACGCTGAACCGCGCGGCGCTGCAGCCGCTGCCGCTGCGCGAGCGCGACCGCCCCGAACTGCTGCTGGCGCGCGCCCGCGTCGCCAATCAGGAAGCGCTGATTCCCGATCTCGACATGCTCGAAGCGGAGATCGCGCGGGCGCTGACCACGGCGGGAGTCTGATGCTCGGCGGACTCGGCGCGCCGGCCCGCTACGCGCTGCTGTCGGTCGCCGCGGCGGGGCTGACGATGCTGCTCAAGTTCGTCGCCTGGCACTACAGCGGTTCGGTCGGCCTGCTGTCCGATGCGCTCGAATCGCTGGTCAACCTCGGCGCCGGACTCGCCGCGTTCGCGTCGCTGCGCTGGGCGGCGATGCCGCCGGACGACGAGCACGCCTACGGCCACGGCAAGGCCGAGTACTTCTCGAGCGGCTTCGAGGGCGCGCTGATCTTCATCGCCGCGCTCGGCATCTGCTACGCGGCGCTGCCACGCCTGCTGCATCCGCAGCCGCTGCAGCAGCCGGGCATCGGCTTGGCGATCAGCGTGCTGGCCTCGCTCGTCAATCTGGTCGTCGCGCGCCTGCTGCTGCAGGTCGGCCGCCGGCACCGCTCGCCGGCGCTGATCGCCGACGGCCGCCACCTGATGAGCGACGTCTGGACCACGGCCGGCATCGTCGTCGCCGTGGCCCTGGTCGCGCTGACCGGCTGGCTGGTGCTCGACGCGCTGGTGGCGATCGCGGTGGCCGGCTATCTGCTGTGGACCGGGTATCACCTGCTCGGCGTCGCCGGCCGCGGCCTGATGGATCACGCCTGGCCGGCTGACGAGCGCGCCGCGCTCGACGCCGTGCTCGACGGGTACCGCCAGCAGGGCATCGATTTCCACGCGATCCGCACGCGCACCGCCGGCAGCCGCCGCTTCCTGACGCTGCATGTGCTGGTGCCCGGCGCCTGGAGCGTGCAGCGCGGCCACGACCTGGCCGAGGCGATCGAACACGAGATCGCCGAGCGGCTCGGGCCGCTGTCGGTGCTGACCCATCTGGAACCGATCGAGGATCCGGCCGCGCACGACGGCGAGCTGCTCGAACGGAGCGCGGAGCGGCGCGGATGAGGGCGGGCGGTCTAGAATCGGACCGGAACAGCCAGCGAGCAGAACCGCGACCCATGGATGGTCCCGCCCACCGCGATCTCGACCGCCTGATCGAAGCCGTCTACAGCGCGGCCTTCGAACGGGACTGGCAGCACTTCCAGGCCGAGGCCCTGCAGCGCTTCTGCGAATGGGCCGGCGCCGACGGCGGAGCCTGGACGATCCGTGCGCGCGACGGCGCCGACGGCGAGTTCGCGCGCTGGCCGGAACGGCTGGCGCTGGACGCCGCGACGCTGGCCGGATTGCGCTTTCCGCAGGGCCAGCGCGAACTGCAGATCGGCGTCGATGCCGGCGGCCGGCCGCGGCAGGCCCTGGCGCTGAAGATCGGCCATCGCGGCTCGTCGCTGCACAGCGTGCTGGTGCTGCTGCCGGGGCCGCAGACGCCGCCGCACGAATGGCTGCGCCGCGCCGCCGGCCACCTGGTGCAGGCCGCGTCGCTCGGCCTGCAGCAGTTCGTGCGCCGCGACGAGTGGCTGATGGCGATGGGGCGCAGCTCGCGCGGCTCGGCGGCGCTGGTCGACGCCGGCGGCGCGATCTACGCGATCAGCGACCGTTTCCGCGAACTGGTCGCGCTCGAGTTCGGCGACGTGCATTTCACGGCGCTGCCGTTCGCGCTGCCGCCGGAACGGCTCGACGAGCCGGGCCCGTTCCAGATCGGCAGCCTGCATTTCCGCGTCAAGCCGGAGGGCAGGCTGTACCTGCTCAACGCGCGCCGGCCGCATCCGCTCGACGTGCTGTCGCCGCGCGAGCAGGAGATCGCCCGCGCGCTGGCGCTCGGCAAGACCTTCAAGAGCGTCGCGCGCGAATACGAGATCGCGATCAGCACGGTTGCCAACCACGCCTCGCGCATCTATCGCAAGCTCGGCATCTACCGCCGCGAGGAACTGGTCGAGCTGCTGCGTCGCGCCGCCGACAGCAAGGCCGCCTGAGCGGCGCCGTGCCGTCTGCTAGGCTTGCCGGCATGGACAGCCTGATCTCCCCCGCACCGTGCGTCGCGCTCGACGCCGGCATTCTTTGCATCGACACCCAGCAGGTCCGCCCGCAGATGGCCTGCTGCTACCTGATCGAACGCGGCGACGATCTCGCCTTCGTCGAGGCGGGGACTTCACCCGGCGTGCCGGCACTGCTGGCGCTGCTCGAGGCGCGCGGGCTGGCCCGCGAGCGCGTGCGCTACGTGATTCCGACCCACGTGCACCTCGACCACGCCGGCGGCGCCGGGCTGCTGATGCGGGCACTGCCGAACGCGAAGCTGGTTGTGCATCCGCGCGGCGCGCGGCATCTGATCGATCCGGGCAAGCTGATCGCCGGCGCCTCGGCGGTCTACGGCGCGGACGCCGTGCAGCGCATGTACGGCGAGATCGCGCCGGTGCCGGAAGCGCGCGTGATCGTCGCCGACGACGGCCTGCGCCTGCCGCTCGGCGACGGCGCGCTGGAATTCATCGACTCGCCGGGCCACGCCCGCCATCACTTCTGCGTCTGGGACGCCGCCAGCCGCGGCTTCTTCACCGGCGACAGCTTCGGCTTGTCGTACCGCGAGTTCGACACCGCGGCCGGGCCGTTCGTGATGCCGACGACGACGCCGGTGCAGTTCGAACCCGAAGCCTGGCGGCAGACGCTCGCGCGCCTGCTGGCGTACGCGCCGCAGTGGATGTACCTGACGCACTACGGCCGCGTCGGCGAGGTGCCGCGGCTGGCACGCGAGCTCGGCGACGGCATCGCCCGCTACGAGCGGATCGCGACCGAACTGGCCGGTGTGCAGGACCGCCATGCGCAGCTGCGGCGCGCGCTGAGCGCCGATGCGCTCGCCGCGCTGCGCGCGCACGGCTGCACGCTCGCCGACGAGGCGATCGGCGCGATTCTCGACGGCGACCTCGAACTCAACGCGCAGGGCCTCGGCGTCTGGCTCGACCAGCAGGCGAAGCCGCGCGCCTGAGCGCTCAGACCAGCTGCCGGCTGCGCAGCTCTTCCTTGAAGTACGCGTAGAAGATCGGCGCGGCGATCAGGCCGGGGATGCCGAACGCCGCTTCCATCACCAGCATCGCCACCAGCAGCTCCCAGGCGCGCGCCTTGATGTTGGAGCCGATGATGCGCGCGTTGAGGAAGTATTCGAGCTTGTGGATGACGACCAGGTAGGCCAGCGAAGCGGCCGCGACCGGCAGGCCCTGGGCGAGGCTGACGACGATGATCACCGTGTTGGAAATCAGATTGCCGAGGATCGGCAGCAGGCCGGCGATGAAGGTGATCGCCAGCAGCGTCTTGGTCAGCGGCAGGTCGACGCCGAAGGCCGGCAGCGCGACGCCGAGGTAGAGCCAGGTGAAAAAGGTGTTGATCGCCGAGATCCAGAACTGCGCGAAGACCACGCGGCGGAACACCGCGGCGAGGCGCTCGGCGTGCTCGGCGATGCGCTCGCTCAGCGGCCGGCGTTCGCCGTGCTGCGCGGCCTTCTGCAGCGACAGCAGCGCGCCGACGATCATGCCCATCAGGATGTGCACCAGCGAGCGGCCGAGGTCGCGGCCGGCGAGCTGCAGCGAGCCGGCGTGCGAACGCAGCCATTCGACGAGCTTCTGGCGCAGCGTCTCGGCGTCCGGCGGCACGTAGGCGAGCAGGTCCGCCGGCAGGCGCGTGCGGGCGTCGTCGATGATCTGCGCCATCTTGCGCATCAACAGCGGCAGGCTCTCGTCGCTGTTGCGCAGGAAGGCGACGATGCCGACCCCGGCCGAGGCGAGCACGGCGATGACGATCGTCGCGATCAGCGTCACCGCCAGCAGCCGCGGGCCGTCGCGGCCGAGCGCGCGCAGCGCCAGGCGCGGCGTCAGCACATCGACCAGTTCGAATACCAGCAGGCCGGCGAGCAGCGACGGCAGCAGATGCAGTTCGAGGATCAGCCCGAGCGCGACGGCGCTCAGGATCCAGGCGGCCAGATCGGCGCGGCTGACGGCGGTCGTGGGGGCGTTCATGGGCGGGGGCGGCACGGGGCCGTCATCATAAGGCGGCGCGACGGCCGCCTCCATGCCGTCGCGCTGCCGGTCAGCGCCGTCAGACGCCGTCGCGCACGATCGTCGCCGGATCGAGCAGCGGCAGCTCGACGCTGCCGCTGAGTTTGAGCGCCGGCACCAGCAGGTCACGCGACCAGGTGATCGGGAACTGCGCGTGGAAGGCGTAGATCAGCAGCGCCAGCTCGTCGCCTTCGCCGAGGCGTTCGGCGACGCCGTTCATTTCCAGCTCGTGTGTGCCGAAGCCGCGCACCGGGGTGATCTGGTCGTCGACGATGTCCCAGCGTTCCTGACCGGGCGGGCGATGGCCGATCGCCAGGAACAGGATCGGGTCGCAGCCGAGCTGCACCAGCGTCGTCGCGCAGTTCTCCTGTTCGAGGCCGGACAGGCCTTCGAGATCGAGCTGCAGCAGCGGCACGCCGGCCAGCACCGCGCCGCCGGCCGGCACCGTGTACAGCGTCTGGTTGGCGAGCAGCACGCTGTCGCGCAGGCCGTTGCCGAGCAGCGAGCCGGCGACGCCGAGCAGGCTGTTGAGCTGCGGCGTGCCGGCGTCGATCGCGAAGCGCGTGCCGCCGCGTGGCACTTCGCGCGTTGCGACCGCATCGTCTTCGGCGAGGCTCAGGCAGACGTTCCTGCCGGTGCTCAGCACCGCGTCGACCGAAGCGCGCTGCTGCAGCTTGTCCTCGAACCAGGCGAACTGCACGTCGTCGAGGTCCAGCGAGCCGCAGCGGCGCGTGCCGCCGGCGTCCTGGAAGCCGGGCAGCGTCAGCGCCGCGTAGAACGGATCGAGCGGATTCTCGAGTCCGGCGGTGCCGAGCGACACCGGCAGAATGTGGCCGGTCTGGTGCGTCAGCAGGCGCACGTCGCCGCCGCGCGCTTTCAGGCATTCGTAGTTGTGCAGGCCGTCGTTGAAGTTGAACAGGGTGTCGCGAAAGCCCTGAGTGAGCAGCACGTCGGCGGCCGGCAGCCGCTCGGGCGCGACTTCGAGCGGGTCGGGCGTCGCCAGAACGAAGTTCTGCGCGCCGGCCGGCTGGCCTTCGCAGAAGTAGGCGAGGCTGTGGTACTTCATGAAGTTGAAGCCGGCCGCGCTGAAATTGTTGGTGACGCCGGCGGTGGCGAGGATCTCGATGATCGCCGTGTCCTCGCGCGTGCCGCCTTCGGCGACCTGCTGCACGAGCGCCTGCACGGTGCCGAGCGGATTGGCCGGATCGAGAATCTGCGTCACCGAGGCTTCGCCGCCGGCGACCAGCGCCAGACCCCAGCCGGACTTGACGACGTCGTTCGGGTCGAGCGAGTAGGTAAGGTCGTGCGGCGTGATGTCCGGCGCCAGCACGCGCAGGCGGTGTTCGGGATCGGCGGCGTAGAGCAGCAGCTGGTACATGCCGCCGTACGAGCCGCCGTACGAGCCGACCAGCATCTTGCCGTTGCCGCGACGGGCGAGGCCGGGCAGGTTCTCGGCCCAGTCGAGCACGGCGATCAGGTCCTGGCCCTCGTAGTCCGGCGACATCACGCGCACCGTGCCGGTCGACTGGCCGAAGCCGCGCTGGTCGATCGAGATCACGTAATAGCCGGCGTCGATCAGGCGCCGGATGAAGCTGCCGTCCGGCGCCTCGGTCTCGCGCGAGCCGCCGTAGCCATGGCCCTGCAGCACCAGCGGATAGCGCTTGCCCTTCTCCAGATGGGTCGGCTCGAAGACCTGCACGATGATGGTGTCGCCGGTCTTGGCAACCGGGATCTCCTGGCGGTAGATCGTGCCGTCGCGGCTTTCGGTAACCGCGACGCGCGGTGCGCCGCTGCCGCTCGACGAACTGCTGCCGCAGGCGGCGAGCGCAAGAACGGTGACGAGCGCGAGCAGGACTCGCGCGCACGAATGGCGCTTCATGATGATTCTCCCCATGGCACTATCGTGTGCCTCTGATGTCCTTGTGCTGTCACCATAACGCAATACGGAACACCGATGCGCCGCCTGCCGCTGGTAATCCTGACCCTGTCCGGCAGCCTGTGGCTCGGCGCCTGCAGCACGATCGGCTACTACGCGCAGGCGGTGTCCGGGCAGATCGCGCTGCTGCGCGCCCGCCAGCCGATCGCCGCGCTGCTCGACGATCCGGCCGTCGAGCCGCGCCTCAAGGCGCGCCTGCAGACGGTGCGTGACGCGCGCGGCTGGGCGGTCGGCGCGCTCGGCCTGCCGGACAACGGCAGCTATCGCAGCTATGTCGCGCTGCATCGCCCGTACGTGGTCTGGAACGTGTTCGCGACGCGCGAGTTTTCCGTCGATGCGATCGAGCACTGCTTCCCGGTCGCCGGCTGCGTCGGCTACCGCGGCTACTACGCCGAAGCCGATGCGCGCGCCGAGGCGGCGCGCCTGCGCGAGCGCGGCGACGACGTCTACGTCGGCGGCGTGCCGGCGTACTCGACACTCGGCTGGTTCGACGATCCGCTGCTCAGCTCGATGCTGCGCTGGGACGACGCGACGCTGATCGCGACGCTGTTCCACGAGCTCGCGCACCAGAAGCTGTACGTCAAGCACGACACCCGCTTCAACGAGTCGTTCGCCGAATTCGTCGGCGAGCAGGGGCTGCGCGAGTATCTGGCGCGGAACCCGCAGCTCGGCGGTGCCGAGCCGGCGGCGCGCCGGCAGCGGCGCGCGCAGTTCACGGCGCTGGTGCTGGCGGCGCGCGAGCGGCTCGCGGCCTTGTATCGCGAACCGCTCGATGCAGCGGCGATGCGCGTGCGCAAGCAGGCGGTGCTCGACGAGCTGCGCGCGCAGTACCGCGCGCTGCGCGACGGCGCCTGGCAGGGGCACGGCGACTACGACGGTTTCTTCGCGGCCGCGCCGCTCAACAACGCGCGGCTGCTGCCGTTCGGCCTCTACGACGCCGACCTGCCGGCGTTCGCCGCGCTGTTCGCCGAAAGCGGCGGCGACTGGTCGCGCTTCTATGTCGCCGCGGAGCGCCTGGCGCGGCTCGACAAGGGTGCACGCCGCGCTGAACTGGCGCGTCTGGCAGCGCGCGCGACGCCGTCGCCGCGCGACGAGGCCGCCGGCGTCGCGCCCTGATCCCAAGAACTGGGGCTTACCGGCCCGGGCGTGGCTCGCCTAAGGTGCGGCGGGCAAAGCGTGCGCGTCATCGAACTGCATGCTTCTTGCAGGATGATGCGTTCTGCGGGCGGTCAAAGGATTTCGCCGATGGGTCTGAAGTATTTCGATGCCGAGCTCGGGCGCGAGCGTTTCAAGCGGCGCTACGTCTGGTGCTTCTGGGGATTCGCGGCCGGTCTGTTCAGCGGCATGCTGCTGCTGTCGGCGCTGCGCTGACCGGCGCCTGACTTCCGCCGGCGCTGCGGGTATCCTGCGCGGGTTTTTCGCCAGCCCGTGCCCATGCAGCTCCACAACACGCTTTCCGGCCGCAAGGAAGAATTCGTCCCGCTCGATCCGCAGCGGATCACGATGTACGTCTGCGGGCCGACGGTCTACAGCTACGCGCACATCGGCAACGCGCGTCCGGTCGTGGTCTTCGACGTGCTGGCGCGGGTACTGCGCCGCCGCTATGCGAAGGTCGTCTACGTCCGCAACATCACCGACATCGACGACAAGATCAATGCCGCCGCCAAGAAGGAAGGCGTCGACATCCGCGTCATCACCGACCGCTACGCGGCGATCTATCACGACGACATGGCCGCGCTCGGCGCCTTGCCGCCGGACTTCACGCCGCGCGTCACCGAGCACCTGCCGCAGATCATCGACATGATCTCGCGCCTGATCGCCAGCGGCCACGCCTACGTCGCCGACGGCCACGTGCTGTTCCATACGCTGAGCTTCCCGGCATACGGCGCGCTGTCGAAGCGCGACGAGCAGTCGCTGATGGCCGGCGCCCGCATCGAGATCGCGCCATACAAGAAGCACGCCGGCGACTTCGTGCTGTGGAAGCCGTCGACGGCCGACCAGCCGGGCTGGGATTCGCCCTGGGGCCGCGGCCGGCCCGGCTGGCACATCGAGTGCTCGGCGATGGCCGAGGCGCTGCTCGGCGAGACCATCGACATTCACGGCGGCGGTCACGACCTGATCTTTCCGCATCACGAGAACGAGATCGCGCAGTCGACCTGCGCGCACGGCGGCAGGACCTTCGCGCGCTACTGGCTGCACAACGGCTTCCTCAACATCGACAGCCAGAAGATGTCGAAGTCGATCGGCAACGTGCTGCTGGTGCACGAGCTGCTGAAGTCGATGCCGGGCGAGGTGATCCGCCTCGTGCTGCTGACCGCGCACTATCGTCAGCCGCTCGACTGGAACGACGAGGTTGTCGCCGAGGCGCGCAAGAAGCTCGACCGCCTGTACGGCGCGCTGCGCGAGCTGGAGGACGTCGAGGCGGCGCCGGGCGTGACCGCGCCGGAGGCCTTCGTCGCCGCGCTCGAGGACGACGTCAACACGCCGATGGCGCTCGCCGAGCTGTTCGAGCTGGCGCGCGCCGCGAACAAGGCGGTCGATCCGGCCGAGAAGGCGCGCATCAAGGCGCAGATGCTCGACGCCGGCCTGCTGCTCGGCCTGCTGCAGCAGGCGCCGTCGGCCTGGTTCGCGCAGGCACCGGCCGCGGCCGGTGCGCCGTCGGCCGACGAGATCGAGGCGCTGCTAGCGCAGCGCACCGCGGCGCGCCAGAACAAGCAGTGGGCCGAGTCGGATCGCATCCGCGACGAGCTCAAGGCGCGCGGCGTGCTGGTCGAGGATTCCAAGGACGGCCAGCGCTGGCGCTATGCCTGAGCGCGGGCGCGCGGCGCCCGGCCCCGGCCGGCGTGTGGCGCGCGCCGTCTCGATCGGCGCCCATCCCTTCGCGCTGCTGCCGGCGACGGCGCTGCTGGCCGCCGCGCAGCGCGGCGCCGGGCGCGCCGAGTTCGCCGCGCTGATCGCGCTGTTCGCATGCCTGATCGTCTCGATCGGCGGCCATGCCGCGTGGCGCGTGCGCAGCGGCCGCTGGACGCACATCGACGCCAGCATGCGGGCCGAGCGCCGCGAGCTGAACCGCCATGCCTTCATCGTGATCGCGCTCGCGGCGGTCGTCGCCGGTCTGTGGCTGTCGCGGCGCGAATTCGTCGTGCCACTCGCCGCCGGCGCGGCGCTGCTGCTGGTCTGCCAGCTGTTCTCGCAGCGCCTGACGATCTCGCATCACGTGGCGTTCGCCGTGCTCGCGGCCGGCTGGCTGTGGCCGCAGCCGCTCTCGCTCGCGCTGCTGCTGCTCGTGGTCACGGCGATCGCCTGGTCGCGTCTGCGCCTGGCCCGGCACACGCCGGCGGAGCTGGCCGCCGGCGCCGCGCTCGGCGCCTCGGCCGCCGCCGTGGTCGCGCTCGCGCTGCGCTGAAGGCCGGCGCTCAGCCCGGCTTCGGCCCTTCGAGTGCCGGCGGGCGCATGTGTTCGAGGATTTGCGCGACGCGCTCGCCGAGAAACTTGTTCGCCGAGCGTTCGAGCGCGCGCGAGACTTCCGAATCGACCGCCATATTGGCGAGCGGGCGCAGCCGCCAGATCAGGTCGGCGAGCCGCGGCACGTCCTCGGCCGGCGGCAGGCGGCCGTCGTAGCGGTCGAGCAGGCGCGCGATCATCTGCACCATCTCGTCGGCGACGCGTTCGACGTTGATGCGCAGGTGCTCGACCAGCAGCAGCATGTCGTCGAGCGGCATGCCGGCCTTGGTCAGCTCGGCGCCGGCGTAGAGGATCTTGGGGTTCGGCGCGCGGAAGCGGATGCCTTCGGGCTTGAGCAGGCCGAGCTTGAGCACGCGGCTCAGCGTCGCCGGCGCGAACGCGCTGATGCCGAACATCTTCAACAGCTCCGGCATCGTGAACAGACGCGGCGTCTCGGTCGACCACGGGCTGCCGATCGCCTGTTCGAGGCCGAGGAAGTCGTGCAGGTGCTGGCCTTTCTCCAGGCCGTCGAACAGTTCCTGGATATTGGCCAGCGTGTAGCCGCGCGACAGCAGCTGGTGGATCAGCGTCAGGCGACGCAGGTGCTCGCCGGTGTAGATGCCGACACGGCCGCGACGCTCCGGCGGGCTCAGCAGGCCGCGATCCTGGTAGGCGCGGACGTTGCGCACCGTGGTGCCGCCGGCGCGCGCCAGCTCGTCGATCGTGTACTCGTTGAGATTCGGTTCGCCGCCCGGCGCGTCGGCGGCCGGCGGCGCGGCGAGCGGCGGTTCAGGGGAAATAGCCATGGCGCGGATCATAAAGGACACTCCGCGCCATGGTGGAAAACCGCCGCTGCGCGCCGGCGCGCGCGCCATTCAGGCGGCGCGCGGCAGCGAGCCGGACTCCAGGTCGCGCAGCAGCGGCTCGATGCCGTCGAGATAGCGGCGGTTGTCGTGCTGCCACGGATGGAAGCCCGGCTTGAAGTAGTCGAACCATTCGCCGGCGGCGCGGCGCAGCGGACCCGGGTCGAGGAACAGGAAGCGGAACGTGCGGCGCCAGCCGCCGCGCTCGGCGCGGGCCCCGGCGTCGGCGCGCGTCAGGCGCCACATGAAGATCGCTACCAGCGGCCAGAAGATCGCGCTCGCCAGCAGCAGCGTCGAGCAGCGCAGCAGGTAGCTGCCGGGGCCGCGCGGCATCATCGCGCACCAGACGTCGTAGGCGACCGCCTTGTGCTCGGTCTCTTCGAGCGCGTGCCAGCGCCACAGGCGGCCGAAGTGCGGCTCGGCGTCGCCGACCACGCGGCGATCCTGCAGCAGGGCATTGGCCATGATCGCGGTCAGGTGTTCCAGCGCGATGGTGATACCGAGCTGCATCGGCTTCGGCAGCAGCTTGAGGCGCTCGGTGAGCTGGAACACGAAGCGCTGCAGCGGCGCGCCCGGCAGGCCGGCGCCGTCGAGCATCTCGTTGCATTCGGTGTGCTCGCGGCCGTGCATCGCCTCCTGGCCGATGAACGCCGTCACCGCGCGTGCCAGCTGCGGCTCGGTGATGCGCTCGCGATAGTGGCGGACCGAGTGAATGAAGAAGCGTTCGCCGTCCGGGAAGAACAGCGACAGCGCGTTGAAGAACTGGCTGACGTGCGGGCCTTCGTTGTGCCAGTCGCCGATGCGTTCGGCCGGCAGCCTGAAGTGCAGGTCGCGGCGCGTCGGCATGACGGCGATGTCGTCGCTCGGGTTCGGCATGGGATTCCTCCATTACTGTTACATTGATGAATGTAACTATAGGTGATGGAAGCTTCAAGCGGCCCGGGCGCCGCACCCCGCTGTCGGAACGGCCGCAGCCGCGCCGCGACCGCCGACGCGGGACCTACAAGCCGACGCGGCGCAGGCGCAGGGCGTTGCCGATCACCGAGACCGAGGACAGGCTCATCGCCAGGCTGGCGATCATCGGCGACAGCAGCAGGCCGAAGAACGGGAACAGCACGCCGGCGGCGAGCGGCACGCCGAGCGCGTTGTAGCCGAACGCGAACACGAGGTTCTGGCGGATGTTGCGCATCGTCGCGCGCGACAGCGCCAGTGCCCGCACCAGGCCCATCAGATCGCCGTGCAGCAGGGTCACGCCGGCCGACTCCATCGCGATGTCGGTGCCGGTCGCCATCGCCACGCCGACATCGGCGGCGGCCAGCGCCGGCGCGTCGTTGACGCCGTCGCCGACCATCGCCACGCGCCGGCCCTCGCGCTGCAGGCGCGCGATCGTCGCCGCCTTGTCGGCCGGCAGCACCTCGGCGATCACCTCGGCGATGCCGAGTTCGGCGGCGACGCGTTCGGCGGTGCGGCGGTTGTCGCCGCTCAGCATCACGACGCGCAGGCCGGCCGCCTTGAGCGCGGCGAGCGCGTCCGGCGTGGTCTTGCGCACGGCGTCGGCGATCGCCAGCACGCCGGCCGGCCGGCCGTCGACGGCGATCAGCACGGCGGTCTGCGCGCGTTCGCGCACGGCGTCGGCGGCGGCCTGCAGCGCCGCGACGGCAACGCCGCGCGCCGCGAGCAGCGCCGCGTTGCCGACCAGCAGCGCGCGGCCGTCGACCTGCGCCCAGACGCCGAGGCCCGGATCGGAGCCGAATTCCTGCGCGGCGGGCAGCGTGATGCCGCGCGCCTTCGCCGCCTCGACCACGGCGCGCGCCAGCGGGTGCTCGCTCGGCGCCTCGGCGGCGGCGGCGAGCCGCAGAAGCGTGTCGCTGTCGAAGCCGGCGAGCGGCTGCAGCTCGCGCAGGCTCGGCCGGCCTTCGGTCAGCGTGCCGGTCTTGTCGACGACCACGGTGTCGATCTTCTGCAGCGCTTCGAGCGACGCCGCGTCGCGGATCAGGATGCCCTGCTGCGCGCCGCGGCCGACGCCGACCATGATCGACATCGGCGTCGCCAGACCGAGCGCGCAGGGGCAGGCGATGATCAGCACCGAGACGGCGGCGACCAGCGCATGCGCGAGGGCCGGCGGCGGCCCGAACAGCAGCCAGAACGCGGCGGCGACGACGGCGATGGCGACCACCGTCGGCACGAACCAGGCCGAGACCCGGTCGGCGAGCCGCTGCACCGGCGCGCGCGAGCGCTGCGCCTGGGCGACCTGCTGCACGATCTGCGCGAGCAGGGTGTCGCGGCCGACGCGGCGCGCTTCGAGCAGCAGGCTGCCGCCGCCGTTGAGCGTGCCGCCGGCGACGCTGTCGCCTGCCTGCTTGCGCACCGGCAACGGCTCGCCGGTCAGCATCGATTCGTCGACATGGCTGCTGCCCTCGACGACCTGCGCATCGACCGGGATCTTCTCGCCGGGCCGCACGCGCAGGCGCGCGCCGGCCGTCACCGCTTCGAGCGGCACGTCGTGCTCGTGGCCGTCGGCGTCGAGCTGGTGCGCGGTCGGCGGCGTCAGCGCCAGCAGCGCGCGAATCGCGCCGGACGTCGCCGACCGCGCGCGCAGCTCCAGCACCTGGCCGACCAGCACCAGCGTGACGATGACCGCCGAGGCTTCGAAGTACAGCGGCGGCATGCCGTGCTGCTGCGCGCTCGGCGGCAGCCAGTGCGGGAACAGCAGCGAGACGAGGCTGAACGCATACGCGGCGGCGACGCCGAGCGCGATCAGCGTGAACATGTTGAGACTGCGATGCACGATCGAGGCCCAGCCGCGCTGCCAGAACGGCGCCGCCGCCCACAGCACGACCGGCGTCGCCAGCAGCGCCTGCAGCCAGCCGCTCGGCGCCGGCGCCAGCCAGTGCTGCGGCGCGAGCGCGCCGGGCAAGAGTTCGCCCATCGTCAGCCACAGCAGCGGCACGCTCAGTGCGGCGCCGACGACGAGGCGCCGGCGCATGTCGCGCAGCTCGCTGTCGTCCTCGGCTTCGAGGCTCGGCGTCTCCGGTTCCAGCGCCATGCCGCATTTCGGGCACGAGCCCGGATGATCCTGGCGCACTTCCGGATGCATCGGGCAGGTCCAGATCGTGCCCGCTGCGACCGATGCCGGCGCCGGCGCCGCCTTTGCCGCGTGGCCGTGGCAGCAGCTGCCGGCGGCGGGCGCTTCGGCGGACGCCAGATAGCGCGCCGGATCGGCGATGAATTTCTCGCGACAGCGCGCCGAGCAGAAGAAGTAGGCGTGGCCGTCGTGGGTGTGGCGATGCGCGGTGCGTGCCGGATCGACGGTCATGCCGCAGACCGGATCGCGAACCGCATCCGGCGCGGCGGCGCTCGCGGCCGGCGCCTGCCCGTGGCCGTGCGCGTGCTCATGCCCGTGCTCATGCGCGTGCTCGTGCGCCTCGGCGGCGCCATGGTCGCCGCCGTGCGCAGGCGCAGGCGCGGCGACGAGCGCCATGGACGCCGCGTCCGGCGTCGCGGCGCCGCCGCAGCAGCTTCCCGCCGCCGGCGCGGCCGGCAGATAGCGCGCCGGATCGGCGGCGAAGCGGTCGCGGCAGCCGGCGCTGCAGAAGTGGTAGGTCTGGCCGGCGTGTTGGTGATGATGCGGCGTGCGCGCGGGATCGACCGTCATGCCGCAGACCGGGTCGGTCGTGGTCTGCGCGGTCGCCGGCGCAGTGTTCTGGCAGCAGTGGTTCATGCGCGCGCCTCCGATTCGTCGGACAGCGCGCGCAGGATCGGGCAGTGCTCGGCCGGACCGTGGCCGGGGCAGGCGGCGATCAGCTGCTGCAGGCCGTCGCGCACCCGTTGCAGCTCGGCGAGCTTGTGCTCGACCAGATCGAGCTTGTGCCGAGCCGCCTCGCGGATCTCGGGCACGTCGCCGCGGCCGCTCAATTCCAGCAGCTCGCCGATCTCGGTCAGCGTGAAGCCGAGCTCCTTGGCGCGACGGATGAAACGCAGGCGCGCGACGCTGTCGGCCGGATAGGCGCGATAGCCGGACGCGCGCCGCGGCGGCACCGGCAGCAGGCCGGCGCGCTCGTAGTAGCGGACCGTGTCGATGCCGACGCCGGCCTGTTCGGCGAGCCGGCCGATGGTCAGTGCCGGGCTCGAAGCGGTTTGCGGATGCTGCATGGCGGTGTTCCTTGATGAACTGCCGCCATCGTAAACCCTAGTGTCTGGTCCAGAGTCAAGAGTCCGGTGGCCCGCCTGCCGCCGGTCTCCGGCTCAGGGGCGCGGATCGGGAGCCGGCGGCGTGCCCATGCGCTGCTCCATCATCTGCATGCGCTGGTCCATCATGTCCATCATCTGGCTCATCTGCGCGTCCATCAGCTCGACATAGCTCTGCAGCAGCCTGACGCGTTCCTTGTCGGACTTGGCGGCCTTCAGCTCGCCGACGATCGCATGCATCTGCTCCATGCGTTCGCGGTGGGCCTTCATGCGCGCCAGGCAGGCTGCGTCGTCCTGCCGGCAGTTGCGCATCATCATGTGCGGCGCGTTGCCGGACATCATGCCGCCTCCGCCGCCGGGCATCTGCGCCTGGGCGACGGATGCGGCGGCGCCGAGGCTGATGCCGGCGAGCAGCGCGGCGATCGGGTGTAAGCGATTCATGGTATCTCCTCCTTGCGCCGGACGGCGCATCGAGCGGGCAGCGTCGCGCCACGGTGCGAGCGCTGCCTTGACCCGCATCAAGCCGGGCCGGCCGGGCGCCGCACCGGCGCGCCGAAATCCGGATCGTCCGACACGCGCCGTGCCGTCTGCTCGCGGCGCGCGGCGTACCAGCCGGGGTCGCGGAAGTCGCCGCGCGCCAGGCCGTCGCGGACTTTCAGCACCGTGAACATGCCGCCCATCTCGACCGGACCGTACGGACCGCTGCCGCTCATCATCGGCAGCGTGTTCTCGGGGCCGGGCATCATGCCCATCGCCACGTGGCGGCCGTGCTCGGACATGCCGTTGCCGCCCATTGGCATGAAGCCGGGCAGCAGCTTGCGCACCTCGGCGGCGACGCCGCGCTGGTCGACGCCGAGCGGGTTCGGCACGCCGTGGCCCATCGCGTTCATCGTGTGGTGCGACATGTGGCAATGCAGCGCCCAGTCGCCGGGCGCGGCGACGAACTCGATGTCGCGCGTCTGGCCGACGCCGACGATCTCGGTCACCTCCGGCCGCCACAGCGCGCGCGGCCAGCGGCCGCCGTCGGAACCGGTGACGAGGTACTGGTGGCCGTGCAGGTGGATCGGGTGGTTCCACATCGACAGGTTGCCGAAGCGCAGGCGCACACGTTCGCCGCTGGCGGCGACCAGCGGCTCGGTCGCCGGAAACACCTTGCTGTTGAAGCTCCACAGATCGAACTCGGTCATCACCGACGGGTCCGGCCGCCAGGTGCCGGGGTGCAGCGCCCAGTTGTGCAGCAGGATCGCGTAGTCGCGATCGATCGGCTCGGGTTCGCCGCCGCGCGGATGGATGATGAAGAAGCCCATCAGGCCGAGCGCCATCTGCGTCATTTCGTCGGCGTGCGGGTGATACAGGTGCGTGCCGTGCTGGCGCAGCGTGAACTCGTAGACGTAGGTCTCGCCCGGGGCGATCGCTGCCTGGTTGAGGCCGCTGACGCCGTCCATGCCGCTCGGCAGCAGGATGCCGTGCCAGTGCACCGAGGTCGCTTCCGGCAGGCGGTTGGTGACGTAGATGCGCACGCGGTCGCCCTCGACCGCCTCGATCGTCGGGCCCGGCGTGCCGCCGTTGTAGCCCCAGCACCTGGCGCGGCTGCCCGGCGCAAATTCGTGCTCGACTTCCTCGGCGACGAGATGGAATTCCTTGGCGCCGTCGCGGACGCGGTGCGGCAGCGTCCAGCCGTTCGGGGTGCGCACCGGCGTGTAGGCGCCGGCGGATCGCGCGGGGCCCGCCGCGTCCGCGGCGGGCGGCGCTGGCGGTGTGGTGCCGGGCACGGTGCCGCCGGCCGGCGGCATCGCGTGCGCGTCGTGGCCTTCGTGCTGCGCGGCGGCGCCGCGCGTGAAGCCGGCGCCGAGGCCGGCGGCGCCGAGCGCGCCGAGCAGGCGGCGGCGGCTGATGCCGTGGTCAGTCATGGTGGGCTCCGTGTTCGTCGGCCGCCGCTTTCGCGCAGTCGGCCATCATCGTGTCGTGGGGGGCGGCGCCGGGCGCCGGCGGGTGCATGGCTTGCATGTCGCAGCCGCCGGCCGGCGTGCCATCCGCCGCGCTGTCCGCCGCGGCGGCGGCGTGGCCGGCGTGCGCCGTCGCGTCCGCCGGCGCGGCATGGGCGTCGCCACCGTGCGGCGTCGCGCGCGGTACGTTGGCGGGTGCGGCGGGTGCGGCGGGTGCGGCGGGTGCGGCGGGTGCGGCGGGTGCGGCGGGACCGTCGGCGCTGTCGCCGAGGCGCGGCCGCAGCGCGTCGAACCGCAATGCGGCGGCCGGTGCGGCCTCACCGGGCAGGCGGCGGCCGACGGCGCGCGCCAGCTCGGCGCGTGCGACCCAGTAGTCGCGCAGCGCATCGAGATAGCCGGCGTAGGCGTCGTAGCCCTGCTGGCGCGCGGCGAGCAGCTCGAACACGCCGACCAGCATGTAGTTGAACTCGCGCTGCATTTGCACGACCACCGCTTCGCGCGCCGGAATCAGCTCGCGGCGGTAACGCTCGGCGCGCTGCCGGGCGCCGGCGACGCGCGCGTAGGCGGCGTTCACCTCGTTGCTGGCGTCGAGTTCGCGGGCGGCGAGCCCGGCTTCGGCGATCTGCAGCTCGGCCTCGCCGCGCGCGACCCGGCCGCGGCCCCAGTCGAACAGCGGCAGCGCGAGCGACAGCGTCGGGCCGCCGTGCACGCTGCCGTCGTACTCGCGCTCGCGTTTGGCGCCGAGCTCGATCGCGCCGAGCGCGCGCGCGTGCCGCGTCAGGCCGTAGCGCGCGGCCACGGCGTCGGCATGGCGGCGCGCGGCGGCCAGATCGAGCCGCGAGTCCTGCGCCAGCTGCAGCAGCGTATCGAGTGCCGGTTCCTGCGCCGGCGGCAGCGCCAGTGTTTCGGCGAGTGTCCAGCGCCCGTCACCGGCCGGCAGGCCGAGCAGGCGGTTCAGCTCGCTGCGCGCCAGCGTCAGGTCGAGCGCGGCGGCGTCGGCGTCGAGCGCGGCCTGCGTCGCCGCCGCTTCCTCCAGCGCCAAATCGCGCAGGCTGAGATTGCCGGCGGCGCGATAGCGGCGCGCCAGCTCGGCCGAGCTTTGCGCGGCGTGCTGCAGCGTCGCCTTGAGCTGCGCGAGCTGCTCGGCGGCGGCGACGCGCCGGTACGCCGCTTCGACGCGCGCCGCCAGATCGAGCGTCGCGCTGCCGACGGCGAGCTTGACGCTGTCGAACTGCGCCGCGGCGATGCGGCTGCGCGAGCGCATCAGCAGCAGGTCGGTGAAGTTCAGCGCGAGACCCAGGGTGAGCTGCGCCTGCGGCTCGTCGCCGGGCGACAGCCAGGTCGCCGACAGCACCGGATTGGCGAGCCGGCCGGCTTCGTAGACGTCGGCGGCGGCGAGGCCGAGCCTTGCGGTTTCGGCGCGCAGCTCGGGGTTGTGCAGCAGCGCGATCTGGATCGCGCGGTCGGGTGTCAGCGGCTCGGCGAGCCAGGCCTGCAGCGGCTCGGGTGCGGCGGCGGGTGTGGCGAGGCCGCGCGCGGCGAGCGCGGCGTCGACCTCGCCGCGGCCGCGGTCGGCCGGCAGGCTGCTGCAGGCGGCGAGCGCCAGGCTGGCGGCCAGCGCCAGCGGCGGGAAGAAACGGATGGCGAACACGAAAAGCTCCGGCAGGACGTGCGGATGCGGACGAGCCGCGTGCGGGCGAACGATAAGGAGCGGCGCGTGCCGCGCCGCCGCGCGGGCGGCGGCCGGGAGTCAGCCGTGGACAGCGAAAAGTCGCGTGCCGCGACCTGCCGCGGGCGGGGCTGCGCCGCTCAGGCGGCGCGTGGGGGACGCAGCGGGGCGAACGGCTGCGCGCTGCGCGGCGCCGGCGCGAGATGCGCGCGCGGACGCTCGGCGTGGCCGGGCAGGAGGCTGCCGGCGAAGCCGGCCGAGGCGACGGTGGCGGTGCCGCCGGCACAGGCCTGGGCGCAGACGCAGGTCTTGGCGCAAGCGTGTGCGTGTGCGGCCGGGCTTTGCGCGCCGTCGGCGCGGGATGCCACGTGGTGTTCGTGTCCGGCGTGCGCCGCGACGGAGGCCGGCATCGCCATCGCCGCCATGTCGTGATGGGCATGGTCGTGATGGGCATGCGCCGACGCCGCTGCCGGCGCGGCGGCGGTCGCGCGATGCGCCGGGCAGGTGGCCGCGCTCGCGCCCGCCACGCCGCTGAACGTCAGCAGCAGCGACAGCAGGGCGAACAGGGCGAGGCGCAGCGCAGGCATGCGCCCAGTATCAGCGTCGCCACGGGCCGCGACAAGCTGGAGCAGGGTCCAGGCTTGGCCGCGCCTCACACGCCGCGCTGCGGGCAGCCGAGCAGGTGGTCGTTGACGACGCCGATCGCCTGCAGGTAGGCATAGACGATCGTGCTGCCGACGAACTTGAAGCCGCGTTTGAGCAGGTCCTTGCTGATGCGGTCGGACAGCTCGGTCCTGGCCGGCACGTCGCCGTGACGGTGCACGGTGTTGACGAGCGGCGCGCCGGCGACGAAGCCCCAGAGATAGGCGTCGAAGCTGCCGAACTCGCGCTGCACGTCGAGAAAGGCGCGCGCATTGGTGCGCGCCGACCAGATCTTCAGGCGATTGCGGACGATGCCCGGCTCCTGCATCAGCTTTTCCAGCTTGTCGTCGGAAAAGCGCGCGACCTTGACCGGGTCGAAGTCGGCGAAAGCCTTGCGGTAGCCGTCGCGCTTCTCGAGGATCGTCCGCCACGACAGGCCAGCCTGCGCGCCTTCGAGGATCAGGAACTCGAACAGCACGCGGTCGTCGTGCTGCGGCCGGCCCCATTCCTCGTCGTGGTAACGGATGTATTCGGGCGTCGACAGCGACCAGGGACAGCGACCGGAATCGGGCATGGCAGCAGGGCATCGGGGCAAGGGGCGCCCATCGTCGCCCGGGCGGCGCGGCGATGCCAGTGCGGCGCCCGGGTCTACTGACAGATTCCGGACCGGCACCGGCGTGCGGTGCGCGCGCGCCGGCCGCCGTCAGGGAAGGTCTGAATCCGTCCCTGTTCCGTCATGGCGAGCCGCCGCAGGCGACGAAGCCATCCGGGAGCGCCCTGCGCAAGCGACGTATCCGGATCGCCGCGGCCGCCGCGCGGCCTCGCGACGACGGATTGATTCAGAGCTTCCTTAGCAGAGCTTTCTTAGCGGAACTCGATGCGTGCGCCGCGCGTCTGCGGCAGCACGACGCCGTCCTGGTACGCGAGTTCGCCGTTGACCCAGGTGGCGCGGATCTTCGCCGGGAAGCTGCGCCCCTCGACCGGCGACCAGCCGCACTTGTAGAGCACGTCGGACTTGCGCACGGTCGTGGTGCCGTGCGGGTCGACGAGCACGAGATCGGCCCAGTAGCCCTCGCGGACGTAGCCGCGGTCGACGATGCCGAAGCGGTCGGCGACGGCGTGGCTGGTCTTGCGCACCACGGTGCGCAGGTTGAGGTCGCCGCGCTTGACCAGCTCGATCAGCATCAGCAGCGAGTGCTGCACCAGCGGCAGGCCGGACGGCGCCTTGAAGTAGGGCTGCGCCTTTTCCTCGGCGGTGTGCGGCGCGTGATCGGTGGCGATCACGTCGATGCGGTCTTCCATCACCGCATGCAGCAGCGCCTTGCGGTCCTCGGCGGTCTTGATCGCCGGATTGCACTTGATGAGGTTGCCGAGCGTCGCGTAGTCGCGCTCGTCGAAGTACAGATGATGGACGCAGGCTTCGACGGTGATCTTCTTGCCGGCCAGCGGGCCCGGCGTGAAGAAGGCCAGCTCGCGCGCCGTCGTCAGGTGCAGCACGTGCAGGTCGGCGTTGTACTTCTTGGCCAGGCTCGTCGCCAGCGCGGTCGACTGGTAGCAGGCCTCGGCCGAGCGGATGTGCGGGTGCTCGCGCGGCGGCACGTCCTCGCCGTAGCGCTCGCGCGCCTTGGCTTCGTTGGCGAGGATCATCGGCGTGTCCTCGCAGTGGGTGACGACCATCAGCGGCGAGCGCTGGAAGATGCCTTCGAGCGTCTTCGGATCGTCGACCAGCATGTTGCCGGTCGAGGCGCCCATGAACACCTTCAGCGCGCAGGCCTCGTTCTTCTTCAGCGCGGCGATTTCGTCGAGGTTGTCGTTGGCGCCGCCGAAGTAGAACGCGTAGTTGGCGAACGAGCGCCCGGCCGCCATCGCGTATTTCTCGGCGAGCAGCTTGCGCGTGGTGATCGCCGGCTTGTTGTTCGGCATGTCGAAGTAGCTGGTCGTGCCGCCGGCGACCGCGGCGCGCGATTCGCTGTAAAGATCGCCCTTGTGCGTCAGGCCGGGTTCGCGGAAATGGACCTGGTCGTCGATGACGCCCGGCAGCAGCCACTGTCCTTCGGCGTCGAACACCACGGTGCCGGCCGGCGCGTCGATCTTTGCCGCGATCTTTTCGATGCGGCCGTTACGGATCAGCAGGTCGGCGGCGGTTTCGTGGCCTTCGTTGATGATGTGGGCGTTGGTGATGAGCATGACCGTTCCGGGGGCGGGTTTTGCGCAATGGTAGCGGGTCCGGGCCGGGCCGGCCGCGAGTGGCTATGATCGGCGGCAGACGAAAAGCCGGCCGCGCCGCGATGCCGGCAGACGAGGAGAACGCGCATGGGCGAGCAGATCCACTACCGCGCCTGCAATCTGTGCGAGGCGATATGCGGGCTGGAGATCCGCGTCCGCGACGGCCGCATCGTGTCGATCCGCGGCGATGCGCACGATCCGCTGTCGCGCGGCCACATCTGCCCGAAGGCGGTCGCGCTGCAGGATCTGCACGAGGATCCGGACCGCCTGCGCCGGCCGCAGAAGCGCATCGGCGAGCGCTGGGTCGAGCTCGGCTGGGACGAGGCGCTCGACGAGGTCGCCGAGCGGCTGGCGGCGATCCGGCTTGCGCACGGCGGCAACGCGATCGGCGTCTACATGGGCAACCCCAGCGTGCACAACTGGGGAATCATGACGCACAGCGGCGCCTTCCTCGGGCCGCTGAAAACGCGCAGCCGTTTTTCGGCGACCTCGGTCGACCAGCTGCCGCACCAGCTCGTCAGCTACTGGCTGTACGGGCATCAGCTGCTGCTGCCGGTGCCGGACATCGACCGCAGCCGCCACATCCTCATGCTCGGCGCCAACCCGATGGCCTCGAACGGCAGCCTGTGGACGGTGCCGGACTTCCGCAATCGCCTGCGCGAGATGCAGGCGCGCGGCGGCAAGCTGGTGCTGATCGATCCGCGCCGCACCGAGACCGCCGAGGTCGCCGACGAGCATCACTACATCCGCCCCGGCGCCGACGCTGCGCTGCTGCTGGCGCTGCTGCAGGTGCTGTTCGCGGAAAACCTCGTCAGGCCCGGCCGGCTCGCGGATTTCAGCGACGGCCTCGACGAAGTCGGCCGGCTGGTCGCGCCGTTCACGCCGGAGCGCGCGAGCGCCGTCACCGGCATCGCCGTCGCCGAAATCCGCCGCCTGGCGCGCGAGCTGGCGGCGGCGGACGGCGCCGCCGTCTACGGCCGCATGGGCGTGTCGACGCAGGCGCACGGCACGCTTTGCCAGTGGGCGATCGCGATGCTCAATCTCGTCACCGGCAATCTCGATCGCGAGGGCGGCATGATGTTCCCGCAGCCGGCGATGGACCTGATCAAGGGCCCGGGTTCGAAGCCCGGCCACTACGCGGCCTGGCGCTCGCGCGTGCGCGGCCTGCCGGAGTTCGGCGGCGAGCTGCCGGTCGCCGCGCTCGCCGAGGAGATTCTGACGCCGGGGCCGGGCCAGATCCGCGCGCTGGTGACGATCGCCGGCAACCCGGTGCTGTCGACGCCGAACGGCCGCCAGCTCGAACGGGCGCTCGGCGCGCTCGACTTCATGGTCGCGGTCGACTGCTATCGCAACGAGACCATGCGCTTCGCCGACTTCATCCTGCCGCCGACCGGCGCGCTCGAACACGATCATTACGATCTGATCTTTCATCACTTCGCGACGCGCAACAGCGCGCGCTACAACGCGCCGCTGTTCGCGCCGCCAGAGGGTGCGCTGCACGACTGGCAGATCTTCGTCGCGCTCGGTCGCCGCCTGCGCGCGCGACTGCGCCCGGACGCCGGCCAGCCGCTGCTGCGGCGGCTGAGCGCGCGGCTGAAGGACGAGCTGATGCTGCGCCTGTCGCCGCAGCGTCTGCTCGACCACGGGCTCAAGCGCGGACCGTACGGCCGGCGCGCCGCCGAACGCCTGTCGCTGCGCGCGCTGCGCGCGGCGCCGCACGGCCGCGATCTCGGTCCGCTGCGCGCGGCGCTGCCGCGGCGCCTGTGCACCGCGGACCGCCGCATCGCCGCGCTCAACGACGCGCTGCGCGAGGAACTGGCGCGCTACGACACCGTGCTCGCCGAACAGCAGGTGAGGGCGCCGCGCGCCGGCGAGCTGTGGCTGATCGGCCGTCGTCACGTGCGCAGCAACAACTCGTGGATGCACAACGCGCAGCGCCTCGTCAAAGGCAAGCCGCGTCACCAGCTGTTCATGCACCCGGACGATCTCGCCGAGCGCGGCCTGCACGACGGGCAGCGCGTGCGCGTCAGCTCGCGCGTCGGCGCGGTCGACGTCGAGGTGCAGGCGAGCGACGCGATCATGCGCGGCGTGGTCTCGCTGCCGCACGGCTGGGGCCATGCGCGGCCCGGCGTGCAGCAGCGCATCGCCAGCCGCCATCCCGGCGCCAGCGCCAACGATCTCACCGACGAGCGCTGCCTCGACGCGCTGTCCGGCAACGCCGCGCTCAACGGCTTGAGCGTGCGCGTCGTCGCCGCGGAGCCGTCGCGCATGGTCAACATCAGGACTGCGGTCAACGAAGAAGGAGCAAGGGCATGAACGAGATCATCGACAAACTCGCGAGCCAGTTCGGCATCGCCCCGGCGCAGGCGGAAAGCGCGGCCGGCGCGGTCCTCAAGCTCGTTCAGCAGGAAGCCGCCAGCGGCGATTTCCAGAAGCTGCTCGCCGCGGCGCCGCAGCTGCAAGGCTGGATCGCCAAGGCCGGTCAGGCGGGCGGCGCGAGCGGTGGCGGCCTGCTCGGCTCGATCGGCGGCCTGGTCGGAGGACTGGGCGGCGAGGCAGGCGGCATCGGCGCCGTGCTGGCGACGCTGCAGAAATCCGGGCTCGGCGTCGAGAGTGCATCGCAGTTCGTGCCGGCGCTGCTGAAACAGCTGAGCGCGCACGTCGATCCGGCCCTGCTCGCACAGGTCCTCGAAGCGGTGCCGGCGCTGAAGCAGCTCGGTGGCGGCGGCTCCGCCGGCCTCGGCGGACTCCTCGGCGGCCTGCTCGGCGGCCGCTGAGCATCGAGCCATGACGAGCCTGCACGGGCGACCCGCGCGTGCGCTGCGTCTCGCCGCCCTGTTGCTGGCGGTACTGCCGGCGACCTCTTCATTTGCCGGCGGCATGGGCCCGCTGGTCACCGACCGGCCGGTGCCCTGGGGCAGCGGCACCG
This sequence comes from Solimonas variicoloris DSM 15731, assembly GCF_000382285.1. Taxonomy (GTDB): domain Bacteria; phylum Pseudomonadota; class Gammaproteobacteria; order Nevskiales; family Nevskiaceae; genus Solimonas; species Solimonas variicoloris. The sequence goes on along the minus strand of NZ_KB907926.1, from coordinate 393,278 downwards.
TCGCGCCCGGCGATGCCGAGGCCAAGGTGCGCAAGACCGCCGGCCGCTATCCGGACAGCGTGCAGTCGCTGTCACCGGACGACAACCACGTGATCGGTCAGCGCTGGATGTTCGTCGGCCGCGACGGCGATTCGCGCATCCTTTGGGTCGAATTCATGCGTGGCCGCGTGATGCGCGTGTGGACGGAGCCGATCGAAGAGTCGCTGCAGCCGGGCACGGCGCCGCGCCGCTAGGGCGGGCGGATGCGGCGCGAGCCGTATCAGCGTGTCGGCGACAGCTGCGGATGTTCGCGCACCCGCGCTTCCGTCCAGTCCGGGTCGGAGGCGCGTACCGCTGCGGCGGTGCGCAGCACCGAATAGCCGAAGCGCTGCCGGAAACGCTGGCTGATCTCGTCGAGTGCGCGCTCGTTGGCGGGATTGTCGGCGTGCAGGATAACGACAATGCGCGAGGGCAGCTTCTCCGGCCCGCCGCTCGGCCCGCGCCATTGGCCGTGCACGTCGTACCAGCTCAGGCCGTCCGGGAACCGTGGCGTGACGACGGTCGCCAGAAAGTCATCCCATTGCGCGGCGTCGACCGCGGCGAAGTAGAGCTCGCTGCGGATCATGGCGTGCGAGACCGGCGCGGCGTCTGCGGCCGACGCCGCTTGAACATGGGCCGACGGCAGCGCGGCGGCGAGTGCGAGGGCGAAGCAGGCGATGCGCATGAAAGTGTTCCTCTGGCGTCAGAGCGGTTCGTGCGCCGCGGCCGCGGCGCGGGGCCGGCGCGGCATCAGCCGGGCCAGCAGTGCGACGCCGGCGAGTAGCACGCCGACGCCGAGCAGCGCGCCGTAGCCGACGTAGGCGAGGCTCGAGTACAGCATGTAGAGGCAGACCGCCGCGAACAGCAGCGGCAGCACGGGATAGAGCGGCACCTTCACTGGCCGCGCGACCTCGGGCCGGCGCACACGCAGGACGATGAGCGCGAGACTGCTGAGGCACAGGAAGAACCAGTAGACAGGCGTCATGTATTCGACCATGGCATTGAAGCCGCTTTGCGCGAAGCTGCCGAACAGCACCAGCAACAGGGCGACGCCGGCCTCGGCCAGCACGGCGTGGGCCGGCACGCCGCGGCTGTCGTCCCAGCGGCCGAGTTTCTGCAGCGCCAGCACATCGCGCGCCGCGGCATACGTCGTGCGCGCGCCGACGATCAGCGTTGAGTGAATGCTCGACACCGCAGCGACGCCGACGACGAACACGATCAGCCAGGCGCCGCCGGCGCCGAAGGCGCGGCGCAGCAGTTCGACGGCCGGCGCTTCGCTGGCGGCGAGCCCGGCGAAGCCGAGGCCGCGTACGAAGGCCCAGTTGACGGCGACGTAGATCAGCAGCAGCGCAGCGAGGCTGCCGGTCAGCGCGATGAACATGCCGCGCCGGCCGTCGCGGATTTCGCTCGACAGGGTCGCCGCGTCGCTCCAGCCGCCGAAAGCGAGAAACACGTAGATCATCGCCGCGGACGCGCCGGCGATGCCGCCGGCCGGTGGCGGCGCGGCGACGACGGGCGCGACATAAGCTTGCGCCTGCAGCCACACGCCGACGCCGACGATGCCGACGAAGCCGGCGGTCAGCAGCGTGACGAGCGCCGCCTGCGTGAGGAAGCTGAAGCGCACGCCGACGAGATTTACGCCGGCGAGCACGACGATCAGTGAGGCGGCGACGATGCCCGAACCGTGGGCGCCGAGCGGCAGCAGCGTCGTCAGATGATCGGCGAACAGAAACGCGGTCAGCGCGATCCAGCCGGTATGCATGACGGTGAAGCGCGACCATGCGAACAGAAAGCCGAGCCGCGCGCCGTAGGCGCTGCGCAGGAAGTGGTAGTCGCCGCCGGGATGCGGGAAGGCCGTCGCCATTTCGGCGAAGCACAGCGCGCCGACCATCGATAGCAGGCCGCCGAGCATCCACAGCGGGTAGAAGAGCGCCGCGTCGACGTTCTGCGCGACGGTCGGCGCGGTCTTGAGGATGTCGGTGGTGATGACCATGCCCAGCGTCATCAGGAGGGCATGGCTGACGGCCAGATGACGGCGCGGCCCGGCGGCGGCGTCGCGGTGCGTGCTGCTCATCGTGGCGCCTCGGGAAGACTCATGAATGGATCGTCACGGCGAGCGCTGCGGCGCTCGCCGTGACGATTCAAGATTTCCCTAGAACGAGTACGTGAGGCGTTCGTAGTAGTACGCGCCGTTCGAGCCGAGCGGCGACAGCACGTCGTAGGGCAGGTTGCCACCGTAGTTGATATCGGCGTTCGAGCGTTCCGGATAATTGTCGGTCAGATTGTCGCCGCCGAGCGCGAGCGCGAGCTGCGGCGTGATCCGGTACTCGACTTCGGCGTCGAGCTGCCAGCGCGCGCCGTAAGTCTGCGTCGGATGGAAGCCGCCGCCAAAGTCGAATACGCGCGTGGTCTCGCCCTGGCGCGTCAGGCGGCCGAGCAGGCTCCACTTGGCGTTGCGCCAGTCGCTGCTGACGACCAGGCGGTCGCGCGGCGAGGCGTCGGTCAGCGTGTTGCGCTCCTCGACGCCGACCAGCGCGTCGTCGCCGATGCCGGGAATGATCGCCTGCAGCTCTGCCGGCGTCGGCTCGGTGCTGCGTACCTTGTTCCTGTTGTAGGTGTAGGCCGTGCTGAAGCCGAAGCGCCCGCCGTACAGCTGCTGGTGGTAGTTCAGCACCAGCTCGGCGCCGTCGGTGCGCGTGTCGGCCGCATTGGTGAAGAAGTTGACGTACTGCACGCCAGCCACGCCGAAGTTGTCCTCGATGTACTGCTCGAGATGGCCATCCTCGTCGCCGATGCGCGTCGACAGCGTGATGCGCTGGTCGACGTCGATGTGGAAGACGTCGAGCGAATAGTCGAACTGCTCGGTGAGCTGGCCGCTGATACCGAGGCTGAAGTTGCGCGCGGTTTCCGGATCGAGCCGGCGCGCGCCGAGCGCGCGCGCGATCGGATCGTTGACCGAGAGCACGCGGATGTCGTTGAGCGTGCCGCCTTCACCGAAGTTGCTGGTCGTGCTCTGGAAGCCGACCTGCGCCAGCGACGGCGCGCGGAAGCTGTTCGACACCGCGCCGCGCAGGGCGATCTGGCGCGCGAACTCGTAGCGGCCGCTGAGCTTGCCGGTCAGCTTGCCGCCGGCATCGTCGTAGTGCTCGTAGCGCGCCGCGCCTTCGACGAAGAGACGGTCGGCGATGTCGCCGGACAGATCTAGATAGAAGGCTCCTTCGTTGCGATCGAGATTGGCGGTGTCGCTCGGCCGCAGGCCGCCGCCGCCGACCGCGCCGGTGCCGGCGTAGGAGGCTGCGTCGCCCGGGCTGGTGCGGTAATTCTCGTAGCGGTACTCGCCGCCGAAGGCGAGCAGGAAGCGGCGCGCACCGATCGGCAGATCGCGCGTGAAATCGAGATTTGCCGTGGTCTGGCGCAGTTCGAATGTGCCGGTGTCGAACTGCTTCGGCGAATCGGTACCGAGCGATTCGTTCAAGGTGTGGCGTACGCCGGCGTCGAACTGGTTGCGGCCGTGCGTGACGCTGAAGTCGTAGCTCCACGGCGTGCCGATGCGGCCGCGCAAGCCGGCGGTCGCGCCGAGATCCTGGTTCTCGCCGAGCGATTGCGGCAGGAAGCCGTCCGGATACACGTCGGGCGCCTCGTCGTTGTAGCGAAAGAAGTTGTAGCCGGTGGTGTTGCGATGATTGTAGGTGGCGAACGAGTAGACCTCGCCGATCGCGACCGGCAGCGAGCCGTTGAACCACAGGTTGACGTCGCGCGCCGCGCCATCGCCCATCGCGTAGTTGCGCTGGCCCCAGGCCGGGTTGCTTTCGTCGATCAGGAAGTCGGCGTGGTCGTAGCCGGCGCGGTTGGTCGGGTTGCGGTGCTTGTACTCGGCGCCGGCGCGCAGGAAGCCGCCGTCGTCGCCGAGCCGGGTGCCGATCTTCGCGCCGCTGTAGACGTTCTGGCCGTCGGTGATGGTCTTGTCGATCGCGTCTTCGCGTGTGTGGTAGAGGCCGTAGCTGGCGGCGAGTTCGCCGCCGTCGGCGCCGTCGTCGAGCACGACGTTGATGACGCCGGCGATTGCGTCGGAACCGTACTGCGCGCCGGCGCCGTCGCGCAGCACTTCAATGCGCTTCACGGCGTTGATCGGGATCGAGTTGAAGTCGACCGGCGCGGTGCCGCGGCCGATCTTCGAGGAGTCGTTGACCAGCGCCGAGGTGTGCCAGCGCTTGCCGTTGATCAGCACCAGCACCTGGTCCGGCGACAGGCCGCGCAGCTGTGCGGCACGCACGTGGTCGGCTCCGCCGGAGTTCGACTGGCGCGGGAAGCTGAACGACGGCAGCAGCACCTGCAGAGCCTGGCCGAGTTCGCCGTTCACCGAACCGGCCGCCTGCAGATCCTGCGCGGTGATGACGTCGACCGGCACCGCCGAGTCGAGCACGGTGCGGTCCTTTGCGCGCGTGCCGGTGACGATGATCTGCTGGATATCGCCGTCGGCGGACTCGGCGGCTGGCGCGTCGGCGGCCTGGACCAGAGCGGGGACGGCGGCGAACGCGGCGGCGCCGAGCAGTGCCACGGAGGATGACTTCACGATGCGACTCCCAAGAGACGTAGGAATTTTTGTGCGCGCATTAGCAAGTCGCGTGGCGGGGTGTGTCAATGGATCGAAAAGTCATAGCGCGTCGCGGCCGAGCCATCGCGACCGCCCGCCACGCTTCGTGTATATAAGCAGCCCGCCGCGGGGCTGTCAGTCTCGCTGCCGCGCTTCCTCCTCTCATCATCTTCTGGAGCTTCGGATGATCCGTTCCGGCCTCGTGCTCGTTGTCGCGCTGCTGCTCGGCGGCTGTCTCTATGGGCCCGGCGGCCCGGTACCGGCCGCGCAGCCAGCGCCGGCGACGGCCAGCGCCACGCTGTCCGGCGACACCGCGCATCCGGCCGCCGCGCAGGGCTGGGTGCGTACCGAGCTGTACTTCGGCATCGGCTACGCCGACCGTCCGCAGCCCGACGTCAGCGAGGCGCAATGGCGCGCCTTCCTCGACACCGAGGTGACGCCGCGCTTCCCGAGCGGGCTCAGCGTCCTCGATCTGTACGGGCAGTGGCAGGGCAAGGGCCAGCCGAGCCCGGAACGCCTGCGCTCGAAACTGATCGTGCTGCTGCATGAGGACACGCCGGCGGCGCGCGCGGCGATCGACGCGATCCGCAGCGCCTGGAAGCAGAAGACCGGCGATCAGTCGGTGCTGCGCGTGATGCAGCCGGCCGACGTCTCGTTCTGAGCGCGCGACGATGAAGCGCTTCGTGCGTGGTGACCTCGACGGCTTTTTCGGCCTCGCGCTCGACAACCTGATCCTGCTGCTGGTGCTGTCCGGCCTGTGCCGCTACGTGCTCGGCTTCGACGACGCGCTGCTCGTCGGACGCATTCTGCCGGGCGCGGCGGTGTCGCTGCTGGTCGGCAACCTTTACTACGCGCACCAGGCCCGCAAGCTCGCGCGCCAGACCGGACGCGACGATGTCTGCGCTTTGCCGTACGGGCTCAACGCCGTCACTGTGTTCGCGTTCGTGTTCCTCGTCATGCTGCCGGCCAAGCTCGCCGCGCAGGCGGCCGGCGCCGCCGATCCGGCGCGCATCGCCTGGCAGGCGGGCCTGCTGGCGTGTTTCAGCTGCGGCCTGATCGAGCTGGCCGGCTCCTTTGTCGTCGAGCGCATCCGCCGGGCGACGCCGCGCGCCGCGCTGCTGTCGACGCTCGCCGGCCTCGCGCTCGCGTTCATCTCGCTGGGCTTTCTGTTCCGGACCTACGCGAGCCCGGTGGTCGGCCTGACGACGCTGGCGGTGATCCTGCTTGGCTATTTCGGCCGCGTGCGCTTTCGCGGCGGCCTGCCGGTCGGTCTGGTCGCGGTCGCGCTCGGCACGGCGCTGGCGTGGGGCACCGGCGTCGCGCCGACGGGCTCGGCCCCGGGCGCGCCGGCGCTGCATCTGCCGGTACCGGTGCTCGGCGATCTTGTCGCCTCGTTCCGCCTCGACTTCATCGTCAGCTACTTCGCCATCGTCGTGCCGATGGGCCTGTTCATCGTCGCCGGCTCGATGCAGAACCTCGAATCGGCCGAGGCGGCCGGCGACCGCTACCCGGCGCGGCCCTCGCTGGCCGTCAACGGCTTCGGCTCGATGGCCGCCGCGCTGTTCGGCTCCTGCTTTCCGACCACGCTCTACATCGGCCATCCGGGCTGGAAGGCGATGGGCGCGCGCGCCGCGTATTCGAGCCTGTCCGGCGTCTTCCTCGCGCTGCTCTGCTTCACCGGCACGCTCGCGCACGTCGCTTACCTGATTCCGGTCGAAGCCGGCATGGCGATCCTGCTGTGGATCGGCATCGTCATGAGCGCGCAGGCCTTTCAGGCGACGCCGGCGCATCACGCGCCGGCGGTGGTCATCGGCATCCTGCCGGGTCTGGCAACCTGGGGCTCGCTGATGGCCAAGGCCGGCCTGCATGCGGCCGGGCTCGGCGTCGCCGGCGGTGCGGCGTTCTCGGCGGAGCTGCTGCCGAAGTTCCTGCAGAGCGACGTCTACATCGCCGGCGCCTTCGCGCTGGAGCAGGGTGTGGTGTTCACGGCGATGATCCTGTCGGCGATGACGGTGGCGGTCATCGAGCGCCGCTTCACTGGCGCGGCCGTCTGGTGCGCGATCGCCGCGCTGCTGTCGGCGACCGGCCTGATGCACGGCTACCAGTACGCCTTCGCCGACACCGTGCTGGCGCTGCGTCCGGCCTGGCCGTACGCGCTCGGCTACGGCCTGATGGCGCTGCTGTTCATCTCGGCGCGCTGGCTGACGACGCCGGACGATAGCGTCACGCACTAGGCCCTGGCGGGCGCGCGGCGCTTTCGTCGGCGCCGTCGCGCTCGACCGGTACATAGACGTCGGCGCGCAGCGCCTCGATCGCGACCTGTTCCGGGTCATCCAGGTAGTGATGGAACAGCGGCGTGTCGCGCAGCACGTAGCCGCTGTCCGGCAGCCAGTCGCGCAGCAGTGCCTCGACTGCGGCGTCGAGGCCGTCGTAGTCGCCGACGTGGCGCAGGCGCGCGTAGGTGCCGCCGCCGAGCTCCAGCACCGACAGTCCGGCCGGCAGCGACGCCGGCAGCGGCTTCGAGAACGCCAGCGCGCAATCGAAGGCGTAGTCGGCCGGCGCGACGTCGCGCGCGTCCTGCGCCGGGCGGCCGTAGATGTCGAGCAGGGTGTCGAGCAGACCGAGTTCGCCGGCGCTCGCGAACAGCGCGGTGTAGATGCGATCGAGGTCGCGCGCGTCGCCGACGTTGTGGCGCGCCAGCAGGCGCAAGGGCGCGACCGAGATGACTTCGACGCGCAGCGCCGGCTGCGGCGTCGCCACCGGCATCGCGCCGAGGCGGGCGATCGCCGCGTCGAGCGCGGCGGTGTCGGCGCGCAGCTCGCTCGGTGTGCGGCCGAGCTGCTGCCGGAACGCGCGCGCGAAGGCCTGCGCCGTGTCGTAGCCGGCGCCGAGCGCGACGTCGGTGACGCGCACGCGTGGGTCGCGCAGTGCCTGCAGTGCCGCCAGCATGCGCAGCCGTGCGACGGTCGCGCCGAGGGCTTCGCCGCACAGCGCGCGATACAGGCGATGAAAGTGGAACGGCGAGAAGTGCGCGGCGCGCGCCAGTTCGGCGAGCGGCGGCGGTTCGCGGCCGGCGGCGATCGCCTGCTCGATCAGCGCCAGCGGGCGCTGCAGGCGTTCGAGATAGCGGGCGCGGGCGGCGGAATTCGCGGCGGCGTTCATGGCGGCGTCCTGCGGCGGGTGACCGGCGGCCAGTATCGCGACGCCGCCGCGCGGCGACGGTTCCGATCTTGCTCGCCGCGCCGCCGCGCGCTCAGCGCCAGTCGCCCCACATCGCCTGCAGCGCGGCGAGCGCGGCGACGCCGGCGGTTTCGGTGCGCAGCACGCGCGGGCCCATGCGCATGCCGGTGAAGCCGGCTTGGCGGGCGCGGTCGAGTTCGTGCTCGGTGAGGCCGCCTTCGGGGCCGACCAGCAGCGTCACCGGGCCGGTCGGCGGCGGCAGCTCGCGCAGGCCGTGATGGCCGAGCGGATCCAGCGTCAGGCGCGTGCCGTGCGCGGCTTCGTCGTCGAGCCAGCTCGGCAGCGCGATCGGCGTTTCCACCGCCGGCACGCGCGTGCGGCCGGACTGCTCGCAGGCGGCGATCACCACGCCGCGCCAGTGTTCGAGTTTCTTGTCCCAGCGGTCCGAGTCGAGGCGCACGACGCTGCGCGACGAGATCAGCGGCACGATGCGCGTGACGCCGAGTTCGACCGCCTTCTGCAGCGTGTAGTCCATGCGCTCGCCCTTCGACACGCACTGCGCGAGCGTCAGGTCGAGCGGCGACTCGCGGTCGACGTCGTGGAACGACACCAGGTAGGCGCTCGCCTCGCGCTTGCCGACTTCGACGATTTCCGCGAGGTATTCGCCGCCGCGGCCGTCGAAGGCGATGAAGCGCTCGCCGGGACGCAGCCGCAGCACCTGCACGAGGTGGCGGTACGCGGCGTCGGGCAGGCGCAGGCGGGCGCCGGCGGCGAGGGTTTCGTTGTCGAGGTATATGCGAGGGTCGGCCATGCGCGAAGGATACGACGGCGCCGGGCGATCCCGCACCGCCTCTGCGCTGCGTTCGGCGCGACGCGAGAGGGGCTGTCTGGCGCGCCGGCCCGGCTAGGCCGCCGCTTCGCTGCGCCGCAGGCGCTCGACCTCTTCCTTCGGCGGCGCGCCGAACAGGCGCTTGTACTCGCGGCTGAACTGCGAGGCGCTTTCGTAGCCGACGCGATGCGCGGCAGCGTTGGCTTCGAGGCCCAGCGACAGCATCAGGCGCCGCGCCTCGTGCAGGCGCAGATGCTTCTGGTACTGCAGCGGCGACATCGCCGTCACCGCCTTGAAGTGATGGTGCAGCGCCGAGCTGCTCATGTGCGCGGCCTCGGCGAGCTCCTCGATGCGCAGCGCCTCGCAGTAGCGCTGGCGCAGCACGCGGATGGCGCGGGCGACGCGGCCGGTGCGGCTGTCGGCGGTCGCCAGTTCGCGCAGGCGGTGGCCGAGTTCGCCGACCAGCACGCGGTAGTAGATCTCGCGCAGCGCCAGGGGCGCCAGCACGCCGGCGTCCTGCGGGGCGTCGAGCAGGCGCACGAGGCGCAGCACGGCGTCGAGCAGCGGTTCGGTGGTGCGCGCCGCGTACAGGCCGCGATCGATGCCGGCGCCGGCCGCGGCGCGCGGATCGGTTTCCAGCATCAGCGCGCCGATGTCGCGCGGATCGACGCCGAGGCGCAGGCACAGGTACGGCCGCTCCGGCGTCGCTTCGATGATCTGACCGACGACCGGCAGCGTCACCGAGACGACGAGATAGTTCAGCGGATCGTAGGTGTAGCGCTCGCCGTCGAGCATCGCCTGCTTGCGGCCCTGCGCGACGACGCAGATCGCCGGCTCGTAGACGGTCGGCAGGCACTGCGTCGCCGCGCTGGCGCGCAGCAGCTGCAGCTGCTCGATCACGGTGACATGGGTGCCGTCGCCCGGCGCGAATCGGGCAATGCGTTCGGCAAGCTCGAGGCGCCGGGCATCGAGCGTACTGAGTGGGGCGGCGTCGGCAAAGGCTGCTGCGCTCATCGTTTCGGGCCGTCGGGGGACGCCAGCGATTATGCGCGCGCCCGGATCGTGCGCCATGTCCGGCCGCACGGATTTGCAGAATCGGGCAAGCATCGGCCAGCAATCGACTAAGCCGGCGGGGCTAGCCTGAGCGCCTTCGCCGCGAAATGCCCCCGCTTTCGCGAGCACGCTTCCCTCGACTTCCTGGAGTTCCTGCAATGACCGCATTCATTCCCCGCCGCCGCCTCGGCGCCCACGGCCCCGAAGTTTCGGCGATCGGCCTCGGCTGCATGGGCATGTCCGACTTCTACGGCGGCCGTGACGAGGCCGAGGCGCTGGCCACGCTGCAGCATGCGCTCGACTGCGGCATTACCCTGCTCGACACCGCCGATGCCTACGGGCCGCACACCAACGAGGAACTCGTCGGCCGTGCCATCGCCGGGCGCCGCGGGCAGGTCGTGCTGGCGACCAAGTTCGGCATCGTGCGCGACGCGCAGGATCCGAACGTGCGCGGCTTCAACGGCCGTCCCGAGTACGTGCGCGCTGCCTGCGAGGGCAGCCTGAAGCGGCTTGGCGTCGACCATATCGACCTCTACTACCAGCATCGCGTCGACCGCAACGTGCCGATCGAGGAAACGGTCGGGGCGATGGCCGATCTGGTCCGGGCCGGCAAGGTGCGCTGGCTCGGCCTGTCGGAGGCTTCGGCAGCGACGCTGGAGCGTGCCTGCAAGGTGCATCCGATCGCGGCGCTGCAGAGCGAGTACTCGCTGTGGACGCGCGATCCCGAAGGCAACGGCATGCTCGACGCGTGCCGGCGTCTGGGCGTCGCGCTGGTCGCCTACAGCCCGCTCGGCCGCGGCTTCCTGACCGGCGCGTTGCGCAGTCCGGCTGACTTCGCCGCGGATGACTACCGCCGCCACAGTCCGCGCTTCCAGGGCGAGAACTTCGCGCGCAATCTCGCGCTGGTCGCCAAGGTCGAGGCGATGGCCGCGGCGCGCGGCTGCACGCCGGCGCAGCTGGCGCTGGCCTGGGTGCTCGCGCAGGACCAGGACGTGATTCCGATCCCCGGTACCAAGCATCGCCGCTACCTCGACGAAAACCTCGGCGCGCTGGCGCTGTCGCTCGGCGCCGATGAGCTCGCCGCGCTCGACGCGGTGTTCCCGCCGGACGCCGCCGCCGGCGCGCGCTATCCGGATGCGATGCTCGCCGCGATCAATGCCTGAGCGTTGCCGGCGCCCGGCCGGCAGCGGCCTTCCGCGCTCGCGCCGCGTGCCCCGTTGACGGCGCGCGCGGCGCTTTTCATGATGGTGCCGTCGTCGCGGGAGAGACCGGCATGCGCCGGCGCCGAAGGAGCAACCGCCCCGGAATCTCTCAGGCAAAAGGACCGCAGCACGACGTTGTGACTTCTGGAAAGCGATGCCGTGCGCATCCGCCGACGGGATAACGATCTCAGGCAGCAGCGACAGAAGGGGCGCAGTTTCGGTTCGTGATCGGATACCGGAGGCGCCTTCATGCAGCTTCACGATGCCGCTGTTCCACTGGCCACCCTGGCCGCCGCGCCGGGTGCGCGGCCCGACCCGCGCCTGACGCCAGTCAGCGTCCGCGAGCTGTTCACGATCGGCATCGGCCCGTCGAGTTCGCACACGGTCGGGCCGATGCGCGCCGCGTTCCGCTACGCCGGTCTGCCGGCGCTGCGCGCACGGGCGCCGCACACCCTGGTCTGCGAGCTGTTCGGCTCGCTGGCGCTGACCGGCAAGGGTCACGCGACCGATGTCGCCGTGCTGCTCGGCCTCAGCGGCTGGGAACCGGAGCGCGTCGATCCGGACGCGGTGCCGCGTCTCGTCGAGGCGATTCGCACGCGCGGCGAACTGCCGCTGCGCGGCGGGCAGACGATTGCGTTCCGCGAGTCCGAGCATCTGCTGCTGCACCGCGGCGAGTTCCTGCCGGGCCATCCGAACGCGCTGCGCTTCACCGCGCAGTTCGACGATGCGCCGCCGCTGGTGCATCACTACTACTCGGTCGGCGGCGGCGCGATCGTCGGCGACGACGCCGGCGCAGCCGGCGCGGATGCCGCCGCCGAGCTGCCGCGGCTGCCGTACCCGTTCTCGTCCGGCGCCGAGCTGCTGGCGCTCGGCCGCGACAGCGGTCTGTCGGTCGCCGCGCTCATGCGCGCCAACGAACGTGCCTGGCGCCCCGACGCCGATACCGACGCCTTTCTCGACGCCGTGCGCGCGGCGATGTTCGCCTGCATCGAACGCGGCTGCCGCGTCGACGGCGTGCTGCCCGGCGGCCTGCGCGTGCGCCGCCGCGCGCGGGCCCTGCACGACGATCTGGTGTCGCGCGGCCGGCGCTCCGATCCCTCGCACATCTTCGAGTGGGTGAGTCTCTACGCGCTCGCCGTCAACGAGGAGAACGCGGCCGGCGGCCGCGTCGTCACGGCGCCGACCAACGGCGCGTCCGGCGTGCTGCCGGCGGTGCTGAAGTACTACGAGACCTTCACCGAGGCGCCGACGCTGCCGGGCAGCCGCGACTTCCTGCTGACGGCGGCGGCGATTGGCCTGCTCTACAAGAAGCGCGCGTCGCTGTCGGCCGCCGAGATGGGCTGTCAGGGCGAGGTCGGCGTCGCCTGCTCGATGGCGGCGGCCGGACTGGTCGCGGCGCTCGGCGGCAGCAATGCGCAGATCGAGAACGCCGCCGAGATCGGCATGGAGCACAACCTCGGCCTGACTTGCGATCCGGTCGGCGGCCTCGTGCAGATCCCGTGCATCGAGCGCAACACCATGGGCGCGGTCAAGGCGATCAACGCCGCGTATCTGGCGCTGCGCAGCGACGGCCGCCATGTGGTTTCGCTCGACAGCGTGATCGAGACCATGCGCCAGACCGGCGAAGACATGCGGCCGAAGTACAAGGAGACGAGCCTCGGCGGCCTGGCGGTGAACGTCGTCGAATGCTGAGGCGCTTGCGCTGCGGCGCGGCCGTGCGCCGCGGCGCAAGCCGTAGTGATGACGACGACAGCGCCGCGCGCCGCTACGGCCGCGCGCGGATCCAGATCGGGCTGGTGTAGGCGAGCGATTCGCCCGAGGCATTGTCGACGCGCACGAAAAACCAGTGCTCGCCCTCGGCCGCGACCGGCAGCGCGTACTGCAGCGTGTCGCCGCTGATGGTCGCGAGCGGGCTGCCCGGGCCGTCGGCGAGCGGCGCCCGCGGATCGGCGCGGTCGTAGAGGCGCAGGATGCCGCTGAACGGCGCGCCGGAGGCGAGCGTGACGTGCACGCGCAGCGGCACCGTCTTGCCGGCGCTGCAGCTCAGGCGCGAGCCCATCGCGTGGCCCTCGGCGTCGAGGCTGATGCGCAGGTCTTCGTTCGGCTGGTTGCTGACCAGCGCGTACATGCGGCGCGCCTGCATCGCCTTCTTGAAGGCGGCCTCGTCGAGCGATTCGGCGAGCACCACGGTCTTCGGATGCTGCGGCTGTGCCCAGGTGGTGTCGTGCATGTCCTCGGCGCCGACCGCGCCGACGTGCCAGCCGCGGTCCAGCGCCCGCATGTAGGCGTCGGCGTAGCGGTCGTGGCGATGGTCGTTCGCGAGTTCGATGCCGACCATCTGCGCGTCGACGCTGTCGATGTAGGCGAAGTCGTTCCAGTTGCAGCCGGCGTCGCTGTCGCTGAGGCACTTGTCGCCGGGGTGGTTGAAGATCGCCAGGCTGTCGGCGCCGCCGCCGAGCGCGGTTACGCCCGGCGTCGCGTCCGGGCCCGGCGCGCGCGCCAGCCAGCTCCAGAACGCGTCCATCGTCAGCAGGTAGCCGCCGTCGAGCTTGGCGTTCGAGAAGTTGCGGCCGAACAGCACGTTGATGTGGCCGAAGCGGTCCGAGGTCCACTCGAAGCCGCGAATCGGCAGGAAGCGCTCGCTGCGGTCGGCGTCGACCTGCTGCTGCGTCATCTCCCACTTGCGGAAGTCGCCGGCCTGCGGGACCAGGCAGGTCAGCAGGCCCTGCAGCGAGCTGAAGCAGTCCGAGCCGACGGAGAGATAGAGCAGACCGTTGAGCGTGTCGGAATGGTCGGTGACGGCGGCGAATGACAGCTGCTGGTCGTACGCGGCCTGGAACACGTCGTGCGGCTTGGAGCGGATGTCGCCGTCCGAGTACGCGGTGTGAGCGTGGATCAGGCCGCGGTAGTGCTGCAGCGGCGTGGTCGGCGCGTCCGGATCCTCGTCGCAGGCCTTGACCACCGGCGCGGCCGAGAAGCGCGCGCTGACGCGGGCGTCGGCGTCGAGCCGCAGCGTGCAGCTCGTGCCGCTGCAGGCGCCCGTGAAGCCGTCGAACTGCTGGCCGTCGGCCGGTGTCGCCGTCAGCACCACCGTGCTGCCGGCGGGCAGATTCGCCTCGCACTGCGTGCCGCAATCGATGCCACTTGGCGCCGAGACTACGCGGCCGGCGCCGCTGACGCTGACCGCGAGCCGGTAGTGCGTGCCGCCGTTGCCGCCGTCGCTGCCACCGCCACCGCCACCGCCGCAGGCCGCGAACGCGAGTGCCATCGCCGCCGCCACGCCCGCCCGCCAGGCCCGCATCCGCATCGCCGTCTTCCCCCGAAGAAAACGCCGACGATGCGGGAGCGAAGTGAAACGGCGATGACAGAGCGCTGTGGCGCGCGCACGCCGGTCGCGGCCGACGTGCCGGTGTCAGGTCAATGTCAGTCGCGCACGGCGCGGCGGATGCCCTCGGTCGCGACCTGCACGAGCCGTTCGATCTCCTTCGGCGTGATGACGTACGGCGGCATGAAGTAGATGACGTTGCCGAGCGGGCGCAGCAGCACGCCCTGTTCGAGCGCGTAGTTGTAGACGCGCAGGCCGCGGCGCTCGGCGGCCGGGAACGGTTCCTTGGTGCGAATGTTTTTCGCCATCTCGATCGCCAGCACCATGCCCTGCTGGCGCACCTCGGCGACATGCGGCAGCTGGCGCAGCTCGGCGGTCTGCGCCCACATCAGCTGCGCGACGGCGCGGTTGGTCGCCAGCGCGCGCGTTTCCTCGAACAGATCCAGCGTCGCCAGCGCGGCGCGGCAGGCGAGCGGATTGCCGGTGTACGAGTGCGAATGCAAAAAGGCCTTGCCCTCGCGGTACTCGGCCCAGAACGCCTCGTAGATCGACTCGCGCGTCAGCGTCACCGCCAGCGGCAGGGTGCCGCCGGTGATGCCTTTCGACAGGCACATGAAGTCCGGCGTGATGCCGGGCTGCGCGTCCTCGTCGTGGCGCGGCGGCGGCGCCCAGTCGCAGGCCCACATGCGGCCGGTGCGGCCGAAGCCGACGGCGATCTCGTCGGCGATCAGGTGCACGCCGTGGCGGTCGCAGGCCTCGCGCAGCAGGGTCAGGTACAGCGGGTGGTACATGCGCATGCCGCCGGCGCACTGGATCAGCGGCTCGACGATCACCGCGCAGACTTCGTCGGCATGGCGCTCCAGCACCTGCTCCATGTGCCAGAACTGGCGGCGCGTGTAGTCCTCCCAGCTCTCGCCGGCGCCGCGCGGGTAGCAGTCGGGCGAGGGCACGTGGATCGGCTGCAGCAGGAGCGGCGCGTAGGTGTCGCGGTACATGCTCGGGCCGCCGACCGCGAGCGCGCCGAGCGTCTCGCCGTGGTAGCTGTTGTCGAGCGCGATGAAGCGTGTCTTCTTCGTCTTGCCGACGTTGCGCCAGTAGTGAAAGCTCATCTTCAGCGCGACCTCGACCGCCGACGAGCCGTTGTCGGCGAAGAAGCAGCGATTCAGGCCCGGCGGCGCGAGGCGCACGAGGCGCTCCGCGAGTTCGACGGCCGGCGCGTGCGTGAAGCCGGCGAAGATGACGTGGTCGAGCGTGTCGAGCTGATCCTTGAGCGCCGCGACGATCGCCGGGTGGCGGTGGCCGAAGATGTTCGTCCACCACGAGCTGACCGCGTCCAGATAACGCTTGCCCTCGAAGTCCTCGAGCCAGACGCCCTCGGCGCGCGCGATGGGAATCAGCGGGATTTCCGGCGCGGCGCCGGCGTGGTCGCGCATCTGCGTGCAGGGATGCCAGACATGCGCGAGCGAGCGTTGCTTCCAGTCTTCGTTGGTCATGGGGCAGGGTACGGTGGCCGCGGCGTTACGGTCCGGCAACGCCGGCTGCGGCTTGTCGACAGTGATTCGAAA
This sequence comes from Solimonas variicoloris DSM 15731, assembly GCF_000382285.1. Lineage (GTDB taxonomy): Bacteria > Pseudomonadota > Gammaproteobacteria > Nevskiales > Nevskiaceae > Solimonas > Solimonas variicoloris. Next base: position 377,512 of record NZ_KB907926.1, on the reverse strand, counting down.
TTGTAACGGCGCCGCCGTTGCGCCGGCTTGCTGCCCGAGTCGGGCGTCCGCCCCTCGTTCGGTGGGGAGAGCTGCGCGGATGCGTTCAGCTGTCTTCGTCGAAATAGTCGCTGTCGAGCTTCGGCACTTTGATGATGCGCGACGAGACGCCGACCTCGTGCTCGATCATCAGATGCACGAGCCTGGCGCCGTCGACGAGGACGATGCCCTCGACGGACTTCGCGAAGTCCTGAGCCTGCGGCGTGAAGCTGGACGTCGTGATGAAGACGCCGCGCTTCGCCCTCTGGCCGGCCAGCGCGCCGTAGAAGGCCTGCAGGTCCGGACGGCCGACCGTGTTTTCCTTCCAGCGCTTGGCCTGTACGTAAACCTTTTCCAGGCCGAGCTTGTCGAGCGAGATCACGCCGTCGATGCCGCCGTCGCCGCTGCCGCCGACGCGCTGCAGGTCGTCGCGGCTCGCGCCGTAACCGAGCGCGTGCAGGACATCGAGCACGATGTTCTCGAAATGCAGGGGAGAGGCGCGCTTGAGGCTTTCGAGCAGATCGGCCGCGGCGCTGTCACGCAGTTCCTGCAATGCCTGTTCGAGGCGTTCTTCAGGGCTGACCGGCGCGCCGGGAGGGATCGACGGCGGGGCGATGTCCGGCATGGCCGGTTTGCTCTGCGGGTCGTTGTTGCCGAGTCGCAGCGCCACGTTGGCGGTCGCCAGCCGTTCGACCTCCTTGGCGGGCAGCGGCGACGCGTGCTCGCGAGCGTAAGCGATGCCGGCGTCGGTCAGCTTCCAATAACCCCGGCGAGGGCTTGTCGACAGGCCCGCGCGCTTCAGGCGGTCGTGCGCCCAGCCGGAGCGGTTCTTGTACGTCGCCTGGCCGCTGCCGATCTGTTCCTGCCGCTGCTCGGCGCTCAGGCCCAGCGCTCCTGCCGCCGCTTCGTGCGCGGCGTGCGCCGGCACGCCTTCCGGATGTGCGGCGAGATGGCGCAGGATCGGTTCGATGAACTGGTCGAAAGTCGGTACAGGCACGGCGCTTCCCCAAGCTTGGCCCGCAAAGGCTAACGTGCAGGCTGCCTCTTGTGCAGTTGCAGCGCGGGTGCCGGCGTGCCAGTCGCCTCACCGAGGAAGCTCATCGGCGCGCGGACTCGGCTCGTCGCTGTCGGCCCCGGCGGTATGGCGACCTGCTACAGGTCCTTGATCACCACCAGCGAATTGCGCTGGTAGTTGTAGAGGCGCTGCTTCTGCACTGGCAGCTCGTCGATCGGCGCCTTGTGGAAGCCGTGCTCGATGAACCAGTGCGGGGTGTGCGTGGTGAGGCTGAACAGTTTCTTCAGGCCCATCGCGCGGGCTTCGCTCTCGACGCGCTTGAGCAGCGCGCTGGCGCGGCCGGCGCGGCGGTATTCCGGGTGCACGGCGACGCAGGCCAGCTCACCCATCGCGTTCTGCGGAAACGGGAACAGCGCGCAGCAGGCGATGACCAGACCGTCGCGGACGATGACGTTGAAGTGCTGGATGTCGAGCTCCAGCTGCTCGCGTGAGCGCGGCACGAGGATGCCCTGCTGTTCGAGCGGCTGGATCAGCGCCATCACGCCGCCGACGTCCTCGATGGTGGCGTCGCGCGTGGCTTCGTAGTCGGCATCCGAATACAGCATCAGGCCGACGCCGTCGCGCGTGTACAGCTCGCGCAGCAGCGCGCCATCGTCGTGGCCGACGAGGTGGATGCGTTTGACGCCGCCCTTGGTGGCGGCGAGCGCGGCCTGCAGGTAGCCGTGGTCGATGGGCGTCAGCGTGCCGGATTCGAGCAGCTGCTCGCCCTCGGCCCAGGACAGCTGGCCGGCGTCGCCGGTGCCCTCGGCGAGGCCCCACTGGTCGGGATTGGTTGGCGTGACGAAGACCAGCTTGTCGGCGCCCATCGCCACGGCGACAGCGGTCGCCAGGTCCTCGGCGCGCAGGTTGAACGCTTCGCCGGTCGGCGAGTAGCCGATCGGCGACAGCAGCGCGACGCGATCCTGCGCGAGCACCTGGGCGATCGTCTCGGTGTCGACGCGGCGGACTTCGCCGGTGAACTGGTGGTCGATGCCGCTGCGCACGCCGACCGGGCGCGCGGTGATCCAGTTGCCGCCGGCGACGCGCAGGCGCGCGCCGCCCATCGGCGTCGACGCCAGCGAGGTCGACAGGCGCGCCTCGATGTCCATGCGCACGCTGCCGGCGGCGGCCTTGGCGCATTCGAGCGCGGCGCGGTCGGTGACGCGCACGTTGTCGACGAAGCGCGGTTCGATGCTCTGGGCCTTGAGCCGGGCGTCGATCTGCGGGCGGATGCCGTGCACGAGGATCAGCTTGACGCCGAGGCTGTGCAGCAGGGCGATGTCGTAGATCAGCGAGTCGAAGTCCGGTCGCTCGGCCGCTTCGCCGCCGAAGGCGATGACAAACACGCGGCCGTTGTGCGCATGCACATACGGCGCGCAACCGCGCAGCACGGAAACGAAGTCGGACGGGTTCATGCGCGAATTATAGGGCGCCGGCCCGAACCGCCGGTGGCGAGGCAGGCGCCGCCGGCCGGACGCGTGCGTGCGGGCGGGATGGCGCCGAGCCGCGATGCCTTGCGTTAGCGGCCGCACCGAAGGCGGTCCGTTTCGCGGCATGCCCCACGCGCCGGATTGACGCCGGTCAAGGCCGCGCCGGGTGGCCGATCTAAGATGAAGTCGTTGGCGCGAACCCCCGAGTGGTGTCGGGACCCCGCAAATGCGCCAGCCGGGGCCGCCGGCGGACCTCCCCGACCGCCGGCGGCCTGCCGTCTGGCGGGGAATCCCTGCGAATGTCGCCGAGACGACAAACTGGCCGAGCGCCGGTCGTTACCATCGCGGCCGCGCGAGACGCGCCGCACGATAAACGTTCAGCCCGAGGAAAGGCCATGTACTCCGATCGCATCCGTCGCCCCAGCCTTGCCAGCCGCATCATGAGCGCCGATCAGGCGGCTGCCCTGATCGAGGACGGCATGACGGTCGGCATGAGCGGCTTCACGCGCGCCGGCGACTGCAAGGCCGTGCCGCTGGCGCTCGCCGAGCGGGCCGCGAACGCGCCGCTGAAAATCACGCTGATGACGGGCGCCTCGCTCGGCAATGACATCGACAAAGTGCTGTCGGAGGCCGGCGTCATCGGTCGCCGCATGCCGTTCCAGTCCGATCCGACGCTGCGCCGCAAGATCAACGCCGGCGAAGTGATGTTCATCGACCAGCACCTGTCGGAAACGGTCGAGCAGCTGCGCGGCCGCCAGCTGGCGCCGGTCGACGTCGCCGTGATCGAGGCGACCGCGATCACCGAGCATGGCGGCATCGTGCCGACCACGTCGGTCGGCAATTCCGCGAGCTTCGCGATTCTCGCCGACAAGATCATCGTCGAGATCAATCTGACGATGCCGGCGGCGCTCGAAGGCCTGCACGACATCTTCATTCCCACTTACCGGCCGCATCGCCTGCCGATCCCGCTGATCACGCCGGAACAGCGCATCGGCCTGCCGTACATTCCGGTCGATCCGGAAAAGATCGTCGCGATCGTCATCACCAACAAGGCCGACAGCCCGTCCAACGTGCTGCCGCCGGACGCCGAGACGCGCGCGATCGCCGGCCATCTCGACGAGTTCCTGCGCAACGAGGTCCGCGTCGGGCGCCTGCCGCTGACACTGCAGCCGCTGCAGGCGGGCATCGGCACGATCGCCAACGCCGTGCTGCACGGCCTGATCGAGTCGCAGTTCCACAGCCTGAAGATGTATTCGGAAGTGCTGCAGGACAGCTCGATCGAGCTGATCGACGCCGGCAAGCTGGCGTTCGCCTCGGCCTCGTCGATCACGCTGTCGAAACCGCTCTACGAGCGCGTGCTCGCCGGCATCGATCACTACAAGCGCTACCTGGTGCTGCGCCCGCAGGAGATCAGCAACCATCCCGAGGTCATCCGCCGCCTCGGCCTGATCACGATCAACACCGCGCTGGAGTGCGACATCTACGGCAACGTCAATTCGACGCACGTCGGCGGCACGCACATGATGAACGGCATCGGCGGCTCCGGCGATTTCGCGCGCAATGCGCACCTGTCGGTGTTCGTCACCAAGTCGATCGCCAAGGACGGGGATATCTCCAGCGTGGTGCCGTTCGTTGCGCACGTCGATCACACCGAGCACGACGTCGACATCATCGTCACCGAGCAGGGCCTCGCCGATCTGCGCGGCCTGGCGCCGCGCGAGCGCGCCCGCACGATCATCGAGAACTGCGTGCACCCGATCTACCGCGATGTGCTGCGCGACTACTTCCGCGCCGCCTGCCAGCGCGGCGGCAACACGCCGCACATTCTCGAAGAAGCGATCGCCTGGCACACGCGCTATCGCGATACCGGCACGATGCGCTTGCTGCCGCGCGCGAGCGCCGTCGCCTGAGATGCCAGGCCCCGGCGCGCAGCGCCGGGGCGTCTTGCCTTACCGCTTCTCCGGCGCCGCGGCGGGCGGCAGCCACGGCAGCGCGTCCGGCAGTTTCGCCTGCGCCTGCGGCGCGCCCAGGTAGAAGCCCTGCAGTTCGGTGCAGCCCATCTTCCGCAGCGCGAGGAACTGCGCCTTGTCCTCGATGCCCTCGGCGGTCACCGGCACGTTGAGCGTCTGCGCGAGGCTCAGCACCGCGCGCACGATCGCGACCGCGCGGGCGTCCGATTCGATGTGCGAAATGAAGCGCTGGTCGATCTTGATGCGATCGAACTGGAAGCTGTGCAGCGTCGCCAGCGACGACCAGCCGGCGCCGAAGTCGTCGAGCGCAAGACTGACGCCGAGCGCCTTGAGCTGGCTGAACATTTCCATCACGTGCCCGGAATGGTCGAGCAGCGCCGACTCGGTCACTTCGAGTTCCAGACGCGATGCTGGCAGGCCCGAGCTCGCCAGCGCGTCGCGCACGTGCATCAGCAGTTCGCGGCTCTCGAGCTGGACCGGCGAAACGTTGATGGCGACCTGCAGGGGCCACGGCCATTTCTGCGCCGCCGCGCAGGCTTCGCGCAGCATCCAGGCGCCGAGCTCGTGGATGAGTCCGCAGGACTCGGCGACAGGAATGAATTCCTGCGGCTGGATCGCGCCGCGCGTCGGATGCTGCCAGCGCACCAGCGCCTCGAAGCCGCGGGTCTTGCCGTCGGCGGCAGCGGCGAGCGGCTGGAAGGCCAGGCTCAGCTGCCCGTTCTTCAAGGCTTCGCGCAGATCGGATTCGATGTTCCAGGCCGGTGCGCCGTGCGGCTCGGCGACGCCCTCGGCGCGCCGGCAGCCGTGCCGTCCGCCGCGCTTGACGGCGTACAGGGCATCGTCGGCGTTCTTCAGCAGCGCCTCCGGCGTCGTGCCATCGTCCGGGAAGATGGCGATGCCGATCGAGGTGGTGACGCTGACCGACAGCGAGCCGATCGAGATCGGCCGCGCGATCGCGGTGAGGATGCGCTGCGCCAGGCTGTACGCGCCGGACGGCTGGTGGAGGCCGCCCTGCACGATGCAGAACTCGTCGCCGCCGAGACGGGCGACGGTATCGGTCGGGCGGACGAGCCCGACCAGACGCTTGGCGACGATGCTCAGCAGCTGGTCCCCGACCGGGTGGCCGTACTGGTCGTTGACGTCCTTGAAGCGGTCGATGTCGAGCATCAGCAGCGCCGCCTGATGTCCGGAACTGGCTGCCGCGGCGATCGTGGCGCGCAGCCTTTCGTCGAGCTGCGAGCGATTGGCGAGCCCGGTCAGCGTGTCGTGCTCGGCCAGATAGAGCGTGCGCGCTTCCGATTCGCGGATGCGCGTGATGTCCGAGATCACGGCGACGATGAACGGCTGCTCGCCGTCGCGCGTCGGCAGGTGGATCAGCCGCTTGCGCGTCAGTATCACGCGCAGCGAGCCGCTGCCATCGGTCAGGACTTCCTCGTTATCGTGCTGCTGGCCGCTTTCGAAGACGAGGTCGTCGATCCTCCAGAACACGTCGCGCTGCTCGCCGGGCAGGGGCTCGTCGCCTTGCGCGAGCATCTGCTCGCGAGTTTGGCCCATCAACGCGCACATCGCGTCGTTGACGACGACGAGACGGTGCTGGCGGTCCTTGAGGAACACCGGATTCGGAATGGCGTTGAGTATCGCCTGCAGTGTCTCCACTGATGCCGTGATCGGCGAGTTCTCCAGCATAGGCGGTCCTCTTTCCATGGTTTGCCCGCTGATGTTCTGCGATCAGGATAGCAGCAGGCATGCGCGCACGAGCGCCGCGCCAGCCGGTGAATGCCGGGCGACCGGTCAGCGATTCAGGATGGCGGCGTGGTGGCGCAGATGGTCGGCGACGAAAGTCTGGATGAACCAGTAGCTGTGGTCGTAGCCGGCGTGGCGGCGCAGCCTCAGCGACTGGCCCGAGATTCGCGCCGCCGTCTCCAGCGCCTGCGGCTGCAGTTCACGGTCGAGGAAGGCATCGGCTTCGCCCTGGTCGACGAGGATCGTCGACGGGTGCGCGCGCGCCGCCATCAGCTCGCTGGCGTCCCAGTCGCGCCAGCGCGCGCGCTCCTCGCCGAGGTAGTGCGTGAAGGCCTTCTCGCCCCACGGCACGCGGCAGGGATTGCTGATCGGCGCGAACGCCGAGACCGATTGCCAGCGCGCCGGATGGCGCAGCGCCGTCACCAGAGCGCCGTGACCGCCCATCGAGTGGCCGAAGATGCCGCGGCGGTCGCTCGCGACCGGGAAGTGCGCCTCGATCAGGGCCGGCAGTTCGAGATTGACGTACGAGCCCATGCGGTAATGCGCGGACCACGGCGCCTGCGTGGCGTCGAGATAGAAACCGGCGCCGACGCCGAAGTCCCAGTGCTCGCGATCGCCCGGCAGCTCGATGCCGCGCGGGCTGGTGTCGCAGGCGACCAGCGCCAGGCCCAGCTCGGCGGCGAGGCGCTGCGCGCCGGCCTTGATCATGAAGGTCTCGTCGCTGCAGGTCAGGCCGGCGAGGTAGTACAGCGCCGGCACCTTGCCGCTGCCTGCCTGCGGCGGCAGATAGACCGAGACGTGCATCGTCGTGCCGGTCTGCCCGGAGGCGTGCGTGTAGCGGCTCTGCACGCCGTCGAAGCAGCGCTGTTCGGAGATCGTTTCCATGTGCGGTCTGGTGCGGTGATCGTCTGCGCCCGGCGTCGCCGGCGTGGCCGTCATCAGTAGACGACGACGCTGCGGATCGACTCGCCGCGCGTCATCAGATCAAAGCCCTCATTGATGCGTTCGAGCGGCAGCACGTGCGTGATCATCGGGTCGATCGCGATCTTCTTCTCCATGTACCAGTCGACGATCTTCGGCACATCGGTGCGGCCGCGCGCGCCGCCGAAGGCCGAGCCCTGCCAGCGGCGGCCGGTGACGAGCTGGAACGGGCGCGTGCTGATCTCCTGGCCGGCGGCGGCGACGCCGATGATGGTGCTGACGCCCCAGCCGCGATGGCAGCATTCGAGCGCCTGGCGCATCAGCGTCGTGTTGCCGACGCACTCGAAGCTGTAGTCGGCGCCGCCGCCGGTCAGTTCGACGAGATGGGCGACCAGATCGCCTTCGATCTCTTTCGGATTGACGAAATGCGTCATGCCGAACTGCCGCGCCATCGTCTCGCGTGCGGGGTTCACGTCGACGCCGATGATCTTGTCGGCGCCGACCATCTTCGCGCCCTGAATGACGTTGAGGCCGATGCCGCCGAGGCCGAAGACGACGACGTTGGCGCCGGCCTCGACTTTCGCCGTGAACAACACCGCGCCGAGGCCGGTGGTCACGCCGCAGCCGATGTAGCAGACCTTGTCGAACGGCGCGTCCTCGCGGATCTTGGCGAGCGCGATCTCCGGCATCACCGTGTAGTTGGCGAAGGTCGAGCAGCCCATGTAGTGATGGATCGGCTTGCCCTGGAAGCTGAAGCGCGAGGTGCCGTCGGGCATCAGGCCCTGGCCCTGCGTGGCGCGGATCGCCGTGCACAGATTGGTCTTGCGCGAGGTGCAGCTCTTGCACTCGCGGCATTCCGGCGTGTAGAGCGGAATGACGTGATCGCCCTTCTTGAGGTGCTTCACGCCCGGCCCGACATCGACGACGACGCCGGCGCCTTCGTGGCCGAGGATGCTCGGGAACAAACCCTCCGGGTCGGCGCCGGACAGCGTGTACTTGTCGGTATGGCAGATGCCGGTGGCTTTCAGCTCGACGAGCACCTCGCCGGCCTTGGGGCCGTCGAGCTGCACGGTTTCGATGACGAGGGGCTGGCCGGCTGCGAAGGCGACGGCGGCGCGGACGTCCATGGGGAACTCCTGGCGGGCGTGGGCGGGAGGGGGAGGCCGGACGGGCCGGACCGCGCGCGCGATCCGGCCTCGCGAGGCGAGGAAAGCGGCATCGTGCCGGCGCGCGCCGGGTGGCGCAAACCTGTGCCAGATGTGGCACAGGCGCGGCGGACTCAGTCGCTGCGGTAGCGCTGCAGCGCGTGGCGTTCGAGCTTGCGGTACAGCGTGCGGCGGCTGATCGCCAGACGGCCGGCGGCGAGGCTGACGTTCCAGCCGCAGCGTTCGAGCATGTCGCGCAGCGTTTCGCGCTCGGCGTCGGCCAGCGGCCGGCCGGCCGCGGACGCGGCCGACGGCGGCGCCTGCACGATGCCGTAGCAGAGCAGCCCGGCGCCGGGCCGCGGCAGCGGCTGCGCGTGCGTCGGCGTGCGCGACAGCGCCAGCAGACGTTCGAGCCGGCAGCCGAACAAGGTTTCGACCGGCGCGCCGCAGACCTCGGCGTGCTGCGTGCGCCCGAGCCAGTCGAGCGCGCTGCGGTTGGCGGCGAGCACGATGCCGTCGGCGTCGAACGCGAGCAGGCCTTCGCCGGCGGTCGAGACGAACTCGCGGCGCGGATGGAAGCGCAGCAGATGGTCGTGGCGGTGGTGGTCGAGCAGCGCGCGGTGTTCGATGTTCTGCACCGCCAGGCGCACCAGCGCCTGCGTCGGGCCGGCCGACAGCGGCAGGCGTCCGGACATGTTGAGCGTGCCGGCCAGACGGCCGCGGCCGTCGGCGATCGGCGCCGCGCAGCAGGTCAGGCCGGCGTTCTGCGAGAGGAAGTGGGCCGGCCCCTCGATCAGCACCGGCGCGCCGATCGCCAGGCAGGTGCCCATGCCGTTGGTGCCCTGTTCGGCCTCGCTCCACACCGCGCCTTCGCGAAAGCCGGCGGCGTAGGCCATCTCGGCGAACGAGGGATCGCCGCAGTAGCTGAGGATCACGCCGTCGCGGTCGGTCAGCATCACGCCGACCGGCGCGTTGAACAGCTGGCAGAGGCTGCGCATCTCGATCTGGGCGATCGGATAGATCGCGCCGGCACGCTCGCGGCGCTGGCGCAGCTCGGCGCCGCGCACGATCGCCGGGCGCCGCGGCCGGCCCGGTTGCAGCGCGTAGTCGGCGAGGCAGCGCTGCCAGGACGCGCGGATCTGAGCGTCGTAGCGCGCCGCCGCGCGGCCGCCGCTGACGACGTCCGCGACCAGGCGGGCGTGCTGCAGGGAATGGGAGCCTGGCTTCATGGCGGCGACGGTGTTACGGAAAGTGCGCCGGATGATAAGCGCTGGCGCGCGCGGCGGCCGGCAGCGGCAGGCAGGTGCGCCGTCGGGCGTTGCGGCAAGGGCACGGCCCGCGGCTTCACGGTGCGCGAGGTGCCGGGACGGGAGAAGCCCCGGCCACGGCACCCTGTGGAGGGCCGCGGCCGGGGCCGTCGGGGTTGCCGGGCGACCGTTCTCGGCGCCTGTCAGCAGGCGCTAGTCGAGCAGGCTCAGGTCCCGCACCGCGCCGCGGTCGGCGCTGGTCGCGAGCTTGGCGTAGGCCTTCAGTGCGGTGCTGACGCGGCGCTGGCGCGGCGCCGCCGGCTTCCAGCCGAGGGCGTCCTGCGCGGCGCGGCGCTTGCTCAGTTCCTCGTCGCTGACGGCGATGCGGATCGTGCGCTTCGGGATGTCGATCTCGATGCGGTCGCCGCTCTCGATCAGGCCGATGTTGCCGCCCTCGGCCGCTTCCGGCGAGACATGGCCGATCGACAGGCCCGCGGTGCCGCCGGAGAAGCGGCCGTCGGTGATCAGCGCGCACTGCTTGCCGAGCCCCTTCGATTTCAGGTAGCTGGTCGGGTACAGCATCTCCTGCATACCCGGGCCGCCGCGCGGACCTTCGTAGCGGATGACGACGACGTCGCCGGCCTTGACCTGGCCGCCGAGGATGGCATCGACCGCCGCGTCCTGGCTCTCGAAGACGACCGCCGGGCCGCCGAACGTGAGGATGCTGGCGTCGACGCCGGCGGTCTTGACGATGCAGCCGCGCTCGGCGAGGTTGCCGTACAGCACCGCGAGGCCGCCGTCCTGGCTGTAGGCGTGGGCCTTGTCGCGGATGCAGCCCTTCTCGCGGTCGAGGTCGAGCGCGTCGTAGCGGCAGCTCTGCGAGAAGGCCTGCGTGGTGCGGATGCCGGCCGGACCGGCGCGGAAGAATTCGTGGACGGCGCTGTCCTGCGTGCGCGCGATGTCCCAGTTGTCGAGCGCCTCGGCCAGCGAGCGGCTGTGCACGGTCGGCACCGAGGTGTCGAGCAGACCGGCGCGGTCGAGCTCGCCGAGGATCGCCATCACGCCGCCGGCGCGATGCACGTCCTCGAGATGGTGGTGGCTCGACGGCGCGACCTTGCACAGGTTCGGCACCTGGCGCGACAGGCGGTCGATGTCCTGCATCGCGAAGCCGACTTCGCCTTCCTGCGCGGCCGCCAGCAGATGCAGCACGGTGTTGGTCGAGCCGCCCATCGCGATGTCCAGCGACATCGCATTCTCGAACGCCGCCTTGCTCGCGATGTTGCGCGGCAGCACGCGCTCGTCGTTGTCGACGTAGTAGCGGCGCGCCAGTTCGACGACCAGGCGGCCGGCGCGGCGGAACAGCTGTTCGCGGTCGGCGTGGGTGGCGACCAGCGAACCGTTGCCGGGCAGCGACAGGCCCAGCGCCTCGGTCAGGCAGTTCATCGAATTGGCGGTGAACATGCCCGAGCACGAGCCGCAGGTCGGGCACGCGGAACGCTCGATCTGCTGCACGTCGGCGTCCGACACCTTGTCGTCGGCGGCGGCGACCATCGCGTCGATCAGGTCGAGCGGGATGACCTTGTCGGCGAGCTTGGTCTTGCCGGCCTCCATCGGGCCGCCGGAGACGAACACGACCGGAATGTTGAGGCGCATCGCCGCCATCAGCATGCCGGGCGTGATCTTGTCGCAGTTGGAGATGCAGACCAGCGCGTCGGCGGTGTGCGCGTTGACCATGTACTCGACGCTGTCGGCGATGATGTCGCGCGACGGCAGCGAATAGAGCATGCCGTCGTGGCCCATGGCGATGCCGTCGTCGACGGCGATCGTATTGAACTCCTTGCCGATGCCGCCGGCCTTCTCGATCTCCTCGATCACCAGCTGGCCGAGCTCCTTGAGGTGCACGTGGCCGGGCACGAACTGCGTGAACGAGTTGGCGACGGCGATGATCGGTTTGCCGAAATCGCCGTCCTTCATGCCGGTGGCGCGCCACAGCGCGCGGGCGCCGGCCATGTTGCGGCCGTGGGTGCTGGTACGGGAGCGGTAATGGGGCATGGCGTGAGGTCCTGGCGGGCAAGGCTGGGAAAGGGCGCTATTGTGCTGCGCTTCGTGTATATCGGCTAATACAATATCGAGAAGGCCGATATAGGGATTGCGAATAGTGGACCTGCGCCAGCTGCGGTATTTCACGGCGATTGTCGAGGAGGGCAGCCTGTCGCGTGCGGCGGCGCGCCTGCACGTCTCGCAGCCGCCGCTGTCGACCCAGCTCAAGGCGCTCGAGGACGAGATCGGCGTCAGGCTGCTCGAACGCAGCAACCGCGGCGTCACGCCGACCGCCGCCGGCGTGGTGTTCTACGAGGAAGTGCGGGCCGCGCTGCTGCGTCTCGAACAGGCCCGCCAGCGCGCGCGGCAGGTCCACGAAGGCGATGTCGGCGCGCTGGCGGTCGGCTTCGTGTCGATCGCCGACTACGGCATCCTGCCGCCGGCGCTGAAGCGTTTCCGAAGCCGCTATCCGCGGGTCGAGGTGCAGCTGCACGAGCTGACGACCGACGCGCAGATCCGCGAGCTGCGCGCCGGGCGGCTCGATCTGGCGATCGGCCTCGCGCCGGTCGACGAGCCGGATCTGCGCTTCGAGCGCGTGCTGCGCGAGGCGCTGGTGCTGGCAGCGCCGGCCGATCATCCGGCGGTGCAGGGCGAGGGCGCGGTCGACCTGCGTGTGCTCGCCAGGGACAGCTTCATCGTGCCGCCGCGCGACATCGGGCCGGGGCTCTACGATCTCATCATCAGCCGCTGCCGCGCCGCCGGCTTCGTGCCGCGCATCACGCAGAGCGCGCGGCAGATGCAGACCATCATCGGTCTGGTGTCGAGCGGCATGGGCGTCGCGCTGGTGCCGGCCTCGGTCCAGCAGCTGCAGCGCGCCGGCGTGCAGTACCGGCCGCTGCGCGGCCGGCCGGCGCAGATCGAGCTGGGCATCCTGCGTCCGCGCGGCGACAGCGGCCCGCTGGCGGACAACTTCGCCGCAACCCTGCATCGCGTCGCTGCCGGCGACGACGCAGCCGCCGGCGCCTGAACGCCGCTGGCGGAGGGCGTTGCCGATGCACCGCCATCGGCCGCCGCGGGGCGCGGCGCCTATAATGCGCACCATGTCCGATTCCTCCGCCTACGAACGCCTATCCGCTACGCTCGCGCGCATCGGCCACGGCGAAGACGCTTCCGAGTACCACGGCGCGCTGTGCGGCGCGCTGTGCGTCGCCAAGCCCGACGAGATCGATCTGCTGCGCCTGATCGAGCACGACGAACAGGCGGTGCCGAACGATCCCGACACGCGCCGCGCGCTGGTCGAGCTGCGCCGCGAGACGGTCGAGGCGCTGCAGGACAGCGACATGGCGTTCGACCTGCTGCTGCCCGACGACGACGAGGTCGCGCTGGTGCCGCGCGTGCGCGCGCTGGTCAGCTGGTGCGAGGGCTTTCTGTTCGGCTTCGCCAGCCGCCCGGGCCTCGACCTCGCGCGGCTCAGCGAGGACGCGCGCGAGATCGTCCGCGATCTGACCGAGTTCACGCAGGCGGCGGTCGGCGAGGAAGACGATCCCGACATCGAGGAAACCGCCTACGCCGAGCTCGTCGAGTACGTGCGCGTCGGTGCGCAGCTGCTGTACATGGAGCTGCACCCGCGGCCGACGCTCGATCCCGCGCAGTCGCAGCACCTGCACTGAAATGCCATGAAGCCGAATGCCGCAGCCCTGAAGGAATACGCCCGCCGCCGTGCCGCGCTGATGAAGCGCATCGGTCGCGACGGCGTCGCCATCATCCCGTCGGCGCGCGAGGTGATCCGCGCCCGCGACACGCACTACCGTTTCCGCCAGGACAGCGACTTCATGTACCTGAGCGGCTTCCCCGAACCGGACGCCATGCTGGTGCTGGTGCCGGGCCGCAAGGTCGACGGCCACAAGGCCGAGTACGTGCTGTTCGTGCGTTCCCGCGATCCGGCCCGCGAGATCTGGGACGGCCGTCGCGCCGGGCCCGAGGGCGCGGTGCACGACTACGAGGTCGACGAGGCGTTCACCATCGAGGAGTTCGAGGAGCAGCTGCCGCAGCTGCTCGGCGGCCGTTCGCGCGTGCACTACACGATGGGCGAGCACCCCGAATGGGACGCGAAGATCGCCGCCTGCGTGCGCGAGATCCGCGAGGTGTCGCGCCGCGGCGCGATGGCGCCGACCGACTTCGTCGCACTCGAGACCAGTCTGCACGAGATGCGCCTGCACAAGTCGGCGAGCGAGCTGAAGACGCTGGCCGAGGCCTGCCGGATCAGCGCCGAGGCGCACGTCCTGGCCATGCGCGCGGCGCGGCCGGGCCTGCGCGAATGGCAGGTCGGCGCCGAGATCGAGGCGCACTTCCTGCGCCATGGCATGCAGCCGGGCTACGGCTCGATCGTCGGCGGCGGCGCCAACGCCTGCATCCTGCACTACGTCGAGAACGACGACGTGCTGCGCGACGGCGAGCTGCTGCTGATCGACGCCGGCGGCGAGCTCGACGGCTACACCGCCGACATCACGCGCAGCTTCCCGGTCGGCGGCCGCTTCAGCAAGGCGCAGCGGGAGGTCTACGAGATCGTGCTCGCCGCCAACGAGGCGGCGATCAAGACGCTGAAGGTCGGCGAGTCGGTCGGCAAGCCGCACGAGGTGGCGACGCGCATCCTCACTGAAGGTCTGGTCGATCTCGGCCTGCTCAAGGGCAGCGTCAAGGATCTGATCAGGGCCGGCAAACAGCGTCGCTTCTATATGCATGGCACCGGCCACTGGCTCGGCATGGACGTGCACGACGTCGGCCGCTACCGGATCGACGGCGAGTACCGCCGCTTCGAGGCCGGCATGGTGATGACGGTCGAACCCGGTCTCTACATCGCCCCCGGCAGCGAGGGCGTCGACGAGCGCTACTGGGGCATCGGCATCCGCATCGAGGACGATGTGGTGGTGACCGACGACGGTCCGCGCGTGCTGACCGGCGGCGTGCCGAAGGCCGTCGCTGAAATCGAAAAGCTGATGGCGGCGTGAGCGCGGTGACGGACGCAGCGCCGCCGCCGGCATTCGACGTCGCGATCGTCGGCGGCGGTCTGGTCGGCGCCAGCCTCGCCGTCGGCCTCGCGCCGGGCGGGCGCCGCGTGGCGCTGATCGAGGCGGCGCCGCCGCCGGCGACGGCGCCGAGCTGGGACGAGCGCTGCATCGCCCTCAATCACGCCAGCCAGCAGATCTTCGCCGCGCTCGGCGTCTGGGACGCGCTGGCGCCCGAGGCGGCGCCGATCACCTCGACGCACATTTCCGAGCAGGGCCGTTTCGGCGTAGCCCGCTTCAGCGCCGCCGAGGCCGGCCTCGACGCGCTCGGCTACAACGTGCCGCTGCGTGCGATCGGCCAGGCGCTGTGGCAGCGCCTGCAGGCGCTCGGCACGACGGCGCTCTACTGCCCGGCGCAGCTGCAGGGCCTGCAGCGCGACGACGAGGGCGCGACGCTGCAGCTCGCCGACGGTCAGCGCCTGCGTGCGCGGCTGGTCATCGCCGCCGACGGCGCCGGCTCGCGCGTGCGCGAGCTGCTCGGCATCGGCAGCGCGCGCCGCGACTACGAGCAGTCGGCGATCGTCAGCGCCGTGCGCACGACGCGGCCGCACGGCGGCTGCGCCTACGAGCGCTTCACGCCGGAAGGGCCGATCGCGCTGCTGCCGAAGACGCGCGACGCGCACACCTGCTCGCTGGTGTGGACCACGCCGGCGGCGGCGGTCGCCGCGCGGCTCGCCGCCAGCGATGCCGAATTCATCGCCGCCGCCGAAGCCTGTTTCGGCGAGCGCCTCGGCCGCTTCGTCGAGCTCGGCCGCCGCCAGGCGCATCCGCTGGCGCGCGTGCTCAGCGACGCGCTGCAGGCGTCGCGCGTGCTGTTCGTCGGCAACGCCGCGCAGTCGCTGCATCCGGTCGCGGCGCAGGGTTTCAATCTCGGTCTGCGCGACGTCGCCACCGTCATCGAAGTGCTCGACGCGGCCGGCGCCGATCCGGGCGTGGCCGCCGTGCTCGACGATTACGCCGCGCGCCGCGCGCGCGATCGCGAGCGCGTCGCCGGCTTCACCGACCATCTGGTGCGTCTGTTCTCGAACCGCGTGCCGGGCCTGCGCGGCCTGCGCCATCTCGGCCTGCTCGCGCTCGATCTGGCGCCGCCGCTGAAGCAGGCGGTGATGTGGCAGAACCTCGGCTTCGGCGGCGACACGCCGCGCCTGGCGCGGGGCGGCTGATGCGCGCGATCGCGCAGTGCGACGTCGCCGTCGTCGGCGGCGGCTTGGTCGGCGCCGCGGCCGCGCTCGGTTTCGCGCAGCAGGGTCTGAGCGTGCAGCTGCTCGAGCGCGGCGGCCCGACACCGCGCGTGCTCGATGCCGGCGACGACTACGATCTGCGCGTCTACGCACTGGCGCCGTCCTGCGTGGCTTTGCTCGAACGTCTCGGCGTGTGGCCGCAGGTGCAGGCCACGCGCAGCTCGCCGTACCAGCGCATGCAGGTCTGGGAGAGCGAGGCGGAACGCGCCCTGCGTTTCGACGCCGGCGACGCCCGCGTGCCGGCGCTGGGCCATATCGTCGAGAGCGGTCTGCTCGCCGACGTGCTGTGGCGGCATCTGCCGGCGGGCGTGGCGCGCGCCGGCGTGCAGGTCGCGGCGGTGGCGAGCGACGATGCCGGCGCCGAACTGCGGCTCGACGACGGCGGCACGCTGCGCACGCGTCTGCTGGTCATCGCCGAAGGACGCGAATCGCGCCTGCGTGCGGCGCTCGGCATCGAAGCCGTCAGCGCCCGCTACGAGCAGACCGCGGTGGTCTGCCATGTGCGCACCGAGCGGCCGCATCGACAGACTGCCTGGCAGCGCTTCCTGCCGACCGGCCCGCTGGCGCTGCTGCCGCTCGCCGACGGGCGCTCGTCGATCGTCTGGTCGTCGACCGCGGCCGAGGCGCTGCTCGCGCTCGACGACGAGTCGTTCTGCCGCGCGCTCGGCGAGGCCAGCCAGCACGTGCTCGGCGCCATCACCGCTTGCACGCGGCGTGTGCAATTTCCGCTGGCGCTGCAGCACGCCGAGCGCTACGTCGCCGGGCGCGCAGTGCTGGTCGGCGATGCCGCGCACGTCGTCCATCCGCTCGCCGGGCAGGGCGTCAATCTCGGCTTCGGCGACGTCGCCGTCCTGCTCGACACGATCGCCGCGGCACGCGCCGAGGGGCGCGATTGGGCGGCGCCGCGCGTGCTGAAGCGCTACGAGCGCGCGCGTCGCGCCGACGTGCTCGACATGCTGGCGGTGACCGACGGCCTGTATCGCGCCTTCCGCGTGCCGGGCGCCGGCCGCCTGCGCGATGCCGGTCTTGCCGCCGTCAACGCCGTCGCCCCGCTGCGCCGCGAACTGGTGCGCCGCGCGATCGGCGCCTGAAGCGTCGCTGGCCGGCGCCGGCTGGCGGACGCGAAAGCGGCTCCCGAGACAAAAAAGGCCGCGACCCTCGTGTGTCCACGACGGTCGCGGCCGGCTCGTGCCGTCGACAGGCTTACGGGCACATCGTCTGCGGATTCGGGAACGGCGTGACGCGCAGGAAGCGCGGTTCTTCCGGCAGGCGGATCTGACGGCCGTCGCTCAGCGTCAGCAGGTACTGGCCGTTGCCGAGGATCTCGGTGTGCCCGGCGGCGTTGGTGACGGCGATGCTGCCGGCGAGCACGCCGTTCAGCGTCGCGCCGAGCGCCACGCCCTGTTCGAGATGCAGCAGTTCGAGGCTTTGCACGATGATCGGATCGCTGGCGCAGGCGAGATCGCAGAGATACGCGTAGTAGTCGGTGCCGCGAATGCCGATCGTGGCGACCGGCGTCGTCACCCGGTATTCCTCCGGATCGGCCTTGCCGATCAGGCCCGACACTGTGCGCAAGCCGCCCTTGAGCAGGCGCAGGAACGCGCGCTGCACGCCGCCGGACGACGGCGCGGTCGCCGCCGGCGCGGCCGCTGGCACCGGCGGCGTGGCCGCGGGCGGGGTGTCCGCTTTGGCCGCAGCGTCCGGTGCCGGGCCGGCGTAGGCATAGGCCTCGATCGCCAAGCGCGAGTTCGGCCGCAGAAGCACGAAGGCGCCGTCGCTGAAGCGCACGTTGATGTAGCTGTTGGGGCCGGCGTTGACGACGTCGCCGGCGTAGACCTTGTCGCCCTTGGCGAGGTCGCGGACGTTGCCGCCGTCGGGGCTGAGCGCGGTGCCGTGGCCGGTCAGCAGGACGATTTCACCGGCGGCCGGCGCGGCGTTCGCCGACGGTGTCGCCGGCACGGCGGCGATCGCCGGGGCGAGCCAGGCGAGTGCGCAGGCGGCGAACAGGGCAGGGAGGTGGCGCATGGCGGTTCTCGTCGGTTTCATCACTGGCATTGCGTCGCCTGCGATTCTTCGCTGACCAGCGCCGGCTCGCTGCCCGGCGGCAGGGCCGGCTGCAGATCGTGCACGGTCACGGTCTGGGCGAGCCCGGTGGTGATGGTGGCGACGGTCTCGGCGGTCGCCTCGTCCTCGGCCGTCGGTTCGCCCGGCGTGCCGGGACCGGGGCCGGCGGTGCCGGCGAGCACGGCGACCACGCCGCTGGTGCTCAGCTGCCCGGCGCCGTTGATCTTGCCGTTGGTCATGAACAGGTAGTTCGCCGCGTCGCCGCTGGCCGTCAGTGCCGGGGCCTGCGGGCCGCTGATGTTGATGTCGCCGGAGTACCCGCCGCCGCCGTAGGCGAGCGTCACCGACGAAGCCGAGATCGGCAGATTGAGGCTCTGCACCAGGTCGATGTTGCTGGTATCGCCGGTCGGGCGGTAGTTGTAGAAGAAGCTGCCTTCGGTCGCGATGTGCTGCGCGCTGACCGAGGCGGCGCGCACGTACAGATAGCCGCCGCCGAGGTAGACGTCGCCGAGGGCGACGCTGCCACCGGCCTCGAAGCCGGCATTCGGGCCGTAGCTGCGCGGCATCAGGTTCGGCAGATCCGGATGGGCGGCGGCGAAGCGCTCGATCTGCGCGAGCAGATCGGCGTCGTAACCGATGGCGATGCCGTCGCCGATGCCGAGATAGGAGTTGCTGCCCTCGGTGCCGTCCGAAGCCAGCGCGATCGAGTCGCCGGCGGTGACGCTGAGCGCGTCGGCGTAGAGCTGCAGCGACGCGCCGGCGGTCTTGGCGACATCGTGGCTGCTGCCGACGTAGACGTAGCCGCCGTTGATGTCACCGCTGATTTCGACGTCGCCGCCGGCGCCGTAAAGCACGATCGCGCCGTCCTCGCCGGACTCCATGCGCGTTGCCGAGATGGTGCCGCTGTTGTTGACGACGGTCTTGATCAGCGCGCGCGCGACAACTGCTGTCATGTAGACGGTGCCGCCGTCGGCGCGCAGCTCGCCGCTGTTGCTGACGCCGGCGTTCTGCGAGCGCGCGGCGAGCAGTGCGTCGTTGTCGGCGACTTCGTAATTGATGAGGCCCTGTTCGTCGAACGACAGCGTCATCGAGGCGCCGGCGTGCAGCGCGACGCGGCCGTAGTTGGCCTGGATCAGGCCGCCGTTGTGCACCTGGTCGGCGAGCAGCATGACGTTGCCGCCGTCGGCGACGATGCTGCCGTTGTTGACGATGCTGCCGGGCATGCCGCTGCCCTGCTGGAACTTGTAGCGGCCGGCGTTGAAGTCGGCGTCGCTGATGTCGAGCGTGGTCGCGATCAGCGAGCCGACGTTGATCTGCGCGCCCTGCCCGAAGACGATGCCGTTCGGATTGACGAGGAAGACGCGGCCGTTCGAGCTGATGCTGCCGGCGATGTTCGAGGCCGCGGTGCCGGTGACGCGATTGAGGATCGCCGCCGAAGCGCTCGGCAGATCGAAGCGCACCGATTCGTCGGCGCCGACCGAAAAGTCCTGCCAGTTGACGATGGCGCTGTTAGAAGTCTGTGTGACGACCATCCGGCCGCCCTGGCCGCCGATCGTGACGGTGCCGGACACGACCTGACCGCCACTCGGATTGGCGGCGGCGAGCGCCGGTGCCAGCAGGGCGACGGCGGCGGCGATGTGGGTCTTGGCGAGGTGAGTCATGAGATCACTCCGGAAGCTCAGAACGCGACCGACAGCGACGCGAACACGCGGCTGCTGTCGAGCTGGTCGCTGACCGTGCGGTTGTCGAGCGGGAAGGCCCAGTCGGCGCGGATGGTGACGCGATCCCACGCGAGGTCGGTGCCGACGCCGGTGGCGCTCAGCGATTCCTTGGCGTCGATGCCGGCCGGCGCGTCGATCAGATAAGTGCTGCCGGCCTCGATGAACACGCGCGGCACCCAGAGCAGCCCCGCCCAGCCGATCGGGCGGCGCAGCGTCAGCGAGCCGAAGTAGCCGCGGTCGCCGCGGATCTCGCCGGCCGGATAGCCGCGCACGCTGGTCGGACCGCCGAGCGAGTAGGCTTCGGTGTCGACCAGCGGATCCGGCGAGTAGACGCCGTTGACGCGCGCCAGCAGTTGCGTCTGCCAGAGCAGCGGCTGCAGGTGCTGCACGTCGAGCTCCCAGCGCAGCAGTTCTTTGCCGTGCGTGACGCGGCTGCCGTTGGCGAGCAGATCGTCGCGGTCCTGGCTCTCGAAATTGCTGTGGATCGTCGTGTTGAGCTGGGTGACCGCGAGGTTGCGGTAGCTGTGCGTCAGCTGCGCGCCGAGCTCGACGAGGTTGATCGCCGTGCTGTTGAAGGTCGCGCCGGTGAAATCGGCGTTGGCGAGCGTGCGCGACACGCCGGCGCTGAGCGTGAGCTGGGTCGGGCCGCCGCGCAGCAGCGGATGCTCGACGAGCAGGCGGCCGGCGCGGTTGCGGCCGTCGATCGGCGCATCGACGACGTCGAACGCCGCTTCGCCGTACGAGACCTTGAAGCGGGTGCCGCCGAAGTTCAGCGGCAGGCCGTACTCCAGAAAACCGTAGGTCAGCAGGCTGTCCTCGGAGCGCATCGCGATCAGCGTCAGCTGGTCTTCGGTGCCGAATGGATTGTTGAACTGGCCGAGCGCCGAGACGCGGAAGCGGCCGACGTCCTTGCGGCCGAAGTTGTCGGCGTTGATCGAACCCTCGACCGGTTTTTCCTCGACGCGGACGACGAGGTCCGTGGTGCCGTATTGCGTGCCGGGCCGCAGCACCGCACGCGCCTGCAGACCGGGCAGCGTGTTGAGCGTGCGCACGCTGTCCTCGACGTCGTGGCCGCGGTAGATGCTGCCCGGCGGCGTTGCGCCGAAGTAGCGGCGGATCTGCTCGTCGCTATAGAGCGTGTTGTGGTCGGCGTCGATGTGGGCGATGCGGCCTTCGCTGACCTGCAGCTGCACGGTGCCGGCGCCGATCTTCTGCGGCGGCAGCGTCACCGCAGCCAGCGTGTAGCCGTGCGCCACGTAGTAGTCGGTGACGCGGTCGGCGGCTTCGTACAGTTCCAGCAGGGTCAGCGGCCGCTGCGTGTACGCGGCGATCACGCCCTGCAGTTCCGCAGTCGGGAAGACGGTATTGCCGCTGAACTCGAAGCGGCTGACGGTGACGGTCGGGCCGCCGGGCGCGACCGTGCGCGCGCTGCTCGCCGGGGTCTCGATCTGCGGCGCCGCCGGCGTCGCTCTCAGCGGCTCGGGCCGCTTCAATGTGTCGCCGACCTGGCCGGGCGTGACCTGGGCCAATGCCGGTCCGAACGCGCCACCGAGCGCGAGCGCCAGGCTCGCGGCCTTTCGATCCATCCGCAAAAGCATGCTTCCCCCGTAATGTTCTTGTTTGACGCGCCGCCGGCCGCCAGAAGCAAAGGGCGAATATAGCCGACGCCCGCTGGCGCAGACCGGCATTTGTCTTGACGACGGCGCGCCGCGCGTGTGCCAGTTCACGCCGCCGCATCGGGCGCCCCCGCGCCCTGTCCGACTCGCCAGCGGCCGGCCGGCTCGCTTATCATGCGCGCACTCCGCGTCCCGGAAGACCACCTGTACTGGTGGCCTTGGCCGGCGTGGCATCAAGGATCTAGTAGCAAAAAGGATCTAGTAGCAAACAGCACCGCGCGAGAGACCACCGGTAACGGTGGCGCCGAAGGCGCAAATCCGCCCGGAATCGCTCAGGGTTCCCGGCCGCGCTTGCGAAGCGCAGCTTCGCGCGGCCGGGAACGCCCGGCCATGGATGGCCGGGCAGGGGCCGGATCGGGACATGCGGTTTCGCCACGGATGGCCGTGGCCGAGTTTGTTTTAAAGTAGCAAGCAGCACCGCGCGAGAGACCACCGGCAACGGTGGCGCCGAAGGCGCAAATCCGCCCGGAATCGCTCAGGCAAACGGAGCGCGGTGCTGCATAACACTCTGGAGAGCGCCCGCCGCAAGGCAGGCCACCGACGAGGCAGAAGCGGTCCATCCGCTTTCGAACTTTCAGGTACACCGGACAGAGGGGCGGTTTTCGCAACGACATTTCATGACGCGGGAACCGTATGCTCAAGCAGACAGCGCTGCACGCTGAACACGTCCGTCTTGGCGCCAAGCTGGTCGATTTCGCCGGCTGGGACATGCCGATCCAGTACCAGTCCCAGCTCGACGAGCACCACGCGGTGCGCCAGGCCGCCGGCATGTTCGACGTCGCCCACATGACGGCCGTCGATTTGCACGGCGCGCGCACGCGCGAGTTCCTGCGCAAGCTGCTCGCCAACGACGTCGCCAAGCTGACGCAGCCAGGCAAGGCCCTGTATTCCTGCATGCTGCGCGAGGACGGCGGCATCCTCGACGATCTCATCTGCTATTTCCTCGACGAGAGCTGGTTCCGTCTGGTCGTCAACGCCGGCACCACCGACAAGGATCTGGCCTGGATCCGCCAGCAGGCGCCGGCGTTCGGCGTCGAGGTCCGTCATCGCGACGACCTCGGCATCCTCGCCGTGCAGGGGCCGCAGGCCCGCGCGCAGGTCGTGCCGCGGCTGCCGCAGGCGCTGCGCGTGCCGGCCGAAGCGCTCGTCAACTTTCAGGCGGCGCATGACGGCGAATGGTTCGTCGCCCGCACCGGCTATACCGGCGAGGACGGCTTCGAGCTGATTCTGCCGCACGCCGATCTGGTCGCGCTCTGGCAGGGTCTGCTTGCCGACGGCGTCAAGCCCTGCGGTCTCGGTGCCCGCGACACGCTGCGCCTCGAGGCCGGCATGAACCTCTACGGCCAGGACATGGATGAAGCGACGCAGCCGCTTGAGTCCGGCCTTGGCTGGACGATCGCGTGGGAGCCGCAGGACCGAGACTTCATCGGTCGCACCGCGATCGAGCCGCTGCGCGGCGCCAGCCCGAAGAAGTTCGTCGGCCTGGTGCTGGAGGGCCGCGGCATCGTGCGCGCGCACATGAAGTTGCGCTTCGCCAACGGCGCCAGCGGCGAGACCACCAGCGGCGGCTTCGCGCCGACGATGAAGCAGTCGGTTGCGCTGGCGCGCATCGACGCCGGCGCCGAGGGTGCCTGCGAGGTTGAGATCCGCGGCCAGTGGGTCGCGGCGCGCCTCGTCAAGCCGCCGTTCGTGCGCCACGGCAAGGTGCTGGTCTAGGCCTGCGCGCGGCGCCGGCGCCCAGCCCACGGCCGACCCGCGGCCCGACTTTTTCCGGATCAGGATTTTCAGGAGAACCTTCGATGAGCAACATTCCCGCCGATCTCAAGTACGTCAAGTCGCATGAGTGGGTCCGCGTCGAGGCGGACGGCACCGTCACCGTCGGCATCACCGATTTCGCGCAGGGTTCGCTCGGCGACCTCGTGTTCGTCGAGGTGCCGGCCGTCGGCCGCACGCTGGCCAAGGAAGAGTCGTGCGCGGTCGTCGAGTCGGTGAAGGCCGCCAGCGACGTCTACGCGCCGATCGCCGGCGAAGTCGTCGCCGCCAACGACAAGCTCGGCGGCAGCCCGGAAATCCTCAACAGCGATCCGTACCAGGAAGGCTGGCTGTGGAAGATGAAGCCGGCGAACGCCGCCGAGCTCGGCAGCCTGCTCGACGCCGCCGCCTACGCGGATTTCCTCAAGACGCTCTGATTCGCGCGTCCCGCTTTCCTACTGCCGCACTGCCATGCCGTTCATTCCGCATACCGAAACCGATGTGAAGGAGATGCTCGCCGCGATCCAGGCGCCGAGCATCGATGCGCTGTTCGATGAGATCCCGCCCGCACTGCGCTGCGGCGCGCTGACCGGCATCCCGGAAGGCCTGAGCGAAATGGCGGTGACCCAGCTGATGATGGCGCGCGCGCAGCAGGACGCGTTCGCGCTCAACTTCATCGGCGCCGGTGCCTATGAGCATCACATTCCGGCGGCGGTCTGGGAGATCACCACGCGCGGTGAGTTCTACTCGGCGTACACGCCGTACCAGGCCGAGGCGAGCCAGGGCACGCTGCAGCTGCTGTACGAATACCAGACGATGATCTGCGGGCTGACCGGCATGGAGGTGTCCAACGCCTCGATGTACGACGGCGGCTCGGCGCTCGGCGAAGCGCTGCTGATGGCGATGCGCGCGAACAAGCAGAACCCGTCCGGCACGATGCTGGTGCCGCGCGCGGTGAATCCGCTGTATCGCGACGTCGTCGCCAGCACGACCGGCGCGCAGGGCGTGCACCAGGTGTTCGTCGACTACGACGCACGCAGCGGCCAGACCGCGCTGGCGGCGCTGCAGGCGCACGCCGGCGAGAAGCCGACCGCGGTGGTGATCCAGCAGCCGAACTTCTTCGGCGTGCTCGAGGACGTCGACGCGATCACCGACTGGGCGCACGCGCAGGGTGCGCTGGTCGTTGCTGTCGTCAACCCGACCGCGCTGGCGGTGCTCAAGGCGCCCGGCAACTGGGGCACGAAGGGCGCCGACATCGTTTGCGGCGAAGGCCAGCCGCTCGGCGCGCCGCTGGCGTCCGGCGGCCCGTACTTCGGCTTCCTCACCACCAAGATGGCGTACGTGCGCGAAATGCCGGGCCGCATCGTCGGCCGCACCGTCGACCTCGATGGCAAGCCGGGCTACACGCTGACCCTGCAGGCGCGCGAGCAGCACATTCGCCGCGCCAAGGCCAAGTCCAACATCTGCACCAACCAGGGCCTGCTGGTCACCGCGGCGACGATCTACATGTCGCTGCTCGGTCCGCGCGGCCTGGCCGAGGTCGCTTCGGCCTCGCTCGCCAACACGCGCGAGCTGGTCGCGCAGCTGAGCGGCATCGCCGGCGTCGGGGCGGTGTTCGCGGGCGCGCATTTCCACGAGTCCGCGATCCGCCTGCCCAAGCCGGTCAAGCCGGTGCTCGCGGCACTGGCGCAGCAGGGCATTTTCGGCGGCTACGATCTCTCAGACCGCTATCCGGAACTCGGTCATGCGCTGCTGGTCTGCGCGACCGAAACCAAGACCGCGGAGCAGCTCGCGCAGTACCGCGCCGCGCTGGCCCGCGTACTCGCCTGAACAGATCCTTGAAAGGAGCGTGACATGGCTACGGTGACGATGCGCGGCAACCCCGTCCACACCAACGGCGAACTGCCGGCAGTCGGCAGCACGGCGCCCGGCTTCAAGCTGGTCGGCGTCGACCTCAAGGACGTGACGCCGGCGAGCTATGCCGGCAAGCGCAAGATCCTCAACATCTTCCCGTCGATCGATACGCCGACCTGCGCGATGTCGGTGCGCCAGTTCAACCAGCGCGCCGCCGGCCTCGTCGACACCGTCGTGCTGTGCATCTCGGCCGACCTGCCGTTCGCGCAGAAGCGCTTCTGCGGCGCCGAGGGCATCGCCAATGTGGTGACGCTGTCGATGATGCGCGATCGCCATTTCGCCAAGGACTACGGGGTGCTGCTCGAAGACGGCCCGCTCGCCGGCCTGACGGCACGCGCCGTCGTCGTGCTCGACGCCGACGATCGCGTGCTGCACGCCGAGCTGGTTGCCGAGATCGCCAACGAACCGAACTACGAGGCCGCGCTCAAGGCGCTGGCCTGAACCGCCTGCTTTCCTGCGTCAAGACATGACTGAGAAACTGATTTTCGAAGTGTCGCGCCCCGGCCGCACGGCCACCGCGCAGAACCCGAACCGCGGCGTCGATCTGAGCGCCATCCCGGAGGCGCTGCGCCGCCAGGACCCGCCGAGCCTGCCCGAGGTTTCGGAGATGCAGGCGGTCCGTCACTTCACGCGGCTGTCGCAGAAGAACTTCTCGATCGACACGCACTTCTACCCGCTGGGTTCGTGCACGATGAAGTACAACCCGCGCGCCTGCAATACGCTGGCGATGCTGCCGCAGTTCCTGGCGCGCCATCCGCTGGCGCCGGAATCGCACAGCCAGGGTTTCCTCGCCTGCATGTATGACCTGCAGGAAATCCTGAAGGAAGTGACCGGCATGGCCGGCGTGTCACTGACGCCGATGGCCGGTGCGCAGGGCGAGTTCGCCGGCGTATCGATGATCAAGGCCTATCACAAGGCGCGCGGCGACCTCGCGCGCACCGAGATCCTCGTGCCGGACGCCGCTCACGGCACCAACCCGGCGACCGCGGCGATGCTCGGCTGCACGGTGCGCGAGATCCCCACCAACGACGACGGCGACGTCGATGTCGAGGCGCTGAAGGCCGCCGTCGGTCCGCAGACGGCCGGCATCATGCTGACCAATCCGTCGACCTTCGGCGTGTTCGAGCGCCGCATCAAGGAGATCGCCGAGATCGTCCACGAGGCCGGCGGCCTGCTGTACTACGACGGCGCCAATCTCAACGCGATCCTCGGCAAGGTGCGGCCGGGCGACATGGGCTTCGACGTCATCCACATGAACCTGCACAAGACCTTCTCGACGCCGCACGGCGGCGGCGGGCCGGGCGCCGGCGCGGTCGGCGTCTCCGAGCGCCTCAAGCCGTTCATGCCGACGCCGCTGGTCGGCAAGGACGGCGAGACCTACCGCTGGCTGACCGAGCAGGATCTGCCGCAGACGATCGGGCGCCTGTCGGCGTGGATGGGCAACGCCGGCGTGCTGATGCGCGCCTATGTCTACGCCCGCATGCTCGGCCGCGACGGCATGCAGCGCGTCGCCGAGTTCGCGACGCTCAATGCCAACTACCTGGCGGCGCGTCTCAAGGAAAAGGGCTTCGAACTGGCCTTCCCGGCGCGGCGCGCCTCGCACGAGTTCATCGTCACGCTGAAGAAGCAGAAGCAGGAGATCGAGATGACGGCGACCGACGTCGCCAAACGCCTGCTCGATTACGGCTTTCACGCACCGACGGTTTACTTTCCGCTGCTGGTGCCGGAGTGCCTGCTGATCGAACCGACCGAGACGGAAGACAAGGAAACGCTCGATACCTTCGTCGACGCGCTGGTCGCGATCTGGGAGGAGGGCAAGCAGGACATCGCCAAGCTCAAGGGGGCGCCGTACACGATGCCGGTGCGCCGGCTCGACGATGTGCGCGCGGCGCGCCAGCTCGACCTGCGCTACGTGCCGGCCTGAGCGCTGGCCTTCGGATGCAAAAAAGCCCGCCGGAAGGCGGGCTTTTTTGATGAAGCGCTGCGGCTGATCGCAGCGGCGCGGTCGCGCCGGCGAAGCCGGCGCTCGCGGTGGCCGCCTCAGGCGGCCTTCGGCAGGGCGCGCTCGACGCGCATGGCCGGCACCGCGGCCAGGCTGCAGTCGGCGGCTTTCGGCTGCGGCGGCAGCACCGACTGGGCGACGCCGTTGCGCTCGGCAAACCAGTCGCGCACCGCGAACGCGACCAGCGCGGTGGTGAGCAGGCCGGTCGCCCAGAGGATGAAGCTGACGAAGGGCAGGATTTCCATGGCAAGCACTCCTTGAGATTCGAGGCAGTCCGCTTCGGGGGAATCGACGGACTGCGCTGAGCCTATTTATAGGTACTTTGTTGCAATGCAACAATTGATATTTTCTGATTGGGTTATTAAAAAAAACTAAACTATCGTGGGTCGGCGCCGTCCTCCGGTTTCGGCGACAATTCGCAAGTTTCGACAACCACTTACGACCGCGTACGGCGTGACTTCATGGCAGACGGCATCAAGGGCTGGGCGCGGCTGATCCGCGCGACCAAGGTTTCCTACTGGGGGCTCGGCTGGGCGCTGCGCGCCGAGGAGGCGTTCCGCATCGAAGCGGCACTGTGCGTGCTGCTGGTGCCGGCCGCACTCTGGCTCGGCCATGGCGGCGTCGAACGCGCCGTGTTGCTGCTGAGCCTGTTCTTCGTGCTGATCACCGAGCTGCTGAACACGGCGGTGGAGGTCGTGGTCGACCGTATCGGCCCGGAGTGGAACGAGCTGTCGGGCCGGGCCAAGGATCTCGGTTCGGCGGCGGTGCATCTGTCGCTGCTGCAGGTTCCGGCGGTCTGGGCCTGCGTGCTGCTCAGTTGAGATTTTCTGCTCGGATTTCTGCGGCGCTGCGCCGCTTTCGCTGACCCATGGGCGCGCCCGTCGCGCCGCGAGGAGTTTCGATGTCTGCTTTGATCTGTGGTTCGGTGGCCTACGACACCATCATGGTCTATTCCGGCCAGTTCAAGAACGCGATCCTGCCGGACAAGGTCCACATCCTGAACGTGTCGTTCCTGGTGCCGCAGCTGCGTCGCGACTACGGCGGCACGGCCGGCAATATCGCCTACAACCTGCGCCTGCTCGGCGGCGAGCCGCTGCCGATGGGCACCGTCGGCCATGATTTCGGCGCCTACGAGAAGTGGCTCGACGAGAACGAGATCGACCGTACCTATCTCAAGGTCGTGCCCGACACCTATACGGCGCAGGCCTACATCACGACCGATCTCGACGACAACCAGATCACGGCCTTCCATCCGGGCGCGATGGCGCAGGCCCACACGCTGCAGGTGACGGCGGCCGAGATCGCGCGCAAGGGCGTGAAGATCGGCTCGATCTCGGCCGAGTCGCGCGAGGCGATGCTGCTGCACGCGCAGCAGTTCGTCGATGCCGGCGTGCCGTTCATCTTCGATCCGGGCCAGGGCATTCCGCTGTTCGATGGCGAAGAGTTCCGCGCCTTCATCGACAAGGCCACCTACGTCGCCGTCAACGACTACGAAGCCGAGATCCTGATGAACCGTACCGGCTGGACGCTGGCGCAGATCGCCGAGCGGGTCGAAGCGCTGATCGTCACGCGCGGCGGCCAGGGCTCGCATATCTACACCGGCGGCCGCACGATCGAAATTCCGACCGCGCAGGCGGGCTCGCTGACCGATCCGACCGGCTGCGGCGACGCCTATCGCGGCGGCCTGCTGCACGGCCTGCTGCAAGGCTACGACTGGGAAACGACCGGCCGCATCGCCTCGCTGATGGGCGCGTACTGCATCGAGCGCCCGGGCACCCAGAACCACCGCTTCACGCCTGACGCATTCCGCGCCCGCTACAAGAAGGCGTTCCGTACCGACCTGGTCTGATGAGCGTGCTCACACTGAAGCTGAAGCCGCGCGAGGAACGACGCCTGCGCGCCGGCCACCTCTGGGTGTATTCGAACGAGATCGACGCCGGCGCCGATTTTCGCAACATCGAGCCCGGCGCGCTGTGCCGCGTGCTCGACAGCCGCGACAAGCCGCTCGGTCTCGGCTACGTCAATCCGCGCACGCTGCTGGCGGTACGCCTGCTCAGCGGCAACGTCGACGTCACGATCGACCGCGAGTGGTTCGCGCGGCGTATCGCCGGCGCGCTGGCGCTGCGTGAGCGCATCTACGGCGAGCCGTACTACCGCCTGATCTACGGCGAGGCCGACGGCCTGCCGGGCCTGGTCGTCGACCGCTACGGCGACGTCCTCGTCGTGCAGATCACGACCGCCGGCATGGAGCGGCTCAAGGCGTCGCTCGTCGAGGCGCTGCAGGAAGTGCTGCAGCCGCGCGGCATCCTGCTGCGCAACGAGAACGCGGCGCGCGAGCTCGAAGGCCCGGCGCAGGAAAACGAGATCATCGGCGAGGTGCCCGATCCGATCGAGATCCGCGAGGAAGGCCTGCGCTACACGCTGTCGCTCGCCGGCGGCCAGAAGACCGGATTCTTCTTCGATCAGCGCGACAACCGCTCGCGCCTGGCCCGCTACGTGCGCGGCCGCAGCGTACTCGACGTGTTCAGCTACGTCGGCGCCTGGGCGCTGCGCGCGCTGCACGACGGCGCCGCGAGCGCGACCTGCCTCGATTCCTCGTCGACGGCGCTCGACGCTGCGCAGGCCAGCGCCGCACTGAACGGCCTGACGATCGAGACGATCCGCGACGACGCGCTCGCCGGCATGAAGGCGCTGCGCGCGGCCGGCCGCCACTTCGACGTGGTGATCGTCGATCCGCCGGCGCTGATCAAGCGGCGCAAGGACTTCGAAGCCGGCATCGAGCACTACGCGGCGCTCAATCGCGCGGCGCTGCAGCTGCTCGCCGCCGACGGCATCCTCGTCTCCTGTTCGTGCTCGCATCATCTGGGTGCCGACGATCTGCAGCGCATCCTGCTGCGCGAGGCGCGCCACGGCGGCCGGCGCCTGCGGCTGCTCGAACAGGGCGCGCAGGGGCCCGACCATCCGGTGCATCCGGCGATCCCGGAGACGCGCTATCTGAAGGGCTTCTTCTGCTCGGCGACGGCCGAGTAGCGTCGTCTTCGCCAATCCGTCGCATCGCTCCCATTACAATCGCCGCATGCTGACCCATCCGAACATCGATCCCGTCGCCGTCAAGCTCGGCCCGCTCGCCATCCACTGGTACGGGCTGATGTATCTGCTCGGCTTCTGGGGTGCCTGGCTGCTGGCGCTGCGCCGCGCGCGCCTGCCGCACGTGGCCTGGCCGCGCGAGCGCATTTCCGACCTGCTGTTCTACGTCGTGCTGGGCGTGATCCTCGGCGGGCGCATCGGCTACATCCTGTTCTACTCGTACGACGCCAACGGGCACTGGTTGCCGGCGTCCGACCCGCTGATGATCCTGCGCGTCTGGCAGGGCGGCATGTCGTTCCACGGTGGTCTGATCGGCGTACTGATCGCGATGGGCGTGTTCGCGCGCGTGCAGAAGCTGCCGTACTTCGAAGTCGCCGATTTCGCCGCGGTGCTGACGCCGATCGGTCTGTTCACCGGCCGCATCGGCAACTTCATCAATGGCGAGCTGTGGGGCAAGCCGACCGATCTGCCGTGGGGCATGGTGTTCCCGCACACGGCGCCGGATTCGCTGCCGCGCCATCCGAGCATGCTCTACGAGGCCGGTCTCGAAGGCCTGGTGATGTTCGCGATCCTCTGGTGGGTCGGCAAGCGGCCGACGCCGCGCGGCGTCATCAGCGCGCTGTTCCTGCTGCTTTACGGCTCGTTCCGCTTTCTCGTCGAGTTCGTGCGCGTGCCCGACGCGCAGCTCGGCTATCTGCATTTCGGCTGGCTGACGCGCGGCCAGGAGCTGTGTCTGCCGATGCTGGCTGCCGGCCTCGTCATCCTGGTCTGGGCGCTGCGCCGTGGCGCGGCGCCGAAGGCCGCCGGGAGCCGCGCATGAAGCCCTATCTCGATCTGCTGCGCCGCGTGCTCGACGAAGGCGTCGAGCAGCAGGACCGCACCGGCGTCGGCACGCTGGCGACGTTCGGCGGGCAGATGCGCTTCGATCTCGCCGACGGCTTTCCGGTGGTGACGACCAAGAAGCTGCATCTGCGCTCGATCATCGTCGAACTGCTCTGGTTCCTGCGCGGCGACACCAACGTGCGCTGGCTGCAGGAGCGCAAGGTATCGATCTGGGACGAGTGGGCCGACGAGCACGGTGACCTCGGTCCGGTCTACGGCAAGCAGTGGCGTGACTGGGTGACGGCCGACGGCCGTCACATCGACCAGATCAAGCAGCTGATCGAGCTGATCAGAAAGGATCCGGCTTCGCGCCGCCAGCTGGTCAGCGCTTGGAACCCGGGCGATCTGCCGAAGATGGCGCTGGCGCCGTGCCATTGCCTGTTCCAGACCTCGGTGCTGAACGGCCGCCTCAACCTGCAGCTCTACCAGCGCTCCTGCGACATGTTCCTCGGCGTGCCGTTCAACATCGCCAGCTACGCGCTGTTGCTGATGATGCTCGCGCAGCAGTGCGATCTGGAACCCGGCGTGTTCGTCTGGACCGGCGGCGACGTGCACATCTACAAGAACCATCTCGAGCAGGTGCAGCTGCAGCTGACGCGCGAGCCGTATCCGCTGCCGAAGATGATCCTCAAGCGGCGCCCGCCGTCGATCGACGCCTACGAGCTCGAGGACTTCGAACTGGTCGGCTACCAGGCGCACCCGCACATCAAGGGCGAAGTCGCGGTTTGAGGGCGGTTTGGGCAACGGCCGCCGCACGCGCGGTGCGCGCAAGAGGGAAGAGCGAAGCATGCGCAGCGTGAGTCTGGTCGTGGCGATGGACGAGAACCGGCTGATCGGCCGCGACAACGGCCTGCCGTGGCGGCTGCCGGACGACATGAAACATTTCAAACGCCTGACGCTCGGCAAGACCGTGCTGATGGGCCGCAAGACCTGGGACTCGCTCGGCAAGCCACTGGTCGATCGTGCCAACTGGATCGTGTCGCGCGATCCGGCGTTCCGGCCGCAGGGCGAGGGCGTGCGCGCCTTCGCGTCGCTCGACGCCGCGCTCGCGGCGCACGAGAACGGCGAGCTGATGGTGATCGGCGGCGCCGAGCTGTACCGGCAGACGCTGCCGCTGGCGCGGCGGATCTACCTGACCGAGGTGCAGGCCCGCGTCGATGGCGGCGACGCCTGGTTCCCGGCTTTCGAGCGCGCCGAATTCCGCGAGATCGAGGCCGTCCCGCACCCGGCCGACGAGCGCCATGCCTATCCGTTCCGCTTCGTGACGCTGCAGCGCATCGGCGCCTGAGGACCGGCGGTACGGCGTGGCGGACGCACGGCGCGCCCGCCAACGCTGCGTTGACATGGCCTTGCTAGATTGTCGGCATCGGCGCCCGGTGGCGCGGCGAATCGCCGCGGCACGGAGCAGGGACGCATAAGGTGGACGATGCGCGCAGCGGCACGATGCGGACGATGGATGCGGGACGCGGCCTGTGGCGCGGCCATCGTCGGCGCCGTCCTGCTGCAGCCGGCGCTGGCCGCGGAAACCGACGCCGGCTCCGAGCCGACGCCGGTCGTCCGCGAGATCGTGTTCGAAGGCAATGACACGACGCGGGCGCAGACCCTGCGCCGCGAGATCGCCGTCCGCGTCGGCGCGCCGACGAGCCCGCGGCAGCTCGAAGCGAGCCGCCAGGCGATCCAGGATCTCGGCCTGTTCAAGCAGGTCAGCGTGCGCACCGAGCCGCTGGCGGACGGCGTGCGCGTGGTGTTCCGCGTCGTCGAGCGCTACTACCTGCTGCCGCTGCCGCGCGTCGACGCCAAGAGCGACGGCCGCTATGCCTACGGCGCGCAGCTGCGCTGGGACAACGTCTGGGGGCTCAATCACGATCTGCGCGTGATCTGGCTCGAAGAGGACCAGAAGCAGCAGAACGTCGGCCGCGAATCGCAGTACTCGGCCTCGTACTCGATTCCGTTTATCGGCGGCTCGCCGTACGGTCTGTCGGTCTACGGCGGCTACAGCACGCGGCCGGTCGACAACGACGACGGCAGCACCTACACGGAAACCTTCCACGACTTGGGCTTCACGGTTTCGCGCCGGCTCGGCGGCAGCGTGCCGCCGAGCCAGGGCTGGCGCCTGACGCTGGGGCTCGACTACAACGTTCAGGACACCGCCGGCGCCGCTGCGCCGCCGGCGTACGGCACGGCCTGGTCGCCGAGCGTCGCGCTTCGCTACCGCGACTGGCACTACCGGATCTACAGCGACGTCGGCGACCTGTTCAAGCTCGGCTACAGCTTCGCCAGCGAGAATCTCGGTTCCGACTATCACTACGGGCGCATCGACAGCAGCTACGCGCGCTTCATGCCGATCGGCAGCACCGACCACCAGACGCTGCATTTCATCGCCAGCGGCGGCTGGTACTTCGGCGGTCCGCAGCCGGTGCATCCGTTCGGCCTCGGCGGCTCCG
This sequence comes from Solimonas variicoloris DSM 15731, assembly GCF_000382285.1. GTDB lineage: Bacteria > Pseudomonadota > Gammaproteobacteria > Nevskiales > Nevskiaceae > Solimonas > Solimonas variicoloris. Next base: position 344,096 of record NZ_KB907926.1, on the reverse strand, counting down.
ATGCGCTGCGCGGTTACGAGGTCAACTTCCGCGAGGGCGACGCGTTCTGGCTGCTGCAGCTCGAGTTCGCGCGGCCGCTTTACACGCCGTGGCCGTGGCTGCGTGGCGTCGTGATCCTCGAATCGGGCAACGTCAGCCGCCAGGCTGAGCAGTTCTGGTTCGACAGCGCGCATACCAGCCTCGGCGTCGGTCTGCGCGTGCGCTTCAAGAACTTCGTCAACTTCGAGCTGGAGGCCGGTTACGCGATCCCGCTCAGCGGCGGCGGCGGACGCGTGTTCGCCAGCCGCGTGTGAGCCGGGCGGCGCGACTGGCCGCAATGGCGAGCCGCGACTGTCGCCGCCGCGAACGGGCGGCGGCGATCGCTTTGCTATGCTCGCGGCCCACACAATGACAGCGGGGAGCGACATGGCCGATCTGAAAGCGGATTTCACCAAGGCGCAGGCGGAGGTCAAGACGCTGACCAAGCGTCCGGGCAACGACGACATGCTGTTCCTCTACGCCCACTACAAGCAGGCTGCCGAGGGCGACGTCAGCGGTTCGCGCCCGGGCATGCTCGACATGGTCGGCCGCGCCAAGTACGACGCCTGGGCCAAGCTCAAGGGCGCCAAGGCCGACGAGGCGATGAAGAAGTACATCGACAAGGTCGCGGCGCTGCTCAAGACGCACCGGTAAGGCATCCGTCGTCAGCAAAAGAGGCCCCCGGCGAGGGGGCCTTTTTCGTGGGCGACGGTCCGGTCGTGCGGCGCCGGCGGCACCGCGGTTCAGGACCGGTATGGAAAGCATCGGCTACTACCGATGCGGCCGGCGCCCGTTTCCGTTGCGGCAGGCGCGAGCGGACCCGCCGGCAGCCGGACCACAGCGAACGGAGGGATGTCGCATGATCAGCAACAACAGCAGGGCGGCCGTCGGGCTTCTGGCGATCGCCGCCGCGTGGGCCGCGCCCGCACAGGCGGCCGGAGCGAACCCGGCGGATCTGGCGCAGGCGGACAAGTTTCTCGCCGATCTGCCGCCATCGTGCGCGGCCAGCAGCAAGGAAGTCGGCGCCGACGGCGCGGTCACCATCCGCATCAAGTGCAGCGGCAACGGCAAGAAGCTGAACGGACTGGTGGCGATCAAGGACGGCGTGGTGACGCGCGTCGAGTAGGCCGCGCCGCGTCGCCGCTGGCCGCCGCAGTGGCGGTCGGCGGCGGCGACCGACCGTCTCGCCGCTCGGGCGTGCCCTTGCGCGCCGGCGGGCGGGATCAGCGCGGCGCCATGGCGGCGGCGCGCACCGGCAGCGGCACGTTGCAGACGTCGATGCGCCCGGCCGGACGCCGGTACCAGTCGTCGCGGCGCTGGCGGCGCGATTCGACCAGCGCGGCGAACGTGGCGGTGTCGGTGCGCAGCAGTTCGAGCGCCGGGCGCTCGGCCGGCGGCAGGTCGGCGACCAGGCGCACGCGCGTCAGCGCGGGGCGCGGCTCGGCGTCGGTGTAGAAGCCCAGCGGGCCGCTGCCGCGCGGCAGCGCCGCCAGGTGCTCCATGCCCTGCACGACGCGGCCGACGAGCGCGATGTTGCGATCGAGCTGGCGCGGCGCCTGGCCGATGACGACGTACAGCTCGCTGCCCGGGCCGGATTGCGGATCGTCGGCGCGGGCGGCGCCGACCATGCCGTAGCAATGCGTCAGCCAGGCCTCGTTCGCGGCGCGGTCGCGCGCGGCCGGGAAGCCGTCGACGAAACCGGTTTCGGGCGCGTAGGTATCGGCATCCGGCAGTGCATTGAAGGCGAGCCCGGCGGCGGCACGCGTGAATTCGGGCGCCAGTCGCGCCGCCGCCTTGCCGAGCGGCCGCGCCTGCGCATCGTCCTCGCCGCGCGGATCGCCCCACTGCGTCACGTAGCCGTCCTGCACGCGCAGGATCGCCAGGCCGTCGAAGTAGTGCGCCCGCACCAGGGTCTTGAGGTTGGCGACGTGCGCCGGCGCGAAGGCCGGCGCCAGTTCGATGACGACGCGTCCGGCCGGCAGTTCGAGCAGCAGCGCGTGGTCGGCGTCGAGCGGGCGCCAGTCGGACGGCGGCGCGGCGTCGAGCACCTGCTGCAGCGTGCGCGACGGCGCGTTCGCGGCGTCGGGCGGCGGCGTGGCGGCGCCGGCGAGGCCGACGGCGAGCGCCGCGCCCGGGCCGATGACGGTGCGGAGGAGCGTGCGGGTGACCCGGGGCAGGCGCATCGGGCGGACCTTCGGCAGGGGAACCGTTCAGCCGGCGTGGCGGCCGGCCCAGTCGCGCGCGAACTGGCGCGCGACGCGGCCGGAGCGCGAAGCGCGGTTCAGCGCCCAGCGCAGCGCCAGTTTCTCGGTTTCCTCGTCCCAGGCGCCATGGCCGAGCTTGGCGAGGTGCAGGCGCACGACGTCGAGATACTGCTCCTGCGTGAACGGCGGAAAGCTCAGCCACAGGCCGAAGCGTTCGGACAGCGAGATTTTCTCCTCGGTCGATTCGCCCGGATGCAGCTCGTCGTCGATCCAGTGGTATTCCTCGTTGTCGCGCTTCATCTCCGGCATCAAGTGGCGACGGTTGGAGGTCGCGTAGATCAGCACGTTCTCCGGCGGCTCCTCGATACCGCCGTCGAGCGCCGTCTTCAGCGCGGTCAGCGCCGGATCGTTGGTGGCGACCGAGAAATCGTCGACGTACAGCACGAAGCGCTCCTCGCGCCCGCGCAGCGGTGCGACCACGTCCGGCAGGTCGATGAGGTCATGCACCGCCAGCTCGACGAGACGCAGCCCCTGCGGCGCGAACGCGTTGAGGATGGCCTTGACGATCGACGACTTGCCGGTGCCGCGCGAACCGGTCAGCAGCACGTGATTGGCCGGCTTGCGCGCAACGAACTGGCGTGTGTTCTGCTCCAGCGCCGCCTTCTGCCGCTCGATGCCGAGCAGCTCGTCGAGCGACACGCGGTGGACGAATTCGATCGGCTGCAGGCGCCGCTGGTGCCAGCGATAGGCCAGGTGTTGGTTCATGCGCGGTCATCGGTTCCGGGCGAAGAAGAAAGGCGCGCGCCGGCAGGGCTGGCGCGGCGGCTGGCGCACATCCTAAGCGCTGCGGCCGCGCGCGTCCTCCGCGAAGGCGGCAAGGGGCTTTGCGGATCGGACACGGTGGCCGTCGCGCGCACAGAAAAGGCGGCGGACCTTGCGGTGCCGCCGCCTGCGAGCTGCGACGCGGTGCCTCAGGCCAGCTTCTTGTGGCGTGCGGCGCGGTTGACGCCCGGCTCGGAGCCGGTGCGGCGGCGGAAGTCGTCCTCGTACTCGCGATAGTTGCCTTCGTGCCAGATCACTTCGCCGGAATCCTCGAAGGCGAGGATATGCGTGGCGACGCGGTCGAGGAACCAGCGGTCATGCGAGATGACCATGACGTTGCCCGGAAAATCGAGCACCGCTTCTTCGAGTGCACGCAGGGTTTCGACGTCGAGGTCGTTGGTCGGTTCGTCGAGCAGCAGGACGTTGCCGCCCTGCAGCAGCATCTTGGCCAGATGCACGCGGTTGCGTTCGCCGCCCGACAGCTCCTTGAGGCGCTTCTGCTGTGCTTCGCCCTTGAAGTTGAAGCGGCCGATGTAGGCGCGCGACGGCATTTCGAAATTGCCGACGCGGATCAGGTCGTTGCCACCGGCGACTTCCTGGAACACGGTGTTGTCGCCGTTGAGCGCGTCACGGCTCTGGTCGACGTAAGCGAACTTCACGGTTTCGCCGACCGTGATCTCGCCCTCGTAATCCTTGTCCTGGCCGGTCAGCATCCTGAACAGCGTGGTCTTGCCCATGCCGTTGGCGCCGATGATGCCGACGATCGCGCCGCGCGGCACCGAGAAGCTGACGCCCTGGTACAGGGTGCGGTCGCCGAACTTCTTGGTCAGGTTGTTGACCTCGATGACCTTGTCGCCGAGGCGCGGGCCGGGCGGGATGTACAGCTCCTTGGTCTCGCTGCGTTTCTGGTATTCCTGCGAGGCCAGCTCCTCGAACGCCTTGATGCGCGCCTTGCTCTTGGCCTGGCGGCCCTTGGGGTTCTTGCGCACCCACTCGAGCTCTTCCTTCATCGCCTTGGTGTGGGCGTCTTCCTGCTTCTGCTCAGTTTCGAGGCGCTTTTCCTTCTGTTCCAGCCACGAGGAGTAGTTGCCCTGCCACGGAATGCCGTGGCCGCGGTCGAGTTCGAGGATCCAGCCGGCGACGTTGTCGAGGAAGTAGCGGTCGTGGGTGACGGCGATGATGGTGCCCGGGAAGTCCTTGAGGAACTTCTCCAGCCAGGCGACCGATTCGGCATCGAGGTGGTTGGTCGGCTCGTCGAGCAGGATCATGTCCGGCTTGCTCAGCAGCAGCCGGCACAGCGCGACGCGACGGCGTTCGCCGCCGGACAGCTTGGTGACGTCGGCGTCCCACGGCGGCAGGTTCAGCGCCTCGGCGGCCTTGTCGAGGATGACGTCGATGTTCTCGGCGTCGGCGGCGGCGATCTTGGCTTCGAGGTCGGCCTGCTTGGCGGCGAGCTTGTCGAAGTCGGCGCCTTCCTCGGCGTAGGCGGCGTAGACCGCGTCGAGTTCCTCCTTGAGCTTCAGCACCTCGCCGAGTGCTTCCTCGACGTTGCCGCGCACGGTCTTGTTCGGGTCGAGCTTGGGCTCCTGCGGCAGGTAGCCGACCTTCAGGCCCGGCATCGGCCGCGCCTCGCCGACGTAGTCCTTGTCGACGCCGGCCATGATGCGCAGCAGCGTCGACTTGCCGGCGCCGTTGTAGCCGAGCACGCCGATCTTGGCGCCCGGGAAGAACGACAGCGAGATATCGCGCAGGATTTCTTTCTTCGGCGGCACGATCTTGCCGACGCGATTCATCGTGTAGACGTACTGGGACATAAGGCGCGGATATCTCGGGGAAGGAGTGCGAAAAAGGGTGGGGATTGTAGCGGATCGATATGGGGGCAGCCCCTCAGGCGGACAAGACCATGCAAGACCATAATCGCGACATGAAAGCCGGATCCGGCGTTTTGCGGGTGCTGCTGGCGGTGTTCGCCGCTGCCGCGGCGCCGCCGGCGCCGGCCGAGGTGTACCGCTGCGTTGTCGGCGGCGTCACGCAGTTCAGCGACCGGCCCTGCCAGGCCGGCGACGCGCCGCTGGCGGTGCCGCAGGCCAACGTCATGCCGGCCGACCGCGCCGCGGCGCCGCTCGCCGAGCAGCACGACCGCCGTGTGCAGGCCGGGCGCGAGGCGCGCGACGCCGAAGACGCCGCCTGGCGCCAGGATCACGAGGCGCGCACGGCCGAAGCCGAGCGCCTGCGCGCCGCCCGCGTCCGCGGCGAGGTGGTGCGCGGCATGAGCGCCGCCGACGTGCGCCGTCTGCTCGGCACGCCGACGAAGATCGACAGCGATCGCGACGCCCGGGGTCTGCGCGAGCGCTGGAGCTATGCCGACAGCGGCGCCGGCCGGGTGACGGTGACGCTGCGCGACGGCGTCGTCAGCGACGTGCGCCGCAGCCGCAGGAAATGAGGAAACACGCAGAAAATGAACGCTTCGCAGTCCCCCGTGAGCTTTGACGATGTGCGCCGCGCCGCGCAGGTGATCGCCGGCCAGATCGTGCGCACGCCGTGCACGCGCTCGCGCGTGCTGTCGAAGATCACCGGCGCCGAGGTCTGGATCAAGTTCGAGAACTTCCAGTTCACCGCCTCGTTCAAGGAACGCGGTGCGCTCAACAAGCTGGCCAGTCTCAGCGAAGCCGAGCGCGCCGCCGGGGTCGCTGCGATGTCGGCCGGCAATCACGCGCAGGGCGTCGCCTACCACGCCACGCGGCTCGGCATCAAAAGCGTCATCGTCATGCCGGGCAACACGCCGTTCACCAAGGTCCGCAATACGCGCGAACTCGGCGGCGAAGTGATCCTGCACGGCGAGACCCTGGCCGATGCCCAGGCTTTCCTCGAGACCGAGCTGATCGGCAAGCGCGGCATGACGCTGGTCCACCCTTACGACGATCCGTACGTGATCGCCGGCCAGGGCACGGTCGCGCTGGAAATGCTCGAGCAGGCGCCGGAACTGGACACGCTGATCGTGCCGGTCGGCGGCGGTGGCCTGATCTCCGGCATGGCGATCGCCGCGCACGGCATCGATCCGGCGATCCGCGTCGTCGGCGTCGAGTCGGCGGCCTATCCTTCCGCGTACGCGGCGCTGCAGGGCGACCTGTCGCTGGTCAAGGGCGGCCAGACGATCGCCGAGGGCATCGCCGTCAAGAACATCGGCCACCTGACGCTGGCGATCATCCGCGAGCACGTCGCCGAGCTGATGCGCGTCGATGAGCAGGCGATCGAGCGCGCGATCGGCCTGCTCGCCTCGATCGAGAAGGTCATCGCCGAAGGCGCCGGCGCCGTCGGCCTGGCCGCGCTGTTGACCGATCCGGCGCGCTTCGCCGGCCGCCACGTCGGCCTCGTCGTCTCCGGCGGCAATGTCGACACGCGCCTGCTCGCGTCGGTGTTGCTGCGCCAGCTCGTCAACGAGTCGCGGCTGATCTCGCTGTCGATCGTCATCGAGGACCGGCCGGGCTTTCTCGCCCGCGTCGCCGGCCGCATCGGCGAGTCGGGCGGCAACATCATCCAGGTCCACCACGAGCGCCTGCACCGCGGCCATGCCAAGGACGCCACGCTCGAGGTGATGGTCGAGGCTCAGGACGAGGCGCACGCGCGGCAGATCTTCGACGATCTCGCCGGCGCCGGCTTCTCGGTGCGCAAGGGCGCCGGCGGCATGGAGTTCGAGTAGCGCGTTGACGACGGGCAGGGGAGCCGGCACGGCGGCTGCGCTACGCTGTCGGCGAGGCGCACCGCCCGCGGCGCGCCGCTTGCGCCTGGATGCCCGAATGAAACGTACGCTCAGCCTGTTCGAATCCGCCGTCAGCCGCGCCCGCGTCATCCGCCAGGGCGACATCGTGCAGGTCGTCATCGACGGCGGCGGCGCCTTCGTGACCTTCACGCAGGAGTTCCATCAGGCGCAGAAATGGGCCGCGGCGAAACCGGCGACCGGCAACATGGTCAGCGACCGCGGCCGCCTGTTCGAGCAGATCGGCACGCTGGTGTCGCGGCCGGGCAGCATGGTCAGCACGCGCGGCCACGGCAAGTACGTCGAAGCGCTGGTGCGGGCGATGAACCAGGCCGGCTACGAGATTTCGGAGTGGATGCTGCCGCCTGAGCTGAAGTCGATCGCCACCGCCCATCTGCGCCCGAGCGCGCCGCGCCGCGCCGCCGACGACGCGGCGCCGGCGGCCGCGCCGGACGCTGCGGCGGACGCTAGCGTGCCGCCGCCGCGTGACGACGAAAGCCGCGGCGGCCGAGCATGACCGACAGCAGGCCCGCGGCGGCGATCAGCGCGACCACGCCGGGCCAGCCGGCGGCGCTCCACAGCGGCGCCGGCAGCACGCCGCCGACGCTGCCGCCGAGGTAATAGCTGGTCACGTACAGGCCGACGGCGGCGCCGCGCGCCGCTGGCATCGCCTCGCCGACGAAAGTCGTCGCCGCCGTCTGCGCGAAGAACAGCCCGGCCGAGAACAGGATCAGCCCGGCGATCACCGCCGCCAGCGACGGCAGCAGCGTCACGCACAGGCCGGCGATCGCCGTCGCCCAGGCCCAGGCCAGCACGGTGGCGTGGCCGTAGCGGTTCAGCAGGCGCCCGGACCACGGCGTCGTCAGCATGCCGACCAGATAGACCGTGAAGATCGCCGACAGTCCGCCCGGGCCGAGTCCGAACGGCGGCTCGGCGAGGCGCAGCGAGACGTAGGTGAAGCCGGCGACTAGCGCGAACAGCAGCGCGAAGCCGGCGGCGTAGACGCTGCGCAGCGCCGGCGTCGCGAGCAGCTCGGTGAGCCGCGGCCGCGTTTCCCGGCCGACACGTGGCCGCGCGCGCTCCGGCGTGAGCCAGGCGTAGATCAGCGCGGCCAGCGCCAGCTGCAGCACGGCCAGCGCGACGAAGCCCCAGCGCCAGCCGGCGAATTCGGCGACCAGTCCCGACAGCAGGCGCCCGCTGAAGCCGCCGCCGATCGTGCCGGCGACGTACAGCGCAGTGATCGGCCGCGCTTCCAGCGGCGGCCACTCGTCGGCGGTGTAGGCGACCGTCACCGCGAAGATGCCGGGCAGCGCCAGGCCTTCGAGCAGGCGCGCGGCGACCAGCAGCGCCGGCGTCGGCGCCAGCGCCGACAGCAGGCTCGGGATCACCGCGAGGAAGGCGGCGAGCACGATCACGCGGCGGCGGCCGAGGCGATCGGCGAGCTGGCCCATGAACGGCGCGGCGAGGGCGACGCCGGCGGTGCCGGCCGAGACGATGGCGCCGGCCATCGCCGCGTTCTGGCCGACGAAGTGCCGCAGCAGCGGCAGCAGCGACTGCGGCGCGTACAGCGGCACGAAGGCGGCGGCACCGCACAGACAGACGGCGACGCGACGGCGGTCCATCCGGAACAGGCTCCAGGCAAAGGCGGCGCGCACCGTACGCCGAGGTCGCGCAGCTGTCCAATCGGCGCCGCCTTGACCGCGCGCGGCGCGCACGGCACGGTGGCGCCGCCGATCCCGCTTTCCCGATCTCTGCTCATCCAGGCATGCGCATCCTGTTCTTCAGCGCCCGCGAATATGACCGCCGGGCCTTCGAGGCCGCCAACGGCGGCCGCCACGAGCTGCGCTTCGTCGAGGCGCGGCTGGCGCCGGAGACCTGGGCGCTGGCCGACGGCTTTCCGGCGCTGTGCACCTTCGTCAACGACGCGCTCGACGCGCGGGCGCTGCGCGAGCTGGCGCGACGCGGCGTGCGGCTGATCGCGCTGCGCTGCGCCGGCTTCAATCAGGTCGATCTGCGCGCCGCCGAGGATTGCGGACTGACCCTCGTGCGCGTGCCCGAATACTCGCCGCATGCGGTCGCCGAGCACGCCGTCGGCCTGATCCTGACGCTCAACCGCAAGTTCCACCGCGCCTACAACCGCGTGCGCGAGAACAACTTCCTGCTCGACGGTCTCGAAGGCTTCGACATGCACGGCAAGACGGTCGGCGTGGTCGGCACCGGCCGCATCGGCCGCGTCTTCGCGCACATCCTGCGCGGCTTCGGCTGCCGCATCCTCGCCAGCGATCCGGATCCGGCGCCGGCGCTGCTCGACGCGGGCGTGCGCTACGTCGAGCTGGCCGAGCTGCTGCGCGAGTCCGACATGGTCTCGCTGCATTGCCCGCTGACGCCGGATTCGCATCATCTGATCGACGAGGCCGCGCTGGCGCGCATGAAGCGCGGCGCGATGCTGATCAACACCAGCCGCGGCGGCCTGCTCGACACCGAGGCGGTGATTCGCGCGCTGAAGAGCGGCCAGCTCGGCGCGCTGGGCCTCGACGTCTACGAGCAGGAAGGCGATCTGTTCTTCGAGGATCTGTCGTCGACGGTCGTCGCCGACGACGTGTTCCAGCGCCTGCTGACCTTCCCGAACGTCGTCATCACCGGCCACCAGGCCTTCTTCACGCGCGAGGCGCTCGCCGCGATCGCCGCGACCACGCTCGCCAACATCGACGACGTCGAGCAGGGTCGCGATTGCGCGAACCGCCTGACGCCGGCGCTGCTGCGGCCGGTGCGCTGAGCGGTGCGCGCCGAGGGTGGTGCCGGACAGCTCGCCGTGCCGTCTCGCGCGCCGGCCGCAAGGCGCGCGGCGTCACGTCTCGACATGCCAGGCGGCGCCAGGATGCGGCGCGAACCGGCGATTCGAGTGTCGCAGTCAGGAGTGATGAGACCGATGAAAGCCTTGCTGCTGTGCCTGGCGGTGTGTGTGACGAGCGGCTGCGCGTACGTCATCAAGCCGAAGACCGAGCTGTTCTACGATGCCGAGTGCGAGATCCAGTTCAAGAAGATGACGCTCACCGCGGAGCAGATCTCGCTGATCGGCGGCTGCACTTCCGAGTATTCGTGCCGGACTCGCATCATCGCTGCCTATCTGATGCTGCCGCTCTCGGCCGTGGTGTCGGGATCGGTCGTGGTGGTCGGCAATACGGTCTACTGGCTGCAGAAAACCGGTCGCTGCATGGTGAACGAAGGGCCGGGCGGCCGGGACGCGTGAGGCGCACGCGGTCCCGGCCGGCAGCCGGTGCCGTCAGCGCCCGACCAGCGCGCGCGCGATGACTTCCTTCATGATCTCGTTGGTGCCGCCGTAGATGCGCTGGATGCGCGCATCGGTCCAGTAGCGCGAGATCGGATACTCGGTCATGTAGCCGTAGCCGCCGAACAGCTGCAGACAGGCGTCGACGACGCGGCCTTCCATCTCGCTGGTCGCGAGCTTGATCATCGCCGCGGTCGGCACATCGAGCCGGCCTTCCGCGTAGAGCCGGCGGCACTTCTCGTAGTAGGCGCGGTGCACTTCGACGTCGGTCTTGATCTTGGCCAGCTCGAAGCGCGTGTTCTGGAAGCTCGACACCGGCTGGCCGAAGGCCTTGCGCTCGCGCACGTAGGCGATCGTGCGCTCCAGCGCGCCCTCGGCGTGAGCGACGGCGGCGACCGCGAGCATCAGGCGCTCGCGCGGCAGCTCGTCGATCAGGTGGCCGAAGCCGTTGCCGACGCGGCCGAGCACGGCGTCGGGGCCGAGCGGCACGTCGTCGAAGAACAGCTCCGAGGTGTCGGCCGCGTGCATGCCGATCTTGTCGAGGTTGCGGCCGCGGCGGAAGCCCGGCAGATCGGTATCGACGAGGAACAGCGTGGTGCCCTTGGCGCCGGCCTTCGGATCGGTCTTGGCGGCGACGATGACGACGCCGGCGTGCTGGCCGTTGGTGATGAAGGTCTTCGAGCCGTTGAGGCGCCAGCCGTCACCGTGCGGCGTCGCCGAGGTCTTGATCGCCTGCAGGTCGGAGCCGGCGCCCGGCTCGGTCATCGCCAGCGCGCCGAAGCATTCGCCGCTGGCCATCTTCGGCAGGTATTTCTGCTTCTGTGCCTCGCTGCCGAGGTGCAGGATGTACGGCGCGACGATGTCGGAGTGCATCATCATGTTCGAGCACAGCGACATGTAGCCGAGCCGCGCCGCCTCCTCGTGGATCGCGAAGGCGAATTCCAGCGGTGCGCCGCTGCCGCCGTACTCGTCTGGCATGTCGACGCAGAGCAGGCCGGCGGCGCCGAGCTTGAGGTACAGCGACTTCGGCACGATGCCGTCCTTTTCCCACTTCTCGTAATGCGGCTCGACCTCGTCGGCGAGGAAGCGGCGGACGGTGTCGCGCCAGTCGGAGAGTTCGGCGGCAAGCGGTTCGGCGGCAGTCATGGCAGGTAGATGGAAAGAGGAAAGGGGAGAAAGGGGCGTGCGCCGCCGATTTTCGCGCAGAACGGGTCGCGCGGCATCCCCGGATCGCAGTAGCAGGGCCGGCGGCGATGGCGGCCTGTGGTCGGTCGCGCGGCGGGCGATCCCGCCGGGCAGCGTGCGCGCGTGCGGCCGGAGCACACCCCTGGCGTCGTGCGGCCGGCGTCCGTCGTGGACGGGCGCCGACGCTCGGACGGGCATGGCGCCGCCGTCGCCGCTGCGCGCGGCCGCAAGGCCACGCGCAGCGGCGCAGCGGACTTCAGCGGCCGACGAGCGAGCGGGCGATGACCTCTTTCATGATTTCGCTGGTGCCGCCGTAGATGCGCTGGATGCGCGCGTCGACGAAGTAGCGCGAGATCGGATACTCGGTCATGTAGCCGTAGCCGCCGAACAGCTGCAGGCAGGCGTCGGTGACGCGGCCTTCCATCTCGGTCGTCGCCAGCTTGATCATCGCCGCGGTCGGCACGTCCATCTTGCCTTCGGCGTACAGCGCCGTGCACTTCTCCATGTAGGCGCGGTGCACTTCGATGTCGGTCTTGATCTTGGCCAGCTCGAAGCGCGTGTTCTGGAACGCGGCGATCGGCTGGCCGAAGGCCTTGCGCGTGGTCACGTATTCGATGGTCTTCTCGAGTGCGCCCTGGGCGTGGGCGACGGCCGAGACGGCGAGCACCAGGCGCTCGCGCGGCAGCTCATCGATCAGGTGGCCGAAGCCGCCGCCGAGGCGGCCGAGCACGTCGTCCTTGGACACACGCAGGTTGTCGAAGAACAGTTCCGAGGTGTCCGCCGAGTGCAGGCCGATCTTGTCGAGGTTGCGGCCGCGCTTGAAGCCGGGCAGCGAGGTGTCGACGGTGAACAGCGTGGTGCCCTTGGCGCCGGCCTTCGGATCGGTCTTGGTCGCCAGCACGACGACGCCGGCATGCTGGCCGTTGGTGATGAAGGTCTTCGAGCCGTTGATGATGTAATCGTCGCCGTCGGGCAGGGCGCTGGTCTTCATGCCCTGCAGATCGGAGCCGGCGCCCGGCTCGGTCATGCCGACCGCGCCGATGCACTCGCCGCTCGCCATCTTCGGCAGATACTTCTGCTTCTGCGCCTCGCTGCCGAGATGCAGGATGTACGGCGCGACGATGTCGGAGTGCACCGTCAGGTTCGAGGCCAGCGCCAGGAAACCCATGCGCGCCGCCTCCTCGACGACCACGCAGGAGAACTCGAACGGCGCGCCGATGCCGCCGTATTCCTCGGGCTGGTCGACGCAGAGCAGGCCGGCCGCGCCCATCTGCAGATAGAGTTCCTTCGGGAAGATGCCGGCCTTCTCCCACTGCTCGTAGTGCGGCTCGACGTGATCGGCGAAGAAGCGCTTCACCGTGTCGCGGAACAGCTCCAGTTCGTTGTTCAAGGTCAATCTCCGGAAAGTGGGTGCGCGCATGATACGGGAGCGCACCGGCAGCGGACGGCCGCGCCGCGCCGAGGCCGCGGCTAGCGGTAGCGCGCCTCGATCAGGTCGATCTCGCGCACCAGCTTGCGCGACACCTCGTCGGAGATGCGGCCGTGGCGGGCCAGCGCGAAGATCGCCTCGCGTTCGGCGGAGAGGCCGGCCAGACGCAGCTCGCGTTCGGCTTCGTCGGCGCGACGCAGCTGGCCGGCGGCGACGCCGGCCGACGAGCTTTCGCCGAGGCGGCGCTGGTAGAGCGCGATGACGCGCGCGGCGGCACTGGTGTAGAGCTCGACGTCGGTCGGCGAGCGCGCATGCGCGCTCTGCGCCTGGCGGATGGCGGCGACCGCGGCGCGCGCAGCGCTGCGCCGAGCGTGGTCTTCCTCGCGATGCGTTTCCGGCTCGGCCGGCAGTTCGAGGCCGGTCAGCAGGCGCGGCAGGCCGACGCTGGCCAGCAGCAGCGATACCAGAATCACCGAGGTGGCGAGGAAGATCGCCAGGTCGCGGGCCGGGAAGGCGCTGCCGTCGGGCAGGGCCAGCGGCAGCGTCAGCACGCCGGCCAGGGTCACGGCGCCGCGCACGCCGGCCAGCGAGGTCGCGACGATCAGCCGCCAGTGCGGACGCCGCTCGGTGCGCGGCCGGTGCCGCGTCTTGAACAGGCTGACGCGCAGCGAGCCCCAGACCCACAGCAGGCGCAGCGCGAACAGGCCGAAGGTAATGGCCAGCACGTAGACCGCCAGCCACCACGGATTGACGTGGCCGCTCTGTTCGACCGAGGTCACGGCGTCACGCAGGATGCGCGGCAGCTGCTCGCCGAGCAGCACGAACATGATGCCGTTGAGCGCGAACTGCACGGTGTCCCATACCGCCGTGCGCTGCACGCGCGTGGTGGCCAGCGCGGTGCCGCTGAGCTCGACGTAGCTCATCGTGATGCCGGCGGCGACCGCAGCGAGGATGCCGGACGCGCCGATGTGCTCGGCGATCAGGTAGGCGCCGAACGGAATCAGCAGGCTCAGCAGGATCGACGCGCCGCTCTCCTCGCCGAAGTGCCGCGACAGCCATTGCTGGGCGCGCGTCGCGCCGAGCGTGAAGCCGAAGCCGACGGCGATGCCGGCCGCCGCCAGCCACAGGAAGGTCAGCGAAGCCGAGGCCAGCGAGAAGCCGCCGGTCATCGCCGCGGCGACGGCGAAGCGGAAACAGACCAGGCCGGACGCGTCGTTGAGCAGCGATTCGCCTTCGAGGATGTGCATCAGCCGCTTCGGGATCGGCGCGCGCGCGGCGATCGACGAGACCGCGATCGGGTCGGTCGGCGAGAGGATCGCGGCGAGCGCGAAGGCGACCGGCAGCGGGATCGCCGGAATCAGCCAGTGGATCAGAAAGCCGGCGCCGACCACGGTGAACAGCACCAGGCCGAGCGCCAGTTCGAGCACGACCGGCAGATCGCGGAACAGACCGTCCTTGGGAATGCGCCAGCCGTCGAGGAACAGCAGCGGCGGCAGGAACAACAGGAAGAAGATGTCCGGATCGAGGCCGACGCCGCGGTTGAAGCTGCCGGCGATGATCGCGCCGAGCCCGATCTGCACCAGCGGCAGCGGCAGCGAGAACGGCAGCACGCGCACCACATAGCCGCTCGCCAGCACGGCGAGCAGCATGAACAGGGCGACTTCTATCGAGCCCATCGCTCTGCGGCGAGGCGGCCGTGCGCAGCCGCCACCGCGGGCATCGCGGCGGCGCTGCGCAGGCCAGCCGGCATCGTCATGCGCGGGTTCAGCGGCGGAAGCGCTGCGTCAGTTCGCCGTAGGCGTCGATGCGGCGGTCGCGCAGGAACGGCCACCAGCGGCGCACGTTCTCGCTGCGCTGCAGATCGATGTCGGCGAGCAGGACGTCGGCTTTCTCGCCGGCCTTGGCGATGAACTCGCCCTGCGGTCCGGCGACGAAGCTGTGCCCCCAGAACTGTGCGCCCGGCCACTGGCCGGTCGGATCGGGCTCGAAACCGACGCGGTTGGCGACCAGCACCGGCAGGCCGTTGGCGACGGCGTGCGCGCGCTGGATCGTCACCCAGGCGTCGCGCTGGCGCGCCTTCTCGGCGTCGTCGTCCTGCGGGTTCCAGCCGATCGCGGTCGGGTACAGCAGCAGGTCGGCGCCGGCCAGCGCCATCAGGCGCGCGCCTTCCGGATACCACTGGTCCCAGCAGACCAGCACGCCGAGGCGGCCGACGCTGGTGTCGATCGGCGTGAAGCCGAGGTCGCCGGGCGTGAAATAGAACTTCTCGTAGTAGCCCGGATCGTCCGGGATGTGCATCTTGCGGTAGATGCCGGCGAGGCGGCCGTCGCTTTCGAGCACCACCGCGGTGTTGTGGTAGAGGCCCGGCGCGCGGCGCTCGAACAGCGAGCCGACGATGACGACGCCCAGCTCCTTGGCGAGATCGCCGAGCCATGCGGTGGACGGTCCCGGGATCGCTTCGGCGAGGTCGAACAGCTCGGTCGACTCGTGCTGGCAGAAGTACAGCGAGGTGTGCAGCTCCTGCAGCAGCACGAGCTTGGCGCCGCCGGCCGCCGCCGCGCGGATGCCTTCTTCCGACATCTTCAGATTGATCTCGCGCTCCGGCGTGCACGGCTGCTGCACGATGCCGACGCGCAGGGTCTTGTTCTGGCTCATCGCTTCACTACTCGCTGGCGGAGACGCTGGGAATCTGCATGGTGACGCAGTGCAGGCTGCCGTACTGCTGGATCAGCGCGCGGCAATCGATGCCGATCACCTTGCGCCCGGGGAAGCAGGGGCGCAAGCGCTCGAGCGCGACCGCGTCGTTCGGATCGCCGTAGGTCGGCACCAGCACGGCGCCGTTCAGGATCAGGAAGTTCGGATAGCCGGCCGGCAGGCGCCGGCCATCCTCGTCGAAGACCGGCAGCGGCAGGGGCAGCGGCACCAGCCGGTAGGGCTCGCCGTCGCGCGTGCGCAGCGCCCGCAGCTCCGCCTCCATCGCCTTGAGGTCTTCGTAGTGCGCGTCCTGTTCGTCGTCGCAAGCCTGGTAGGCGATCGTGCGCGCGTCGCAGAAGCGCGCGATGGTGTCGATGTGGCCGTCGGTGTCGTCGCCGATCAGGTCGCCGTGCTTGAGCCACAGCACGCGCTCGACGCCGAACCACTGCTGCAGCCGCTCCTCGATCTGCGCGCGGTCGAATTGCGGGTTGCGCGTCTCGGCCAGCAGGCAGCGCTCGGTGGTCAGCAGCGTGCCAGCGCCGTCCGATTCGATGCCGCCGCCTTCGAGCACGAAGTCGAGCGATTCGACCGGCGCCTGCCAGACCTGCTGTGCCGCGAGTTCGCGCGTGACGAGGTTGTCGAGCGTGGCGTCGAACTTGCCGCCCCAGCCGTTGAAGACGAAATCGAGATGCACCGGCCGGCCGTTGCGGAACACCGTGATCGGACCGTGGTCGCGCGCCCAGACGTCGTTGGCCGGCACCGTGTACAGATGCAGGCGCTCGGCCTTGGCGCCGCCTTCGACCAGACGCCTGCGCAGCGTCTCCAGATCGGGGCCGGCGGCGATGATGAGGTCTTCGAAGTAGGTGATCGCCACGGCGATCGACAGGAAGGTGTCCTCGACGGTATCGAAGTGGCGCGCGAAGTCGCCCTCGGGACGCGGCCAGGTCAGCTGCACGGCGCGTTGCGGGGCCCATTCGGCGGGCAGGACGGTGGCGGTGACGATCGGGGACGGGGCGGTCATCGGCGCGGAGCGGTCGGGGCGAGGGGAGGATGGCGCGCAAAACGATCCGGGGCGCTTGCGCGCCCCGGATCATGCGAAACCGATTTTACCGTGCGACGACGTCCGCTCGCTATTGCGCCGGCGCGAGTTCGTCGACATGCGACAGCGGCGGCGGGTCGCCCTTGGTGACCACGTCGATCACCGTCGTGCGCTCGAAGAACACCGAGTAGCCGTCGTAGTCCCAGCGCGTGATCGGCGGATGCTGCGCGCTGCCGCCGCCGGCCGGCGCATGGCGCGCACGCGGCTCGCCGAATTCGCGCAGCACGCTGGCCTGGGCCTGGCCGCGCTGCGGCAGCACGATCGGCTTGCTTTCCGGCGCCGTCTCGGCGGCCGGCAGGTCCAGCTGTCCGGCGCCGGCGAGCGGTGCGGCCAAACCAGCCGCCAGGCTCGCGGCGAATGCGAGCGCCCCACAAAAAGTCTTGCGCATAAAAAGACTTGGCCCCCAAAGCTTGAGCGGACTATAGCATCGGCCGGCGTCGTTTTCGAAGCCCGGACGGGGCGTCGTGCCGGGCCCTAGCCGGTGCCGGCGACGTCCGTCTGCGCGATGAAGGCGCGCGCCGCGGCTTCGACCTTCTCGCCGGCGTCGATCAGCAGCGCTTCTTCCTGTTCGATCGACCACAGGTTCTGGCTCTCGATGTAGCGCTTCAGGCGCCGGATCGGACAGCGCTCCCAGGCGGCGCGCAGCTCGTCGGCCGAGCGCCGGCGTGCGGCGTCGTCGCCGTGTCCGTCGCGCAGGCGCGGGCTCAAGGCCTCGATCAGCGTCGGGCCGCCGCCGCGGCGCGCGCGCTCGACGGCGCGGACGAAGGTGAAATGCGTGGCGACGATGTCGTTGCCGTCGACCAGCTCGGCATGCACGCCGGCGGCGAGGGCGCGGTGCGCGAGCGTCGCGCTGGCCGCCGGCACCGGCCATTGCGGGCTGGTGACCACGAGCACGATCGGCAGATTGGCCTGCGTCGCGGCGGTCGCGGCGGCGATGAAGGGCGCGTCGACGACCGCGTCGTCGCAGGACAGCAGCACGATGCGGGCGCTGCGTTCGTCGCGAGCGGCGCGCGCCGCGGCGAACGCTTGCGGCAGCGCCGCAGCGTCGTCGTCGGTGGCGCTGGCCCAGCGGCGCAGCAGCGCGGGCATCGCCATGCCGCGGATCAGCAGCGCCGCGCATTCGCGGTGCGGCGGCACGAGCATGTCGTCGGCGCGCAGCGCGTGGCCGATGGCGGTGCCGATCGCCTCGCGGCCGAGTCCGTTCCGATCGTGGCGCAGCAGCCCGGCGCGCTGCAGGGCGACGGCCTTCTTGTCGAAGCTGCGCGCCTCGACCATCGCCCGGTAGAACGCGCGCAAGGTATCCGGCTGGCGCGCGAAGTCCGGCAGCGGCGCCCGCACCTGTCCTTCCGCATCGAGAAACTGCGTGAGGAAGACCTGGAAGCGGGCGACGCGCGTCGCCGCAGGATCGGAATGGATCACGCGCGGTCCTGAATCGTTGTCGTTGTCCGCACGTCGTCTCCCTGAATCACCCGGGCCCGCGCGGGGCCCGGGTGACGTGCGCTGTCGGCGACCGATTCTCCGCTGCGTGCCGGGGGGCAGCCATTCGGGAATTCACCCAAGGCTGCGGGACATTCCCCGGCGCGAGGCGCGCAATTTTCCGGGCGTTCCTTCCTAGGGGACGGCGAGACGCGGCGCCGGCAGCGGCGTCTCGATGCCGGTCGGCGCGTCCTGCTCGATCGCCGGCCAGACGTGGGTCGCCGGCGCCAGCACGGCGTCGCGACCGTGTTCGAACGACTGCTCGCGCACCAGCAGGCGGTAGGCCTTGTCGAGCGTCAGTGCGCGCGCCGGCGTCGGCAGCATCAGAACCGACAGATCGCCGCGCAGCCGCGCGAAGGCTTCCGGCTTGGGCTTGCCGTCGGCGGTGAAGAAGCGCGCGCGCACTTCGTCGTTGGCGCGGTATTCGTCGCCGGCGGCGTTGTTCATCAGATAGGTCGCGAACTCCGGCTGGCCGTCGCGGCGCAGCGGATCGGGCAAGCCCTCGAACGGGCGATCGCCCCAGTGATACCAGCCGTGCGCGGGGCCCGAGGCGAGCTTGCGCGAGAACGAGAAGATGCCGTCGTCGGTCGCCGACAGGCCGCCATGGCAGCCGACGCAGAACTGCGACTCCTCGCGCGTCTGCGGACGCAGGTTGCCGCGCGCGTCCTCGATGAAGCCCTGGTAGATCCAGCCAAGCTTGCTTTCGAGTCCCTGCTCGGGATCGCCGAGGTACTGCTCCGGACGATCGGGCGACAGCGTCGCCTCCTTGTCCTCGAGCACCGCCTGCTGACGCAGATCCGAGTAGTTGAGCCACAGGCGCTTGCGGCTGTAGCGCAGCTCCTTCATGCGCGGCGCCGGCTGCACGCGGCCGTCGGCGGCGACGTCGAGGTAGCGCACGCTGTGCAAAAACTCGGTGCCTTCGGGGAACAGCCCGGCGGCCGCATGCACGCGGCCGGCCTGCTGATCGAGGCGCGCGCGGCCGACGTAGGACATCGTGCGGCCCTGCGTCGGCGCCCAGTCGTAGACGACGCGGGAGGCGCTGCCGAGCTGGCCGTCGTGGTCGAGGTCGACGCCGAGCGCGCGCTCGGCGGTGGGCTCGATGGCGACGTCGGCGCGGCGCACCAGCGCCTCGACGATGGCGAGGTTGGTCTTGTAGACGATGTCGTCGGCGTGGCCGTTCTCGGCAGTGCGGAAGGCGTCTGGCAGGCGGATCAGCACGTCGTCGAACGCGCCGTTGGTCGGCATGAAGCTGCCCGGGAACGGGAAGTACGCGAACGCGCGCCAGCCGGTCGGGCGTCCGTCGCCGTCGCGGTCGAAGCCTTCGGCGTCGAAGCGGAATGCGGCGTCCGGCACATAGCCGCCCCAGCGGCCGTCGCCGTCGACGTCCCAGCGCGCCGGCAGCCGCGCCAGGCGGCGGGCGAGCAGGATGCCGCCGTCGGCGGCGCGATAGTTGTCGGTGCGCACATAGCGCAGGATCTCGTCGTCATGAACGGCCGCGACGGCATCGCGGCGGTCGACGAAGAGGTTGGTCCAGTCGTTGCGGACCTTGTCCGCCGAGCGCAGCAACGGGAAGGCGTACGACAGCTGGCTTTCCGGCTGGCTCTGGTAGTTCGGCTCGTCGGCGTCGGCGTGGCAGACGTAGCAGGGATTCTGCACGCGGCCGTCGGCGTCGCGGGTGCGCGTGAAGCACTGCGGCGGAATGTTGGCGATGTCGTTGCGAACCGGGCGGCGCAGATCGGTGCCGCCGTCGTCGCGCTGTGCGCAGGCGCCGAGCAGCAGTGCGGCGAGGCCGAGGCCGGTGCACAGGAGCGTTCTTTTCAGCATGAAGAAAAATCCGTCGACAAAGAAAAAGGTTCCGGCGCGTGGAACGCGCCGGAACCGTGGTGCCGCAAGGGCTGCTTACTTGTGCGCCGGCAGCGAGCCGACATAGCCGAGGTACGAACGACGTTCGGCGCTGTTGCTGGCCACCTTGTCGCCGTCGCTTTCGCCGTACGGGTGCTGGACCACGAACATGATGTAGCCGAAGTCGTTGACGTCCGGGTAGTAGTACAGCGAGGTCGTCTCGGCGCCGTACGGGGTCGAGCCGATGCGGGTCAGCTCCTTCGACTTGACGTTGTAGGCCCAGACCGCGTCGTTCTGGTGCTCGTCGCCCGAGTCCTCGCCGATCAGCAGCGTGTCCTGGTCGGCCATGAAGCTGATGTTGTCCGGATTGGCGATTGCGTTGACGTCGCAGCTGTTGTTGACGAACGGGCTTTCGGCCGCATACGCGTCGATCGTCGTCGGATTGAGCTTGTTCGGATCGCGCTTGGTCGTCATGCGGCCGGTCAGGATGCCGGTCACCTTGGTCGCCGTGTAGCTGGCATCGACGTCATAGGCGTAGATCGCGCCGCACTGGTTGTACATCAGCTTGATGTGGTTCGGACCACCGATGTCGCTCGCCGTGTTGGCGACGCCGGCCTTCTTGTTGTCCTCCATGCCGTTGTTGATTTCGCTGTAGGCGACATAGAGCTTCATGGCCTTCGGGTCGAAGGTCACGCCTTCTTCCTTGCGCAGCTCGGTGGTGGCGCCGAGATAGGCGGCGTAGCGGCGCGTTTCGAGGAAGGCCGCGGCCTTCTCCTGTCCGGCCTTCAGCTTCAGGCATTCCTGGCCGACGCCATTGGCGTTGATCGACTTGTAGCCGTCCGGGCAGACGCCGCCGGCGGGGCTCGCCGTGTCGAAGATGTCGGCGAAGGTCTTGCCGGCATCGATCAGGGCCTTGACGTCGGTGTCCTTGGCGGTGCCCAGCTCGACCCACGAGATGTCGGCGGTGCCGAGTTCCGAGGCGCCGGCGGCGCTGGTCTGCGACCACTTCATCGCGTACAGCGTGCCTTCGCTGAGGTCGCCGGCGGCGGTCGCCACATAGCGGAAGAAGCCGACGTTGGTGCCGTCGTCGGTCTGGTAGACCGTCTTCTTGTCCGGCATCACGTACGACAGCTCGTGCGCGAAGCGGCCCATCGAGTAGTGCTTGGCGACTGTCGCGGCGCCGGTGTCGCCGACCGCGACTTCGACCGGATAGCCCCAGAAGTACGGATTGACCTTGCTGGCGTCGCCGCCGACCGTCGAGCCGCCGCCGAAGAAGCCGGCCATCGCCTTGGCGCTGGCCGTACCCTTCTTGGCGTCCGGTTCGTACTCTTCCGAGCTCAGGTGCGTGTTCCACGGCGTCACCGAGCCCGCGCACGGGTTCCAGATGCCGTTGATGCCCGACAGGTCGAGCGCGGTGGTGCCGAGCGCCGACAGCTTGCCGGTCTCGCCGTCCTGCGACAGCTCGGTCAGATACATCGCGCCCGGCTGGCTCTCGAACTGCGAGACGGTGTAGAGCTTGCCGCCGACCTTGAGGATCGACGAGAAGTCGTTCGAATCGGCGATCGTGGTCGAGCCGTCGGCCTTGAGGATCGGCTTGCGGGCGTTGTCGACGATCTGGCCGTAGACGTTCAGCTCGCTGCTGCTGCCACGCTGCTCGCCCGAGCGCAGGATCGTCACGAAGCCGGTCTCGCGCGTCGTGCCGTCGATCGTCGCGTAGTCGGAAGCGATGACCTGGCGCTTGGCGGCATCGCTGGCGGCGGCGTCGATCGGCGCGAACGCGGCGGTGGTGTCGAGGCCGGTGCCCGACAGCGAGGCACTGGTTTCGCTGTTGGCGGCGACGCTGAGCTTGCCGGTGACGGCGCCGGCGGCGGTCGGCGCGAAGGCGACGCTGATCTCGCAGCTCGCGTGGGCGGCCAGGCTCGCGCCGCAGTCATTGGTCTGCGTAAAGCCGTCGTCAGCCGTGATGCCGGCGATCGTCAGTTCGCCGTCACCCTGGTTGCTCAGGGTCAGGGTCTGCGCGGCGCTGGTCTTGCCGGCGAGGGTGGCCGGGAAGCTCAGGCTGGCGGCGCTGAGTTCGGCTTTCGGACGCTTGTTGTCGTCGTTGCTGCAAGCGGCGAGCGCGAAGGCGCCGACGATGGCGCAAGCGGTGGCGATGCCGGCGCCGTGACGGCGCGAGGGCGAGTGCTGCATGGATGACTCCCTGGGTCGCAAGTTGGGGATTGCTGCCTGTGGCGGGCGGTGGCCTGCCGGTCGAGACGCGCGAACCCTAGCCGAGCATGGTTGCGATGCTGTGACCGCTATGTGACAGTCGACCGTCAGCATTGCCGCCGGCGGGCGAGTGGCGCGCGCCGGCGGCCGTGTGCTCCAATCCGTCGCTTATGCGTAATCCATATGAGCTGTTTGCCGGCCTGCGCTACACGCGGGCGAAACGGCGCAATCACTTCATCTCGTTCATCTCGCTGGCCTCGATGCTCGGCATCGCGATCGGCGTCACGGCGCTGATCACGGTGCTGTCGGTGATGAACGGCTTCGAGCGCGAACTGCGCACGCGCATCCTCGGCATGGCCTCGCACGCGACGATCGCGGCCTACCGCGGCGGGCTCGAGGACTGGCAGGGCGTCGCCAAGATGGCCGCGCAGAACCAGGACATCGCCGCCGTCGCGCCTTACGTCGAGGGCGAGGGCATGGTCAAGGTCGGCTCCGACCTGTCCGGCACGATGCTGCGCGGCGTGATTCCGGCCGAGGAGAACCGGGTCTCCGAAATCGGCCAGCACATCAAGGCCGGCACCTTCGAGTCGCTGACGCCCGGCTCCTACAACATCGTGCTCGGCTCGGAACTGGCCGAATCGCTCGGCGCGACGATCGGCGACAAGGTCGACCTGATGATCCCGCAGGCCTCGGTGACGCCGGCCGGCGTGCTGCCGCGCTTCCGCCGCTTCACGGTCAGCGGCATCTTCCGCGTCGGCATGTACGAGTTCGACCGCGGTCTGGTGCTGATCAATCTGCAGGACGCGCAGGCGCTGCTGCGCATGGACGACACCGTCACCGGCGTGCGCCTGAAGCTGCACGATCTGTTCGCGGCGCCGCGCGTCGCGCGCGATCTCGCCAACCAGCTGCCGGGCATCTACTACATCTCCGACTGGACGCGCAGCCACGCCAACTTCTTCCGCGCCGTGGCGACCGAGAAGATGGTGATGTTCATCATTCTGTCGCTGATCGTCGGCGTCGCCGCTTTCAACATCGTCTCGACGCTGGTGATGGTCGTGCAGGACAAGCAGGCCGACATCGCCATCCTGCGCACGCTCGGCGCGACGCCGCGTTCGATCATGGCGATCTTCATGGTGCAGGGCTCGATCATCGGCTTCGTCGGCACCGCGCTCGGCGTGGCCGGCGGCGTGCTGCTGGCGCTCAACGTCGAGACGCTGGTGCCGCTGCTCGAGCGGCTCACCAATCACCAGTTCCTGGCGCCGGATGTCTACTACATCAGCGATCTGCCGTCGGAGCTGAAGCTGTCCGACGTCGTCCGCATCGGCTCGCTGTCGCTCGCGCTCGGCCTGCTGTCGACGCTCTATCCCGCCTGGCGCGCGTCGCGCGTGCAGCCGGCGGAGGCGCTGCGCTATGAGTAAAGGCACGAACGGCATGGCGGGGACCCACGCGGAGCGCGGGGATCTGGCGTCGCGAGAGAGTGTTGTTGCAGGCATGAACCCGACCATCATCGAGGCCAAGAACCTCGGCAAGACTTTCGACGACGGCCGTCTGCATCTCGACGTGCTCCAGGGCATCGATCTGGCGATCGGCCGCGGCGAGCGTGTCGCGATCGTCGGCGCCAGCGGCAGCGGCAAGTCGACGCTGCTGCACTGCCTCGGCGGCCTCGACGCGCCGACGTCCGGCGAAGTCTGGGTCGATGGCGAGAACATGTCGGCGCTGTCGGACGCGGCGCGCGGGCGGCTGCGCAATCGCGCGCTCGGCTTCGTCTACCAATTCCATCATCTGCTGCCGGAGTTCACGGCGCTCGAGAACGTGGCGATGCCGCTGCTGATCCGGCGCACGCCGGATCGCGAAGCCTTCAAGCGTGCGGGTGAACTGCTCGAACGCGTCGGCCTCGGCGCGCGCCAGCAGCACAAGCCGGGCGAGCTGTCCGGCGGCGAGCGCCAGCGCGCGGCGGTCGCGCGGGCGCTGGTGACGCGGCCGGCCTGCGTGCTCGCCGACGAGCCGACCGGCAATCTCGACACCAAGACCGCCGAACGCGTGTTCGATCTGATGCTGGAGCTCAACCGCGAACTCGGCACCAGCCTGGTCGTCGTCACCCACGACCTGCATCTGGCTGCCCGCATGGACCGCATATGGACGCTCGACAGCGGGCGCCTGGTGCAGACCTCCGTGCCGTAGCGATCGCCTTCACGGCGGGCGTGCTGTTCGTGCACGCCCTGCCGTCCCTGTTGTCGCCGTACTGGTACGCCGCGCTGCTGCCGCCGGCGCTGTGGCCGTGGCGCGGTCGCGCGCTGCTGCTCGCGGCGCTGCTCGGCGCGCTGCTGACGGGCTGGCACGCGCAGCGCCAGCTGGACGCGCGCTGGCTCGACGCGCGCTACAACGAGGAACGCTGGGTGCGCGGCACGATCGCCTCGCTGCCGGAACGCGCCGACGAGCCGGCCGGCGAGGACGGCGCCCCGCGCCGCACCTGGCGCTTCACCTTCGTGCCGGAACCGGGCGCGGACCTGCCGTCGCGCATCCGCGTGTCGTGGTACCGCACCGACGCGGCACCGGCCGGCGGCCAGTGCTGGCGCCTGAAACTGCGCCTGCGCGCGCCGCACGGTTCGCTGAATCCCGGCGGCTTCGACTACGAGGCCTGGCTGTTCCGTCAGCATCTCGGCGCGACGGCAACGGTGCGCGAGGCGGAGTCTTGCGCGGCGGCCGGCGCCTGGCCGGTGCTGCGCCTGCGCCAGGCCTGGAGCGATCGCGTCGACGCCACGCTCGGCGCGCGCCCGGGCGCCGCACTGCTCAAGGCGCTGACGATCGGCGCCACTGCCGAACTGGGCGACGCCGACTGGGACGCCTTCCGGCTGACCGGCACCACGCACCTGATCGCGATCTCCGGCTTCAATCTGGCGCTGGTGTCGGGTTTCGCGTACTTCGTGCTGCGCTGGGCCTGGTCGCTGTCGGCGTGGCTGTGCCTGCGCCTGCCGGCGCAGCGCGCCGCGCTGTTCGGTTCGGCCGGCGTCGCCACCGTCTACGCGCTGCTCGCCGGCTTCGAACCGCCGGTTGCCCGCGCCCTGTTCATGCTGCTGGTGCTGGTCGCTGCGGCGGCGCTGTACCGCTTCACGCAACCGAGCCGGGCGCTGGCGCTGGCCTGGCTGGCGATCGTCGCCGCCGATCCTTGCGCCGTGCTGGCGCCGGGCCTGTGGCTGTCGTTCGCCGCCGTCGGCGCGATCTTCTATCTGGTCGTCGGTCGCTGGCGGCCGCAGCCGGCCTGGCGCGCCGCGGTGCGCGTGCAGCTGTTCCTGAGCTTCGTGCTGGCGCCGTTGACGCTGTTCTATTTTCACGGCCTGGCCTGGGCGGCGCCGTTCGTCAACCTGCTCGCGGTGCCGCTGTTCGCGCTGCTGACGCCGGCGCTGCTGCTGGTCGCGCTGGCCGCTTCGCTGTCGCCGGCGCTGGCCGGCGCATGGCTGCCGCCGACGGCGACGCTGCTCGAATGGGTGCTCGCGGCGCTGCAGGCGCTCGCCGCGCACTGGCCGCTGGCCTGGCTGCCGTCGGCGCCGCCGCTGGCGGCGCTGGCCCTGGCGCTGCTCGGCAGCCTGCTGCTGTTTGCGCCGGCCGGACTGCCGCTGCGGCCGCTCGGCGTCCTGTGCCTGCTGCCGCTGCTGTGGCCGCCGCAGCAGCCGGTGCGCGGTGGTCTGGAGCTGCAGGTGCTCGACGTCGGGCAGGGGCTTTCGGTGCTGGTGCGCACCGCGCGCCACAGCCTGCTGTTCGATGCAGGGCCCGCCTACGAAGACGGCTTCGACGCCGGTGCCGCGGTGGTCGCGCCGTACGTGCTGACGCGCGGACTGCGCGGCGTCGATCTGCTGGTGCTGTCGCACGGCGATCGCGATCACGCCGGCGGCGTGCCGGCGCTGCGGCGCCTGCTGCGACCGATGCGCGAGATCGGCACCGAAGGCGGCGAACCGTGCCGCGACGGCGAGCGCTGGGAGTGGGACGGCGTGCGCTTCGCGCTGCTGCATCCGCCGGCCGCGGCCGGCGCGGACGACGCGCGCGCCGACAATGACCGCTCCTGCGTGTTGAAGATCGACGGGCCGTTCTCGCTGCTGCTGCCAGGCGACATCGAGCGGCGCGCCGAGGCGCGGCTGCTCGACGCCCATCCGGCGGCGCTGCGCGCCGACGTGCTGCTGGCGCCGCATCACGGCAGCCGCAGCTCCTCGAGTCCGGCCTTCGTCGCCGCCGTCGGTGCGCGCGAGGTGATCTTCGCGAGCGGCTGGCACAACCGCTTCGGCCATCCGCGCGCGGAGGTCGTGCGCCGCTACCTCGACTGCGGCGCGCGCCTGTCGATGAGCGGCGAGGCGGGGGCGATCACGATCTTCCGCGCCGGCGATACGCTGCGCGTCGAGCGCTGGCGCGAGCGCGCGGCGCACTACTGGAACGCGCCGCCGGTGGCGCAGCCCTACTGGCGAGCGGCCGGCGAGGCGCTGCCGGCGCAGCCCTGCGGCGGCTGAGGCGGGCGCGCAAAAGACGCACCGCAGGACGGGGGCGTGTATCAGGAGGACGCTCCGCAGTACGGGCGCGCAACGCAAAAGACCCCTGCCGGGGCAGGGGTCCTGTCGCGCGGCGTGCGGCGCCGGCCTACAGCTGCGTCGGGTTCGGCGCGTCGCCGTAGACGGCCTTCGGATCGAAGGCTTTTTCGGATTCCTGATAGTGCAGCTCGCGCACTTCGGGGCCTTCGCCGGTCGGCACGGAGCGGTAGAAGCAGGAGCGGTAGCCGACGTGGCAGCTGGCCTCGCCGACGACCTCGACCTTCAGCCAGACGGCGTCCTGGTCGTCGTCGATGCGCAGGTCAACGACCTTCTGGATCAGGCCCGAGGTCGCGCCCTTGTGCCAGATGGTCTTGCGCGAGCGCGAGTAGTAGTGCGCCTCGCCGGTGAGAATCGTCTGCTTCAGCGCTTCGGCATTCATGTAGCCGAGCATCAGCACTTCGCCGCTGGCGGCGGCCGTCGTCACGCAGGGCAGCAGGCCGTGCTCGTCGAACTTGGGCGCGAGTTCCTTGCCCTCTTCGACCTGTTCGACGGTGACGCGCGGAAAGAAGTGAATGTCGGTACCCATGATGCTCGGCAAATCGTGGCGGAATGCGTACGGCCTTGCGACAGGCCGCCCGTGAAGGGCGGCCTTTATATCACAACCGGCCGGGGTCGCCGGTGCGGCGTCGCGCCGGCGCTTACTGCACGGTGGCGCGGCGGTTGCGAACCGGCTCCGGCGCCTGCAGACGCCCCGGCCGCTCGTTGCGCGGTGCCGGTGCCGCGTTCGGCGTCGGGCGCGAGAACGGCGCGCGGCCTTCGGCCCGGGGCGCGTCGCGCACCGGGCGCGAACCGAAGCCGCCGCCATCCGGCCGCGCCGGCGCCTGCTGCGGCGGACGCGCTGGCCGGTCGGCGGCGGCCTGTTGCGGGCCGGCGCTGCGGTCCCGGGTCCAGGCGTTCTGTCACGGCGCGCGCCCGCCGCGATCCGAAGCACTCGGCGGTGGCGGCTGGCCGTGGCCGCCGCCGTGACCGTGATCGTCGCCGCCGTGGTGGTGGTCGTCGTCATGATCGTGGTCGTGACCGCGCGGCGGGTCGCGATAGACCGGGTAATAGCGATCGCGGGTGTAGACGTAGGTCGCGCTCGATCCGCCGTAGTAGTACGGCGGATAGGCTGGGCCGTAGTAGGACGGACCGTAATAGGTCCCGCCGTAATACGCGTTGCCGTAGTCGTACGGGTCGTCGTCGACGTAGGCCGGCGGCGGCGCGCTGCCGACGCTGCCGACGACGTAGCCGTACGACACGCCCGGTCGCGCCGGCGCGTCGACGACGCAGCCGCCGAGGGCCAGGGAGCCGGCGGCGGCGAGGGCCAGCGCGGCGATGCGGAATGCGGACGGACGTTTGCTCATGGCCGCTACTGTAGCGCCGCGGTCTGAATCCGGAATTAATCCCGCGGCCCGGACTGCGGCTCGGGATGACCGCCGGTCCGCGCGATCGCGCCTTTCATCACGCCTTCGTAGGCGCGCACCGCGAGCGCGCGGCCGGGCCGCGACGGTGCCAGACGGGCGGCCAGATGCGCGGCGATCTGTTCGACGGTGCTGTCGGTGTCGAGCAGGTCGCAGCGGGCTTCCGGCAGCGCCAGCTCGTAACGCCCCTCGCGCGCGGTGTAGGCGAAGCGGATGCGGCCGTCGCCGCGGGCGACGATATCCTCGCGCGTGCCGAGATAGATGTCGCGCCAGCGCTCGGCGACGTCGCGCTCCAGCGCCCCATCGCGCGCGCCGTCGACGCGCACCTCGATGCGCGAGCGGTGGCCATGGGCGATGCGCTGGCACAGGCCCGCGTGCTTCTTGAGGCCGTGCACGTAGTGGTAGTACGCCCCGTCGATGTGCTCGCTGCGCAGGTGCAGCCCGAGCCGGGCGACGTTGGCGGGCAGATGCGCGGCGAGTATCGGCCGCAGGTGGGCGGCGACGGCGTCGGGCGTGATCGCCGCAGCGTCGACCAGGCTGACGGCGGCGGTCGGCGAGACGTGCTCGTAGAGACCGGGCGCCGCTTCGAAGCGCAGCCTCAGGCGCTCGCCGTCCGCGTTCAGCTGCAGGCCCGGCGCGCGGCGCGGCACCAGCAGGCTGTGGTCGAGGCTGGCGTCGATCGCGCGCTTGAGCCGCTTCTTGACCTCGCCGAAGTCGAGCACCATCGACTGGCCGTCGAGCGCGCCGTCGAGTTCGACGTCGACGATCCAGCTTTCGCCGACGAGGCCGCGCACCGCGTCCAGGTAGGCGCAGTCGATGACGGTCAGCTGTTCGACGAAGAGGCAGGACATGGCGGGAAGCCGGCGGCGGATCAGTGTACGGCGGCGGCAGGGTACACATCGCCGGCGCCCCGTCAATCGCGCCGGCGCGCGTGGCGCGGGACGCGGGCGGGCGCGTGGTTTAAAATCTCGGGCTTTCCGTGGCTTATCCACCGGCTTCTCCCGACATGACCGTCGTTACCCGTTTCGCCCCCAGCCCGACCGGCTATTTGCACATCGGCGGCGCGCGCACCGCGCTGTTCTCGTACCTGTACGCCAAGCGCCACGGCGGCAAGTTCCTGCTGCGCATCGAGGACACCGACCGCGAGCGCTCGACGCAGGAAGCCGTCGACGCGATCTTCGAAGGCATGGCCTGGCTGAATCTCAAGTCGGACTTCGCCGAGATCTACCAGACCCAGCGCTTCGATCGCTACCGGCAAGTCGTGCAGCAAATGCTGGCGGCCGGCACGGCTTATTACTGCTACGCGTCGAAGGAAGAGCTTGACGCGATGCGCGCCGAGCAGATGGCGCGCAAGGAGAAGCCGCGCTACGACGGCCGCTGGCGCCCGGAACCGGGCAAGGTCCTGCCGAACCCGCCGGAAGGCGTGCAGCCGGTCGTGCGTTTCAGGAATCCGCTCGACGGTCAGGTCGTCATCAAGGACCTGATCAAGGGCGAGATCGTGTTCGACAACAAGGAACTCGACGATCTCATCATCGCCCGCGCCGACGGCGTGCCGACGTACAACTTCTGCGTCGTCGTCGATGACTGGGACATGGGCATCACGCACGTGATCCGCGGCGACGACCACGTCAACAACACGCCGCGCCAGATCAACATCCTCAAGGCCCTCGGCGCGACGCCGCCGGCGTACGCGCACGTGTCGATGATCCTCGGCAGCGACGGCGCCAAGCTGTCGAAGCGCCATGGCGCCTTGTCGGTGACGGAATACCGCGCGATGGGCTTCATGCCGGAAGCGCTGCTGAACTACCTCGTGCGCCTCGGCTGGAGCCACGGCGACCAGGAACTGTTCACGCGCGAGGAGATGATCGAGAAGTTCGACTTCGATCATGTCTCGGCGAGCCCGGCGCGTTTCGACATGGAAAAGGCCTGGTGGGTCAACCACCAGTACCTGAAGATCGCCGACCCGGCCATCGTCGCGCCGGAGTTCGACTGGCATCTGCGCCGCCTCGGCGTCGATCCGGCGAACGGTCCGGATCTGAAGCGGGTGATCGAGCAGCAGCGCGAGCGTTGCCGCTCACTGGTCGAGATGGCCGAGAAGTCGAAGTTCTTCTACGCCGAGCTCGACGGCTACAACGAAAAGGACGCCGCCAAGCATCTGAACGCGGACGGTGCTGCGCTGCTCGACGCGCTCGCCGCGCTGCTGGAGGCGCTGCCGGACTGGACGGCCGAGGCGTTGCACGTCGCGGTCAACGGCTTCGCCGAAGGCCGTGGCCTCGGTCTGGGCAAGGTCGCGCAGCCGCTGCGCGTCGCCTGCTGCGGCATGGCGGTGTCGCCGCCGATCGACCAGACGCTGTTCCTGCTCGGACGGGAGCGAACGCTCGCGCGGCTGAAGGCCGCCGTGCGCTACGTTCACAGCAAATCCTGATCCTTATTTCCGAGCAGAACCCATGTCCATTCAGATCACTTTTCCGGACGGCAACGTCAAGTCGTTCGACGCGCCGGTCACCGGCCTGGCCATTGCGCAAGGCATCTCGCCGGGCCTCGCCAAGAAGGCGGCGGTCATCGCCGTCAACGGCGAGCTGTGGGACCTGACGCGGCCGATCGACCGCGACGCGAAGATCAGCATCGTCACCCGCGACAAGCCGGAAGCGCTCGAAGTCATCCGCCACGATGCCGCGCACATACTGGCGCAGGCGGTGCAGGAGCTGTTTCCGGGCACGCAGATCACCTTCGGTCCGGCGACCGAGACCGGCTTCTATTACGACTTCGCGCGCGAAGTGCCGTTCACCGATGCCGATCTCGAAACGATCGAGGCGAAGATGCGCGAGATCGTCAAGCGCGATCTGCCGATCACGCGCGAGGTCTGGCCGCGTGAGCAGGTCATCGCCTACTTCGACGAGCACGGCGAGGCCTTCAAGTCCGAGTGGGTCAAGGAAGGCATCGCGGTGGACGAGGAAATCACCATCTACAGGCAGGGCCCGGACTGGCTCGACATGTGCCTGGGTCCGCATCTGCCGTCGACCGGCAAGCTCGGCAGCGCGTTCAAGCTGACGCGCGTCGGCGGCGTCTACTGGCGCGGCGATGCCAACAACGCCCAGCTGCAGCGCGTCTACGGCGTCGCCTTCGCGACCGACGACGAGCTCAAGGCGTACCTGAAGCAGGTCGAGGAAGCGGAGAAGCGCGATCATCGCAAGCTCGCCAAGCAGCTCGACCTCTTCCACCAGCAGGAAGAAGCGCCGGGCATGGTGTTCTGGCATCCGAAGGGCTGGGCGATCTGGCAGGCGGTCGAGCAGTACGTGCGCGGCGTCTACAAGAAGAGCGGCTACCGGGAAGTGCGCGGTCCGCAGATCATGGACGTCAGCCTGTGGAAGCGTTCCGGCCACTGGGACAACTACCACGAGAACATGTTCTTCACCGAGTCCGAGAAGCGGACCTACGCGGTGAAGCCGATGAACTGCCCGGGCCACGTGCAGATCTTCAACGCCGGCCTGCATTCGTACCGCGACCTGCCGATCCGCTACGCCGAGTTCGGCGGCTGCCATCGCAACGAGCCGAGCGGCGCGTTGCACGGCATCATGCGCGTGCGTGCGTTCACGCAGGACGACGGCCACATCTTCTGCACGCCCGAGCAGGTCGAAGGCGAAGTCACCGCCTTCCACCAGCAGGCCATGGCGGTCTATGCCGACTTCGGCTTCGACAAGATCGACGTCAAGCTCGCGCTGCGTCCGGACAAGCGTCTGGGCACCGACGAGGCCTGGGATCGCGCCGAGAACGCGCTGCGCGCGGCGCTGCGCGCGGCCGGTGTCGAGTGGACCGAGCTGCCGGGCGAGGGTGCGTTCTACGGCCCGAAGATCGAATACCACCTCAAGGACTCGATCGGCCGTGCCTGGCAGGTCGGCACGATGCAGTTCGATCCGATGATGCCGGAGCGCCTCGACGCCTCGTATATCGACGAGAACTCGCAGCGCCAGCGACCGATCATGCTGCATCGCGCGATCGTCGGTTCGATGGAGCGCTTCATCGGCATCCTGCTCGAGCACCACGCCGGCAGCCTGCCGTTCTGGCTGTCGCCGGTGCAGGTCGTGGTCGCGCCGATCGTCTCCGACGTCGACGGCTACGCGCGCGAAATCGGCGAACTGCTCAAGGACGCCGGCCTGCGCGCCGAGACCGACCTGCGCAACGAGAAGATCAACTACAAGATCCGCGAGCACGCGCTGCAGAAGATCCCGGTCATCGTCGTCGTCGGCCGCAAGGAAGCCGAGGAGCGCAAGCTGACGCTGCGCTTCCGCGGCGAGGAGCAGCAGGAAACCCTGAGCCTCGACGAAGCCGTGCAGCGCCTGCGCGCGCTGCGCTGAACGAATCCGCCCGGCCGTCTTCACGGAGTGCTTCCGATGCGTCGCTATCGCCGCCTGCTGGCCGTCCTGATCCTGATCGCCGGCCTGCCGGCCCGCGCCGGCGCGCCGGCGACGGTGCCCGGCGTCGAACTGCGCGGCGAGTGGGAGCAGGGCGCGGTGCTGTTCGGCCACGCGCCGGCGGGCACGAAGCTGTGGTTCAACGGCCGCGCGCTGAAGCAGACGCCGGCCGGTGACTTCGTGCTCGGCCTCGACCGCGACGCGCCGGCCGAGGCCGAGCTGAAAGTGCAGCTTGCCGGCGAAGCGGCGCGCACCTATCGCTATCCGGTTGCCAAGCGCGAGTACGCGATCCAGCGCATCGACGGTCTGCCGCCGAAGATGGTGACGCCGCCGCCGGAAGTGCTGGCGCGCATCAAGGACGACCAGCGCCAGGTCGCGGCCGCGCGCCAGCGCGACAGCGGCGGCCTCGGCTTTCTGCAGCCTTTCGAATGGCCGTGCACCGGCCGCATCTCCGGCGTGTTCGGCAGCCAGCGCATCCTCAACGGCGAGCCGAAGCAGCCGCACTACGGCGTCGACGTCGCGGTGCCGACCGGCACCGAGGTGCGGGCGCCGGCCGACGGCACCGTGGTGCTGGCCCATCCGGACATGTATTTCACCGGCGGCACGCTGATCGTCGATCACGGCTACGGCCTGCAGTCCGCGTTCCTGCACCTGTCGAAGCTGCTGGTCGAGGACGGCCAGCGTGTCCGGCAGGGCGAGGTCATCGCGCTGTCGGGCATGACCGGCCGTGCCACCGGGCCGCATCTGGACTGGCGCATGAACTGGTACGACGCGCGCATCGACGCGCAGAAGCTCGCGCCGGCGATGCCGGTCTCGGCCCCGGTGCCGCAGCCGGCGCCGTAGCCGCTTGCCATGACCGGCCGGGTCGAAGCCCGGTTGCGTCCCCCGTCGCTTGTGCCAGTCTCGCTGGCCGCTGGCCGCTGGCCGCTGGCCGCTGGCCGCTGGCCGCTGGCCGCCGCCCGTTGCCTGCTGTTCGTTGCTCGCTGCCCGTCGCCCAGCGATCGGTGGCCGACGTTTCGCGCCCGTTCTCCTGTTGCCTGACGCGAAATTCTTTCTGTAAAAAGATTCAACAGGACTTCTGTTGAAAATGATTCTCAGATAGAATCGCATTGTCTCCAGTAGTTGTCCGTCCAGACCCACGCGCACGCCAGGTGGACGCGTGCGGAGACGACACGCGGCGCAAGCCGCTTTGCTCGAGACCAGTTTCAGGGAGAACAGACGCAATGAAGTTCCGCTTGAGTCCCGTCGCCGCCGCCGTGTTCGCGGCCCATGCCTGGCCCGCCGCCGCCCAGACGGCGACCCCGCCGGCCGCGGAGCCGCCGGCCGAAAAGGCGACGCAGCTGCGCGAAGTGAAAGTCCAGGCCGAAGCGCCGAGCGAGTACAAGACCGACGAGGCCTCGTCGCCGAAGTTCACGGCGCCGCTGCGCGACACGCCGAAGTCGGTGACGGTGATTCCCTCGCAGCTGCTGCAGGACAATGCCGCGACCTCGCTGCAGGACGCGCTGCGCACGGTGCCCGGCATCACCTTCCTCGCCGGCGAGGGCGGCCAGGCGATTTCCGACCGTCCGGTGATCCGCGGCCTGAATTCGTCGGCCGACATGTACGTCGACGGCGTGCGCGACATCGGCACGCAGACGCGCGACGTGTTCGCGCTCGAATCGATCGAGGTCATCAAGGGCGCCGATTCAGCGTACGGCGGCCGCGCTTCGGGTGGTGGCAGCGTCAATCTCGTCACCAAGCAGGCCCGCGCCGAGGACTTCGCCAACGCGACGCTGATGCTCGGCACTTCGAGCACGATCCGCGGCAGCGTCGACAAGAACTGGAAGCTTGGCGACTCGAGCGCGCTGCGCCTCAACGTCATGGGCAACAGCGGCAACGTGCCGGGCCGCGACGACGCCGTCGATTACGACAAGTGGGGCGTCGCCGGCGCGCTGGCCTTCGGCCTCGGCACGCCGACGCGCGTGCTGCTCGACTACTACCATCTCACCGATGACGGCATGCCGGACTACAGCATTCCGTACGATCCGGCGACCGGTCAGCCGGTGACCGAGACGATGGGCGTCGACAGCGAGAATTTCTACGGTCTCGCCGATCGCGATTTCCGCAACAGCGATGCCGACATCGGCACCGTCAAGGTCGAGCGCGATCTCGACGGCGGCATGACGCTGCGCAACACCACGCGTCTCGGCCGCTCGCTGAACGACTACGTGGTCACTAATCCGGACGACAGCCGCAACAATGTGCCGAGCGGCCTCGTCTATCGTTCGACGAAGAATCGCTGGGCGCAGACCGATACGCTGGCCAATACCACCGACCTGAGCGGCAAGTTCGAGACGGCCTTCATCGAGCATCGCTTCAATATCGGCGCCGAGTTCAGCCGCGAAAAGCGCGAGCAGGACGGCTATACCGTCGTGCGCGCCGACGGTACCAAGGTTGCGGCGACGACCTGCACGGATGCTTACGAAACTGCATTCGAGTGCACGGACCTTTATCACCCGAATCCGGACGACGCCTGGGGCGGCAAGGTGATGCGCAATCACACGCCGACCCAGTATGAAACGACGAGCATCGGCGTCTACGCTTTCGACACGCTGGCGCTGTCCGAGCAGTGGCAGCTCAATCTGGGCCTGCGCTGGGACAGCTACGACACGCAGGCCAAGCGCAGCGCCGGCACGACCGACTACGGCGATACGATGGCGGCGATTTCGGCCTCGCAGCAGGACGACTTCATCAACTACCAGGCCGGCGTCGTCTACAAGCCGGTCGAGTCCGGCAGCGTCTATGTGTCGTACGCGACGGCGACCACGCCGGCGCCGCTCGGTGCGGCCGACGAGGATGCGGTTTCGTCGACCAACCTCGATTGGGATCCGGAACGTTCGGCGACGGTCGAAATCGGCACCAAGTGGGAGTTCTTCGACGACCGCCTGCTGCTGACGCTGGCGCTGTTCGATACCGAGCGCAAGGATGCTTACCTGCTCGTCGATGCCAGCACCTACGAAAAGGTCGGCAAGACGCGCGTGCGCGGCGCCGAGTTCAGCTTCACCGGCAACATCACCGACGCCTGGCAGGTGTTCGGCGGCTACTCCTATCTCGACAGCGAGCTGGTGAAGGGCGCCTACAACAGCCTCGGCGTCGGCAAGGAACTGCCGAACACGCCGGAGAGCAGCTTCAGCCTGTTCACGACCTACGAGCTGCTACCGAAGCTCAAGATCGGCGGCGGCGCGTACTACGTCGACAAGGTCTACGGCAGCTGGGGAACGACGACCACCTCGACGCCGGCCAAGGTTCGCTTCGTTCCGGACTACTGGCGCTTCGACGCAAACGCTTCGTACCAGATCAACCCCGGCGTCTCCGTGCAGCTCAACGTGCAGAACCTCACCGACGAGGTCTACTACACGAAGGCCTACGCGAATCACTACGCGGCGCTGGGCCCAGGCCGGCAGTACCTGCTGTCCGTCAACATGAGCTTCTGAGGCTTGTTGCTGGCTGTCCCGCCCGGCGACGGGCGGGACCGGCCGCAAAAGAACATTCCATGCTGCTGCGCATTCCCGATGTCCTGACACCTGAACAAGTGGCGCGCTGCCGCCAGCTGCTCGACGCGGCCGAGTGGGTCGACGGCAATGTCACGTCCGGACACCAGTCGGCGCGCGCCAAGAGCAACGAGCAGATTCCCGAGGAGCATCCGGCCGCCCGCGAGATGGGCGCGATGATCCTGCAGGCGCTGTCGCGCGACCCGCGCTTCATCGCCGGCGCCTTGCCGCAGCACGTGTTTCCGCCGCTGTTCAACCGCTACGGCGTCGGCCAGACCTTCGGCCTGCACGTCGACAACGCCGTGCGCCAGCATCGCAACAGCGGACTGCGCGTGCGCACCGATCTTTCCGCGACGCTGTTCCTCGCCGCGCCGGACGAGTACGACGGCGGCGAGCTCATCGTCGAGGACACCTATGGCGCGCACAGCGTCAAGCTGCCGGCCGGACATCTGGTGCTGTACCCATCGAGCAGCCTGCACCGCGTCACGCCGGTGACGCGCGGCGCGCGTCTGGCGTCGTTCTTCTGGATCCAGAGCATGGTGCGCGACGACGGCGAGCGCACCCTGCTGTTCGAGCTCGATCAGGCGATCCAGCGCCTCGCCGGCGAGGCGCCGGATCATCCTTCGGTGCTGCAGCTGACCGGCGTCTACCACAATCTGCTGCGGCGCTGGGCCGAGGTCTGAGCATGACCGCGACTGCGACCCTGCCGCCGCTCTCCTGGCGCCCTCGTCGGCGCTGGCAGCCGCACCGGCTCGCGGTTCTGGCGCTGATTGCGGTCCTGCACGGCGCCGCCGTCGCCGCCCTGTTCGTCGTGCGCGACGCGCCGCTGCCGCCGCCGCCGGCGCCGCAGGCGCTGATGGTGAGCTTCATCCAGGAGACGCCGCCGCCGGCGGCGCCGACTCCGCCGCCGCCCAAGCCGGTGCCGCCCAAGCCGCAGCCGAAGATGGTGGCGACGCCCAAGCCGACGCCGTCGCCGCTGCAGGCGCCGCCGCTCGACGAAGCGCCGGCCGACGCCGAGCCGGTCGACGAAGCGCCGCCGTCGCCGCCCGCGCCGCCGGCCGCCGCCGCGCCAGCGGCGCCCGAAGTGGTGCCGCCGGATTTCGTCGCGGCTTATCTGAACAATCCGGGGCCGAGTTATCCGTCGACGTCGATCCGCCTGCGCGAGCAGGGCACCGTGCTGCTGCTGGTGCTGGTGAATGCCGACGGCCGCGCCGACAAGGTCACGGTCGACAAGAGCAGCGGCTACGCGCGGCTCGACGAAGCCGCGGCCGACGTCGTGCGCAAGCGCTGGCGCTTCGTGCCGGCCAAGCAGGGCGGCCAGCCGGTGTCGGCCTGGGTGAAGGTTCCCGTCACATTCGAACTCAGCAAGAAGCACTGAACATGGACGCAACGCAAGGTCTCGGCTTCGGCCACTTCCTCGGTCAGGCCGACATCGTCGCCAAGACCATTCTCGTCATCATGCTGCTCGCCTCGATCACGAGCTGGTACCTGATCATCACCAAGGCGATCGCCAACGCGCGCACGCGCCGGCGCAGCGAGCGCTTCCTCGATTTCTTCTGGAACGCGCCTTCGCTCGACAAGGTCGCGGCGCACCTCGAACACGAGCATCCGGATGAGCCGTTCTCGCATCTGGCCTATCACGGCATCGCTGCCAGCCGTCATCACGAACGGCACGGCGTCAACCGGCTCAACGAGGCCGGCAGCTCCAGCGACTTCGTCACGCGCACGCTGCGCAAGACCATCGACGAGGAAACCGCGAAGATGGAATCCGGGCTGACGATCCTGGCGTCGGTCGGTTCGACGGCGCCGTTCCTGGGGCTGTTCGGCACGGTCTGGGGCATCTACCACGCACTGATGGCGATCGGCCTGTCCGGTGCCGGCACGCTCGACAAGGTCGCCGGTCCGGTCGGCGAGGCGCTGATCATGACCGCGATCGGTCTGGCCGTCGCGATCCCGGCGGTGCTCGGCTACAACTTCATCGTGCGCGCCAATCGCGTGACGCTGGCGCAGCTCGATGCCTTCGCGCACGACCTGTTCACCTTCCTCGCCACCGGCGCCAAGATCGAGCCGCAGGCCGCGGGGCACATCACGCCGCTGAAGAGCGCCGCGAGGACGTAAGCGATGGCTTTCGGAAGCTTCAGCGGCAATCGCAGCGCCGCGCCGATGGCGGAGATCAACGTGATCCCGCTGGTCGACATCATGCTGGTGCTGCTCGTCATCTTCATCATCACCGCGCCGCTGCTGACGAACGCGGTGAAGATCGATCTGCCGAAGGCGTCGAGCGAGCAGAACGTGAGCAAGGCCGAGGTGATCCAGCTGGCGATCGACGCCGACGGCAAGCTGTTCTGGAACGGCGAGGCGCTCGACCGCGCCGCGATGCTGCAGCGCTTCCATGACGCGGCCGCCAAGTCGCCGACGCCGGAGCTGCATCTGCACGCCGATCGCAACACGCGCTACGAAGTGATCGCCGACGTGATGAGCGAAGCCGGCAAGGCGGGCCTGAGCAAAATCGGTTTCGTCACCGACCCGCCGGCTGCGCCGGCGGCGCCCTGAGCCGGCAGCGCCCGTGACCGCCGCCGAACCCGCCCTGGCCGCCGTGCAGCGCCGCGCCTGGTGGCTGAAGACGCTGCGCCAGTGGCACTGGATCAGCTCGGCGGTCTGTCTGGTCGCGATGCTGCTGTTCGCGGTCACCGGCATCACGCTGAACCACGCCGCGCAGATCAAGACGAAACCGATCGTGACGAAACGTGACGGTCAGGTGCCGCATGATCTGCGCGCCGGACTCGACGCCGCCGCGCGCGACGGCCGGGCGCCCTTGCCCGAGGCGCTGCGCGACTGGCTGGCGCGCGAGCTGGGCGTGCATGCCGAAGAAGGTGAATGGTCGGCCGACGAGCTGTATCTGTCGCTGCCGCGGCCGGGTGGAGACGCCTGGCTGACGATCGCGCTGCCGGACGGCGCGTGGCAGTACGAGCGCACCGACCGCGGCTGGATCGCCTGGCTCAACGATCTGCACAAGGGGCGCAACACCGGCGCGATGTGGACCTGGTTCATCGACCTGTTCGCGGTCGCCTGCGTGCTGTTCTGCGTCACCGGGCTGTGCCTGCTGCAGCTGCATGCCGGCCGCCGCCCGGCGACCTGGCCGATGGTCGGGCTCGGCGTGCTGATCCCGCTGCTGTTCATCCTCCTGTTCCTGCATTGAAGGTCATGCGCATGCGCACTTCGCTGTCCGTCCTGCTCTGCGGCGCCGTCTCGGCGCCGGCCGCCGCTGCCGAACTCGACGTCACGCTGCAGATTCCGCAGCTCGACGTCGCCGAGTATCACCGTCCCTACGTCGCCGTCTGGATCGAGGGCGCCGACCAGCGCGTCGCCGCCAACCTCGCGGTCTGGTACGAGCTGAAGAAGAAGGACGGCGAGGGCACCAAGTGGCTCAAGGATCTGCGCCAGTGGTGGCGGCGCAGCGGTCGCGAGCTGCAGATGCCGGTCGACGGCGTCAGCGGCGCGACGCGTGTGGTCGGCGAGCACACGCTGCACTTCAGCGCCGGCAAGGCGCCGCTGCCGGAACTGGCGCCGGGCCAGTATCAGCTGATGGTCGAGGCGGCGCGCGAAGTCGGCGGCCGCGAGCTGCTGAAGATCCCGTTCCAGTGGCCGATCGCCAAGGCCGAGCAGCTCAGTGCGCAGGGCTCGGCCGAGCTCGGCCGCGTCACGCTCGCGCTCAAGCCCTGAAACCCAGAAGACCCGTCACGCCCAACCGTCGAACCGGAGCCGTACGCATGAAATCTCTCCTCAAGCCGTTGAGCCTGCTGCTCGCCCTCGGCCTGCCGCTGTCGGCGCAGGCGCACAAGTCCTGGTTCCTGCCGTCGTCGACGGTGCTTTCGGAGGTCGGCCATTACGTGACGGTCGACGCCGCCGTGTCGAACGACCTGTTCTACTTCGACCACAATCCGGTGCGTCTCGACAGCCTGGCGATCATCGCCCCCGACGGCAGCCGCCTGACGCCGGAGAACGTCGCCACCGGCCACTATCGCAGCACCTTCGACGTGCCGCTGCCGCAGGTCGGCACCTACAAGATCGTCAACGCCAGCAGCGGCATGTTCGCGAGCTGGAAGGACGACAGCCGGCAGACCAAGCGTTGGCGCGGCAGCGCCGAAGCGTTCAAGAAGGAAGTCCCGGCCAAGGCCAGGGATCTGCAGGTCACGCTCGCCGATAACCGGCTCGAAACCTTCGTCACGGTCGGCAAGCCGAGCAGCGAAGTGCTGGCGCCGACCGGCAGCGGTCTGGAACTCGTGCCGGTCACGCATCCGAACGATCTGGTCGCCGGCGAGACCGCGAGCTTCAAGCTGCTGCTCGACGGCCAGCCGGCCGCCGGTCTCAAGGTCAGCGTGGTGCCCGGCGGCACGCGCTATCGCGACCAGCAGGACGAGATCACGGTGACGACCGGCGCCGACGGCGCGTTCGCGATCACCTGGCCGCAGGCCGGCATGTACTGGCTCAACGCCGCGATCGGCGGCGGCCGCATGGGTGGTCCGGGCGGCGAACCCGGCGAGGACGCGCCGCCGGCCGCCAAGGCGCCGAAGGCGAAGAAGAAGGGCGGCGACGAACCGCTGCCGCGCCGCGCTTCGTACACGGCAACGCTCGAGGTGCTGCCGTAAGCGCAACGTTGCCGGACCTGCCGCCGGTCACCGCGCGGCAGGTCTTCATCCCGCTCGATCTGGCCTCGCTGCCGGAGCCGGCCGGTCTCGGCGCCACGGTGCGCCGCCTCGACGGACAGACGATGGGCACGCGCTGGAGCGTCGCCTACGTCGCGTCGTCGCCGCGCCACGACGATGCCGTGCGTGCGCTCGCGCAGCGCGAGCTGGATCGCGTCGATGCGCAGATGAGTACCTGGAAAGCCGGTTCCGATCTGTGCCGCTTCAATGCCGCTGGCGGCAACTGGCAGCGCCTGCCCGACGACTTCTTCACCGTGCTGCAGGCGGGCCTCGCGCTCGCCGCCGCCACCGGTGGCGCCTACGATCCGGCCTGCGGCGCGCTGGTCGATCTGTGGGGCTTCGGCCCGGCGCCGCGCCGCGATACGCCGCCGGATGCGGGCGAGATCGATCGCGCGCGGGCCGCCGCCGGCTGGGCGCGCGTGCGCCTCGACGCAGCGACGCGCAGCGCCTGGCAGGCCGGCGGCGTGCGCCTCGATCTGTCGTCGATCGCCAAAGGCCACGGCGTCGATCTCGTCAGCGCCGCGCTGCAGGCGGCCGGCTTCGTGCATCACCTCGTCGAAGTCGGCGGCGAGTTGCGCGGGCAGGGCTGCAAGCCGGACGGCACGCCGTGGTGGGTCGAGTTCGAGCGCCCGCCGCCGGCCGGTGCGCTGCCGGTCGCGCTGATCGCGCTGCACGGGCTCGCCGTGGCGACCTCCGGCGACTACCGCCGCGCTTTCGCGCACGCGGGACGGCATTACGGCCACACGATCGACCCGCGCAGCGGCTGGCCGGTCGCGCACGGGCTCGCCGCCGTCAGCGTCGTGCATTCGCGCTGCCTGCAGGCCGACGCGCTGGCGACGGCGCTGATGGTGCTCGGGCCGCAGGCCGGATACGCGTTCGCGGTACAGCATGGTATTGCCGCCGCCTTCGTCGAACGCACGGCATCGGGCGACGCGCGCGAACGCCTCAGTCCGGCGCTGGCGGCGCTGCTCGAATGAGCGGCGAAGCAAGGAGCTCGCGTGCGCCGCGGATCGCCGGCGTGCTGATCGGCGTCGCCGCGCTGGCGCTGGCTGCGGTTTCGCTCGTCTGGCAGACCGGCGCGCAGCTCTGGGTCTGGCCGACGCCGGCGCGGCTCGCGCTGGCGGCGCTGGCGCTGTCCGTCTACGCGGCCTGGACCGCGCGCGCGCTGCGCGCGCGTCGTCCGGCGCCGGTGCTATCGACGGACGACGACGCGATCCTCGTCGTCCACGCCAGCCAGACCGGCACGGCCGAGCGCCTCGCGCAGCAGACGGCCGCCGCGCTGCGCGCTGCCGGACGCGGCGTGCGCCTGCTGCCGCTCGGCCAGCTCGAGCCGACGGTGCTGGCCGGCGGCCGGGCGCTGTTCGTCGTCAGCACCACCGGCGAGGGCGACGCGCCGGACAGCGCCTACGCCTTCGTGCGCCGCGCCATCGGGTCGGGCGCGTCGCTCGGCGGCTTGCGCTACGGCGTGCTCGCGCTCGGCGACCGCCGCTACGCGAGCTTCTGCGCGTTCGGCCACGCGCTCGACCACTGGCTGCGCCGCGCCGGCGCGCAGGCGATGTTCGATCTCGTCGAGGTCGACGACGGCGATCCGGGCGCGCTGCGGCACTGGCAGCAGCAACTGGGTCCGCTCACCGGGCATGCCGAACTCGACGACTGGCAGCCGCCGCAATACGCGCGCTGGCGACTCGTCGAACGCGAACGGCTCAACCCGGAAAGCGTCGGTGGCGCGGTCTTCCGCCTGGCGCTGCAGGCGCTCGACGACGAAGCCTCGTGGCAGGCCGGCGACATCGCCGAGATCGGGCCGCGCAACGCGCCGGCGGCGGTGCTGCAGCTGCTCGGCGCGCTCGGCTGCAGCGGCGATCCGCCGTCGCTGGCGGCGCGCCTCGCTGACCGGCGCCTGCCGCAGACGCCGGAGGAAATCGGCGCGCTGCGCGGGCTCGACGCCGACGCGCTCGCCGCGCGGCTGCCGCCGTTACCGCATCGCGAATACTCGATTGCCTCGCTGCCGCAGGACGGCAAGCTCGAACTGCTGGTGCGGCAGATGCGCGACGCGTCGGGGCGCCTCGGCCACGGCTCGGGCTGGCTGACCGAGTTCGCGCCGCTCGGCGGCGAGATCGCGCTGCGCATCCGCGCCAATCCGGGCTTCCGGCTCGCGGTCTCGGCGCGGCCCCTGATCCTGATCGGCAACG
The DNA here is from genome assembly GCF_000382285.1 of Solimonas variicoloris DSM 15731. GTDB lineage: Bacteria > Pseudomonadota > Gammaproteobacteria > Nevskiales > Nevskiaceae > Solimonas > Solimonas variicoloris. Next base: position 301,262 of record NZ_KB907926.1, on the reverse strand, counting down.
GCACCGGCATCGCCGGGCTGCGCGCGCATCTGAAGGCGCGCCTGGCCGCCGGCCAGCACCGGAACTGGCTGCTGTTCGGCGAACGGCAGCGGGCACGCGATTTCTTCTTCGGCGCGGAGCTCGAGGGCTGGCTGCAGGCCGGCCGGCTAGCGCATCTCGATCTCGCGTTCTCGCGCGATCAGGACGCGCGCCTCTACGTGCAGCAGCGCCTGCGCGAGCAGCAGCCGCGGCTGCGCGCATGGCTTGCCGACGGCGCCGAGGTGCTGGTCTGCGGCAGTCTTGACGGCATGGCGCCGGCGGTCGACGCGGTGCTGCGCGAGACGCTCGGCGACGACGCCTACGATGCCTTCGTCGAGAGCGGACGATACCGGCGCGACGTGTACTGACAGCCCGGCGGCCACTTGAACGGGCGGCCGGCCCGCCGCGATCGCGCAGGCGATCGCCTCAAGCGATGCACGCCGTGCACATTCTGGCGGGCGGGTGACGCTCTTAGCCCGGCGGCCACTTGAACGGGCGGCCGGCGAGAATGTGCACATGCAGATGGAACACCGACTGTCCGACCGCCGCACCGTTGTTGACGGCGAGACGGAAGGCATCCGGATAGCCCTGCGCGGCGGCGATCTTCGGCGCGGTCAGCAGCAGATGGCCGAGCAGGGACTGATCGGACGGCTCGGCGTTGCTGAGCATGGTGATCGGCTTGCGCGGCACCAGCTGGATGTGCACCGGCGCCTGCGGATGGATGTCCTTGAACGCGACGCAGAGCTCGTCCTCGTAGACGATCTCGGCAGGAATCTCGCGGTCGCAGATCTTCTCGAACAGCGTCTTGCTCATGGGCGACGTCCGGCACGGGTACGGTGGGGGCCGACTTGATAGCATATCGCCGCCCATAAAAGCGACCGAAATGGCAAAAGACCCCCTCGACAAGAACGCCTGGAAGACCTACCGCAGACTGCTCGGCTACTCGCTGCCGCATTGGCGCATCATGGCGCTCGCCGCGCTGGCGACGGCGGCGCTCGCCGGTGTCGACACCGCGTTCGCGGCCCTGATCAAGCCGCTGCTCGATCGCGCGTTCGTCGAGCAGAACCAGGATTACATCCGCCTGATCCCGTTCTACATCATCGGCCTGTTCCTGCTGCGCGGCCTGTCGTCGTTCGCGTCGACCTACGGCATGGCGTGGGTCGCGCGGCGCGTCGTCAAGGACATGCGCGAGCGCGTGTTCAACAAGCTGCTGCAGCTGCCCTCGCGCTTCTACGACCGCGTCAACTCGGCGCAGCTTGTGTCGCGCCTGACGTACTTCGTCGACCAGATCGCCGAGGCGACGACGACGGTGCTGACGAGCACGCTGAAGGACAGCCTGACGGTGACGTTCTACATCGGCTACATGTTCTATCTGAACTGGCGTCTGACCCTGTTCGCGTTCGTCGTGCTGCCGTTCATCGCGCTGATCATCAGTTACGTGACCAAGCGCTTCCGCCGCATCAGCGTGCGCATCCAGGACAGCATCACCAACGTCACCGAGGCGGTCGACGAGGCGGTGCTCGGCCAGCGCATCGTCAAGATCCACAATGCGCAGGAGTTCGAGCGCACGTACTTCGCCAAGGTCAACGAGAACAACCGTTGGCTGAGCATGAAGATCGTCGCCACCAAGGCGGGCAGCTCGGCCTTGATCCAGTTCATCGCGGCCTGGGCGGTCGCGGCGATCGTCTATTTCGCGACTCAGCCGCACATGCTGCAGCAGATGACGCCCGGCACCTTCGCGGCGTTCATGCTGGCGATGCTGTCGCTGACCCAGCCGCTGAAGAGCATGGGCGGCGTCAACGAGAAACTGCAGCGCGGCATCGCCGCCGGTTCGGAGCTGTTCAAGCTGCTCGACGAGCCGGCCGAACCGGCCGATGGGACGCGGCCGCTGGCGCGCGCCAGCGGGGCGATCGAGTTCCGCGACGTGCACTTCCGCTACGACGCGCAGCAGCAGGAAGCGCTGCGCGGCATCAATCTGCGCATCGCGCCGGGACAGACCGTGGCGTTCGTCGGCAAGTCGGGCAGCGGCAAGTCGACGCTGCTCGCCCTGCTGCCGCGCTTCTACGACTGCGACAGCGGTCAGGTCCTGCTCGACGGGCGCGATCTGCGCGAATACCGCCTGCACGATCTGCGTGAGCAGATCTCGATCGTCGACCAGCAGGTGCGCCTGTTCAACACCAGCGTCGCCGAGAACATCGCCTACGGGCTGCGCACCATGCCGGACGAGGCCGCGATCGCCGAAGCGGCGCGGCTGGCCCATGCCTGGGAGTTCATCGAAAAGCTGCCGCAGGGCCTGCAGACGCCGATCGGCCAGAACGGCGCCAAGCTCTCGGGCGGCCAGCGCCAGCGCCTGGCGATCGCACGCGCGCTGCTGAAGAACGCGCCGCTGCTGATCCTCGACGAGGCGACCTCGGCGCTCGATACCGAGTCCGAGCGCATGATCCAGGCGGCACTCGACAAGCTCGTCGAGGGGCGCACGACGCTGGTGATCGCGCACCGTCTGTCGACCATCCAGCGCGCCGACCTGATCGCCGTGATGCAGGATGGCCGCATCGTCGAGACCGGCACGCACGAGACACTGCTCGCGGCCGACGGCTATTACGCCGCGCTGTACCGCATGCAGTTCGACGAAGGGGAAAGCGGCGCTTGAAGGCCTGGCTCGAACGCCGCTGGTACGCGCCGCTGCCGCCGCCGCTGCCGCTGCGTCCGTTCGCGGCGCTGTACGGTGCACTGGCCGCGGCACGCGCGCGACGCCTGCGCGCCGCGGCGGTGCGCATTGCGGTGCCGGTGATCGTGGTCGGCAATATCAGCGTCGGCGGCACCGGCAAGACGCCGTTCACGATCTGGCTGGTCGAGCGCCTGCGCGAATGGGGCTGGCGACCCGGCGTCGTCAGCCGCGGCTATGGCGGTCATGCGCCGCGCTATCCGCATCGCGTGGCGCCGGACGGCGATCCGCGGCACAGCGGCGACGAGCCGCTGCTGATCGCGCAGCGCTGCGCCTGTCCGGTCGTCGTCGATCCGGATCGCGTGGCGGCGGCGCGCGCGCTGCTCGCCGACGGGGCGGTCGACATCATCGTCAGCGACGACGGCCTGCAACACTACCGTCTCGGTCGCGATCTCGAGATCTGCCTCGTCGATGGCCGCCGCGGCCTCGGCAACGGTGCGCTGCTGCCGGCCGGCCCGCTGCGCGAGCCGGCGGCGCGGCTCGCTGACATCGACCTGCTCGTCGTCAACGGCGACGGCTGGCAGGCGGCTGGCGCGCTGCGCATGCAGCTGCGTGCCGGCGCGCTGCGGCGTCTCGTCGACGGAGAGCGGCGCGCGCTCGCCGATTTTCGCGGCGCGACGGTCCATGCCGTGGCCGGCATCGGCGATCCGTCGCGCTTCTTCGCGAGCCTGGCCGCGGCCGGACTGCGGCTGCGCGAGCATTCGTTCGCCGATCATCACGCGTTCGCGGCGGCCGATCTTGCGTTCGGCGACGACTGGCCGGTCGTCATGACCGAGAAGGATGCCGTGAAGTGCCGCGCCTTCGCCGACGCGCGCCTGTGGGCGGTGCCGGTCGACGCGCAGCTCGACGAAGCGGCCACGGCGCGTGTGCGACAATGCGTCGAACGCCTGCGCGCGGCGCAGGCCCGGAGGAATGATGGATAAGCGATTGCTCGAGATTCTGGTCTGCCCGGTCACCAAGGCGCCGCTCGAATGGCACCCCGACGTGCAGGAACTGTGGTGCCGTGCGTCGCGGCTGGCGTACCCGGTCCGCGACGACGTGCCGGTGATGCTCGAGGACGAAGCGCGCACGCTCAGCGACGAGGAACTGCGCGCATGAGCGCCGACGCCACGCGCCCGGGTTTCAAAGTCGTCATCCCGGCGCGCCTCGGTTCGACGCGCCTGCCGCGCAAGGTGCTGCGCGAGATCGCCGGCAAGCCGATCGTGCAGTACGTCTGGGAGGCCGCCCGCAAGGCCGGCGCCGACGAAGTCATCGTCGCGACCGACTCCGACGAGGTCTTCAAGATCTGTGCCGCGTTCGGCGCCGACGTGCGGATGACGGCGCCGACTCACAATTCCGGGACCGACCGCGCCAACGAGATCGCGCGCCAGGCCGGCTGGGATGCCTCGACGATCGTCGTCAACCTGCAGGGCGACGAGCCGCTGATGCCGCCGGCGCTGGTGCGCCAGGCCGCCGATCTGCTGGCCGACGATCCGCAGGCGCACATCGCGTCGCTGTGCCACCCGCTGCACACGCTGGAGGAGTGGCTCAATCCGAACGTCGTGAAGCTGGTCATGGATCGCCGCGGTTACGCGCTGTATTTCTCGCGCGCGCCGATTCCCTGGCGGCGCGAAGGCTCGACGCGCGAGGCGCCGCGCCTGCCGAACGGACTCGCCTTCCGCCATATCGGCCTGTACGCCTATCGCGTCGCGGCGCTGGTCGAGTTCAGCGGTCTGTCGCCGGCGCCGCTCGAGGATTGCGAGGCGCTCGAGCAGCTGCGCGCGCTGACGCATGGCCTGCGCATCCGCATGGGCATCACCGACGCGCCGCCGCCGCGCGGCGTCGATACCGAGGACGATCTGCGCGCGGTCGAGCGCCTGCTGTCGGCGGCGGCCGGCTGAATTCGCGGCGCGGGCAGAGGCTCGGGCGGCTGTGCGGCCGCGGGCATGAAGCCGGCATGAAAAAGGCGACCCGAGGGTCGCCTTTTTCGTTGCCGCTCGGGTCTTCAGGCCGGCTTCTGGTCTTCCGGCTTGTCCTGGTCGGCGTCGGGCGCGGCGTTCTGCGCCGTACGCGTCGCGCTCTCGAACAGCTTGAAGTAGTCGGCGGCGGGCGCCGTCGCGCGGAACTGCGGCGCGCCGCCACTGGCCGCCGATTCCGGCGTCGCGGCCGTCGTCGTCTCCGCGGACGCGGCGGCGGCGACGGCCGGCGGGGCGGCGTCGGCCACCGTCTCGCTCACGACCGGGGCCGCGGCGATCTGCGGTGCCGGCTCTTCGGCTGCCGGCTCGGCGGCCTGCGGCTCGACGCCGGCGACGACCGCGGGTGCCTGCGGCGCTTCGGCTTCGATCGCCTCCGGCGCGGCTTGTGCAGCCGCCGGCGCTTCGCTCGCGGCGCTGGCGACGGGCGCCTCGACTGGCGCCGGCTCCGCGGCGGCCTGCACTTCGGGCGCCGGCTCGGCGGCGACGACCGCTGCCGCCATCGGCTCCTCATCCCGTGTCACTTCGCGCAACAGCGGCAGCTGCGTCTCGACACGCTCGGTCCGCGCCGGCGCGCTCGCCGCGGCTTCGGCGACTGGCGCTTCGGCGTCCGGCGTCCGGGCGGGTTCGACGGTCGCCGGCGTGCTCGCGGCGACGGTGGTGCCGGTTTCGGCGGCCTGCGACGTCGTTTCTTCGGAGGCGAGCGCTTCGGCCTCGTTCAGCGTTGCATCGACAGCCTCGGCCGCGGCGCCGGCCTCAAGCGTGCGCGCGGCCTCGCGCTCGCGGCGATCGCGACCGCCGCGGCGGCGGCGGCGTCCGCCACCGGCGCTGCGCTCTTCACCCGTGCGCGGTGCTGTGTTCGGGGTGGCGCCGGCTTCGGCACCGATCTCGACCGGGATGGCGGCCGTTTCCAGCTCGGCCGGTGCCGGTGCCGGCGCGGCTTCGGCGCGGGCGGCCGGGACCGGGTTCAGGTTCGGGCGCGGCGCTTGCGGCGCCGGGCTCGCACCCTGACTGGTGCGCTGCGGCTGGGCCTGCTGCGGCTGCGGCTGGCGCGGGGGCTGCGGCTGACGCTGCGGCTGCTGCTGTTGCGGATTGCGCTGCGGCTGCTGCTGGCCGCGCTGCGGCTGGCCGTCGCGCGGCTGGCCGCGGCCGTCACCACGGCCACGATCGCGGCGCTGCGCGTCGCGCGGGCCACCGCGGCGCTCGTCCCGACGCTCATCACGGCGCTCGTCGCGACGGCCACCTTCGCGGCGTGGCGGCGGCACCGGCGCGGCGATCGGCTTGGCCGCACGCGGACCGAAACCAAGCAGCCGCATCAGGCGCGTCCAGAGGCCGTCGCCGGAGGTGGCGACGACCGGCTGCATGACGACCGGCGCCGGCTGCTGCACGACCACCGGCGTCGGTGCCGGCGTCGACGGCAGGATCTGCTTGACGGCGGGTTCGGGCAGGGTCTTCTGCACGGTCGCGCCCTTGCCGAGATCCTCCTGCGCCTTGGCGTCGAAGTCCTGTACGAGCTGATAGCTGGTGCTGTCGTTGTTGTCCTGCTGCAGATGATCGGCGCGGACGCGCTTGATCTCGTAGTTCGGCGTATGCAGCGTCGGGTTCGGCACCAGCGTGATGTAGGTGCGGTAGCGCGCCTCGATCTCGCGCACGGCGAGGCGCTTTTCGTTGAGCAGGAAGGTGCCGACGTCGACCGGCACCTGCGCGATGACGCGGCCGGTGCGGTCCTTCATCGATTCCTCTTCGATCAGGCGCAGGATCGACAGCGCCAGTGATTCGACACTGCGGATGTGGCCACGGCCCGAGCAGCGCGGGCAGGGGATCTGCGTGTGCTCGCCGAGGCTCGGGCGCAGGCGCTGGCGCGACAGCTCGAGCAGGCCGAAGCGCGAGATCTTGCCGAGCTGGATGCGCGCGCGGTCCATCTCGACGGCCTGCTCCAGGCGCTTTTCGACTTCGCGCTGGTTCTTCGTCGAGTTCATGTCGATGAAGTCGATGACGATCAGGCCGCCGAGGTCGCGCAGGCGCAGCTGGCGGGCGATTTCGTCGGCCGCTTCGAGGTTGGTGTTGAACGCCGTGTCCTCGATGCTGCCGCCGCCGGTCGCCTTCGCCGAGTTGATGTCGATGGCGGTCAGCGCTTCCGACGGATCGATGACGATCGAGCCGCCCGACGGCAGGCGCACGGTGCGCTCATGCGCCGATTCGATCTGCGATTCGATCTGGAAGCGCGAGAACAGCGGAATTTCGTCCTTGTAGAGCTTGAGACGCGGCAGGTTCTGCGGCATCACATGCTCCATGTGCGTCTTCGCCTGCTCGAAGATCTCGGTGTTGTCGATCACGACTTCACCGATGTCGGAGCGCAGGTAGTCGCGCAGCGCACGCAGGATGATGTTGTTTTCCTGGTAGATCAGGAACGCGCCCTGACGCTCGGCCGCGGCCTTTTCGATCGCGGTCCAGATCTCGGCGAGGTAGTTGGCATCCCACTGCAGCTCGTCGACCGTGCGGCCGACGCCGTTGCTGCGGATGATGACGCCCATGCCGTCCGGGATCTGCAGTTTTTCGAGCGCTTCCTTGGCTTCCTCGCGCTCGTCGCCCTCGGCGCGGCGCGACACGCCGCCGGCCTTCGGGTTGTTCGGCATCAGCACCAAGTAGCGGCCGGCCAGCGAGACGAAGGTGGTCAGCGCCGCGCCCTTGTTGCCGCGCTCCTCCTTTTCGACCTGGACGATGATCTCCTGGCCTTCCTGGAGCTGCTCGCGCAGGTTGCCGCCGGACTTGCCTTCCTTGAAGTAGGACTTGGCAATTTCCTTGACCGGCAGGAAGCCGTGGCGCTCGGCGCCGTAGTCGATGAAGCAGGCTTCGAGCGAGGGTTCGACGCGGGTGATGCGGCCTTTGTAGACGTTGCCCTTCTTCTGTTCGCGGGCAGCGGTTTCAATGTCGAGATCTTGCAGCTTCTGACCGTCGACGATCGCCACGCGCAGCTCCTCGCGCTGCGTGGCATTGATCAAGATGCGCTTCATGTGAAAAGTCCTGTAAGGCGCAGCGACCGGCGTCGGTGGACTCGTCCCGGATTCCGCGGTTTTCGCGAATCGTCATGGAGTCTCCCCGGCGCGGTGCACGCGCGTTCTGATTTAAACCTGTAGCCACCTGCAGCGGTTGCGGCGCGGCGACTGGAATTCGGAGCGGATGTCGGGCTGATACAATAGCAACGAGCCCTGCATCTCATTTTTCTTCCGTAACCGTCGATTCGGGAACGGAATTTCGACCTGAATCGACGGACATTCCTATTTTGACACAAGATCGTCCACAAGTCAGATATGTGTCGGCCGGTGCCCGAGATGAGGGGCAGCGGATCGACAATTTCCTTCTGAAACAATTGCCTGGCGTGCCGAAGTCGCACGTCTACCAGCTCCTGCGCTCGGGCCAGGTGCGGGTCAACGGCGGGCGCGTCAAGGCAGAAAGAAAGCTGTCGTCCGGCGACGAGGTGCGCATTCCGCCGGTCCGCGCCGCCGACAAGGCACAGGTGGCGCGTCCGCCGGACGCGGTCCTCAACCGCCTGCGCGCGGCGATCGTGCACGAGGACGAGCATTACCTGGCGATCTCCAAGCCGGCGGGGCTGGCTGCGCACGCCGGCAGCGGCGTGCCGTATGGCGTCATCGAAGCCGTCCGGGCCTGGAACAAATACGATTTCATCGAGCTCGCGCACCGTCTCGATCGCGATACCAGCGGCGTGCTGCTGCTGGCCAAGTCGCGGCCGGCGCTGCTGCGCGCGCAGCGCGCGCTCAAGCACGGCGAGGCGGAGAAGCGCTATTTCGCGCTGCTGATCGGCAAGTGGCGCGGCGAGGATCGCGATGTCGACGCCGCGCTGGTCAAGAGTCGTCTGCAGTCGGGCGAGCGCCGCGTGAAGATCGACGAGGACGACGGCAAACCGTCGAAATCCCGCTTCTCGCCGAAGAGCCGCTATCGCGATGCGACGCTCTGCGAGGTGCAGATCTTCTCCGGCCGCACGCACCAGATTCGCGTGCACGCGCTGGCGCTCGGCCATCCGGTCGCCGGCGATACCAAGTACGGCGAGCGCGAGGACAACAAGCCGCTGCGCGAGCTGGGCCTCAAGCGCATGTTCCTGCATTCGCACTTCCTGAAGCTGGCGCCGGAGGGCGACTTCCCGAAGCTGATCCTCAACGCGGCGCTGCCGGACGAACTGCGCGACGTGCTCGACCGCCTGCCGCGCGCGCGCTGAAGAGGGCGCTGCACGATGGATCGCATCCGGCTTGTCATTTTCGACTGGGACGGCACGCTCGCCGATTCCGCCGCGCAGATCGTCGGTGCGATGCAGCGGGCGATCGCCGCGCTCGAGCTGCCGCCGCGCTCCGACGAATCGATTCGCGAGCTGATCGGGCTCGGCCTGGTCGACGCCTTGCAGCGGCTGTATCCGGACGCGGACGTCGACTATCTGCGCCAGCTGCTCGACCGCTACCGCGCGCACTGGCTGGCCGACGGCGGCGGCGAGGCGCCGCTGTTCGCACAGGGGCTTGATGCCCTGCGGGCCTTGCATGGCGAGGGTTTGCGCCTGGCGATCGCGACCGGCAAGAGCCGCCGCGGCCTCGATCGTTCGCTGGCGCACCACGTCGACGTTCGCGAGCTGATCGTCAATTCGCGCACGGCCGACGAAACAGCCTCGAAGCCCGACCCCCTGATGCTGAGGGAATTGCTGATCGACGAGGGGCTGCAGCCGGAACAGGCGCTGATGGTCGGCGACACCGAGTTCGACGTGGCGATGGCGGGCGCGATCGGCATGCCGGCGATCGGCGTGACCTGCGGCGTGCACGCGCCGCAGCGCCTGCTCGGCGCCGGCGCGCGTGCGCTGCTCGAACGGGTCGGCGACCTGCCGGGCTGGCTCGCGCAGGCGCGTACCGCGAGTCGCTAGGGCAGCGGCGCACCGGCTTCGGACAGCAGGCGCCGCACGGCGATCAGCGGCAGGCCGATCAGTGCGGTCGGATCGCGGCTCTCGATCGCCTCGAACAGCGTGATGCCGTAAGCCTCGCACTTGAAGCTGCCGGCGCAGTCGAGCGCCGGCTCGGCGTCGAGGTAGCGCTCGATCTCGTCGGCGTGCAGCGCGCGAAAGCGCACGACGGTCAGATCCAGGGCTTCGAGCGTGCGCTCGCCGTCGGTCAGTGCGACCGCCGTCAGAAAGCGCACTTCGCGACCGCTGCAGCGCGACAGCTGCGCGCGGGCGCGTTCGAGGCTGCCGGGCTTGCCGAGGATCGCGTCGTCGAGGCTTGCGACCTGATCCGAGCCGAGGATCCACTGGCCCGGGTGGCTGCTGGCGAGCGCTGCAGCCTTGGCGCGCGCCAGCCGTTGCGCCAGCGCTTCGGCCGCTTCGCCGGGCGCCGGTGTTTCGTCGACCGCGGAGGCCTTTGCCACGAACGGCAGACGCAGGCGCGCCAGCAGTTCCGCCCGGTAGCGCGAGCCGGATGCGAGGACGAGCGGCCGGTCGGCGCTGATGCGGGCCGGAGAAGCGATATTAAGCATTGGAATTCTTTGACTTTTGAAGGGGGCGTGACTATGATTCGCGCCCTTTTTCGGGGCCGGAGCGAGCATGCCGATTCCGCAGAGCGTCCGGGCATCGACCGCCGTCGCGCAGAGCCAAGCGTACCGCGGCGAATTGCCGGTGCGCAGCTTCGAGCGTCTGCGTCCCTTGCTGGCCGACGACGCTGGCGAGGTGCAGATCGGCCTGCAGGCGTCGAAGTCGCAGGGCCAAGCGCGGCTGCGCGGCACGCTGGATGGAGCGCTGACGCTGCGCTGCCAGCGCTGCGAAAAGCCGTACGCCTGGCCGATGCACGTCGAGGTCGACCTGCGTCTGGTCGACACCGAAGAGGAAGAGCAGTCCGTCTTGCACGAGGCGGATCCGTATCTGGTGCAGGACGACAGCCTGCCGCTGCGCGAGATCGTCGAAGACGAACTCCTGCTGGCACTGCCGATGCTGCCGCGTTGTGAATCGTGCGAAAATGCGATCCAAGCCTCGCCGGCCGCACCTGCGGACGAAAGCGGGGAGGTCCGCCGGGAACAGAACCCATTCGCGGCGCTGAAAGAGCGTTTAGGTAAACAGCAGTAGGGCATCCGCCCGACGGAGTTAGAGACATGGCAGTTCAGGATTCCAAGAAGTCCCGTGCGAAACGCGGCCACCGCCACGCGCACTGGAAGAACAAGGTGCAGGCTCCGGCCCTGTCGACCGACCCGACCTCGGGCGAGACGCACCGCCGTCACCACGTGACTGCCGACGGTTACTACCGCGGCAAGAAGGTCGTGGACACGGCTCCGGCGGCCGACGCCGGCGAGTAAGCGCCGGTGCCGTCGGGCATGCCCGCTACGGCTCCCGTCGTTTTATCGATCGACGCCATGGGCGGCGATCACGGTCTGCAAACGACCGTGGACGCCGCTCTTTTGGCGTTGGCCGAGCACGAGGGGCTGCAACTGGTCCTGGTCGGCGACGAGTCGCTGGTCGAAGCCGCGCTGAAGGCGCGCAAGCCGGCGGCGCCGCTGCGCGCGCGTATCGCCGTGCAGCACGCCGCGGAAGTGGTCGGCATGGATGAGGCGCCGTCCAAGGCGCTGCGCAACAAGAAGGATTCGTCGCTGCGCGTGGCGATCAACCTCGTGCGCGACGGCCGTGCGCAGGCCGTGGTGTCGGCCGGCAACACCGGCGCGCTGATGGCGACCGCCAAGTTCGTGCTGAAGACGCTGCCGGGCATCGACCGGCCGGCCATCATCTCGCCGATTCCGTCGATGAGCGGCCACGTGCACATGCTCGATCTCGGCGCCAACGCCGAATGCAGTGCCGAGCAGCTGTTCCAGTTCGCCGTCATGGGGTCTGCGCTGGTCACGGCGATCTACGGCATCGACCGGCCGCGGGTGGCGCTGCTCAACATCGGCGAGGAAGAGATCAAGGGCAACGAGGTCATCAAGCAGACCGCGCATCTGCTGCAGGCCTCGCAGCTGAATTACATCGGCTTCGTCGAAGGCGACGGTGTATTCCTGCGCGACATCGACGTCGTCGTCTGCGACGGCTTCACCGGCAACATCGCGCTGAAGACCGGCGAAGGCGTCGCCAAGCTGATCTACCACTACATCAAGCAGGAATTCACGCGCTCGACGTTCACCAAGCTCGCCGCACTCGCGGCGATGCCGGCGCTCAAGGCGCTCGGCAAGCGCATGGATCCGCGCAACTACAACGGCGCCAGCCTGGTCGGCCTCAACGGCATCGTCATCAAGTCGCATGGCAGCGCCGACGCGCTGGCCTTCGCTTCGGCGATCCGCGTCGCCGTGCGCGAAGTCCAGCACGACGTGCCGGCGCGCATCTCGCGGCTGCTTGCGGTTGCGCTGCCGCAGCTGCCGAAGGCCGCGTCCGGCGAAGCCTGACGCCGGCGCGCCGCCCGTCGCGCCTCGTCGTCATGAATCCGCTCTACGCAACCCTGAAGCAGTGGAGCGCGCCAGCGCTGCTTGCCCTGCAGGTCGTCGTCATTCTGCTCGGCGCCTGGATCGTGCAGCGCCTGGTGGCGCGCGCGCTCAAGCGTATTGCGCGTCGCTATCTGTTTGCGCCCGAGCTCGCGCTCGTTCTGCGCGGCAGTCTGCGCGCGCTGATCTGGATCGCGGCGCTGATCGCCGTGCTCGGCCGGATCGGCGTGTCGGCGACGGTGCTGTGGACGGCCGTATCCGGCTTCGTGGCGGTTGCCGCGATCGCTTTCTTCGCGATCTGGAGCGTGCTGTCGAACCTGCTGTGCGCGATCCTGATCTTCACCGTCGGCGCGTTCCGGCTCGGTGATGAGGTCGAACTGGTCGATGCCGCCGACAAGCCCGGCCTGAAGGGGCGCGTGGTCGCGATCAACCTGCTCTACACCACGCTCAGCGAAGGCGGCGGCGCCCAGGTGCAGATCCCGAACAGCATGTTCTTCCAGAAGGCTGTGCGCCGCTGGCGCGGCGGCCACTGACGCCTCGCCAGGCGCCGGCGCGCGCCCCTAGAATGATCGGCTCAAGCTCCGGAGCCGATCCGCACCATGCCTGCCACGTCCGAACTGCCGTTCCTCGTCGCCGACATCGGCGGCACCAATGCGCGCTTCGCGCTGGCTTCGGGCGACGCCGAACAGCGGCCGGTGCTGTCGGCGATTCGCGAGCTGAGGGCCGCCGACTATCCGACGCTCGGCGCGGCGGCCCGGCACTATCTCGATCTTTGCGGGACGCAGGTCGAGACCGCGGTGTTCGCCGTCGCCTCGCCGGTCACCGGCGACCACATCAAGATCACCAACAATCCCTGGGCGTTCTCGGTACAGGCGCTGCGCGCCGAGCTGGGCCTGCGGGCGCTGCAGCTGATCAACGACTTCGCGGCGGTCGGCCATGCGGTGCCGCACCTCGGCCATGCCGACGTGCGCGCGATCGGCTCGATGCCCGAACGCCTCGCGCGTGATCACAGCGACGGCCACTACTCGGTGCTGGGCCCCGGCACCGGCCTCGGCGTCGGCCGTCTGCTGTTGCGCAAGGGCGAGACCATCGTCATCGAGACCGAGGGCGGGCACGTCGGCTTCGCGCCGGCGGACGGCTACGAGCTGAAGATTCTCGAGCTGATGCTGCGGCACTATCCGCGCGTGTCGGCCGAACGTCTGCTGTCCGGTTCGGGCCTGCTGAATCTGTATCGCGTGGTCGCCGAGATCGAAGGGGTCGCCGCCGGCGCCGAGACGCCGGCGCAGATCACCGGGCAGGCGGAGGCCGATCCGGACAGTCTGGCCGGACGCACCGTGGCGCTGTTCTGCGGGCTGTTCGGCAGTTTCACCGGCGACACCGTGCTCGCGCACGGCGCCTGGGACGGCGTTTACCTCGCCGGCGGCATCACGCAGAAACTGGTGCACTGGCTGGAGCAGGGCGCGTTCCGTACGCGCTTCGAACGCAAGGGGCGCTTCGAGCCACTGCTGCAACGGGTGCCGACGCTGGCGATCACGCATCCGCACGTCGGCCTGCTCGGCTCCGCTGCCTGCGCGCTGGGCCTGCACGAACGGCGCGGCGGCTGACGGGGGCGGGGCGGCGCTCCGCAACGGAGCGTGCGCCGCGCGCGCCGGCCGCAGGGATGGCGCCCGGCTCTACTTGACCAGCTGGTTCAGATCGAAGATCGGCACGAGGATCGCGAGCACGATCAGCAGCACGATGCCGCCCATCACGACGATCAGTGCCGGCTCGAACACGCTGACCGTGGTCTGCACCAGCATCTCGACTTCGCGCTCCTGGTTCTCGGCGGAGCGATCGAGCATCTCGTCGAGACGGCCGGACGACTCGCCAGAGGCGATCAGGTGCACGGTGATCGGCGGGAACAGCTTGCTGGCTGCCAGCGAACGGCTCAGCGAAGCACCCTCGCGGACCTTGATCGTCGCTTCGTCGATCGCTTCGCGCATCGGCAGATTGGTGACGACCTGCGTGCCGATGCGCATGGCGTCGAGGATCGGTACGCCGGAGCCGAACAGGATGCCGAGCGTGCGCGTGAAACGGCCAGTGTTGGCGCCGCGCGTGAGGCGCCCGATCAGTGGCACCCGCAGCAGGAAGTTGTGCACGCGCCGCTTGAACGGCGCAGCCTGCATCATGCGCGCGAACATGAACGCGCCGGCGGCGATCAGGATCAGCAGGTAGATGCCCCATTCGCGCAGGAAGTTCGAAACGGCGATCAGCGCGCGCGTCAGCAGCGGCAGCTGCGCGCCGATGCTGTCGAACACGCCGACGACCTGCGGCACCACGTAGGTCAGCAGCGCCACGACCACGCCGATCGCGACCACCGTCAGGATCACCGGGTAGATCAGCGCGAGGCTGACGCGCGACTTCAGCACCTGGCGGCGCTCGACGTAGTCGGCGAGGCGCTCGAGGATGTAGTCGAGCTTGCCCGACTGCTCGCCGGCCTCGACGGTGGCACGGAACAGCGGCGGGAAGGCGTTCGGGAACTGGTTCAGCGAATGGGCGAGGGAGTTGCCTTCGACGACGCCGGCGCGCACGCCGAGCGCGACGCGCTTGACGCGCTTGCTCTCGCTTTGCTCGGACACCGCGGTCAGCGCTTCGTCGAGCGGCAGGCCCGAGCGCACGAGGATCGCCAGTTGGCGCGTGAACAGGGCGAGCTCGGCGCTGCCGATGCTGCCACCGCCGCGGCTGAACGGCGCACTGCCGCTGGCCCGGCGTTCGGAAACCTGGGTGACGTCGAGTGGCGTCAGGCCCCGCTCGCGCAGCAGCTGGCGGGCGTGGCGCGGCGTATCGCCTTCGATCAGGCCCTTCTTCTGGCGGCCCTGTGCGTCGAGGGCGCTGTATTCGTACGCGGCCATGCGTCAGCCGCGCCCGATCGTGGCGGGCGCCGACGCGACGGTGCGGCCGGCATCGGGACGAGGCGGCGACGCAGGCATCTTCAATCCTCGATCGTCACGCGCAGGACTTCGCGCAGCGTGGTCTGGCCGGCGACCACCTTGTCGCGGCCCGACTGCAGGATGCCGGGGCCCTGCGAGCGCGCGTAGGCTTCGAGCTGCTGCTCCGAGGCGTTGTCGTGAATCATCGCCTCGAGCTTGCGGTCGACCTCGATGACTTCGTGCACGCCAGTGCGGCCGAGGTAGCCGGTATGGCGGCAGGCCGGGCAGCCGACCGGCTTGAACAGCGTCAGCGGCTGCGCCGGGTCGCGGTCGAGCTGCTCCTTCTCGGCGGCGCTGGCCTCGTACGGTTCCTTGCAGTGCCGGCACAGCTGGCGCACCAGACGCTGCGCCATCAGCCCGATCAGCGAGCTCGACAGCTGATACGGTTCGACGCCCATGTCGCGCAGGCGCGTGACGGCGCCGACCGCGGTGTTGGTGTGCAGCGTCGACAGCACGAGGTGGCCGGTCTGCGAGGCCTGCACCGCGATCTCGGCGGTTTCGAGGTCGCGGATTTCGCCGATCATCACCACGTCCGGGTCCTGGCGCAGGATCGCGCGCAGGCCGCGCGCGAAGGTCATCTCGACCTTGGTGTTGACCTGGGTCTGGCCGACGCCGTCGATGTAGTACTCGATCGGATCCTCGACCGTCATGATGTTGCGCGAGCGGTCGTTGAGCACCGACAGCGCGGAATACAGCGTCGTGGTCTTGCCCGAGCCGGTCGGACCGGTCACCAGCAGGATGCCGTAGGGGTGGTGGATGATGCGCTTGAGCGCGGCGATCGAATGCGCGTCGAGGCCGAGCTGTTCGAGGTCGAGCTTCTCGGCCTGCTTGTCGAGGATACGCATCACCACGCGTTCCTGATTGACGCCGGTCGGGATCGTCGACACGCGCACGTCGACCTTGCGGCCGCCGAACGCGCGCGAGATGCGGCCGTCCTGCGGCAGGCGCTTCTCGGCGATGTCGAGCTTGGCCATGACCTTGATGCGCGAGACCAGACGCGGTGCGAGCTGGCGCGGCGGCGCCATCACCTCGCGCAGCACGCCGTCGACGCGGAAGCGGATCTGCAGGCGGCTCTCGAAGCTCTCGATGTGGATGTCGGAAGCGTTCTCGCGGATCGCCTCGACGAGCAGGCCGTTGATGAACTTGATGACCGGCGCGTCGTCGTCGGATTCGAGCAGATCCTGGTTGTCCTGCAGCGCCTGGGCGAGCGCGTCGAGATCGGCCTCGTCGTCCTGCAGGCTGTCCATCAGACTCGCGGTCGCCGCGGTCTGGCCTTCGTAGGTGCGCGACAGCAGCGCGTCGAACTCCTGGGCCGACACCGACTGCAGCTTGAGCGGGCGGCCGACGAAGCGGCGTGTTTCCTGCACCGCGTCGAGCGCGACGCCGGGGCGCGCGACGGCGACGACGTGGTCGCCAAGGTCTTCGGTGACGATCAGGCCGTGCCGCTTGGCGAACGTGAACGGCGGGCGCCGCAGCGTGTCCATCATGGGGTCGGCGACGGCTCGGTCGTCGGTGCCGGGATCGCGCCCGGCGCCTGGGCGGGCGCCTGCTGCGGGGCGGGTGCCGGCGCGGCGGCGCCCGGCGTCGCCGGCGGCGCGATTTCGATCGGCGGCATCGTCGGGCTCGCGGCGGGCGATTCCGGCGCCGGCGCCGACGGCGCGGTCTGCGGCGGGCGGTCGCCGCGCCAGGTGTCGAAGCTGCGCAGCAGCGGATAGTCGGTGCCGCTGGCGGCGTCGATCAGCGACTGCCGGACGTTGTCGTACTTCTTGCGCGAGTAGTACTCGATCTGCGTGTCCTGGCGCAGGATCGACGGCCGGATGAACAGCATCAGGTTCTGCTTGCTCTTCTTGATCGAGTTGCTGCGGAACAGGCCGCCGAGCAGCGGGATATCGCCGAGCAGCGGGACCGAGCTCTTCGACGCCTGGATCTGATCGTCGATCAGGCCGCCGATGACGAGGATCTGGCCGTCCTCGACGCTGACGACATTGCTCAGCGTGCGCTTGTTGGTGATCAGGTTCGACGAGCCGGCGGCGCCGCTGGCGATGCCCGAAATCTCCAGATTGATCTTCAGCTTGACGGTGTCACCCTCGCTGATCTGCGGCGTCACCGACAGCGTCAGGCCGACGTCCTTGCGGTCGATCGTCTGGAACGGGTTGACCGCGCCGGACACCGACGAGGTGCCGGTGTTCGCATAGCTGCCAGACAGGAACGGCACTTCCTGGCCGACCGAGAACTTCGCTTCCTCGTTGTCGAGCGTGACCAGCGACGGCGTCGACAGCACGTTGGTGTCGCCGTCGCTCTTCAGGGCGCGGATCAGCGCGCCGTAGATGCCGCCGGAGCCGGTCGTGGCGCCGACCACCATGGTGCCGCCGGAGCCGATCAGCGACGCGGCCGCGGCCGCGTAGGAGGCGGTGCTGGTGCTGGTCGAGGTCGTCACACTGCTCAGACGCGACAGCGCGCTCTGCGTGCTGCTGTTGAGGATGCCGGCCGCAGCGACGTGATTCGGGTCGTAAGCCACCCAGTCGACGCCGATCTCCTTCTGCTTGTTGGCGCTGACCTCGGCGACGATGCCTTCGACGAGGACCTGCGCGCGACGGATGTCGAGCTGGGCGATGACGTCGCGGATCTGCCGCATCGCCTTCGGTGGGGCGGTGATGATCAGCGCGTTGGTGTCCTTGTCGGCGAGCACGCGGGCGTCGCCGTTGCCGCCGCCGGATGCGCTGCTGGTGGCCGCCGGCGCTGCCGTGGCGGTGGCGCCGGCGCTGCGCTGCTGCTGTTGCTTGACCTGCTGGGCGTAGCCTTCGAGGATCGGCGCGAGGTTTTCGGCGCTGGCGTAGCGCAGATAGACGACTTGCGTCGAACCGCCTTCGGGCAACTCGACGTCGAGCTGCCGGACGATCGCGATCAGGCGCGCGCGGTCGGCCTTGTCGCCGCCGATCAGGATGCTGTTGCTGCGCTCGTCGGCGATGATGGTTGCCGGCTTGCTCGCCGGATCGGCCTGCTTGTCCTGCTGCGTCATCGTCGTCAGCGTGCGCACGACGTCGGCGGCCGAGGCGAACTGCAGCTTGATGTTCTCGATGTCGCGGTCGCCGGCCTGATCCATCTGGCGGATCAGGTTGCCGATGCGGGCGACGTTGGCGGCGCGGTCGGCGACGATCAGCGTGTTGTTCGGCTGATAGGCGGCCAGATGCGCCCACTGCGGCATCAGCGGACGCAGGATCGGCACCAGCTGCGAGGCGCTGACGTTCTGCAGCTGGAAGACGTGGGTGACGACCTCGTCGCGGGCCAGGCGCGTGCCGTCCGAGGTGTAGGCGCCGCCCTCCCACTTGACGTTGGCGTCGGGCACGATCTTGATCGCACCGCCCGACGGAATCGCGGCGAAGCCGTTGACCTGCAGCACCGCGAGGAAGGTCTCGTAGAGGCTGTCGGAGTTCATCGGCGAGGCCGAGATCACCGTCACTTTGCCGCGCACGCGGCTGTCGACGATGAAGTTCTTGCCGGTGACGTCGCTGACGGTCGCGATCAGCGTATTGATGTCCGCGTCCTTCAGATTGAGGGTGATGTCCGCATGCGCGGGGCCGGCGGACAGCCAGACGAGCGCCGCCATCGCGCAAACGAGAGGTCTGCGGAGCTTCATATTCAATTGAGGGTCACGTTGAGGGTTTGAGACTGGCCGCCGCGCTCGACGGTCAGCGATACGCTGTTGGCCTTGGACAGATCGGTCAGCATCTGCAGGGCCTTCTGGCTGTCGTCCAATTGTACGCCGTTGACCGAGGTCACCAGATCGCCCGGACGCAGGCCCAGCTGGTTGAACGCGCCGCGGTCGCGACCGGGATAGATGCGGAAGCCCTTGAGCTGGCCGTTGACGTTGGCCGGCTGCACGCGGATGTACTGCGAGGCCTTGCTCGGATCGCTCATCACCTCGTCACGGATGCGGCCGAGCATCTGCGTGGTGTCGGCGGCCGCGGCGGCGTGGGGCGGCGGCGGCGCCTCGGCCGTGCTCGGCGTGTCCTTGCTGAGTCGCAGCGTCTCCAGCGTACCGTTGCGCGACAGCACGACGCGGTCGGGGAAGATCGCCTGCAGGCTCACGCCGCGGACGACGTCGTCGCCGATCGCATAGGGTTTTTCGTCGCCGTCGGAGCTGCCGATCAGCGCGCGCGACTCGTTCTCGGCGGTCGCCGAGAGGATGCCGAACAGGGTCAGCGACAGGCGGGTGTCGGGCGCGTCGGCGGCGTTCTGCGCGCTCGGCAGGGGCTGGTAGGCCCCGAACAGGTGGGCATCGGCGAGCGCCTGGACGTCGGTCTCGCTGCGTGCCGCCGCTGTCGGCGGCGGCAGCGGCGGCGCCTGCCAGCGGGCCGCCTCGGGGACCGGCAGCAGGGCCCAGACCAGCTGCGCCGCCAGGTACGCGACGGCCACCACGAGCAGCAGCACCGCCAGCGGCGGCAGCTTGCGCCCGTGCTGTTCGTAAAGGCGACCGAGGGTTTGCAGCGAGGGACTGAGGGTCATGACGGCCGATGATACCCGCGCCACGTGAAAGGAAATAGCCGATTTCGGTAAGGGATTGCACGGTTGCCGCGATTCCGGGCGGCCCGGCGCCAGCCGCATTTGCGGGGCCGGGGCGGCTTTCAGTAGCCTGCGTCGCGCCCGCCGCCGGCCGGCGCCGGATTCGGGGGAAGACCATGTCGCCACGTACGCGCATCCGCGTCGGCATCAGCGCCGTCGTGTTCGCGCTGTTCCTGCTGCATACCGCGCGCGTGCTGCCGCTGCGCCTGCTCGACGTCGTCGAGGCGTTCACCTATGACGCCCGCGTCATGCTGACGATGCCGAACCGGGCCGACGCCAAGATCGTGATCGTCGATCTCGACGAGAAGAGTCTGGCCGCCGAGGGCCAGTGGCCGTGGACGCGCGACAAGCTGGCGATCCTGGTCGAGCAGCTGTTCGACCGCTACCACGCGCGGGTGCTCGGTTTCGACATCGTCTTCGCCGAGGCCGACGACAAGGCGCAACGGCTGTGGCGGCAACTGGCCGGCGGCGCGCTGGCCGACCTGCCGGGGCTGGCCGAGCGCGGCGCGGCGATCGCCGCCGATCTCGATTACGACGCCCGTTTCGCGGCCGCACTGCACGGCCGTCCGGTGGTGCTCGGCAGCTTCTTCAAGCCGCGCCTCGATCCGGGCGAGCCGGTGCTGACCGGGCGCCTGTGCGCGCCGCTGCTCGATGCCGCCAGTGCGCGGCTCTATGACGTGCGCTTCATCGCCGCGCGCGGCGCCGGCGGCAACGTGCCGGTGCTGCAGGAGGCGGTGCCGGACTGCGGTTTCTTCGACAATCCGAGCGTCGATTTCGACGGCGTCTACCGCCGCGTGCCGCTGCTGCAGGCCTACGAGGGGGCGGTCTATCCGTCGCTGGCGCTGGCGGTCGCGCGGCGGGCGCTCGGCGACGCGCCGGTCAGCCTCGAGTTCGATCCGCCCGAGCTTCGTACCTCGCTGCATCTGGAGCGACTGCGCGTCGGCGACCGTACGGTGCCGGTCGATGCCCAGGCCGCCGCCTACGTGCCGTATCGCGGCGACAACCGCACGTTTCGCTATGTATCGGCGACCGACGTGATCCGCGGCGCGGTCGCCGAGCCGGACCGGCTGCGCGACGCCGTCGTGCTGATGGGCGCGACCGCCGCCGGCTACCTCGACCTGCGCTCCACGCCGGTCAACAAGGTCTTTGCCGGCGTCGAGGTCCACGCCAATCTGGTCGACGGTCTGCTCAACGGCGGCATCCGCCAGAAGGCGCCGTACTACGACGGCATCGAGGCCGTGCTGCTGCTGGCGGTGGCGCTGATCCTGGCCTGGGCGTTCTCGCATCTGGGCGCGGCCTGGAGCTCGCTGCTCGGCTTCGGCCTGGTCGGCGCGCTGATCGCGCTGGCGCTGGCCTTGTGGCAGGGCGCCGATTTCATCGTGCCGCTCGGCGTGCCGGTGCTGTTCACGCTGACGCTGTTCATGGCGCATCTGCTGTACGGCTACTTCATCGAATCGCGCCGCGCGCGCAGCATTTCCAAGACCTTCGGCGAGTACGTGCCGCCGGAGATCGTCGCCGAAATGGCCGAGCGCGGCGGCGAGATCTCGATGGAAGGCGAGAGCCGCGAGATGACGGTGCTGTTCTCCGACGTGCGCGGCTTCACCAGCATCTCCGAACGTCTCGACGCGCGCGAACTGGCGGCGCTGATGAACGCCTTCCTGACCCGGCAGACCGCCGTCATCCAGAAGCATCGCGGCACCATCGACAAGTACATGGGCGATGCGGTGATGGCGTTCTGGGGCGCGCCGCTCGCCGATCCCGGGCACGGCCTGCACGCGCTCGAGGCCGGCCTGGAGATGCTGCGCGCGGTGCGCGAGCTCGACGCCGAGTTCGCGGCGCGCGGCTGGCCGCGGCTGGAGATCGGCGTCGGTCTCAACAGCGGCAAGATGAGCGTCGGCAACATGGGTTCGGCATTCCGGCGCGCCTACACCGTGATGGGCGACGCCGTGAACCTCGGGTCGCGCGTCGAGGGTCTGACCAAGGCCTACGGGGTGTCGATCCTCTGCACGCAATCGACCCGCGACGCGGCGCCGGGGGACTGGGCGTTCCGCGAACTCGACTACGTCCGCGTCAAGGGCAAGCAGGAGCCGGTCGCGATCTACGAGCCGTTCGGCCCCAAGGACGCGCTCGATCCGGGGCTGCGCCAGGATCTGGCCCGTCACCGCGGTGCGCTCAAGCTCTACCGCGCCCAGCAGTGGGACGCCGCCGAACACGAGTTCGCGCTGCTGGCGCAGGGCGAGCGCCCGCAGCCGGTCTATGCACTGTTCCGCGAGCGCATCGCCTGGCTGCGCCGGCACCCGCCGGGGCCAGGCTGGGACGGCGCTTTCACCTTCGACCACAAGTAGCCGCGCCGCCTGTCGCTGGCGGTCGCGACGGACGGTCGCCGGCGGCTTTCCGGCGGCTGCTTGAGTTGCCTGGCGATGCCCCCACAATGGGACGACGACGGTAAACTGGCACCATGAGCAAAGAGGTCAAACGCGGCGATTCCGGTCAGGGCCTGGCGATCGAGGAGGCCAAGCCCCGGCTGGCCCCGCCGCCGCAGTACAAGGTCATCATGATCAACGATGACTACACGCCGATGGAATTCGTGGTCCAGGTTTTGCAGCAGTTCTTCCGCCACTCCCGGGAGAAGGCGGTACAGATCATGCTGGAGATTCATACGGCGGGACGCGGTGTCGCCGGGGTGTTTCCGGCGGAGATCGCTGAGACGAAGACGGCGCAGGTCAACGCCTACGCGCGCAAGAATCAGCATCCGCTGCTGACTGTCATGGAGCAGGCCTGAGCCTGATCGTGCGCGGCCTGGCCGGTCAGGGTATGTTTGGTTTCACGAACGTGGTATCGCGCTCGCGCGCGGAGGTCGCGGATGCTTAGCGAAGAACTGCAGAAGGCGCTGGATGCGGCTTTCGTTTCGGCCCGGATGGAAGGCCATGAGCTGCTGACGGTCGAGCACCTGTTGCTCGCCCTGCTGTCGGACACGCACGTCGCCGAAGCGCTCAGCTCGAGCGGCGCCGACACCGAGAAGCTCGAGGTCGCGCTCAAGGACTATATCCGCAACCACATCCAGTCGATCAAGGACGTCGAGAAGCACGAAGTGCAGCCGACGCTGTCGTTCCAGCGCGTGCTGCAGCGGGCGATCTATCACGTCCAGGCGGCCGGCAAGAAGCAGGTGTCGACGCTCAATGTGCTCGTCGCCATCTTCTCGGAGAAGGACACGCATGCGGTCTACCTGCTCGGCGAGCAGGGCGTGTCGCGCCTCGACATCGTCAACTTCATCTCGCACGGCATCGCCAAGAACGGCTCCTCGCAGCCGGACAAGGCGCCGGACGCCGAGAACGGCGAGGACGGCGGCGACAAGAGCCAGACGCAGAGCGCGCTGGAGCAGTACGCCGTCAATCTCAACGAGCGCGCCGCCGAAGGTCGCATCGATCCGCTGATCGGTCGTGACCTCGAGATCGAGCGCGTCATGCAGACGCTGTGCCGTCGCCGCAAGAACAACCCGCTGCTGGTCGGCGAGGCCGGCGTCGGCAAGACCGCGATCGCCGAGGGCCTCGCCTGGCTGGTCGTCGAGGGCCGGGTGCCTGACCTGCTGAAGAATGCGGTCGTCTACAGCCTCGACCTCGGCGCGCTGATCGCCGGTACCAAGTACCGCGGCGATTTCGAGAAGCGCTTCAAGGCCGTCATCAACGAGCTGCAGAAGCGGCCGGGTTCGATCGTCTTCATCGACGAGATCCACATGATCATCGGCGCCGGCGCTGCCAGCGGCGGCGTGATGGATGCCTCGAACCTGCTCAAGCCGCTGCTGGCCTCCGGCGAGCTGCGCTGCATGGGCTCGACCACCTATCAGGAATACCGCGGCATCTTCGAGAAGGACCGCGCGCTGGCGCGCCGTTTCCAGAAGATCGACGTCGGCGAGCCGAGCGTCGATGACGCCGTGAAGATTCTCGAGGGCCTGCGTGCCCGCTTCGAGGAGCACCATCAGGTGCAGTTCACGCGCGGCGCGCTGCGCTCGGCGGTCGAGCTGTCGGTCCGCCACATCACCGACCGCCATCTGCCGGACAAGGCGATCGACGTCATCGACGAGGCGGCGGCGCGCCTGCGCCTGCTGCCGGAGAGCAAGAAGCGCAAGACCGTGCAGGTCCGCGACATCGAGGAGACCGTCGCCAAGATCGCGCGCATCCCGCCGAAGAGCGTATCGAGCAACGATCGCGACAGGCTGGCGACGCTGGAACGCGACTTGAAGCTGGTGATCTTCGGTCAGGACGCCGCGATCCAGCAGCTGACCGCCAGCATCAAGCTGTCGCGCTCGGGCCTCGGCAATCCGGACAAGCCGATCGGCAACTTCCTGCTCGCCGGCCCGACCGGTGTCGGCAAGACCGAGGTGACGCGCCAGCTGGCGCAGCTGCTCGGCATCGAGCTAATCCGCTTCGACATGTCCGAGTACATGGAGCGCCACACCGTGTCGCGCCTGATCGGCGCGCCGCCGGGCTATGTCGGCTTCGACCAGGGCGGCCTGCTGACCGAAGCGGTCATCAAGCACCCGCACTGCGTCGTGCTGCTCGACGAGATCGAGAAGGCGCATCCGGATGTCTTCAACCTGCTGCTGCAGGTCATGGACCACGGCACGCTGACCGACAACAACGGCCGCAAGGCGGATTTCCGCAACGTCATCCTGGTGATGACGACCAACGCCGGCGCCGAGGAATCGTCGCGTCGCTCGATGGGTTTTGCCGAGCAGAACCACACCACAGACGCGATGGAGGTGATGCGCAGGATGTTCACGCCGGAATTCCGCAACCGCCTCGACGCGATCGTGCAGTTCGCGCCGCTGGAACGGCGCGAGATCCTGCGCGTGGTCGACAAGTTCATCCTGCAGCTTGAGGAGCAGCTGGCGGCGAAGAACGTGCAGCTCGACGTCGACGAGTCGGCGCGGCTGTGGGTCGCCGACCGCGGCTACGACGTCAAGATGGGCGCCAGGCCGATGGCCCGCGTGATCCAGGAGAACCTCAAGCGGCCGCTCGCCGAGGAGCTGTTGTTCGGCAAGCTGGTCAATGGCGGTCGCGTGCACGTGCTGCTCGGCGAGGGCGACCAGCTCGCCTTCGAGATCGAGGCGCGCGAGAAGCCGACGCAGCTCGAACCGGTCTGAGCTTGGTGAGCTGAAACGAGAAAAGCCCGCCGGAAGGCGGGCTTTTCGTTGGACGCGTGGTTCGCTCGGTCTCGTCGTGCTGCGCACGACGGTCGTCCTCTCGACGCCAGGATCCCAGCGACGCTGGGGCCCTCCACGCTGTTCGGACGACTACTTGTCGCGGAACGTGATGCGACCCTTGGTGAGGTCGTACGGGGTCAGTTCGACCTTGACCTTGTCGCCGGTCAGGATGCGGATGTAGTTCTTGCGCATGCGACCCGAGATGTGCGCGACGACGATGTGGCCGTTTTCCAGCTTCACGCGAAACGTCGTGTTCGGCAGCGTCTCCAGGATGACGCCCGCCATCTCGATGTGATCTTCCTTCGCCATACGCCCTTCGATTTACTTAGAAGGGCGGCATTATCGGGAAAGCACCCCGCTACAGCAACCCGCGGCGCCCGATCCGGCCGGCGCCAGTTCGCGCCACTGGGTGCCGAGCAGGGCCTCCAGCGGTCGGAAGCGCCGTTTGTAATCCATCTTCGGGCTGTGCTCGACCCAGTAGCCGAGATAGACATGCGGCAGGCCCGAACTGCGCGCCTGTTCGATCTGCGCCAGGACCGCAAGCGTGCCGAGACCGCGTTGGCGCAGCTCCGGGGCGAAGAAGGTGTAGACGGCCGACAGGGCGTGCGGCAGATGGTCGACGACGGCGACGCTGCGCAGTTCGCCGCGTTCACGGAAGCACCAGTAGCGCACGTCCAGCCACGAACATTCGAGGAAGGCGTGGAAAGCCTTGCGGTCGAGCGGGTCCATGCCGCCGCCGGTATGCCGCGCCTGCAGGTAGCGGCGATACAGCTCGTAGTGCTCGTCGCCGAGGCGCCGCTCGACCGTCAGCTGCAGGTCGGCGTTGTCGCGCCAGCAGCGGCGCTGGCCGCGGTCGGCGACGAACTGGCGCACGTCGATGCGCACCGGCACGCAGCGTGTGCAGTCGCGGCAGTGCGGACGGTAGGTGTGATCGCCGCTGCGGCGGAAGCCGAGTTCGAGCAGGCGCTGGTAGTGCGCCGGACCGAGTCCGGCTTCCGGATCGACGAAGGCGCTGCGCGCGAGCAGGCCGGGCAGGTAGCCGCAGGCGTGCTCGGTGCTGAGGAACAGGCGCAGGGACTGTGTCATGGCGGCGGTCCGTGGCGCGGGTCGGCCGGCGCGTCGTCGAAGCGCCATACCGGCGACAGCGTGCCGCCATTGGTCGCCTGCGCCAGCTGGCGCAGGAACTGTTCGCGCGGCACTTCCCGGGCGCCGAGGCTCAGCAGGTGCGAGGAGCTGACCTGGCAATCGATCAGCTCGAAGCCCCAGCGCTCGAGCTGCCGGCACAGCCAGTACAGGGCCAGCTTCGAAGCATCGGTGGCATGCGAGAACATCGACTCGCCGAAGAACACGCGTCCGATCGCGACGCCGTAGAGGCCGCCGATCAGCCGGCCGTCGCGCCAGACCTCGACGCTGTGCGCGTGCCCCTTGCGGAACAGGTCGCCGTACGCGGCGCGCATGTCCGGGCCGAGCCAGGTGCCGCGGCTCTTGGCGCGCTCGCCGCCGCAGGCGGCCAGCACCTCGCCGAAGGCGCGGTCGAAGCTGAGCGCGTAATCGTCGCGGCGTACGGTCTTGCCGAGGCTGCGCGAAACATGCAGGCCCGACGGCAGCAGCACGGTGCGCGGGTCCGGGCACCACCAGAGGATCGGCTCGTCGGGGTTGTACCAGGGGAAAATGCCCTGCCGGTAGGCGCGCAGCAGGCGGGTCGTCGAAAGATCGCCGCCGATGGCCAGCAAACCGTTCGGATCGCGCATCGCCAGGTGCACGGGCGGGAACGGCTGGTGCGGATTGCGCGGGTCCAGCCAATGCAGGCGGATCGGGCTTTCCATCGTCGCGAAGCGGGCCTCCTTCGGTGCACCGCTAGCATACGCAGACCGCGTGCCGGCGGGAATGCGCGCCGGCACGCGGTCGGATTAGGGCCTGTTAACGCCAATAGCGTCGCTGTGGTGCTGCCTGGCGAGTCGCCAGGCTAGGCGCGGGCCGCGCACTTGGGTGATTCCCAAGAAGCGGACCGCAACGCCGCATGGCGGCTCGCCAGGCGGCATCCCGAAGGGACCGGCCCGTTTTGCCGCATCGCGACGTCTCTCGTCGCTCATGTACGGCCAGTACATCGCGCTCCTCGTTCCTTGCGCTGCGGCAAAACGGACTCGGCCACAGCGACGCTATTGGCGTTAACAGGCCCTAGTGGAAAGTCGGCGCGGCCGCCGGCACGTCCTTGAGCACCCACTGCACGACTGCGTCGTGTTCGAAATGCGTGATCGGTTCGGCGTCGGTCGGCGGACCGGCTTCGGTCATGCGGCCTTCCGCGTCGAAATGGATGCGCGCGCCGGCCGTCTGGATCTTGAGCTCGCCGCTGTTGCGATTGTCCTGCAGCGTCAGCTGCAGATAGCGCAGGTCGCGCCCGGCGAATTCGGGCAGGCGATCGGAACCGGCGGCGATCAGCGCCGCCTGGTCGGCGGTGAATTCGCGGATGCCGCCTTCCGGCGTCAGGACGAAATGGCGAATCTGGCTCATGGCTTTGATGTCGGCTTGCGCTCGTGAAACTTTGGACACGCTTTCAATATGAAGGTTTCGCGCCGGCTTTCAAGTCTCGGCCGCTGGGGAGCATGACCGGTATACTGCCGCGATCGCCGCAGGCCCGCCGGCGCGGGTTCCGCGCCATGCCGCATCCCGAAATCTCACGCATGTTCAAAGCCAAACCGCACGCCACCGACGAAGCCGCCGGGCCAGGCTGGCTCGAGCGCCTGCCGCGCGAGGCAGCGCTGCTCGGCTGCCTCGGCCTGTCGCTGTTCCTGCTGGTGACCCTCGCCAGCTTCAATCCGAACGATCCGGGCTGGTCCTCGTCCGGCAGCGGCGAGCCGGTCCGCAATCTGGCGGGCCCGGTCGGGGCGTGGATCGCCGACGTGCTGCTGTCGCTGTGCGGCTACGTGGCTTTCCTGCTGCCGTGGGCGGTGCTGCTGATCGGCATCCGCATCTTCAGCGAGGCGCCGCCGGGCGCGCGCATGCCGCGTGGCGTGCGCGTCGCGGCTTGGGCGGTGCTGCTGGTCGGGTTGGCGGCGCTGGCTTCGCAGCACATCGGTGCCTCGGCGAGCTGGGCGCCGCAGGGCAGCGGCGGCATCGCCGGACAGGCGGTGGCGCGCGGCCTGGTGTCGGTGCTCGGCGGTTTCGGCAGCAGCCTACTGCTGCTGACGCTGGTGATCGTCGCCGCGCCGCTGGCGCTGACCTTCTCGTGGCTCGATATCCTCGATCGCGTCGGCAGCTGGGTGTTCGCGCTGGCGGCGCGGCGCATCGAGAAGCCGGTGCGGCTGGCCGAAGGCGCAGAAGGCGAGGACGGCGAGCTGCCGATCGTCGCCGAGTCCGAACAGCGCCCGGCCAAGCGCCGCAAGGAAAAGGATGAACCCGCCGCGCGCATCGAGCCGCTGTTCGGCGCGCCGGTCTTCGAGGAGACGCCGCCGGCCAAGGAGAAGCGCAAGCGCAAGGCGCCGTCGCTGCTCGGCTCTGAGGAGGAGCAGCTCGGTCTGCTGCCGGAGCCGCCGGCGCTGCCGACGGTGGCGGTCGCTGCCGCTGCGCCGGTGCCGGCACCGGCACCGCGTCCGGCGCCGGTGCGCAAGGCCGAGGCGGTCGAGGTACCGGCCTTCGACGGCGATCCGCTGCCGCCGCTGACCATCCTCGATCCGCCACGTCCGTCCGGTCGCCAGTACACGCCCGAGGAACTCGAGCGCCTGTCGCGCGACGTCGAGCGCCATCTCGAATCGTTCGGCGTTAAGGCGCAGGTCGTCGCCGCGACCCCGGGTCCGGTCATCACGCGCTTCGAAATCCAGCCGGCGCCCGGCGTGAAGGGCTCGCAGATCACCAATCTGTCGCGCGATCTGGCGCGCTCGCTGTCGGTGTCGAGCGTGCGTGTCATCGAGGTCATCGAAGGCAAGTCGGTGGTCGGCCTGGAGATCCCGAACCAGAAGCGCGAAATGGTGATGCTGCGCGAGATCATCGACTCGCCCGCCTACCGCAATTCGTCGTCGCCGCTGACGCTGGCGCTCGGCAAGGACATCGCCGGCAATCCGATGGCGGGCGATCTCGCCAAGATGCCCCATCTGCTCGTTGCCGGCACCACCGGCTCCGGCAAGTCGGTGGCGATCAACGGCATGATCCTGTCGATGCTGTTCAAGGCGACCGCCGATCAGGTGCGCTTCATCTTCGTCGATCCGAAGATGCTGGAGCTGTCGGTCTACGAGGGCATTCCGCACCTTCTGACGCCGGTCGTCACCGACATGAAGGACGCCGCCAACGCGCTGCGCTGGTGCGTCGCCGAAATGGAACGACGCTACCGCCTGATGTCGGCGCTCGGCGTGCGCAATCTCGCCGGCCTCAACCGCAAGGTCGAGGAAGCCGCCGCCGCCGGCGAGCCGATTCGCGATCCGCTGAAGGACAGCAGCCAGGACCTGTTCGACCCGGAGGCCGGCGCGCCGCTGGCCGAGCCGCTGCAGCCGCTGCCGCACATCGTCGTCGTCATCGACGAGCTGGCCGACATGATGATGGTCGTCGGCAAGAAGGTCGAAGAGCTGATCGCGCGCATCGCGCAGAAGGCGCGCGCCGCCGGCATCCACCTGATCGTCGCCACGCAGCGGCCGAGCGTCGACGTCATCACCGGCCTGATCAAGGCCAACATTCCGTCGCGCCTCGCGTTCCAGGTCGCCTCGCGCATCGATTCGCGCACCATCCTCGACGAGCAGGGCGCCGAGACGCTGCTCGGTCACGGCGACGGCCTGTTCCGGCCGATCGGCGCCAGCCGGCTCGACCGCGTGCACGGGGCGTTCGTCGACGATCACGAGGTGCACAAGGTCGTTGCCTATCTGAAGCAGGTCGGCGAGCCGCGCTACATCGAGGAAATCTGCGCCGACGAGGCGCCGTCCGGCCCGGCCGAAGGCGGCGGCGACGATGCCGAGGCCGATCCGCTGTACGACCAGGCGGTGGCGATGGTGCTGGAAACGCGCAAGGCCTCGGTGTCCTGGGTGCAGCGCCGGCTCAAGATCGGCTACAACCGCGCCGCGCGCATGGTCGAGCAGATGGAAGCGGCGGGCATCGTCGGGCCGAGCGGCCCCGGCGGCAATCGCGAGATTCTCGCCCCGGGCGGGCGCGATTGACGCGCCGTCCGGAATCTTCCGCGGAAGTCAGATCCGATTCAGCGCCGTCACCGATAGTGGCGCGTCCTTTCACCGGGTTTACCCATGAAGAAGCTGTCGACCCTGTTGTTCGCGGTACTCGCGCTGTGCGGCGCGCAGGCGCATGCCGGTCCGGCCGATGATGCGCTGCGGCGCTTCGTCGACGGCGCGCAGACGCTCAGCGCGCGCTTCGAGCAGACGCAGAAGGACGAACACGGCGAGGTGCTGGCGCAGCGCAGCGGCAGCTTCGACCTGTCGCGTCCGGGCCGCTTCCGCTGGCGCTACGACCAGCCGTACGAGCAGCTGATGGTCTGCGACGGCAACAAGATCTGGAACTACGAGCCGGACCTCGCGCAGGTGACGGTGCGCCCGGCCGATCAGGTGCTCAAGGGCACGCCGGCGGCGCTGCTGGCGCAGCGCTCGCTGCTCGGCGACGCATTCAGCGTCGAATCCGGCGGGCAGAAGGAAGGCGCCGACGTGGTCCGCCTCAAGCCTAGGGGCGGCGAGGTCAACAGCGACTTCCAGTCGATCGAACTGTGGCTGAAGAACGGCGTGCCGCAGCGCATGCAGTTCTTCGATGCGCTCGGCGGCAATACCGACATCCGCTTTTCCGACATCAGGACCGGCGTCAAGCTCGATGCCGCGCTGTTCCGCTTCACGCCGCCGAAAGGCACGGAAGTGATCGATGACGGGGCGGGGCGTTAAGGCGCCGTGAGCGACGCTGGCACCTTCTCCGGAGCAAGCCCTTCGGCCCTTCGCGACGCCATTGCCGGCGAGGCTGCCCGTGGCTGATCGCACGCCGGCGCAGCCCTCCATGACCGGGCGTTCGCCGGGGTCGACGTCCGGCGGACGCCGGCCCGATCCGGCGCAACCGCTGGCCGAGCGCATGCGGCCGCGCACGCTCGACGAGGTCGTCGGTCAGGACCATCTGCTCGGCGCCGGCGGCCCGCTGCGCGTGCTGCTCGAAGCCGGCAGCGTGCCGTCGATGGTGTTCTGGGGGCCGCCGGGCGTCGGCAAGACCACGCTGGCGCGCCTGCTCGCGCAGTACAGCGATGCCGAGTTCCTGACGCTGTCGGCGGTGCTCGCCGGCGTCAAGGACATCCGCGAGGCGGTCGCCCATGCGCAGGCGCTGCGCCAGGGGCTCGCGCCGCGGCGCACGGTGCTGTCCATCGACGAAATCCACCGTTTCAACAAGAGCCAGCAGGACGCGCTGCTGCCGTACGTCGAGGACGGCACGATCACGCTGATCGGCGCGACCACCGAGAATCCGTCGTTCGAGCTCAACGCGGCCTTGCTGTCGCGGCTGCGCGTGTTCGTGCTGCGCGGCCTCGACGAGACCGCGATCCGCGATCTGCTGGTGCGGGCGCTGAGCGATGCCGAACGCGGCCTGGGCCTGGCGGCCGACGCGCTGCCGGCGCGCTGGCTCGATCGCATCGCCGAGGCCGCCGACGGCGACGCGCGGCGCAGCCTGGTGCTGCTCGAAACCGCGGTCGAACTCGGCCGCGCCGAAGCCGGCCGCGACGATCAGGTGCTCGACAAGCTGATCGGTCGCGGCCTGCGCCGCTTCGACAAGGGCGGCGAGAACTTCTACGACCAGATCTCGGCGCTGCACAAGAGCGTGCGCGGCAGCGATCCGGACGCAGCGCTGTACTGGTTCGCGCGCATGCTCGACGGCGGCGTCGACGCCGCCTATCTGGCGCGCCGCATCACGCGCATGGCGATCGAGGACATCGGCCTCGCCGATCCGCGCGCGCAGCGCCTGTGCCTCGACGGCTGGGACACCTACGAACGTCTCGGCAGTCCGGAAGGCGAGCTGGCGCTGGCGATCGCCGTCGTCTACCTCGCTTGCGCGCCGAAGAGCAACGCGGTCTACAGCGGCTACAACGCGGCGCGGGCGCTGGTCGAGCAGACCGGCACGCTGGAAGTGCCGATGCACATCCGCAACGCGCCGACCAGGCTGATGAAGGACCTCGGCTACGGCCAGGGCTATCGCTACGATCACGACGAAGCGGGCGCCGTGGCGGCGGGCCAGCAGTTCCTGCCGGATCGCCTGCTCGGCACCGAGCTGTACGCGCCGGTGCCGCGCGGCCTCGAGATCAAGATCGGCGAACGGCTCGCGCAGTTGCGCGCGGCGCGCAAGACGCGCTGAGCGCCTTGTCGGTGCGCGCGGGCGCACGGTATCGTTGCCGCACGGAGATGGCATCCTCCACGAACCGCCCCCGCCGTTGGCGCCCGGGCTGATGATGCCTACCCACCGCGATGCGCGCGGGTAGGCCTTGGCCGTCCTGACCGCTTCGCCTCGGCATCCTTACCGCGTGGAGAGGCAGGACATGACGTTTTCCGGATTTCTGGCAGTCGGCGTTGGCGCCGCGTTGGGTGCCTGGTTGCGCTGGCTGCTGAGCCTGGCGTTCAATCCCCGTGTTCCGTGGCTGCCGCTCGGCACGCTCGCGGCGAACTGGGGTGGCGGCTACCTGATGGGGCTGGCGATGGGCTGGATCGCCCACGCGCAGGGCGTGAGCCCGGAGTGGCGCCTGCTGGTCACCACCGGCTTTCTTGGCGGGCTGACCACGTTTTCGACGTTTTCGGCCGAGACGATTGCGCTCGTCACGCGCGAGCAGTACGGCGCCGCCTTGACCGTCGTCGCCCTGCATCTGGGCGGCTCGCTGCTGCTGACCTGGCTTGGCCTGCTGAGCTTCAACGCTCTGCGCAGCTGAGCGCGGGGCAGCGGGGGGCGGCTACAATGCCGCCCCCCATCCCTTGCCGCCGATTGCCGATGCTCGATCCCAAGTCACTCCGGGCCCAGCCCGAGCAGGTCGCCGCGCAGCTCGCGCGCCGCGGCTTCGTCTTCGATCTTTCGCGCTTCAACGAGCTCGAATCGCGCCGCAAGACGCTGCAGGTCGAGACCGAGCAGCTGCAGGCCGAGCGCAACGCCGGTTCCAAGCGCATCGGCCAGGCCAAGGCCAGGGGCGAGGATGCCTCGCCGGTGCTCGCCGACATGGATCGCATCAAGGTGCGCCTCGCCGAGATCGAGAGCCAGCTCGCCGCGCTGCAGGCCGAGTTCGACGATTTCCTCGCGCGCCTGCCGAACCTGCCGCACGCCTCGGTGCCGGACGGCCGCGACGAGAATGACAACGTCGAAGTGCGCCGCTGGGGCACGCCGCGCCCGGCCGAAGGCGCCAAGGACCACGCCGACCTCGGCGAAGCGCTCGGCCTGATGGATTTCGCCGCGGCCGCCAAGCTCACCGGCGCGCGCTTCACCGTGCTGCGCGGCGGGCTGTCGCGCCTGCATCGCGCGCTCGCGCAGTTCATGCTCGACGTGCATACGCGCGAGCACGGCTACGAAGAGCTGTACGTGCCGTACATCGTCAACGACACCACGCTGCGCGGCACCGGCCAGCTGCCGAAGTTCGGCGAGGATCTGTTCGCGCTCAAGGGCGAGCAGCCCTGGCGCCTGATTCCGACCGCCGAGGTGCCGGTGACCAATCTCGTCCGCGACGAGATCCTCGCCGCCGACGAGCTGCCGAAGAAATGGGTCGCGCACACGCCTTGTTTCCGTTCGGAGGCCGGTTCGGCCGGCCGCGACACGCGCGGCATGATCCGCCAGCACCAGTTCGACAAGGTCGAGCTGGTGCAGGTCGTCGAGCCGTCGCAGTCGTACGCCGCGCTCGAAGAGCTGACCGGCCACGCCGAGACGATCCTGAAGAAGCTCGGGCTGCCTTACCGCGTGCTGGCGCTGTGCACCGGCGACATGGGCTTTGGCGCCGCCAAGACCTACGACCTCGAAGTCTGGCTGCCGAGCCAGAACCGCTATCGCGAGATTTCCTCGTGCTCGAACTGCGAGGACTTCCAGGCGCGGCGCATGCTGGCGCGCTACCGCCATCCGGAGACCAAGAAGACCGAGCTGGTCCACACGCTCAACGGTTCCGGCCTCGCGGTCGGCCGCACGCTGGTGGCGATCATCGAGAACTACCAGCAGGCCGACGGCTCGATCGCGATTCCCGAGGCGCTGAAGCCGTACATGGGCGGAATCGAGCGCATCGCGCGGCCGTAAGGCATGCCGACCGTCATGGCGAGGTGCGCCATGCCTCGCCATGACGTCGAACGATAGACTGCCGCGATGATCCGCGTTCTTCCCGACACCCTCGTCAACCAGATCGCGGCCGGCGAAGTCGTCGAGCGCCCGGCCGCCGTCGTCAAGGAACTGGTCGAGAACAGCCTCGATGCCGGCGCGCGCGCAG
Organism: Solimonas variicoloris DSM 15731; assembly: GCF_000382285.1. Classification (GTDB taxonomy): domain Bacteria; phylum Pseudomonadota; class Gammaproteobacteria; order Nevskiales; family Nevskiaceae; genus Solimonas; species Solimonas variicoloris. The sequence goes on along the minus strand of NZ_KB907926.1, from coordinate 266,992 downwards.
TCGAGGTCGAGATCGAGCAGGGCGGGGCGGGGCTGATCCGCATCCGCGACGACGGCAAAGGCATCGCCCGCGACGAACTGGCGCTGGCGCTGACGCGGCACGCGACCAGCAAGATCGCGAGCTTCGACGATCTCGAACGCGTGGCGACGCTGGGCTTCCGCGGCGAGGCGCTGCCGAGCATTCTGTCGGTGTCGCGGCTGCGGCTCGCCTCGCGCACCGCCGAGGCCGATCACGCCTGGGAGCTGGCCGGCGCCGGACACATCGACGGCCTGCAGCCGCGGCCGGCCGCACATCCGTTCGGCACGACGATCGAAGTCCGCGACCTGTTCTTCAACACGCCGGCGCGACGCAAGTTCCTGAAGTCGGAAGCCACCGAGTTCCGCCAGATCCAGCAGGCGCTGTCGCGCATCGCCTTGTCGCGCTTCGATGTCGGCTTCTCGCTGCGCCACAACAACCGCCGCATCTTCGACCTGACGCCGGCCGCGGGCGAGGAAGGCCGGCTGGCGCGCATCCGCGCGATCTGCGGCGACGATTTCGTCGCCGCCTCCGTGGCCATCGACGAGGCACGGCTCGGCATGCGCCTGCACGGCTGGGTCGGCCTGCCGAGCTTCGCGCGGCCGAGCGCCGACCTGCAGTACGTCTACGTCAACGGCCGCCTCGTGCGCGACCGTCTGATGGCGTTCGCCCTCAAGCGCGCGTTCGCCGACGCCATGCACTCGACGCACCATCCGGCCTACGTCGTTTATCTCGAACTCGATCCGGCGGCGGTCGACGTCAACGTCCACCCGCAGAAGACCGAGGTGCGCTTTCGCGACGCCGCGCGCGTGCACGACCTGCTGTTCGGCGCGGTGCACCAGCTGCTGCGCCGCTTGCGGCCGGAGCCGGAGCGGCATCATCAGGTCGCGTTTGCCGGGTCCGAAGCGTCTGCTGCCGCGGCGGCGGCGGCGGCGGCGGCGAGTGCGGCGGCTGCCGGCGTGCTGCCCGGCTACGTCGCCCGCGAGGCCGTGTCGCCGCCGGCCTGGCGGCCGCCGGCACGGCTCGATCTGCGCGAGCCGCCGTCGCCGGCCTACGCGCCGGTTGCCGCGGCATCGGCGGTCGGCATCGAGCCGGCGCCGGCGCCGGTGGACGATCGGCCGCTCGGCACGCCGCTCGCGCAGGTGCACGGCATTTACATCCTCGCGCAGAACGATCACGGCCTGGTGCTGGTCGATGCGCATGCCGGCCACGAGCGCGTGCTCTACGAACGCCTCAAGCGCCAGCTCGCCGACGGCGGCATTCCGGCCCAGGCGCTGCTGGTGCCGGAAGTCGTGACGCTGGCCGAGGACGAGGCCGACGCGCTGGAAGCACGACGCGAGCAGCTGCAGACCTACGGCATCGACTTCGACCGCAGCGGGCCCGGCAGTATCCTCGTCCGCGCGGTACCGCCGCTGCTGGCACGTAGCGATGTCGGTGCGCTGTTGCGCGAACTCGCCGGCGACGAGACGCGCCGCGAGACGGCTTCACATTTCGGCGAGGCGCTCGACGCGCAGCACCGCGTGCTCGCCGACGTCGCCTGCAAGGCGGCGATCAAGGCGCACCGCCGCCTGACGCTGGCCGAGATGGACGCGCTGCTGCGCGACATGGAGCGCACGGAACTCGCCGGTCAGTGCAATCACGGCCGGCCGACCTGGGTGCAGATCACAGTCGCCGAGCTGGATCGGCTGTTCCTGCGCGGACGCTGAGCGTCCGTTTGTTTATCCTCGAAGTGGCCGTGGGCGCCGCGCGGGCGTGCAGGCATTCATCGACTCCGATGACTTCGATCCCGGGGGGGATATGGACAGCGAACCGACGCCGGCGCCGCCGGTGCAGCCCGAGCCGTTCCGTTTCAATGGTTCCGGTGGCGAATACTTCGGCATCTGGATCGTCAACCTGCTGTTGACGCTGCTCACGCTGGGGCTTTATTCGCCGTGGGCGAAAGTCCGGCGCCTGCAGTACTTCTATCGCAACACCGAACTGGCCGGCGCGCCGTTCGACTACCACGGCAAACCCTGGTCGATCCTCAAAGGACGACTGGTCGCGCTCGGCCTGCTATTGATCTATCACTTCGCGACCACCTATCTATCGGTGTGGACGGCGGTCGCGCTGGGGCTGATCGCGCTGGTGCTGCCCTGGCTGTTGCGCAACGCCTTTCGCTTTCGCGCGCACTACAGCAGCTATCGCGGTCTGCGCTTCAGCTTCCGCGGTTCGCTGGTCGGCGCCTACGGCGTGTTTCTCGGCTACGGCGCGCTGATGTTCTTCACCGCCTATCTGGCCGCGCCGCTGTTCCACCAGCGTCTCAAGCGCTATCAGCACGGCAATGCCTATTTCGGCGGCAGCGCGTTTTCGTTCAGCGCCGGCGTCGGGCGCTTTTACCGGACCTATCTGCCGTTCATGGTCGGCTTCACGGTGCTGTTTGCGCTCGCGTTCGTGCCGATCATCGGCCTGTCGGCCAGTGCGAAGGCCGGCGGCAAGCCCGATCCGGAGGCGGTGGCGGCCGCCGGCTTCGGCTTTCTCGCCGTGTTCATGGTCGGCGCGCTGGTGCTCGGCCCGCTGTTTCAGGCGGCGATCCAGAACCTGATCTGGAATCACACGGCGCTTGGTCCGCATCGTTTCGTCAGCCGCGTCTCCGGCTGGCGCCTGCTCTGGATCACGGTGACCAACGTCGTGCTCGTCGCCCTGACACTCGGTCTGTTCATGCCGTGGGCGGCGGTGCGTGTCGCGCGCTATCGCGCGAGCTGCACGAGCCTGCAGGTCGAAGGCTCGCTCGACGCCATCGTCGCCGATGCCGGTGCCGAGGTTGCTGCGCTCGGCGAGGAAACCGCCGAGATCTTCGATATCGACATCGGGCTCTGAAGGGCCATGCTCGACGCCGTCTACTTCGACGGACGCCGCGCGCGCGGCCATGCCGTGCGCGTCGCGCTCGACGGCGACCGCCTGTGCGTCTCCGGCGACGGCATCGAGCGCCGCGAGCCGCTTGCCGCGCTGCGCCTGACGGCGCGCGTCGGTCGCGCGCCGCGCACGATCGCGTTTGCCGACGGCGCGTCCTGCGAGCTGCGCGACCACGCGGCGCTGGAGGCGATGCTGCGGCGCACGCCGCTGGGGCGCGGCTGGCTGCATCGTGCCGAGGCCGACGGGAAGATCGTCGCGCTGGCGGTCGTCGCGATCGCGCTGGTCGCCGCGGCGACGCTGATCTGGGGCGTGCCGCGCGGTGCGCAGTGGATCGCCGACACGATGCCGGAGCGCATGACGCGGGTCCTGTCCGAACAGAGCCTGGACCTGCTCGACCGCCATCTGCTGCACAAATCGACGCTCGATCCGACGCGCGCCGCCGATCTGACCGGCGCCGCCGAGGCCTTGCGCGCGCCCGACGGTTCGCAGCCGGTCTACCGGCTGGAGTTTCGCAGCGCCCCCGATCTCGGCCCGAACGCATTCGCGCTGCCGGACGGCACGGTCGTGCTGCTCGACGAACTGGTGGCGCTGGCCGATGACGACGCACAGATCCTCGGCGTCATCGCGCACGAGCTCGGGCACGTGCATCATCGCCACGGTCTGCGCCTGATCGCGCAGAACTCGGCGATCGGCGTGCTCGCGGCATGGTGGTTCGGCGACGTCAGCACCGTGCTGGCGACGGCGCCGACCGTGCTGATGCAGGCGCGCTATTCGCGCGCCTTCGAGACCGAAGCCGATCGCTACGCGGCGGCGCTGATGCGCGGCAACGGCATCGCGCCGGCGCGGCTCGGCGCGCTGCTGCGCAAGCTCGATGCGCGGCGCGGGCAGGGCGGTGACGATCCGCTCGACGGGCTGCTCGATTCGCATCCAGCGCTGCTCGAACGCGCGCGGGCGCTGGAGAGCCTGCCGCCGGGCGGCGCCGGGCGCGGCGGCGCCGAGCCGTAGCTGCCGCAGCCGGACAGCGCGCCCGTACACTACGCACCTATGGCGTCTCCCGACGATTCCGCACCCGTCATCCTGCTGATGGGCCCGACCGCGTCGGGCAAGACGGCGCTGGCGCTGGCGCTGGCCGAGCGCCTGCCGGTCGAGATCGTCTCGGTCGACTCGGCGCTCGTCTATCGCGGCCTGGACATCGGCTCGGCCAAGCCCGATGCGGCGATGCGGGCGGACGTGCCGCATCACCTGATCGACATTCTTGACCCGGCCGAGCCGTACTCGGCGGCGCGCTTCGCCGAGGATGCGCGGCGCCTGATCGGCGAGATCCGCGGCCGCGGCCGCGTGCCGCTGCTGGTCGGCGGCACGATGCTCTACTTCCGGGCGCTGACCCAGGGCCTCAGCGCGCTGCCGTCCGCCGATCCGCAGCTGCGCGCCCGGCTCGAAGCCGAAGCGGCCCGGCTCGGCTGGCCGGCGCTGCACGCGCGCCTGGCGGCGCTCGATCCGCCGACCGCGGCGCGCTTGCATCCGAACGACCAGCAGCGCATCCAGCGGGCGCTGGAGATCGCCGAGCTGAGCGGCATGGCGCCGAGCGCCTTCTACGCGCAGTCCAAACCGGACGGCGGCGGCGAGCGCTGGCTCAAGCTGGCGCTGAATCCGCCGGCGCGCGCCGAACTGCACGCGCGAATCGAACGGCGCTTCCACGACATGATGGCGGCCGGCTTTCTCGACGAGGTCGCGGCCCTGTACCGGCGCGGCGATCTGCATCCGGAACTGCCGTCGATCCGCGCGGTCGGTTACCGGCAGCTCTGGGGTCATCTGGCCGGCGACTATCCGCTCGACGAGGCGGTCCGGCGCGGCATTGCCGCGACCCGCCAGTTCGCCAAGCGCCAGCTGACCTGGCTGCGCTCCGAATCCGGGCTGGTCTGGCTTGATCCGGCGCAACCCGACCTCATAGAGAAGGCACTCGCGCTGCACGCCGCCACGGACGACAGCGCAGGCTCGTGAGCAGTGCTACACTGGCCTGCGATAACCACGGCCGGGCCACGTAAGTCCGGGTACACAATAGGGAAAATCCGATGTCGAAAGGTCATACGCTACAAGAACCGTTTCTGAACGCCCTGCGCAAAGAACGCATCCCGGTTTCCATTTATCTCGTCAACGGCATCAAGCTGCAGGGCCAGATCGAATCCTTCGACTCGTTCGTCGTGCTGCTTCGCAACAGCGTCAGCCAGATGGTCTACAAGCACGCTATCTCGACCGTCGTGCCGGCGCGCGCCGTGCGCATCTACGACGCGGAAGGCGAAGGCGGCGATGCCGCGGAGACTCCCGCCGCTTGACCGCATTACCTTCCGCTTCCCCCAGCGCCGCCGCCGGTTGTCCGGCGGCGGTCGCGTGTCGCGCCGGCGTCACGGTGCATGCCGTGACGGCTCCCTTGCCGGCCCGCACAGCGCCACGCCGCAGCGGACGTGGCCCGGCCGCGCCGCTGGCGCACTGAGATTCCGGCGCCATGTTTGAGCGACCGAAAGCAGGCCAGAAGGCCCTGCTGGTGCATCTCGAGTTCCCCGGTGCCGACTTCGAGTCCGACCGCCAGGAATTCATCGAGCTGGCGCGTTCGGCCGGCGCCGAGATCATCGACGTCATCGGCGGCTCGCGCCGCGATCCCGATCCCGGCCTGTTCGTCGGTTCCGGCAAGGCCCAGGAAATCGCCGACGCGGTCGCCGCGAGCGGCGCCGAGCTGGTGATCTTCAACCACGCGCTGTCGCCGAGCCAGGAGCGCAATCTCGAGAAGATCGTCAAGGCCCGCGTGCTCGACCGCGCCGGCCTGATCCTCGATATCTTCGCGACCCGCGCCCGCTCGCACGAGGGCAAGCTGCAGGTCGAACTGGCGCAGCTCAACCACGTTGCCACGCGCCTCGTGCGCGGCTGGACGCATCTGGAGCGCCAGCGCGGCGGCGGCATCGGCCTGCGCGGCCCCGGCGAAACCCAGCTCGAAATGGATCGCCGCCTGATCCGCGAGCGCATCGGCACGCTCAAGCGGCATCTGGAGGCGGTGCGCGGGCGCCGCGCGCAGAGCCGCGCCGCGCGCATGCGCAACGACGTGCCGACGGTATCGCTGGTCGGCTACACCAATGCCGGCAAGTCGACGCTGTTCAACGCCCTGACCGGCGACGCCACGTTTGCGTCGAGCCAGCTGTTCGCGACGCTCGACACCACGGTGCGGCGTCTGGCGGTGAAGACCGGCGAAACCGTGCTGCTCGCCGACACCGTCGGCTTCATCCGCGACCTGCCGCACGATCTGATCGCGGCGTTCCGCGCCACGCTCGAGGAAGCGCGCGACGCCTCGCTGCTGCTGCACGTGGTCGACGCCGCTGACCCCGAGCGCACGAGCCGCATCCGGCAGGTCGAGGAAGTGTTGGGCGAGATCGGCGCCGACGAGGTGCCGCGCCTGCAGGTTTTCAACAAGATCGACCTGCGCGAGGACGAAACACCGCGCATCGAGCGCGACGAGGAAGGCCGGCCGTCGCGCGTCTACGTGTCGGCGCGCCAGGGGCTGGGTCTCGAGCTGCTGCGCGAGGCGATCGCCGAGCGCCTGCAGCCGGCGCTGCAGGAGCAGGAGCTGGTTCTGCCGCCGTCGGCGGCGCGGCTGCGGGCGCAGCTGTTCACCCATCACGCGATCCGCGCCGAGGCGGTCGACGAGCAGGGCAATTTCCATCTGCGCGTGGCCATGCCCTACGAACGCCTGCGCGGATTGTGTGCGGCAGCCGGGGTTTTGCCGCCGCCGTCGCCGCATGTCGTTGAGGAATGGGAGCTATCTCCCTAAAATTTGCGGCTCGCCAGGAGACTGCGCAATCGCAAAGCAGGCAAGGGCCGCCGGGTATCCCGTCGGGCATGCCGACAAGTCCCGTCCGCCGTATCCATTGCGGACGTCTGCACGAATACCAGGTAGGAGTCAGTCAATGGCTTGGAATGAGCCCGGCCCCGGCCGCGACCCGTGGAACCAGGGGCCGAAGCGCGGCGGCCAAAGTCCGAACCCGCTCGACGACGCGCTGAAGCGTTTCAAGGAGCGCTTCGGCGGCAAAGGCGGTGGCCCCGGCGCGCCGGGCGCCGGCAAGGGCATGCCGTCCGGCCTGTTCGGCGTCGCCGCGCTGCTGATCGCGGTGCTGTGGCTGGGCTCCGGCATCTATGTGGTCGACGAGCAGGAGCGCGCCGTGGTGCTGCGCTTCGGCCAGCACGTCGGTACGACCGGGCCGGGTCCGCACTGGCACCTGCCGTGGCCGATCGAGGACGTCGAGATCGTCAACGTCACCGGCGTGCGCTCGGTGCGCGAGGAAGCGACGATGCTGACCAAGGACGAGAACATCATCGACGTCGAGCTGTCGGTGCAGTACCGCATCTCCAATGTCGACGACTACGTCTTCCAGGTCTCGGAACCCGACCTGACGCTCAAGCAGGCGCTCAAGGCCGCGGTGCGCGAAGTCGTTGGCCAGAGTGAGATGGACTTCATCCTGACCGAGGGCCGCGAGGAAGTGGCCGACGAAACCAAGCGTCTGCTGCAGGAGCGGCTGGAGGCGTACCAGGCCGGTCTGGTGGTGACCGAAGTCAACCTGCAGCAGGCGCAGCCGCCGGAACCCGTGCAGGCCGCCTTCGCCGACGCGATCAAGGCGCGCGAAGATCAGCAGCGCGTCAAGAACGAGGCCGAGGCCTACGCCAACGATCGCCTGCCGAAGGCACGTGGCGCCGCGGCGCGTCAGATCGCCGAGGCCACCGCCTATCGCGATCAGGTGGTCGCCAGGGCCGAGGGTGATGCGGCGCGCTTCAACCAGCTCGTCGCCGAGTACCGGAAGTCGCCGAAGGTCACCAAGGAGCGTCTCTATCTCGACATGATGCAGAGCGTGCTCGGCGGTTCGAGCAAGGTGCTGCTCGACGTCGACAAGGGCAGCCCGATGATCTACCTGCCGCTCGACCAGATCCTCAAGAATGCGCCGGGCAACGCCGCGGCCGCGCCGGAAGTTCCGCAGCGTTCCTATCAGGCGGTGCCGCGCAGCGATGGCGGCAGTGCCTCCAGCGACAGCTCGCGTTCGCGCGACCGGAGCCGCCAATGAAGAACTCCACTCTGCTGACGATCCTGATCGCCGGCCTCGTGCTGTGGGCCGTGTCCAACTCGGTGTTCATCGTCGACCAGCGCGAGCGCGCGCTGCTGTTCCAGTTCGGCGAGCTCAAGGGCGAAAGCTACAAGCCCGGGCTGCACCTGAAGCTGCCGTTCGTGCAGCGCGTCGATACCTTCGACGGCCGCGTGCTGACGCTCGACAACCAGACGGAGAACTTCCTGACGGTCGAGAAGAAGAACGTCGAGGTCGATTACTACGTCAAGTGGCGCATCTCCGATGCGGCGACCTACTACCGCGCGACGCGCGGCCAGGAACTGGTGGCGATGGACCGCCTCGCCGGCATCGTCAACCGCGGCCTGCGTGACGAGTTCGGCTCGCGCACCATCCAGCAGGCGGTGTCCGACGAGCGCAATGCGATCACCTCGGCACTGCGCGAGAGCGTCGTCGACAAGGTCAAGGATCTCGGCATCAGCGTCATCGACGTGCGCATCAAGTCGATCAACCTGCCGCAGACGGTCAGCGAATCGGTCTACGACCGCATGCGCGCCGAGCGCGCGCGCGTGGCGTCCGACTTGCGCGCGCGGGGTGCCGAGGAGGCCGAGAAGATCAGCGCGACCGCCGATCAGGAAGCGCAGGTGACACTCGCCAACGCCTACAAGCAGGCCGAGCAGCTCAAGGGTCTGGGCGATGCGCGCGCCGCGGAGATCTACGCCAAGGCCTACGGCCAGGATCCGGAGTTCTACAGCTTCTACCGTACGCTGAACGTCTATCGCGACAGCCTCGGCGGGCAGGGCGACGTCATGGTCCTGCAGCCGGACAGCCCGTTCTTCAAGTACTTCAAGAACGGCGTGCCGTGAATTTCGAGTGGACGGAGCTGCTGCGCGCGCTGGCGCTGGTGATGGTGATCGAGGGGCTGATGCCGTTCGCGGCGCCGTCGCAGTGGCGCCGCACGCTGTTCACCATCGCGCAACTCGAGAACCGCAGCATGCGCATGATCGGCTTCGCCAGCATGGCCGCGGGCCTCGCCGTCCTGCAGTTCGTCTAGGATTTCAAGAATCGACATGAAGAAGTGGATGCTGCCCAGCGGCGTCGAGGAAGCGCTGCCGCCGGTGTCGTGGCAGCTCGAAGACCTGCGCCGCAAGCTGCTCGATTACTACCGCAAGAGCCGCTACGAGCTGGTGCATCCGCCGCTGATCGAGCATCTCGACGCGCTGCTGACCGGCACCGCCCAGGATCTTCAGCAGCAGACTTTCAAGCTGACCGATCCGGCGACCGGCCGGCTGCTCGGCCTGCGCGCCGACATGACGCCGCAGGCGGCGCGCATCGCCGCGCGGCACTATCGCGACCAAGCGATCGTGCGCCTCTGCTATCTCGGCACCGTGCTGCGCTCGCGCCCCGACAGCCTCGGCGGGCCGCGCTCGCCGCGTCAGGTCGGCTGCGAGATCTTCGGCGAGCCCGGCATGACGGCGGATCTCGAGATCCTGCGCGTCATGCTCAAGACGCTGAAGCTGGCCGGCGTGCGCAACGTGCACCTCGACCTCGGCCACGTCGGCATCTATCGCGCCGTGGTCGCCAAGCTCGGCCTCGACGCCGACAGCGAGGCAGCGCTGTTCGACATCGTGCAGCGCAAGTCGCATCCCGACCTCGCCGAGTTCGCGCAGGCGCGCCAGCTCAAGCCGCGCGTGGCGCGCACGATGGGCGCGCTGATCGATCTCAACGGCGCGCCCGAGGACGTGCTGGCGCGCGCCGGCGAACTGCTCAAGGGCGAGCGCGGCGACGTCGTCGCGGCGCTGACGCTGCTCGGCGACACGATCGCCGAACTGCGCCACGAGATGCCGCGGCTGCCGATCAACCTCGATCTCGCCGAACTGCGCGGCTACCGCTACCAGACCGGCATGGTGTTCGCCGCGTTCGTGCCCGGCCACGGCCGCGAGATCGCGCGCGGCGGCCGTTACGACGGCGTCGGCCACGAGTTCGGCGCGCCGCGGCCGGCGACCGGCTTCTCGGCCGACCTCAACGATTTGCTGCGCCTCGGCGCGTGACCCCCCCTGGCGCGCTGGACGCGCCGTTCAAGTGAGTGATGAAGGTGCTTTATGGGTAAGACAGTCGTCGTGATCGGCGCGCAGTGGGGTGACGAAGGCAAGGGCAAGGTCGTCGACCTGCTGACTGACCGCGTGCAGGCGGTGGTGCGCTTCCAGGGCGGCCACAATGCCGGCCACACGCTCGTCATCAATGGCGTGAAGACGGCGCTGAACCTGATTCCGTCCGGCATCATGCGCCCCGGCGTCGCCTGCCTGATCGGCAACGGCGTGGTGCTGTCGCTGCCGGACCTGGTCAAGGAGATCGAGAAGGTCGAGGCCACCGGCGCGTCGGTGCGCGATCGCCTGCGCATCTCCGAGGCGACGCCGCTGGTGCTGCCGGTGCACGTCAAGCTCGATCAGGCGCGCGAGCGCGCGCGCGGCGAGAACAAGATCGGCACCACCGGCAAGGGCATCGGCCCGGCCTATGAGGACAAGGTGGCGCGGCGCGCGGTGCGCGTCGGAGATCTGTTCTCGCGCGAGCTGCTGGCCGCCAAGCTCGGCGAGCTGCTCGGCTACCACAACTTCGTGCTGCAGAATTTCTACAAGGAAGAGCCGGTCGACTTCCAGGAAACGCTGGAGACGCTGCTCGGCTACGCCGATATCGTGCGACCGATGGTTGCCGACGTCACCGAGCTGCTGCGCCTGCATCTGCGCCGCGGCGACAACGTGCTGTTCGAGGGCGCGCAGGGTGCGCTGCTCGACGTCGACCACGGCACCTATCCGTTCGTGACCTCGTCGAACACCACCGCCGGCGGCGCCGCGACCGGCACCGGCGTCGGCCCGCGCGAGCTCGATTACGTGCTCGGCATCGTCAAGGCCTACGCGACGCGCGTCGGCTCGGGACCGTTCCCGACCGAGCTGGTTGACGACATCGGCCAGCAGATCCGCGACAAGGGCGCCGAGTACGGCACCGTGACCAAGCGTCCGCGCCGCTGCGGCTGGTTCGACGCCGTCGCCGCGCGCCGCTCGATCTTCAACAACAGCGTCACCGGCCTGTGCGTCACCAAGCTCGACGTGCTCGACGAGCTCGACGTGATCCGCATCTGCACCGGCTACAAGGTCGACGGCAAGCCGGTCGAAGTGCCGCCGATCGGCGCCGAGGGCTTCGCCAAGGTCGAGCCGATCTACGAGGAAATGCCGGGCTGGCAGGAGAACACCTACGGCGTGACGCGCTACGAGGACCTGCCGGAGAAGGCGCGCCGCTATCTCAAGCGCCTCGAGGAAGTGACCGAAACCGAAGTCGCGATCATCTCGACCGGCCCCGACCGCGAGCACACCATGGTGCTGCGCAATCCGTTCGACTGAAGTCGCGCGAGCGACGCCGAAAGCGGCGGTCCCGGCAACGGGGCCGCCGCTTTTTCTTTGCGCGGCGCCGCACCGATGGGCTTGGACGGGAGGCCGCCACCGGGTACACGAAAAAACGACGGACAACAAAAAACCGCGCCGGAGCGCGGTTCTTTGCGTACGTTCCGGAAACATCCCAGAACGCTACAATGGTGCCGAGAAGAGGACTCGAACCTCCACGGTGTTACCCGCCAGTACCTGAAACTGGTGCGTCTACCAATTCCGCCATCTCGGCATTTGAGCGGCTGCGCCTCCGCGTTTACAGACTTGCGGATGACGTCAAGGGCGCGCATTGTGGCGATGCCAACTACCTTTGTCAATGAAAAGAACGAAGTCTAAGGACCACTCCAAATCGGCGCCCCGCGCCGCCCAGCCCGGCACTGCCTGGCAGACACAAGATGCCGAGTACGCGCAGGAACAGGCGCGCTACGCGGATCCCATTCCCAGCCGCAATTTGATTCTCGAAACGCTCGCCCAGCACGAGGGCCCGCTGACCCTCGACGAACTGGTCGGCGCGTTCGGGCTCGGCAAGCTGTCGCAGCAGGAGGCGCTGTCGAAGCGGCTCGTGGCGATGGTCCGCGAGGGCCAGCTGGTCGCCAACCGGCGCGGCGCCTACGGGCCGGTGACGCAGATGAACCTGATCGCCGGCGTGGTGCAGGCGCACCGCGACGGTTTCGGCTTCCTGATCCCGGATGCCGGCGGCAAGGACGTGTTCCTGGCGCCGCGGCAGATGCGTTCGCTGATGAACGGCGACCGCGTGCTGGTGCGCGTCGTCGGCCTCGACTACAAGGGTCGCCCCGAGGGCGTCGTCGCCGAGGTCATCGAGCGCGTCAGCCGCAGCGTCGTCGGGCGCCTGCACGTCGAGCGCGGCGTCGCCTACGTCATCCCCGACAATCCGCGCGTGCAGCAGGACCTGCTGATCCCGGCCGATGATCTGGCCGGCGCACGGCACGGCCAGATGGTCGTCGCCGAGATCGTCGAGCCGCCGGGCAACCGCACGCTGCCGGTCGGCAAGGTCATCGAAATCCTCGGCGAGCATCTGGCGCCGGGCATGGAGATCGAAGCGGCGATCCGCGCGCACAGCCTGCCGAACGAATGGCCGGACGCCGTCGAGCGCGAGGCCGCGGCGATTCCCGATACGGTGCAGCCGGAGCAGATCGAGGGCCGCGAGGACCTGCGCCAGCTGCCGCTGATGACGATCGACGGTGCCGACGCCCGCGACTTCGACGACGCGGTCCACGCGCGCCGCGAACGTCGCGGCGGCTGGACGCTGTGGGTCGCGATCGCCGACGTCTCCGCGTATGTGAAGCCGGAATCGCCGCTCGACAAGGAAGCGCTGCGCCGCGGCAATTCCGTCTACTTCCCGCAGCGCGTGATTCCGATGCTGCCGGAGAAGCTGTCGAACGGCCTGTGCTCGCTGAACCCCGAGGTCGAGCGCCTGTGCATGGTTTGCGAGATGCGCGTGATGCCGGACGGCGAGGTCGCCAAGTCGCGCTTCTACGAAGCGGTGATGCGCAGCCACGCGCGACTGATCTACGAAGACGTCGCGGCCATGCTCGATGAGCCGGCCGGCGAGCTTGCGCAGAAGCGCGCGACGATCGTGCCGCACCTGCAGGTGCTCGACGAAGTGTTCTCGGCGCTGTTCGCGGCGCGGTTGCGGCGTGGCGCGATCGACTTCGAGTCGACCGAGACGCGCATCGTGTTCTCGGGCGAGCGCAAGATCGACCGTATCGTGCCGGTCAAGCGCAATCGCGCGCACCGGCTGATCGAGGAATGCATGGTCGCCGCCAACGTCGAGTCGGCGAAGCTGGTCGAGAAGCACAAGCTGCCGAACCTCTATCGCGTTCACGAAGATCCGGATGCGATGAAGGTGGGCACGCTGCGCGAATTCCTGGCCCTCAAGGGCCTGAGCCTCGGCGGCGGCGACAAGCCGAAGGCCGGCGATTTCGCGCGCGTGCTCGAGCAGGCCAAGACCCGGCCGGACCTGACGCTGATCCAGACCGTGCTGCTGCGCACGCTGATGCAGGCCCGCTACAGCCCGGCCAACGTCGGGCACTTCGGCCTGGCGCTGACCCACTACGCGCATTTCACCTCGCCGATCCGCCGTTATCCGGACTTGCTGCTGCATCGCGCCATCAAGCACGCGCTGATCAAGCGTCGCCTGCTGCGCCGCAAGCCCGACTTCATCTACGGCGCCGAGCAGATGGAAGCGTTCGGCACGCACTGCTCGATGACCGAACGCCGCGCCGACGAGGCGACGCGCGAGGTCGTGACCTGGCTCAAGTGCGAATACATGAGCCACCGTGTCGGCGAGGAGTTCGACGGCATCGTCAGCGGTGTCGCGCCGTTCGGATTGTTCGTCGAGCTGGAGGGTCTGTATGTCGACGGGCTCGTGCACGTCGCCACGCTGAAGAACGACTACTACGAGTTCGACGATCGTGCGCACCGGCTCAGCGGCAGCCGCAGCGGCATGAGCCACGGGCTCGGTGATCGCCTGCGGGTCAAGCTGGTGCGGGTCAACCTCGACGAGCGCAAGATCGACCTCGAACTGATCCGTCAGATATCGAAGGCGCCGGCCGCCCGGCGCGGGCCGCGTTCAGATTCGCTTCAGCCCCAGGCCAGACAATCGCGGCCGGAGAAGTCGCATTCGAAGCCGAATTCCAATCCGAGGAAACGTCGATGAAAACCGTCCGTATCGCCGTGCTCGCCGCGGTGACCGTCACGCTCGCCGCGTGCGCGACCGATGATCCGAACCGCCGCGCCAAGACCGGCGCCGTGATCGGCGCGGTCGCCGGCGGCGTGCTCGGCAACCAGGTCAGCCATGCCCGCGGCGCGCCGATCGTCGGTGCCGTGATCGGCGCGATCGCCGGCGGTGCGGTCGGCAATTACATGGACCGCCAGCAGGCCGAGCTGAACCAGCAACTCGCCGAGGAACAGCGCAACAACGAGCTGCAGATCACCAAGCTGTCCGACGGCTCGCTGAAGGTCGGCATCGCCAGCGACGTCAGCTTCGACCTCAACAGCGCGCAGCTCCGGCCCGAGGCGCTCGACACCTACGCGAAGATCGCCAACATCCTGAAGTCCTACGACAAGACGGTGATCCACGTCGTCGGGCATACCGACACGACCGGCAGCGATGACTACAACATGCGCCTGTCGGCGAGCCGCGCGAGCTCGGTGGCGACCTACCTGTCGAGCCAGGGCGTGCCGAGCCAGCGCATCCGCCAGGAGGGACGCGGCGAGCGCGAGCCGCTGGTACGCACCGCCGACAACGTCAACGAGCCGCGCAACCGCCGCGTCGACATCGTCATCAAGCCGGTCATCGAGGGGCAGGAGCAGCAGGCCTGGACGCCGCCGCCGTATCTCGGCGGCTGAGCCGGCATCGGCGTCGTGAAGAAAGCCCCGCGGATGCGGGGCTTTCTTCGTCGTGGCGGCCGGCGTTGTCGCCGGGCGCGTCGGCGGACGGTCGCAGCGTGGCACGCGAATCTGGGACAATGCCGCCCCAATCGGCAACACGAAGAGCGGCACGTGGCGAAATCGACTCTGATCGGCGGCTTTCATGCGGTTCTGGCGGCGCTCGAAGACGCGCACGACAAACCCTTCGAGATCCTGCTCGCCGATACCCGCAACGACGATCGCGCCCGCCGCGTACAGGCGCTAGCGCGGCAGCACGAGGTGCGGCTGCGCGTGGTGCCGCGCGCCGACCTCGATCTCAAGGCGCCCGAGCTGCGCCATCAGGGCGTACTGGCCTACGTGCCGGAAAAGGCCTTCGACGCCGAGGACGCGCTCTATCAGCCGGCCGAGAAGGACCGCTGGTTCCTGGCCCTCGACGGTGTCCAGGATCCGCACAACCTCGGCGCCTGCCTGCGCACCGCCGAGGCCGTCGGCGTCAATGCCGTCATCATTCCCAAGGACCGCAGCGCCAGCCTGACGGCGGCGGCGCGCGCCGCCGCCGCCGGCAGTGCCGAGCGCGTGCCGCTGGTGGCGGTGACCAACCTCGCGCGCACGCTGGAGCGGCTGAAGGAGCTCGGCTACTGGACCACCGGACTGGCCGGCGAGGCGACGGAAACGCTCTACGAGGTCGACCTGACCGGCCCGACCGTGCTGGTGATGGGCGCCGAAGGCGAGGGCCTGCGGCGCCTGACGCGCGAGACCTGCGACCGGCTCGTGAAGATCCCGATGCAGGGCAAGACCGAGAGCCTCAACGTTTCGGTCGCCACCGCCGTTTGCCTCTACGAGGCTTACCGCCAGCGTCATCCGCCCGCGCCGCGGCGCCGCAAGTAGCGCCCGAACGTGGCCGCCGGCGCGTCGGGCCGGGGCCTCGTTTCATTGCGCCAGCGGCGCGATTCCCCTAATATGCGCGCCCCTCGTGCCATTCCGGCGCGAGGTTTCACTTGCTCCACCGTGACGCCGCCGCAAGGCCGGAACGGGGAGCCGCACGCAGAAATGCATGCGTCCACAAGGAGATGCGATGCGTCACTATGAGATTGTCGTCATGGTGCATCCGGACCAGAGCGAACAGGTTCCGGCCATGACCGAGCGTTACAAGAACATGATCCAGACCGGTGGCGGTCAGGTTCACCGCCTCGAGGACTGGGGTCGCCGTCAGCTCGCGTACCCGATCGCCAAGGCGCACAAGGCGCACTACGTGCTGATGAACGTCGAGATCAACGACGCCACCCTGGCCGAGCTGGAGAACGCGTTCCGCTTCAACGACGCGGTCATCCGCAAGCTGGTGATCCGCACCGAAGCCGCCGCGACCGAGCAGTCGCCGCTGTTCAAGGCGCCGGAAGAGGAAAAGAAGCCCGGCGAGTTCCGCTCGCGCGGCACCGACGCCGAAGGCGCGACCGAAGAAGCGAACGCCGAGGAAGGAGTCTAAGCCATGGCACAGCAGTTCTACCGCCGCAAGAAGTCCTGCAAGTTCAGCTCGGACAACGCGCCGAAGATCGACTACAAGGACCTTGCATTGCTCAAGGGTTACATCGGCGAGAACGGCAAGATCGTGCCGGCCCGCATCACCGGTACGCGCACGCGCTACCAGCGCGAGCTGGCGCTGGCGATCAAGCGCGCGCGCTTCCTGGCGCTGCTGCCGTACACCGACAAGCACGTGTAAGGGAGCGAGCCCATGGAAGTCATTCTGCTCGAGAAGATCAAGAAGCTCGGCGACCTCGGCGAGACCGTGAAGGTCAAGCCCGGTTTTGGCCGCAACTACCTGCTGCCGCAGGGCAAGGCGCTGCCGGCGACGGAAGCCAACCGCCAGGTGTTCGAGGCCCGCAAGGCTGAGCTGGTGAAGAAGGCCGGCGACAGCATCAACGCCGCCAAGGCGCGCGCCGAGAAGCTGGCCGGCCAGACGCTGACGATCAAGGTGCTGGCCTCGGAAGAAGGCAAGCTGTACGGCTCGGTCGGCCCCGGCGAGATCGTCGAAGCCGCCGAGGCTGCCGGCCTCGACCTCAAGAAGAGCGAGATCGACATGATCACCGGCCCGATCCGCGCGATCGGCAGCTACGAGATCGCGGTGCGCCTGCATACCGAAGTCGAGACCTCGCTGACCGTGGTCGTCACCGAAGACCGGCCGCAGGCCCGCTAGCCAGCGACCCGCTGCACGCTTCGTGGAACGGCCCGCCTCGCGCGGGCCGTTTCGTTTCCGTCGCCCGACGGCCCCGCCGCCGCCGCATTCGCTGCATAATCTTCAGCCCGATGAGCACCCCTCTGAAACTCCAGCAGCAGCCGAAGGCGCCGCCGTACTCGGTCGAGGCCGAGCAGTCCGTGCTCGGCGGCCTGATGCTGGAGAACCGGCACTGGGACGATCTCGCCGACAAGCTCAACGCCGAGGATTTCTACCGCGAGGATCACCAGCTGATCTTCCGCGCGATCGCCGAACTCGCCGGCAGCCAGAAGCCCTGCGATTTCGTCACGCTCGCCGAGCATCTGAAGGCGCGCGGCCAGCTCGAGGCCGCCGGTGGCCTGGCCTACCTCGGCACGCTCGCCAACGACACGCCGAGCGCCGCCAACGTCATGGCCTATGCGGAGATCGTCCGCGAGCGGGCCGTACTGCGCTCGCTGGCCAGCGCCGGCGGCGAGATCGCCGAGCTCGGCTACCGCCCGGACGGGCGTTCGTATGCGGAGCTGCTCGATCTGGCCGAGCAGAAAGTCTTCAAGCTGCGCGCCAAGGCCGATCGCACGAAGAACGACTACTACGCGATGCCGGGTCTGATCGACGCGCTCGAGAAGAAGATCGACATGCTGCGCTCGAACCAGGGCCAGCTCGCCGGCCTGTCGACCGGCTTTTCCGATCTCGATCGCAGCACGACCGGCTTTCATCCGGGTGATCTGGTCATCGTCGCCGGCCGCCCGTCGATGGGCAAGACGACGTTCGCGCTCAACATCGCCGAGCACGTCGTGCTCTACGAGAAGAAGCCGGCGCTGGTATTCAGCATGGAAATGCCGGCCGAGCAGCTGGCCATGCGTATGCTGTCGTCGTTCGCGCGCATTCCGATGGGCAAGCTGCGCAGCGGCGAGCTCGATGATCGCGACATGGACCGCCTCGTCTCGCAGAGCGGCTTTTTGCGCGAAGCGCCGCTGTACATCGACGAGACCGGCGCGATGTCGCCGCTCGACGTGCGCGCCCGCGCCCGCCGCGTCAAGGCGCGCCACGGGCTCGGCCTGATCGTCGTCGACTACATCCAGCTGATGCAGATTCCCGGCAACAAGGAAAACCGCACCAACGAGATTTCCGAGATCTCGCGCAGCCTCAAGGCGCTCGGCAAGGAGCTCGAGGTGCCGGTGGTCGCGCTGTCGCAGCTCAACCGCGGCGTCGAGCAACGCGACAACAAGCGTCCGCGCATGGCCGACCTGCGCGAATCCGGCGGTATCGAACAGGACGCCGACTTGTGCCTGTTCATCTACCGCGACGAGGTCTACAACAAGGAATCGCCGGACAAGGGCACCGCCGAGATCATCATCGCCAAGCAGCGTAACGGCCCGCTCGGCACGGTGCGGACGGCGTTCTTCGGCGAGTTCACGCGCTTCGAGAACCTGGCCCAGCACGGGGCACACGGCTACGGCGGCTTCGATCCGGGCGAATGATTCCGCGCGTTACGGCGACGATCGACCTCGCGGCGATCCAACACAATCTGCGCGTCATGCGTGCGCTGGCGCCGCAGTCGCGCGTCATGGCGCCGGTCAAGGCGGATGCCTATGGGCACGGCGCCGTGCCGGTGGCGCGGGCGCTGGAGACGGCCGGCGTCGATGCCCTGGCGGTGGCCTGCCTCGAGGAGGCGATGGAGCTGCGCCAAGCGCACATCATCGCGCCGATCGCGCTGCTCGAAGGCGTGATCTCGCAGGAAGAAGCCGCGCTCGCGGTCTACGAGCGCCTGCAGGTCGTGGTGCACGACCATTGGCAGATCCAGTTGCTCGAGACGCTGCCGGACAGCGCCCAGCTGTCGCTGTGGTTCAAGCTCGACAGCGGCATGCATCGGCTCGGCTTTCCGCTCGCCGACGTGCCGCAGCTGCGCGAAGTCCTGCGCCGCCATCCGAACTGGAAGCTGGAAGGCTGGCTGACCCATCTGGCCTGTGCCGACGAGCCGGGCAGCGAATTCACGCGCCGGCAGATCGAGGGCTTCAGCGCGGCGCTGGCCGGCGTGCCCGGTCCGCGCTCGATCGCCAATTCGGCCGGCGTCATCGCCTGGCCGCAGGCGCGCGTCGACTGGATCCGCCCCGGACTGGCGCTGTACGGTTGTTCGCCGCTGCCGGAACTCAGCGCCGCGACGCTCGGCCTGCGCCCGGCGATGACGCTGGAGAGCCGCCTGATCGCGATCCGCACCTTCGCCGCCGGCGAAAGCATCGGCTACAGCCGCCGCTACGTCTGTCCCGAGCGGATGCCGATCGGCGTCGTCGCGATCGGCTATGCCGACGGTCTGCATCGCGCGTTCCGCAACGGCACGCCGCTGATCGTCAGCGGTCGCCGCGTGGCGCTCGCCGGACGCATATCGATGGACATGATCACGGTCGACCTGCGCGCCGCGCCGCAGGCGCGGGTCGGCGACGCCGTGCAGCTCTGGGGTCCCGCGCTGTCGGCCGATGAAGTTGCCACCCACGCCGACACGCTGTCGTACGAGTTGTTCTGCGGGCTCACGCAGCGCGTGCATTTCCGCCATCTGCACGGGCCCGAGGACGCGCCGGCGCCCGCTGCGCACTGAGGCCGCGCCGCGGCCTTCGTTCGAGGGCGCGGCGAGTCCGCAGCCGGGCGCGATCAGGCGGTGAAGAAGCTCATCTGCGTGCCGAGCAGCTCGATCGTGTCGCCGGGCTGCAGCTTGCGCGCCTGCGTGTTGATTTCCTGGCCATTGACGAGCGCGCGCTTGCCGCCGCTGTCGCCGCCGACGTGGACGATGTAGTAGCCGTCGGCGCGGCGCGTGATCGCCGCCACCTGTACGCCGGGCTTGCCCACCGTGGTGAGCGCCTTCGACAGCTCCAGTTCCTTGCCGGCATTCGGGCCGCTGGCGACGCGCAGCTTGCCGAGCAGCGGCTTGGCGGCGGCCGGTGCAGCGGCGGCTGGTGCCTGCAGCTGCGACTCGAAGGCCGCACCGAGCTGGCCCGGGCGCAGGATCATGGTCTTCTCGAAATCGTCTTCGGCACCGTCGTCCGCCTCGTAACGCAGGCGGTTGCGGCCGATCATGATCTCGTCGCCGTGCGTGAGCGGGTGCTTGCTGATGGCGCGACCGTTGACGAGCGTGCCGTTGGTCGACTCGAGATCCTCGAGGAACGAATCCTTGAGGATGGTGATGATGACGGCGTGGCGGCCGGAGACCGCCTTGTCGTTGAGCGCGACGTCGTTGTCGGGGTGGCGGCCGATGCTGACGCGTTCGCGGTCCAGCACGAATTCCTGCGACTGTCCGCTGCTGTCGGTGACGATGAGCTTGCCCATATGCCTTCGTGCCTTGAAATCAGAACCATTCCATCAGGCGCTCGTACCAGCGCCGGCCGCGCGCGAACGACGCGTCGGCCCTCGCCAGCACGACCGAAATATTGTCCCTGCCTCCCGCATCGTTGGCGAGCTCGACGAGCCGGCGCGCCGCGTTTCGAGGTTGGCAGTGTAGCGTTCCAGCGTTAAGCGGATGGTCTCGTCGCCGATCATGTCGGTCAGGCCATCGGAGCACAGCAGCACGAGATCGCCGACCTCGACGGTGTCCTCGATCAGGTCGACCTGCACCTCGTTCTCGACGCCGAGCGCGCGCGTGACGATGTTCTTGCGCACCAGCCGCGTGGCGTCCTCGCGCGAATAATGCCCGCGCGAGACCAGTTCCTCGAGCAGCGAATGATCGCGGGTGAGCTGTTCGAGCGTGCCGTTGCGCAGGCGGTAGAGGCGCGAGTCGCCGACGTAGGCGATCGCCAGGCGGTCGTCGTGGAGCAGGGCGACGACGATCGTCGTGCCCATGCCGGCGCATTGCGGCTGGGTCTGTGCGACCTGATGGATCGTCGCGTGCGCGTTCTCCAGCGCGTTCTTCAGCAGCATGGCTTCGCTGCTGTAGCCGCTCTGCGCGTCGACTTCGCCGCGCCTGAGCGCAGGCCAGCTGCGCTTGACCACGTCGAGCACGGTAGTCACGGCGATGCCGCTGGCGATCTCGCCAGCGTTGTAGCCGCCCATGCCGTCGGCGAGCACCAGCAGGCCGATCTCCTCGTCCTCGGCGACCGCGTCCTCGTTGTTGCCGCGCACGCGGCCCGCATCGCTGAGCAGCGCCGTCGCGACCTTGTCCTTGAGCGCCATCCGCGCTTCAGCCCGACAGGCCGCCGGCGGCGGCACGCAGCTCGCGGGCGAGATCGGCGCCGCGCGCATGGCGGCGCGCCGGATCCTTGTCGAGCAGGCGCGCGAGGATGGCATCGACTTCGGCCGGCAGGTCGGGGCGCAGTGCCTGCGGCGGCAGATGCGGTTCGTTCGCGATCTTGAACATCAGCGTCGCCATCGATTCGGCCCGGAACGGCAGGGCGCCGGTCAGCAATTGATACAGCGTCACGCCGAGAGAGAAAAGGTCCGAGCGGCCGTCGACCTTCTTGCCCGACAGCTGTTCGGGCGACATGTAGCTCGGCGTGCCGAGCACCAGGCCGGTCTTGGTCTTGCTGGCGTCGGTGATGCGGGCGATGCCGAAGTCCATCAGCTTCAGCGCCCGTGTGCTCTCGAGCAGCATCATGTTGGCCGGTTTGATGTCGCGGTGGACGATGCCGTTGGCGTGTGCGTAGTCGAGCGCATCGGCGGCCTCGGCGGCGAGGCGCAGCACCTCGGCGACCGGCAGCAGATTGTTCGGCTTGGTGTGTCGCGTCAGGTCGTGGCCGCGGATGAACTCCATCGCGATGTAGGCGAGATCGTGTTCCTCGCCGGCGTCGTAGATAGACACGATGTGCGGATGCGCGAGACGCCCGGCGGTCTCGGCCTCGCGGAAGAAGCGTTCCTTGACGCCGGCCAGCTCGTCGGGCTCGAACTCCTGCGACAGTGCCAGCGTCTTGATCGCCACCTGCCGTCCGATCTTCGGATCGCGGCCGGCGTAGACGACGCCCATCGCGCCCTTGCCGAGCTCGCGTTCGACCTGATAGCGGCCGAGCATCGGTTTTTCGAGCTGCTCGGTGGCGTCGAGCACCAGCGTGCCGCCGGGCGCCGCCGCCGCATGGCTGCCGAGGATCACGGTCTCGGACAGCTTCTTGGCGCGCGACAACTTCTGCTGCACGTCGCGGAACTCACGCTGGAAGCCGGCGATGTACTGGTAGGCGACCTCCGCCTTGCCGAACTGGCGCTTGCGCTCGAAGTCGAGCGCGAGGTTGTAGACGAGGTCGAGCAGCTTGTCGTCGACCGGCTGCACGCGGCGGAACTTCTCGAACGCCATGTCGAGCTGGCCCTGGCCCTGGAAGGCGAGGCCGAGCATGCGGTTCGACTCGGCGCTTTCGATGTCGCTGCTCTGCTTGAGGCGCTCGGTGATGTTGAACTTCTTGACGGTCATGAACAGATGGCCGACGGCGACGAACAGCGCCGCCAGTGTCAGCGGCAGCCAGAGGCCACGGCCGATCATCAGCCCGAGCTGCGTGCCGAGCAGCGCGACGACCAGCGCCAGCGTCGCCAGCGCCGCGGCGGTCGCGCGCAGGCGCGGCAACGCGAACGCGAGGTAGGCGGCGAGCAGCAGCAGGACCGCGAGCTGGGCCCAGCGCGACCAGAGCGGGCGCGTCAGGAAGTCCTGCTGCAGCACGCTGGAGACGCTGTGCGCGAGCGTCAGCACCGGCGCCATCGCCGCGCCCACCGGTGTCGCGAAGCTGTCGCCGGTACCGGCGGCGGTGGTGCCGATCAGCACGATCTTGTCGCGGTAGCGCTCCGGCGGCAGCTTGCCGGACAGCAGATCGTAGGCCGAGTCGACCGGAAACGCCGGCCGGCCGTCGCGATCGGCGTAGAACTGCGTGTACATGCGCAGCGCCGGGGTCGTCGCGATCGACAGCTCGCCGAGTTCGACGCCCTCGCCGAGGCGCACGACGATGTCCGCCGGCTGCAGGTTCAGGGCAGTTGCCGCCAGCATCAGCGACAGCGAGGGGTAGAACGCGTCGTAGTACTGCACGACCAGCGGCTCGTAGCGCACGGCGCCGTCGCTGTCCGGCGTGACGTTCAGGTGGCCGATTGCGCTGGCGTCGGCACCGAGTTCGGCGATCGGCGCCTGCAGCGCGCGGGCCTGCAGCGGCAGCGCGCCGTCGGCGCGCGCGCCGACGCGGTCCTCGATCCGGGTCAGCGCATTGCGTTGCACGTAGTCGGGCAGCAGCGCATCCGGGCGCCCCTGCGGGCGGCCGAGTTCGAACACCATCGGCAGCACGGTGCGGCCCTGCGCCGACAGCGCCGCGGCGAGCGCGTCGTCACCGCCGCCGCCGGCCCTGGCGGCCGTCTCGATACGCTCGGCGAGGGCGCCGATCAGCTGCCGGTAGTCGCGGGCCAGCGCCGACTCGCGGTAGGACTTGGCGATCGCCGCGAGCGTCGCGGTGCGTGGTGCGCCGTCGTCGAGCATCACGCCGAAGGTCTCGATCTCGGCCGGAATCTGCTGGCTCAGCGGCGACTGCCGCAGCTCGTCGGCCAGGGCCTGCAGGCCGTCGCTGCCGGCGTTGCGCTCGGCTTCGAGATAGAGCGCGGTATTGCCGATCACCTTGGCGCCACCGGCACGCAGCCGGTCGATCAGCTGGGCCTGCAGCGTGCGCGGCCACGGCCAGCGGCCGAGGTTGCGGATCGAGGCGTCGTCGATGGCGACGATGGCGATGCGCTCGGACGGCGCGCGCTCGCGCGAGCGCACGCCGAGGTCATAGGTGTAACGCTCGAGCGACTGAAAGCTTTCGGCGAACACGCCGTATGCGAGCACGGCGAACACGACTGCAAATGCGAGCGCCGCGAACCAGTCTCTGGTCCACAGTTTTTCTTTCACCACCAAGCCCCCCGACCCGTGTGCTGCGGCGACACGAGCGACGATACTAGCGGTTCCGGACTTCGCCGTCCGCTACACGCGTCGCACTCGCATGGCCAAAGCCAAAACCCAATACGTCTGTCAGAACTGTGGTGGTACCAGCCCGAAATGGGTCGGGCAATGCCCGGATTGTGGGGCCTGGAACAGCCTGACGGAGACGGTCGCGACGGCGGCGCCGAAAGCGCGCGGCGGCGGCATCTCCGGCTTTGCCGGCGGTCGTGTACAGAAGCTTGACGAAGTCGAGCTGCAGGAAGAGCCGCGCGCGCATACCGGGCTCGCCGAGATGGACCGCGTGCTCGGCGGCGGCATCGTGCCCGGCGCGGTGATCCTGATCGGCGGCGATCCGGGCATCGGCAAATCGACGCTGCTGCTGCAGATGCTCGCCGAGGTGCACGGCCGCCTGCCGACGCTTTACGTGACCGGCGAGGAATCGCTGACGCAGGTGCACCTGCGCGCACAGCGCCTCGGCCTGACGCGGCTCGACCTGCCGGTGCTCGCCGAGACCGGCGTCGAGCAGATCATCGCCCAGCTGCAGGCGCTGCGGCCCGGCCTGGTCGTCATCGACTCGATCCAGACCCTGTACACCGAAACGCTCGATTCGGCGCCGGGCTCGGTGTCGCAGCTGCGCGAATGCGCGGCGCAGCTGGTGCGCTACGCGAAGTCGGCGCAGACCGCGGTCGTGCTGGTCGGCCACGTCACCAAGGAGGGCGCGATCGCCGGCCCGCGCGTGCTCGAGCACATGGTCGACACGGTGCTCTACTTCGAGCACGACCCGGGCTCGCGCTTTCGCATCATTCGCGCCGTCAAGAACCGCTTCGGCGCGGTCAACGAGCTCGGCGTGTTCGCGATGACCGACGGTGGCCTCAAGGAGGTCAGCAACCCGTCGGCGCTGTTCCTGTCGCGCCACGGCGGACCGGTGCCGGGCAGCGTCATCACGGTCACGCGCCAGGGCAGCCGGCCGATGCTGGTCGAGGTACAGGCGCTGGTCGATCAGTCGACGATCGGCAATCCGCGGCGCGTGACGCTCGGCCTCGAAGGCAACCGTCTCAACATGCTGCTGGCGGTATTGCATCGCCACGGCGGCATCTCGCTCGGCGACCAGGACGTGTTCGCCAACGTCGTCGGCGGCATGCGCATCCAGGAAACGGCGGCCGACCTGCCGCTGCTGGTGGCGGCGCTGTCGAGCTTCCGCAGCCGGCCGGTGCCCGGCGACTGGATCGTCTTCGGCGAGATCGGCCTGGCCGGCGAGGTGCGCCCGGTCGCCGGCGGCGAGGAACGCCTGATCGAAGCCGCCAAGCAGGGCTTCCGGCGCGCGATCGTGCCGGAGGCGAACCGGCCGCGGCGCGGCACCAAGCTCGATCTGGAAGTGGTCGCGGTATCGCGCCTCGACGAGGCGCTGGCGCAGCTCTGAGGCGCGGCGCTCAGGCGGCGCGCGGCCGGGTCGTACTGCCGTTGCCGCCGTTCTTCGGCGGCCAGATGCGCGTCGCCTTGATGACGTTGGCGCGCGCCTCGGTGATCTCCAGCGTGTAGCCGTCGACCACCACGCGGTTGCCGGTCTGCGGCAGCGCCTCGAGGTGTTCGAGCACCAGGCCGTTGATCGTCTTCGGCCCTTGCGTGGGCAGGTGCCAGTCGAGGTTGCGGTTGAGGCTGCGCACCGTCACCGAGCCGGAGACGCGATACGAGCCGTCGGCATCGGCGTAGACGTTCTTCAGCCGCGTCGCCGGGTCGGAAGTGAATTCGCCGACGACTTCCTCGAGGATGTCCTCGAGCGTGACCAGACCCTGGATGTCGCCGTACTCGTCGACGACGAAGCCGACGCGCCGCTTCTGATTCTGGAAGTTCAGCAGCTGCTGGTTCAGTGGCGTGCCTTCCGGCACGTAATAGGGCTCGGAGGCCAGCGCCAGCAGGCTGTCGATGTCGAGCTTGTCCTCGGCGGCCAGGCGCACGGCGCGGCGCAGGTGGACGACGCCCTTCAGATTGTCGATCGAGCCGTCGAACACCGGCAGGCGCGTGTGCTGGCTGCCGATGACGGTGTCGCGGATGCTTTCCCGGGAGTCGCTGATATCGATGCCGACGATCTCGTTGCGCGGCACCATGATGTCCTCGACGGTCGCCTTCTCGAGGTCGATGATCGACAGCAGCATCTTCTGGTGCCGCTGCGGGATCATCGCGCCGGCCTCCAGCACCACGGTGCGCAGTTCCTCGGAGCTGAGGCTGTGCTGGGCGGCGTCTTCCGGCGTGATGCCGAACAGGCGCAGCAGGCCGTTGCTGGCCAGGTTGACCGCCCAGACGAACGGGAACAGGGGCAGGCGCAGGAACCAGTAGACGTAGGCCGCCGGCAGTGCGACGCGCTCGGGGTGCAGCGCGGCCAGCGTCTTCGGCGTGACCTTGGCGAAGATCAGCATGATCAGGGTCATCGCGCCGATGGCGACCAGGACCGCCGAATCGTGCGAGAACAGCCGCGCCGTGATCATCGCCACCAGCGCCGCGGCCAGATTGTTGACGAAGGTATTGCCGAGCAGGATCGTGCCGATCAGGCGGTCGGGCCGCCGCAACAGGCGCTTGGCGTAGCGCGCGCCGCGCTCGCCGTTCTGGGCACGCGTGCGCAGGCGGTAGCGGTTGAGCGTCATCAGCCCGGTTTCGGAGCCGGAGAAGAACGCCGATAGCGCGAGCAGGGCGATCAGCAGGCCCAGCAGGGCGGCGAGGGGCATGTCGTCCAAGTAGGATTGAGTCGAGGGAGGCCGGGTCAGCGGCTTCTAGTTATCGAAGCGCGTCGGTCGCTGTCAACGGCCACGCATGAGAAAAGCGCTTCAAGTCCAATGCCGGCCTAGGATTTCTTCAAGAATCAACTTGCTGCCGAAATAAGCCAGGATCAAGGTCGCGTAACCGGCGAGCGCCCAGCGGATCGCCGTGCGGCCGCGCCAGCCATGGCGGACGCGGCCCCACAGCAGCACGCCGAAGATCAGCCACGCGGTGACCGACAGGATGGTCTTGTGGGCCAGATGCTGCGCCAGCCAGTCGCGGATGAACCACAGGCCGGACAGCAGCGTCAGCGACAGCAGCACGAAGCCGATGCCGATCAGCTGGAACAGCAGCCGCTCCATCGTCTGCACCGGCGGCAGCGCGCGCGCCAGCCGCGTCAGCTGCCGGCGATGCAGCAGGCGGTCCTGTGCCGCCAGCAGGATCGACTGCACCGCGGCCAGTGTCAGCAGGCCGGCCGAGAACAGCGACAGCACGATGTGGATGCGGGCCTTCCAGTCGCTGACCACGGTATCGCTGACCGGCGAAGGCCAGATGATCGCGGCCAGTGCCGCGGCGGCGGTCAGCGGGTAGACCGCCATGCCGAGCACGCGCAGCGGCTCGCGGAAGCACAGCGCCCACAGCAACAGCGACGACTGCCAGCTGAACATCGACAGCGCCTCGTTGAAGCCGATGGTGATGGTGCCGCCATGAAAGACGTAGCCGCTCAGCGCGATGCCATGCAGCAGCAGCGCGAGCGGCGGCAGCACGCGCTCGAGGGCCGGCTGCGGCCATCGCCAGATCAGCAGCGCGGTGGCGACGTAGAGCGCGCCGGCGAGTACGGTGAGGATCATGGGGCGAGCATAGCATTGGCGCCCGCCGTGCTAGCATCGTCCGATCGGTTTTCCGGAAAGCTATGCGTATCAAGATTCTCGGCTGCAGTGGCGGCGTCGGTCCTGGCTTGCGGACCACCAGCCTGTTGCTCGACGAGGAAATCCTGATCGATGCCGGCACCGGGGTCGGCGATCTGACCCTGACCCAGCAGCAGCGTATTCGTCGCGTGTTCCTCACGCACTGCCACCTCGATCACGTCTGTGGCCTGGCGTTCATGGCCGACAATCTGTTCGACCGCATCGAGCAGCCGATCGTCGTGCACGCCAGCCGCGATACCCTGCAGGCGTTGCGCGAGCACATCTTCAACTGGCGGATCTGGCCGGACTTCTCGACGCTGCCGGACGAATCGACCCCGCTGCTGCGCTGGAGCGAGGTGGCGATGGAGGAGCGCATCGATCTCGGCGACGGGCGCATGGTGATTCCGTTCCGCGTCCTGCATACGGTGCCTGCCAACGGCTACGCGATCGAGACGCGCAGCGGCACCTTCGCATTCACTGGCGACACCTACGCCGACGACGCGCTGTGGGTGTTCCTGAACCGCCTGCCGCGACTCGACAAGCTGATGATCGAGATCGCGTTCCCGGACCAGGAAGCGGCGCTGAGCCATGCTTCGAAGCATTTCACGCCGGAGCTGCTCGGCGTCGAGCTGCGCAAGCTCGTGCATCGTCCGAAGCTGTACCTGACGCATCACAAGCCGGGGACCGAGGTGCAGATCGAGAAGGAGTGCCGGCGCGCCCTGCGCGGCTGGGAATACGTACACCTCAAGCGCGGCGACAGCATTTCGCTGAGCTGAGCGCGCCGGCCGCCGGCGCGGGCGCTGCGCCGCTACAATAGACCGATCCGACATCCGTAGCCCTTCATGTTCGAAAATCTGACGACGCGCCTCGGGCGCGTGCTCGACTCCATCCGCGGCCAGGGCCGCCTGACCGAAGAGCAGATCAATGCCGCCAGCCGCGAGCTGCGCATGGCGCTGCTCGAGGCCGACGTGGCGCTGCCGGTCGTCAAGGACTTCGTCGACAAGGTCAAGGCGCGCGCGCTGGGCGTCGAGATCACGCAGTCGCTGACGCCCGGCCAGGAGTTCCTGCGCGTCGTCCAGCAGGAACTGACGGCGACCCTCGGCGGCGTTACCGAGCCGCTGAACCTGCGCGCGCAGCCGCCGGCGATCATCCTGATGGCCGGTCTGCAGGGTTCGGGCAAGACCACCAGCACCGGCAAGCTGGCGCTGTGGCTGAAGGAACAGAAGAAGAAGGTGGTCGTCGTCTCGTGCGACGTCTACCGCCCGGCCGCCATCGAGCAGCTGCGCATCGTCGCCGGCAACGTCGGCGTCGAATTCTTCCCGTCGCAGGTCGGCCAGAATCCGGTCGACATCGCCAAGGCGGCGCTCGCCGAGGCGCGCAAGCAGTACGCCGACGTGCTGATCGTCGACACCGCCGGCCGCACCACGGTCGACGAGGACATGATGCAGGAGATCGCGGCGCTGCACGCCGCGCTCGATCCGGTCGAGACGCTGTTCGTCGTCGACAGCATGACCGGCCAGGACGCCGCCCAGACGGCGCGCGCGTTCGCCGATCGGCTGCCGCTGACCGGCGTGATCCTGACCAAGGTCGACGGCGATGCCCGCGGCGGCGCGGCGCTGTCGGTCCGCCAGGTCACCGGCAAGCCGATCAAGTTCCTCGGCGTCGGCGAAAAGTCCGACCGCCTCGAGGTCTTCCATCCGGACCGCATCGCCACGCGCATCCTCGGCCAGGGCGACGTGCTCAGCCTGATCGAGGAAACGGCGCGCAAGGTCGACCACGAGAAGGCGCAGAAGCTCGCCGAAAAACTGAAGAAGTCGAAGAACTTCGACCTCGCGGACTTCCGCGAGCAGATGCTGCAGATGCAGAACATGGGCAGCATGCAGTCGCTGATCGAGAAGTTGCCGGGCGGCGCGCAGCTGCAGGCGCAGCTCAAGAACGTCGACGCCGAGAAGCAGGTGCGGCGCACGATCGCGATCATCAACTCGATGACGCCGCAGGAGCGCCGCTTCCCGGACCTCATCAAGGCCTCGCGCAAGCGCCGCATCGCCGCCGGCGCCGGTCTCGAAGTGCAGCAGGTCAATCAGCTGCTGCGTCAGTTCGAGACCACGCGCGACATGATGAAGAAGGTCGCCAGCGGCGGCATGGCGAAGATGATGCGCGGCCTCGCCGGGCGCTTGCCGCCGGGCATGATTCCGCGGCGCTGAGCCGATGCGCCGGGGCGTCGGCGGGGCGCTGCTGCTGCTGCTGGCCATGCTGGCCAGCACGCCGGCCCATGCGATCAAGGTCGGCCAGCAGGCGCCGGAAGCCGCCGGCGTGGTCCTGCAGGGGCCGCAGGGCACCAAGCTCAGCGCGCTGAAGGGCAAGGTCGTGGTCCTCGATTTCTGGGCCTCGTGGTGCGGTCCGTGCATCGAATCGATGCCGCAGATCGATGCGCTTCACGGCCGCCTGAGAAAGCAGGGCTACGGCGAGCGCTTCGAAGTGCTGTCGGTCAGCATCGACCAGGAAGTCGACAAGGCGCAGCGCTTCATCAAGCTGCATCCGGTTTCCTATCCGGTGATCGTCGATCCGATCGGCATCGCCACGCGCTTCTTCGATCTGTGGCGCCTGCCGGCAACCTTCATCATCACGCCAAGCGGCGAGATCGACCAGATCTACTACGGCTTCGGCGACAGTTTCGCCGGCGACATCGAAAGCCGCGTGCTCGCGCTGCTCGGCGCGTCGCGTTAAGCGACAGCCCCTCCTGAACCCATGCTTCGCGGCGCGCGCCGGGCGGGCGCGGCTTGCCGCTGCCCGGGCATTGCGCTGCCGCGCCTTCGGTTCGGGTGCTCTGACATGCGGGCGAACATCTCATCGCGGGCCTGCGCGTTTCGTTATATAGTCGACTACATAATGACCGGTCCAACGACGCGCCGGCGCAATCGCGCAAGGCCGACGGGCGTTTTTCGTCCCGGGCTCGGCGTCCTTGCGGAACCGAAAACCTTGGGAGCAACGACATGAAACGGATGGTCATGGCCGGCGCGGCGCTGTGCGCGCTGTCGACGGCGGCGCAAGCGCAGCAGGATGAAATTTCGCCGTTCGCGCTCGGCGAGATCGTGGTCACGGCGCCGGGCGAGGGCGCACCGCAGGCGGGCGGCAGCGAGGTCGATCAGGCCGAGCTGCAGCGCTTCAATCGCGAGACGGTCGGGCGGGCGTTGAGCCTGATGCCGGGCGTCGTTACCGGCGGTGTCGGCGCGCGCAACGAGCAGGCCTTCTTCGTGCGCGGCTTCGACCTGCGCCAGGTGCCGGTGTTCATCGACGGCATTCCGGTCTATGTCTCGTACGACGGCTACGCCGACATGGGTCGCTTCAATACCTTCGATCTCGCCGAGATCCAGGTCGCCAAGGGCTTCAGCTCGGTGCTGTACGGTCCGAACACGCTCGGCGGCGCGGTCAATCTGATCAGCCGCCGCCCCGGCGCGAAGCTCGAAGGCAATGTCGGCGGCGGCCTGTACTACGACCGCGACATGAACGACGAGGGCTATCGTGCCAGCGTCAACCTCGGCAGCAACCAGGGCCTGTGGTACGCGCAGCTCGGCGGCTCGTATCTGGATCGCCGGCATTTCTCGCTGTCCGACGCTTACACGCCGACGGCTGCCGAGAACGGCGGCGTGCGCGGCAACTCGTACAACACCGACCAGAAGCTCAACCTGAAGCTGGCGTATACGCCCAACGCGACCGACGAGTACGCGCTGAACTATGTCGTGCAGCGCGGCGAGAAGGGCAATCCGCCGTACGCCGGCAGCGCGTCCGGCGTCAGCGTGCGCTACTGGCAATGGCCGAGCTGGGACAAGGACAGCCTGTACTTCATCTCGAAGACGGCGTTCGGTGATGCCTACGTCAAGGTCCGTGCCTACTACGACACCTTCCGGAATTCACTGTTCAGCTACGACGACGCGACGTACTCGACGATGACCAAGCGTTATGCGTTCAAGAGCTGGTACGACGACTACAGCTACGGCGGCAGCCTCGAAGCCGGCACGCAGCTGGGCGCTGCCAACACGCTGAAGGCATCCGCGCACTACAAGGCCGACTTCCATCGCGAACACGACAACAGCGATCCGGTGCAGCACTTCGAGGATCGGACCTACTCGATCGGCGTCGAGGACACGCAGCGCATCGGCGCGCGCATCGACGTCGTCGCCGGCGCCAGCTACGACCGCCGCGACGGCAGGCGCGCCGAAGATTACGGCAGCGCCGGCATTTCCGACTTCGAGCTCGGCAAGGCCTCGTCGTTCAATCCTCAGCTCGGGCTGTTCTACAAGTCCGCGGACGACGGCAACGCCTACTTCACGATCGCGCGCAAGAGCCGCTTCCCGACGATCAAGGACCGCTATTCGTACAGTTTCGGCACGTCAGTGCCGAATCCCGATCTGAAGGCGGAATACGCGACGCACTACCAGCTCGGCATCGCGCAGGCCTGGCACGGCGTGCAGATTGATGCGGCGCTCTACTACAGCGATATCAGCGACCTGATTCAGGCCGTGTCCATCGATCCGTCGCGTTGCACCGACAGCGGTTCGAGCTGCACGCAGAAACAGAACGTCGGCGACGTATCGAGTCAGGGCGCCGACCTCGGCCTGCGCGGCCGTCCGCTCGCGAGTCTCGAACTCGGCGGCAATTACACCTGGCTCGACCGGCGCAATGTCAGCGACGATCCGGAGATTCGCAAAATCCGCCTGACCGACGTGCCCAGGCACAAGCTGTTCGTCTACGGGCAGTGGGACGCCACGTCCGTGCTCAGTGTGGTGGCCAGCGCCGAGTACAACGCCGATCGCCTGAACACGACGGACGGCCGGCGCGGTGTCCCCAGCTACACCGTCGCCAACCTCAAGCTGTCGGCCGCACTCGGCCGCGGACTCAGCGTCGAGGCCGGCGCCAACAATCTGTTCGATCGCCATTACGCCTACACCGAGGGCTTTCCCGAGGCCGGGCGCAATTTCTTCAGCAACCTGAACTACCGCTTCTGATCGCCATGGCTCTTCGCACGCTGCTGCTTCGCGCTTTGCTGCCGCTGCTCGCGGTTTCCTGGATCACGGCCGCCCCGGCGGCGGCGCCCTGCGAGGGCATCAAGTGGGACGTCGCCGATGTCCGCGCCGTCTTCGCCGGCGAGCCGCTGGCGCTGGCGGCGGGCCGCGCACGCGACGCCGCGCCGCGGCTCGAAAGCGGCCGGCTCTACGCGCTGCAGCTGGTGCCGCAGGAAGCGGTGAGCCTGATCGCGCCGCCGGCCAAGAAGACGCTCGCCGATGGCGCCTCGGCCGGTCTGGCACGCGTGCGGATCGCGCAGGCCGGACGTTATCGCGTCGCGCTCGACGTGCCGTTCTGGATCGACGTGCTCGCAGCGGGCCAGTCGCTGCCGTCGCTGGATTTCAGCGGCGATCCGGCCTGCAGCGCGCCGCGCAAGATCGTCGTCTACGCGCTGCCGGCCGGCGAGGTCTGGCTGCAGCTGAGCGGCCATGCCGGCGAGACCGTGCGCCTGTCGGTGACCGCGGCGCCGTGAGGCGCGCGCTGGCGTTCGTCGCCGCGCTGGTCTGCGGCAGCGCGGCGGCGGCCGATTTCGGGCGCCAGCCGCTCGCCGATTCGCGCGAGCCGCCGGCGTATGCGCCGCTGTCGGGCGACGAGGGCGCCCGCTACGAACTCGGTCTGCGGGTGTTCAACACACAGTGGGTCGTCGCCGGCACGCCGCGCGCGATGCGTATCGACGGGCTCGGCCCGCTGTTCAACGTCGGCAGCTGCGACGGCTGCCACAACGACGGCGCGCGCGGCCGCGGTCCGGAAGGCGACGGCCCGGTGCCCGGTTCGCTGGTGCTGCAACTGCAGCGCGACGCCGGGCCGGACCCGGTCTACGGCCACACACTGAACGTGGCGGCGATCGACGGTCTCGACGCCGAGGCCGCGCTGTCAGTGCACTACCGGGCGCGGCGCGGCCGCTATCCGGACGGCGCGCTCTGGACCCTGCGCGTGCCGGCGTATCGCGTCGAGGCCTTGCGCGACGGCGCGCTGGCGGCCGACACGATCCTGCGGCCGCGCATCGCGCCAGCCTTGTACGGCGTTGGCCTGCTCGAGCGCATCAGCGATGCCCAGCGCCGGCGCTGGGCCGCCGATCCGGCAGCGCGTCGCGACGGCATCCGCGGCGAGCGGGCCGGACGGTTCGGCTGGCAGGGCGCCTCGGTGTCGCTCGCCGAGCAGACGGCGCGCGCGTTCTCGCGCGAGATGGGCCTGACGACGCGGCTGCTGCCGGCCGACGACTGCACTCCGGCGCAGACGCGTTGCCGCCTGGCGGACGGCGGCGTTCCGGAAGTCGACGATGCCCTGTTCGCGGCGGTGCTGGCGTTCCAGCAGAAACTCGCGGTGCCGGCCGTGCCGCGCCGCTCGGATCAGGAAGAGCGAGCGGGCGCCGCGCTGTTCGCAGCGGCCGGCTGCGCGCTGTGCCACCGGCCGCGGGCGAGCGTACGTCTCGGCGACGGCCGCTCCGTGACGATCGCCGCGTACAGCGATTTGCTGCTGCACGATCTCGGGCCGGGCCTGACCGACCGCGACGTCGCCGGGCGTGTGGTCACGAGCCGCTGGCGGACCGCACCGCTGTGGGCCGTCGGCCTGGTGCCGCGCACCGGCGTGCCGACGTATCTGCATGACGGCAGGGCACTTTCGCTGGAACAGGCGGTACTCTGGCACGACGGCGAGGCGGCCCGCGCGCGGCAGCGTTTCGAGGCGCTCGGCGGCGCGCGGCGCGAGCAACTGCTGGCCTGGCTGGCGCGGCGTTGAGCGGCAATTTCCACCAGACTGGCCGAAGCGCTGGAGTTCTGTGTGGAAATCGCTAAAATACGCGGCCTTTCAGCGGCCTTAGCGGCCTGCTAGGTCGTCTAGAAAACAGGAATTTGCAAGCATGGTTACGATTCGTCTGGCTCGCGCCGGCGCCAAGAAGCGCCCGTTCTACCACGTGGTTGCCACCGAGAAGAGCAGCGCCCGCGACGGCCGCTTCATCGAGCGCCTCGGCCACTACAACCCGAACGCCAAGGGTCAGGAGCAGAAGCTCGTGCTCGACCTCGCCCGCGTCGAACACTGGACCAAGAATGGCGCGCAGATGTCGGATCGCGTCGCGTTCCTGGTCAAGACGGCGCCGAAGGCCGCCGCCTAAGCTGTGGAAACGCGCCGGGTGACGCTGGGCCGCGTCGCCGGCGTCTACGGCGTCAAGGGCTGGATCAAGGTGTACTCCGACACCCGGCCGGCCCAGAACATTCTGAAGTACCGCCGCTGGTGGATCGCCCGCGGCGAAGGCTTCGAAGCCAAGCTGCTCGCCGGTCAGGTGCACGGTAGCAGTCTGGTCGCGCAGATCAGCGACGCCAATGGCGCGCCGATCGAGGATCGCGAGATCGCCGCCGGACTGATCGGCGCCGAGATCCAGGTCGAGCGCAGCGAGATGCCGAAGCTGCCGGACGGCCAGTACTACTGGGCCGAGCTGATCGGCCTTCGCGTCGAGAACGTCGAAGGGCTGCCGCTGGGCACGGTCACCGACATGACCAGCAACGGACCGCAGGACGTGCTGGTCATCACCGATCGCAGCGGCGATGGCGCGGACGCAACGACGCGGCTGATTCCGTTCGTCAGTCCGCAGATCGTCCGCGAGGTCGATCTGGCCGGCGGTCGCATCGTCTGCGAGTGGCAGCCGGACTGGTGATGAAGGTCGAGGTCATCACGCTGTTCCCGGAATTCGTGGAGCAGGTGACGCGGTTCGGGATGCCCCGGATCGCGGTCGAGCAGGGCCAGCTCGCGCTGTCGACGCGCAATCCGCGCGACTACAGCACGAACAAGTGGCGCCGGGTCGACGCCCGGCCGTACGGCGGCGGGCCCGGCATGGTGATGGAAGCCGAGCCGCTCGCGGCGGCGGTGAGCGACGCCAGAGCGGCGCTCGGAGCGGCGAAGGTTCCCACGAAAGTGGTCTATCTGTCGCCGCAGGGCAGCCGCTTCGATCAGCGATGGGCGGAGCGCCTGAGCGCGGAGCCGGGCTTGATCCTGCTCTGCGGTCGGTACGAAGGCCTGGACGAGCGTGTGCTCGCGGCCGAAGTGGATTTTGAACTGTCGCTGGGCGACTTCGTGTTGTCCGGCGGCGAACTGGCGGCGATGGTGGTGATTGATGCCATTGCCCGCCTGTTGCCCGGCGTGCTGGGCGACGAGCAGTCGGCGGTGAACGATTCGTTCTCCGCGGGGCTTCTGGACCATCCGCACTACACGCGGCCGGAAGTCTGGCGCGATGCCGCGGTCCCGGACGTGCTGTTGTCCGGCGATCATGCGAAAATCGCGCGCTGGCGTCGTCAGCAGTCGCTCGGGCAGACATGGTTGAAGCGGCCCGAGCTGCTCGACGGGCTGGAGCTGGACGAGGATTCAAGGGCGCTGTTGCGCGACTTCATCGCGCAGCAGCGGTAGGCACAACAGAGGTATCAGACATGCGTACGAACAAGATCATTGCCGCGGTTGAAGCGGAACAGATGAACAAGCAGGTTCCGGCTTTCAATCCGGGTGACACGGTCGAGGTCAAGGTCAAGGTCAAGGAAGGCGATCGCGAGCGTCTGCAGTCGTTCGAAGGCGTCGTCATCGCCAAGCGCAACCGCGGCCTGAACTCGGCGTTCACCGTGCGCAAGACCTCGCACGGCGAGGGTGTCGAGCGCGTGTTCCAGACCTACAGCCCGCAGGTCGCCGAGATCAGCGTGAAGCGTCGCGGTGAAGTCCGTCGCGCCAAGCTGTACTACCTGCGCAATCTGTCGGGCAAGGCCGCGCGCATCGCCGAGAAACTCGGCTAAGACGCGCCGTCCGGCCGCGGCGCGGCCGGCACCGACCGTGATGTCGCCACGGCGGACCTTCAAAGGTCCGCCGTGGCTTTTGGTCGTCCGCATTTTGGCGTACGGCGCCGGCACACACCGCGCCGGCGCTTGACCGGCTGCCGCGCCGGGCGTATTAAATCGACTGTTTCAAACAATTGTTTGATTCCGTCGATGAAGCTTCCCCGCCGTCGCCCCGCAAGTCCGAAGAAAACCGCCGTCGGCGGCTCGCCCGAGGCGACGCGCGCCGCGCTGCTGCAGGCGGCGACGGCGGTCTTCGTCGCCTCCGGCTACGAGCAGGCACGCGTGCGCGACATCGCCGAGCGTGCCGGCGCCAACGTCGCCGCGATCAACTATCACTTCGGCAGCAAGGAAGCGCTCTATCTGGAGGTGCTGCGCCGCCAGGCGAGCGAGCGCATCGAGCGCTATCCGCTGCCCGACCCGGCCCAATCGGCGACGCCCGAGGCCGCATTGCAGGCAGCGCTGACCATGCTGCTGAGCCGCCTGCTCGCCGACGACCAGCGCGGCTTCGTGCCGAAGCTGCTGATGCGCGAGCTGCTGGCGCCGAGCGCGGCGCTGCCGGCGATGGTGCAGGACGTCATCGCGCCGCAGTTCCGGCAGCTGTCGGCCGTCGTGACGGCGCTGCTCGGCCCCCGTGCGGACGCCGCCACGATCCAGCGCTGCACGTTCAGCCTCGTCAGCCAGTGCATGTTCTACCTGTTCGCGCGGCCGCTGGTGCAGACGCTGGCGCCGCAGACCTATGACGACGGCGCGGTTGCGCGCCTTTCCGCCCATATCGCGCAATTTTCGCTGGGCGCGCTGCGCGCGCAGCGCGAGCTCCTGGAGCGCGCCGATGCCTAGAGGCTCTCTGATCGCGGTGCTGCTGTGCGTGTCCGGGCTCGCGGCCTGTTCGGATCCCGCTGTCGACCGTTTCCAGGGCTACGTCGAAGGCGAGTTCGTCTACGTCGCCGCCTCGCAGGCCGGGCGGCTGGAGCGGCTCACGGTCCGGCGCGGCGACGCGGTCCGCGCCGGCGCGCCACTGTTCGCGCTCGAGGCGACACTGGAGGCGGCCGCACAGCGCCAGGCGGCGCAGCAGCTGTCTGCGGCGCAGGCGCAGTACGCGGATCTGCTGACCGGCAAGCGTGCACCCGAGATCGCGGTGCTGCGCGCGCAGCTGGCGCAGGCCATGGCCGCCGATCGCAACGCTGCCGAGCAGTGGCGCCGCGATCAGGCCCTGGCCGGCAGCGGCGCAGTGTCGCAGGCCCAGCTCGACGCCAGCCGCGCCGCGGCCGAGGCCGCCGCCGAGCGCGTGCGCGAACTGCGCGACCAGCTCGCCGTCGCCGCGCTGCCGGGGCGCGAGCAGCAGATCGCCGCGCAGGCGGCGCAGGTCGAGGCAGCGCGCGCGCAGCTGGCGCAGGCGCAGTGGCGGCTCGACGAGAAGACGCTGCGGGCCGGGCAGGACGCGCAGGTCTACGACACGCTGTATCGCCTCGGCGAGTGGGTGCCGGCCGGCAGCCCGGTCGTGCGCCTGCTGCCGCCGGGCAACGTCAAGGTCCGCTTCTTCGTGCCGGAGACCACGGTCGGGCGGCTGCACCCCGGCCAGAGCGTGCGCCTGCAGTGCGATGGCTGCGCGTGCGAGCTGCCGGCGACGATCCGCTACGTGGCGGGCGAGGCGGAGTACACGCCGCCGGTGATCTACAGCAACGAGACGCGCGACAAGCTGGTGTTCATGGTCGAGGCCTGGCCGACGCCGGCCGACGCCGGCGTGCTGCATCCGGGCCAGCCGCTGACGGTGACGCTGCCGTGAGCGCCCAGGCGCTGGCGATCGACGTCCGCGGCCTGAACAAGTTTTTTGGCGACAAGCACGTGGTCGCCGACCTCAGCCTGCAGGTGCGGCGCGGCGAGATTTTCGGCTTTCTCGGCCCGAACGGCAGCGGCAAGACCACGTCGATCCGCATGATGTGCGGCCTGCTGACGCCGGATTCCGGCAGCGGCCGCTGTCTCGGCCACGACATCCTGCGCGAGGCCGACGCGATCAAGCGCCAGGTCGGCTACATGACGCAGCGCTTCTCGTACTGGGAAGACCTGACGATTCGCGAGAACCTCGATTTCGTCGCGCGCCTTTACGAAATGCCGAACCGCCGCGCCGCCGTCGACGAGGCGCTCGAACGGCTCGGCCTCACCTCGCGCGCGCAGCAGCTGACCGGTGCGCTGTCGGGTGGCTGGAAGCAGCGCCTGGCGCTGGCGGCGTGCATGCTGCACCGGCCGCAGCTACTGCTGCTCGACGAGCCGACCGCCGGCGTCGACCCGACCGCGCGCCGCGACTTCTGGGAAGAGCTGCACGGCCTCGCCGCGCAGGGCATTTCGGTGCTGGTCAGCACGCACTACATGGACGAGGCCGAGCGCTGCCACAAGCTCGCCTACATGGCCTACGGCCAGCTGCTGGTGCAGGGCACCGCCGCCGAGGTCGTCGCCGCGCAGCGGCTGACGACCTGGGCCGTGCATGGCGAGCACCTGGGCGAGCTGTCGCAGCGCCTGCGCGAGGCGCCGGGCGTCGAGCAGACCGTGGTCTTCGGCAGTGTCCTGCACGTGACCGGCGCCGACGCCGCGACGCTGGAAGCCAGCGTGCGCCGCATCGCCGGCGGCGCCGGTCTGCGCATCGAGACGGTGCCGACCGGTCTCGAGGACGTCTTCATCCATCTGATGAGCCGCGCGACCGACAACTACCGGGAGCGGCCGTGAGCGCCTGGCTCGGCAACTTCCGCGGCTTCTCGGCGGCGCGCTGGTGGGGCGTGGTGCGCAAGGAGTTCCTGCAGCTGCGCCGCGACCGCGTCACCTTCGCGATGATCGTCGGCATCCCGATCGTGCAGCTGGCGCTGTTCGGCTTCGCGATCAACACCGATCCGCGCCACCTGCCGACGGCGGTGATCAGCGCCGAGCAAAGCGAGTTCAGCCGCAGCCTGGTCGCCGCGCTGCGCAATTCGCGCTACTTCGCGATCACCGAGGAACTGCCGGACGAGGCCGCCGGCCGCGAAGCGCTGGCCGAGGGCCGCGTGCAGTTCGTGCTCAGTATCCCGGCGGATTTCAGCAAGCGCCTGCTGCGCGGCGAGAAGCCGGCCGTGCTGCTCGAGGCCGATGCCACCGATCCGACCGCGACCGGCATGGCGCTCGGCGCCGTCGAGCGGATCGTCGCCTCGGTCGCGAGCAAGGATCTGCGCGGGCCGCTGGCGGCGCTGCTGCCGGGCGCGCCGCCGTTCGAGATCCGCGTGCACCGCCTCTACAACCCGGAGGGCGTGACGCAGTACAACATCATCCCCGGTCTGATGGGCGTGATCCTGTCGATGACGCTGGTGATGATGACGGGCCTGGCGATGACGCGCGAACGCGAGCGCGGCACCATGGAAAACCTGCTGGCGACGCCGGTGCGGCCGCTCGAGGTCATGAGCGGCAAGATCGTGCCGTATATCGCGATCGGCCTGCTGCAGGCGACGATCATCCTGCTCGCCGCGCGCTTCGTGTTCGGCGTGCCGTTCTTCGGCAGCATCGTCGCGGTCTATCTGGCCGCGCTGCTGTTCATCGCCGCCAACCTCACCGTCGGCATCACGCTGTCGTCGCTGGCCAAGAACCAGCTGCAGGCGATGCAGATGACGATGTTCTACTTCCTGCCGAACATGCTGCTGTCCGGCTTCATGTTCCCGTTCGCCGGCATGCCGGCCTGGGCGCAATGGCTCGCCAGCGTGCTGCCCCTGACGCACTTCAACCGCCTGATCCGCGGCATCGTGCTCAAGGGCAACGGCTGGGCCGAGCTGTGGCCAAGCATCTGGCCGATACTGGTCTTCACGGTGATCGTCATGGCGGTCGCCGTGCGTTTCTACCGGCGCACGCTGGACTGAGCGCGCGGCGAGTGGCCCAGGTCCTGGGCTTGAAATCGCCGGGCGCCGGCCCTAAAACGCCGCCTCCAATGTTTGCACAAGGAGTCCTGCGTCAATGGCAGCCGAAAAGCGTGAATTCCAGGCGGAAGTGCGGCATCTGCTGCACCTGATGATCCATTCGCTGTACTCGAACAAGGAAATCTTCCTGCGCGAGCTGATCTCGAATGCCTCCGATGCCTGCGACAAGCTGCGCTTCGAGGCGATCGCCAGGCCCGAGCTGCTCGGCGGCGACGAGCTCGCGGTCGAGCTGATTCCCGATCCGGCGGCGGGCACGCTGACGATCCGCGACAACGGCGTCGGCATGTCGCGTGACGAAGTGATCGAGAACCTCGGCACGATCGCGCGCTCGGGCACGCGCAAGTTCATCGAGTCGCTGTCCGGCGACCAGAAGAAGGACTCGCAGCTGATCGGCCAGTTCGGCGTCGGTTTCTACTCCGCCTACATCGTCGCCGACAAGGTGACGGTGCTGAGCAAGCGCAGCGACGCCGACGCGGTGCGCTGGGAATCGGACGGGCAGGGCGAGTTTTTCGTCGAGCCTTCGTTCAAGCTCGATCGCGGCACCGAAGTGATCCTGCACCTGCGCGAGGACGACAAGGAATTTCTGGAGCCGATGCGGCTGGCGACGATCGTGCGCCGCTACTCGGACCACATCGGCCTGCCGATCAAGCTCAAGAACGACAAGGGCGAGCTCGAAACGCTGAATCAGGCGCGTGCGTTCTGGACGCGGCCGAAGTCCGAGCTCAAGGACGAGGACTACGCGAAGTTCTACGAGCAGATCGCGCACGACTACCAGGCGCCGCTGGCCTGGGCGCATCACAAGGTCGAAGGCACGATCGAGTACACCTCGCTGCTCTACATTCCGGCGCATGCGCCGTTCGATCTCTGGGATCGCGAGCAGTCGCGCGGCGTGCAGCTCTACGTCAAACGCGTCTTCATCATGGACAAGGCGGCCGAGCTGCTGCCGCCGTACCTGCGCTTCGTGCGCGGCGTGGTCGATACGCCGGATCTGCCGCTGAACGTCTCGCGCGAGATTCTGCAGGGCAACCGCACGGTCGAGAAGATTCGCGGCGCGCTGGTCAAGCGCGTGCTCGATCTGCTCGACGACATGGCCGCCAACAAGCCGGACGACTACGCGAAATTCTGGGCGGCGTTCGGCGTGGTGCTGAAGGAGGGCATTGTCGAGGATGCCGCCAACCGCGAGCGCATCGCCCGGCTGTGCCGCTTCCATTCGACCGCCGCGCCGGACCAGCCGGAGGTTTCGCTCGACGCCTATGTGGCGCGCATGCCGGCCGGGCAGGACGGCATTTACTACCTGACCGCCGACACGCTGTCGGCGGCGCGCAGCTCGCCGCATCTCGAAGGTTTTCGTGCCCGCAATTTCGAGGTGCTGCTGCTCGTCGACCGCATCGACGAGTGGCTGGTCGGACACCTGAGCGAGTTCGGCGGCAAGAAGCTGGAGTCGGTGTCGCGGGCGTCCAAGGATCTCGAAAGCAAGATCGAAACGCCGGAGAAGGCGCGCCTCGAAGGCGAGTACAAGGACGTGCTCGAACGCCTGCAGAAGACGCTCGGCGAGCGCGTCGAGTCGGTGCGGCTGTCGTCGCGCCTGACCGAGTCGCCGTCGTGTCTGGTGGCCGGCGAGTACGCGCTGTCGCGCCGGCTCGAGGAAATGCTCAAGCGCGCCGGCGAGCAGGCGCCGGCGTCGCGGCCGATCCTCGAGCTCAATCCGACCCATCCGCTGGTCGAGAAGCTGAAGGCGACCGCCGACGAGGCGACGTTCGCCGATCTCGGCGAGCTGCTGTTCGGTCAGGCGGTGCTCGCCGAAGGCGGCCAGCTCGACGATCCGGCCGGCTTCGTGCGCCGCCTGAACAAGCTGCTGCTTGGCGGCACCGGCGGCGACGCCGGCCGCATCATCGTCGGCTGAAAGACTGCGCCGCTGCTGCGCCCGCAGCGTTCAGGGCGCGGCGGCGGCGGTGCGGATGAAGCTCGGCGTGCGCGTCTCGCGGCGCTCGGTGACCGTCGCGCAGTGCAGGAAGCGCGACGACGCCAGCCAGTGCGAATCCGGGTAGTACGAGAACAGCAGCTGGCCGTTCTTCATCGCGTCGATCAGCGGCCGGGCGATGCCGGCGCGCACCGCCGGGCAGCCCCAGCTGCGGCCGATGCGGCCCTGCTTGGCGCCGAGCGCGGCGTCGACGTACGGAGCGCCGTGGATGACCAGCGCGCGCTGCAGGGCCAGATCGTTGACGCCCGGTTCGAGCCCGGCCAGACGCAGCGAATAGCCGTTGCCGCCCTGATAGCTGTTCAGGGTGCGGAACAGGCCGAGGCTCGACTGCAGGCTGCCGTCGCGGTTCGAGAAGCGCTCGGCGTAGCGTTCGCCGGAGTTGCGGCCGTGCGCGACGAGTTCGCGGAACAGCAGCCGGCGCTCGCCGAGGTCGAAGACCCACAGGCGCGGCTGCGTCGACGGCAGCGAGTAGTCGATCAGCGCCAGGCGGCGGGCGTCGGCGATCTCGTCGGCG
This sequence comes from Solimonas variicoloris DSM 15731, assembly GCF_000382285.1. GTDB lineage: Bacteria > Pseudomonadota > Gammaproteobacteria > Nevskiales > Nevskiaceae > Solimonas > Solimonas variicoloris. Next base: position 224,135 of record NZ_KB907926.1, on the reverse strand, counting down.
GACTGTGCGCAGTTCAGCGCGTCGAGTGCCGCCTGCAGGGCCTGCGGCTGCGCGTCGGGCGCGGCGCGGCGCAGGTCGGTGTAGAGCGAGGAGACGTCCGCGGCGTGTGCGCAGAACGGAAGCAACAGGGCAGCGCATGCGGACGCTACGGCCGATCGGAAAGACTGCATTTTTCAAAACACCGTGTCTGGCGGTGCGGCTGGCGCCCGGGGCGCGACCGCAACCATGGGGGAAACAGGACGGGCATCCGGGGCGGCCATCGCGTCCGATGCGAAGATGCCGGACCGCCGGGTGCGCCTGCATGGTACCGGCTGGCGGCGGATTCGCCAAATGGACCGGGCCCGGCCGGGACGCTACCGTGACGGCCCCTCACGAGGACCGCACATGCACGGACGCGCACGCGCTCTGGCCGTCACCATCGTTTTCTTCTTTGTCTGCGCGCTGCCGGGACCGCCCGCGCGCGCCGCGGCGGCGGACGCCGCCGTGCTCGCCGACGCGCAGCAGCGGCTGGCGGCGCGCGCGGCGCCGCTGCGCACGCGCGCCGAGGCGCAGCTGGCGGCGGTGCCCGGCAGCGCCACGCCGCCGCTCGGCTTCGACGAGGCGATCGGGCTGTTCTACGACGCGCGCGGCGGCCGGCCGGCATGGACCGATCCGCAGCGGCGTGCGGCGCTGGCGGCGGCACTGCGCGGACTGGCCGATGACGGTCTCGATCCGGCGGACTACCAGCTCGCCGAAGTCGACCGTCCAGCGACGGCGGCGTCGGGCCAGACGCTGGCCGACGACGACTGGCGCGTGACGCACGGCGCGATGCTGGCGCTGCTGCATCTGTATCGCGGCAAGGTCGAGCCCGGTACGCTCGATACGCACTGGAACTTCGTGCCGCGCGCGATCGATCCGCAGGCCGGCCTGCGCGCGTTCGCCGCGGCCGTCGACAGCGGCGATTTCGCCGGCCTGTTCGCGGCAGCGCGGCCGGCGCATCCGATCTATGCGCGCCTGCGCGCGGCACTGGCGCGGCTGCGCGCGCTCGAAGCGGCCGGCGGCTGGCCGGCGATCGCGGCCGGTCCGTCGCTCAAGCCCGGCGCCGAGGATGCGCGCGTGCCGGTGCTGCGCCAGCGCCTCGCGCTCGACGGCGCGACGCTGACCGCCGACGCGCAGAACCTGCGGTACGACAGCGAGCTGCAGGCAGCAGTGGAGCGCTATCAGGCGGCGCAGTATCTCGACGCCGACGGCGTCGTCGGCCGCGCCACGCTGCGGGTGCTGAACGTGCCGCTGGCGGCACGCATCGCGCAGCTGCGCGCCAACCTGGAACGCGGCCGCTGGCTGCTGCATCGCGCCGACGGCGATTTCGTACTGGTCGACGTCGCCGGCTATGGCATCGCGCTGTACCGCCACGGCGAGGCCGTGTGGCGCTCGCGCGTGCAGGTCGGCAAGCCCTACCGCAGCACGCCGATCTTCGAATCGGCGATCAACATCATCACCTTCAATCCCACCTGGACGGTGCCGCCGACGATCCTGCGCGAGGACGTGCTGCCGAAGCTGCGCAAGGATCCCCGCTATCTGCAGCGCAACCGCCTGCGCGTGCTCGATGCCAGCGGCCGCGAGCTCGATCCGGCGTCGATCGACTGGAGCCGGCCCGGCAACGTCACGCTGCGCCAGGACGCCGGCGCCGACAACTCGCTCGGCCGCGTCGCGATCCGGTTTCCGAATCCGTACGCCGTCTATCTGCACGACACGCCGCATCAGGCGCTGTTCGACGCGCGGCAACGCGCCTTCAGCTCCGGCTGCATCCGCGTCGAACGCGCACTGGAGCTCGTCGAGCTGCTGTTCGATGATCCGCTGCGCTGGAACCGCGCGGCGATCGACGCGCTGCTGGCCAGCGAACAGACCCAGAACGTCTCCCTGCCCAAGCCGGTGCCGATCCTGATCGCCTACTGGACGGTTGAGGTCGATGCCGACGGACGGCTAGCGTTCAGGCCCGACGTGTACGATCGCGATCCGGCGCTGATCGCCGCGCTCGATCGCGCGCTCTGAGGCAGGGCTGTCGGTACGCACTGACAGATTTCTGACATGGGCTTCGTTACCGTTGCGCCAAACCGGTCCTGCAAGGAGTTCCGATGAATCCGCGTCTACGTCTCGTTTGCCTGCTCGCCGCCGTCCTCGCCAGCGCCAGTCTGCCGGCACGGGCGGCGTCGGTCGCCGACCGCGCCAAGGCCGTCACCGCCGCAGCGCAGGGCGACGCCGACTGCAAGAAGCTCGGCGACTTCTACTGGGAGATCGGCGACGCCAAGGGCGTGCTCGCCAGCGGCGCGGTCGGCACCGAGTATTCGGCGAGCAGCGAAATGAAGATCGCTTCGGCATCGAAGTTCGTCTGGGGCGCCTACGTGCTCGAGAAGATCGGCCGCAACAACAAGCCGAGCGCTGAGCAGCTCTCGTATCTGGAGATGCGTGCCGGCTACACCAAGCTCAACCCGCTGTTCTGCATGCTCAGCAAGACCGCCGACGACTGCCTCAACAAGCGCGAGAACGGCATGCGCGTCGCCGCCGACGTCGGCAAGTTTTCGTACAACGCCGGCCACGACCAGAAGCTCGCGCAGGTTCTCGGGCTCGGCGGCTACACGGCGCAGCGCATGACCGAAGAGGTCATGGGCTACATCGGCCGCGACGTCGATCTTTCCTACTCGAGTCCGTCGCCGGCTGGCGGCATGCAGGGCACGCCGGCAGGTTACGGTGCGTTCCTGCGCAAGATCCTGTCGGGACAGCTGCGCATGCATGACTTCCTCGGCTACGAGCCGGTCTGCACCAAGTGCGCGAACGCCGCGTACAGCCCGGCGCCGTGGGCCTGGCACTACAGCATCAACCACTGGGTCGAGGACGATCCGCAGAACGGCGATGGCGCGTTCAGCAGCCCGGGCCTGATGGGCTTCTATCCGTGGATCTCCGCCGACAAGAGCACCTATGGCATCGTCGCGCGCCAGAAGCTGTCGACCAGCGCCTACGTCGATTCCGCGGTCTGCGGCCGCAAGCTGCGCGCGGCGTGGATGAAGTCCTGAACGCGCGCGGCGCCACTCTGAGTGGCGCCGGCCGGCTTGCGCCGGAACGGCCGGACCTGCAGCAGCAGGTCCGGCCGTTTTCGTTGCGCGAGGCCTGGTGCCGGCGGGCGACGACGCGTCGATTCGAGCGCAACGCGGCGGGCGCGTCGCCGCTCAGGGCAGCACGCGCACCGCGTCGACGAAGTGCTTCTGCCAGTACGCGAGGTGCACGCCGGCGACGATCACCGAGCGGCCGCTCGCCGGCGCATGCACTGCCTCGTCGTCGCCGAGATAGATCGCGACGTGGTCGATGCCGCGACCGCTGAAGCTGTAGAACAGCAGATCGCCGGGCACCGCGTCGTCGAGGTCGATCCGGCGACCGGCGGCGTGCTGTTCGCGCGTCGTGCGCGGCACTTTCACGCCGACCTGCGCGTAGACGTACTGCACCAGACCGCTGCAGTCGTAACCGGCCGGGGTCGTGCCGCCGTAGCGATACGGCCGGCCGATCTGGCCGAGCGCTTCGAGCACGATCGCGCGCCGCGTGCCGTCATTGGCCGGATCCGGGCGCACGCCGCCGCCGCAGGCGGCGAGCGTCAGCAGCAGCGCCAGCGCCGCGCCACGCCAGGCGGACCGGCGCATCGTCACGCTGCCTGCGGCGCCGTCTTCTGCATCGACGGGCGCTCGCTGAACTGCGCGTACCAGGCGGCGAGGGCGTCGTGGTTCTTGCGCCACTCGATGTAGGGCATGCGGAAATCCAGGTAGCCGAGCGCGCAGCCGACGGTGATCTCGACCGTGGTCGGCGTCTCCGGACTGAGTTCGGCGGCTTCGGCGTCGAGCTGATCGATCGCGCGGCGCATCGCCACGATCTGACGGTCGAGGAAGACCTGGTAGATGATGCCTTCGGGGCGCCGTTTCTCGTTGGTCGAAGCCACGGCCGCATCGATGATGCCCTCGGCCAGGTACTGGCGGCGCAGCGCGCCCCAGCGGCGAGCGCCGCTCGGCAGCGCGGCGAGCCCGTGCCCGCGCGTAAACAGATAGCTCATGATCAGGTTCGAGTCGGGCAGCGCCTCGCCCTGCTCGGTGATCAGCACCGGCACCTTCGACAGCGGGTTGATCTTGAGGAATTCCGCCGGCGGGTTGTACGGATCGACGTCGATTTCCTCGATCTGCTCGCCGAGCCCCAGCTCCTCGATCACGGCGCGCACGCGGCGTGTGTACGGCGAGGCCAGGTTGCGATACAGCCGCATCTTGTTGTCGGTTTCGCTCATCGGCGCGCAGTCATGATACGGACCTGCGCATTATCGCCGCCGGTCTTGGGCGCGCGCAAAGCAAAACGCCCCGGATCAAGGATCCGGGGCGTCGCTTGCGCAGCGTCGGCGGTGTTCAGCCGGCGGCGAGCTTGTCCAGATAGCGCTCGGCATCGAGTGCGGCCTGGCAGCCGGTGCCGGCCGAGGTGATCGCTTGACGGTAGACGTGATCCATCACGTCGCCGGCGGCGAACACGCCCGGCACGCTGGTCGCGGTGGCGTCGCCGTTGGTGCCGGAGTGCACCTGGATGTAACCGCCGTTCATCTTCAGCTGGCCTTCGAAGATCGCCGTGTTCGGCGAGTGGCCGATGGCGATGAACACGCCCTTGAGGGCAACGTCCCGGGTCGTGCCGTCCTTGAGGTTACGGACGCGCATGCCGGTGACGCCGGAGTCGTCGCCGAGCACTTCCTCGAGCGTCGAATCCCAGATGATCTCGACCTTGCCTTCGGCCTGCTTCCTGAACAGCTTGTCGTGCAGGATCTTCTCGCCCTTGAACTTGTCGCGGCGGTGCACGATGGTGACCTTGCTGGCGATGTTGGCGAGGTACAGCGCTTCCTCGACGGCGGTGTTGCCGCCGCCGATCACCGCCACTTCCTGACCCTTGTAGAAGAAGCCATCGCAGGTCGCGCAGGCGGACACGCCCTTGCCGCGGAACGACTGCTCGCTCGGCAGGCCCAGATACTTGGCGCTGGCGCCGGTGGTGACGATCAGCGCGTCGCAGCTGTACTCGCCCTGGTCGCCCTTGAGCGTGAACGGACGGCGCGAGAGATCGACCGCGTGAATGTGGTCGTAGACGAAGGTCGTCTCGAAGCGCTCGGCATGCTTCTGCATGCGGGCCATCAGATCCGGTCCCATCAGGCCTTCGACGTCGCCCGGCCAGTTGTCGACTTCGGTCGTCGTCATCAGCTGGCCGCCGACTTCCAGGCCGGTGATCAGCGCCGGCTTGAGGTTGGCGCGCGCCGCGTAGACGGCGGCCGTGTAACCGGCGGGGCCGGAGCCGAGGATGATCAGGCGGTGGTGCTGCGTGCTCATGGTGCGTCTCGGGTTCGGGGCTGCGATGGATCGCGGGTGCATCCGCAGATGGGGGCGGCGGCCCGGATTTCCAGAGCCGCCGCTTGCGGACGCCTGCGGCCGCTCAGAGCTGGGTGCCGTGCTTGGCCAGGTAGTCGGCGACGCCTTCGGCGGTCGCCTTCATGCCGGCCTCGCCCTTCTTCCAGCCGGCCGGACAGACTTCGCCGTGCGCCTCGGTGAACTGCAGCGCGTCGATCAGGCGCAGGGCCTCGTCGACGTTGCGGCCCAGCGGCAGGTTGTTGACGGTGGCGCTCTGCACGACGCCGGCCTTGTCGATCAGGAAGGTGGCGCGGAAGGCGACGCTGTCCTGGTGCTCGACGCCGTAGGCGCGGGTGATCTCGTGGTTGACGTCGGCGACCAGCGGGAAGCGGACCGGGCCGATGCCGCCCTTCTCGATCGGCGTGCTGCGCCAGGCGAAGTGCGAGAACTGGCTGTCGATCGACACGCCGATCACCTGCACGCCGCGCGCCTCGAATTCCTTCACGCGATGGTCATGGGCGATGATTTCGGACGGGCACACGAAGGTGAAGTCGAGCGGGTAGAAGAACAGCAGGACGTACTGGCCCTTGTAGTCGGACAGCTTGATCTGCTGGAAGCTGCCGTCGGCCATCACGGCATTGGCCTTGAAATCGGGGGCGGGGCGGTTGACGAGCGTCATACGGGGGAATTCCTCAGGCAGCAGATGTGGAGAAACGCCCTGTGGCGGCCGGCAGGGACGGGCGGCAACAGCGCGGCCGACGCATGCTAAGCAGCGTCTTCCGATAGGTCAAAGCATTTATTCATATTCGCCGCATAGCGGTGCTCAATGCTTCATCGCGCTATCGCATTGTTTGCGGAGGCCTGTCATCGAAACGTCACCCATTGTTCATATGCTGGCGTTGTCATTAAATGGAAAGCATGTCGATGCAGGGAAAACTCATTCTGGTGGTCGATGACGAAGCACCGATCCGCGAGATGCTGCGTTTCGCGCTCGGCCGTGCCGACTTCCGGGTGGTCGAGGCTTCGGGCGCGCAGGAAGCGCGCCTGCGCATCGCCGACGAGCGCCCGGACCTGATCCTGATGGACTGGATGATGCCGGGCATGTCCGGTGTCGAGCTGACGCGCGAGCTGAAGAGTCAGGCGATGACGCGCGACATCCCCGTCATCATGGTGACGGCGCGCGTCGAGGAAGAGGACAAGGTGCGCGGCCTCAATATCGGCTGCGACGACTACGTCTCCAAGCCGTTCTCGTATCCGGAGCTGATCGCCCGCATCCAGGCGGTGCTGCGGCGCGCGATGCCGGGCGGCGAGGAGGAGCGTCTGGCGATCAACGGCCTGGAGGTCGACGCCGCCAGCCAGCGCGTCACCGCCAAGGGCCAGCCGGTGCGACTGGGGCCGACCGAGTACCGGCTGCTGCATTTCTTTATCAGCCATCCCGAGCGGGTCTACACGCGCGAGCAGGTCCTCGATCGCGTCTGGGGTCAGAACGTCTATGTCGAGGAGCGCACGGTCGACGTGCATATCCGCCGTCTGCGCAAGGCACTCGAGCCGTTCGGCTATGATGAGATGATCCAGACGGTACGGGGCTCCGGGTACCGTTTCTCCGAAAAGGTCTGACCACGCGACGATGACAGGGCCGGTGACAACACGGCCGGCCGCGAGTGCGTCGCAGCCGGAATCGGCGCCGCGCAACGGCGCGGTGGACGACTTTCCGTACGCCGAACTGTGGTGGCGCGGCATCGGCAAGCTCGCCGTCATCGCCCTGATCGGCGCCGGCGTCGGCGCGATCTTCGGCTATCCCGCGCTCGGTGCGCTGGCCGCCGTACTGGGCTTCATCCTGTTGCAGCTGCGCCAGCTGATCCGCCTGCGCGCCTGGCTGCATGCCCCGAAGCGGCACTTCCTTCCGGACGCCAGCGGCATCTGGGGCGAGGTGTTCGATCTGCTGATCGATTTGCAGCGCAAGAACCGCAAGCGCAAGAAGAAGCTCGCGCTGATGCTGGCCGAGTTCCAGGCGTCGACGGCGGCGCTGCCGGACGGTGCCGTGGTGCTCGCCGATCGCGGCGAGATTTCCTGGTTCAACACCGCGGCCCACCAGCTGCTCGGCCTGCGCGCGCCGCAGGATCTCGGCATCCGCATTCCGAACCTGATCCGCCACCCGAGCTTCACGGAATTCTTCGAAGCCGGCGATTTCGAGCTGGAAACCGAGGCGCCGTCGCCGATCAACCGCAACCGCATGCTGTCGCTGCGCATCATCCCGTATGGCAACGAGCAGAAGCTGCTGATCGTCCGCGACATCTCGGAGCGCCGGCAGCTGGAAGCGGCGCGCCGTGATTTCGTCGCCAACGCTTCGCACGAGCTGCGCACGCCGCTGACCGTGCTGCGCGGCTATCTCGACCTGATGGAAATGGACGCGCAGGGCGCCGGGCCGCTGGCCGGCTGGCGCACGCCGGTGCTCGAGATGCGCAACCAGGCCTTGCGCATGGAAGCGCTCATCAACGACATGCTCAAGCTGGCCCGGCTCGAGGCCGACCGCGCGCACATGCGCGACGAGCTGCTGCAGGCGCCGATGCTGGTGATGCGCGCGGTCGAGGAGGCCAAAGCGGTATCGAAGGGCCAGCATCGTTTCGAGCAGATGGTCGAGCCGGACCTGCTGCTGCTCGGCGGCGAAACCGAGTTCTACAGCATCATCATCAACCTGCTGACCAACGCCGTCCGCTACACGCCGGCCGGCGGCGCGATCCGCGTCAGCTGGGAGCGCGCCGGCGAAGGCGCGCGCTTCGCCGTGGCCGATACCGGCATCGGCGTGGCGCCGGAGGACATCCCGCGGCTGACCGAGCGCTTCTACCGCGTCGATGTCGGCCGCTCGCGCGCCTCCGGCGGCACCGGCCTGGGCCTGTCGATCGTCAAGCATGCGCTCGAGGCCTTCGACGCCAAGCTCGAGATCGAGAGCGAGGTCGGCGTCGGCTCGACGTTCATCTGTCGTTTCCCGCAGCACCGCGTGCAGGACGCTGCCAGTGTGGCGCTGGCGGCGGCCGAGCGCGGCGCCGATCCGGACTGAGGCGGTCGGCGCCGGCGTCGCGGGGCGCCGTTGATCCGCCCGATCGCGCCGGTCGCAGGACGCCGTAGCCAGGGCCACCGGAGCGGCCGAGAATGCCGGAATGGTCATGCTGCTCGACGCCCGCACGCTGTATCTGGAAATGTTCGCGATCTGCGTCGTGCTGGGCGTCGCCGAGCTCGTGTTCTATCTGCGGCGGCCGCAAAGCCACGGCGTCGGCTGGTGGGCGCTGGCCAATCTCGGCGCTGCGCTCGGCACGCTGCTGATCGGCCTGCGCGGCCATGTGCCGGCGATCTGGTCGATCGCCGTCGCCAATACGGTGGCGGTTGCCGCGGTCGCCGTCGCCTGGTTCGGCCTGCTGGCCTACGATCGGCGGCCGCTGCCGATCCGCGCCGCGGCGCTGCCGGTGCTGGCGCTGTTCGCCGTGCTGGCGATTCCGTCGCCGCTCAGCGCCGACCTGGCGGCGCGCATCGTCATCGTCGGTTGCGCGCTCGCCGGCTTCGAGGCCGCCGCCGCCGCCGCGGCGGTGCGCATCGCCCGCCGCGACGGTTCGATCGCCGCCTGGATCTGCGCGTTCCTGATGGCGCTGTGCACGCTCGTCAACCTCGCGCGCGCCGTCGTCGTGCTGCGTTACGGCGCCGGCGACGACTACATGGGCCACAACGCCCTGCACGCGTTCCTGCTGTTCCTGCTGGTTCCGGCGTACGCCGGCTGGAACATGAGCCTGATGATGATGTCGATGGAGCGCACGCAGCGCTCGCTGGCACGCGCCGCGCGTACCGACGCGATGACCGGTGCACTCAATCGCGAGGGTTTCCGCGAGCAGGCCGAGATCCGGGTCCGCGCCGCGCGCCAGGCCGGACGGCCGCTGGTGATGGCGCTGGTCGACCTCGATCACTTCAAGCTCATCAACGATCGCGGCGGCCACGCCGCCGGCGACGCGGCGCTGTGCCGCTTCGCGCAGATCGCCGCCGTGCAGCTGCGCGGCCGCGATCTGCTCGGCCGCTACGGCGGCGACGAGTTCGCGATGCTGCTCGAGGACATCGACGCCGCCCAGGCCGAGCGCGTCGCCGCGCGGCTATGCCAGCGTTTCTCGGAGGCGATGCGCGGCGTGATCGACGGCGCCAGTCCGACGCTCAGCATCGGCGTCGCCGTGCTCGAGCCGGACATGACGCTGGACATGCTGGTCGCGCTCGCCGACGTGGCGCTGTACCGCGCCAAGGCCGGTGGCCGCAACGGGGTGGCGCTGGTTCGTGACCTGCAGGCGCTGGGCGCGACAGTGCCGCCGGCGTGCCCGGCGCCGCGCCGCGACGGCGAGGCGCTGCTGTTCGATTGAGCCGGAAAGTCCGTGCCGCCGGCGTTTTCTGACGGCGCCGCCTCGAATGCGGCCCGGTCTTGCGGCGCCGCGCGCCCGCGTCTGGCAGCGGACGCGTCTTGCAGCGCAGGTCCTCCGGCACAAAAAAAGAGGCACGCGATGCGTGCCTCTGCTTGTGAATCGTCGCGCGATGCGCCGCGTTGCCGCGGCGTGGCGATCAGCCGAAACGGCCGGTGATGTAGTCCTCGGTGCGCGATTCGCGCGGCTTGGTGAAAACCTGGTCGGTGGTGCCGAACTCGATCAGCTCGCCGAGGTACATGAACGCCGAGAAGTCGGCGGCGCGCGCGGCCTGCTGCATGTTGTGGGTGACGATCGCGATCGTGTAGTCGACCTTGAGCTGGTAGATCAGCTCCTCGATCTTGGCGGTCGAGATCGGGTCGAGCGCCGAGGTCGGCTCGTCGAGCAGCAGCACCTGCGGGCGCACCGCCACCGAGCGGGCGATGCAGAGGCGCTGCTGCTGGCCGCCCGACAGGCCGAGGCCCGAGGCGTGCAGCTTGTCCTTGACCTCATCCCACAGCGCCGTGCGCTTGAGCGCGTCCTCGACGCGGTCGTTCATTTCCGATTTCGGCACCTTCTCGTAGAGGCGGATGCCGAAGGCGATGTTGTCGTAGATCGACATCGGAAACGGCGTCGGCTTCTGGAACACCATGCCGATGCGTGCGCGCAGCAGGTTCAGGTCGGTCTTCGGATCGACGATGTTCTCGCCGTCGAGCAGCACCTCGCCCTCGGCGCGCTGGCCGGGGTAGAGGTCGTACATGCGGTTGAGGATGCGCAGCAGCGTCGACTTGCCGCAGCCCGACGGCCCGATGAAGGCGGTGACCTTGCGGTCGTACAGCGGCAGCGAAATGCCCTTCAGCGCCTGGTAGTCGCCGTAGTAGAAGTTGAGGTTGCGGATCGTGACCTTTTCCCGCAGGGCCTCGGCAATCGGTTCGGTGAGCACGGTTTTCGTCAGTTCGACGTTGGGACGGGTTTGCATGTTGGCGTCCATATTAGCGGGCATTCGACTGCGGCGAGGACAGGGTTCTGGCGAGGATGTTCAGCACCAGCACCGCGACGGTGATCAGCAGCGCGCCGACCCAGGCCAGGCGCTGCCAGTCCTCGTATGGCGCGGTCGCGAACTGGAAGATGACGACCGGCAGGTTCGCCATCGACGCGTTCATGTTCGTGCTCCAGAACTGGTTGTTCAGCGAGGTGAACAGCAGCGGTGCGGTTTCGCCGCTGATGCGGGCGACCGCGAGCAGCATGCCGGTCACCAGACCGGCCCGCGCGGCGCGGTAGCAGACCTTCTGGATCACCATCCAGCGCGGTGCGCCGAGCGCGCTCGCCGCCTCGCGCAGCGAGTCCGGCACCAGCAGCAGCATGTCTTCGGTGGTGCGCACGACGACCGGCAGCACGAGGATCGCCAGCGCCACGCAGCCGGCCCAGGCCGAGAAATGGCCCATCGGCTGCACCATCATCTCGTAGACGAACAGGCCGACGACGATCGACGGCGCCGACAGCAGGATGTCGTTGATGAAGCGCACCGCGGTCGTGAGCTTGCTGTTGCGGCCGTATTCGGCCATGTAGGTACCGGCGAGGATGCCGACCGGGGTGCCGATCAGCGTTGCCACTGCGGTCTGGATCACGCTGCCGTAGATGGCGTTGATGAGGCCGCCGTCTTCGCCCGGCGGCGGCGTGCTCTGCGTGAAGACCGCCAGCGACAGGCCGCCGAAGCCCTTGATCAGCAGTGTCGCGAGGATCCAGACCAGCGCGATCAGGCCGAGCAGCGTCGCGAGGTTCGACAGCACCATCGCGATCTTGTGCGCGCGGCGGCGTCGGGCATAGAGCTTCAGCGAAGCGGACGGAGTAATCGCGGTCATTAGTGACGGCCCTCGGCTTTCTGCATGCGCAGCAGCAGCAGGCGCGCAGCGGCAAGCACGATGAAGGTGATGATGAACAGGATCAGGCCGAGGGCGATCAGCGAGGAGGTGTACATCACGCCGTCGGCTTCGGTGAATTCGTTGGCGATCGAGGCCGAGATCGTCGTGCCGGGCGCCAGCAGCGAGGCATGGATCTTGTGCGCGTTGCCGATCACGAAGGTGACGGCCATGGTCTCGCCGAGCGCGCGGCCGAGGCCGAGCATGATGCCGCCGATGATGCCGGTGCGGCTGTACGGCAGCACGATGTAGCGGACGACCTCCCAGGTCGTGCAGCCGAGGCCGTAGGCCGACTCCTTCAGCATCGCCGGAACGGTCTCGAACACGTCGCGCGTGATCGAGGTGATGAACGGCAACACCATGATGCTGAGGATCAGCGCCGCGGTGAGCACGCCGATGCCGTACGGCGGGCCGGCGAACAGATTGTTGAGCATCGGCACGTTCTCGAACGTGCCGATCAGCGCCGGCTGGACGTAAGCCTGCAGCAGCGGTGCCAGCACGAACAGACCCCAGATGCCGTAGATGATGCTGGGAATGCCGGCCAGGAGTTCGATGGCCGTGGAAATCGGGCGCTTGAGAGGGCGCGGGCACAGCTCGGTGATGAAGATGGCGATGCCGATGCTGATCGGCACGCCGATCAGCATGGCGATGAAGGCGGTGACGAGGGTGCCGTAGATCGGCGCCGCGGCGCCGAATTTCTCGGTCACCGGATTCCAGGATTCGGTGGTGACGAAGGAGAACCCGAAGGTCTTCAGGGCAGGCAGCGCGCCGTCGACCAGCGAGATGATGACGCCGCCGAGCATGATCAGGACGATGATGGCTGCGGCACGCGTCAGCGAGCGCAGCAGCGCGTCCATCAGCCGGTTGCGGCGCAGGATGCTCGAGGTTTCAGAGGCGGGCTCAACGACGGCGGTGGTCACGCGGTACTCCCCCGGTGAAGCGGGTGAAACGGGCCTACAGTGGAAATGCGGCGGCGGAAAGCCGAAGCCCTCCGCCGCCGCAGATGATAGCCGCTTGCCTTACTTCCAGAGCGCCTTGCCCGAGGCGTCCTTGATGTTGGCGGCCCAGGTCTTCTCGACGAGGTCGATGACGCTGGCCGGCATCGGCACGTAGTCGAGCTCGTCGGCCATCTTGCCGCCGTTCTTGTACGCCCAGTCGAAGAACTTCAGCGCGGCGGCCGAGTCGTCCGCCTTGTCGGCCTTCTTGTACATGACGATGAAGGTCGCCGCCGTCATCGGCCAGCTGTTGGCGCCCGGCTGGTTGGCGAGGATCAGGTAGAAGCCCTTGGCCTTGGCCCAGTCGGCATTGGCCGCAGCCGCCGCGAAGGTGTCAGCGTCCGGCGCGACCGTCTTGCCGTCCTTGTTGATCATCTTCGTGTGCGTCATCTTGTTCTGCTTGGCGTACGCGTACTCGACGTAACCGATCGAGCCGTCGGTCTGGGTGACCATGTTGGCGACGCCTTCATTGCCCTTGCCGCCGATGCCGACCGGCCACTCGACCGACTGTTCGACGCCGACGTTGACGCGCCACGACTCGCTGACCTGGCCGAGGTAGTAGGTGAAGTTGAAGGTCGTGCCCGAACCGTCGGCGCGATGCACGACGGCGATGGCCTTGGCCGGCAGCGCCACGCCCGGGTTCAGCTTGGCGATCGCCGCATCGTTCCACTTGCTGATGCGACCCTGGAAGATGTCGGCGAGGGTCTTGCCGTCGAGCACCAGCTGGCCCGGCGCGATGCCCTTGACGTTGATGACCGGCACGACGCCGCCCATCACCATCGGCCACTGGATAGCGCCCATTTCGTCGAGATCTTCGGCCTTCAGCGGCTTGTCGGTCGCACCGAAGGTGACCGTCTTGGCCTTGATCTGCTTGATGCCGCCGCCCGAACCGATCGACTGGTAGTTGAGGCCGATGCCGGTCTCCTTCTTATAGGCATCCGCCCACTTCGAGTAGATCGGGTAGGGGAAGGTCGCGCCGGCGCCGGTGATATCGGCGGCCATGGCCGCGCCGGCGAGCGCGACGCCCGCGACGGCGAGCGTGGCGCGCGCCAGGGTCTTGCGGAAAACGGTCACTGGGAGTCTCCGTGTGGTGAATGAATCATCGTTGGGATCCGATGAGCGGCGCGAGGTTAACGGCGCTGTTTTACAGTTTCGTTGCAAGCGTCGGCCAGGCGGCCGGAACCGCCGTCCGGCGCTCTTTATACCGCGCCGGCGCGGCCTTTCATAAAAATACCGCCGGGGCGTCATCTTTTCGTCATAAATGGATTGCACAGTGCCGCGCCTGCGCCACGCCCAGTCGCGGCGTTCTCCCCGCCTCGCTGTGAAAAGCGCGGACGGAATGTCTATAGTCACGAGCAGAGCCGCGGCTCACCCATCACCGGATCACGCAAGCACATGGACAAGCCGATTTTCCGCCAACACATCTCGAGCCAGTTCAACGCCGAACTCGAGGACGTGCGCCAGCGCGTCATGGCGATGGGCGGGCTGGTCGAGCAGCAGATCGTCGACGCCACGACGGCGCTGATGGATCTCGACGCCGATCTGGCCGAGCAGGTCAACCTCAACGACTTCAAGATCAACCAGCTCGAAGTCTCGATCGACGAGGAGTGCTCGCGCATCCTGGCCCGCCGCCAGCCGACCGCCAGCGACCTGCGTCTGGTCTATGCGGTGATCAAGACCATCACCGATCTCGAGCGCATCGGCGACGAGGCCGGCAAGGTCGCGCGCATGGCCAAGGACCTGGCTGCGCAGGAGCGTATCCACGAGAACATGCGCGAGGTCCAGCACCTGTCGCGCCAGGTTTCGCAGATGGTCCGCGACGCCCTCGACGCCTTCGCCCGCATGGATGCCGAAGCGGCGCTGAACGTCGCCCGCCAGGACCGCGAGGTCGATCGCGAGTACGAAGCGCTGCTGCGCCAGTGCATCACCTTCATGATGGAAGACCCGCGCACGATCGGCCGGGTCATGGACATCATCTGGTGCGTGCGTGCGCTCGAGCGCATGGGTGACCACGCCAAGAACATTTCCGAGTACGTGATCTACTTCGTCAAGGGCAAGGACGTTCGCCACCTGTCGCTGGAGACGGTGGAGAAGGAAATCACCTCGAACTGATGGCGCGCGCCATCGAGGGCTTCGAAGGCCGCGGCGGTTCGCGGCCTTCTTTCGTTCGGGCCACCGGGCATCCCGGCGGCCGCTTCACCGGAGTTGCCATGTTTCGTTTCGCGAAGTTTCTTGCCCCGGCCCTGCTGCTGTCACTGGCGGCCTGCGCCAGTCCCCAGCTGCGTCTCTACGAGGGCACGGCCAAGCCGGCCGCCGAAGTCGCCGTCATCACCATGCCCGAGCAGCTCGAGGTCGCCAGCATCAACGGCACCGAGGTGCCGGGCGCCAAGGGCATGTGGAACAAGGGCGACAAGCGGCTCGAAGTGCTGCCCGGCCGCTACGAGGCGCTGATCTACTACCGCGAGGTCTGGCAGAGCGGCGACAGCAGCGATGTCCTGCGTTCGCGCAGCCCGGCGCTGTTCGTGATCGACGCTCAGGCTGGCCATCAGTACCGCATCGGCTATTCGCAGCCGGCGAACTACGAGGCCGCCAAGCGCCTGGCCCAGGATTTCCGGGGATGGGTCGATGACCAGACCAGCGCCACGCGCACGGCTTCGGTCGACAGCGGTGTGAAATTCAAGGAAGGCGTGCTGGCCCAGGTGAGCGGTGACGGCGGCTTGGTCGCCGACCATGGCGCGGAAGGTCCGCGCGCGGTCCAGCCGGTGCGGCCGCTGCCGCCCGCGCCGGCAGTGGCGCCGGTCGCGCCGCCGGTACCGGCGGTGGCAGTCCCGTCCGCCGCGGCTTCCGCTGCCGCAGCATCGGCCGCTCCAGTGGCGGGCGCAGCAGGGCGTGATTGGGTCAGTCTGATGAAGGGCTGGTGGCAACAGGCGAGTGCCGACGAGCGCCGCGGGTTCCTGCGCTGGGTCGGCGGCGAAGCCGGCAAGACCGTTGCCGGCGGCGACTGGCTGGAGACGATCAAGACCTGGTGGGCGCAGTCGGGCGACGGCCAGCGGCGCGAATTCCTGCGCTGGGTCGGCGAACAACCCTGAGCGTCGGCCGCCGGCGCGATGGCGGCGAAGGCCACGGGCCTTCTTGCACCATCCCGACTGGCACGGTCTTCACCAGCAAAGCCCCGGCATGCCCGGGGCTTTGTCATTTAAGCGTCACATAGATGCAAAGATTCAGTCACCACCCGTCCCCATACTGCGCGCCGTCCGCAGAGCCATGTCGCAACGCACCTGCGCCGTGGTGCAAGGGCCGCAGGGAGTGCGGCCGAACCTGCGATGCAGTGAGCTGCGTCCAAATTCTTAATCGATATCCTGAAGGAGATGTTTGCGTGAACAAGAATCTGCTTGCGATCGCTGTGGGGGCCGTTTTCGCCATTCCGAGCGCGGCGTTCGCTGACACCAAGGTGTACGGCAAGTTCAACATCGGTCTGGACAGCCAGAAGGACGAGATCGGTCTCGACTTCAACAAGGACAAGACGGTCGCCGGCAAGGACAACACCTGGAAGTTCCGCGACAACAACAACTCCTCGCGCCTCGGCTTCAAGGGCGACCAGGACGTCGGCCTCGGTGACCTGAAGGTCATCTACCAGCTCGAGTACGGCATTGATCCGGACGGTTCGGAAGGCAGCCCGTTCTCGGAGCGCAACATCTTCGTCGGCCTGAAGGGCGGCTGGGGCACGATGAAGTTCGGCAAGTACGACACGCCGGTGAAGGTCTCCGGTGAGAAGGCCGACCAGTTCAACGACACGATCGGCGACGACACGAACCTGATGGCGGGCGAGACGCGCGCCAACAACATGATCCAGTACACCTCGCCGACGCTGGGCGACATGTTCTCGTTCAACGTCGCGATCGCGCCGGGCGAAGGCCGCGCCGCCGCCGACGACAACAGCGATCTCGACAACGGTCTGGCCGACACGTACTACGCCTCGCTCGTGTTCGACATGAAGATGGTCTACGCCTCGCTCGCCTACGCCGGCAACGAAGTGTCGGGCCTGAAGGTCGACGGCTCGCCGTACGCGATCGACATCCTGCGCGCCACGGTCGCCGTCAAGCCGATCACCGATCTCGAAATCGCGGCCCTGTACCAGCAGGCCCAGGGCGTCGACCGCAAGGTCGGCGGCGTCAACGACAACGCCAGCGACAAGCAGGACAACACCTGGATGGCGTCGGTCGGCTATTCGATCAGCGCCTTCAAGCTCAAGGCCCAGTACGGCCAGACCAAGGGCGACGACTCGGACTACAAGCGCAAGGAAATGGCGTTCGGCGTCGACTACAAGCTCAGCAAGTCGCTCGTCTCGCAGCTGTACTACGTCGCCTACGAGCAGGACAAGCCGGTCACGCTCGGCACCGCGCCGGCGACGGAGACCATCAGCAAGCCGAAGACCGACACGGTCGGCGTCGCGCTGGTCTACACGTTCTAAGCAACGCGCAGTTCCCAAGTGGTCGCAGTTCGAGCCCGGCGCAAGCCGGGCTTCTTTTTTTGCGCTGAACGGAAACTGAACCGTCGGCAGCGCCGCAGCATGCCGGGAAGGCGCGGCGGAGGCGTCGAATCCTCTAAACTTGCGGGCTTATGGCCGTCTCCTTCCGCTCCGTCAAAATCGTCGCGATTTCGGCGCTCGTGCTGCTGCTCAGCATCGGCGGCGTCTTCTTCGCCGGCTATCTCATCAAGCTCGACCGCGAAATCCGCGATCGTTTCGCCGGCGCACGCTGGGCACTGCCGGCCCAGGTCTACGCCGCGCCGCAGGAGCTTTACGTCGGTCTGCCGCTGAACGCCCGCGACCTGGTGCATGAGCTGTCCCGCCTCGGCTACCGCGAGGACGCCGAGCTCGGCATGACCGGCACCTACAGCGGCGGCGCGCAGCGCGTCGATCTGTACGCGCGCGCCTTCAGCTTCTGGGACGGTCCGCAACCGGCGCAGAAGCTCAGCGTCACCTTCAGCGGCGACATGGTCTCGGCCGTCACCGACGCGAGCAGCGGCGAGGCCCGCGACATCGTGCGCCTCGACCCGATGCTGATCGGCAGCATCTATCCGAAGCAGGGCGAGGACCGCGTGCTGGTGCGGCTCGGCGATCTGCCGCCGCTGCTGCCGAAGGGCCTGGTCGCGGTCGAGGACCACGACTTCTATTCGCATTCCGGCGTCAGCCTCAAGGCGATCCTGCGTGCCAGCGTCGCCAATCTGCGCGCCGGCCATGTCGTGCAGGGCGGCAGCACGATCACCCAGCAGCTGGTCAAGAACTTCTTCCTCAACAGCCGCCAGACCTGGAACCGCAAGTTCAACGAAGCCTTCATGGCGCTGCTGCTGGAGAGCCACTACAGCAAGGACGAGATCCTCGAGGCCTATCTCAACGAGGTGCACGTCGGCCAGGACGGCAATCGCGCCGTGCACGGCTTCGGCCTCGGCGCGCAGTTCTATTTCAACAAGCCGCTCAACGAGCTGCGCCCGCACGAGATCGCGCTGCTGGTCGGCATCGTCAAGGGGCCGTCGTACTACAACCCGCGGCGCAACCCGAAGCGGGCGACCGAGCGCCGCAACCTGGTGCTCGGCGTGTTCCGCGACGAAGGCCTGATCAGCGACGCCGACTACCAGCAGTACGTGCAGATGCCGCTCGGCGTGGTCGGCGGTCGCGGCGGCGGCGTCGAGCGCTATCCGGCGTTCGTGCAGCTGGTGCGCCGCCAGCTCGAGGCCGACTACAAGGAAGAGGACCTCACCAACGAGGGACTGCGCATCTTCACCACGCTCGATCCGCGCGCGCAGGAGGCGCTGGAGACGCGCGTCCTCGAACAGCTGCCGCTGATCGAGAAGATGCGCAAGATCAAGCCCGGTCTGCTCGAAGCCGCCGGCGCGATCACCAGCGCCGACCGCGGCGAGGTGCTGGCGCTGGTCGGCGGCCGCGACGTGCGTTTCCCGGGCTTCAACCGCGCGCTCGATTCGCGGCGCTCGATCGGTTCGCTGGCCAAGCCCTTCGTCTACCTGACGGCGCTGCAGCAGCCGGAGCAGTACAACCTCGAAACCGTGCTCGAGGACGAACCGATCGAGCTCAAGCTGCCCGGCGCCGCGCTGTGGGCGCCGAAGAACTACGACCGCCAGCTGCACGGCCCGCAGCATCTCTACATGGCGCTCGCGCAGTCATACAACCTGCCGACCGTGCGTCTCGGCCTGGCGCTCGGCCCGGATGCGGTGCTCAAGACCATGCGTGCCACCGGCTACCAGGGCGAGGCCAAGGCGCTGCCGTCGATCTTCCTCGGCGCGCTCGACGCCTCGCCGCTGCAGGTCGCGCAGATGTACGGCACGATCGCCTCCGGCGGCTTCCAGGCGCGGCCGTCGGCGATCCGCGAGGTGCAGACCAAGGAAGGCCAGCCGCTGCAGCGCTTCCCGCTGGAAGTGAAGCAGACGATTGCCGAGGGGCCGGTCTATCTGCTGACCTGGGCGATGCAGAGGGTCATGACGCTCGGCACCGGCCGCGCGGCGTACACGCAGCTGTCGCCGGACACGGTCGTGGCCGGCAAGTCGGGCACCACCGACGACTACCGCGACAGCTGGTTCGCCGGCTTCGGTGCCGACCGCGTGACGGTGATCTGGGTCGGCCGCGACGACAACCAGCCGACCGGCCTGTCCGGTTCGTCCGGCGCGCTGCCGATCTGGTCGCGCGTGATGAAGGATCTGCACGTGCGCAGCATCGAGCCGATCCCGCCGGGCTCGGTCGAGGAAATCCTCGTCGATCCCGACAGCGGGCTGCGCGCCGACGAGCACTGCTACAACGCCGTCACCGTTCCTTACCTGCGCGGCTTCGGTCCGCAGGACTGGGCGCCGTGCGCGGCGCAGGCGGAGCAGGGGCCGCTGCAGTGGCTCAAGGACATCTTCGGGCACTGACGATGGCGCCCGGCGCGCGTGGCCGCGCGTCGGGGCCCGCCGGCTACAATAGCGGCGTCGACCGCTCCCCGGATTGCTTCCCGTGCGTTCAAAGCTGATCGTTGCCGTCGCCGCCCTCGTCCTGGCGGCCTGCCAGACCACGCAGGGTACTCACCAGATCTATCCGCCGGCCTCGGGGCCGCAGGCGGAACCGTTGCCGCCGCCGCCGGCGCAGTCGGAACCCAAGCCGCTCGAAGCGCCGGCCGTGGTCGAGCCGCCGCCGGCGCCGCTCGCCAGCTTTCCGAAGAGCGCCGAGCAGATCAGCGGCAGCGCCGTCACCGCGCTGATGAAGCAGGCACGTCAGTACCGCAGCGCCGGCCAGCCGGACCGCGCCGCCGGCGTGCTCGAGCGCGCGCTGCGCATCGAGCCGCGCAACTACTTCGTCTGGTCGGCGCTCGGCCAGGCCTATCTCGCGCAGAAGAACTACCTGCAGGCCGAGTCGGTCGCGCAGAAGTCGAACGCGCTGGCGCGCGGCAACGTCTACGTCGCCGTCGAGAACTGGAAGACGATCGCCGCCGCCCGCGAGGCGCGCGGCGACGCGGTTGGCGCGCTGCAGGCTGCGGCGCAGGTCGAGGCGCTGCAGGCGCAGCTGAGCGCGGCGCCGGGCACGCCGTGACGGCGCGCTGGCCGGTCGCGCCGGCGGCGCGCGCGTGACGCCGGAGGAAATCGCCGGACTGCTCGGCGACGGCGGTCCGTTCTCGGGCCTGCCCGGCTTCGCGGCGCGCGAGCCGCAGCAGCGCATGGCGGCGGCCGTCGCCGACGCCTTCGAGCGCGAGGCCGCGCTGGTCGTCGAGGCCGGCACCGGCACCGGCAAGACCTATGCGTACCTGGTGCCGGCGCTGCTGTCCGGCAAGCGCACGCTGGTCTCGACCGGCACGCGCACGCTGCAGGACCAGCTGTTCCATCGCGACCTGCCGCGCGTGCGCGATGCGCTGCGCGCGCCGGCGCGGGTCGCACTGCTGAAGGGTCGCGCCAACTATCTGTGCCTGTACCGCATGAAGCGCGCGCGCGGCCTGCCGGCGCTGCGCTGGGCCTGGGACCGCCTGCGCGCGATCGAGGACTGGGCGCGGCGCACCGACGCCGGCGAACTGGCGGAGCTCGGTCCGGTCATCGGCGAGGCGCGCGAGGACGACGGTCTGGTGCGGCAGATCACCTCGACCGCCGACAACTGTCTCGGCAGCCGCTGCGACGACTTCGAGCAGTGCTTCGTCGCGCGGGCGCGGCGCAACGCGCAGGCCGCCGACCTCGTCGTCGTCAACCACCATCTGCTGCTCGCCGACTTCGTGCTCAAGGACCAGGGTTTCGGCCAGATCCTGTCCGGCAGCGACGCCATCATCATCGACGAGGCCCACCAGCTGCCGGAACTCGCCGCCGAGTTCTTCGGCCGGCGCGTGTCGACGCGCCAGCTGCAGGAGCTGGCGCGTGACGTGCAGGCCGAGGCGCAGTTGCAGCCGGACCTGTCGGCGCTGGTCGAGGCGGCGCAGGTCTTCTCCGGCGACGTCACGCGCTTCGAGCAGCTGTTCGCCGGCTTGCCGCAGCGCCAGCCGCTGACGGCCTTCCTCGCCGACGACGAGCGCTGCCGCGTCGCCGAGCAGGTCGGCGACTCGCTGGCCGGTCTGCGCCAGATGCTGTCGCCGCTCGAGGAGCGCAATGCCGAGTTCGCCGCCGCGCTGGAGCGCGCCGTCGGACTGCTCGAACGCTGGACGCATGTGCTGCGCGAGCCGCCGCCCGCCGACGCCGACGAAACGCTGCTGCGCGAAGTGCGCTGGGTCGAGGCGCTGCTCCGCGGCGGCAGCGTCAACGCGACGCCGATCGAAGTCGCCGACGATTTCCAGCGCATGCGCGAGACCTATCCGGGCACCTGGCTGTTCACCTCGGCGACGCTCGCGGTCGGCGAGGACTTCGGGCACTTCAGCCGCGCGCTCGGGCTCGACGACGCGCAGACGCTGCGCCTCGACAGTCCGTTCGATTACGCGCGTCAGGCGCGCCTGTACCTGCCGTCCGGGCTGCCGGAGCCGAACGATCCGCGCTATCCGCTGGCGGTCGCTGCCGCCGCGCAGCCGGTGATCGAGGCCGCCGGCGGCGGCGCCTTCGTGCTCTGCACCAGCCACCGCGCGCTGCGCCAGATCGCCGAGCGCCTGCGCGGCCAGCTCAAGCTGCGCGTGCTGGTGCAGGGCGATGACAGCCGCTCGGCGCTGCTCGACGCCTTCGCCGAGGACGGCAATGCCGTGCTGGTCGGCACCAGCAGCTTCTGGGAGGGCGTCGACGTCAAGGGCAGTGCGCTGCGCTGCGTGATCATCGACCGCCTGCCGTTCGCGGCGCCCGGCGATCCGGTATTCGAGGCCAAGCTCGACGCGATCCGCCGCCGCGGCGGCACGCCGTTCTTCGACCTGCAGTTGCCGGAGGCGATCGTGATGCTGCGCCAGGGCGCCGGCCGCCTGATTCGCGATCCGTCCGACCGCGGCCTGCTGATGCTTTGCGATCCGCGCATCAGTTCGAAAGCCTACGGCCGCCGCGTGCTGGCGAGCCTGCCGCGCATGCCGGTGCTGCGCGAGCTCGACGCCGTGCGAGAATTCCTGTCCACGCTATGAATCTGCTCGCGCTCGATACCGCCACCGAAGCCTGTTCCGCCGCCCTGCATGTCGGCGGTCGTACGCTGGCGCGCTTCGAGGCGACCGAGCGCGGCCATACCGCCAAGCTCGCGCCGATGGTGCGGGCGTTGATGGCGGAAGCCGGACTCGGCTTCGCGCAGCTCGACGGCTACATCTGCGGTGTCGGTCCCGGCAGCTTCGCCGGCGTGCGCATCGGCGTCAGCTTCGTCAAGGGCCTCGCCCTCGCGCACGAGCGGCCGGTGGTCGGCGTCAGCTCGCTGGCGATGCTGGCGCAGCCGGCGCTCGCCGCCGGCGCCGCTCGGGTGCTCAGTGCGATCGACGCGCGCATGAACGAGGTCTACGTCGCCGCCTATGTCGCCGGTGCCGACGGCCTCGCGCAGCCGCTCGGTGCGCCGCGGGTCTGCGCGCCGGCCGAGGTCGCGCCCGCCGACGCGCCGCTGGTCGCGGTCGGCACCGGCTGGCGTTACGAGGCGCTGCGCGCCGCGGTCGGCGCGGCCTGGCTGCAGTCGCTCGACGACGCGGCGCTGCCGCGCGCCGCCGATGCCCTGATGCTGGCGCTGCCGGCGTTTCGCGACGGCGGCACGATCAGCGCCGCGCAGCTGCTGCCAGTCTACCTGCGCAACAAGGTGGCGCTGACGCTGCACGAGCAGCGTGCCGCGCGCGCCGCCAAGGCCGCCGCCGGCTGAGCGTGCGCGCGGCTGGCAGCGCCGCGTCGAATCAGGCACACTTCGCGTCCCTCGCAGGGACCTGCGGTCCGCGCGAGGCTTCGATGGTGGCCCGTGCCGGCCCTCCGCGACGGCAAACCGTGAACCCCGCCAGGCCCGGAAGGGAGCAACGGTAGCGGCGATGCCGGGTGCCGGAGTCAGCTGGTACGGGCTGCCGCCTTCGATCGCCGAACGCCGTTTTCAGGCCTGGCGCGTTCGGCAGGCTTCTTCTTCTCTTCTCTGTCCTCTGCTGCGGATGCCCGCCAGCGGCCGTGCCCGTCTGGGCCGCGGGCCAAGCGTCCGCCCGTCGGCGCAATGCCGCCCGGCCCGATTCGGTTTCCGTTGCCTTTTGCTCGCGCCGGCAATGACCGGCGCAGCAAGGCCGCTTCCGGCGCCGCCGCTACCGGGACGATCAAGGCGCTGCGGCGGCGTCCGCGGCCTTGGTCCTGCGCCGCTGCCAGCGTTCGCTCAGACCTTCCATCGTCAGATAGAACGCCGGCGTGATGTAGAGCGTCAGCAGCTGCGAGGTCAGCAGGCCGCCGACCACGGCGATACCGAGCGGCTGCCGCGATTCGGCGCCGGCACCGAGACCGAGCGCGATCGGCAGCACGCCGAGGATCGCCGCCAGCGTCGTCATCATGATCGGCCGGAAGCGCACCGTGCAGGCTTCGAGGATCGCGTCGCGCGCGCTGATGCCCTCGCGGCGCCGGGCGATCGCGAAGTCGACCATGATGATGCCGTTCTTCTTGACCAGGCCGACCAGCAGAATCAGGCCGACGAAGCTGAACACGTTCAGTTCCGAGCCGAACAGCCACAGCGCCAGCAGCGCGCCGATCGCCGCCAGCGGCAGCGCGGTGAGGATCGTCAGCGGGTGGATGAAGTGCTCGTAGAGGATCGCCAGCACCATGTAGATGACGGCGATGCTGAACAGCAGCAGCACCGGCAGATCGACCAGCGATTTCTGGAAGGTCGCCGCGGTGCCGGCGAAGGTGCCGTTGACGTTCTCGGGCAGCACTTCGGCGGCGAGCCGCTCGATCGGGCCGGTGACGTCGCCGAGCGAAACGCCCGGCAGCAGATCGAAGCCGATCGTCACCGCCGGCAGCTGCGCGTAGTGGTTGACGGCGACCGGGCCGACGCTGCGCACCATCGTCGCCACGCTGCCGAGCGGCACGAGTCCGCCGCTCGCGGTCGGCACGTAGAGCGTGCTCAGCGCTTCGGCGTCGCGCTGGTAGCGCGGCTCGACCTGGACGATGACGTCGTACTGGTTGGTGCTGGTGTAGATCGTGCTGATCTTGCGCGTGCCGTAGGCGGCGTAGAGCGTGCGCTGGATGTCGGCGACCGAGACGTTCAGCGCCGCGGCGCGGTCGCGCTCGATGCGCACGTCGATCTGCGGGTTGTTGAACTGCATATCGCTGTTGACGTCGCGGATGCCGGGCACGCCGCCCATCTTCGCCTGCAGCTCGCGCGAGGCGGCACCGAGCGTGTCGAAGTCGTTGCCCTGCAGCACGTACTGGTAGTTGCCGGAACCGCCGAAGCCGCCGATGCGGATCGCCGGGCGGTTCTGCAGGTAGACATGCAGCAGCGGCACCGCGCGCAGCGACTGGCGCAGCTGGGCGATGACCTCGTCCGCCGTCGCGTCGCGGTCGTGCAGCGGCTTGAGGCGGATCATCAGGCGGCCGCCGTTGCTGCTCGATACGCCGCCCTGACCCTGGCCGACCGAGGACTGCACGCCCTGCACGTTCGGATTCTTCAGCACGATGGCGGCGACCTGGCGTTGCAGGTCCATCATTTCGTCGAAGGTGATGCCGTCCGGCCCCTCGACGTCACCGAAGAACAGGCCGATGTCCTGGGTCGGGATGAAGCCGGTCTGGACGATGCGGAACGCGAACACCGTCGCCACCAGCGTCGCCGCGGCGACCACCAGCATCAGGCGGTAGTGCTGCAGCGCCCAGCGCAGCGAGCGCGCGTAGACGCCGAGCGCGGCGTCGAAGGCGCGCTCGGTGATCCGGTAGAAGCGTCCCTGCGGCTGGGCATGATGGTCGCCGAGGAAGCGCGCGCACAGCATCGGCGTCAGCGTCAGCGAAACGAGCGCCGACAGCAGGATGGCGATCGCCACCGTCATCGAGAATTCGCGGAACAGGCGGCCGATGATGCCGCCCATGAACAGGATCGGGATGAACACGGCGACCAGCGACAGCGTCATCGAGATCACCGTCGGACCGATTTCGGCGGCGCCGACGCTCGCCGCGCGCGCGCCCGGCATGCCGTGCTCGCGATGGCGCGAGATGTTCTCGAGCACGACGATGGCGTCGTCGACGACGAAGCCGACCGACAGCGTCAGCGCCATCAGCGACAGATTGTCGAGCGAGTAGCCGAACAGGTACATCAGGCCGAAGGTGCCGAACAGCGAGGCGGGCAGCGCCAGCGCCGCGATCAGCGTGGCGCGGCCGTCGCGCAGGAACACGTAGATGACGCCGACGACCAGCACGATCGACAGCAGCAGCGTCAGCTTGACGTCGTCGATCGACTCCTCGATGAACTCGCTGCGGTCGAACATGATGTCGACCTTGGCGTCGCCCGGCGCCTGCTTCTCCAGCTCCGGCAGCAGCGCGCGCACGGCCTCGGCGATCGACACGGTGTTGGTGCCCGGCTGGCGCGAGACGGCGACGACGATCGACGGCCGGCCGTTGAATTCGGTCGCCTGCTTGTCGTTGGCGATGCTGTCGACCGCGCGGCCGACGTCGCGCAGGCGCACCGGCGCACCGTTGCGGTAGGCAATCACGGCGTCGTTGTAAGCGGCGGCGTCGCGCAGCTGGCCGTCGGCCTGCACCGTGTAGCTGCGCTGGGCGCCGTACAGAGTGCCACTCGGCTGATTGCTGTTGGCGCCGGCGATCGCATCCGAGACCTGCAGCAGCGACAGGCCGCGCGCATTGAGCGCCTGCGGGTTGAGGTAAAGGCGCGCCGCGTATTTCTTCGAGCCGTAGACGACCACCTGGGCGACGCCGTCGACCTGCGACAGGCGGTCGGCGACGCGCGTCTCGGCGAACTCGTCGAGCTGCGTCATCGGGATCGTCGTCGCGCTCATGGCGATGAACATGATCGGCGAGTCGGCCGGGTTGACCTTGCGCAGCGTCGGGTCCTGCGGCATGTCGCTCGGCAGCTGGCGGCGGGCCTGGGCGATCGCCGTCTGCACGTCCTGCGCGGCGGCGTCGATGTTGCGTTCGAGCGCGAACTGCAGCGTGATGCGCGTGCTGCCGACCGTGCTGCTCGAGGTCATCGAGTCGATGCCGGGAATCTGCGTGAACTGGCGTTCGAGCGGCGTCGCGACCGTCGCCGCCATGGTGTCGGGATCGGCGCCGGGCAGCGAAGCGCTGACGCTGATCGTCGGGAAGTCGACGTTCGGCAGTTCGGCGACCGGCAGCGAGCGGTAGGCGAAGATGCCGAACAGCACCAGCGCCACCATCAGCGTGGTGGTGGCGACCGGCCGGCGGATGAAGATTTCGGAGAGGCTCACGGCCGGCCGCCCGGCTTGCCGTCCGTGTGCTGGCCGATGCCGATCACGGCGGTGCCCGGCTGCAGGTTGTGCGGGATCTTGGCGACGATCGTCTCGCCGGCCTTCAGGCCGTGCGTCACCACCAGTTCGCCGCCGACCTGGCGATCGATCGTGACGGTGCGCAGCTGGGCCTTGCCGTCGGCGTCGACCACGAACACGTACTGGCCCTCGGCGCCGGGCTGCACCGCCGATTCGGGCACCAGCAGGGCGCCGTCCTCGACGGCGAGCTGCAGACGCACGGTGACGAAGGTGCCCGGCCAGAGACGGTGATCGGCGTTGTCGATCAGCGCCTTCAGCGCGACCGTGCCGGTGCTCGGATCGACGGCGTTCTCGATGAAATTGAGCCGGCCGCGCGCCAGCGGATGTTCGGCGTCGTCGCCGAGCACCTCGACCGGGACTTCGCCGCGCGTCAGTGCCTGCTGGACGTCGGCGAGCTGGGTCTGCGGCAGCGCGAACTGCACCTGCACGGTGTCGATCTCGTTGATGACGACCAGCGGCGTGCCGTCGCTGGCGCTGACCAGATTGCCGGTCTTGGCGGCGACGCTGCCGGTGCGGCCGGCGATCGGCGAGCGGATCAGCGTATAGCCGAGATTGATCTCGGCGGTCTGCACCGCGGCCTCGTCGGCGACGACGCGGGCGGCGGATTCCTCGGCGGCGGCGCGCGCGTCGTCGTATTCCTGCGAGGTCACGTAGTCCTTCTCGGCGAGCGGCTTCATGCGCTCGAACTGCGCGCGCGCCGCCGACAGCGAGGCGCGATCGACGGCGAGCTGCGCGCGCGCCTGCGCCAGCGCCGCCTGGTACGGCGCCGGATCGATCAGGAACAGCTTCTGGCCGGCGGCGACGCTGTCGCCTTCGCTGAAATAGATTTCCTTGAGCGTGCCGGCGACCTGCGGCCGCACGTTGACCGTGTGCGGGCTGACGACGTTGCCGACTGCGCCGAGCAGCACCGGCGCGGTGCCGCTGCGCACGGTCGCTAGCGCGACGGTGGCTGGCTCGTTGCCGCGCGGGCCGTGCGCGTTGCCGCTGTGGCGCGTGCGCCAGGCGATCGCGGCGACGATGAGGACGAGGACGGCGACGAGCGCCAGGCGGCGAAGACTCAAGGCAACGCTCCGGTGTCGGGGCTGTCGACGGCGGCGTGCAGGCCGCCGGCATCGTGGGCGAGGGTGGCGAGGGCCAGATACCAGTCGAGGAAGGCCTGGATGCGCGCGACGCGCGCCTGCGCCAGGGTCGATTCGGTGGTCAGCACTTCGAGGATGCTCGACAGGCCGTTCCTGTAGCGGGCGCGGATCGCCTCGGCGGCGCGTTCGGCGGATTCGAGTTGCACGCGGCTGGCGTCGAGGTTGCCGTACGCGGTATCGACCGCCTGATAGGCGCTCCAGACCTGCTGTTCGACAGTCAGGCGCAGGGCTTCGGTCGAGGCACGGGCGCTGTCGAGGCTGGCGCGCGCGCCGTCGATCGCCGCGCGCAGCGCGAAGCCCTGGAACAGTGGCACGCTCAGGCTCAGGCCGGCGCTGTATTGCTCGCTTGCGCCGCGATCGACGACGCGCGTCTGTCCGGCGCTGCTGCTCAGGCGCAGCGTCGGCAGCGCGTTGCCGCGCGCGGCGCGCACCGCGGCCGACGCGGCCTGCTCGCTGGCCTGCGCGGCGAGCAGTTGCGGACGCGCGCGCCGCGCGCGATCGAGCAGTTCGCCGAGCGAGAGCGCCGGCCGCTCGATCGCGGCCTGCTCCGGGGCCCAGTCGACGAGCTGCAGCGGCGTCGCCGGCGAGTAGCCGAGCGCGCCGGCGAGCGCGCCCTGCGCGATGCGGTAGTCACCCTGTGCGCGTTGCTGCGTCAGCTGCGCGGCGGCGCGCGCCGCTTCGGCCTGATAGACGTCGGCGATCGTCGCCAGGCCGGCGGCGTGCTTGGTGCGCGCGGCGTCGAGATTGGCCTGCGCCTCGTCGAGCGCCTGCTGGCTGGCATCGGCCAGCGCCGCGCTGCCGATCACGGTGTAGTAGCTGGATTCCACCGCCAGCACCACGTCCTGCAGCGTCTGGTTGAGGCTGAATTCGGAGGCCATGCGCTCGGCGGCGGCGCGCTCGATGCTGCCGCCGCGCGTGCCGAAGTCGAACAGCAGATAGCTGAGGCTGACGCTCGGTCCGTAACGCGTCTGCGCCGGCACTTCGGTGCCGCCTGATGCGATCGAGCGCGAGCGCTGCGCGCTGTAGCTGGCGGTGAGGGTCGGCCACCAGCCGGCGCGGGCGATGCGCTCGGCGGCCTGCGACTGGGCGAGCGTCGCCCAGGCAATGCGCGTGTCCGGATGATTGCGCAGCGCGATCGCCGTCAGTTCGGGCAGGGTCAGCGCTCGCGCCGGCGGCGCGTCGGCGGCGGCCGCGGTGCACGCGATGCACACGCCGATCAGGCCGGCGAGCCAGTAAGGGATCGTTTTCACGGCGGCGCTTGCAGCGAGGTCATTCTGCGAATAGCCCGGGACGATAGCACCGCCGCGCGGACGGGCGCATAAAAGCTTTGTCAGCGGGCGGACGTGTTCGGAACCGCGCCGTCCGGCCGCCGGCGCGAGCTTGCGCGGGCGCTGGCAGACGCCGGCCGGCGCGGCACGCGCCCGGACACGGCGCGTTCGACGGAGCGCCGGCGGCGCGCTGGTATCCGGCCCGCCGATCCGGGACAATCGGAGACCGCTGTTCTCCGTCCCGCTGTCGATCCGGACATTTCCCGATGAGCTATCTCGCCCTGGCCCGCAAGTGGCGTCCGCGCCGTTTCGAAGACGTGATGGGGCAGGACCACGTCGTCAAGGCCCTGTCGCACGCGCTGGCCAGCGACAAGCTGCATCCGGCGATCCTGCTGACCGGCACGCGCGGCGTCGGCAAGACCACGCTGGCGCGCATCATCGCCAAGTGCCTCAACTGCGAGACCGGCGTCAGCGCCCATCCCTGCGGCGTCTGCTCGGCCTGCCAGGAAGTCGACCAGGGCCGCTTCGTCGATCTGCTCGAGATCGACGCGGCGTCCAACACCGGCGTCGACGACGTGCGCCAGCTGATCGAGAACGCCCAGTACGCGCCGGCGCGCGGCCGCTACAAGGTCTATCTGATCGACGAAGTCCACATGCTGTCGAAAAGCGCCTTCAACGCGCTGCTGAAGACGCTCGAGGAGCCGCCGCCGCACGTCAAGTTCATTCTCGCGACGACCGATCCGCAGAAGCTGCTGGTCACCGTGCTGTCGCGCTGCCTGCAGTTCAACCTGAAGCGCCTGCCGGTGTCGCTGATCCGTGACCAGCTCGCTAAGGTGCTCGACAACGAAGGCATCGCCTACGAGCTGCCGGCGCTCGCCGAGATCGCGCGCGCCGCCGACGGCTCGATGCGCGACGGCCTGTCGCTGCTCGACCAGGCGATCGCGTTCTCCGGCGGTGCGCCGCTGGCGCGCGGGCCGATCGAGGACATGCTCGGCACCAGCGGCCGCGAGCGTCTGTTCGAGCTGCTGCGCGCGCTTGCCGCCGGCGACCCCACGGCGCTGTTCGCGAACCTGCAGAAGCTCGAACAGCAGGCGCCGGACTATGCCGCGCTGCTCAGCGAGCTGGCCGCCTGCCTGCAGCGGCTCGCCGTGCTGCAGATGCTGCCGGCCGCGCGCAGCGACGAGGACGAGGAGGCGCTGGTCGCGCTCAAGGACGCGTTTCGCGCCGAGGATCTGCAGCTCGATTACCAGATCGCCGTGCATGCTCGCCGCGACCTGCCGTGGGCGCCCGATCCGCGTCTGGGCTTCGAGATGGCGGTGCTGCGCATGGCGGCGTTCCGGCCCGACGACGCGTCGCCGACCCCGCTGGCGCCGGCTGGCGGGGCGGGCAGCGATGCGGGTGTGCGCGGCAGCGCCGCGCCGGTCGCGGCGGCGGCGCGTGCGCTGCCTGCTGCGGCAGCGTCAGCGGCTCCGGCTCCGGCTCCGGCTCCGGCTCCGGCCCCGGCGATGCCGCGTGCGTTCGCCCAGGAACCGGTGCGTGCGGTACCAGCCGCGCCGGTTGCGGTGCCGCCGCCGGCCGCGCCGGCGGCCGCGGGCGCGACGCTGAGCGCGGCGCAGTGGGCGGCGACGGTCGACCAGCTCGGCCTCGAAGGTTTCGCGCGCCAGCTGGTGCGCAACAGCGCCTGGGCCGGCCGCGACGGCGATGCCGTGCGCCTGGCGCTCGATGCCCGCGCCAAGCACCTGCTCAACGAAGAGCGCCGCGCGGCGATCGAGCGTGCGCTGTCGGTGCAGCTCGGCGCGCCGGTGCGCGTCGCGATCGAGATCGCGATCGACGAGGTCGATTCGCCGGCGCAGCTGGCGGTGCAGCGCGAGGCGGCGCGCCAGCAGCAGGCCGAGAGCGCGATCTTCAACGACCCGGTCGTGCGGGCGTTCCGCGAGCAGTTCGCGGCGACGATCAAGCCGGGTTCGATTCACCCGCTCGATTCCTGAAGGCACTGCCGTGCGGCGGGTGCCGACTCTCAAGACTCTGGAGCCAAGACGATGATGAAAGGTGCGATGGGCAATCTGATGCGCCAGGCGCAGCAGATGCAGGAGAACATGAAGCGCGCGCAGGAAGAGATCGCGCGCATGGAAGTGACCGGTGAATCCGGCGCCGGCATGGTCAAGGTCACGATGACCGGCCAGCACCAGGCGCGCAAGGTCGAGATCAGCCCGGATGCGCTGAAGGAAGACAAGGAATTTGTCGAGGATCTGGTCGCTGCGGCGATCAATGACGCGGCACAGAAGGTCGACGCCGCCTCGAAGGCCAAGCTCGCCGCGGTCACCGCCGGCATGCAGCTGCCGCCGGGCATGAACTTCGGCCTCTGAGCGCCGCGGCGCGCCGCCGCGCCGGGCTCCGGCTGCGGCGGCGCGTGCGATGCGGCTCAGGCCGCCGGATCGCTGACCGAGTGCGCGCCGGTCTCGATGCGGCCGGCGAAGCGGCGTGAGAAGCCGCTGTCGGTGTGCGTCACGCTGAAGTCGTACCAGCGGAAGCTGTCGGCCAGACCCCAGAGCCGGGTCTGCGTCTGTCCGGCTGCGACGTCGAGGCTCCAGCGTTCGGTGCCGAAATAGGCATTCGGCACGACCTCGAAGCGCAGCGCCTGCGTGCCGCGGTTGTGCAGATCGAGCTGTACGCCGCCGAGCGCGAGGTCGTAGCAGACGCGGATTTCCGGATCGATGCCGCTGCGGATCGCGCGCGCGTCGCCGGCGAAGGCGCGATGCCAGCCGTTCGGACCGAGCACCCACAGATCGTAGCGGCCGTCGTCGCTCGACAGATCCCAGTCGTCCTGCAGGGTCTTGCCGGCTTCGACGCCGTAGCGGCGCGGGATGCGGTCGAGGTGCAGGCGGTCGTAGACGTGGAACACCGCGGCGGCGCGGCCGGTGTTGGCGAACAGCACCGTCAGGCGATTGCGCATGACGTCGGCGCGCGCGGTCGCGTGCAGCTCGTAGGGCAGCGCGCGCGAGAAGCGCAGAGCGGCGGGCTGCACCGGCAGCTGCTGCTCGGTCTCGGCCGGCACCGGCACCGGCGATTTGAACTCCTGGCTGATGCGCAGGATGTCGGCATCGGACTTGCTGCGCGTCGGCAGCGGCGGCAGATCCTCGTCGTTCGGGTTGACGAAATTGAAGGCGGAGGTGAGGTCGCCGCAGATCGCGCGCCGCCACGGGCTGATGTTGTCCTCGCGCACGCCGAAGCGCGCTTCGAGGAAACGCAGCACCGAGGTGTGGCTGAAGGTCTCGCTGCAGACCCAGCCGCCGCGGCTCCACGGCGAGATCACGAACATCGGCACGCGCGGGCCCGGGCCGTAGATGCGGCCGTCGCTGTGCGTTTCACCGGCGAGATCGATCGTCGACAGGCCGGCGCGGCTGCCGTCTTCGTTCAACGACGGCGCGCATGGCGGCGGCAGGTGATCGAAGAAGCCGTCGTTCTCGTCGAAGTTGACGAGCAGCACCGTCTTGCTCCAGATCTCCGGCTTCTCGGTCAGCGCGTCGAGCACTTCCTGCAGGTACCAGCCGCCCTGCACCGGGCTCGACGGTCCGGGATGCTCGGAGTAGCTGTCCGGCGCGACGATCCATGACACCTGCGGCAGCTTGCCGGCGTCGATGTCCTTGCGGAAGTCGCTGAGCAGGTTCGGATTGGCGACGTTGCCGGCCGGCAGGGTATTGGCGATGCCCTTGTAGAGCGGATTGCCGTCGTTGTCGGCGTCCTTGTAGGCGGGGTAGGGAAAGCCGCTCGCCGCATTGCCGCGCGCTTCATTGGCCTGCCGGTAGGTCTTGAAGCCGGCGAGCGGGTTGTCGGTGAAGTTGTTCGGCAGATTCTGATAGAGCTTCCAGCTGACGCCGGCCTCTTCGAGGCGCTCCGGGTAGGTTTTCCACGTGTAGCCCTCGCTCGAGGCGTCGAGCGAGTCCCACTGATTGGTGAGCGCCGGTCCGCCGTGCTCGCCGGCCGGATCATTGGTGCCGGTCCAGTGGAACAGGCGGTTCGGGTTGGTGCTGCTGTGGATGCCGCAGAAGTAGGCATCGCAGATCGTGAAGGCGTTGGCGAGCGCGAACTGGAACGGCAGTTCGGCCTCCTGGTAGTACCCCATCGACTGCGGCTGCTTGTAGGTGGGCCAGCGGCCGAGGCGGCCGTCATCCCAGGCGCCGTGCGCGTCCTCCCAGCCGTGCGGCGTGCCTTCGACGCGCTGCGCGTTGCCCTGCGTCTGGTCGAGATGGTACGGCGTGATGATGCGGGCGCCGCCATCCGTCTCGTAACGCTGCTCCCAGACGCTGCGTCCGCCGTCGAGCGGTACGGTGATGCGGTCGCCGAAGCCGCGCACGCCCGGCAATGTGCCGAAGTAATGGTCGAACGAGCGGTTTTCCTGCATCAGGATGACCACGTGCTCGACGTCGCGGATCGTGCCGGTGCGATTGTTGGCCGGGATCGCCAGCGCGCGGCGGATGCTGGCCGGCAGCGCGGCGAAGGCGACGGCGCCGCCGGCGAGGCGCAGGAAGCTGCGGCGGTCGGTGCGGCTCATGACAGCGCCTCCGCGGTGGGCGGGCAGGCCGTGGCCGGCACCGCCGTGCGCGAGCTGGTGCCGGCCACGGGCTCCGGAGCGCAATGCAATGTCGACGGCACCGGCGCCGGCGTTTCGTCGACGTCGGAATGGCCGCCGCACGCCTGCAGCGTGCAAGCGAGAACCGCGAGCGCGAGCCAGCGCTCCGGCGTATGCCGGGTCTTCATGAGATTCGATTCCTTTCGAACAGGCCTGTGGCACCGACACCGCCCGCTGTGGCGGATGCGGTGCCGGCGAGCGACGCAGTGTGCGTCGGGCGCGCGGCAATTCGATGACAGGCCGTGCCGGGGCGAGGCCGCCGGCCTGCGCAGCGGCGCGGTCGCGTCAAAAAAATGGCGGATTCTGGTGAATTCTTAAGAAACCTTAATATTCCACCATTTTCTCGCGCTCTCGAGAGGCCTTTTGCGAGCGGGAGAGACGGAGTTCCGGCGAAGCTGCGAGACGGAAAACGGTGGTGACGGAATGCCGGCGCAGGCGCTTTTCGTGATGCCTAGAAAAGCAAGGCTTGTCAGGCAAAAACGGTCAGGTTTCCTACGACAAGAAATGATTTTCTGTCGTACTATGTGCGCTATCGGACGTGCTGCGCGCGTCCTGCCATTTCCCCCATCTCTGTCGGCGGCTGACGTCGTGCCCTTACGCTATTACGATCAAGTTGGTAACAGGTGGCGGATCAAGCGCCGCTATGCGTGGGCATTCTGGTCCGGCGCGTTCTCTCTGGTGGCCGGCGTCTTGATCGGCGCAACGCTGTTCCGCTGATCGACCGGCGCGGCCCCAGCGCGCGGTGGATTCCGCGGCAAGGGCCGATGCGGCGCGGCGGCCGATCCGTGTTCAGGTGATGACGTCGGGCGTCCGTCGCCCGGTCAGCTCGCTGATCCGCGCCAGCTCGTCGATCGCCTTGGCCAGCGGCGCCAGCGCCTCGGCATTATCCCAGTGCAGCCGGCCGGGGTCGCGCTGGTAGCGCTCCAGATAGACGCGCAAGGTCGCGCCCTTGGTGCCGGTGCCCGACAGGCGCAGCACCGCGCGGGCGTCGTCGCCGCAGACGATACGCAGGCCCTGTGCGGTGGCGATGCTGCCGTCGGTCTTGTCGTGGTAGCTGAATTCGTCGGCGAGCGTGACCGGCAGATCGGCGAAGCTGCGGCCGGGCAGCGATGCCAGCTCCGAGGACAGGCCCTGCATCACCGCTTCGGCCTGCGGTGCGGCCAGTTCCTCGTAGTCGTGGCGCGCGAAGTAGTGGCGGCCGAAGTGCAGCCAGTGCTGGTCGGCGATCTCGCGCACCGACTTGCCGGTTGCGGCGAGCACGTTGGCCCAGGCCAGCACCGCCCACAGGCCGTCCTTCTCGCGCGCGTGCGCCGAGCTGGTGCCGAAGCTCTCTTCGCCGCAGATCGTGACGTCGCCGGCGTCGAGCAGATTGCAGAAGAACTTCCAGCCGGTCGGGGTTTCGTACAGCGGCACGTGCAGCGCCTTGGCGACCTGATCGGCGGCGCGGCAGGTCGGCATCGAACGGGCGATGCCCTTGACGCCGTCGCGATAGCCGGGCAGCCGTTGCAGGTTGGCGGCGAGCATCGCCAGCGAATCGCCCGGCGAGACGAACAGACCGCGGCCGAGGATCATGTTGCGATCGCCGTCACCGTCGCTGGCGGCGATCAGATCCGGGGCGTCATCCTGATAGGCGAGGTCGGCGAGGTGCTTGGCGTAGATCAGGTTCGGATCGGGGTGGCCGCCGCCGAAGTCCTCCAGCGGCACGGCGTTCATCACGCTGCTGCCCGGCGCGCCGAGCATTTCGACAAAGATGCGCTGCGCGTACGGGCCGGTGACGGCGTGCATGGCGTCGAAGCGCAGGCGCGCGCCGCGCTTGAGCCAGTCGCGCAGGCGGTCGAAATCGAACAGCTGCTGCATCAGGTGGGCGTAGTCGTCGACGCTGTCGATGATCTCGACCACGCAGTCGCCGAGCGACTGCTCGCCGCGGCGATCGATGTCGATCGGCGCCGCGTCGAGCACGCGGTAGTGCGTGATCGCCTTGCTGTACTCGAAGATGCGCGCGGTCAGACCTTCGCTGGCCTGGCCGCCGCCGGCGACGTTGAACTTGAGGCCGAAGTCGCCGTCCGGGCCGGCCGGGTTGTGGCTCGCCGTCAGCAGCAGACCGCCGGCAGCCTGGCGCACGCGGATCAGGTTCGAGGCCGCCGGTGTCGACAGCAGGCCGCCCTGGCCGATGATCAGGCGAGCGATGCCGTTGGCCGCGGCGATCGCCGCGGTGGTCTGGATCGCGGCGCGGTTGTGATAGCGTCCATCGCCCCCAATGACGAGGGTGCCGCCCCGGAGTTCCGGCACGCAGTCGAAGATCGACTGCAGATAGTTCTCCAGGTAATGCGGTTGCTGGAACACGGCGACCTTCTTGCGCAGACCTGCGGTGCCGGCCTTCTGGTCGAGGTAGGGCTTGGTCTGGATGTCGCGGATCGTCATGCTCGTCGTTCTGTTGGTTTGCTTTCGGCCGGTATCTTATAGTTCCCTCATGCAGGCTACTACGCATCTTTGCCCATGCTGCGGCAAGCCGCGGCGTATTGCGCATCTGCTCGAGCTCTACGAGCGGAACTACCGCATGCTGCAACGGCTGCTGCCGGCGCTCGACGGCCATGCGCCGCGCCAGCGCGTGGTCTCGCGCAGCGAGCGCGACTGTCCGCTGCATCTGGAGATCGTCGAGCGCGACCGCTATACGCAGACGCTGCGCCTGACCTATGAATTCGTCGACGAGGCCGGGGTGCGCCGGCAGCCGGACCTGTGGGTGCGCCTGTATCGCGATGCATCGGTCGCCGAGGCGCTCGAATGCAGCCAGCGCCCGCCATGGGAGGCGGAGGACGACGCCGATCCGGCCGCCCACGCCTTCCTCTCGGCGCA
Organism: Solimonas variicoloris DSM 15731; assembly: GCF_000382285.1. GTDB lineage: Bacteria > Pseudomonadota > Gammaproteobacteria > Nevskiales > Nevskiaceae > Solimonas > Solimonas variicoloris. The sequence goes on along the minus strand of NZ_KB907926.1, from coordinate 187,649 downwards.
GTGGCGTCGCAATCTGCTGCTCAACAAGTGGCTCGACTACCTGCTCGACCGCGGCCACGCCTTCGATGCCGCGCCGTCGCTGCAACCGGCGCCGGCCTGAGCGCACCGGCAAGCGGCGGGCGGTTCCACGCCGGCTTGCGGCAACTCGCGGCGGGGCCCTGCTGATGCTGGGGGATGCGCGCCCGGCTCAGTCGCGCAAGCGCTTCGGGAACTGATAGTCGCGCAGCGCCCCGTCGTGCTCCGCCAGCAGCGCCCAATGTTCGATCGGTAATGCGATCTGCGCGACGGCGCAGGTCGGCAGATCGTCGAACGGACAGCGCGCCAGGGCGTGTGCCAGTTCGCTGAGACCCGGGTTGTGTCCGAACAGCATGACGTGGCGATCGGCGTCATCGAAGCCGCGCACCAGGCGCAGCAGCGTCGGCAACGCCGCTTCGTAGATGCGGGGCTGGATCAGCAGTTGATGGCTGTCGATGCCGAACGCGTCGGCGAACAGGCGCGCCGTCGTCAGCGCGCGCAGCGCCGGGCTGCTGACGATGCGATCCGGCACGCCGAGCGCCTGGCGCGCCCACGCCGCCATGCGCGGCGCGTCGCGGCGGCCGCGGTCGTTGAGCGGGCGTTCGAAATCGCTGAGTTCGGGATGGTCCCACGACGACTTGGCGTGGCGGACGACAGTGAGCAGGCGCATGGATGCGAGTATTCCGCATCCGTGGCGCGCGCATCCACCGCTGCGGCGCGGCAGATCCGGCCGGTCCGGATCCGCCGTGCGGCTCGCGTTGCAGCCCAGAATTGCCAGCTCCGGCTGGCGCTGATCCCGCGCGGGGCGACGTAGCAGGACTGCGACCCGTACCGGCTGGAGAGCTGCTTTGCATCGGTGACGTGATTGAGGTTCACCGTCAGGGCCATGAACTCGCCGATGCGGCAGGCGCCCATCAGGTCGAGCACCGCCTAGCGTCCCGGCGGGTCCTGACCGGGGCGCCGCTGTTCTAGCGCTGGGTGGGGCTTGCCGGTCCTGCGGCTTGTGAAGGAACTGCCCGCGATGCGGCAACCAGCGTTCGATAGGGTGCTGCGGGATGCCGTCTGGCGAACCGCCAGGCGACGTTGCGGCCCGCTTCGCGGGAATCACCCCGTTGCGCGGCTCGCCCCTGCCGTGGCCAAGGAGCCGGAGTCTGGCGGTTCGCCAGGCGGTACCGCGGACGCGATCCGCTCGCCGGCCCTAAGCCGCGGGCAGGTACACGTCGTAGCGCGCCTGCGTGCCGCTGATCTGGAATGCCGGCGCACGGTCGGCGAGAAATGGCGCGGCGCTTGGCCGCTTGACGACGACGCGCAGGCGCGCACAGACGAGCGCCGGGGCGAGCAGCGCCTCGGCATCCGGATCGCTGCCGGTCAGTTCGCGCAGCAGCTGCATTTCCTTCTGCGGCAGGGCCTGCTTGCCGCGGTGCGGATACATGGGGTCGAGATGGACGACGTCCCAGCGCCGTCCGCTGCGCATCAGCGCGCCAGCGTCGCCGGCGATCAGCTCGATGCGCTCGGCCGTTTCGCGCCAGCGCGGGTCGGCGAGGGCGCGCAGGCGCGCGTCCTCGAGCAGGGCCGCGAACAGCGGCTGGCGTTCGACCATCGTCACCCGCGCCCCGAGCGCAGCGAGCGTGAAGCCGTCGCGGCCGAGTCCGGCGGTGGCGTCGAGCACCTCGGCCTGCGGATGCTTGTGCAGGCCGATCGCGCGCGCCAGCAACTGCTTCTTGCCGGCGGCGATGCGGCGCGCCAGCTCGGCGCCGGTCCAGTCGCAGCGGATCGGCTTGAACTCGGGATGATGACGCGCGTGCAGTTCGAGCCCGCCGGCGCCGCGTTCCAGCGCAAACGAAAAACCCCGGGCTTCGAGGCCCGGGGTCGTGTCCTGCGTGGCCGACAAGACTTAGAGCTTGCTGGAGTCGAACAGGGCCGGCAGGCGCTGCGCGAGCATCAGGTCGCCCTCGACCTGCAGCTTGCCGGTCATGAACGCGGTCATGCCGTTGAGCTCGCCCTTCATCAGCGCGACGAGATCGTCGTCTTCCATCGTGATCGTCACGTCGGCCGCGCTGGACACGCCGTCGACGACCGCGCAGGCGCCGTTCTTGACGACGGCATGGACCGGCTGCGAGCAGTTGAACTGGATCGTGCAATCGGTGCCGCTCGCCTCGGCGGCATTGAAGGCGGACGGCAGGTTCTTCAGCAGTTCAGCAGCAGACATGAGACGCTCCGGAAATGGTGTGAGGAGTGCGCATCGTAAGCCCAGCTCGCGGCGCCGTACAACCCAAGAACGGACGAGATGGAAAGCCCGCTTACTGGTGTCGCGGCGGGGCGTCGCGCAGCGACCCCAGCAAGGCTGCGGCGAAATCGGGCGCGAGCAGAACGACGTTGATGCTGCTGCCGTGGATGCGACCCTCGGCGCGCAGCGTCGCGATCTCGGACGTCGCCAGACGATGATCGAGCACGCGATAGTCGACGCCTTCCTCGCGCAGCGCCGCGAGCTGCTTGAAGCGGCGGAACGCGTGGCCTTTGGCGAGCCCGGCGGCGGCGTCGATTTCGCGCAGCGTCAGCCAGTCCCGGTAAGGATTCATTCCGACGCCGACAGCAGGAAATGAGCGCGCGCGATGGCGATCGGCCGCGCCGGATCGCTCTGCCAGCAGCGGATCTGCGTCTGCGCGACACGACTGCCGAGCCGTGTGATCTCGCAGTCCGCGTACAGGTCCTCGGGACGGCCCGACAGCAGGTAGTCGATCGCGAAATCGATGCTCTTGGGCATGCGCTGGGCATCGAGTTGCAGCAGCAGATGCAGCAGCGCGGTGTTCTCCATGAACGCCGCCGTCACCCCGCCGTGCCAGGCCGGCAGGCGCGGATTACCGACCAGACTGTCGCGGAACGGCAGGCGCAGGCGCGGCCGCTGTTCATGCGGCTCGACCCGCATGCCGAGAAAGCGCGCGTACGGAATCAGTGCCACCAGCGGTGCATAGTCGCCGCGTTCGCGCGCCGCGCGCCGGGCTTCGCTCCAGGCGCTCATGGCGCACCTGCCTGGCCGGGGCGTGGCGCGTTCGAGCGCATGAAGACCAGCTGCGCGCTGGCGATCGGCTGCTCCTCGTCGTGCTGCCAGACGGTGGCGCGGACGAAGGCGATGCTCTGCGTCAAACGAAAGCAGCTGGTGCGGCAGTGCACGGCAGCACCGCGAAACGCCGGCCGCAGGTAATCCATGCGCAAATCGAGTGTGGCGATCGGCTCGCGCTGGCCGACGCGGGCCAGCACCGCCAGTCCGGCCGCGCTGTCGACCAGTACGGTGATGACGCCGGGATTGATGCGGCCGCTCTCGCTGTCGCCGAGCCAGTCCTCGCGCCAGGGCAGGATCAGGACCGCGGCGTCGGCGCTGAGCGCGCCGACCTGCATGCCGCATTCGGCCATGTGCGGGGACAGCGCGAGATAGCGCTCGCGCAGCGCGTCGATGAAGTCGGGATCGCTCATGGCGACGATTCTAGGTCGAGCCCGGCGGCTCCGCTAAACTGACGACGATGAATGCTCCCGAACCGAACCGACCCGTATCCGCCGCCGAGCTCGAGCGGCGCCTGCGGGCGGCGCTGGCCGACACGCACCTGGAGACGCCGCGGCCGATCGCCACGCTGGAAATGCCGCTGCTCGACAAGCTGATGCCGGCGGCGATGCGGGCAAGCTTGCGGCCGGCGGCCGTGCTCGTGCCGATGATCCGCCGCGGCAGCGAATTGCATGTGCTGCTGACGGTGCGCGCCCCGAATCTGCGTGCGCACGGCGGCCAGATCGCCTTTCCGGGCGGCGCCAAGGATGCCTCCGACATCACCGCCGTCGACAACGCGCTGCGCGAGGCCCAGGAAGAGGTCGGCCTCGATCCGGCGAGCGTGGAGATCGTCGGCTATCTCGACGACTTCCCGACGCTGAGCCGTTTTCTGGTGACGCCGGTGGTTGGCATCGTCGATCCCGAGCCGATGCTGTCGCTGCAGCAGGACGAAGTCGCCGAGGTCTTCGACGTGCCGTTCTCGGTGCTCGCCGAGCCGGCGAACTTCGAGCGCAAGCTGTTCGAGCGCGCCGGTTTCGAGGTGCCGATCTACGAGGTCAACTGGCAGGGGCGCCGCATCTGGGGCGCGACCGCCGGCATGCTCTGGGATCTCGCCGGAAGGATGCGCCGATGAGTGCCGACGCCGGCAAGGGCGCGCTCGCCGAGGCGCTGCGCCTGCAGCACGAGGCCGCCGAGCTCGGCTTCGATTGGCGCCAGCTCGACGAGCTCTGGGACAAGCTCGACGAGGAAGTGGCCGAACTCAAGGAAGCGGCGACTCAGGGGCGCCTGCGCACGCAGGAGGAACTCGGCGACGTGCTGTTCATGGCAGTGAACCTTGCCCGCCATCTCGGCGTCGACGCGGAGGCCGCGCTGGCCGGCACCAACGCCAAGTTCGCGCGCCGTTTTGCGCACGTCTGCGCCGCGCTTGAACAGCTGCCGCCGATCGGCGATCCTCGACGACTCGACGCGATGGAAGCGCGCTGGCTCGAAGCCAAGCGCCGCGAAAAATAGAAAGCGTCGGTCACGGGCCGGCTGCGGTCCACTTGCGAGGGAGGAGGGAGTCTCATGCGCATCGGCGTCGTCGTCGATTCGGCCTGCGATCTGCCGCCGGAGTTCATCGAGCGGCACAAGATCCAGATCCTGCCGATCACCATCCATCTGGACGGTCAGGACCTGATCGACCGGCGTGATCCCGAAACCACGCTGCGCTTCTATCGTGAGCGACTCGGCGCCAGGGGCGACGCCGGCTCGTCACCGTTCTCGGTCGAGCAGATTCGCGACGTGTTCCTGCGCAAGCTGGTGCTCGATTACGACTTCGTGTTCTGCCTGACCATTGCCAGCAGCCGCAGTCCGATCCACGCCAACGCCACGCAGGCTTCGTTCGCGATCCTGCGCGACTACAAGCCGATCCGCGCCCAGGCCGGCATTCCGGGGCCGTTTGCGCTGCGCGTGATCGACACGCAGAACCTGTTCGTCGCGCAGGCGATCAGCGCGGTCGAGATCGTGCGCCTGATCGAGGCTGGCACGGCGAACCCCAACAAGATCCGCGAGCGCGCCGAGTTCATCGTGCAGAACACCTACGGCTACATGGTGCCGCGCGATCTGCACTACCTGCGCGTGCGCGGCCAGAAGAAGGGCGACCGCAGCGTCGGCTGGGTCGGCGCGGCGCTCGGCACCATGCTCGACATCAAGCCGATCGTGCGCGGCTATCGCAACGAGACGGGACCGGTCGCCAAGCCGCGTCACTTCGACGACGCCTGCGCACGGCTGTTCACTTACGCCGGGGAGCGCGTCCGCGCCGGCCTGCTGACGCCGACGCTGGGCCTGTGCTACGGCGGCGACCTCGCCGAGATGCGCGCCTTGCCGGGCTACGAGCATCTGCTACGGACCTGCAGCGAGCACGGCGTTGAGTGCATCGAGAGCATGATGAGCGTGACCGGCGGCATCAACGTCGGTGCCGGCGCTCTGGGCCTGGCGTTCGCGGCCGAGCCGCACGAGGCCGACATCTAGACCGGCGTGCGCGGCCGGGCGGCCGCGCCGAAAGGGCGCCGCGATGTGCTGCGGGCGGCGCGGCGCGCCGCTAATCTATGCGCCCCCTTTTTCTGCCGCCGACCATGACCGCTCGTCCCCGCATTGCCATTCTCGGCGCCACCGGCCGCATGGGTCGTGCCGTCGCCGCCGCCGTCGCCGCCTCGCCGCTGGTCGAGCTGGGTGCGGCCTTCGAGCGCGCCGGGCACGCCGAGCTTGGCCGGCCGGTCGAAGGCAGCGAGGTGCGCATCAGCGCCGACATCGCCGCCGCCGCCGCGCAGTTCGATGTGCTGATCGACTTCACCCGTCCCGAAGGTACGCTCACCGCGCTCGAAGCCTGTGCCGCGCTCGGCAAGCGCATGGTGATCGGCACCACCGGCTTCAGCGCCGAGCAGAAGGCGCTGATCGAGGCGGCCGCGACGCGCCTGCCGGTGCTGATGGCCGGCAACTTCAGCATCGGCGTCAACCTTTGCCTGAAGCTGCTCGAGGACGCCGCGCGCGCGCTCGGCGACGACTTCGACATCGAGATCGTCGAGGCGCATCACCGCCACAAGGTCGATGCGCCGAGCGGCACCGCACTGATGATGGGCGAGGCGGTCGCGCACGGCGTCGGCCGCGATCTGGACGAGGTCGCGGTCTACGCGCGCCACGGCCACACCGGCCCGCGCGAGCGCCGCACGATCGGCTTCCAGACGATCCGCGGCGGCGACGTGGTCGGCGATCACACGGTGATGTTCCTCGGCGACGGCGAGCGCGTGGAGATCGCGCACAAGGCCTCGAGCCGCATGAACTTCGCCAACGGCGCCGTGCGTGCCGCGGCCTGGCTCGCCGGCCGCGAGCCGGGGCTCTACACGATGCGCCAGGTGCTCGGCTTCTGATGGCGACGATCACGATCCGCGCGGCGAGCGTCGCCGACACGGCACTTCTGCTGGCGCTGATCCGCGCGCTCGCCGAGTACGAGAAACTCGCGCACGAGTGCGTCGCCGGCGAGGACAGCCTGCGCGAGCACCTGTTCGGCGCGCGGCCGTACGCCGAGGCGATCATCGCCGAGGCCGACGGCGAGCCGGCCGGGTTCGCGCTGTTCTTCCACAACTACTCGACCTTCGTCGGCAAGCCGGGCATTTACCTCGAAGACCTGTTCGTGCAGCCGGCGTTTCGCGGGCTCGGCATCGGCAAGCGCCTGCTCGCCGAGGTCGCGCGCATCGGCGTCGAACGCGGTTGCGGGCGCTACGAATGGACCGTGCTCGACTGGAACGAGCCGGCGATCCGCTTCTACCAGAGCCTCGGTGCCGAGATGAAGCGCGAGTGGATCATCAATCGCGTCAGCGGCGCAGCCCTGAACCGCCTGGCGCAACTCGCCGGGCCGCGGTAGAACGATGACGGCGCCGTCCGGCGCCGTCGCCGGGTTCCGGAGTTGCCATGTCTCGCCTGCGCTGCCGTGCCATTTGTGCCGCCCGCGTCGCGCTTGATGCGAACGCCATGCGCGCGCCGGGCGGCGGCGCTCCGGCACGGCCGAGCGATCGCGCCGGGCGCGGCGTGACCTCCGGCCGTACGGCCAGCGCCGACGAGCGGCGCGTCGCCGCCGCAGGCCGGCGCCGAGCCTGAGATGCGCGACGCCGGGTCCGTGCCGCCGAAGGGGCGCGGCGCCGTCTCCAATCCGGAGGGGCGCTTCGAGTCGCGCCGCGCCGAGCGTTTCGACGACGGCTGGCTGCTCGACGAAGACGCGCCGCCGCGGCAGGCGACGACGCTGCACGTCGAGCAGGCACGCACGATCATTGCGCGCAACGATTCTCCGGACCTGCCGTTCACGCAGTCGATCAATCCGTATCGCGGCTGCGAGCACGGCTGCATCTATTGCTACGCGCGGCCGACGCACGCCTATCTGAACCTGTCGCCGGGCCTCGATTTCGAAACGCAGCTGTTCTACAAGCCGAACGCCGCAGCGCTGCTGGAGGCCGAGCTGCGCCGGCCCGGCTACCGCTGCTCGATGATCTCGCTCGGCGCCAATACCGATCCGTACCAGCCGGTCGAGCGGGATTTGCGCATCACGCGCAGCCTGCTCGAAGTAATGGTGCGTTTCCGCCATCCGGTCGGCATCGTCACCAAGGGCACCCTGATCGAGCGCGACATCGACCTGCTGCAGGATCTGGCGCGCGACGGTCTGGCGACGGTCGCGGTCTCGATCACCACGCTCAAGCCCGAGCTCAAGCGCACGCTGGAGCCGCGCGCCGCCTCCGGCGCGGCGCGTCTGCGTACGCTACGGGCCTTGTCCGAGGCGGGTATCCCGACCATGGTGCTGTATTCGCCGGTCATTCCCTTCGTCAACGATGCCGAACTGGAAAGCATCCTCGCCGCGGCGCACGCGGCCGGCGCGCGGCAGGCGGCGCATATCCCGCTGCGTCTGCCGCACGAGGTGAAGGATTTGTTCCGCGAATGGCTGGAGACGCATCTGCCGCTGAAGGCGGAGCACGTCATGAGCCTGGTCCGGCAGATGCGCGGCGGCCGCGACAACGACCCGGCGTTCGGCAGCCGCATGACCGGGCAGGGCGAGTACGCGCGCATCATCCGCCAGCGTTTCGACCTGGCCTGCCGGCGTCTGGGCCTGAATACCGGCGAGCGCAGCGCCTGGCTGTCGACGACGCAGTTCCGCGTGCCGCCGCAAGCCGGCGACCAGCTGGATCTGGCGCTCTGACGCGGAGCCCCCCTTATACTGGCCGCCTCAACGGGAAGGGGCTGCTATGACGGAGCGCGGCAGTGTCAGGGTTCAGAGTACGGGGGCGTTCTACGACGATCTCGAAAAGCTGCTGCTGCGTCAGATCGCCAGCCAGCCCACCGTCCTGGACCTGCGGCTGAAGCTGGTCGAGCTGTACTACGAGACGCGCCGGGTCGAGGCTTTCCTCAAGCACGCGCGCCAGGTCCAGGACATGATTCCGAACCTGCGGCGCTCGCAGGACTGGAGCCGGATCGTCAGCATGGGACGCATCATCGCCCTCGACGATCCGATGTTTCTCGAAGCCGAGGTCGACGGCAAGGTCGAGTACATCGCCGCCAGGGCGTCCGCCCCGCGCGAGTACAAGCGCATCGGCGAGGACGAGCGTTTCCGCAAGCCGCTTGCCGAAGTCGCCGAAGCCTACGAGGCGGTGCGCAAGGACCCGCATTTCATCGCCGAGCTCGACGCCGAGCTGATCCAGAGCGCCGGACACCCGACTTCGCTGCAGTTCGCCGCTTCGCTGTCGCGCCATGTCGGCGGCGCGCGCATCTATCTGAAGCGCGAGGACCTCAGCGCCCAGCCCTCGCACCTGCTCGCGGCGCTGTGCGGCCAGGCGATGCTGGCCAAGCGCATGGGCAAGAAGACGCTGGTCGGTTTCAGCGCCAACGGGCGCAGCGGCGTGGTGCTCGCCTCGGTGGCAGCGCGCCTCGGGCTCGACGCGGTGGTCTACATGGAAAGCTGCCAGATGCAGTTGCAGGCCGGAAATCTGTTCCGCATGTGGATGATGGGCGCCCAGGTCCTCGAGGCCGGCACCGGGCCGAGCAAGACCAGCGACATCCGCAAGGAGGCCTGGGCGCACTGGGTCGCCAATCTCGGCGAGTGCTTTCTGGCGATGGGGCTCGACGCGGCGCCGCACCCGTATCCGATGCTGTCGCTGGAAATGGCTTCGGTGGCGGGGCGCGAATGTCGTCGCCAGCTGTATGCGATCAACAAGAAAGTGCCGGACCTGCTGGTCGCGCGCGCCGGCGACAATGCCGATGCGATCGGCCTGTTTCCGCCGTTCCTGCGCGCGGCCGGCACCCGCCTGGTCTGCGTCGAAACGCGCGATCATCTCGATGCCGCTGCCGAGCGCGGCGGCGGCGGGCCGCAGACCTTGACGCTGCAGGAGCAGCAGCGCGCGGCGGTGATTCTCGAAGGCATGGATTATCCGCGCACGACGCGCGAACACGCCTGGCTCAAGGCGAGCGGCCGCGTCGAGTATGTGAAGGGCACGCCGGCGGCTGCCAAGCGCGCTGTCTACGACCTCAGCAAACACGAGGGCGTCATTCCGGCGATCGAGACTGCGTATGCGCTCGGCTGGGCGCTGCAGGAGGCCGCCAAGATGAGCGCCGAGCAGTCGGTCATCATGATGGTCTCGGAACAGGTCGACAAGAACATCTGGCAGATCGGCCGCGCGATGGGCGTGCCGCTATAGCTCGGCCTCAGGTACTTCGCGCGGTGCTGCCGGACGTTTGCCGGGCCGTCTGCCGCGGCCCTTCGGGCCGGCCGGCGCGAAGGGCGGCTTCGGTGCGCGGCAGCTGCAGCGCCGTTTCGAGACGGTCCAGCGCTTCGAGAAAGGCCGCGGCCAGGACGGGGTCCAGCGTGGCGAGCAACTCGCGCTCGCGCGCCAGCGCCAGCGGCACCAGCGTTTCGTAGAGGCGGCGCCCGCGCGGCGTCAGCTGCAGCTGCGTTTCACGGCCGTCGGCCGTGCCGCCCGCGACGCGGACGTGACCCGCTTCCCGCAGATAGGCGACCGCGCGGCTGACGCGGGTCTTGTGCATGCGCGTCGAGGCGGCGATCGCCTGTGCCGTGCAGCGGCCTTCGGCGCCCAGCGTGGCGAGGATGCGCCATTCCGGGACATCGATGCCGTAGCGCTGCCGGTAGATCTGCGCCAGATTCTGGCTGACTTCGACGGCCAGCCGGTTGAGGCGGAACGGCAGGAAGCGCAGCAGCTGCAGCTCGGTGGCGGCGGGCATCCCGGGGTTTCTCCCGTCTTGACCCGGTCCGGGTCGCTTTCTACGATGGTTGCGATCACAACTATAGAAGCGGCGCAGCGAGCCGTCGAGCTTGGCACGAGCCGGCGAAGGCGCCCGACCGCCGGAGGAGTCCCCATGCGTATCGCCAGCGGCGCGCCGTACCAGAGCGGCTTCGGCAACGAGTTCGCGACCGAGGCCTTGCCCGGCGCGCTGCCGGTCGGTCGCAATGCGCCGCAGCGCTGTGCCTACGGTCTCTACGCCGAGCAACTGTCCGGCACCGCATTCACGGCGCCGCGCCATGCCAACCGGCGCACCTGGCTGTACCGCATCCGCCCGGCGCTGACGCACGGCGCGTTCATGCCGCTGCCGCATGCCGGCATCGAAGCGCTGGCCGACGGCTTGGCGACGCCCGAGCCGCTGCGCTGGGGTCCGCTGCCGCTGCCGACCGCAGCGACCGACTTCGTCGACGGACTCGTCGCCTACGCCGGCAACGGCGGGCCGGCGCTGCAGAGCGGTTGCGCGATCTATCTCTATGCAGCGAACCGCTCGATGCGCGAGCGCTGGTTCTACGATGCCGACGGCGAACTGCTGATCGTGCCGCAGCTCGGACGCCTGCGGCTGGCGACCGAACTCGGCCGCATCGAGCTCGAGCCGCAGCAGATCGCGGTGATCCCGCGCGGCGTGCGCTTCGCCGTCGAACTGCGCGACGCGACGGCGCGCGGCTATGTTTGCGAGAACTTCGGTGCGCCGCTGAAGCTGCCGGATCTCGGTCCGATCGGCGCCAACGGCCTCGCCAATGCCCGCGACTTCGAGACGCCGGTTGCGGCCTACGAGGATCGCGAGGTCGACGGCGAATTGCTCGCCAAGTATCAGGGCCGCCTGTGGCGCGCGCAGATCGACCATTCGCCGCTCGACGTCGTCGCCTGGCACGGGCGTCACGCGCCGTATCGCTACGATCTGCGGCGCTTCAACGCGATCGGCTCGATCTCCTACGACCATCCCGACCCGTCGATCTTCCTCGTGCTGCACGCGCCAAGCGACAGCGACGGCGTCAGCAACCTCGATTTCGTGATTTTTCCGCCGCGCTGGCTGGTGATGCAGGACACGTTCCGGCCGCCGTGGTTCCACCGCAACGTCGCCAGCGAATTCATGGGCCTGATCCACGGCGTCTACGACGCCAAGGCCGACGGTTTCGTGCCCGGCGGCGCCTCGCTGCACAACTGCATGAGCGGCCACGGCCCCGATGCGGCGACGTTCGAGCGGGCGAGCCACGCCGACCTGTCGCGCCCGGAGCGCATCGCTGACACCATGGCCTTCATGTTCGAGTCCCGGCTGCCGCTCGTGCCGGCGCGCGCCGCCGTCGATGCCCCGCATCGGCAGCGTGATTACCGCGCCTGCTGGCAGGGCCTGCGCAAGCACTTCGATCCCGCACATTGCTGATCTTCATGCTCAACGAAACACACGCGCCGTCGCTGCGCAGCTGGGTGCCCGGCGCGCAGGCGTCCGACGGTGATTTTCCGATCCAGAACCTGCCGTTCGCGGTGTTCCGCCGTCGCGGCACGGACGAGGCGTGGCGCGGCGGCGTCGCGATCGGCGAGCGGATCGTCGATCTGGCGGCGCTCGCCGCACGCGCACCGTTCGAAGGCCTCGCGGCGCAGGCCCTGCAGGCCGGCGCGCAGGCGACGCTGAACGCGCTGATGGCGCTCGGTGCGCCGGCCTGGTCGGCACTGCGCCTGGCGCTGTCGCGCGCGCTGCGCGAGGGTTCGTCGCTGCGCGCGACGCTCGAGCCCTGCCTGCTGGCGCAGGCCGAGGCCGAGTACGCCTTGCCGGCGACGATCGGCGACTACACGGATTTCTATGCCTCGATCCACCACGCGACCAGCGTCGGCCGCCTGTTCCGGCCCGACCAGCCGCTGCTGCCGAACTACCGGTGGGTGCCGATCGGCTACCACGGGCGCAGTTCGTCGATCGGCGTTTCCGGCCAGCGCTTCGCACGGCCCTGCGGGCAGACGCTGGCGCCGGGCGCGGCGGCGCCCACCTTCGGGCCGTCGAAGAAGCTCGATTACGAGCTCGAGCTCGGCGTCTTCGTCGGCCCAGGCAACGCCCTCGGCCAGGCGGTGCCGATCGCCGAGGCCGAGTCGCACATCTTCGGACTTTGTCTGCTCAACGACTGGTCGGCGCGCGATCTGCAGGCCTGGGAATACCAGCCGCTCGGTCCGTTCCTCGCCAAGAACTTCGCGACCACGATTTCACCGTGGATCGTGACGCTGGAGGCGCTGGCGCCGTACCGACGGCCGTTCGTGCGTCCGGACGGCGATCCGGCGCCGCTGCCGTACCTCGATTCGGCGGCGAACCGGGCCGCGGGCGCCTTCGACATCCGCCTGCAGGTGCTGATCGAGACGGCGGCGATGCGCGCGCGCGGCGAGGCGCCGCAGGCGCTGTCCGAGACCAGCTTCCGGCACGCGTACTGGACGATCGCGCAGCTGGTCGCCCACCACAGCGTCAACGGCTGCAATCTGCGCCCGGGCGATCTGCTCGGCACCGGCACGCAGTCGGGGCCGACGCCGGGCGAAGCCGGCTCGCTGCTCGAACTGACCGCAGGCGGGCAGCGGCCGCTGACGATCGGCGGCGAGGCGCGCAGCTTCCTGGCCGACGGTGATCGCGTCGTCCTGCGCGGCTGGTGCACCGGCGAGGGGGTGGCGCGGATCGGTTTCGGCGAGGTCGAGGGGACCGTGCTGCCGGCGCAAGGCTGAAAGGTCGGCGGCGCGGATCGCGGCCGGTCTGGGGGATTTTTTCGCGAAGTTTTGATGGACCTTGCGGCGCTGCACCAATATAATGCCGGCCTAATCCAGTACGGGGGCGCTAGACGCACGACACGCCCCCGTTTTCGTGTCCGCCTCCCAGGATTAGATCCGCCGATGACCGACTTCAAACCGGCCCTGCTTGCCCTCGCCGATGGTTCCATCTTCAAGGGCGTTTCCATCGGCGCCGATGGTCTAACGGTCGGTGAAGTCGTTTTCAACACAGCGATGACCGGCTATCAGGAAATCCTCACGGATCCTTCGTACCGCGAGCAGATCGTCACGCTGACCTATCCGCACATCGGCAACGTCGGCACCAATGCCGAGGACGCGGAATCCGAGCGCGTGCACATCGCCGGCCTGGTGCTGCGCGAGGTGCCGCGCCGGCACAGCAATTTCCGCTCGACGCAGGATTTCCGCGAGTATCTGAAAGCCAACAAGACGGTTGCGATCGCCGGCATCGATACGCGTCGCCTGACGCGCATCCTGCGTGACAAGGGCGCGCAGAACGGCTGCATCCTCGCCGGCAGCCGCATCACCGAGAAGAAGGCGCTCGACGCGGCGCGCGCGTTTCCCGGCCTGAAGGGCATGGACCTCGCCAAGGTCGTCTCGGTGACCAAGCCGTACGCGTGGACGCGCGGCTCGTGGACGCTGGAGACCAACCGCGAGACGCTGCGCGAAGGCGGCCGCTTCCACGTCGTGGTCTACGACTACGGCATCAAGTCGAACATCCTGCGCCTGCTCGTCGACCGCGACTGCCGCGTCACCGTGGTGCCGGCGCAGACCAGCGCCGCCGAGGTGCTCAAGCTCAAGCCGGACGGCATCATGCTGTCGAACGGCCCCGGCGATCCGGAACCCTGCGATTACGCGATCGCCGCCGCGCGCACCTTCCTCGCCAAGAAGATTCCGCTGTTCGGCATTTGCCTCGGCCACCAGATTCTCGGTCTCGCGCTGGGCGCGCAGACGCTGAAGATGAAGCTCGGCCACCACGGCGCCAATCATCCGGTGCAGGATCTGGAAACCGGCCGCGTGATGATCACGAGCCAGAATCACGGCTTCGCGGTTGACGAGGCGACGCTGCCGAAGAATGTCGTCGCCACGCACCGCTCGCTGTTCGACGGTTCCAACCAGGGTCTGCGCGTGCTCGATGCGCCGGCCTTCAGCTTCCAGGGGCATCCCGAGGCCAGCCCCGGCCCGCACGACGTCGCCGAACTGTTCGACCGCTTCGTGGGCCTGATGGCGGAACAGCGGTAAGCCCCGTGTTCGGAATCACCGACATCGCCACTTACGTGATCGGAGTGGTGATCATCGTCGTGCTGCCCGGCCCGAACTCGATGTTCGTGCTCAGCGTGGCGGCGCGCGATGGCGTGCGCGCCGGCTATCGCGCGGCCTGCGGCGTGTTCGTCGGCGATTTCATCCTGATGCTGCTGGCGGCTGCCGGCGTCGCCTCGCTGCTGCGCGCCTATCCGCAGCTGTTCTTCGCGCTCAAGTGGGCCGGCGCCGCCTATCTGGCCTGGCTCGGTCTGAGCCTGCTGCGCGGCGCCTGGCGGACCTGGCATCGCGAAGCGCAGCCGGCGGCAACGGCGCCGCTCGCCGAGCCGGCGACGGCGCGGCCGTTCCAGCGCGCGCTGGCGATCAGCCTCCTGAACCCGAAGGCGATCCTGTTCTTCATGTCGTTCTTCATTCAGTTCGTCGATCGCAGCTACCCGTATCCGGCGCTGTCGTTCGCCGCGCTCGGCGCGATCGTGCAGATCGCGAGCTTTGCCTACCTGAGCACCCTGATCTTCGCCGGCCACCGCCTCGCCGCGGCGTTCCGCGTGCGCCGGCGCCTGAGCGCCGGGGCGACCGGTGGGGTCGGTGCCCTGTTCCTGAGTTTCAGTGCCCGGCTGGCAACGGCCGCGGCCAACTAGCCCGTCAGACGAGTCGCAAGATGCCGAAACGCACAGACATCCAAAGCATCCTGATCATCGGCGCCGGTCCGATCGTGATCGGCCAGGCCTGCGAGTTCGATTATTCCGGTGCGCAGGCCTGCAAGGCGCTGCGCCAGGAAGGCTATCGCGTGATCCTCGTCAACTCGAATCCGGCGACGATCATGACCGACCCGGAAATGGCCGACGCCACCTACATCGAGCCGATCCGCTGGCAGTCGGTCGCCAAGATCATCGAGAAGGAGCGCCCCGACGCGCTGCTGCCGACGATGGGCGGCCAGACCGCGCTGAACTGCGCGCTGGAGCTGGCGCGCGAAGGCGTGCTGAAGAAGTTCGGCTGCGAGCTGATCGGCGCCAACGAGCACGCCATCGATCTCGCCGAGGACCGCCAGAAGTTCCGCGACGCGATGACCGAGATCGGTCTGGGTTCGGCGCGCTCGGGCGTCGCGCACTCGATCGAGGAGGCGCGCAAGATCCAGCAGGAGATCGGCTTCCCGGTGATCATCCGGCCGAGCTTCACGCTCGGCGGCTCCGGCGGCGGCGTCGCCTACAACGTCGAGGAGTTCGAGGAGATCGTGATGCGCGGTCTCGATCTTTCGCCGACCACCGAAGTCCTCATCGAGGAGTCGCTGCTCGGCTGGAAGGAATTCGAGATGGAGGTGGTCCGCGACCGCAAGGACAACTGCATCATCGTCTGCTCGATCGAGAACTTCGATCCGATGGGTGTGCACACCGGCGACTCGATCACCGTCGCGCCGGCGCAGACGCTGACCGACAAGGAATACCAGATCATGCGCAACGCCAGCATCGCGGTGCTGCGCAAGATCGGCGTCGACACCGGCGGCTCGAACGTGCAGTTCGCGATCAACCCGGCCGACGGCCGCATGATCGTCATCGAGATGAATCCGCGCGTGTCGCGCTCGTCGGCGCTGGCCTCGAAGGCGACCGGCTTCCCGATCGCCAAGATCGCCGCCAAGCTCGCCGTCGGCTACACGCTCGATGAGCTCCAGAACGACATCACCGGCGGTGCCACGCCGGCCTCGTTCGAGCCGAGCATCGACTACGTCGTTACCAAGATTCCGCGCTTCACCTTCGAGAAGTTCCCGCAGGCCGATTCGCGTCTGACGACGCAGATGAAGTCGGTCGGCGAGGTGATGGCGATGGGCCGCAACTTCCAGGAATCGCTGCAGAAGGCGATGCGCGGCCTCGAGGTCGGCAGCGACGGCTTCGATCCGCAGGTCGAACCGGGCAAGGACGGCCGCTACGGCGACGAGGCGCTGAATCGCGTGCGTACCGAGCTGGCGATCCCGCGCGGCCGCCGTCTCTGGTACGTCGGCGACGCCTTCCGCGCCGGTCTGTCGGTCGCCGAGGTGCACAAGTTCAGCAAGATCGACGTCTGGTTCCTCGAGCAGATCGAGGAACTCCTGAAGACGGAAGTGGAGATCGCCGGACAGAAGATCAGCCAGATCGAGGCCGACGATCTGCGGCGCTACAAGCGACTCGGCTTCTCGGATCGCCGCCTCGCCCGGTTGATGGGCGTCAAGGAGGACTCCGTGCGCCGCGCGCGGCATCGCTTCGGCATTCGTCCGGTCTACAAGCGCGTCGACACCTGCGCCGCCGAATTCCCGACCTCGACCGCGTACCTGTACTCCAGCTATGACGAGGAGTGCGAGGCGCAGCCGAGCACGCGCGAGAAGATCATGATCCTCGGCGGCGGTCCCAACCGCATCGGCCAGGGCATCGAATTCGACTACTGCTGCGTGCACGCGGCGCTGGCGCTGCGCGAGGATGGTTACGAAACCATCATGGTCAACTGCAATCCGGAGACCGTGTCGACCGACTACGACACCTCGGATCGCCTGTATTTCGAACCTCTGACGTTCGAGGACGTGATGGAAATCATCGACCTCGAAAAGCCCAAGGGCGTGATCGTGCAGTTCGGCGGCCAGACGCCGCTGAAGCTGGCGCGCCAGCTCGAGGCCGCCGGCGCGCCGATCATCGGTACGACGCCGGACGCGATCGACCTCGCCGAGGACCGCGAGCGCTTCCAGAAGCTGGTCGAAAAGCTCGGCCTGCTGCAGCCGCCGAACGGTACGGCGACGTCCGAGAAGCAGGCGCTGTCGGTTGCGTCGAAGATCGGCTATCCGCTGGTCGTGCGCCCGAGCTACGTGCTCGGTGGCCGCGCCATGGAGATCGTCCACGACGACGAAGACCTGAAGCGCTACATGCGTGAGGCGGTGAAGGTCTCGAACGATTCGCCGGTGCTGCTCGACCGCTTCCTCAACGATGCGATCGAGGTCGATGTCGACGCGCTCGCCGACGGCAAGGACGTCGTGATCGGCGGCATCATGGAGCACATCGAGGAGGCCGGCGTGCATTCCGGCGACTCGGCCTGCTCGCTGCCGGCGCATTCGCTGCCGAAGAAGGTGCTCGACGAGATCCGCAGCCAGATCGTCAAGCTGGCCAAGGCGCTGAACGTCGTCGGCTTGATGAACACGCAGTTCGCGGTGCAGGGCAAGGGCAGCGACGCGAAGGTCTTCCTGCTCGAGGTCAATCCGCGCGCCTCGCGCACCAGCCCGTTCGTCTCGAAGGCGACCGGCCGTCCGCTGGCGAAGATCGCCGCGCGCTGCATGGCCGGCCAGAGCCTGAAGGCGCAGGGCATCACCGGCGAGATCCTGCCGAAGTACTTCTCGGTCAAGGAATCGGTCTTCCCGTTCGCCAAGTTCCCGGGCGTCGATCCGCTGCTCGGGCCGGAGATGCGCTCGACCGGCGAGGTCATGGGTACCGGCAAGCATTTCGGCGAGGCCTTCAACAAGGCGCTGCTGGCGGCCGGCATGACGGTGCCGCGCGCTGGCCAGGCCTTCATCTCGGTCCGCGACCAGGACAAGAAGAAGGCGGTCGAGCTGGCGCGCCTGGTGACGAGCCGGGGCTTCAAGGTGGTCGCCACGCACGGTACGGCGGCGATGATCCGCAAGGCCGGCATCGACTGCCAGGGCGTCAACAAGGTCAAGGAAGGCCGCCCGCACTGCGTCGACATGATCAAGAACGGCGAGATCCAGTTCATCGCCAATACCACCGAAGGCAAGCAGTCGATCGAGGAATCGCGGTCGATCCGCGGCGCGGCGATCCAGCACAAGGTCTGCTACTTCACGACCATCGCCGGCGCGCTGGCGGCGGCGGTGGCGATGGAGCACCTCGACGAGCTGGACGTCAACCGCCTGCAGACCCTGCACGCCGGCCTGCGCTGATCCGCCGGCCGCGGCCCGGTCGCGCCGCCCCTGCGGGGTGGGCGTGCCCGGGCCGTGATGGTATCTTTGCGTATCCCCAGTCGGACCGAAGGTCGGCTAAGCCGCCGACACGCGGTCCTTTTGTCCATTCGAAATAACGGGATAGAGATGAGCAAGACCCCGATGACGCTGCGCGGCGCCGAGAAGCTGCGCGAAGAACTCCGGCACCGCAAGAGCGAGCTGCGGCCGACGATCATCGCTGCCGTCGAAGAGGCGCGTTCGCACGGCGATCTCAAGGAGAACGCCGAGTACCACGCGGCCCGCGAGCAGCACGGCTTCAACGAGGGGCGGATCCAGGAGATCGAGGCCAAGCTGTCGAACGCCCAGATCATCGACCCCAAGCAGGTCGCGGCGCACGGCAAGATCATCTTCGGCGCGACGGTGCAGCTCGCCGACGCCGACAGCGGCGAGGAAATGAACTACCAGATCGTCGGCGAGGACGAGGCGGACGTGAAGGCGGGCCTGCTGTCGGTCAACAGCCCGATCGCCAAGGCCCTGATCGGCAAGGCCGAAGGGGACTTCGTGCAAGTCGCGACGCCGCAAGGCGTGCGCGAGTTCGAGGTTGTCGGCGTCCGCTACCTCTAAAGCAGGACGTCTTTCAGGCCCGGACCTTGAAGCCGGCGATTTCGCCCGCATCTCGGCGGGCATGACTGCCGCTCCCTCCATGACGCAGAAACGCCGCCCCAGTTCCGCCCGCTGGCTCGCCGAGCACGAGTCCGATCCGTACGTCCAGGAAGCCCGGCGACTGGGCTATCGCTCGCGGGCCGTGTTCAAGCTCAAGGAAATCCAGGAGAAGGACAAGATCCTGCGTCCGGGTCAGATCGTCGTCGATCTCGGCGCCGCGCCGGGCGGCTGGAGCCAGTACGCCCGGCCGCTGCTCGGCGCCAAGGGCCAGCTGTTCGCGCTCGACATCCTGCCGTTCGATCCGATCCCGGCGGTCGACATCATCGTCGGCGACTTTCGCGAGGACGCGGTCCTGCACCAGCTCGAGGCCAAGGTCGGCGACCTGTCGGTCGACGTGGTGCTCAGTGACATGGCGCCGAACCTGTCGGGCGTCGACGCCGCCGATCAGGCCGGCAGCATCCATCTCTGCGAGCTGGCGCTCGAGTTCGCCAAGGCGCATCTGAAGCCGCGCGGCACGCTGCTGGTCAAGGCGTTTCAGGGCGAGGGTTTCGACGCCTATCTGAAGGTCATGCGCGAGGCGTTCGAGACCGTCAGCATCCGCAAGCCCAAGGCTTCGCGGGCGCGCTCTAGTGAAGTTTATTTGCTGGCGCGCAACTTCCGTGCGGTGTAAGGTGCAATCGTCCGTAATTCCGACAGGTCTCCGACGTTGAACGATCTGGCAAAAAATCTGTTGCTGTGGGTCATCATCCTCGTGGTGCTGATGGTGGTGTTCCAGAGCTTTTCCTCGCGTTCGAGGCCGCAGTCGCCGCTCGCGTATTCCGAGTTCATCAGCCAGGTCAAGGACGGCAACGTCGGCGAGGTGACCATTGATGGTCAGGTGATTCGTGGCGAGATGAAGGGCGGCACGCCGTTCGTCTCGATCAGCCCGGAAACCGACAACAGCGCGATGGTCGGCACGCTGCTCGACAACAAGGTCAAGTTCAGCGGTTCGCTGCCGAAGGAAACGCCGATCCTGCTGCAGCTGCTGTTCAACGCCTTCCCGATCCTGCTGCTGATCGCGGTCTGGGTCTACTTCATGCGGCAGATGCAGGGCGGCGGTGGTGGCCGTGGCGCGCTGAGCTTCGGCAAGTCGCGCGCGCGCATGCTCAACGCCGATCAGGTCAAGGTCACGTTCAACGACGTGGCCGGCTGCGAGGAAGCCAAGCAGGAGGTCGCCGAGCTGGTCGACTTCCTCAAGGACCCGGGCAAGTTCCAGAAGCTCGGCGGCAAGATTCCGCGCGGCGTGCTGATGGTCGGCTCGCCGGGTACCGGCAAGACGCTGCTGGCCAAGGCGATCGCCGGCGAGGCCGGCGTGCCGTTCTTCACGATCTCCGGTTCCGACTTCGTCGAGATGTTCGTCGGCGTCGGCGCCTCGCGCGTGCGCGACATGTTCGAGCAGGCCAAGAAGCATGCGCCGTGCATCATCTTCATCGACGAAATCGATGCCGTCGGCCGTCACCGCGGTGCCGGTCTGGGCGGCGGTCATGATGAGCGCGAGCAGACGCTGAACCAGCTGCTCGTCGAGATGGACGGCTTCGAGGGCAGCGAGGGCGTGATCGTCATCGCCGCGACCAACCGCCCGGATGTGCTCGATCCGGCGCTGCTGCGCCCGGGCCGCTTCGACCGCCAGGTCGTCGTGCCGCTGCCGGATGTGCGCGGCCGCGAGCAGATCCTGAAGGTCCACATGCGCGCGGTGCCGCTGGCCGACAACGTCAAGCCGGAAATCATCGCGCGCGCGACGCCGGGCTTCTCCGGCGCCGATCTCGCCAATCTCGTCAACGAAGCCGCACTGTTCGCCGCGCGCGCCAACAAGCGCCTGGTCGATCACGACGACTTCGAGCGCGCCAAGGACAAGATCATGATGGGCGCCGAGCGGCGCTCGATGGTGATGTCCGAGGACGAGAAGAAGCTCACTGCCTACCATGAGGCCGGCCACGCGATCGTCGGCCTGTCGGTGCCGGAGCACGATCCGGTCTACAAGGTCACCATCATCCCGCGCGGCCGCGCGCTCGGCGTGACGATGTTCCTGCCGGAAGAGGATCGCTACAGCTACACCAAGCAGCGCCTCAACTCGTCGATCTGCTCGCTGTTCGGCGGCCGCATCGCCGAGGAAGTGATTTTCGGGCCCGAGAAAGTCACCACCGGCGCCAGCAACGACATCGAGCGCGCCACCGACATCGCGCGCAACATGGTCACCAAGTGGGGCCTGTCCGAGAAGCTCGGACCGCTGGCCTACTCGGAGGACAACGGCGAGGTGTTCCTTGGCAAAAGCGTGACGCAGACCAAGAACGTGTCCGACGAGACGGCGCACGTCATCGACGAGGAAATCCGCTCGGTGATCGAGGCCAATTATTCGAAAGCCAAGGCCATCATCCTCGACAATCTCGACAAGCTGCACACGATGGCGCAGGCGCTGATCAAGTTCGAGACGATCGACGCCGAACAGATCCGTCGCATCATGGCCGGGCAGGATCCGGGGACGCCGGAGAGCTGGACCGACAACTCCCGACCGGGCGGCGGCGGTCCCGCTCCGACGGCGGCGTCGCCCGCCGATCTCGGCGTGCAGCCGGCCGGCGGCCCGCCGAAGCCGGCGAGCCAGCAGACCTAGCAGAACGAGAAGGCCGGCGAGAGCCGGCCTTCTTCGTTGTCTCCCGGATATTGGAAGAAGAGATGTTGCTGCAACTGCCGCGACGTACGCTGCCGCTCGACGCGCCGGTCGTGATGGGGATTCTCAACGTCACGCCGGATTCATTCTCGGACGGTGGCCGGCACCGGACCGTCGAGGCTGCGCTGCGGCGTGCCGGCGAAATGATCGGGGAGGGCGCCGGCATCGTCGATGTCGGCGGCGAATCGACGCGACCTGGTTCGGAAGCGGTCGGCGAGTCCGAGGAAATCGATCGGGTCGTGCCGGTCATCGAAGCGATCCGCCGCGAATTCGATGTCGCGATCTCGATCGACACGATGAAGCCAGCAGTCATGCGCGCCGCCTGTGCGGCGGGTGCGGAACTGATCAACGATGTTTACGCCTTGCAGGCGCCGGGCGCACTCGATGCCGCGCGCGAGGCGGGCGCGGCCGTCTGCCTGATGCACATGCAGGGGCAGCCGAAGACCATGCAGCGGGCCCCGCACTACGACGACGTGCTGGCCGAGGTTCGCGGCTTTCTGGCGGAACGCGTGGCCGCCTGCGAGAGAGCCGGCATCCCCCGTTCGCGGCTCTGCATCGACCCGGGCATCGGCTTCGGCAAGCGTCTCGAACACAATCTCGCGCTGCTCGCACAGGCCGATGCGCTCGCAGCGGGGCTGCCGGTGCTGATCGGCGTCTCGCGCAAGGCGATGTTCGGCGAGCTGCTCGGCCGGCCGGTCGATGAACGCCTGCCGGGCGCGCTGGCGGTCGCCGCCATTGCCGTCTGGCAAGGGGCCGCTATAGTGCGCGTCCACGACGTGAAGGCCACGGCGGACGCGATTCGCGTCGCCCAGGCCTTGCGTGAATTCAGGAAGACGAAGTGAGCCGTCAGTATTTCGGAACGGATGGAGTGCGCGGGCGGGTCGGCGTGGCGCCGATGACGCCGGAGTTCGCGCTGAAGCTTGGATGGGCGGCGGGGCGGGTGCTCGCCGACGGGCACGGCGCACGCGTCGTGATCGGCAAGGACACGCGGCGTTCCGGCTATCTGTTCGAATCGGCGCTGGAAGCCGGTTTCGCGGCGGCCGGCGTCGAGACCGATCTGCTCGGGCCGCTGCCGACGCCGGGCGTCGCCTATCTGACGCGCGCGCTGCGCGCCCAGGCGGGTGTCGTGATCTCGGCTTCGCACAACCCGCACCACGATAACGGCGTGAAGTTCTTCGGGCCGGACGGCGGCAAGCTCAGCGATGAAGTGGAGCTCGAAATCGAGCGGCTGATCGACGCGCCGCTCGAGTGCGTCGCGCCCGAGCGCCTCGGTCGTGCCAAGCGCATCGACGATGCGGCCGGCCGCTACATCGAATTCTGCAAGGGCACGTTCGGCGAGAAGAACCTCAACGGTCTCAAGCTGGTCGTCGATTGCGCCAACGGCGCGGCTTACCGCGTCGGCCCGGCGATCTTCGAAGAACTTGGCGCCGAGGTCGTGACGATCGGCGACCATCCGAACGGGCTCAACATCAATGCCGGTTGTGGCTCGACGCACCTGGGCGCCGTGAAGGCCGCCGTGCATCAGCACGGCGCCGACCTCGGCATCGCGCTCGACGGCGACGCCGACCGCTGCCTGATGGTGGATGCGGCCGGCAACGAGATCGACGGCGATCAGATTCTCTATGTGATCGCGCGCGCGCGGCTCGCGGCCGGCGAGCTGCTTGGGCCGGTGGTCGGCACGCAGATGTCCAATCTCGGGCTCGAACGCGCGCTGCTCGCGCTGGGCATCGAGTTCCGCCGCGCGAAGGTCGGTGATCGCTACGTCATGGAACTGCTGCGCGAGACGGGCGGCATGCTCGGCGGCGAAGGGTCCGGACATACGATTTGCCTCGACAAGACCTCGACCGGCGATGGTCTGGTGACCGCGCTGCAGGTGCTGGCGGCTGTTGTCGGACAGAAGAAGCGTCTGGACGAACTTGTCGCCGGCATGGCGAAATTTCCGCAGATTCTGATCAATATTCCGGTGCAGGCGCGCGCGGCCGACGTGCTGGCGCAGCCCACCGCGCGCGCAGCCGAAGCGGCTGCCCGCGAGCGGCTCGGCGTGCGGGGGCGTGTCCTGCTGCGTGCTTCGGGCACCGAGCCGCTGATCCGGGTCATGGTCGAGGCCGATGACGATGAGCTCGCGCGGCGCGAAGCCCGGGCGCTGGCCGATGCGATCGAGTCGGTTCGGGCATAAAGGCATACACGCAAAGTTTGGGAGCAAGAAGATGGCGCGTCGCAAGATGGTGGCGGGAAACTGGAAGATGAACGGCTCGCGGGATGCGAACGCGAACCTCGTGCACGACGTGGTGTTCGATTCGAAGCGCTATCCGGATATCGACGTTGTCGTTTGCCCGCCGGCCGTCTACGTCGAATCGGTCGGCGCGGGACTCAATGGCAGCAGCGTGCAGCTCGGCGGGCAGAACCTCAGCGAGCAGGAGAAGCCCGGCGCGTACACCGGCGAAATTCACGGCGGCATGCTCAAAGATATCGGCTGCTCATACGTGCTCGTTGGCCATTCCGAGCGGCGTGCCCTCTATGGGGAGACCGACGCGCTCGTGGCGCGCAAGTTCAAGACGGCGCAGCTGTGCGGGTTGCAGCCGATCCTCTGCGTCGGCGAGACGCTTGAGGAACGCGAGGCGGGCCAAACCGAGGCCGTCCTGGCGCGCCAGCTCGCAGCGGTGCTCGAAGCGGCCGGGGTCGAAGCGTTCAAGAATGCCATCGTTGCCTATGAACCAGTCTGGGCGATCGGCACCGGGCGTACGGCGAGCGCGGAGCAGGCACAGGCGGCGCACGCGTTCCTGCGTGGTCAGCTGGCCGCAGCCAATGCTAAAATTGCTAATTCAACCCGTATTCTTTACGGCGGCAGCGTCAAGGCCGACAACGCGGCGTCGCTGTTCGCGAATGCCGACGTCGACGGCGGCTTGATCGGCGGCGCGTCGCTGAAGGCGGCGGAATTCCTTGCGATCTGCGCGGCTGCGCAGTCGCTGTGTCAGTGAGTCGAGCATGTATACGATTTTGGTCATCATCCAGGTTCTGGTTGCGGTTGCGCTGGTCGGTCTGATCCTCATCCAGCACGGCAAGGGTGCCGATGCCGGTGCTGCCTTCGGCAGCGGCGCCTCAGGCACCGTGTTCGGTTCGCGCGGCTCGGCGAATTTTCTGTCGCGGACCACGGCGTGGCTGGCGACGGTGTTCTTCTGCGTGAGCCTGGCGCTTGCCTATCTGGTGCACGGCCAGCGCGATCCGGGCAGCAGCTCGGTTGTCGACCGTGTGCCGGCCGCCGCCGGCGAAGCCCCGAGCGCCGCCGAGCCGGCCGCACCGGCGACCGGCGAAGAAAAGAAGGCGCCAGTCGTTCCGGAGTAGAGACAAATCGAAAATGAGGCGCTAGAATTCGCGCCCCGTTGTCGTCCCTGCGTTAGCCCACGTGGTGGAATTGGTAGACACACTACCTTGAGGTGGTAGCGGCGAAAGTCATGGGAGTTCGAGTCTCTCCGTGGGCACCAAGGCAGGTTGGCTGAATCAGGGCTAGCCTGATGTTTTTTGGAAGGGCGCGCCGGCCCATGTTTTTTCGGCGCCGGCACAGTCGTTTGGCTTGCATGCATGAGCTGGTACGGCTATACTTTTTGTCTGTCTGGTGCGGGGTGGAGCAGTCTGGCAGCTCGTCGGGCTCATAACCCGAAGGTCGTAGGTTCGAATCCTGCCCCCGCTACCAATGATTTGGCTTGAAAAAGGCCCCTTGCGGGCCTTTTTTATTGGTTTTTTGGTTTTTATGCTGTATCGCTGATTTTGGAGCGTGCCTTTGGCGGCAATGCAAGAGCGTTTAGAGCAGATTCTGGAGCCGGTGGTCGAAAGCATCGGCTATGAACTGCTGCTGCTCGAGTACAGCCCAAGCCCCCGCAATGCCATGTTGCGTCTCTACATTGACGCTCCCGCCGGCATCACCATCGACGACTGCGAGCGCGTCAGCAAGGAAGTCGCCGGCGTCCTCGACGTCGAGGATCCGATCCGCAGCGCTTATCGACTTGAAGTCTCGTCGCCGGGGCTGGATCGCCCGCTCGTCAAGCCGGCGCATTTTCTGCGCTTCGTCGGTGAGCAGGCGCGCGTTCAGCTGATCGCTCCGCTCAACGGACGCCGCCGCTACGTCGGATTCATCCGCGGCCTCGAAGGCGACACGCTTCGTCTGGAAACCAAAGAAGGCTTGGCCGAAATTCCGCTGCCCGAGATCGAGCGGGCGCGGCTCGTACCGGATTACGATCAGGAGTGAAGCAAGGCATGAACAAGAACATCCTGCTGATGGTCGATGTCGTTTCCAACGAGAAAGGCGTCGAGAAAGAGCTGATCTTCCAGGCGCTCGAAGCTGCGCTCGCGTCTGCGGCCAAGGAGCAGTACGGCGACGAGGCTGAACTGCGTGTCGCGATCGACCGCGAAACCGGCGAGTACGAGACGTTCCGCCGCTGGACGGTCCTTGAGGACGACAGCGAGGACTTCGAATTTCCGGAACGGCAGATCAAGCTTTCGTACGCGCAGAAGGAAGACGCCGACGCGCAGCCGGGCGACGTCATCGAGCGCAAGGTTGATTCGGTCGACTTCGGTCGTATCGGTGCGCAGAAGGCCAAGCAGGTCATCGTGCAGAAGGTGCGTGAAGCCGAGCGCGCGCAGATCGTCGCCGCGTTCAAGGATCGCGTCGGCGAGCTGATCTCGGGGCAGGTCAAGCGTCTCGAGCGAGGCAGTGTGATCGTCGATCTCGGCTCGAATGCCGAAGCGATCATCCTGCGCGACCACCTGATCCCGCGCGAGCCGGTTCGTCCGGGCGACCGTATTCGCGGCTATCTCTATGAAGTGAGCCCGCAGGTGCGTGGCCCGCAGCTGTTCCTGTCGCGCACGATGCCTGAGTACCTGATGGAGCTGTTCAAGCTCGAGGTGCCGGAAATTGCGCAGGGCCTGATCGATCTCAAGGGCGCCGCCCGCGATCCGGGCCTGCGCGCCAAGATTGCGGTGCAGGCCAAGGACAAGCGCATCGATCCGGTCGGTGCCTGCGTCGGCATGCGCGGCTCGCGCGTGCAGAGTGTTTCGAACGAGCTGGCCGGCGAGCGCGTCGACATCGTGCCGTGGGACGAGAACGTCGCGCAGTTCGTCATCAACGCCATGGCCCCGGCGGAAGTCGAGACGATCGTGGTCGACGAAGAAGCGCACGCGATGACGATCGGCGTGGCCGAAGAGAAGCTGGCGCAGGCGATCGGCCGTGGCGGCCAGAACGTCCGGCTGGCTTCCGAGCTGACGGGCTGGATCCTCAACGTCATGACGACCGCCGAGGCGGAGTCGAAGAAGGAAGAGGAAAACCAGTCGGTACTGCAAATGTTCATGGAGCACCTCGACGTTGATGCCGAGGTTGCGAGCGTGCTCGTCCAGGAAGGCTTCACCACCCTGGAAGAAGTCGCTTACGTGCCGGCGCAGGAAATGATGCAGATCGAGGAGTTCGATGATCAGATCATCGAGGAGCTCCGCAATCGTGCACGCGACGTGCTGCTGACCAAGGCGATCGCCAAGGCCGAGCAGCGTGCTCATGCGCAGCCGTCGTCGGATCTGCTCGCCGTCGAGGGCATGGACGAGGACACGGCTTACCAGCTTGCCGAAGTCGGTGTCACGAGCTGCGAAGCGCTTGCCGATCTGGCGACCGACGAGCTGCTCGAGACGCTGCCGGAATTCGGCGAGGAACGCGCGTCGAAACTCATCATGGCCGCCCGCGCCAAGGCTTACGCCTGATCCGAATCAGGAAATCTGGGCTCGCGCCCGGGGAATACGGATGTCAACCGTAACTGTTCAAGATTTTGCGAAAGAGCTCAATCGTCCGGTCGACGAACTGCTCTCCCAGTTTCATGAGGCCGGTGTGTCCGTCAAGGACGCGCAGTCGGCGATCTCGGGCGACGACAAAGTCGCCTTGCTGAACTACCTCAAGCAGAAGACGGGGCTGGCGAGTGCTGCCGAGCCGCGCCGCATCACACTCAAGCGCAAGGAAACCACCGAGCTCAAGCTCGGCGGTGGCCGTGGTGCGCCGTCGAAGACGATCAGCATCGAGGTCCGCAAGAAGCGCACCTTCGTCAAGTCGGATGAGCTGCCGGAAGTTCCGGCGGCGGTGCCAGCGGCGGCCGTGCCGGCGGCGGTGCCGACTCCGGAGGTCGTCGTCGAGGTCGACCCGGAAGCGCAGCGTCGGGCCGAAGAAGCGGCAGCCGCTGAAAGGGCGCAGCGTGAAGCGGCAGCGCTTGCCGCCGCCGAGCTGGAGGCCAAGCGGCAGCAGGAAGATCTGGAGCGTCGGCAGCGCGAGGAAGCGGAAGCGCGCACGCGGGCCGAAGCTGAGGCTGCCGTTCAGGCGCAGCGCGCCGAGCACGAGCGCCGCCTCAAGGAAGACACGCTGTACCGCGAGAAGTGGGAGCGCGAACAGGCTCGCATGCGGGCCGCCGAGAACGTGCGCCGCGCGGCTGAAGCGGCGCGCCAGATGGCGGCGCAGCCGCGTACGCCGCCGGCGCCGGTGCGTGGCGATCGGCAACCGACGCCGGCTGCGGCGCCGGCTCCCGCTGCGCCGGGCAGCGATCGCGGTCGCGGTGGCCGTGACGACCGTGTTCATCGCCAGGAACTGCACCTGTCGGAAGGCAAGGGCGGCAAGCGCGACAAGAAGCAGAAAAAGCCGTCGGGCCGCATTCGCATCGACAACGTGCACGGCTTCGAAAAGCCGGTTGCGCCGATCGTGCGCGAGGTCGAGGTGCCCGAAGCCATCACCGTCGGAGAACTCGCCAACCGCATGGCGGTCAAGGCGGTCGAGCTGATCAAGGTCATGATGAAGAACGGCATCATGGCGACGATCAACCAGACGCTGGACCAGGACACGGCCGCGCTGATGGTCGAGGAAATGGGCCACAAGGCGCGCATGGTCAAGGCCTCCGACTTCGAGGAGAGCCTTGAGCAGGCCGTGACCGGCGAGCAGGCCGATGGCGAGCGCGAAACGCGTCCGCCGGTCGTGACCATCATGGGTCACGTCGACCACGGCAAGACCTCTCTGCTCGATTACATCCGCAAGACCCGTGTTGCCGCGGGCGAGGCCGGTGGCATCACTCAGCATATCGGCGCCTATCACGTCGAGACGCCGAAGGGCATCATCACCTTCCTCGATACGCCGGGCCACGCAGCGTTCACCCGCATGCGTGCGCGCGGTGCGCAGGTCACCGATATCGTCATTCTGGTTGTTGCTGCCGACGATGGCGTGATGCCGCAGACCAAGGAAGCGATCCAGCACGCCAAGGCCGCGAACGCGCCGACGATTGTCGCCATCACCAAGATCGACAAGCCGGAAGCCGACCTCGACCGCGTGAAGAACGAGCTGTCGAAGGAAGGCGTCATTCCTGAAGACTGGGGCGGTGACACGCAGGTGGTCGGCGTTTCAGCCTTCACCGGCGCCGGCATCGATGAGTTGCTCGATGCGATCCTCGTGCAGGCGGAGGTGCTGGAGCTGACGTCGCCGGTCGATGCGCCGGCACGCGGCAACATCCTCGAGGCTTCGGTCGAGAAGGGGCGCGGTCCGGTCGCGACTGTGCTGGTTCGCGCCGGCACGCTGCGCCAGGGCGACGTCATCCTCACCGGTCCGCATTTCGGTCGCGTGCGCGCGATGTTCGACGAAGCCGGCAAACCGGTGAAGGAAGCAGGTCCGTCGATTCCGGTCCAGGTGCTCGGCCTGTCCGGCGCGCCGGATGCAGGCGACGACGTCGTCGTGGTCGCCGACGAGCGCAAGGCGCGCGAGCTCGCGTTGCTGCGCGAGCAGAAGCTGCGCGAGCAGAAGCTGGCGCAGAATCAGGCCGTGCGCATGGAGCAGGTCTTCGCCAACATGGGCCAGGGCGAGCAGAAGTCGCTCAACATCATGGTCAAGGCCGACGTTCAGGGTTCGGCCGAAGCGATCACCGAAGCGCTGCGCAAGATTCCGAGCGAAGAGGTCAAGGTCAACGTGCTATCGACGGCGATCGGTGGCATCAACGAGTCGGATATCGATCTGGCGATGGCATCGAAGGCGATCATCATCGGCTTCAATGTCCGCGCCGACGGCGCTGCGCGCAAGCGTATCCAGGACACCGGCGTCGACGTCCGTTACTACTCGATCATCTACGACATCATCGACGACGTCAGCAATGCGGTGTCGGGTCTGCTCGGCACGGAAACGCGCGAGCAGATCGTCGGTATCGCCCAGGTGCGCGAGGTGTTCCGCAGCTCCAAGCTCGGCAACATCGCCGGCTGTCTCGTCATCGAAGGCTCGGTACAGCGCAATCTGCCGATTCGCGTGCTGCGCAATCAGACGGTGGTCTACGAGGGCGTGCTTGAGTCGCTGCGTCGCTTCAAGGACGACGTCGCCAAGGTCGAGGCGGGTACCGAATGCGGTATCGGCGTCAAGGACTACAACGACGTCAAGGCGGGCGATCAGATCGAGTGCTTCCAGCGCATCGAGGTTCGCCGCACGGTGCAGGCCGCAGCGGCGTAAGATCAGGACGGAGCCGGCTCAGCTATGGCTGGCTCCGTCGCCTTTCGATGAAAGAGTATCCCCGCAAGCTTCGCCTCAATACCCAGCTCCAGAGCGAGCTGGCCCTGCTGATTCGCAACGAGCTTTCCGATCCGCGCGTCGCCGGCGTCACCGTGACGCGCGTCGACGTGTCGCCGGATCTGCGCAATGCCCGGGTCTCGGTCAGCCTCCTCGGTTCCGATGAGCAGCTCAAGGACGCGATCAAGGGGCTGGCCCATGCGGCGGGCAAGCTGCGCCACGAGCTCGGTGAGCGCCTGAGCGTCCGTTATGTACCGCAGCTGCATTTCACGGCCGACCTCGCGATGCGCGAGGGCGATCGCATCAGCGCGCTGATCCGCGACGCCGTGCGCCGCGACGAACACCACGGCGAGTAAGCGACCTTCATGGCGGTTTCAGCGCGCCTGCCGCGACGGCGCATTTCCGGCGTTCTGCTGCTCGACAAGCCGCTCGGGCTCAGCTCCAACGATGCCTTGCAGCGCGTCAAACGCCTGTTCCGCGCCGAGAAGGCGGGGCATACGGGCAGCCTCGATCCTCTGGCGACCGGCATGCTGCCGATCTGCCTCGGCGAGGCGACCAAGCTCAGCGGCGTGCTGCTGGAGTCGGACAAGCGTTACCGCGCGCGCGTTCGTCTGGGCGAGCAGACCTCGACGGGCGACGCCGAGGGCGAGGTGATCGCGGTATCGGATCCCGCGGGGCTGACCGAGGCGCAGCTGCGCGAGGCGATGCGTGGGTTGCGCGGCCATCTCTGGCAGATCCCGCCGATGCATTCGGCGCTCAAGCGCGATGGGCGGCCGCTCTACGAGCTGGCGCGACAAGGGCAGAGCGTCGAGCGCGAGCCGCGCCCGATCACGATCACCGAGCTCGAGCTGCTCGATTTCAGCGGCGCCGAATTCGAGTTCGAGGTGCTGTGCTCGAAGGGCACCTACGTGCGGACGCTGGCCGAGGATATTGCGGCCGCCGTCGGACAGAAGGCCCATCTGCGGGCGCTGCGGCGCACCGGCGTCGCGCCGTTCTGGGATCGTCCGATGCTGACGCTCGACGCGCTGCAGGCGCTCGCCGAGCAGCCCGCGGCGCTCGATGTTCACCTGCTCGGCCTGGCCGAAGCGCTGCGGCATTGGCCGGCCGTTGCCGTTGATGAGGTTCGCGCCGGCGCATTGGCACACGGTCAGCCGCAACGTATGGCGGGGCTGGTGCGCGGGCAACGCGTGGCGGTACTCGACGGTGCCGGGCGCTTGCTCGGCCTGGCCTGTACGGATGAGGAGGGCTGGTTGCGTCCGCAGCGCTGGCTGCAGACAGACCAGGGCGGCTAGCTTGTGAGAAAGCCGCCAGAAAAGCTAATATATTGGACTTTGTAAAGATCGAAGAATTGTTCCCGGAGTTGAAGGCAATGACGTTGACGGTTGAACGCAAGGCGGACGTGGTCAAGAAGTACGCCCGCGGCAAGAATGATACGGGCTCTCCCGAAGTCCAGGTGGCGCTGCTGACGGAGCGCATCAATGTGCTGGCACCGCATTTCGAAGCGCACAAGAAGGACAATCACTCGCGCCGCGGCCTGCTGAAGATGGTCAACCAGCGTCGCCAGATGCTGGACTATCTGAAGCGGAAGGACGAAGCCCGCTACAGCAAGCTCATCGCTGAGCTCGGTCTGCGCCGCTAACAAGCGGCGCAGTCGTTTTGACCGCCAGAATTCAGGGGTAGACCCATGGCAGTACCTGCCACTCCAGCCGTGCCCGTCAAAAAGACGTTCCGCTACGGCAAGCACAATGTGACGTTCGAGACCGCTGCGATCGCCCGCCAGGCGACTGCGGCGGTCATGGTGCACGTCGACGACACCGTCGTCTTCGTCAGCGTCGTCGGCAAGAAGGAAGCCAAGCCCGAGCAGGACTTCTTCCCGCTGACCGTCGACTACATGGAGCGCTTCTACGCCGGCGGCCGCATCCCCGGTGGCTTCTTCAAGCGCGAAGGCCGTCCGACCGAGAAGGAAACGCTGACCTCGCGCCTGATCGATCGTCCGCTGCGTCCGCTGTTCCCGGAAGGCTTCTACAACGAAGTCCAGATCGTGGCGATGGTGATGTCGCTGAATCCGGAGATCGACGGTGACCTTCCGGCGATGCTCGGAGCTTCGGCGGCGCTGGCCCTGTCCGGCATCCCGTTCCAGGGTCCGATCGGCGCCGCCAAGGTCGGCTACAAGGATGGCAACTACATCCTCAATCCGACGGCCACCGAACTGGAAACCTCGGATCTCGAACTCGTCGTCGCCGGCACCAAGGACGCCGTGCTGATGGTCGAGTCGGAAGCCAAGATGCTGTCCGAACCGGTCATGCTCGGCGCTGTCCTGTTCGGCCACGAGCAGATGCAGGCCGCGATCCAGGCGATCAACGAGTTCGCCGCCGA
This sequence comes from Solimonas variicoloris DSM 15731, assembly GCF_000382285.1. Lineage (GTDB taxonomy): Bacteria > Pseudomonadota > Gammaproteobacteria > Nevskiales > Nevskiaceae > Solimonas > Solimonas variicoloris. The sequence goes on along the minus strand of NZ_KB907926.1, from coordinate 155,072 downwards.
AGCCGGCAAGGCGAAGTGGGACTGGCAGCCCGCCGACCGTTCGGTCGTCAAGGCTTTCGTCGCCCAGTTCGAAGCCGAGATCGCCGACGCCTACGGCATCACCGAGAAGCAGGCGCGCTACGCCAAGCTCGATGAGGTTGCCAAGAAGGCCAAGGCCGCCCGCGCCGCCGATGCGCCGTTCACCGAGAATCAGCTCAAGGCTGAGCTCGAGGAACTGAAGGCGAAGATCGTCCGCAACCGTATCCTCGACGGCGCGCCGCGCATCGACGGCCGCGATCGCTTCACGGTCCGTCCGCTGGCGATGTCGGCCGGCGTTTTGCCGCGCACCCACGGCTCGGCGCTGTTCACGCGCGGCGAGACGCAGGTGCTGGCGGTGACCACGCTGGGTACCGGCAAGGATTACCAGATCATCGACGCCGTCGAAGGCGAGTGGCATGAGCACTTCATGTTCCACTACAACTTCCCGCCGTACTGCGTCGGCGAGACCGGCCGCCTGAACGCGCCGAAGCGCCGCGAGATCGGCCACGGCCGCCTCGCCAAGCGCGGCGTTGCCGCCGTGATGCCGGATCTCGACAGGGAGTTCCCGTACGTCGTCCGCGTCGTCTCGGAAGTCACCGAGTCGAACGGATCGAGCTCGATGGCCTCGGTCTGCGGCGCGTGCCTCGCGCTGATGGATGCGGGCGTGCCGATCAAGGCGCCGGTGGCCGGCGTGGCGATGGGCCTGATCCTCGAGGAAGGACGCTGGGCCGTGCTGACCGACATCCTCGGCGACGAGGATCACCTCGGCGACATGGATTTCAAGGTGGCCGGCACCAAGGACGGCATCACCGCGCTGCAGATGGACATCAAGATCACCGGCATCACCGGCGAGATCATGGCCCAGGCGCTGCAGCAGGCCCAGACCGCGCGTCTGCACATTCTCGAGCAGATGGTGCAGGTGCTGCCGACGCCGCGTTCGCAGCTGTCGCCGCATGCGCCGCGCATCACCACGATCAAGATCAACCCGGACAAGATCCGCGACGTGATCGGCAAGGGTGGCGCGACCATTCAGGCGATCACCAAGGAAACCGGCACGACGATCGACATCGAAGACGACGGCACGATCAAGATCGCCGCGGTCGACGGCAAAGCGGCGGAAGCCGCGATCACGCGCATCAATGCGCTGACGCGTGATGTCGAGGTGGGCACGATCTACGAAGGCCGCGTTGCCAAGATCATGGACTTCGGCGCGTTCGTAACGATCGCCCCGGGCAAGGATGGTCTGGTGCATATCTCGCAGCTCGCCGACAAGCGCGTCGAGAAAGTCGAGGATGTCGTCAAGGAAGGCCAGACCGTGCGCGTCAAGGTGCTCGAGGTCAGCCGTGACGGCAAGATCCGCCTGTCGATGAAGTCGAGCGACGTCGGGGCGCCGGCTGAGGCCTGATCGGTAGCGAAGTAACGAAAACGGCGCACCTCGGTGCGCCGTTTTCGTTTAGCGGGCGGATGGGTGTGGCGGAAAAAAGGAAACCCTCCGCAGGCGGAGGGTAAGGTGCGAGAAAGGCGCGTGGCCTTTCTGGAGGAGAGCGGTTCGAATCGCCGGCGCGGCGGACGATTCACGTTGCGATGCGGTATAGAAAAGACTTGACCGATCGGTCAATTTTGGTCAAAAAATAAGGCCTTCAAGATGAAGGCCTTATGACAGATTCGGAAAAGACGTGACGCTTTCGTCACGGCCTCGCGGCGAGCCTCAGGGCAGCACGTCCTTCTGCACCTGCTCGTCGTCACGGCCGGTGCGGCGCTTGATCGCCTGGGCGCTGGCCTGGATGTTGTGCAGGAACTCCTTGCGGATCGAGCGCCAGATCGGCACCTGCCGGTCGGCCATTTCCTTGAGCACCTGCAGCGGCTGCTGGGCCTGTCCGAGCATCTGGCGCAGCTGATCGGTGAAGTGATCCTGCTGCTCCTGGAACAGGCGGGCCGACAGTTCGAGATAGCGGCCGATGCTGTTCTGCATCGGGTCGCCGTAGTAGCGAATGATGAACTCGAGCAGTTCGGTGGTGAAGATCGGGTCGCCGCCTTCCTCCTGCTCGGCAATCACCTGCAGCAGGATGCTGCGCGTGATGTCCTCGTGCGTGCGCTTGTCCTCGACGCGGAACTTCACATCCTGCAGCACGAGCTGGCGGATTTCCTCCAGCGTGATGTAGCGGCTGATGTGCGTGTCGTACAAGCGACGGTTCGGATACTTCTTGATGATGCGGACGTCGGACATAAGCACCGGATTCACGAGGCTTTGCTGCGATGCAGCGTGTTGCGGCGCATCATGCCAGAACTAGGGCCCGGCCTCCACCGTCTGGCGATGGCGCTCGCGCAGGGCATCCGCCCGCCAATGGGCGACGCCCCAGTCGAGGAGCTCGGCGGGCGCGGCTCCGCGCAGTGCCGCGGGCGGCGCCTGCTGCAGCCATCGCAGGCACTGCCAGAGATTCGCGCCGGCCTTGGCAGTGTCCAGCGGCGTCGCATGATTCTGCTTGGAAAGCTTATGTCCGCTCGCGTCGACCAGGACCGGCACGTGCGCGTAGCGGGGCATCGGCAGCGCCAGCGCCTGCTGCAGCACGGTCTGCGCGAAAGTGGCGCCGATCAGATCGGCGCCGCGCACGACGTCGGTAATGCCTTGGGCCGCTTCGTCGACGGCGCAGGCGAGGTGATAGCCGATGATGCCGTCGCGCCGCCGCACGACGAAGTCGCCGAGCTCCGTGGCCGCATCGCGCTGCAGCTGCCCTTGGATGCGGTCGTCGATGTGCAGCAGGCCATCCGCTACCGAGACGCGCAGCGCTTGGTCCTTGAACGGCAGCTGTAGCGTGCGGCAGGTTCCGGGATAGACCGGGCCGTCAGGGCCGGGCCAGGCGCTGGCCGCCAGCGCCGCCCGTGTGCAGCGGCAGGCGTAGAGCCGGCCTTGTGCGGCGAGGCGCGCCAGTGCCGACTCGTACTCGGCCAGATGCTGCGACTGATAGCGGGGTGCCTCGTCCCAATACAAGGCATGCGCCTCGAGTTGGCGAAGGATTTGCGTATCGGCATCCGGCACGCAGCGCGGCCGGTCCAGATCGTCGATGCGCAGCAGCCAGCGTCCGTCGTTGCGGCGCGCGTCGAGATAGCTGGCGAGCGCCGTCAGCAGCGAACCGAGATGCAGCGGACCGCTCGGCGTCGGCGCGAAGCGGCCGCGATAGGATCCGGCGGCGGAACAAGCGGTCATGTTGCGGGGTTCGGACGGTGCCGCCGTTCACAGTCGTTCCTGTCGACTCGGCGGCGCCGCATGGTACAGTAACTTCACGTTGTAGCCGTTTGAAAAGCAATATGGACCCTGATGGATCTCATCGGCACTGCACCGCGGATTCGGAGCGGCGGCCATGAGTTTGCGAGCGGTACTGTTCGACGTCGATGGCACGCTGGCGGATACCGAGGCGCTCGGCCATCGCCCTGCCTACAATCGCGCCTTTCGTAATCTCGAACTGCCGTTCCGCTGGGGGCCCAAGCTCTATCGCAAGCTGCTGAAGCAGCCCGGCGGGCGCGAGCGCCTCAAGCACTACCTGCAGCATTACCAGCCGGAACTCGGCCCGGAGACGGTCGAGGCGCAGCAGAACGTTGACGCCTGGGTCAGCAAGGTCCACGCGCTGAAATCACATTACTTCAAGCGCTACATGCGGCATGGCCGCGTGCCCCTGCGTCCGGGCATCGCCCGCATCATGCGCGAGGCGCGCGGCTCCGGCGTGCGCCTGGCGATCGTCACCAACGCCAGCCTGAAAACGCTCAGGCCGGTGCTCAAGTACAGCATGGGGCCCGAGCTGGCGGCCGAAGTCGAGGTCATCGCCAGCGGCGAGGAAGTGCAACGCAAGAAGCCGGCGCCGGATCTTTACCAGCTCGCGATGCGGCGGCTGAACCTTCAGCCGCATGAATGCGTCGCGCTCGAGGATTCGGAGATGGGCCTGGAGGCGGCGGCGGCGGCCGGCGTCGCGGCGGTGGTCACGATCAATCGCGACACGCTCGAACAGGACTTCACGGAAGCGGCCCTGGTCGTCAGCAGCCTCGGCGAGCCGGGCGCGCCGACGCGCGTGCTCAAGGGCCATCTCGATGGCCTGCCGTGGGTGACGCTCGACACGCTGCAGACCGTGCTCGCCGAGCGCAATCGCCCGCACGAAACGAGCCGCGCCGCGGCCTGAGGCACAGCCGGTCGCCGCGTGGTGCAGGGCCACACGGATTGTCAGGATCGCCGCTTATACTCCGGCTCCACCGAAGGGGGCAGGTATGCGGCGCTGGAACGGCTGGGGCGACGAATCCGATCAGTACGCGCTGAGCGAGGACGCGCTGACGTTCCTGCGCGAGCGCGTCGGCGAGGGCCGGCCGCCGCGCGACGCCGACCTCGAGACGAGCTTGCGCGCCGTGCCGTCGAGCCGGGTTGCGCCGAGCGCACGCTTCGATGTCGCCGCGCGGACCCGTCTGCTGCATGCGCGTGGCCAGAGCTTCCCCGACTGGGTGGCGATGAAGGCCGGCCGCTTCGGCCCGGTTGCCGACGCCGTCGCGCTGCCGGCTTCTCACGAGGAGGCCGCCGAGGCGCTGGCCGAGGCGCAGAAGCTCGGCGCCATCGTCATTCCTTATGGTGGCGGCACCAGCGTCGTCGGGCATCTGCAGGTGCCGTCCGGCGACCGGCCGGTCGTCAACATCTCGTTCGAGCGCATGAACCGCCTGCAGGCCTTCGACGAGCGCTCGTTGCTCGCCACCTTCGGCGCCGGCACGCCCGGACCGCAGATCGAGGCGCAGCTGCGCGAGCGCGGCTACCTGCTCGGACATTTTCCGCAGTCCTACGAGTTCTCGACGCTCGGCGGCTGGGTCGTGACGCGCTCGTCGGGCCAGCAGTCGCTGCGTTATGGCCGCATCGAAAATCTGTTCGCCGCTGGCCGCCTGGCGACGCCGCGCGGCGAGTGGACGGTCGGCGGCGTGCCGGCCTCGTCGGCGGGTCCCGATCTGCGCGAGCTCGTGCTCGGTTCGGAAGGCCGGCTCGGTCTGCTGACCGAGGTCACGGCGCGCGTGCGGCGCCTGCCACAGGCCGAGGATTTCCACGCGGTGTTCTTTCCCAGCTGGGATCTCGGCGCCGAAGCAGTGCGGGCGATCGTGCAGGCCGAGGTGCCGCTGTCGATGCTGCGCCTGTCGAACGAGATCGAAACCGAAACGCAGCTGCGCCTCGCCGGTCATGCCGAGCTGATCAAGTGGCTGCGCCGCTACCTCGGCATGCGCGGCATCGCCGGCGGCCAATGCATGATGGTGTTCGGCGCCACCGGCACGCTCGGCGAGACGCGGCGCATGCGCCGCGACGCGCTGGCGATCGCCAAGCGTTTCCGCGGCGTGCACGTCGGCAAGACGATCGGCAAGGGCTGGGCCAAGAACCGTTTCCGCGGTCCGCTGCTGCGCAACGCCTTGTGGGACGCCGGCTACGCCGCCGACACCGTCGAGACCGCCGTCAACTGGCCGCAGGCGACGGCGACGATGCGGGCGATCGAGGCCGCCGCCGTCGATGTGCTGCAGGGCGACAATGAACGCGTGCATGCGTTCACGCATCTGTCGCACGTCTACCGCCAGGGCTGCAGCGTCTACTCGACCTTCGTGTTCCGCTCGGCCGGCGATCCGGATGCCGATCTCGAGCGCTGGCGCCGTCTCAAGCGGCGCGTCTCGGAGGCGATCGTCGCTTGCGGCGGCACGATCAGTCACCAGCATGGCGTGGGCGTCGATCACGCGCCGTACCTCGTGCACGAGAAGGGCGCGCTCGGCCTCGACCTGCTGCGGGCGATGGCGCGCGAACTCGATCCGCAGCAGATGATGAATCCCGGCAAGTTGTTCGCCTGAGCCGATGAAGCGACCCGCGCTGTCCGAGCTCGCCGGGCGCTACGACCTCGTCGTCATCGGCGGCGGCATCACCGGCGCCGGCGTGTTCCGCGAAGCTGTGCGCAGCGGCGCGCGCGTGCTGCTGGTCGAAGCCGGCGATTACGCGTCGGGCACCTCGTCGGCGTCGTCCAAGCTGGTCCACGGTGGCTTGCGCTATCTCAAGAGCGGGCAGTGGCGCCTGACGCGCGAATCGGTGCGCGAGCGCCAGCGCCTGCTGCGCGAAGCGCCGGGCCTGGTGGCGCCGCTGCCGTTCGTGATGCCGATCTACGCGGACCGTCCGCCGGGCCGCTGGCTGATGCAGATCGGCTTGCGGCTCTACGACGCGATGGCCGGCGTGCGTCGTTCGGCCTGGCTCGGTGCCGACGCCGCGCTGGCGCGCGAACCGACGCTGCGTCGCGAGCAGCTGCGCGGCGCGATGCTCTACGAGGACGCCCAGACCGACGACGCGCGTCTGGTGCTGCGCCTGATCGTCGACGCCGTCGCCGCCGGCGGCACGGCGATCAACTACACCGAGGCTCGGCTGCGGCGCGACGGCGCCCGTGTCGCCGGCGTGACGCTGCGCGACGTGGCCGACGGCAGCGAGCGCGAGATCGGCGCCGCCGTGGTCGTCAACGCCACCGGCGCCTGGGCCGATCGCCTGGACGGCGCGCCTCCCGGTGCGCCAAAGCTGCGGCCGCTGCGCGGCAGCCATCTGCTGTTCTCGGCGCAGCAGCTGCCCTTGCGGCAGGCGGTGTCCTGGCTGCACCCGCGCGACGGCCGGCCGGTGTTCGCCTACCCCTGGGAAGGCGCGATCCTGTACGGCACGACCGATCTCGATCACGACGACGACCTCGCCCAGCCGCGGCCGACCGCCGCCGAGCTTGCCTACCTGATCGAGGGACTGCAGGCGCAGTTTCCGGATCATCCGCTGCAGGCGCACGAGGCGCTGGCCACCTACGCCGGCGTGCGCCCGGTGGTGGCCGGCGGCCAGGCCGACCCGTCGAGCGAGTCGCGCGAATCGGCACTGTGGACCGCGCCCGGTCTGGTCGGCATCACCGGCGGCAAGCTGACGACCTTTCGGGTCACCGCGCGCGAAGTGCTCGAGGCCGCCGCCCGCCAGCAGCCGGGCCTGCGGCCGGCATCGGCGACACCGCTGTTCGAGGCGCAGGCCGGCGATCGGTTCGCGGCGCGCTACGGCCGCGTCGGCGCCGCCGCGATCGGCGCCGCGCCCGAGGCCGAGCGGCAGCCGCTCGGCGATACCCCGTACTGCCTTGCCGAGCTGCGCTGGGCGCTGCAGCACGAAGCGGTGCTGCATCTTGACGACCTGCTGCTGCGGCGCACGCGCCTCGGGCTGGTCAGTCCGCGCGGCGGCGAGGCCCTGTACGCGCCGATCGGCGCGCTGTGCCGCGAGGTGCTCGGCTGGGACGAGACGCGCTGGCTGCGCGAGTGCGAGCGCTATCGCACGATCTGGCGTACGCGGCACGCGCCGCCGCCATGAGCCGCGCGCGCTGCGTTCTCAGCCTCGACGTCGGCACGCAAAGCGCGCGGGCGCTGTTGTTCGATGCCCAGGGCGAGCTGCTGGCGCGCGCGCAGCAGGTGTTCGAGCCGACCTACCAGTCGCCGCAGCCGGGCGCCGCCGAGCAGGACCCGGAGGTCTACTGGCAGGCGCTGGTCGCCGCCTGCCAGGCGCTGTGGCGCGACGGCGCGCAGCCGGCCGACGTCGCCGCGCTGAGCCTGACGACGCAGCGTGCCACCGTCGTCTGCACCGACGCCGCCGGCCGCGTCCTGCGTCCGGCGATCCTCTGGCTCGACCAGCGCCGGGCGACGCGGCTGCCGGCGCTGAGCCTCGCCTGGCGCGCCGCGTTTCGCGCGATCGGCGCGAGCGCGCTGATCGCGCACTTCCAGCGTGAAGCCGAAGCCAACTGGCTGGCCGAACACGAACCCGCGCTGTGGCGCGAGACCGCACATTTCCTGCTGCTGTCCGGCTGGCTGAACTGGCGGCTGAGCGGGCGCTACGTCGACTCCGCGGGCAGCCAGGTCGGCTTCCTGCCGTTCGACTACCAGCGTCAGACCTGGGCGCGGCCCGCCGACTTCAAGTGGCAGGCACTCGCCGTGCGTCGCGATCAGTTGCCGGAGCTGGTCGCGCCCGGGCGTCCGCTCGGAACGCTGACGGCCGCGGCGGCAGCGGCGCTGGGCCTGCCGGCGGGGCTGCCGCTGATCGCCGCTGCCGCCGACAAGGCCTGCGAAGTGCTCGGCTCGGGCGTCATCGAGCCCGATGTCGCCCAGCTCAGTTTCGGCACCACGGCGACGATCAATACCGTGCAGCCGCGCTACGTCGAGGTGCAGCGTCTGGTGCCGGCGTACCCGGCGGCGCAGCCGGGCGCCTGGAATACGGAAATCCAGATCTACCGCGGCTTCTGGATGGTGAGCTGGTTCAAGCGCGAGTTCGCGCTGCACGAGCAGCGTCTCGCCGACGCGCGCGGCGTGCCGGTCGAGGCCCTGTTCGACGAACTGGTGCGCACGGTGCCGCCGGGCTCGATGGGCCTGACGCTGCAGCCGTACTGGTCGCCGGGCGTGCGCGAGCCCGGCCCGGAGGCCAAGGGCGCGATCATCGGCTTCGGCGACGTGCACACGCGGGCGCACTTCTATCGCGCGATCCTCGAGGGCCTGGTCTACGGGCTGCGCGGCGGCTGCGAGCAGATCGAACGCCGGCTGCGCCGGCCGATCCGGCTGCTGCGCGTCGCCGGCGGCGGTTCGCAGTCGGACGCGGCGATGCAGATCACCGCCGACGTCTTCAACCGTCCGGCGGAACGGCCGCAGATCTACGAGACCTCGGGCCTGGGTGCGGCGATGAACGCCGCGGTCGCGCTCGGCTGGCACGCCGACCACGCCGCGGCGGTGCGGGCGATGGCGCGCGTCGGCCGTCGCTTCGAACCCGATCCGGATGCGGCGCGGACTTACGACGCCCTGTATCGCGAGGTCTACTGCCGCATGTATGGGCGGCTCCGGCCGCTGTATCGCAGCATTCGCCGCATCACCGGCTACCCGCCCTGAGCGACGGCGCGGGCAGGTCCGGACGTCGTCAGGATCTGCGACGAGGTCCGCCGCCCGGCTGCGGACCGGACGGCGCTGGTTCTGAGGCGGCGGCGCGGGCGTTCAGGCCGGCGTCTGGCCGGCGCCGGTCGGGTCGACGTGCCAGGCCGGCGGCGGCAGCTCGCCGTTCCAGCCCTTCTTGCGGTGCTCGGCGGTGACGTGCGTGTAAATGCCGCCGCGCACGTTGAAGACCGCCGTCAGGCGCACGTAGCGCGGCGCGATCGCCTTGACGATGTCGTCGACGATCTGGTTGGTGACCGCCTCGTGGAAGCAGCCTTCGTTGCGGAAGCTCCAGATGTACAGCTTCATCGACTTCAGCTCGATGCACTTCTTGTCGGCGACGTACTCCAGATACAGCGTGCCGAAGTCGGGCTGTCCGGTGATCGGGCACAGGCAGGTGAATTCGGGCATGCGCAGGCGGATGCACGAGTCGCGCTGCGGCGCGGGGTTGGCGAAGGTCTCCAGCTTCTTGCTGGCTTGGGTCGTCATGGGGCGGGGATTCCGGAATCTTGGAGGGGGACGGCGCCGTGCCGCGGCGGGCCGCTGTCACGGCAGGGCGCCTAATTTACACTAGCCCCATTTACACTAGCCCACCGTGTCCGCTGGCCTCGCGATGGCCGTACGCCAGGACGGGAAGCACACCGGCCGGCGACGGCCCCAAGATCAGACCATCTTCAATGCGACTTTCGGGTATCAAACTCGCCGGGTTCAAGTCGTTCGTGGATCCGACCCACTTGCCGCTGCCTTCGAATCTGACGGGCGTCGTTGGGCCGAACGGCTGCGGCAAGTCGAACGTCATCGACGCCGTGCGCTGGGTGCTCGGCGAGACGAGCATGAAGAACCTGCGTTCCTCGGACGCCGAGGACGTGATCTTCAACGGCTCCAAGACGCGCAAGCCGGTCGGCCGCGCGTCGGTCGAGCTGATCTTCGACAACTCCGACGGCTCGGTCACCGGCAACTACGCCGCCTACGCGGAAATCTCCGTACGCCGCGAGCTGACGCGCGACGGCAGCTCGCAGTATTTCCTGAACGGCCGCAAGTGCCTCAAACGCGACGTCACCGACCTGTTCCTCGGCACCGGTCTCGGCGGCAAGAACCAGTACGCGATCATCGAGCAGGGCATGGTCTCGCGCATGATCGAGGCCAAGCCCGAGGAACTGCGCCAGTGGCTCGAAGAGGCGGCCGGCATTTCCAAGTACAAGGATCGCCGCAAGGAGACCGAGTCGCGCATCAAGCAGACGCGCGAGAACCTGGCGCGCCTCAATGACCTGCGCGCGGAAATCACGCAGCGCCTCGAAGTGCTGACCCGACAGGCCGCCAACGCCGAGAAGTACCGCGAGTTCAAGACCCAGGAACGCCAGCTGCGTGCCGAGATCCTGGCGCTGCGCGCCCGCCAGTTCGAGGCGCAGAGCCAGGCGCACGAGACGGCGATCACCGAATTCGAGGCGGCGCTGGAAGCGGTGCGCACGCGCGTCAGCCGCGCCGGCGAGGCGCGCGTCGCCGCCGAGATCGAGCAGCGCGTGCAGGCGCAGAAGCTGGGCGAGGAGCAGAGCACGGTCTACGCCGCCGAGGCTGCGCTGGCGCGCCAGGAACAGAGCCTGCAGCACGCCCGCGAGCTGCAGCAGCTCAAGGCGCGCGAGCTCGACCAGCTCAACCGCCAGCTCGCCGAGATCGAGGCGCGCGAGCTGCGCGAGCGCCAGCGTCTCGACGCGGCGGCGCGCGAGCTGGTCGAGCTCGAACAGCAGGCGCAGATCGCCGAGGAGCACGAAGCCGGCGCCCAGGGCGCGCTGATCGAGGCCGAGGACGACGCCCAGGCCGAGCAGCGCCGCTGGGACCACTTCCAGCAGGACGCCGAGACGCCGCTGACGCAGACCGAGGCGGAGCGCGTGCGCGTGCAGCAGCTGGAGCGCGCGCGCTTCCAGGGCGAGGAGCGTTTCAGGCGTCTCGAGAACGAGCTGGCGGCGCTCAACATCGGCCCGGTGCAGAGCAGCCTGAACGAGGCCGACCACGAGCTGAGTACGCTCGGCGACGAGCTGCAGCAGGCCGAGGCGCGTCTGCAGCTGATGGACGAGACGCTGCAGACGCTGCGCGACGAGCGCACCGCGGCCGAGACCGCGCTGCACGAGACACGGCAGTCGCTGCAATCGGCGCGCGGCCGCGTCGCCTCGCTGGAGACGCTGCAGCAGGCGGCGCTGCGCCAGGACGACGCCGAGCTGAATCAGTGGCTGCGCCAGTACCAGCTCGCCGATGCGCCGCGCCTGGCCTCGGCCCTGCAGGTCGAGACCGGCTGGGAGGCGGCGGTCGAGCAGGTCCTCGAAGGCTTGCTGCAGGCGCCGCTGGTCGCCGGCCTCGACGAGCGGCTGCACGCGATCCAGGGCGGGCCGAAGGCCGGCATCGCATTGCTCAGCGAGCAGCTCGGCCAGGGCGGCAGCGGGCTGGCCGCCAAGGTCAGCGGTCCGCAGGCGGTGCTCGACTGGCTCGCCGGCATCCACATCGCCGCCGACGCGGCCGAGGCCGAGACCGTCGCCCGAACGCTGGCGCCCGGCGAGTCGGTGATCACCGCCGACGGCCTGTGGCGCGGCCGGCTCTGGGTCCGCTATCCGAAGCGCGGCGACGACCGCAGCGGCGTGATCGCCCGTGGCCAGTTGCTCAAGCAGCTCAAGGCGCAGGTCGAAGAACAGCAGCAGCAGGTGCTCGAACGCGAGCGCGTGCTCGGCGAGCTGCGCGGCCGCACGCACGCGATGGAGCAGGAGCGCCGCGACGTCTCCTCGAAGTTCGATCAGCTACGGCACCGCCAGGCGCAGAAGATGGCGTTCCGGCAGTCGCAGGCGGTGCGCCTCGAACAGATGCAGTCGCGGGCGCAGACCCTGACGCAGGAGATCGAGACGCTGCGCGAGGCGCGCGAGCAGCAGAGCCGCGAACTCGACGAGTCGAAGACGCGGCTGGTCTCGCTCGAACAGATCGCCCAGGAGCTGCGCGACAAGCGCGCCGAGATGCAGCAGACGCTGCAGCGCAAGCGCGATCTCGTCGGCCGCGCGCGGCTGGCGCTGCAGCAGGCGCAGCAGGCGCGCGGGCAGCTGCAGGTCAATCTCGCCGGCCGGCGCAGCGCGCAGACCGCGCTCGAGCAGTCGCTGAAGGATCTGGCCGCCAATCGCGAGGCGCTGCTGATGCGCCGGGCGGAAGAGGAAGAGAAGGCGGCCGAGCTCAACGAGCCGCTGACCCAGCACGCCGAACACGTCGAGCAGGCCCGCGCCCAGGTCGGCGTGGCGCGCGAGCAGTTGCGCGCGCTGCGCGAGGCCGCGGCCGCGGTCGACGCCGCGCTGCAGGCGGCGGTCGAGGCGGCGCGCGCCGCCGAGCTCGAAAAGGATGCCGCCGTCGAGAAGCTGCAGCAGGCCCGTCTGGAGTTCGAGAACCTGCGCGCGCATCGCCAGAGCCTCGAGGAACAGATCCGCGAAACCGGCTTCGAGCGCGAGGCGCTGTTCGACGGACTCGATGCCGACGCCACGCTGCCGAACTGGGAAGAGAAGCTGGCGACGACTGTGCGCCGCATCGAACGCCTCGGCGCGATCAATCTGGCGGCGATCCAGGAACTGGAAGAAGCGCAGGGGCGCGAGAAGTATCTCGCCGAGCAGCACGACGACCTGCACGGCGCGCTGGAAACGCTCGAGGAGGCGATCCGCAAGATCGACGCCGAGACCAAGGAGCTGTTCAAGCAGACCTTCGACAAGGTCGACGGCGTGTTCCGCGACCGTTTCCCGAAGCTGTTCGGCGGCGGCGAGGCCTATCTCGAACTGACCGACGACAACCTGCTCGAAACCGGCGTGCGCGTCATGGCGCGGCCGCCGGGCAAGCGCAACTCGACGATCCACCTGCTGTCCGGCGGCGAGAAGGCGATGACCGCGGCGGCGCTGCTGCTGGCGCTGTTCCAGCTCAATCCGGCGCCGTTCTGCCTGATGGACGAAGTCGACGCGCCGCTCGACGACGCCAACGTCGGCCGCTTCTGCGAAGTCGTCCGCGAGATGTCGCAGAACGTGCAGTTCATTATCATCACGCACAACAAGATCACGATGGAGCTCGCCCAGCAGCTGCACGGCGTGACCATGCAGGAGCCCGGCGTCTCGCGGCTCGTCAGCGTGGACATCGAGCAGGCGGTCGAGCTGACTTCACAGGCCGAGAACCAACAGGCAGGAACGGGGACATGAGCGCGTTGCAATGGGCGTTGCTGGTGTTGGGGGCAGCGGCGGTCATCGCCATCTACATCACCAGCCGGCGCGGCGGGAAGATGCCGAAGGACTGGACGCCGCCGGGCGCGGGCGGGCCAGCGGTCGGCCGCGCGCCGAAGCTGCCGGCCCAGGACCAGATGGACATGTTCTCCAGCAAGGGCGAGTTCGACGAGTTTGGCGTCGGCAAGCCGCGCAGGCGCGTCGAGCCGGGCCTGGGCGAAGGCGAGACCGTGCCGCTGTTCGGCCAGCCGGCGGCGCGTGCCGAGCCGGCCCTCGAGGCGCCGAAGAAGGTGTTCGAGGAAAAGATCATCACGCTGCTGATCGCCGAGCGCGAGGGCACGGCGATCTTCGGGCCGAAGATCCATCAGGCGCTGGCCAGCCAGGGCCTGCAGTACGGCGATCGCAAGATCTATCACCGCCTGCTCGGCGAGCAGCCGGTGTTCTCGGTGGCCAGCCTGATCAAGCCGGGCACGCTCGATCCGGCCGAGCAGCAGAGCTTTTCGACGCCCGGCCTGACCGTGTTCATGGTGCTGCCGAACGAGGCCCGGCCGCGCGCGGCGCTGGACGATCTGGTCGCGACCACGCGTGCGCTCGCCGAGCAGCTCAATGCCGAGGTCTTCGACGCCAACCGCCAGGTCTTCACGGCCGAGGCGCAGCGCGTGCTCGCCGCCGAAGTCGACGCGTGGACCAAGCGCAACGGCCTGTGAGTTGCCGCCGCCGGGGGCGCCGTGAACGCGACTGAGTCCGAGCGCCGCCGCATCGAGGCACTGCGCGAGCAGCTCGACGCGCACAATTACCGCTACTACGTACTCGACGATCCGAGCGTCTCGGACGCCGAGTACGACGCGCTGTTCCGCGAGCTGCAGGCGCTGGAGGCGCGGCATCCGCAGTGGGTCACGCCGGATTCGCCGACGCAGCGCATCGGCGGCGTGGCGCTGAAGGAGTTCGCGCCGGTCCGCCACCGCCTGCCGATGCAGTCGCTGAACAACGCTTTCAGCGAGGACGAACTGCGCGACTTCGATCGTCGCGTGCGCGAAGGGCTCGGCCGCGGTGCGGTCGACTACGTCGCCGAACCCAAGCTCGACGGTCTGGCGGTGTCGCTGATCTATCGCGACGGCGCCTTCGTGCAGGGTGCGACGCGCGGTGACGGCGAAACCGGCGAGGACGTCACCGCCAACCTGAAGACGATCCGGGCGATCCCGCTGCGGCTCAAGGGCACGGCGCCGGCGTTGATCGAAGTGCGCGGCGAGGTCTATCTGCCGCACGCCGGTTTCCGGCGCATGAACGAGGAAGCGGCGGCGCGCGGCGACAAGCTCTACGTCAATCCGCGCAACGCCGCGGCCGGCAGCCTGCGCCAGCTCGATCCGCGTCTGACCGCGCAGCGGCCGCTGTCGTTCTACGCCTACGCGCTCGGCTATGCCGAAGGCTGGCGGGCGCCGGCGCACCACGCCGAAGTCCTCGCGCAGCTGCGCGCCTGGGGCCTGCCGGTCTCGGATCTCATCCAGCCGGTGCACGGCGCCGACGGCTGCCTGGCGTACTACGCGGCGATGCAGAAGAAGCGGCCCGAGCTGCCGTTCGACATCGACGGCGTCGTCTACAAGCTCGACGATCTCGCCGGCCGCGACGAGCTTGGCTCGGTCGCGCGCGCGCCGCGCTGGGCGATCGCGCACAAGTTCCCGGCCGAGGAAGCCGAGACGGTGCTCGAGAACGTCGACTTCCAGGTCGGCCGCACCGGTGCGCTGACGCCGACCGCGCGGCTGCGTACGGTGTTCGTCGGCGGCGCCAACGTCAGCAACGCGACGCTGCACAACATGGACGAGGTGGCGCGCAAGGACGTGCACCTCGGCGACACCGTGATCGTGCGCCGCGCCGGCGACGTCATTCCGGAGATCAAGGGCGTGGTGCTCGCCAAGCGGCCGGCCGATGCGCGTCCGGTGGTGATGCCGAAGCATTGCCCGGTCTGCGGCTCCGACGTGCGCAAGGATCCGGATGGCCCGATCTACCGCTGCGTCGGCCGCCTGGTCTGCAAGGCGCAGCTGCAGCAGCTGCTGCAGCATTTCGTCTCGCGCCGCGCCGCCGACATCGAGGGCATCGGCGAAGCGCTGATCGCCGAGCTGGTCGAGCGCGAGCGTCTCAAGGCGCCGGCCGATCTCTACACGCTGCAGGTCGCCGACGTCGCCGTGCTCTACAAGGCTGCGGAAGTCGCCCCGGCCAAGGTCATCGACGCGATCGCCGCTCGCCGCGAACTGGCCCTGCCGCGGCTGATCTACGCGCTTGGCATTCCCTCGGTCGGCGAGACCACCGCCAAGGATCTGGCCCGGCATCTCGGCAGCTTCGCGCGCGTGCGCGAGGCGCTGCCCGACGTGCTGATGCTGGTCGACGGCGTCGGCGCCGCCGCCGCCGAGGAGATCCGCTGGTTCTTCGCCGACCGCCACAACGCGCACGCGGTCGACGCCTTGCTGCGGCATGTGACGATCACCGAGGAACATCCGGTCTCGGCCGAACTCGCGTCGCGCTGTTCGCTCGGCTGGCTGCTGGCCAGCCAGCAGATCAAGGGCCTGGGCCCGGTCAAGGCCGACAAGCTGGCGCAGGGCTGCGCGACGCTGGACGAGGTGCTGGCGCGCGTCGACCACGAGCTGGCGCTGGCCCGCCTGCTCGACGACAAGACCGCTGCCGAGGTGCGCGAGTGGTTCGCGCAGCCGCAGCATCGCGCGCATGTCGTCGCGCTGGAGCGCCAGCTGCGCGCCTTCGGGCTGATCGGCGAGGGCGCCGTTCAGGCCGTCGCCGCTGGCGAGGGCCTGCTGTCGGGCAAGACCTTCGTGCTGACCGGCACGCTGCCGGTGCCGCGCGACGAGGCCAGCGCACAGATCGAGGCGGCCGGCGGCAAGGTCAGCGGCTCGGTGTCGAAGAAGACCGACTACGTCGTGGCCGGTGCCGAAGCCGGTTCCAAGCTCGCCAGGGCCGAGCAGCTCGGCGTGGCGATCCTCGACTACGACGGTCTGCAGCGGCTGCTCGCGGGCGCTGGCGAGCGCGACGCATGAGTCTGAGCACCGATCTCGCGGCATGGAACCTGGGCGGCCAGGCGCTGCTGCAGTTGGCCCGGCATCCGCTCGGCTCGACGTTCGCGGTACTGGCGGCGGCGCTGGCGCTGGTCGTCGTGCTGCATGCGCTGGCGCGCACGCTCGATAGCGGGCGCTACGCCTGGCAGCGCCGCCTGCGCGCCTGGCTCGGCATCGCCGAAGGGCGGCGCATCCTCGAACTGCGCTGGCTGCTGGTGATCTTCCACTTCTTCCTGTGGCAGTTCGTCGCCTACCTGATGCTGCACATCTGGGGGCTGCGCGACGAGGCCGAGGGTCTGCTGCGGGCGCTGTTCTCGAGCGGCATCAAGCTCGGCGGCGTGCGCGTCGTGTTCGGCAAGCTGCTCGCCGGCACGCTGCTGTTCATTGTCCTGTTCACGTTCACGCGCTGGCTCAAGCGCAAGCTCGAGAACGACTGGCTGGTGCGTGCCGGCGTCGAGCCGAGCACGCGCGACGCGGCGGCGACGCTGTTCGGCTACGTGACCTTCATCGTCACCGCGCTGATCGGCCTGTCGTACGCCGGCCTCGATCTCAGCAATCTGGCGATCGTCGCCGGCGCGCTGTCGGTCGGCATCGGCTTCGGCCTGCAGAACATCGTCAGCAACTTCGTCTCGGGCCTGATCCTGCTGTTCGAGCGGCCGGTGCGCACCGGCGACTACATCAGCGTCGGCGGCAGCGAAGGCGTCGTGCGCCGCATGCGCATACGCGCGACCGAGCTGGAGACCGGCGATCGCGAGACGGTCATCGTGCCGAACTCAAACCTGCTGTCGAATCCGGTGATGAACCGCAACCTGCGCACGCGCGCCAGCCGCGTGGTGCTGCCGGTCGGCGTCGCTTACGGCAGCAAGCCGGAGCAGGTGCGCGAGCTGCTGCTGAAAGTCGCCGCCGCGCATCCGGCGGTGATGCCCGCGCCGGCGACGGTGGTGCAGTTCACGAATTTCGGCGCCAGCTCGCTCGACTTCGAGCTGACCGCGCCGATCGCCGACGCCGACGCGCGCGGCAGCGTCGCCAGCGATCTGCGCTTCGCGATCGTCGCGGCCTTCGCCGAGGCCGGCATCGAGATGCCGTTTCCGCAGCAGGACGTGCACATCCGCTCGCTGCCGCCGCGCCAGGACGGCGCGCCGCAAGCGGCCGTCGATCCACGCTGAAGCCGCGGCGACGCGCGAGCCGCGCGAACACGCCTCAGAACGCTTCGCCGACCTGGAAGTAGACGCCGCTGCTGCCGCGGCCGATGCCGAGATCGAGGCGCACGTTGACGCGCGGCTTGAACATGAAGCGGTAGCCGGCGCCGTAGCTCGGCAGCCAATGCTCGCCCAGATCGCTGAGGCGCGGTGCCAGCGTGCCGGCCCCGGCCCACAGCGTCATGCCGTGGCGCCAGGCCAGCTGGCGGCGCCATTCGAGCTGCGTGCTGAGCACGTCGCGGTCGCGATAGCGCCCGTTGTAGTAGCCACGCATGCGCGCGTCGTCACCGAGCGTCGCCAGCATGTTCCACGGCACGGCGCCGGCGCGGAAATCACCGTACAGCTCGAAGGCCAGCGTGTTCTTCGCGTCGAGCGCGAGGTAGTGCCCGTAGCGGGTGTTGAGCACCGTGAAGCGGGTGTCGCTGCCCAAGGCCGGCGCGTAGACGGCGTAGTCGACGCTCAGGGCGTGGCCGCGCGCCGGGTTCGGCACGAAATCGCGGGTGTCGTGCAGCAGATGCGCGCTGAGGCCCGAGCTGAACACCGACGGTCCGTCGGCGGTGTCGTGGATCGCGTTGCCGGCGCCGTCGTCGAGCGCGGCGGCGTGCAGCTGGTTCACGCTCCAGCCGAGGCCGGCCCAGGTCGACGGCGCGACGCGCGCATAGGCTTTCGGCCACAGCTCGAACGAGCGCGCGGTGTAGCCCTGCGAATGGTCGTCGCGGCCGGCGGCGTAGCCGATGCCCCAGTACTCGTCCGGCTGGTTCTTCAGCGCGCCGTCGACGAACAGGCGCCAGCGGTCGCCGGCGAAGAAGCTGTAGTTGTCGAAGCTCAGGCCGAACAGGCCGCTGACGCTGACGTAGCCGGTCAGCGTCAGCGACGACAGCGGCGTGTCCGGCACTTCGCGATCCGGACGGTACAGGCCGACCAGCGCGACGCCGACGCCCAGGCTCGTCTCCGGCATGTAGAACGGGCCGGGCAGCACGCCCCAGTCGATCGGCTGCGACGGATCGAGCGCGTCGCTGCCGCCGAGCGAGGCGAGCAGTTCGTCGATGCGCGCGCGATCGGGCAGCCAGGCCGCGGCGGCCGGCGTCGCCGCACCCGCGCCGCCGAGCGCGATGAGGGCGGCGGCGACGGCGCGGCGCCGGCTGCGGCTCAAGCGCGCTCGCCGGCGGCCTGCGCCGCTTCGTCCGGCGTGCGGGCGCGGATCGACAGTGCGTGAATGTCGCTGACCATCAAGGTGCCGAGCGCGGCATAGACGGCGCGATGACGCGCGACCGGCGTCATGCCCGCGAACGCGGCGGCGACGATGTCGACGCGGAAATGACCGCGGCCGCTGGCCGCGCCGGCATGGCCGGCATGCGCGGCGCTGTCGTCGTCGACCTGCAGCGATGCCGGCGCGAAGGCCGCGACCAGGGCGGTGCGGATCTGCTCGACGCGTTTCACTTCGGCAGGGTCTTGACGAAGGGATAGACCTCGACCCGCTCGTAGACGCCGGCGTGCACGAAGGGGTCGTCCGCCGCCCAGGCCTGGGCGGCTTCGAGACTGTCGAACTCGGCGATCACGACGCTGCCCGAGAAGCCGGCTTCGCCCGGATCGGCGGCGTCGATGCGCGGGCGCGGACCGGCGATCACCAGGCGGCCTTCGTCCTGCAGCGCCGTCAGGCGCGCCAGATGTGCGGGGCGGTGGGTGCGGCGCCGGGCGAGGCTGTCGGCGGCGTCGTGCGAGATGATGGCGTAGAGCATGGGGCGCTTCACTGCTGGGGGAGGTAGCGCTTCAGGAACGGCGCGTGGCCGATCAGGAAGACGAACATCAGCGCCGTGAAGCCGAAAGTCTTGAACTTGACCCAGGTCGCTTCCGAGAAGTTGTAGGCGACGTACAGGTTCAGCACGGCGCAGCCGGCGAAGAACACCGCCCAGGCGAAATTCACCTTGCGCCAGACCGGATCGGGCAGCTGGATCGTCTTCTGCGGCAGGCGCGCGAGCAGCACCTTGTCGCCGATCACGTGGCTGCCGAGCAGCGCCAGCGCGAACACCGCGTAAACGACGGTCGGCTTGAACTTGATGAAGCTGGCGTCGTGCACGTACAGCGTCAGGCCGCCGAGCACCAGCGCGACCAGCGCGGTGATGAAGTGCGCCCGGTGCAGGCGCTTCTCGCGGAACCAGTACCAGGCGACCAGCGCGAACATCGCGACGATCAGCACGGCGGTGGCGACATAAATGCCGTAAGCGGCGTAGGCGCCGAGGAACAGCAGCGCCGGCAGGAAATCGAGGAAGGCGTTCATCGCCGCCATTGTAGCCGCTGCCGATGCGGCGCCGCGCCCGGCGCCACTGCGAACGGAGGTTCTACAATAGGTTTCCACTGACTTGCGGAGAACGCCGTGGCCGAATGGCTTGAGCTGCATCCCGTCAACCCGCAGAAGCGCCTGCTCGGGCAGGTCGCGCAGCGCATCCGCGAGGGCGCCGTCGTCGCGTACCCGACCGATTCCTGCTATGCGCTCGGTTGCCATCTCGACGACCGGGACGCCGCCGACCGCCTGCGCCGCATCCGCGATTTCGACCGCCATCACCAGTTCACGCTGGTCTGCCGCGACCTGTCGGAGATCGCCACCTACGCGCGCGTCGACAACCGCCAGTTCCGCCTGCTCAAGCAGCTGACGCCGGGGCCGTACACCTTCATCCTGGCGGCGACCAAGGAACTGCCGAAGCGCGTCGCCCACGAGAAACGCAAGACCATCGGCATTCGCGTGCCGGAGCACGTCATCGCCCAGGCGCTGCTGGAGACGCTCGGCGAGCCGCTGATCTCGTGCACGCTGCAGTTCCCGGGCGAGGACGAACCGGTCAACGCGCCGGACGACTATCGCGAGCGGCTCGACCGCGAGGTCGACATCGTCATCGACGGCGGGCCCTGCGGCACCGTGCCGACCACGGTGCTGGACCTCAGCGAGGAAGGCGTGCGCCTGGTCCGCCAGGGCAAGGGCGACGTCGCCGCGCTCGGCCTCTAGGCCAGTTCCGAAAGCGTTCACGCATCGGCGCGGCGCGGTGCCGTCGGCGCCGGCGCCATCCGGCGGCGCGCGACGCCGGGGGTGTCTGCGGATCGCCACCGCCGCGGCGCGGACTGGCGATGACGGCGTGATTCAGCCCTGCGCCGGCGTCGTGGTCGCGAGCGGGGCGGGGCGTCGCCCCGATATAATCGGCGCATGCCGATCGAACTCTCGCTGGTCCAGAAGATCGCCGTCTGGGCCATTCCCGTCATTTTCGCGATCACCGTGCACGAGGCCGCGCACGGCTACGCCGCGCGCGCGCTCGGCGATCGCACCGCGCAGATGCTCGGCCGCCTCAGCCTGAACCCGATCCGGCACATCGATCCGGTCGGCACGATCCTCGTGCCCGGCCTGCTCCTGCTGCTCGGCGGCTTCCTGTTCGGCTGGGCCAAGCCGGTGCCGGTCGACTACCGCAATCTGAAGAACCCGCGCCGCGACATGGCGCTGGTCGCCGCCGCCGGCCCGCTGTCGAACGGCCTGATGGCGATCGGCTGGGGCCTGCTGCTGAAGCTGGCGCTGGCCGTCGGGTCCGCCGACGGCATCTGGATGGGCCTGCGCTACATGGCGGTCGCCGGCATCATCATCAATCTGGTGCTGATGGTGCTGAACCTGCTGCCGCTGCCGCCGCTCGACGGCGGCCGGGTGCTGACCGGCCTGCTGCCGGCGCGCGCCGCCTACCAGTACGCCAGGCTCGAGCCCTACGGCATGTTCATCCTGCTCGGCCTCGTGCTCATTCCCGGCCTGCTCAGCGCCATCATGTTCTGGCCGCTGGCGATCGCCGAATCCGTTCTCTACACCCTGCTCGGTCTCAATGCGAGCAGCGCCCTGATGCCCGGCACATGAACCCCCCGAATCCGAAACCCGTCGTCCTCTCCGGTATCCAGCCGTCCGGTCGCCTGACCCTCGGCAACTATCTCGGCGCCCTCAAGAACTGGGTGCCGCTGTCCGAGCAGTACGACTGCTACTACATGCTGGTCGATCTGCACGCGATCACCGTGCGCCAGGATCCGGCGGTGCTGCGCGAGCGCTGCTACGAGTTCCTCGCGCTGTACATCGCCTGCGGGCTCGATCCGGCCAGGAACACGCTGTTCGTGCAGAGCCATGTGCCGGCGCACGCGCGGCTGTCCTGGGTGCTCAACTGCTACACGCAGATGGGCGAGCTGAACCGCATGACGCAGTTCAAGGACAAGAGCGCCAAGCACGCCGACAACATCAACGCCGGCCTGTTCGACTATCCGGTGCTGATGGCGGCCGACATCCTGCTCTATCAGGCCAGGCAGGTGCCGGTCGGCGACGACCAGAAGCAGCATCTCGAACTGACGCGCGACGTGGCGCTGCGCTTCAACAATCTCTACGGCAATGTCTTCACCGTGCCGGAGCCGATGATCCCGCCGGTCGGCGCGCGCATCATGGGCCTGCAGGATCCGACCAAGAAGATGTCGAAGTCGGACGACGCCGAAACCAACGCGCTGTACCTGCTCGATCCACCGGACGTGATCACGCGCAAGCTCAAGCGCGCCGTCACCGACCTCGGCAACGAGATCCGCTACGACATCGCCGAGAAGCCGGGCGTGTCGAACCTGATGTCGATCCTCGCCGCCGCCAGCGGCGAGTCGTTCGAGACCATCGTCGAGCGTTACAACGGCCAGGGCTACGGCAAGTTCAAGCAGGCCTGCGCCGATGCCGTCGTCGCCTGCCTGGAACCGGTGCAGCACAAGTACCGCGAGGTCCGCGACGACATCGACGGCCTACGCAAGGTGCTGCGCGCCGGCGCCGAGGCGGCGTCGGCGAAGGCCGACGCGACGCTGATGCGCGTGCACGACGTGCTGGGCTTCATCCCCGAGTGACTGCGGTGCTGCCGATCCGCGCCGACGACCTGCGTCTGATCGCCATCCTCGAGGATGGCGAGCCGGCGTTCCGCGCCACCGAGCCGACGCCGCTGGTGCAGGACGTGCTCGACGGCACGGCGCGGCTCTACGCGATGGAAGGCTTCGAGCCGCCGTGGATCGGCTATCTGGCGCTGGCCGGCGGCGAGATCGTCGGCGCCTGCGCCTTCAAGGCGCCACCGCGCGACGGCAAGGTCGAGATCGCCTGCTACAGCTTCCCCGGCCACGAGGGCCAGGGCGTCGCCACGGCGATGGTGCAGAAGCTCCTCGCGCTGGCCTGGCAGGCCGCGCCGGCGCTGACCGTCTGCGCGCAGACCGGCTCGCACGAAAGCGCGGCGACGCGCGTGCTGCGCAAGCTCGGCTTTCGCTTGCGCGACAGCCTGCGCGACCCGCACGATGGCATCGTCTGGCACTGGGAACGGGACGCATCGGCATGAGCGAGCACGAGGCCGAGCAGGAACAGGAGCAGGGCGCGGCGCCGGCCGAGGCGGCCGATGCCGGCCGCATGCCGAAGGTGCACGGCCATGCACTCGACAAGCTGCCCGAGGACCTCTACATCCCGCCGGACGCGATGGAAGTGTTCCTCGACGCCTTCGAGGGCCCGCTCGATCTGTTGCTGTACCTGATCCGCAAGCAGAACCTGAACATCCTCGACATTCCGGTCCTGAAGATCACCCAGCAGTACATCCAGTACATCGAGCTGATGCGCGACATGAAGCTCGAACTGGCCGCCGAATACCTGGTGATGGCCGCGCTGCTCGCCGAGATCAAGTCGCGCATCCTGCTGCCGCGGCCGCCGCCGGACGAGGCGCAGGAGCAGGGCGATCCGCGCATGGAGCTGGTGCGCCGCCTGCAGGAATACGAGCGATTCAAGACCGCGAGCGAGGAGATCGAGAAGCTGCCTCGCATCGGCCGCGATTTCTTCCTCGCCCAGGCGCGCCCCGAGGTGATCCCGACCACGACGCAGCTGCCGATGCCGACGCTGCGCGAGCTGGTGCTCGCGTTCCGCGACATCATGGAGCGCGCGGCGCTGTTCAAGCATCACGAGGTCTCGCGCGAGCCGCTGTCGGTGCGCGAGCGCATGACGCACATCCTGGCCCGCATCCAGGAAGGCCCGACCCGGCTCGACCAGCTCGTCGATCCGGAGGAAGGCCGCCTCGGCGTCGTCGTCTGCTTCCTCGCGATCCTCGAAATGGCGCGTTCGGCGATGCTCGACATCGAGCAGCAGGGGCCGTTCGCGCCGATCCTCGTCATGCCGGCGCGGCCGCGGCCGGCCGCGATCGAAGAAGAACCCGAACCGGAGTCGCCGACGTGAGCGAAGCCATCGATCCGCAGGTCGATCTCGACATCCAGAACACCGCCGACGAGCGCATCGCCCAGCTCGACCGCATCCTCGAAGCGATTCTGCTCGCGTCCGAACAGCCGCTGCCGACCGAGCAGCTGCAGCGCATGCTCGCGCACGACCTCGGCGTGACCAAGAAGGACGTGCGCGAGGCGCTCGCCAAGCTCGCCGAGGACCTTGCCGCGCGCGCCGCCGAGCTGGTCGAGGTATCGAGCGGCTGGCGCATCCAGGTCCGGCGCGAATACGCCGAATGGGTCGGCAAGCTTTATCAGGAAAAGCCGCCGCGCCTGTCGCGCGCGCTGCTCGAAACGCTGGCGCTGATCTGCTATCGCCAGCCGATCACGCGCGGCGAGATCGAGGACGTGCGCGGCGTCGCGCTGTCGCCGAACATCATCCGCACCTTGCTCGACCGCGGCTGGATCCGCGAAGTCGGGGTCAAGGAAGTGCCGGGCCGTCCGTCGCTGTTCGGCACCACGCATCAGCTGCTCGACGATCTGAACCTGCGCACGCTCGACGACCTGCCGTCGCTGCCGGAGATCAAGGATCCGCAGCAGCTGGAGACCGCGCTCGCGCGTCTCGGCGAACAGCTGCACGAAGGGCACGCGCTCGCGGCGCCGGCGCCCGGCGACGAGGCCGCGGGCAACGAGGCGCCGTCGGCGCCGGAAGTGGCGGAAGACCCCGTCGAGACGCCGGCCGACGACGCCGTCGAATCGGCCGGCGCGGACGAGGCCGACCGCGGCATCGAGGCGGCGCCGGTCGACACGCCGGATTCGCTGGCCGAAGGCGATGCCGAACCGCTCGAGACGCCGTCGGCGGACGACGACCGTCCCGACGAATCCGAGCGCGACGCGCGCTGAAGCATCCATCGCGCGGGCCGCTCCGGGCCGCGTCTTCGCATCGCCGCCGGGTGGCGACGATGCTGCATCGCCCGCGCGCGCATTCGGCGCCGCGGAGTCATCGGAACGTCGGGAGGACGTGCCATGAGTGAACGTATCCAGAAACTGCTCGCGACCGCGGGCGTCGCCTCGCGCCGCGAGATCGAACGCCTGATCGACGAGGGCCGCATCCTCGTCAACGGCAAGCCGGCCGAGCTTGGCCAGAAAGTCGATCACGAGGACCACATCCGCGTCGACGGCCGGCCGGTGTCGCTCAAGCGCAAGGCCGAGCCGGCGCGCGTGCTGATCTACAAGAAGCGCGTCGGCGAACTCGTCACGCGCGACGACCCCGAGGGGCGGCGCACCGTGTTCCGCAAGCTGCCGAAGCTCGAATCCGGCCGCTGGATCGCGGTCGGCCGCCTCGACATCAACACCTCGGGCCTGCTGCTGTTCACCAATCACGGCGAACTCGCGCGGCGCCTCACGCATCCGAGCTTCGAGATTCCGCGCACCTACGCCGTGCGCGTGCTCGGCACCGTCGACGACGGCGTCATCGCGCGCTGGAAGGCCGGCGTCGAGCTCGACGACGGCGTGGCGCGCTTCGAGCGCGTCGAGGCGGGCGAGAACGAGGACGGCGAGGGCGCCAATCAGTGGTTTCACGTCAGCGTGCGCGAGGGCCGCAACCGGCTGGTGCGGCGCCTGATCGAATCGCAGGATCTGCAGGTCAGCCGCCTGATCCGCATCAGCTACGGCCCGATCGAACTCGGTCGCGGCATCAAGTCCGGCACCGCGCGCGAAGCGACGCCGGCCGAGCTGCTGACGCTGCTCGACGCGGTCGGCCTCAGCGAGGCCGAAGCCGGGCTTGAAACCAAGCGCCGCCCCGGACGCGGCCAGCCGTCGCAGCGGCCGGCACCGCGGACCGCGGCGCGCGGTGAACCGCGCGGCGAATCCGAAGGCCGGCGCCGCGAGCCCGGCGCGGGCCGCGGCGCGCGGGCGCGCAGCGAGGAGCGGCGCGAGCCGCGTGCCGCCGAGCGGCGCGAGGTGCGCGAACCGCGCGAAGCGCGAGGCCGGAGCCGGCCCGCGGCGGAACACCAGAGCCGCTCCACGGCAGAGCGCCAGAGTCGGCCCGCGGTGGAGCGCCGGAGCCGGTCCACAACGGAACACCAGGGCCGGTCCTCGGCGGAGCGCCAGACGCCGGCGCCGCGTACCGACCGCGCCGCACCGCGCAGCGGTACGGCGCGGCGAGGCGAGTCCCGCCCGGCGCCTGCCGGTGCGCGTCCGGCGCGTCCGGCGCCGCGCGGCGGCAAGCCCGGCCGCTCGCGTAGCCGCTGAGGAACCCTATACATCGTCATGGCGAGGGAGCCGCAGGCGACGAAGCCATCCAGCGGCGCACGGTGCAAATGGCGTCCCTGGAT
The DNA here is from genome assembly GCF_000382285.1 of Solimonas variicoloris DSM 15731. Lineage (GTDB taxonomy): Bacteria > Pseudomonadota > Gammaproteobacteria > Nevskiales > Nevskiaceae > Solimonas > Solimonas variicoloris. The sequence continues at coordinate 129,060 of NZ_KB907926.1, read as the reverse complement.
CGCCACAGCCGCTGCGCGGCCTCGCGATGACAGGTTTTTTCCGATCTTCCCCAAGGCCTGCGAATGCCAATAGCGTCGCTGTTGTCGTTAAGGAAGGTCTGAATGAAGTCCCTATTCCGTCATGGCGAGGCGCCGCAGGCGACGAAGCCATCCAGTAGTGCCCTACGCAAGCGATGTCTCTGGATCACCACGGCCGCTGCGCGGCTTCGCAATGGCCAGAGTTTTCAGACCTTCCCTAACAGGCTCTAGTCGGAACCGCGCGCGGCCCCATCGGCTGACGACCGCGCCGGGCGCCCAGTAGCGGCGCAGCGAAGTGCCGCTCTTGCGCTGGCCGCAAGAGGCGAAAGCCGTCGTTCAATCGGTGATCTGCAGGGCCGCGCCGCCTTCTTGCGCGCGCGGCCTGATCGACGTCGGCTGTCCGGTGCTCGCCATCGGGATGTCATTCGCGCCGACTAGCATCCGCCGGATACGCGACACGGCCTGAGTTCCGACCGGAAAGAGTCTCCGGCGACGGTCTCCGAGGCCCGGCTTCGCGCTGACTTCCAGCCTCGCTTGCCCATCGACGCCTTCGCGGAAGGCGGGTCTCGGGGCTGCGCGATGCCGGTTATCGACGACAAGGGGACATGGGGAATATGCATTCGAGTCGCATGACGGGCGTGATCGTTTTCACCGCCTTCTCGATGCTGGGCTGCGGCCGAAGCGACAGCCCGGCGGTCGACGCCGTCGATGCCGTTGATGGTACGTACAAGCGCGCGCCGATGGGCTGGAATTCATGGAACTACTTTCGCTGCGACGACCTGAATGAGACCGCGGTCCTCGCCCAGGCGCAGGCCCTGGTCGATTCCGGTCTGATCGACGCCGGCTATCGCTACGTCAATCTCGACGACTGCTGGATGGATGGCCGGGATGCGGACGGGGCGCTGCGTTCGAACCAGGACAAGTTTCCCGACCAAGAGCAGGTGCAGAGCGACGGCACCATCGTCGTCGTGCCCGGCATGAAGGCGCTGGCGCAGAAGATCCACGCACTGCACAGCCGGAAAAATCCCGAACTGAATCTGCTGTTCGGGCTCTACGAATCGCCGAGCTTCTTCGGCCGCACCTGCGCCGGCATGGACGGATACGCCGGCGGCGTCGGCAGCTATCTGCACGAAGCGCAGGATGCCCAGAGCTTTCAGGATTGGGGCGTCGATTACCTCAAATACGATTCCTGCGGCAGCTTCACCGCGAGCTATGGCGTCATGCACGACGCCCTGCTCAAGGCGCGGCAGCGCAACCTCGACGCGAACGCCGCCGACGCCGGCGAGCGGCCGACGCAGCCGATCTTCGTGAGCGCCGATCCGCTGGCGCTCGAGGGTTTCTGGAGCGGGCAGTGGTACAGCCCGCTGGTGCCGTTCCCGGCGCGCGCCGTGTCGAATGCCGCGCGTCTCCGAGAACGTCGGCAAGAGCTGGTCGACGATCGCCGACAGCATCTACTACGCCCACGCCAACGCCAGCTACGTCATCGGCCCCGCCTACTTCAACGATCTGGACATGCTGCAGGTCGGCAACGCGTCCGATGAGGCGTACTGGCTGGACGCGCAGAAGACGCAGTTTGCGATGTGGGCGATGTTCCTCAGTCCGCTGCTGGCGGGCAACGATCTTGCCAGCCAGTCGCGCGAGACGCTGGAGATTCTGGCCAATCGCGACATCATCGCCGTCAATCAGGATCTGCTGACGCTGTCGCCCGCGCTCGACGTGGCGGCCTCGCTCGCCGCCAATGCCGCCAACGGCCATGCGCTCACGGAAATTTCCGCCCATCCGGACGGCGTGCTGCAGGTGTGGAAACGTCCGCTGTCCGTCTCGGGGGCGTGGGCCGTGGCGATGGTGAACGGCACGACAACCGCGGCCGACATCGGCGTCGATCTCGCCAATCTGGGCTTCGAAGGCGCGGTGACGGTCCGCGACCTGTGGACGCATACGCAGGTCGGCAACGTGACGGGCGCCTATATCGCGAAGGCCGTGCCGCCGCACGGCACCGCCATCTTCGTCATCAAGGGCAAGGAGCGCGTCTTCGATGGCGTCATCGCCCTCGGCGCGGAGCCGATCGAAGCGCTGGTGACCACCTCGACGCTGGACCCCTTGCAGTCCGACGGGCTCTACCGGAATCAGGCCGTCGGCGGCGGCGCGCTCCAGCTCGGCGGCACGAGCTACGAGCAGGGCATCGCGGTCAATGCATTGGCCAACATCGTCTATCGGCTCAACGGCCGGTGCTCGACGTTCAGCAGCATCGTCGGCGTCGACGACAAGGGCAGAACGCGGCTGGGGCTGCCCGGATACGCGCAGTTCGAGGTCTGGGGCGACGGCGTCAAGCTCTGGGACAGCGGCGTCATGAAAAGCGGCGATCAAGCCTTGCGCATCGAGGCGCTCGACATCCGCGACGTCAGCACGCTGGTCCTGCACGTCGGCGACGCCGATCACGGCATCGACGGCGGCCATGCCGACTGGGCCGAGGCGACGCTGCGCTGCGGCGGCGGCTGAGCGTTTCGCGAAGCGCCGCGGGCGACCGCCGCTGGCGATGAGCGGCGCGATTCTGGCGATGCTCGCTTTTCCGGAAAATCTCGAAGCGCCGAAAGCAGCGGAGCGCCCGAGGCGCTCCGATCATCGTCTTGGCGGAAGGGGTGGGATTCGAACCCACGGATGGTTGCCCATCGCCGGTTTTCAAGACCGGTGCATTAAACCGCTCTGCCACCCTTCCGTCGCGCGGCGCGGCGGGATTGTACATGCGCGCCGCGCGAGGTCACGAGCGGGGCACGCTTCAGCCGAACTGCTTGACCGCGATCTGCGCGACGTGCCTGCCCTGGAAGCGCGCCATGCCGAGTTCCTGCTCGCTGGGCATGCGCTTGCCGTCGCCGCCGGCGATCGTCGAGGCGCCGTACGGGCTGCCGCCCTTGATTTCGTCGAGGCCCATCTGCGCGGCGCAGCTGTACGGCAGGCCGACGATCATCATGCCGTGATGCAGCAGGTTGGTGTGAAAAGTCAGCAGCGTGCTTTCCTGGCCGCCGTGCTGGGTGGCGCTCGAGGTGAACACGCTGCCGATCTTGCCGATCAGCGCGCCCTTGGCCCACAGGCCGCCGGTCTGGTCGAGGAAGGTGCGCATCTGGCCGGTCATGTTGCCGAAGCGTGTCGGCGTGCCGAACAGGATCGCGTCATAGCCGGCCAGTTCGTCGACCGTCGCGACCGGCGCGGTCTGGTGCAGCTTGGCGCCGATCTTGGCGAGGACGTCCTCGCTCGTCGTCTCGGGGACGCGCTTGAGGCTGGTTTCCACGCCGGCGACTTCGCCGGCCCCGGCGGCGACGGCCTGCGCCATCGCTTCGATGTGGCCGTAGAGGCTGTGATAGAGCACGAGGATCTTGGCCATGGGAGCGCTCCGGCGTGTCGAGGGGATGGAGCCGCAGCTTAATCCGCCGCGGGGTCGCCGGCGACCGCCATCGGCCGCGGCGCCGCGGACAGCGGTTGCGTGCGCGCCGGCACGGATGCGGCGCGCGCATTGCGGCAGTCTGTCGCCTTTCGGCAGCCGCGCGCCGCCAACAGGCCGGTAAGTGAATTTGGCATGCCCTTCCTCTAAACTTCTGGCCCCTGACCGGGTTGGGCCGGGACACGGAATACACAGCGGAGCATTGGAACTTATGAACGAGAAGTTGTTGAACGAAACCGCGCTCGCCATGGTCGCCCCGGGCAAGGGAATCCTGGCCGCCGACGAGAGCACGGGCACGATCGAGAAGCGCTTCAAGAGCATCAACATCGAGAACACCGAAGCGCATCGCCAGGCGTACCGCGACATGCTGTTCACGACCCAGGGCTTCGAGCAGTACACCTCGGGCGTGATCCTGTTCGAGGAAACGCTGTTCCAGAAGGCGCTCGACGGCACGCCGTTCCCGCAGCTGCTCGCCGCCAAGGGCGTGATCCCGGGCATCAAGGTCGACAAGGGCGCCAAGGACCTCGCCGGCGCGCCGGGCGAGACGGTCACCGAAGGCCTCGACGGCCTGCGCGAGCGCCTCGTCAAGTACCGTGAGGCCGGTGCCCGCTTCGCCAAGTGGCGCGGCGTCATCACCATCGGCAACGGCATCCCGAGCGACTACTGCATCCACACCAACGCGCACGCGCTGGCCCGCTACGCGGCGCTGTGCCAGGAAGCCGGCATCGTGCCGATCGTCGAGCCGGAAGTGCTGATGGACGCCGACAACACGATCGAGGTCTGCGAGGACGTCACCAATCGCACGCTCGAAGCGGTGTTCGTCGAACTCGGCAAGCAGAAGGTCCTGCTCGAGGGCATGGTGCTCAAGCCGAACATGGTCATCTCCGGCAAGAAGTGCCCGGTGCAGGCCGATCGCCAGACGGTCGCCGCCGCCACGCTGCGCACGCTCAAGCGCCACGTGCCGGGTGCGGTGCCGGGCATCGCCTTCCTGTCGGGCGGCCAGTCGGACGAGGACGCGACCGCGCACCTTGACCTGATGAACAAGATGGGTCCGCTGCCGTGGAAGCTGACGTTCTCGTACGGCCGCGCCCTGCAGGCCGCGGCGCTGAAGGCCTGGGGCGGCAAGAACGCCGACGCCGGCCGCGTCGCGCATCTGCATCGCGCGCACATGAACGGCCTCGCCGCGCTCGGCAAGTGGGACGCCGCGCTCGAAAAGGCGGCCTGAAGCCGGTCCGCGCCGGCGCTCGCTGAAGCGCCGTGACGACGCCCGCCGCAGTCGATGCGGCGGGCGTTTTCTTTGGCGCGCGTTTTTCCGGCCGCGGCGTGCGCACGCCGGCGTGATGCCCGCGCGGTCGGCGCCGACCGCGCCGATGCCGCACGGTTACGCGCAGATGGCGCGGCAGCGACGGGGCCAAATTTGCGCGCAGGCGCACGACGCGCGCCGTGGCAGACTGCGCGCCTGACATTCGGAGACGCGCATGACGGACCTGGCGGGCAAGACGATCTGGATCACCGGCGCCTCGAGCGGCATCGGCGAAGCGATGGCGGTGCTTGCCAGCCGGCAGGGCGCCAGGCTGGTGCTGAGCGCGCGGCGTGTCGACGAGCTCGAACGTGTGCGCGCCGCCTGCGCCGATCCGGCGAAGGTCGCCGTGCTGCCGCTCGATCTCACCCAGTTCGACGCCGAGGCCGCGCGCGCCGCGGCCGAGGCCTGCTTCGGGCCGATCGACGTGCTCGTCAACAACGCCGGCATCTCGCAGCGCAGCCTGATGCTCGACACCTCGATGGACGTCTACCGGCGCATCATGGAGCTGGATTTCTTCGCGACGGTGGCGCTGACCAAGGCCGTGGTGCCGGGCATGCGCGCGCGCGGCGGCGGACACGTCGTGGTCATCAGCAGCGTGGTCGGCAAGATGGGCACGCCGCTGCGCACCGGCTATGCGGCCGCCAAGCACGCGCTGCACGGCTTCTTCGAATCGGCGCGGGCCGAGCTGTGGCGCGACCAGGTGCGCTTCACGCTGGTCTGCCCCGGCTTCATCCGCACGGAAGTGTCGCGCAACGCCATCACCGGCGACGGCGGCCGGCACGACCGGATGGACGATGCGCAGGCCAAGGGTATGGATGCGCAAACCTGTGCCGCGCGGATCTGGGCCGGCGTCGCGCGCAATGCCGAAGAGCTGTACGTCGGCCGCGAGAAGGCGGCGATCTACCTGAAGCGCTGGGCGCCGTCGCTGGTCTCGGCGCTGGTCAAGCGCGCCAAGGTGACCTGAAGGCCGGGCCGGCGCGCGCCGGCATTCAGCGCGGCGCGTCGAGCAGTTGCAGCACGCGGCGCTCAGCCCAGGTCGCGCCGGCGATCGCGTCGAAAAAGCCGCAGTGCCCGCCGTAGCGGGTGAGATCGAAGCTGCGCAGCGCGCCCTGCGCGCGCAGGCCGGCGAAATCCGCGACCGGGATCACCGGATCGTCGGCGGCGGTAATGATGGCCAGCGGCGTCGGCGAGGCATAGAGCTGCGCGGCGCCGAGCGTGTAGGCGGCGAAGTAGGGATCGAGCGCGCCGTATTCGGTATGGCGTTCGGCGAAATGGCGGGTGATCGCGACCAGGCTGCGCTCGCCGAGCAGGTGCGCGACGTCGAGTTCCGGCCAGGCCGCCTTCTTCGCCTGCACGGTCTTGCGCCATTTGCCGGTGAAGTACCAGCGGAACAGCGTCGGCCCGTCGTCGATCGCCTGCATTGTCGCGCGCGGATTGATCGCCGGCGAGATGCCGATCGCCAGGTGCGGGTGCACGCCGGCGGCCGGTCCGTGCAGGCCGACGCGCAGCGCGAAATTGCCGCCGAGCGAGAAGCCGATGACGTACAGCGGCGCGTCGGCCGTGCGCACCGGCGCCGCGGCGATCGCGCCGAGCACTTCGGCGATGCGCGCCGAATGGAAGAACTCGCGGTTCAGATGATGCGTGCCGCCGTGGTCGCGCAGGTTCAGGCGCAGCACGTCGAAGCCGGCGGCGTAGACCGTGCACGCCATCGAGTACAGATAGCTCGACGCGTGGCTGCCTTCCCAGCCGTGGATCAGCACGACGCGGCCGCGCGGCGGCGCGGCCGGCGGCTGCGGCGACCAGTAGGCGGCGAGCCGCACGCCGTCGCCGGCGTCGAGTAGCATCGGCTGGCAGGCCGCCTCCATGCGGCCGTCGCGCGCCAGCCAGCGGCGCCGGCGCGGACTCTTGGTCGCGAGGATCGATTGGATCTGCGGGTGACGCAGCAGCCGCGGCGGAAGAAAGGCGTCGCCCGCTCGATCGGGCCGGCCGGTGCTCACAGCAGGCGCTCGAGCACGCCTTCGTAGATGCGGCTGAGGCGGTCGAGATCGTCGACGCGCACGTGCTCGTTGATCTTGTGGATGCTGTCGTTGACCGGGCCGATCTCGACGGTCTGCGCTCCCCACGGCGCGAGGAAGCGCGCGTCGGAGGTGCCGCCGCCGGTGAACAGCAGCGGCGCGGCGATGCCGGTGACGTCCGCGATCGACGCGCGCGCGGCGTCGACCAGCTCGGCCTCGCGCGTCAGGAACGGCTCGCCGGACAGCCACCAGTCGGCCTCGTAGCGCAGGCCGTGACGGTCGAGGATGGCGCCGACGCGCGCCTTCAGATCCTCGGCGTTCGATTCGGTGCAGAAGCGGAAGTTGAAGATCAGGTCGACGTGGCCGGGAATGACGTTGTTCGCGCCGGTGCCGGCGTGAAGGTTCGAGACCTGAAACGAGGTCGGCGGGAAGTGCGCGTTGCCGTGATCCCAGACCGTCGCCGTCAGCTCGGCGAGCGCCGGCGCGAGGCGGTGGATCGGGTTCTCGGCCTTGTCCGGATAGGCGACGTGGCCCTGCTTGCCGAGCACGCGCAGATTGCAGCCGAGCGAGCCGCGGCGGCCGATCGTGATGCGATCGCCGAGGCGTTCGGCGGCGGTCGCCTCGCCGACGATCGCGTAGTCCGGCCGGAGGCCGCGCGCCTTCAGCACCTCGACGACGTGGCGCGTGCCGTGGCGGGCGCTGCCTTCCTCGTCGCTGGTGATGAGGAAGGCGAGGGTGCCGCGCAGCGCGCGGCGCGCCAGCAGGCGTTCGGCGGCGACCACCATCGCCGCGAGTCCCGACTTCATGTCGGCGGCGCCGCGGCCGTAGAGCACGCCGTCGCGGATCTGCGGCTCGAACGGGTCGCTGAACCAGGCCTCGCGCGGGCCCGGCGGCACGACGTCGGTGTGGCCGGCGAGGATCAGCAGCGGACCACCGTTGCCGAGCGTCGCCCACAGGTTGGTGACGCCGCCGGCGTCGATCGCTTCGAGCGTGAAGCCGAGCCGCGCCAGGCGCTCGCCGAGCAGCGCACAGCAGCCGGCGTCGTCGGGCGTCAGCGAGCGGCGCGCGATCAGCGCGCAGGTGAGGTCGAGTACGGCGCGCGCCGCCACATCGTCAGCCATTGCAGGGTCTATCCGGGAAAAGTCGCGGAATTCTAGCCCGCTGCCGCCGCGCGCCGCTCGTGGATAATGCGGCGTCCCAGCGGAAACCGGCCATGGAAGAAACTCAAATCGCAGCGATTGCCCACACGATCCAGGTGTCGGTCGCGCCGGTGTTCCTGCTGACCGGCGTCAGCGCCATGCTCGGCGTGCTGACCAGTCGGCTGGCGCGCATCGTCGACCGCGCGCGCAAGCTCGAGGCGGAGATGCCGACGGCGCCACCCGGACGCGTGCTGGGACTGCGCAAGGCGCTGCGCCAGCAGGCGCGCCGCGCGCGGCTGACCAATCGCGCGATCACGTTCTGCATCGGCTGCGCGCTGCTGATCAGCAGCGTCATCGTCGTGCTGTTCGTCGGCACGTTTTCGCGCTGGAACCTGTCGGCGCTGATCGCCGGCCTGTACGTGGCGGCGATCGTGTCGCTGATCGGCGGCCTGTTCTGCTTCCTGCGCGAGGTGCAGCTGGCGACGCGTTATCTGCGTATCGGCGAGTTCGATCCGGAGCAGATCGCCGGCGGTACCGACGGCGGCGCGCCGACGCAGCGCGCGCCGTGAGCGCGGCCTGAACCAAGGCCAGAGCCGGCGCTGATGAGGACGCGCCGGACACGCGCGGCGGCGGGCCGCCCGCGTCCGGCGCCGGCGCTGCCGCTTACAGATCGCGCAGCAGGGCGTTGATGCCGACCTTCTTGCGCGTGTTCTCGTCGACGCGCTTGACGATCACTGCGCAGTTCAGGTTGTACTTGCCGCCGGCCTTCGGCAGGCTGCCGGCGACGACCACGGCGCCGGCCGGCACGCGGCCGTAGCTGACGGTGTCGGCTTCGCGGTCGTAGATCGGCGTCGACTGGCCGATGAACACGCCCATCGAGATCACCGCGCCCTTCTCGACGATCACGCCTTCGACGATCTCCGAGCGCGCGCCGATGAAGCAGTCGTCCTCGATGATGGTCGGCGCCGCCTGCAGCGGCTCCAGCACGCCGCCGATGCCGACGCCGCCGGACAGGTGCACATTGGCGCCGATCTGCGCGCAGGAGCCGACCGTCGCCCAGGTATCGACCATCGTGCCGCGGCCGACGTAGCCGCCGATGTTGACGTAGCTCGGCATCAGGATCGCGCCCGGGGCGATGAATGCGCCGCGACGCACCGCCGCCGGCGGCACGACGCGCGCGCCCTGGGCAGCGAAGTCCTTGGCGCTCCAGCCGGCGAACTTCAGCGGCACCTTGTCGAAGCCGGACAGCGCGCCCATCTCGATCGGCGCGTTGTCGTGCAGGCGGAAATACAGCAGCACCGCCTTCTTCAGCCACTCGTTGACCTGCCAGCCCGAGGCGGTCGGCTCGGCGACGCGTGCTTCGCCGCTGTCGAGCAGCGCGATCGCGCGCTCGATCGCCTGCTGCACCGTCGCGTCGTTCTTGTCGAACTTCTCGCGATTGTCCCAGGCCGCTTCGATGGTGTTCTGCAGAGTGGTCATCGGTGGTTTCTCTCGTTGTCGTTTGTTCGTGTCAAAAATCGTGAGGAGACCGTAAGCCGTCGTCGCGAGCAGGGCCAAGGTCGCGGCTTCCGCGCGCAGCTGTGCCTGGGCACAGCGAGCACGGAAGCCGCGAGATTGGCCCGCGCAGCAGACGGATTATGCGGTCTCGGTCTTGTCGAGGGTGCGGACCAGCACTTCGCGCAGGCCGTCGAGCGTGTCCTCGTCGGTGATCGGCCGGTGCATGCGGTCGGTCACGTAGAAGACGTCCTCGGCGCGCTCGCCGATCGTGCCGATCTTGGCGGCATCGAGCAGAATGCCGCGCTTCTGGAACACGCGGCCGATGATCGACAGCAGACCCGGCCGGTCGGCGGTGACGAGTTCGAGCACGGTGCGGCCGCGCGCGTCGTCCTGGCTGAAGTGCACGTGCGTCGGCGTGTTGAAGTGGCGCAGGCGCTGCGAGCGGCGGCGGTTGACGTCGATCGTCGAGACTTCCGGGTCCGACAGCACCTTGCGCAGCGCCGTGCGGATCTCATCGAAGCGGATCGGCTGGGTGATCGGCGTGTTGTCGCCTTCCATCACCATGTACGAGTCGAGCACGAAGCCGTCGTGCGTGGTGTGCAGGCGCGCGTCGAGGATGTTGAGGCCCAGGCGGGCGAGCACGCCGGTCGACAGGCCGAACAGGTGATCGCGGTCGCGCGTGTAGATGAACACGCTGGTGCCGCGGCCGACGATCGCGCCGACCAGCACCAGCGGCAGATCGGCCTCGCCGGCCTTGATGATCGCCGGCAGATGCCAGGCCAGTTCCTCGGCCGAGTGGCGCAGGAAATATTCGTGGTCGAAGCGCTTCCAGACGGCTTCGGCCTGCTCGCGGGTGATGCCCTGCGGTTCGAGCAGCGCCAGTGCCTTGCTGCGGATCTCAGCGCTGCGTTCGCTGTCGCTGAGCGGATTGTCGAGGCCGCGTTCGAGCGTGCGCACCGTCAGGTTGTAGAGCTCCTTGAGCAGCGAATCGCGCCAGGCATTCCACAGCGCCGGGTTGGTGCCGCGGATGTCGGCGCAGGTCAGCAGGTAGAGGTAGTCCAGGTGCAGACGGTCGCCGACCGTGCGCGCGAAGTCGGCGATCACGGCCGGATTGCTGATGTCCTGCTTCTGCGCGGTCAGCGACATCAGCAGGTGGTTCTGCACCAGCCAGCGCACCAGCGCCGCGTCGCCATGCGACAGGCCGTGGTCGAGGCAGAACTGCTCGGCCTCCTGGGCGCCGATGTCGGAATGGTCGCCGCCGCGGCCCTTGGCGATGTCGTGCCAGAAAGCACCGAGATAGAGCAGCTCCGGCTTGGCGAGGCGGTCCATGACCTGGTTGCAGAACGGCAACTCGTCGCGGAAGCGCTGCATCGCGAAGCGGCGCGCGTTGCGCACCACGTAGAGGATGTGTTCGTCGACGGTGAGCGTGTGGAACAGGTCGTACTGCATCAGGCCGACGATGCGGCCGAAGGCGGGCAGATAGCGGCCGAGCACGCCGTAGCGGTTCATGCGGCGCAGGTTGCGTGTCAGGCCGCGGCCCTCGCGGAACATCTCGATGAACAGCGAGCGTGCCTGCACCGACTGGCGCACGGCATCGTTGAGCAGGCGGCTGTCGCGCAGGATCAGGCGCAGCGTCTGGGCGCGGATGCCTTCGACTTTCGGATGCTGCTGCAGCAGCAGGAAGGCTTCGATCAGCGCCCACGGATAGCGCTGGAAGACGTCGTCGGCGCGCACTTCGAGCCAGCCGTTGCGGACTTGGAAGCGCGGATTCAGCGCCGTCGGCTCGCCGCCCTGCGCCGGGTGCACGATCGCTTCCTCGAACAGCTGCAGCAGCATGTCGTTGAGGCACGACAGCGACTTGATCGTGCGGTAGTACAGCTGCATGAACTGCTCGACCGCCATGTTCTTGTCGTCGTCGCGGTAGCCGAACAGCTCGGCGACCTTGATCTGATGGTCGAACAGCAGGCGGTCCTCGTGGCGGCCGGTCAGCATGTGCAGCGCGAAGCGCACCCGCCACAGGAAGTCCTGGCCGGCGAACAGCTCGTCGCATTCCTGCTTGGTCAGGAAGCCGCGCTCGCGCAGCTCGCCGAGCGTCTGCGCGCCGAAATAGCGCTTGGTGACCCAGCCGATCGTGTGGATGTCGCGCAGGCCGCCCGGCGATTCCTTGACGTTCGGTTCGAGCTTGTAGCCGGTGTCGTCGTACTTGCGGTGGCGCGCCGCCTGCTCGGCCTTCTTGGCCTCGAAGAATTCCTTGACCGGCCAGATCCTGTCGGGCGTCAGCGCCGCCTGCATGTCGCGGAACAGCGACTCGTCGCCGGTCAGCAGCCGCGCCTCGAGCAGGTTGGTGATGACGGTGATGTCTTTCTCGGCCTCGGCGACGCATTCGCCGACCGTGCGCACGCTCTGGCCGACCTCGAGGCCGATGTCCCAGCCGAACGCGGTCATCTGCTCGAGCGCGCTGCGATGGCGTTCGAGGGCGTCGTCGCAGTGCAGCAGCAGGATGTCGATGTCGGAATGCGGCAGCAGCTCGCCGCGGCCGTAGCCGCCGACCGCGACCAGCGCCAGGCCGCTGGCTCCTTCCGGCAGGAACTTGTGCCAGGACGCGCGCAGCACCTCGTCGACCAGGTGGGCGCGGGCGTGCACCAGCGAGTCGGCCGGCATGCCCTCGTGGAACAGGCTGTAGAGGCGGTCGCGGCCCCAGTTCAGCGTGTCGCGGAACGCGGCGATCGCGTAGCCGCCCTGGGCCAGCCGCGAGCGGATGCGTGGGGCGCTGAAGATGCTGGCGGCTTCTTCCTCCGCCAGGTCGATCTCGGCACCCATCACATCGCCCCGTCGCGCAGCGTCAGCACTTCGTAGCCGCTTTCGGTGACGAGGATCGTGTGCTCCCACTGCGCCGACAGCGAGTGGTCCTTGGTGACGACGGTCCAGGCGTCCGGCAGCAGCTTCACGTCGGCCTTGCCGGCGTTGATCATCGGTTCGATCGTGAAAGTCATGCCCGGAAGCAGTTCAAGACCCGTGCCAGGTCGGCCGTAATGCAGGACCTGCGGGTCCTCATGAAAGCCGCGGCCGATGCCGTGGCCGCAGTATTCGCGGACCACCGAGAAGCCGCGCGACTCGGCATATTTCTGGATCGCGGCGCCGATGTCGCCGAGGCGGGCGCCGGGGCGGACCTGGCGGATGCCCTCGATCATGGCCTCGTGCGTGGTCTCGCAGAGCCGGCGGGCGAGGATGCTCGGCTCGCCGACGTAGTACATGCGGTTGGTGTCGCCGTGCCAGCCGTCCTTGATGACGGTGACGTCGACGTTGAGCACGTCGCCCTTCTTCAGCACCTTGGGACCCGGAATGCCGTGGCAGACCACGTGGTTGACCGAGGTGCAGATCGACTTCGGGAACGGCGGGCGGCCGTTGCCGCCGCCGTAGTGCAGCGGGGCGGGGATGCAGTCGAGCTTGTCGACGATGTACTCGTGACAGATCCGGTTGAGCTCGTCGGTCGTCACGCCGGGCTTGACGTAGGGTTCGAGGATCATCAGCACTTCGGCGGCGGCAACGCCGGCCTCGCGCATCTTCTGCTGTTCCTCGGGGGTTTTGATCGTAACGGCCATCTCGCCTCGGTGCCCGAGCCGCCGCGCGCAGCGGCAAACTCATTGTTTTCAAAGGGGCGCTATGGTATAAAGCGCGCCCTTCAAAGGCAATCGAAACCCGGTCGCCCTTGAGGAAATCCACTCGCGCCAATCCCAGGTGCCCGCCCGTAGGCGGTGCCCCGGCGCGATTTGCCACAACCTGACGGAGTCTCAAATCATGGCGGATATCACCATGCGCCAGCTGCTCGAGGCGGGTGCCCACTTCGGTCACCGCACGCGCTACTGGAACCCGAAGATGGATCAGTACATCTTCGGCAGCCGCAACCGCATTCACATTATCAACCTCGAGCAGACCCTGCCGATGCTGAAGGACGCTTGCTCCTTCGCCGGCAAGCTCGCCGCCAACGGCGGCCGCATCCTGTTCGTCGGCACCAAGCGCGCCGCGCGCGAGACGGTCGAAGAAGAGGCCAAGCGCGCCGGCATGCCGTTCGTCAACCAGCGCTGGCTGGGCGGCACGCTGACCAACTTCAAGACCGTCAAGACCTCGATCAAGCGTCTGGTCGAGATGGAAAAGCAGGTCGAGGACGGTTCGATCAACCGCCTCAACAAGAAGGAACAGCTGCTCTTCACGCGCGAGATCGAGAAGCTGCGCAAGTCGCTCGGCGGCATCAAGGAAATGCCGAGCCTGCCGGACTGCCTGTTCGTCATCGACACCGGCTACGAGAAGAACGCGGTGCTCGAGGCCAAGAAGCTCGGCATCCCGGTCATCGCCGTCGTCGACTCGAACAACGATCCGAGCCTGATCGACTGCGTGATCCCGGGCAACGACGACGCCACCCGCGCGGTCAAGGTTTACGCGCAGTGCATCGCCGACGCCATCATCGAGGCACGTGGCGCCAACCCGGTGCCGTTCCGCACCGTCGAAGAGCCGGCCGAGGCCAGCGACGAGCGTCAGGCCCCGCGCAAGCCGCGCGGTGCGCCGCGCGGTGGCAAGCCGGGCAGCGGCGACCGCCAGGGTCGCGGCGGCCGCCGCGGCGAGTAAGCGGCATGCGTCGGCCGCGGCGTGCCGCCGCGGCCGCAGCGCCCGGCGGTCGCCGATCGCGGCCGGCCGGGCCTTGCCGTTCCACGGGGCCGGCTCGCTGAGCCGACCCATTCGTATCCCTAGCATCCAGGACATCCCATGAGCACTCCCATCACTGCTGCCCTCGTCAAAGAGCTGCGCGACCGTACCGGCGCCGGCATGGGCGACTGCAAGAAGGCGCTCGAAGCCACCGCCGGCGACCTCGACAAGGCCGCCGAGAAGCTGCGCATGGACGGCGCCGCCAAGGCCGACAAGAAGGCCGGCCGCACCGCCGCCGAAGGCGTTCTGGCGATCGCCGGCAACGACCAGGCGATGGCCATCGTCGAGCTGAACAGCGAAACCGACTTCGTGGCCAAGGGCGACGAGTTCCGTACCCTGGCGCGTCTCGTCGCCGAGGCGGCGCATGCCCACAAGCCGGGTGACACCGAGGCGCTGGTGCGTCTGCAGTCGGGCGAAGCGACGCTCGACGAGCACCGCCGCGGCCTGATCGCCAAGCTCGGCGAGAACATGACGATCCGCCGTTTCGCGATCGTCGAAGCCGCCGGCGGCCCGCTGGTCACCTACCTGCATCCGGGCGACAAGATCGGCGTCATCGTGGCGATGGAGTCAGGCGACACCGAGCTGGCGCGCGATCTGGCGATGCACATCGCGGCGATGAATCCGCGCTACCTCGACGCCGCCGCGGTGCCGGGCGACACCATCGAGTCCGAGCGCAAGGTCATCGAGGCCGGCGTCGCCAAGGAACAGGAAGACGCGCGTCTCGACGCCGAGGAAGCCGGCAAGCCGTTCAAGGCCAAGCCGGCGGAGATCCTCGCCAAGATGATCGACGGCCGCATCAACAAGTTCATCGGCGAGATCACGCTGCTCGGCCAGCCGTTCGTCAAGAATCCGGACGAGACGGTCGAGAAGCTGCTCAAGGCCAAGAACGCCAAGGTCGCGCGCTTCGTGCGCTTCGCGGTCGGCGAGGGCATCGAGAAGCAGCAGACCGACTTCGCCGCCGAGGTCATGGCGCAGGCCGGCATCAAGGCCTGATCCGCGCTAAGATCCGCGCGACGCGCTGTCACCCAAGGGGCCCCGGAAACGGGGCCTCTTTTTAAGTACCATGCGGGCGGTGCGACGCCGCCCGTTCCACGACCGCCAAGTAGCCCGCCATGAGCACGCAGCCCGCTTACCAGAGAATCCTCCTCAAGCTGTCCGGTGAAGCGCTGTTGGGTGACCAGCAGTTCGGCATCTCGCCGGAGGTCACGGCTTTCCTGGCGCACGAGATCAAGGCGGTCGTCGATATCGGCGTGCAGGTCGCGCTGGTGGTCGGCGGCGGCAACATCTATCGCGGCGAGCGCCTGGCGCGCGCCGGCATGGACCGCGTCACCGGCGACCAGATGGGCATGCTGGCGACCGTCATCAACGCGCTGGCGCTGCAGGACGCGATCGAACGCGTCGGCGGCATGCAGGCGCGCGTGCAGTCGGCGATCCGCATCAACGAGGTCTGCGAGGACTTCATCCGCCGCAAGGCCGACCGCCACCTCGAAAAGGGCCGCGTCGTGGTCTTCGCGGCCGGCACCGGCAACCCGTTCTTCACGACCGACTCGGCCGCCGCGCTGCGCGCGATCGAGATCGAAGCCGACCTGATGCTGAAGGCGACGACCGTCGACGGCATCTACACCGCCGATCCGAAGAAGGATCCGGACGCCAAGCGCTACGACGAGCTGACCTACGACGAGGCCCTGCACAAGCGGCTCGGCGTGATGGACCAGACGGCGATGGTGCTGTGCCGCGACCACGGCATGAAGCTCCGCGTCTACGACATGGATCGCCCCGGCGCGCTGCTGAAGATCATCACCGGCGACATGACGATCGGCACGCGCGTCAATCGTTGAAGAAACACCAAGAACCCAGGCCGTAAGCTGCTTTTCGGAGTCTGCAGATGCTGAACGACATCAAGAACGACGCGACCAAGCGCATGACCAAGTGCGTCGACGCCCTGAAGAACGAGCTGGCCAAGCTGCGCACCGGCCGCGCCAATGCGGCGCTGCTCGACCACATCCGCGTCGACTACTACGGCTCCGAAGTGCCGCTGTCGCAGGCCGCGCAGATCACCGTCGAGGACGCCCGCACGATCGTCATCCAGGCCTGGGAAAAGGGCCTGGTCAGCGTCATCGAGAAGGCGATCATGACCTCCGATCTGGGCCTGACGCCGAACACCGCCGGCCAGACCATCCGCATCATCATCCCGCCGCTCACCGAGCAGCGCCGCAAGGATCTGGCCAAAGTCGTCAAGAGCGAGGCCGAGAACGCCAAGGTGGCGATCCGCGCCGTGCGCCGCGACGCCAACCAGGCGGTCAAGGATCTGGTCAAGAACAAGCAGATCTCGACCGACGACGAGAAGCGCGGCGAGACCGACGTGCAGAAGCTGACCGACCAGTACGTCGCCAAGGTCGACGAGCTGGCCGCCGCCAAGGAAAAAGAACTGCTGTCGATGTGAGGTGCCGGCCGCAGTCAGCGCCATGACGCGCGTTTCCCCGAAGTCCGGCCCGGCAACGCCCGGCCTGCCGCGCCACGTCGCGATCATCATGGACGGCAACGGCCGCTGGGCGCAGGCCCGTGGCCAGCCGCGGCCATTCGGCCATCAGGCCGGCGTCAAGGCGGTGCGCAGGATCGTCGGCGCCGCGCGCGATCGCGGCATCGAGGTGCTGACGCTGTTCGCGTTCTCGCAGGAGAACTGGAAGCGTCCGCCGCTCGAGGTGCGCCTGCTGATGGAGCTGCTGATGACGGTGCTCGAGCGCGAGCTGCCGGATCTGCAGGCCAACGGCATCCGCCTGCGCGTGATCGGCGAGCACTCCGGCTTCAGTGCGGCGCTGCGCGCCCGCATCGCCGAGGCCGAGCAGCTGACCGCGCGCAATCCGGCCATGACGCTGGTCGTCGCGGTCGGTTACGGCGGCCAGTGGGACATCGTGCAGGCGGCGCAGCGCGTTGCCGCGCGCGGCGAGGCGATCACGCACGATGCGCTCGAGGCCGAGCTGGTCACCGCCGAGTGGCCGGCGCCCGAGCTGCTGATCCGCACCGGCGGCGAATGCCGGATCAGCAATTTCATGCTCTGGCAGCTGGCCTACAGCGAGCTGTACTTCACCGACGTCCTGTGGCCGGATGCCGACGCGCCGCTGTTGGATGATGCCCTGCGCTGGTACGCTGGCCGCGAACGCCGTTTCGGCGGTGTCCCTCAAGCCCAGGCCTAGCGCCGACGAGAATGCCGACATGCTGATGCAACGTGTCCTCACGGCGCTGGTCCTGCTGCCGTTGCTGCTGGCCCTGGTCTGGTTCGCGCCGACGCCGTGGCTGTTCCTGGTGCTCGGCGGTGTCGGCCTGATCATGGCCTGGGAATGGACCGCGTTCATGGGCTGGGCCGGCCGCACGCCGCAACGCCTGGCCTACCTGGCAGCGACCGCCGCGCTGCTCGCCGCGACCTGGTACAGCCCGGTCAACGGGCCGTGGCTGGGCTACGCGCTGGCGCCGGTGGTGCTGGTCTGGTTCCTGCTGCCCTTGCGTCTGCGTGCCTACGCGCACGGCGGCGCCGACGGCGGCCGCATCGCCACGCCGTGGATGATGGCCGGCGGACTGCTGATGATCGCCAGCAGCCTGATCTCGGTCGCGGCGCTGCACGGTCTGGCCAACGGGCCGCTAAAACTGCTGTTCGTGCTGTTCCTGGTTTTTGCCGCCGACACCGGCGCGTATTTCGCTGGCCGCCGCTTCGGCCGGCGCAAGCTGGCGCCGGCGATCTCGCCGGGCAAGACTGTCGAAGGCGCGCTCGGCGGCCTGGCGCTGTGCGCGGTCTGGGCGCTGGCGGCCGGCAGCTGGGTGTTCGGCCTGCGCGAGCCGGGCGCGATCGCGGCGCTGGTCGGCCTGTCGCTGCTCGTTGCCGTGGTCTCGATCGTCGGCGACCTGACCGAATCGATGTTCAAGCGCAGCGTCGGCCTCAAGGACAGCGGGCACATCCTGCCGGGCCACGGCGGCATCCTCGATCGCGTCGACAGCATCGTTGCCGCGCTGCCAACCATGGTGCTCGGTCTGCGCCTCTGCGGTCTGGCCTGAGGCGCGACGCCGCCGTGATCCAGAAACTCGTCATCCTCGGTGCCACCGGCACGATCGGCCGCAACACGCTCGATCTGGTGCGCCGCCACCCGCAGCGCCTGCAGGCCTACGCGCTGAGCGCGAATCGCGACGTCGAGGCGCTGGCCGCGCTGTGTCTCGAGTTCCGTCCGCGTCACGCGGTGATGGCGGACGTCGCGTCGGCCGAGGCGCTGCGCGCGCGGCTCGCCGCTGCCGGCGTGCCGACCGTGGTGCACGGCGGCGCCGCCGCGCTCGCCACGATCGCCGCCGACGCCGAGGCCGATCAGGTGATGTCGGCGATCGTCGGCGCCGTCGGCCTGCTGCCGACGCTGGCCGCGGTGCGCGCCGGCAAGCGCGTGCTGATCGCCAACAAGGAGCCGCTGGTGATGGCCGGCCGGCTGCTGATGCGCGAGGCCGAGGCGGCCGGCGCGACGCTGATCCCGATCGACTCCGAGCACAACGCGATCTTCCAGTGCCTGCCGCCGGACAGCCGCTGCGGACGCGCGCCGGCGCACGTGCGGCGGCTGATCCTGACCGCTTCGGGCGGGCCGTTCCGCGAGACGCCGCTCGAAGCGCTGGCGGCGGTCACGCCGCAGCAGGCGGTGCGCCATCCGAACTGGGTGATGGGGCCGAAGATCTCGGTCGACTCGGCGACGATGATGAACAAGGGCCTGGAGCTGATCGAGGCGTCCGTGCTCTACGATCTGCCCGATGCGCAGCTCGACGTGGTCATCCACCCGGAAAGCGCGATCCACTCGCTGGTCGAGTACGTCGACGGTTCGATGCTGGCGCAGCTCGGCCATGCCGACATGCGCGTGCCGATCGCGCACGCGCTGGCGTGGCCGGAGCGCTGGGAGTCCGGTGTCGGCGGCCTGGATCTTGCAGCGCTCGGACGCTTCCGTTTCGAGGCGGCCGACTTGCAGCGCTTCCCGTGCCTGGGCCTGGCGCGTGCAGCGCTGCGCGCCGGCGGCGACGCGCCGAATGTATTGAACGCGGCCAATGAAGTCGCTGTCCAAGCGTTTCTGGAAGGGCGTCTTTCGTACCCGGGGATCACCGAAGTGATAGACAGAACGCTGGCGGCTGCCGCGCGATGCACCGCGTCGCCGGCCGAGGACCTCGACGCGATTCTCGCAGTCGATGCCTGGGCGCGCGCCGCGGCGCAGGAGGCGGTCGGTGCTTGATTTTCTGTGGTCGGTCGGCGGTTTCATCGTCACGATCGGCGTGCTCGTCGCTTTCCACGAGTTCGGCCACTACTGGGTCGCGCGCCGCTGCGGCGTGAAGGTGCTGCGCTTCTCGATCGGCTTCGGTCGGCCGCTGTGGACGCATCGCGCCAAGGACGGCGTCGAGTGGGTGCTGTCGGCGGTGCCGCTCGGCGGCTACGTCAAGATGCTCGACGAGCGCGAGGGCATCGTCGCGCCCGCCGAACGGTCGTATGCCTTCACCCAGGCGTCGGTCGGCAAGCGCATGGCGATCGTCGCCGCCGGCCCGCTGTTCAATTTCGCGCTGGCCGTGCTGCTGTACTGGTGCGTGTTCGTGATCGGCGTCGAAGGCATGAAGCCGCTGATCGCCGATCCGCCGGCCGACTCGGTCGCCGCGCAGGCGCACCTGGCTGCCGGCGACGAGGTGACGATGGTTGCCGGCGAGCCGGTGCCGACCTGGAACGAACTGCGTCCCGAGATCATCGAGCGCGCGCTCGACAAGGGCGAGCTGCCGCTGACCGTGAAGTCCGCCGACGGCACGCTGCGTTCGGTCGTGCTGCCGCTGTCCGGCGTGCGCGTCGACCCCGAGTTCCTGTTCGAGGATCTCGGTCTGCACCCGTACCAGCCGAAGCTGCCGCCGATCCTCGATACCGTGCAGGCCGGCAGCGCCGCCGCGGCCGCCGGCTTCGAGCCCGGCGACGAGCTGCTGCGCTACAACGACACGCCGGTCGATTCCTGGCAGCAGTGGGCGACCTGGGTGCGCGCGCACCCCGGCGAAGTGGTCAAGGTCCGGCTGCGCCGCGCCGGCGAGGAGCGCGAGGCGACCGTGATCCTGGCGCGCGTCGACGAGGCCGGCCAGACGATCGGACGCTTCGGCGCCAGCGTGGCGAACCCCGGGGACTTGTGGCAGGATTTGCGCGCCGTCAGCCAGTCCGGGCCGCTCGAGGCGATTCCGCGAGCCGCATCCGAGACTTGGCGGATGTCGGTGCTGACCGTGCGCATGTTGTGGCGCATGGTGACCGGAGATATCTCGGTCAAGAACGTCAGCGGGCCGATCCAGATTGCACAGGTCGCGGGCTACTCGGCGCAGGTCGGGTGGATCGCGTTCCTGAGCTTCATGGCGGTGGTCAGTGTCAGTCTCGGCGTGCTCAATCTGCTGCCGGTGCCGGTGCTCGACGGCGGCCATCTGCTGTACTACGGCGTGGAGGCTCTGAAAGGTTCGCCGCTTTCCGAGCGAGCGCAGGAAGCGGGACAGCGCATCGGCCTGAGCTTGCTGGCCCTGCTGATGGGACTCGCGTTTTACAACGACATCGTGCGCCTGCTGAACTGACCAGAAAAGAAATAGAGCCGGTGAAAAGACTCAAGACTTCCAAGACGGCCATCGCGACGGCTCTGGCGGCATTGGCGCTGACCGCGCGGGCCCACGCCTTCGAGCCCTTCAAGATTTCCGAGATCCGCGCCGAGGGCCTGCAGCGCCTCGAGATCGGCACGGTGCTTACCTATCTGCCGCTGTCGGCCGGCGACGAACTGAACAATTCGACGTCGCGGCAGGCGATCCGCGCCCTGTACGGCTCCGGCCTGTTCCAGGACGTGCAGCTCGAACGCGACGGCAACGCGCTGGTCGTCAAGCTCCAGGAGCGTCCGGCGATCTCGACCTTCAAGATCGAGGGCAACGAGAAGATCGGCGGCGACGAGCTGAAGAAATCGCTGAAGGACCTCGGCCTCGCCGACGGCGAACTGTTCCGCCGCGATCTGCTCGACCAGGTCGAGCAGGAGCTGCGCCGCCAGTACTACGCCAACGGCTACTACGACGTCGGCATCGAGACCAAGGTCAGCGAAGAGCCGAACAATCGCGTGTCGCTGAACATCAAGGTCACCGAGGGTTCGGTCACCAAGATCACCGACATCAACATCATCGGCAATCATGTGTTTCCGACGGAGGAGCTGCTCAAGCAGTTCGACCTGAAGACCACCAACTGGATGCCGTTCCAGAAGAACGACCGCTATTCGAAGCAGTCGCTGTCCGGCGACCTCGAGAAGCTGCAGTCCTATTACCAGGACCGCGGATACCTGAAGTTCTCGGTCGATTCGGTGCAGGTCGCGCTGACGCCGGACAAGAAGGCGATCTACATCACCATCAACGTCACCGAAGGCGAAGTCTACAAGGTCAAGGACAGCCGCTATTCGGGCAATACCATCCTCAACGAGCGCTACCTCGAGGCGCTGACGACGACGCAGTCCGGCGAGACCTTCTCGCGCAAGCAGGCGACCGACTCGTCGGACCGCATCGAAGCGGCGCTGTCGGATATCGGCTACGCCTTCGCCAAGGTCACGCCGGTGCCGGAAGTCGACGAGGAGAAGAAGGAAGTCTCGCTCAACTACGTCGTCGATCCGGGCAAGCGCGCCTACGTGCGCCGCATCAGCTTCGTCGGCAATTCCGGCACCAACGACGAAACGCTGCGTCGCGAGATGCGCCAGCTCGAAGCGGCGCCGTTCTCGAAGTCCTCGGTCGAGCGTTCGCGCGTGCGCCTCGCGCGCCTGCCGTTCATCGAGGAGGCCGAGGTCGACACCAAACCGGTGCCGGGCAGCGACGACCTCGTCGACGTCAGCTTCAAGGTCAAGGAGCGTCCGCCGGGCTCGGTGCAGTTCGGCGTCGGCTATTCGGGCTCGCAGGGCTTCCTGATCACCGGCCAGGTGACGCACACCAACTTCCTCGGCACCGGCAACCGCATCGACCTGCAGGCGCAGAACAACGCGATCTCGCAGGCGATCAGCCTGTCGTGGACCGATCCGTACTTCACTGAGGACGGCATCAGCCAGTCGATCTCCGCCTACTACCGCAAGTCGGAGTCGGTGATCCGCTACTCGTCTGGCTTCAATACCAACACGGTCGGCGCCAACCTGACCTACGGCATTCCGCTGTCGGAGTTCATCACGCTGCGCGCCGGCCTCGGCGTCGAGGACGTCGCCGTGCAGACGTTCCCGACTTCGAGCTCGGACCAGATTCTCAAGTTCGTCATCAACAACGGCACGCAGTTCTTCATCTACCAGGCGCGCACCGGCATCAGCTACGACTCGCGCAACCGCACGTTCTTCGCGACGCGCGGCGCGCTGCATGCGCTGACCATGGACCTCGCGCTGCCCGGCGGCGATCTCGAGTACTACAACCTCAGCTATCGCGCGCAGCAGTACATCCCGCTGTTCTGGAAGTTCACCGCCGAGATCAACGGCTCGGTCGGCCTCGTCGATTCGTACGGCAGCTCTGACGTGCCGCCGTGGGAGAACTTCTTCGCCGGCGGTCCGCGTACGGTGCGCGGCTACAAGGATGGTTCGCTCGGCCCGCGCGACAATCCGTACAACAACCCGTTCGGCGGCAAGCTGCGCACCACGGCGCAGACCAATCTGATCATCCCGCTGCCGGTCGAGAGCGACGGCAAGTCGACGCGTCTGGAAGCGTTCTGGGACGTCGGCAACGTGTTCCAGGAGCCGGGCGACTTCGCGATCAGCGATCTGCGCCAGTCGGCGGGTATCGCGTTCTCCTGGTTCACGCCGTTCCTCGGCCTGCTCGATCTGAGCTACGCGTTCCCGCTGAATCCGAAACCGGGTGATGATCAGGATCGCTTCCAGATCACGTTCGGTTCAGGCTTCTGACGGTTGCCGTTCCCCCGGATTCCGCCATTTCCCGTTTCACCGCTGCAACACAGACACGAGAGAAAGACATGATTCGCAAGTTGATCGCCGTCACCGGCGTTGTGCTCGCCGTCACCGCCCTGCCGGCGCTGGCCGACATCAAGGTCGGTTCGGTGCGTTCGGCGGAGCTCGCCGAGAAGGCGCCGCAGTTCAAGGCCATGCAGGACCAGCTCAAGGGGCAGTTCGAGCGCCGCCAGAACGATCTCGAGGCCGAGGCCAAGAAGCTGCAGGACGACGGCCGCGCGTTCCAGAAGGAAGCCGATCTGCTGGCGCCGGCCGATCGCGCCAAGAAGGAGAAGGACCTGACGACGCGCCGCATCGACCTCGAGTCGAAGGGCCGTCAGCTGCAGGACGACTTCAACAAGGCGCGCCAGGAATCGTTCGCCAAGGCGATGGGGCAGGTGAAGAACGTGATCGACGCCGTCGCGCGCGAGAAGAACCTCGACCTGATCGTCGAGAACCCGGTCTACGCCAAGCCGGACGTCGATGTCACCGACGACGTGCTCAAGCGCCTGCAGGCCGCTCCGGCCGCCGGCAAGTAAGTTTTCGCATCGGCGCCCGCGCGGCGCCGGTCCGTGGCGGTTCCGCGACGGCCTGCCTTGCGCAGGCCGTCGCCGTTTGCGCGCCCCGGACCGATGCGTAAGCTTCGCACTCCCTACTGCCCGATTCCCTCATGGCCACATTCACTCTCGAAGAACTGGCGCAGCGCTTCGGCCTGGCGCTGCGCGGCGATCCGGCGACGGCAGTGTCCGGCGTCTGCGGCCTGTCGCCGGGCAAGCCCGGCTGCCTGAGCTTCCTGTCGAATCCCAAGCTGCGCGGCGAGCTGGCCTCGACCGCGGCGGCCGTCGTCATCGTCCATCCGCGCGACGCCGACGCGCTGGCGACCGCCGGCCTGATCGCGCCGGATCCGTATCTGGCCTACGCGCGCATCGCCGCGCTGTTCGATCCGGACCGCGATTTCGAGCCCGGCGTGCATGCTGCGGCGGCGCTCGCCGCCGATGCCGTGCTCGGCGACGGCTGCCACGTCGGCGCCGGCGCGGTGATCGAAGCCGGCGCGCGGCTCGGCACCGGCGTCTACGTCGGTCCCGGCTGCATCGTCGGCCGCGAGGCCGTGATCGGCGACGGCACGCGCCTGGTGGCGCGAGTCTGGGTCGGGCCGCGTGTGCGCGTCGGCGCGCGCTGCCAGGTCCATCCGGGCGCGGTGCTCGGCTCGCGCGGTTTCGGCAACGCGCGCGGGCCGAAGGGCTGGGAGGAAGTGCCGCAGCTCGGCGGCCTGATCGTCGGCGACGATGTCGAGATCGGCGCCAACACCTGCATCGACCGCGGCGCGATCGACGATACCGTGATCGAGAACGGCGTGCGGCTCGACAACCTGATCCAGATCGCCCACAACTGCCGCATCGGCGCGCACACCGCGATCGCCGCGCACACCGGCATCGCCGGCAGTACCCGGGTCGGCAGCCGCTGTATGATTGGCGGCGCCGTGGGCATCAACGGCCACATCGAAATCGCCGACGACGTGATCGTCCTCGGCCGGGCCATGGTGACGAACTCGATCCGCCAGCGCGGCGTGTACGGCTCCGGCCTGCCGCTCGACGACGCGCGCGAGTGGCGCAAGACCGTGGCGCGGGTGCGGCGCCTCGGCCGCTTCGAGAATCGCCTGCAGGCGCTGGAGCGACATCTTCGTATCACCGCCGGAACACAGGACGATGACGACAACAACGACATCCTTTGACATCTGCGAAATCCTCAAGCTGTTGCCGCACCGCTATCCGTTTCTGCTCGTCGACCGCGTGCTGGCGATCGACGAGGAGAAGATGACGCTGACGGCGATCAAGAACGTCACCTACAACGAGCCGTTCTTCCCGGGACACTTCCCGGGCCTGCCGACGATGCCGGGCGTGCTGCAGATCGAGGCGTTGGCGCAGACCTGCGGGTTGCTGGCGATCCACAAGTCCGGATTGCGCGCCAAGGATGGTCTGGTGCTGTACTTCGCCGGCATCGACAACTGCCGCTTCAAGCGCCCGGTGATCCCCGGCGATACGCTGACCTTCCATGTCGAGCTCGAGAAGAACAAGCGCGACATCTGGAAATTCCGCACGCGCGCAACGGTCGGCGACGAACTCGCCAGCGAGGCGGATCTGATCTGCGTGCTGCGCACGGTGAACTACGACACCGACGGGTCGGCGGCATGACGGCGCGCATCCATCCGACCGCGATCGTCGATCCGAAGGCCGAACTGCACGAGACGGTCGAGGTCGGCCCGTACAGCATCATCGGTCCCGGCGTGACGATCGGCGCCGACACCTGGATCGGCCCGCATGTGGTGCTGCGCGGGCCGATGACGATCGGCCGCGGCAACAAGATTTTCCAGTTCGCTTCGCTCGGCGAGATCTCGCAGGACATGACCGCCAAGCCCGACGATCCGACGCGCGTCGAGATCGGCGACGGCAACACGATCCGCGAGTACGTGACGATCCAGCGCGGCACGATGAAGGAGCAGGACGGCCTGACCAAGGTCGGCGACCGCAACTGGATCATGGCGGCGGTGCACATCGGCCACGACTGCATCGTCGGCAGCCACAACATCCTCGCCAACAACACCTCGCTCGCCGGCCACGTGCTGCTCGGCGACTACGTCGGCTGCGGCGGCTACACGCTGATCCACCAGTATTGCCAGATCGGCAACCACGTCTTCACCGGCGGCGGCAGCGTCATCACCCGCGACGTGCTGCCGTTCATCATGGTGCAGGGCCATCCGGCCGAGGCGCGCGGCATCAACGCCGAGGGCCTGCGCCGGCGCGGTTTCGCGGCCGAGGATGTGGCGGCGATCAAGGACGCCTACAAGCTGATCTTCCTGTCCGGCCAGACGCTGGACAAGGTCAAGCAGGAACTGGCGCAGACGGCATCCGTTTCGACGCATGTCGCGTATATGCTGGCGTTCATCAACGGCTCGAAGCGCGCGCTGCAGCGCTGAAGGGCCTCCGTCGGCGAATCTCGCGAGGAGCGTGTCATGCGGATCATCAAACGGCTGTGGATCGTGATGGCGCTGGTGCTGGCGTTGCCGGCCTGGGCGGCGCTGCAGGTCGGTGCCAGTGCGCCGGATTTCTCGGCGCCGGCCTCGCTGGCCGGCAAGGACTACGCGTTCTCGCTCGCCGCGGCGCTCAAGCAGGGGCCGGTCGTCGTCTACTTCTATCCGAAGGCCTTCACCAAGGGCTGCACCGTCGAGGCGCATCTGTTCGCCGAGGCAATGGACCAGTACAAGGCGCTCGGCGCGACGGTGATCGGCGTGTCGAACGACGAGATCGACACGCTGCACAAGTTCTCGCTGACCGAATGCGGCGGCAAGTTCCCGGTCGCTGCCGACAGCGACGGCAAGATCATGAAGGCCTACGACGCCAAGCTGCCGCTGGTGAACTACGCCAGCCGCATCTCGTACGTCGTCACCCCGGACGGCAAGATCCTCTACGCGTACAGCGCGATGGATCCGAGCCAGCACGTCGGCAACACGCTCAACGCGATCAGGCAGTGGAAGGCGCAGAACGCTGCCGCGCCGGCGCCGTGAGCGGCGCGCGCGCGTCCTGATGGCCGCACCGAAGATCGCGCTGGTCGCCGGCGAGATGTCCGGCGACCTGCTCGGCGCGGCGCTGGTGACGGCGCTGCGCGCGCGCCTGCCGGCGGCGCACTTCTATGGCGTCGCCGGGCCGCGCATGCAGGCCGCCGGCGTCGAGGCGATCGCTTCGATCGAGCAGCTGTCGGTGATGGGCATCGCCGAGGTCCTGCCGGCGCTGCCGCGCATCCTGCGCCTGCGTCGCGCGCTGATCCGGCGCCTGTCGGCCGATCGGCCCGACGTGGTGATCGGCATTGACGCGCCGGACTTCAATCTCGGCGTCGAGCGGCGCTTGCGCGAGCAGGGCATCCGCACCGTGCACGTCGTCAGTCCGACCGTCTGGGCCTGGCGCGCCGGCCGCGTCAAGACCATTGCCCGCGCGGTCGAGCGCATCCTCTGCCTGTTTCCGTTCGAGCCGGCGTTCTACGCCGCGCGCGGGGTTTCCGCCGATTACATCGGCCATCCGCTCGCCGACCAGCTCGACGCTTCGGTGACGCCGGCGCAGGCGCGTGCCGGGCTCGGGCTGCCGACGGACGGCCCGGTCGTCGCCGTGCTGCCGGGCAGCCGCGGTTCGGAACTGAAGTATCTGGCCGAGCCGTTCGCGCGCGCCGCGCACCTGATCGCCGCGCAGGTGCCCGGCGTGCGCTTCGTGACGCCGCTCGCCAAGCCGGCGCTGCGCGCGCCGATGGAAGCGGCGATCGCCACGCACGCCGCCGGACTGACCTGGACGCTGCTCGACGGCCAGTCGCGCGAGGCGATGCAGGCGGCCGACGCGGTGCTGATCGCCTCCGGCACGGCGACGCTCGAATGCCTGCTGCTTGGCCGGCCGATGGTGGTCTCGTACCGCGGCTCGCCGCTCACCGCCTGGCTGCTGCTGAAGGCAGGCCTGCTCAAGACCAAGTACGTCAGCCTGCCGAACCTGCTCGCCGACGAGGCGCCGGTGCCGGAACTGCTGCAGGACGACGCCACGCCGGAGCGGCTCGCCGCCGCCGTCGTCGAGCTGCTGGCGCCGGGCGGCGCGCGCGCGCGCCAGCTCGCCGCTTTCGATCGCGTGCGCGCCACGCTGCGCTGCGACGCCGCGGCGCGCGCCGCCGAGGTCGTCGCCGGACTGCTTGGCGCCTGAGCGTTCGCGGTTTCGCCGTTTCGTCAAGCCTGTCATCGTCGCCGCGAGCGCCTAGAATTCCGCGCATGCCACGTCGGGTCTCCATCGCTTCCTATCGGGTGCCGCTCGTCGCCGGCCTCGACGAGGCCGGGCGGGGCTGCCTGGCGGGACCGGTCTACGCCGCCGCCGTGATCCTCGACCAGCGCCACGGCATCCGTGGCCTCGACGATTCCAAGAAGCTCAGCCCGGCCGGGCGCGAGGCGCTGTTCGAGCGCATCCGCGAGCGTGCGCTCGCTTTCGCGATCGCGCGCGCCGAGATCGAGGAGATCGACCGCCTCAACATCCTGCACGCCTCGATGCTGGCGATGCGCCGGGCCGCCGAGGCCCTCACGCCGGCGCCGCTGCACTGCCTGGTCGACGGCAACCGCCTGCCGGTCTGGAACTTCAGCGCCGAGGCGGTCGTCGAGGGCGATGCGATCCATGCGCCGATCATGGCGGCGTCGATCCTCGCCAAGGTCGCGCGCGACCGCGAAATGCAGCGCCTCGACGCCGAATACCCAGGTTACGGTTTCGCCCGCCACAAGGGCTACGGCACGCCGGATCACATGGACGCGCTGCGCCGGCTCGGCGTCTGCGCGCTGCATCGCATGAGCTTCGCGCCCTGCGCGCAGCGCGAGCGGTTCGGCGCGGTGCCGGACGAGGACACCCTGCCGCCGGATCTGCTGCCGCCGGACGAGGTCTGCGCATGAGCGGGACCGGCGACACCGTGCGCTTCGTGCACCTGCGCGTGCACACCGAGTTCTCGCTGACCGACAGCGTCGTGCGCGTCGAGCCGCCGAAGCGCAAGGGCGGCGGCGTCGGCGCGACGCTGGTATCGAAGGCCGCCGAGCTGGGCTTTCCGGCGATCGCCATCACCGACCAGAACAATCTGTTCGCGATGGTGAAGTTCTACAAGTCGGCGGAGGGCGCCGGCGTCAAGCCGGTCATCGGCTGCGACGTCTGGCTGGAGCCCGCGGCCGGCGGCGATGCCGCCGAGCGCCTGACGCTGCTGGTGCAGGACGATAGCGGCTACCGCAACATCGCCAAGCTGCTGTCGCTGGCCTACACGGACGGGCAGGGCAAGGGTTCGCCGCTGGTGACGCGCGCCTGGCTGCGCGAATACGCCGGCGGCCTGATTGCGATGTCCGGCCGCGACGGTGCGATCTTCCGTGCCGCGCTTGCAGACAATGTCGCCGCCGCGCGCGAGGCGCTGGCCGAGCTGCAGGCTCTGTTCCCGCAGCGCCTGTATCTGGAAATCTCGCGCTGCGGACGCACCGGCGACGACGAATGGGTCGACGCCGCAGTGGCGCTGTCGCGGCACGAGCAGGTGCCGCTGGTCGCGACCAACGACGTGCGCTTCCTGACGCGCGAGGAATTCGATTCGCACGAGGCGCGCGTCTGCATCGCCCAGGGCCGCGTGCTCAACGATCCGAAGCGGCCGCGCGAGTACAGCGAAGAGCAGTACCTGAAGTCGGCCGACGAGATGGCGGCGCTGTTCGCCGATCTGCCGGAGGCGCTGGCGAATTCGGTGGAGATCGCACGGCGCTGCTCGCTGACGCTGAAGTTCGCGCCGCCGTACCACCTGCCGAACTTCCCGGTGCCGGACGGCTACGACACCAACTCCTGGCTGCGCCATCGCGCCGAGGAGGGCCTGCGCGAGCGCTTCGCGATGATCACGCTCGCGGCGCCGGAGGCGGAGTACTGGAAGCGGCTCGACTACGAGCTCGGCATCATCGAAAAGATGGGCTTCGCCGGCTACTTCCTGGTGGTCTCCGACTTCATCGAGTGGGCGAAGACGCACGGCTGCCCGGTCGGACCCGGCCGCGGTTCGGGCGCCGGTTCGCTGGTCGCCTACGCGATCAAGATCACCGACCTCGACCCGCTGCCGTACAACCTGCTGTTCGAGCGCTTCCTCAATCCGGAGCGCGTGTCGATGCCGGACTTCGACGTCGACTTCTGCATGGACAATCGCGACCGCGTGATCGAATACGTCACGCACAAGTACGGTCGCGAGCGCGTCGGCCAGATCATCACCTACGCGACGATGGCGGCGCGCGGCGTGATCCGCGACGTCGCGCGCGTGATGGGCCACGGCTACGGCTTCGCCGATTCGATCGCCAAGCTGATTCCCGGCACGCCCGGCGCGACCCTGGTCGACGCGCTCGACTCGGTGCCGGAGCTCAAGCAGCGCTACGACGCCGAGGAGGACACGCGCGCGGTCATCGACATGGGCCTCGCGCTCGAGGGCGTGACGCGCGGCGTCGGCGTGCACGCCGGCGGCGTCGTCATCGCTCCAAAGCCGTTGAGCGACTACACGCCGATGTACTGCGAAGCCGGCGGCGCCGGCATGCGCACGCAGTTCGACATGAAGGACCTGGAGTCGGCCGGCCTGGTGAAGTTCGACTTCCTCGGCCTGAAGACGCTGACGGTGATTCAGGAGGCGGTCGTCAACATCGAGAAGAGCTCGGGGCGCAGCATCGAAGTGCTCAAGCTGCCGATCGACGATGCCGAGACCTACGCGCTGTACGCGAGCGGCGATACGACCGCGGTGTTCCAGATGGAATCCCCGGGCATGCAGCGCGCCTCGAAGGACCTCAGGCCGGATACCTTCGAGGACATCATCGCGCTCGTCTCGCTGTACCGTCCGGGTCCGATGGAGCTGATTCCCGAGTACTGCGCACGCAAGCGCGGTGACGCGCCGGTCACCTATCTGCATCCGGACATGGAAGTCGTGCTGCAGCCGACCTACGGCATCTTCGTCTATCAGGAGCAGGTGATGCAGATGTCGCAGCGCCTGGCCGGCTACACGCTCGGCGGCGCCGATCTCCTGCGTCGCGCGATGGGCAAGAAGATCAAGGCCGAGATGGATAAGCAGCGCGAGGTCTTCACCTCGGGCGCGATCGGCCGCGGCGTCGATGCGGATGTCGCCACGCAGGTCTTCGACCTGATGGACAAGTTCGCGAACTACGGCTTCAACAAGTCGCACGCCGCCGCCTACGCGCTGGTCTCGTACCAGACCGCGTGGCTGAAGACGCACTATCCGGCCGAGTTCATGGCGGCGGTGCTGTCCTGCGAAATGCAGCACACCGACACGATCGTCACCATGCGCGAGGAGTGTCTGCGCATGGGCCTGACGATGCTGCCGCCGGACGTCAACACCAGCTACTTCCGCTTCACCGTGCCGGGGCCCGGCGCGATCCGCTACGGCCTCGGCGCGATCAAGGGCGCCGGCGAGGCGGCGCTCGAAGGCATCATCGCCGAGCGCGAGCAGAACGGGCCGTTCAAGGATCTGTTCGATTTCTGCAAGCGTGTCGACACCAAGAAAGCCAACAAGCGCGTACTCGAGGCGCTGATCTGCTCGGGGGCGATGGACGGCTTCGGCCTGAATCGGCCGTCGCTGATGAAGACGCTGCCGAAGGCGCTGCAGCTGGCAGAGGCGGCGGCGGCCAGCGCCGATTCCGGGCAGAACGACCTGTTCGGGCTCGGCGGCGGCGCCGCCAAGCAGGAGCGCCAGGTCGAGCCCGATCTGGAGACCGACTGGTCGCAGCGCGAGCTGCTGGCGCGCGAGCGCGAGACGCTCGGTTTCTATCTGTCCGGCCACCCGATCGAAGCCTACGGCGAGATCGTCGAGCAGGTCTGCAGCGGCCGCCTGCACGAGCTGATCCAGCAGCACGCCGTGCCGCAGCCGGTCGACGCCAAGGGCAAGCCGATCTGGCAGCCGCGCAGCAAGCTGATGTTCGCCGCCTGGGTGCGCGATTTGCGCTTCTTCAAGGGCGACGGCCGCGGCGGCGCCAGCTACAAGCTGACGCTCGAGGACCGCTCCTCGCAGCTGGCGACCTGGATCGACGCCGACAAATGGTCGAAGTACGCGCCGTTCGTGAAGCCCGACCAGCTGGTGTTCGCGATCGCCGAGATCGGCCTGTCGCCGGCCCGCGAGGGGCGCGACCCGGAGCCGCGGCTGTACGCGCCGGAATTCCTGTCGCTCGACGACGTCCTGCGCGATTACGCGACGCGCCTGCTGCTCGACTGGCGGCGTCCGTCCGGCGAGGTGCTGGCATTGCGCAAGCGCCTGACGCCGCTGCGCGGCGGGCAGACGGTGGTCGGCGTCCGCTATCGTGGCGCCAGCGCGGCCTGCGAGCTCGAATTCGGCGCCGACTGGAAGCTGCGTCTCAACGACGACACGGTCGTCGCGCTGCAACAGTCGCTCGGCGCCGATTGCGTTAAAGTTCAGTACAAGCGCTTCCAGCCGCCGATTCCCGAACGGCGTTTCGCCTCGGCCGGCGGCGGCAGCTTCGACGACGAATAGGGTTCGCGGCCCGCCGGGCCGCGTGTGGTGCGAACGAGAGGAGCCGGCGCCGGGGCGCGGGCCGCAGGACGAGAGACGATGAACCTGAATTATCTGGACTTCGAACAGCCGATCGCCGAGCTGCAGCAGAAGATCGAGGAGCTGCGCTTCGCGACGACCGGCAGCGGCGTCAACCTGACCGAGGAGATCGCGCGTCTCGAGGTCAAGAGCCGCCAGCTCACCGAGAGCGTGTTCGCCAAGCTGACGCCCTGGCAGGTCGCGCAGCTGGCGCGCCATCCGCAGCGCCCGTACGCGCTCGACTACGTCAAGAACCTGTTCACGGAGTGGGACGAGCTGCACGGCGACCGCCACTTCGCCGACGACCCGAGCATCGTCGGCGGCGTCGCCCGCCTCGAAGGCCGTGCCGTCGTCGTGCTCGGCCAGCAGAAGGGCCGCGACGCCAAGGAGCGCGTCTACCGCAACTTCGGCATGCCCAAGCCGGAGGGCTATCGCAAGGCGCTGCGCCTGATGAAGCTCGCCGAGAAGTTCAATCTGCCGATCCTGACCTTCATCGACACGCCGGGCGCCTATCCGGGCATCGGCGCCGAGGAGCGCAACCAGTCCGAGGCGATCGCCCGCAACCTGTTCGAGCTGTCGAAGCTGCGCACGCCGGTGCTGGCGACGGTGATCGGCGAGGGCGGCTCGGGCGGCGCGCTGGCGATCGGCGTCGCCGATCACATCATGATGCTCCAGTACAGCATCTACTCGGTGATCTCGCCGGAAGGCTGCGCGTCGATTCTGTTCAAGGACGCCGGGCGCGCGCCGGAAGCCGCCGAGGCGATGCGCATTACCGCGCCGGACCTGTTCGAGCACAAGCTGATCGACGAGATCGTGCCGGAGCCGCTCGGCGGCGCGCACCGCGATCCGGCGGCGATGATGACGACGATCCGCCAGAAGCTGATCGCCAACCTCGAGCGTCTGCGCCACACGCCGATGACGCAGCTGATGACGGCGCGCTACCAGCGGCTGATGTCGTACGGCTCCTACGAAACGCTCCACTGACGATGTGAAGCCGGCGTGCTGCGCGCGTCGCTCGCGCGTCCGTGCCGCGCGCCGCGCCGCCTGTCCGGCGCTGCGCTGTGCCACGCGTCCACTGGTGCGCGCGGCCGCTGCTGGCGCAGCGCCGGTGAAATCGATCGGCAACAGGCACGCGCCGTGAAGCTGGATCTGCCCGCGCTCGCGCCGCGCGCCCGCGTCTGGGTCGCGTACAGCGGCGGACTCGATTCGACGGTACTGCTGCACCTGCTGCATGCGCAGGGCGTGCCGAACCTGCGCGCGGTGCACGTCCATCACGGCCTGCAGGACGCCGCCGACGACTGGGCGCGCGCGGCGCGGCGCACCTGCCGCGCGCTCGGCGTGCCGTTGCGCGTGTGCCGCGTGCAGGTCGCCGCCGCGCACGGCGAAGGCCCCGAGGCGGCGGCGCGCGCGGCGCGCTATGCGGCGTTCGGCGAGCTGCTGCGGTCCGGCGATCTGCTCGTCACCGCGCATCACCGCGACGATCAGGCCGAGACCGTGCTGCTGCGGGCGCTGCGCGGCACCGGCATCGCCGGCCTGGCGGCGATGCCGGCGCTCGCGCCGTTCGGTCCGGCGCGGCTGTGGCGTCCGCTGCTTGATCGCGGCCGCGACGAACTGCGCCGCTATGCCGAAGCGCAGCAGCTGGCGTGGATCGACGATCCGCACAACGCCGATCCGCGCTACGCGCGTTCCTACCTGCGCCGCGAGATCGTGCCGCGGCTGCTCCGGCACTGGCCGCAGGCGCTGCCGAGCCTGGCCCGGCTCGCCGCGCGCGCGGCCGAGGCCGAGACCCTGGCGGCCGAACTCGCCGAGCTCGATCTGGCGCGCGTGCGCGTCGGTGACGGCTGCTCGGTCGCCGGCCTGCTGGCGCTGCCGGCGCTGCGCCGCCGCAACGCCCTGTACCACGCCTGGGTCGCGCGCGGCTGGCCGGCACCGTCGGAGCTGCGGCTCGCGCACCTCGACCGCGAGGTGCTGCGCGCGCGCGCGGACGCGCAGCCGCGTTTGCGCCACGAGCACGGCGAACTGCGTCGCTACCGCGATCGACTCTACTGGCTCGATCCGCTGCCGCCGGCACCGGATGGCGAGCGGCCCTGGCCGCTGCGCCGGCGCTCCGTCGCGCTGCCGGGCGGCCTTGGCTGGCTGCGGCTCGCACGGGCGCCGGCGATCGCGCTGCAGCTGCGCTTCGCGCGCGGCGGCGAGCGGCTCAGGCCGGCCGGCGACGCGCACACGCGCACGCTCAAGCAGCTGTGCCAGGCGGCGGGGCTGCCGCCCTGGGTGCGCGAGCGCATGCCGCTACTGTACGAAGGCGACGAGCTGATCGCCGTCGCCGGCTACTGGCGCAGCGCGCGCGCAGTCGCGCTAGGCCTTGATCCGCAATGGGAAACCGCACTGCCGGGCGCCGTCGTCGAGGGCGTTTGCGCGGAGTTGGGCACTCACCCGCGTTGAGTGGGCGCCGTCCGCGGCGTAAAATTGCAGAAACCCACCGCTTCTACACTCCCATGCCCGACGCGCCGCATCAGACGCGATTTGTATTTGTGACCGGGGGCGTGGTGTCCTCGCTCGGTAAAGGCATTTCTGCCGCTTCGCTGGGTGCCGTCCTCGAGTCGCGCGGACTCAAGGTCAGCATGATCAAGCTCGATCCCTACATCAATGTCGATGCAGGGACCATGAGCCCGTTCCAGCATGGCGAAGTGTTCGTCACCGAGGATGGCGCCGAAACCGACCTTGACCTCGGTCACTACGAACGCTTCCTGCGTGGCAAGACCACGCGCTATTCGAACGTCACCACTGGCCAGATCTACCGCAACGTGCTCGACAAGGAGCGCCGCGGCGATTATCTGGGCAAGACGGTGCAGGTGATCCCGCACATCACCGACGAGATCCAGGCGGCGATCCGCCGCGGCGCCGCCGGCGCCGACATCTGCATGGTCGAGATCGGCGGCACGGTCGGCGACATCGAGTCGCTGCCGTTCCTCGAAGCGATTCGCCAGATGGCGGTCGAGCTCGGCCGCAGGGACTCGATGTTCCTGCACCTGACGCTGCTGCCGTACGTGAAGGCGTCCGGCGAGCTGAAGACCAAGCCGACGCAGCACTCGGTCAAGGAACTGCGCGGCATCGGTATCCAGCCGGACGTGCTGATCTGCCGCACCGAGCGGCCGATTCCGGACGCCGAGCGGCGCAAGATCTCGCTGTTCACCAACGTGCCGTACCAGTCGGTGATCGCGGCGATCGACATGGACGACATCTACAAGATTCCCGGCTGGCTGCACCAGCAGAATCTCGATCAGATCGTCGTCGATCACTTCGGCCTCGATGCGCGGCCGGCCGACCTGTCGGCCTGGGAGCGCGTCGTCGACGCGCGCCAGAAGGCCGACATGGAAGTGCAGGTGGCGATGGTCGGCAAGTACGTCGATCTCGCCGACGCCTACAAGTCGCTGAACGAGGCGCTCGCCCACGCCGGCCTGCACACCGGCACGCGCGTGAAGATCCGCTACATCGAATCGGAAGCGGTCGAGACGCAGAGCGCGCGCATCCTGCAGGGCATGGATGCGATCCTCGTGCCCGGCGGCTTCGGCGAGCGCGGGGTCGAGGGCAAGATCATGGCGGCGCGCTATGCGCGCGAGAACAAGATCCCGTACCTCGGCATCTGCCTCGGCATGCAGGTCGCGGTCATCGAGTACGCGCGCAATGTCTGCGGTCTGCCGCGCGCGCATTCGACCGAATTCGATCCGAAGACGCCGGATCCGGTGATCGGCCTGATCACCGAGTGGCAGGACGAGACCGGCCGTACGCAGCTGCGCGACGAGCGCTCGGATAAGGGCGGCACGATGCGCCTCGGCTCGCAGGCCTGCCGCCTGCGCGCCGGCAGCAAGTCGCGCGCGATGTACAACGCCGAGATCATCCGCGAGCGCCACCGCCACCGCTATGAGTTCAACAACAACTACAAGCCGGTGCTGATCGAGAACGGCATGGAACTCGTTGCCGAGTCGGCCGAGAACGAACTGGTCGAGATGGTCGAACTGCCCAACCATCCGTTCTTCGTCGGCTGCCAGTTCCACCCGGAGTTCACCTCGACGCCGCGCGACGGGCACCCGCTGTTCGAGGGCTTCGTCAAGGCGGCGCGCGAGCATCATCTGGCGCACCAGCCGGCGCAGGGCGCCCCGGCGCCGGCCGCGGCTTCGAGCGCGAAAGTCGCCTGAGGCGGCACGCAACGGGCAGGAAAAAGGCCGGCGCAAGCCGGCCTTTTTCTTTGGCGGCGAGCGTCGCTTCGCGCCGCGCCCTAGCGGATCTCCAGCGGCGCGAAGCCCTTCACCAGCTCGTCCAGCGCCTTGAGCTGGGCGAGGAACGGCTCCAGCTTGTCGAGCGGCAGGGCGCTGGGGCCGTCGCATTTGGCCTGGTCGGGATTCGGGTGCGCTTCGAGGAACAGGCCGGCCAGGCCGACGGCGAGGCCGGCGCGCGCCAGATCGAGCACCTGCGCACGGCGTCCGCCGGAGGCGGCGGCGCCAGGATCGCGCTGCTGCAGGGCGTGCGTCACGTCGAAGATCACCGGCAGGCCGTTCGTGGACTTCTTCATGACGCCGAAGCCCAGCATGTCCACCACCAGATTGTCGTAACCGAAGCAGGTGCCGCGATCGCAGAGGATGATCTGCTCGTTGCCGGCCTCGCGGAACTTCTCGACGATGTTGCCGATCTGGCTCGGGCTGAGGAACTGCGGTTTCTTGATGTTGACGACACGGCCGGTCTTGGCCATGGCCACGACCAGATCGGTCTGCCGTGCGAGAAAGGCCGGCAGCTGCAGGACGTCGACGACTTCGGCGACCGGCGCCGCCTGCCAGGGTTCGTGCACGTCAGTGATCAGCGGCACGCCGAACTCGGCCTTCACCGCTTCGAAGATGCGCAGGCCTTCTTCGAGGCCGGGGCCGCGATAGGAGTGGATCGACGAGCGGTTGGCCTTGTCGAAGCTGGCCTTGAAGACGTAGGGAATCCCCAGTTTGCGCGTGACGCGCACGTACTCGGCGGCGGCCTGCAGGGCCATGTCCTTCGATTCGAGGACATTGATGCCGCCGAAGAGGACGAACGGCGCGTCGTTTCCGACGGCGATGTTCTGGATGTGAAGGGTCGCGGACATGGTCTCGTCTGATGGAAAAATTTGCGGCAGTGTCTGCGACGCGTCGTGAGGCGTCAACGAACAAGGCCGGCGAGCGGCCTTGTTCGTTGACGGGCGCGCTCGGATCGCGCGGCGCGCCGCGCCAGCAGGTCGAGATCGGGCAGGCTGGCGCCGTCCGCGCCGTCCGCGCCGTCCGCGCCGTCCGCGCCGTCCGCGCCGTCCGCGCCGCAGTCGCCTGTGGTCGTGCCGGCGGCGTTGTGGGCGCAGGCACGCGTCTGCGTGTCCGCGCCGTGCCAGCTGAAGCTGCCGCCGCAGCCGTCGTGGCCTCATTTCCGCGGAACACGATCCTGTCGCCGGTCGGCGCGCCGCGCCTGCGGTGTCGACGGTCGTCCAGGCGCGGCTGCCGCTCGCTTCGCTCCGAGCGGAGCCGCGCCACGCCGCAGGCTGGCGATCTTCGTCCGCGAAAGATCCCTTGCTTCGTCCCCGGCGGATCAAGGCCCTGGCCGCGAAGCCGGCGCACCAGCGAAGGGAACAGCGTGCGTCGGCATGGCGCCTGCAAAACACCCCGTTGCGGGGCGGTGGCCCCGGGTCGTTCATGACGGCGTCTGGCGCGCAGGCTAGAATTGCCGATCTTTACCACTCAGCCGGAGTTCGTTCTCCCCATGTCGAAGATCGTCAAAGTCACCGCCCTGGAAATCATCGATTCGCGCGGCAACCCCACCGTCGAAGCCGAAGTCGAGCTGGAATCCGGTGCGGTCGGCCGCGCGGCGGCGCCGAGCGGCGCTTCGACGGGCACGCGCGAGGCGGTCGAGCTGCGCGACGGCGCGCCGAAGAAGGGCAAGGCCCGCTATCTGGGCAAGGGCGTGACGAAGGCGGTCGCCAATGTCGAAGGCGCGCTGGCCAAGGTCGTCACCGGCCTCGACGCGCAGGAGCAGGCGGTGGTCGACGCGGCGATGATTGCCGCCGACGGCACCGAGAACAAATCGAAGCTCGGCGCCAACGCGATCCTCGCGGTGTCGCTGGCCACGGCCAAGGCCGCGGCCGAGGAAAACTTCCTGCCGCTGTTCCAGCATCTCGGTGGCATCTCCAGCGTGACGCTGCCGGTGCCGATGATGAACGTCATCAACGGCGGAGCCCATGCCGACAACAACGTCGACATCCAGGAATTCATGATCCTGCCGGTCGGCGCGCCGAGCTTCTCGGAGGCGCTGCGCACCGGCGCCGAGATCTTCCATACGCTCAAGGGCGTGCTCAAGGCGCGCAAGCTCAACACCGCGGTCGGCGACGAGGGCGGCTTCGCGCCGAACCTGCCGTCGAACACCGCGGCGCTCGACTGCCTGATCGAGGCGATCGAGAAGGCCGGCTACAAGCCGGGCAAGGACGTCTACCTGGGTCTGGATGTGGCGTCGAGCGAGTTCTACGAGAAGGGCAAGTACAACCTGCACGGTGAAGGCAAGAGCTTCACCAGCGAACAGTTCGCCGACTTCCTCGCCGGCATCTGCGCCAAGTACCCGGTCATCTCGATCGAGGACGGCTGCGCGGAGGGCGACTGGAAGGGCTGGAAGTACCTGACCGAGAAGCTCGGCAACAAGGTGCAGCTGGTCGGCGACGATCTGTTCGTCACCAACACCAAGATTCTCGCCGAAGGCATCATCCGCGGCGTCGCCAACTCGATCCTGATCAAGCCGAACCAGATCGGCACGCTGACCGAGACGCTGGAAGCGATCCAGATGGCGACCGACGCCGGCTACACCAGCGTCGTCTCGCACCGCTCGGGCGAAACCGAGGACGCGACGATCGCCGACATCGCCGTCGGCACGACCGCGACGCAGATCAAGACCGGCTCGCTGTGCCGCTCGGATCGCATGGCCAAGTACAACCAGCTGCTGCGCATCGAGCGCAAGCTCGGCAAGCGTGCCCGCTACCCGGGCGCCGGCGCGTTCCCGATCGTTCTGTAAGGGCCCGGGAACCGCGGGCATGGCCCAGCGCGCCGTCCTCGCCGTCCTCGCCGTGCTGCTGCTCGCACTGCAGTGGCGGCTGTGGGTGGCGAACGGCGGCGTCGCGCACACGCATCGCCTGAAGGGCGAAGTGGCGGCGCAGCAGGCCGAGAACGAGCGTCTGCGCGCGCGCAACGCCACGCTCGACGCCGAGGTTCAGGATCTGAACTCCGGCGTCGTCGCGATCGAGGGGCGCGCGCGCACGACGATGGGCATGGTCAAGGAAGGCGAGACCTTCTACCTCGTCGTCCAGCCGTAACGCATGACGTTCGATCCTTCCCGACGTGCCGTTGCCGGCGCTCGCGCCGGCCGGTCCGCGGCGCCGCCGCGGAGCGCGCGATGAGCGGAGCGAGCCGGCAGGGGCCGCCGACGATCCCGCGCTACTGGGCGGTGGTGCCGGCGGCCGGCGGCGGCACGCGCATGGGCGGCGGCCGGCCGAAGCAGTATCTGCCGCTGCGCGGGCGCACCCTGATCGAGTGGTCGCTGGCGCCGTTCCTGCAGGCCGAATGGATCGACGGCATCGTCGTGGTGCTGCCGCGCAGCGACAGTGAGTTCGCGCAG
This sequence comes from Solimonas variicoloris DSM 15731, assembly GCF_000382285.1. Lineage (GTDB taxonomy): Bacteria > Pseudomonadota > Gammaproteobacteria > Nevskiales > Nevskiaceae > Solimonas > Solimonas variicoloris. The sequence goes on along the minus strand of NZ_KB907926.1, from coordinate 89,221 downwards.
CTGCCGATCGCGCGCCATCCGCGCATCGTCACCACCAGCGGCGGTGCCGCGCGTGCCGAGTCGGTGCTGGCGGGGCTGGCGGCGGTCGCCGAACGCACCGCGCACTTTCGCGAGGTCTACGTGCTCGTCCACGACGCCGCGCGGCCGTGCGTGCAGGCCGGCGACATCGACCGGCTCTGCGAGGAAGCCGATGACGAGCACGGCGGCATCCTGGCGCTGCCGGTCACCGACACGCTCAAGCGCGCCAACAAGCAGAGCCGCATCGACGAGACCGTCGACCGCGCGTTCTGCTGGCGCGCGCAGACGCCGCAGATGTTCCGGCTGCAGACGCTGCGCCAGGCCCTGCAGACCTGTGCCGAGCGTGGCCTCGAAGTGACCGACGAGGCCGGGGCGATGGAGCGGGCCGGCTACAAGCCGCGCCTGGTGCGCGGCCGCGAATCGAACATCAAAGTCACCTATCCGGAAGACCTGCAGCTCGCCGAATTCTGGCTGCAGCAGCAGGCCGGGCGTTCCTGAGGCATCGACGATGAAGCTGCGCATCGGTCACGGTTACGACACGCATCGCCTCGAAGCGGGCGAGGGCGTGCATCTGGGCGGCGTGTTCATTCCGTGCGCGTACCGCGTCATCGCGCATTCCGACGGCGACGCCATCATCCACGCGCTGTGCGACGCGCTGCTCGGCGCGATCGCCGGCGGCGACATCGGCAAGCTGTTTCCCGACAGCGATCCGCAGTTCAAAGGCATCGACAGCCGCAAGCTGTTGGAAGAGGTGATGCGTCGCGTGCGCGCCGCCGGTTACGCGGTCGTCAACGCCGACGTGAGCCTGATCGCGCAAGCGCCGCGCGTGTCGGCCCATACCGAAGCGATGCGCGAACAGCTCGCCGCCGGACTCGGCGTCGACGTCGGCTGCGTCAACGTCAAGGCGACGACCAACGAAGGCATGGACGCGATCGGCCACAAGCAAGGCCTCGCCGCGCATGCCGTCGTGCTGCTGCAAGGTGCCTAGATTCTGCGCGCAGGCCCCGCGCCTGCTTGCCGACGCTTTCAGCGCAGTCCTACACTGAGCCCATGTTGCAAGCCGCAAACAGCAAGCCGCGCCGCAGGCCGCGCGGCCAGCCCGATACCCGCTCGGCGATCCTGAGCTGTGCCGAGCAGTTGATGCAGCGGCGCGGCTTCAACGGGTTCAGCTACCAGCACATCGCCACGCAGCTCGGTCTGCGCACGGCGGCGATCCATTACCACTTTCCGGCCAAGGACGATCTCGGCGTCGCGCTGGTGCGTCGCTATCGCGAGAGCTTTCAGAACTGGGTGCGCGAGCTGGAGTTCGACGCCGACGCCTGGACGCGCCTGCAGGCCTACTTCCGCACCTACCTCGAGCATCTCGAATCCGACGAGGGGCGCCTGTGTCCGGGCGGCGTGCTCGGTGCCGAGTTCGGCACGTTGTCCGACACGATGCGGGTCGAGGCGCGCCTGCTGATGCGCGAGATCTACGCGTGGCTGGTGCTGACCCTGGAAGAGGGACGGCGCGAGGGCAAGCTGCGTTTTCAGGGCGACGCCTACGACAAGGCGGTCGAAGTCGGCGCCGCGCTGCAGGGTGGCCTGCAGATCGCCCGCCTCGCCGGCGCGCAACGTTTCCGGCAGCTGCTCGGCCAGCTCGAACTCGAGCTCACCGGCCGCAAGCCGCAGATCGGCCCGCTGCCCTGAGCCGGTGCGCGCTACAGCGCGCGCAGAAGGACGTAGACCGCGCCGGTGCCGCCGTCGACGGCGCGCGCCGAGCAGTAGGCGAGCACGTCCTTGCGGCGGCGCAGCCAGCTGCCGAGCAGGGCCTTGATGACCGGGCCGCTGTTCGGCGAGCCGTTGCCCTTGCCGTGGATGATGCGCACGCAGCGCTGGTCGCGGTGATGGCAGCGGGCAAGGAACTGCGCGACGGCGAGCTTGGCGCGATCGCGGTTGAGGCCGTGCAGGTCGAGCTCCGTCTCGATCCGGTAATGGCCGCGGCGCAGGCGGCGCATCACCGCGTCCTGCACGCCGGGCGCGCGGTAGAGCAGGGTGTCGCCGCTCTCGATCTCGTCCGGCTCGGTATCCAGCAGCGAGCGCAGCACGTCGAGTTCGTCGGCGTGGCGCTGGCGCGGCTGCGGCACCGGCGCCGGCGCATCGGCGCGAGCGGACACGCGCGACGACGGCGGCTGCAGGCGCACGCCTTGCATCGCCAGGCGGAACAGCGCGGCATCGTCGGCAGGGGCGTCAGCGGCGTCGTCGGTCACGGTTTGGTCACGAAGGCGGGCCGTGGTCGCCAGATCATATCCGCTAAACTGTCGCTGACCATCTGCTACGCCCCATGAAAATCCTGCTTTCGAACGATGACGGCTGCCACGCGCCGGGCCTAGTGTGCCTGCGCGAGCAGCTGCGGACCCGCCACGAGGTCCAGGTCGTCGCGCCCGACCGCAACCGCAGCGGCGCCAGCAATTCGCTGACGGTGCTCAATCCGCTGCGCGCGCTGCGCCACGATGACGGCACGATCTGCGTCGACGGCACGCCGACCGACTGCGTGCACCTGGCGCTCAACGGCCTGCTCGATTTCAAGCCGGACATCGTCGTTTCCGGCATCAACGCCGGTGCCAACCTCGGCGACGACACCCTGTACTCGGGCACCGTCGCCGCGGCGATGGAAGGCCGCCATCTCGGTTATTCGGCGATCGCGGTATCGAACGTCTCGCATTCGCCCGAGCATTACGAGGCCGCCGCGCGCGTCGTGCTGCGCCTGCTCGAACAGATCGAGCGCGACCCGCTGCCCGGTGACACCATCCTCAACGTCAACGTGCCGGACCGGCCGTTCGAGGCGCTGCAGGGTTTCGAGGTGACGCGCGCCGGCAACCGCCACCGCGCCGAGGAAGTGCTGAAGTCGCGCGATCCGCGCGGCCGCACGATCTACTGGATCGGCGCGGCCGGCGCCGAGGCGGACTGCGGGCCGGGTACCGACTTCAACGCGGTCGCCAGCGGCCGCGTGTCGATCACGCCGCTGCTCGTCGATCTGACGCGGCACAGCATGCTCGAACGCGTCGGCCGCTGGGCGAGCACGCTGTGACGCCGCGCGCGCAGACGCCGCGGCCGGTGGTCGGCGCGATCGCCAGCGCGCGCACGCGCCTGCTCGACGAAATCCGCGCCGCCGGCGTGCAGGAGCCGGCGGTGCTGGCCGCCGTCGCCAAGGTGCCGCGCGAGCAGTTCGTCGACGACGCGCTGAAGAACCGCGCCTACGAAAACAACGCGCTGCCGATCGGCCATGCGCAGACGATCTCGCAGCCGGTCGTGGTCGCCTACATGACGCAGGCGCTGACGCAGGGACGGCGGCCGCTCGAGCGCGTGCTCGAGGTCGGCACCGGCAGCGGCTACCAGACTGCGGTGCTCGCCGAACTGGTCGGCACGCTGTTCACGGTCGAGCGCATCAAGGCGCTGTCGGAGCAGGCGCGCACGCGGCTCGCGGCGCTCGGCTGCCGCAATGTGCACTTCGGCTATGCCGACGGCATGAACGGCTGGCTGCCGTACGCGCCGTACGACGGCATCCTCGTCACCGCCGGCGCCGAGCGCGTGCCGCCGGCACTGCTCGAGCAGCTTGCGCCCGGCGGTCGCCTGGTGATCCCGGTCGGCCCGCAGGGGCGGCAGACGCTCAAGCTCGTCGAACGCCGCGGCCCGACGTTCCGCGAGCAGGATCTGGGCTGGGTCAGTTTCGTGCCGCTGCTGTCGGGCAAGGTCTAGGCCGTGTCGGCAATGCGGCGGCGCCCAATGCGGCGGGCGGCATCGCCGGCGCGGCAGCCGTGCCGGCACGCGCGCAAGGACGCTGTTTCAGGTCTCGAGGTCGCCGGGGCACGGGACTAGGTTCACGGAGGAACCGTTACGCATGCATGTCTTCACCGCTTGGATCGAGCAGTACGTCGCCCACCTGGGGTACGTCGAGATTTTCTTCCTGATGGCGCTGGAGTCGAGCCTGTTCCCGGTGCCGTCGGAGCTGGTGATGATTCCGGCCGGTTATCTGGCCCGGCGCGGCGAGCTCGATCCGGCGCTCGCGGCGCTGTCCGGCGGCGCCGGTTCGCTGCTCGGCGCCAGCGTCAACTACGCGCTCGGCCGCTACGCCGGGCGCGCGTTCCTGTTGCGCTACGGCCGCTGGTTCCTGATCGACGAACGCAAGTACCACGAGGCCGAGCGCCTGTTCCTGCGCAATGCCGTGTGGGCCACTTTCGTCGGCCGCTTCATTCCGGTGATCCGCCATCTGATCTCGCTGCCCCCGGGCGTGTTCGGCATGCCGCTGGCGCCGTTCATGCTCGCCACCGCGATCGGCGCGACGCTGTGGTGCACGGTGCTGGTCGGCGTCGGCTACTGGTTCGGCGAGTCGGCGGCGCAGGCGATGCGGCATTATTCGAACGAGATCGGCATCGCCGCCCTTTTGCTGTGCGCCGTTTTTGTGCTGAGATTCCTGCTGAAGGGCCGCAAGACCACCGCCGGGCGCTAGCGTCCGGCCGACCACGGACCGCCTGCATGAGCCATTTCGCCAAGATCCGCTGTGCCGGCCCGCTGCTCGCCGTGCTGCTGCTGCAGGGCTGCGCCGGCTGGTCCTCGTGGGAGGACGGCAAGAAGAAGCGCGACGTCGGGCCAGTGGTGCCGGAGCGCATGCCCGGTCCGCAGGAATACGTCGTGCAGCGCGGTGACACCGTGTTCGGCATCGCCTTTCGCAACAGTCTCGACTATCGCGATCTGGCGCGCTGGAACGATATCGGCGCCGACTACCTGATCCGCCCCGGCCAGATCCTGCGCCTGCGGCCGCCGCGCGGCCCGGCGGTCGCCGCGGTGCGGCCGCAGCAGCGCTTCCAGACCGACCAGATGCAGTCGCGGCCGATCGAGGACGCCAGCACCGCCGGCGCCCAGGCGGTCACCGCCGATACGCCGCCGCCGGTCGTCGCGCCGCCGCCCCCGCCGCCGCCGAAGCCGGTCGATCAGGTCGGGGCCTACAGCTGGGGCTGGCCGGTCGACGGCGCGGCGGTCGTGCGCGGCTTCGGCCAGCAGGGCAGCAAGGGCGTCGACTTCAGCGGCTTCGTCGGCCAGCCGGTACTCGCCGCCGCGCCCGGCCGCGTCGTCTACAGCGGCAACGCGCTGAAGGGCTACGGCGAGCTCGTCATCATCAAGCACGACGACGTCTACCTGTCCGCCTACGGCTACAACCGCACGCGCTACGTCAAGGAAGGCGACATCGTCACCGCCGGCCAGCCGATCGCCGAAATGGGCCTCGGCCCGGAGAACAAGCCGCTGCTGCACTTCGAGATCCGCGAGAAGGGCCAGCCGATCAGCCCCGCGCAGAAACTGCCGGCCAAGGTCAGGGCGCCGTAGCCGGCGCCGGGACCGCCGCTTCGCTGGGGCGGCCGGCGAAGTCGGTCCAGCGGTTCTGCTCCAGGTCGAACAGCGCGCAGCGGCGCGCGGTGTCGAAGTACCAGCGCCACGAGAAATCCTGCACGACGATGTGCTCGGGCAGTGCCGCTTCGAGGCGGCGTTGCGCCTCCGGCAGGCCGTACAGCGGGATGCCCATGTCGACGTGGTGCGCGGTGTGCTCGAGGATCTGGTGCAGCGCGGCGCCGAGGCCGAACGGCAGGCGCAGGTGCACCGTGGTCGACACGAACGGCACCGACTTCGCCCAGTTCTCCTTGTCGGCGTACCAGCGGATGCGCGGATGCGTGTGGTGCACGTAGACGACGAAGCCGACCAGCATATTCCAGGCGAGGAACGGTACGACGAAGCCGACCAGCACCAGCCACCAGGCCGCCTGGCCGGTGGCCTGCGCGGCGAGCACGAGGCCGCCGATCCACAGCAGCGCCGCGGCGCTGACCAGCAGGTTGTCCCAGAGGAAGGCCGGGCGCCGCGCCTTCATGTAGCGCTGGCTCGGGAACATCATGCGCAGCCACCAGATCTCGATCAGGTAGTAAAGGCCCGGCGCCCAGCCGCTGCGGTACAGGCGTTCGAGCCGGCGGCGCCAGCGCGGCAGCGCGCGGTACTCCGCCGGCGTCAGCGGCGCCCAGACGAAGTCGAAGCCCTTGAGGTTGGTGTAGCCGTGGTGGACGACGTTGTGGCCGACCTCCCAGAGGCTGTAAGGGGTCAGCGACGGCAGGAACACGAGTCGGCCGAGCCAGCGGTTCAGGCGGTGGCTGTCGGTCAGCGCCTGGTGGCAGGCATCGTGGCCGATGATGAACAGGCGGCCGATGACGAAGCCTTCGGCGACGGCGAGCAGCAGCTGGGCGATCGGCGACTCGACGCGCACGATCGCCACCAGCAGCGCGGCGAACAGCAGCAGGTCGAAGCCGCTCAGGAGCAGGGCGCGCAGCGTGCTGCGCGAGCGGAATTCCTGCAGCCAGCCGCGGATGACCTGGCGCTGCGGAATCTCGGACGGGGTGAGGCGGGGACGACGTGACATCGGAAGGGGGAGTCGGTGCACACCCAAAGACGGGCGGCCCGATGCTAGGGAGGCCCCACCGGGCCTCCCCTGACGCAGATCATGGCGAAGGCGCGCCGGCTGTGCTGGGCGGGCGGCGGCAAAAGGCCGCCGTCAGGCCGCGCAAATCCAATGCCGACAAGGGTTTGACGACGGTTTTTCGCTTGCGGGGAAACCCCCAACTTGTTTTAATACCGCCCCCGTTTTTGGGCTCCGTCCGGAGCGCGTCACCCCCGCTGTTCCCCTTCATCCATCCAGGAATCCCGTGAAAACCGTCTTCCCGCGCATTCAGCGCTTGCCGCCTTACGTCTTCAACATCGTCGGCGATTTGAAGAAGGCTGCCCGAGCTCGCGGCGACGACGTCATCGATTTCTCGATGGGCAACCCCGACCAGCCGACGCCCAAGCACATCCTCGACAAGCTGGTCGAGGCCTCGGTGCGCGGCACCGACTCCGATTACGTCAAGCCCGAGCTGCACGACGAGGACGGCACGCACACGCACCGTTACTCGGTGTCCAAGGGCATCCCGCGCCTGCGCCGCGCGATGGCGCGCTGGTACAAGACGCGCTACGACGTCGACCTCGACCCGGACAGCGAGGTGATCGCCACGATCGGCTCCAAGGAAGGCCTCGCGCATCTGGCGTTCGCGACGCTCGGCCCCGGCGACGTGGTGCTGGTGCCGAACCCGGCCTACCCGATCCACCCGTACGGCGTGGTGCTGGCCGGCGCCGACGTGCGCCACGTGCGCATGACGCCGGACGTCGACTTCTTCGAGGAGCTGCAGCGCGCGATCAAGGAATCGTGGCCGGCGCCGAAGATGCTGATCCTGAACTTCCCGGCCAATCCGACGACGCATTGCGTCGAGCTCGAGTTCTTCGAGAAGGTCGTCGCGATCTGCCGCGAGCACGAGATCTGGCTGGTCCACGATCTGGCCTACGCCGACATCGTGTTCGACGGTTACACCGCGCCGAGCGTGCTGCAGGTGCCGGGCGCCAAGGACATCGCCGTCGAGTTCTTCACGCTGTCGAAGAGCTACAACATGCCCGGCTGGCGTGTCGGCTTCATGGCCGGCAATCCGACGCTGGTCGCGGCGCTGGCGCGCATCAAGAGCTATCTCGACTACGGCATGTTCACGCCGATCCAGGTCGCCGCGATCGCCGCGCTCGAAGGCCCGCAGCAGTGCGTCGCCGAGATCCGCCACATGTACGAAGTGCGCCGCGACGTGCTCTGCGACGGCCTCAACGCCGCCGGCTGGAAGGTCGACAAGCCCAAGGCGACGATGTTCGTCTGGGCCGAGATTCCGGAGCCGTTCAAGCACCTCGGTTCGCTGGAGTTCTCCAAGCGGCTGATGGAAGAGGCCAAGGTCGCGGTCTCGCCGGGCATCGGTTTCGGCGAATACGGCGACACGCACGTGCGCTTCGCGCTGATCGAGAACGAGCAGCGCACCCGCCAGGCGATCCGCGGCATCAAGAAGATGCTCAAAGAGGCCAAGGCATGAGCGCGGCGCCGATCCGCGTCGGCGTCATCGGCCTGGGCACGGTCGGCCAGGGCGTGCTGCGCCTGCTGAAGGACAACGCCGCCGAGATCGCGCGGCGCGTCGGCCGGCCGCTGCTCGTCACGCACGCCGCGGCGCGCGATCCGGCCAAGCCGCGCGACTGCGATCTGTCCGGCGTCAGCGTTGTCACCGATCCGATGACGGTCGCGCGCGAGGCCGACGTCGACATCGTCGTCGAGCTGATCGGCGGCATCAGCCCGGCGCGCGAGCTGATCGAGGCCGCGGTCGGGCGCGGCAAGCCGGTCGTCACCGCCAACAAGGCGCTGCTCGCCGAGGACGGCAACCGCGTGTTCGCCGCGGCGCGCCGCGGCGGCGTCAGCATCGCCTTCGAGGCGGCGGTCGCCGGCGGCATCCCGGTCATCAAGGCGATCCGCGAAGGTCTGGCCGGCAACCGCATCGAGCGCCTCGCCGGCATCATCAACGGCACCTGCAACTACATCCTGACGCAGATGCAGGAGAAGGGCCAGAGCTTCGCCGACGCGCTGCGCGACGCGCAGCGGCTCGGCTACGCCGAGGCCGATCCGACTTTCGACATCGAGGGCCTCGACGCCGCGCACAAGCTGACGATCCTCGCCAGCATCGCCTTCGGCATGCCGCTCGACGCCGGGTCGGTGACGACCGAGGGCATCACGCGCGTCACGCCGCAGGACATCCAGATCGCGCAGGTGTTCGGCTATCGCATCAAGTTGCTCGGCATCGCCAAGCGCGGCGATGCCGGCGTCGAGCTGCGCGTGCACCCGACGCTGGTGCCGGAGACCTCGCTGCTGGCCAAGGTCGACGGCGTGCTGAATTCGGTGCTGGTGCGCGGCAACGCGGTCGGCGAGGTCGGACTCTACGGGCGCGGCGCCGGCGGCGACGCGACGGCGTCGGCGGTGATCGCCGACCTCGTCGATCTGGCGCGCGGCCTCGGCGCCGACCCGAGCCACGCGGTGCCGGCGCTGGCCTTCCAGCCGGACGCCGTGCAGCCGCTGCCGGTGCTGCCGATGTCGGCGATCGCCAGCGCGTTCTACCTGCGCCTGAAGGTCGCCGACGAAGCCGGCGTGCTGTCGAAGCTGACGGCGATCCTCGCCGCGCACGAGATCAGCGTCGAGGCGATCCTGCAGCGCGAGCCGCAGGGCAACGAGGACGCGCACGTCGCGCTGATCACCTCGGTGGTCCGCCAGGAGCGCTTCGATCACGCGCTGGTCGAGATGCTGCGCCTGCCGTTCGTGCGCGAAGGTGCGGCCTGCCTGCGCGTCGAGAAGTTCGACTGACGATGGCCGCCGCCGCGCCGCCCGATCTGTCGCCGCGCACGCTGGCCGGCCATCACGTGCGCCTCGAGCCGCTGCTCGACGCGCACGTCGAGGCGCTGGCCGCGGCCGGCGCCGCGCCGTCGATCTGGACCTGGTTCCCGCAGGATTTCGGCACGCCGGCGGCGATGCGCCGCTTCGTCGCGCAGGCGCTGGCCTGGCAGCAGGCCGGCACCGCGCAGGCCTTCGTGCAGATCGATGCCGCGAGCGGCGCCGTGGTCGGCAGCACGCGCCTCGCGCAGATCGACGCCACGCACCGCCGCGCCGAGATCGGCTGGACCTGGCTGACGCCGTCGGCGCAGCGCAGCGCGATCAACACCGAAGCCAAGTACCTGCTGCTGCGCCACGCCTTCGAGACGCTCGGCCTGATGCGCGTCGAGTTCAAGACCGACAGCCTCAACGAGAAATCGCGCCGCGCCCTGAAGCGCATCGGTGCGACCGAGGAAGGCGTGTTCCGCCGCCACATGCTCACCGAGTCGGGCCGCGTCCGCGACAGCGTCTGGTTCAGCGTCGTCGACGTCGAATGGCCGGCGGTACGCGCCCACCTCGAACAGCTGCTGGCGCGGCCGCAACGCGACGCCGCCTAGCCCTCATCCGATTTCCGCCGTTCCACCGAGATCCGACGTGACCCGTTATACCGGTTTGATCGAACACTACCGCAGCCGCCTGCCGCTGGCTCCCGAAGCGCGCGCCATCTCGCTCGGCGAGGGCCGCACGCCGCTGATCAAGCTCGAGAACCTGCCGGGCAAGATCGGCTTCGAGGGCGAGCTGTACGTGAAGTTCGAGGGCCTCAATCCCACGGGTTCGTTCAAGGACCGCGGTATGACGGTGGCCGTCACGCAGGCCGTGCACGAAGGCGCGAAGGCCATCATCTGCGCCTCGACCGGCAACACCTCGGCCGCCGCCGCCGCCTACGCGGTGCGCGCCGGCGTCACTGCCTTCGTGCTGATCCCGGAAGGCAAGATCGCGCTTGGCAAGCTCGCGCAGGCGGTCGTGCACGGCGCCGTGGTGATCCAGATCCAGGGCAATTTCGACGACGGCATGCGCCTCGTCAAGGAAATCGGCGAGACCACGCCGGTGGCGATCGTCAATTCGATCAACCCGTATCGCCTGCAGGGCCAGAAGACCGCGGCGTTCGAGATCGTCGAGGCGCTCGGCCGCGCGCCGGACTTTCACTGCCTGCCGGTCGGCAACGCCGGCAACATCAGCGCGCACTGGATCGGCTACTCGGAAGCCGCCGGCGTCGCCACCGCGATCAGCCCGTATCACGCCGAAGGCCGCTTCCTCGACCGGGCGCTGACCCACGCGCGGCCGCGCATGGTCGGCTACCAGGCGGCCGGCAGCGCGCCGTTCATGCGCGGCGGTCCGGTCAAGGATCCGGAGACGGTCGCCACCGCGATCCGCATCGGCGATCCGCAGTCCTGGGATCTGGCCTGGGCGCTGCAGAAGGAATCGAACGGCTGGTTCGACGAGTGCAGCGACGAGGCGATCCTCGCCACGCAGAAGCTGCTCGCGGCCAGCGAAGGCGTGTTCTGCGAGCCGGCCTCGGCGGCCTCGCTGTGCGGGGCGCTCGCCGACATCAAGACCGGCAAGATTCCGCAGGGCTCGACCGTGGTCTGCACGCTGACCGGCAACGGCCTCAAGGACCCGGACATCGTCATGAAGGACGGCCTCAAGGGTCTGATCCAGGTGCCGGCCGAGCGCGGCGCCGTCGAAAAGGCGCTGCTCGCGCGCCTGCAGCCCTGAGCGCGCGCCAGACCGCACGCGCCGGGCTGCCGCAGGCATGACGCCGCGTATCGAGCGCCGCCCGCCGGGCGCCGTCGATGCGCTGCCGGCGTCGCTGCACCCGGTGCTGCGGCGCCTCTACGCGGCGCGCGGCGTCGCCGCCGCCGAACTCGAACTGGAGCTGGCGCGCCTGTTGCCGCCGGCCGGGCTGCGCGGCATTGACGCCGCCGTCGCGCTGGTGGCGCAGACGATCGCCGCCGGCGAGGGCATCGTCATCGCCGGCGACTACGATGCCGACGGTGCGACCGGCGTCGCCGTCGCCGTCGCCGGTCTGCGCGCGCTCGGCGCGCCGGCGGTCGACTACGTGGTGCCGGACCGTTTCCGCATGGGCTACGGCCTGTCGCCGGCGCTGGCCGAGGCCGCCGCCGCGACCGGTGCGCGCCTGCTGATCACCGTCGACAGCGGCATCGCCAGCGTTGCCGGCGTCGCCCGCGCCCGGGCGCTTGGCCTGCGCGTCGTCGTCACCGATCATCATCTCGCCGGGCCGGAGCTGCCGGCCGCCGACGCGATCGTCGATCCGAACCAGCCGGACTGCGCGTTCGCCTCCAAGCATCTCGCCGGCGTCGGCGTGATGTTCTACCTGCTGCTGGCGCTGCGCGCGCAGCTGCGCCGCGACGGCGCCTTCGCGTCTCGCGCCGAGCCGAACCTCGCCGAACTGCTCGATCTGGTCGCGATCGGCACCGTCGCCGACGTGGTGCGCCTCGACCACAACAACCGCATCCTCGTGCAGCAGGGCCTGGCGCGCATCCGCGCCGGCCGCGCGCGGCCGGGCGTGCGCGCGCTGCTGCAGGTCGCCGGCCGCGACGCGCAGCGCATCGGTTCGACCGATCTCGGCTTCGTGCTCGGTCCGCGCATCAACGCCGCCGGCCGTCTCGACGACATCCGCACCGGCATCGAATGTCTGCTGGCGCCGTCGTACGAGACGGCGCTGCCGCTCGCGCAGCAGCTCGACCGCTTCAACCGCGAGCGCCGCGAGATCGAAGCGCAGATGCGCGAGGAAGCGCTGCTGCTGGTCGAGGGCAGCGACGCGACCGGCGTCTGCGTGTTCCAGGACGACTGGCACGAAGGCGTCGTCGGTCTGGTCGCCTCCAAGCTCAAGGAGCGCCTGCACCGGCCGGTCATCGCCTTCGCGCGCGCCCAGGACGGCGGTCTGCTGAAGGGCTCGGGGCGCTCGATCGCCGGCCTGCACCTGCGCGACGCGCTGGTGCGGCTCGACGCGCGCCATCCGGGCCTGGTGCTGCGCTACGGCGGTCATGCGATGGCCGCCGGCCTGAGCCTCGCCGAGGCCGATTACGCGCGCTTCGCGCAGGCCTTCGACGCGGTCTGCGCCGAACTGCTCGACGACGACGCGCTGGATCGCGTCGTGCACACCGACGGCGAGCTGGCGGCGGCCGAGCTCGATCTCGATACCGCGCACGCGCTCGAACGCGCCGGCCCCTGGGGCCAGGGTTTCGCCGAGCCGCTGTTCGAAGGCACGTTCCGCGTGCTCGGCCATCGCGTGCTCAAGGAGCAGCACGTCAAGTACCGTCTCGCGAGCGCCGGCGGCGCGACGCTGTCGGCGATGCACTTCGGCGGCATCGAGCAGCTGCGCGCCGCCGGCAGCATGCGTGTAACGTACCGGCTCGCGATCAACCGCTGGCAGGACAGCGAGAGCCTCGAGCTGTACATCGTCGATGTCTGCGATTGAGCGACGCGCGGCGGAACTCGCGCGCCGACGCGCGATCGAACAGGCGTATCGGACGACGGAACCCTCGGCGGTCACGAGCGAAGACGACATGCGGCAGGACAGGGCGCAATCGCGGCACCGGCGCTGGCGGCGCCTCGCGCAGCTGGCGTGGCTGTCGCCGCTGCTGGGCGCCAGCGCGGTGCTCGCGCAGGGCTCGCTGTCGCTGAACCGCGACGCGCTCGTCGAGCAGGCGCGCAGCGCGGCGCGCGAGACGGTGGAACGCGAAAACGAAGACGAGGCGCAGATGCCGACCGTGGTCGTGCGGCCGGACGGCTATCTCTACGACTCCGACCGTCAGCTCGACGACGTCAAGCACAAGCTGCCCGGCGCCGACGATGCGGCGCGCACCAAGCTCGATCTGCTCGACCGCACGCAGCGCTACTTCGAGCGGCGCCAGGATCCGAACGCGATCGCCGAGGACACGCAGAAGACCATGCTCAAGGTCTTCGAGCCGGCCAACAACAATCCGTGATCGCGCGCCGGACCGGATCCGGCACGGCCGCTGCTTGCGAATAGCCGACCTGTCCGAGCCGAGTCCCGTCATGTCACGCCGACCCTCCGTCCTGCCGATCAACGCGCTGCTGGGGGCCGCGCTGCTGGGTGCCGCCCTGCTCGCGGCCTGCCGCGTCGCGCCGCCGGCCGCGGCGCCGGAGCCGGCCGACGGCAGTACCGTGCCGCTGGTGCTGCTCGAAACCACCGATCTGCACAGCCACATCCTCGGCTACGACTACAGCCGCGACGCGCCCGATCCGACGCTCGGCTTCGAGCGCGTGGCGACGCTGGTGACGCAGGCGCGCGCCGAGTATCCGAACACGATGCTGTTCGACGCCGGCGACACGATCCAGGGCACGGTGCTCGCCGAGTACCAGGCGCGCGTCGCGCCGCTGCCCTGCGACGAAGAACTGGCGATGTACCGGGCGATGGACGCGCTCGGCTACGACGGCGGCACGATCGGCAACCACGAGTTCAATTTCGGCCTGCCATACCTGGCGCAGGTCACCGGCACGCCGATGCCGGCCGCCGGCAGCGCCGCGCGCCGCTGCGCCGGCCCGCATTACCCGCTGGTGCTGTCGAACGTCGATGCCGAGCGCGACGGCACGCCGCTGTACCGGCCGTGGGTGCTGCTGACGCGGACCTTCAGCGCGCGGCGGCCGGACGGCGGCACGCAGCCGGTGACGCTGCGCATCGGCCTACTCGGCTTCACGCCGCCGCAGATCGTCAACTGGGATCGCGCCCATCTGCAGGGCCGCGTGCGCGTCAGCGGTGTCGTCGAAGCCGCGCAGCGCTGGCTGCCGGCGCTGCAGGCGCAGCATCCGGATCTGGTCGTCGCGCTGATCCACGGTGGCCCGGACGCGGCGCCGTACAGCGGCGATCTGGAGAACGCCGCCTGGCATCTGGCCGGCGTGCCGGGCATCGACGCGATCCTGATGGGCCACATGCACCAGCCGTTCCCCGGCGCGTTTGCTGCGCTGCCGGACGTCGACGCGCGGCGCGGTCGCATCCGCGGCGTGCCGGCGGTGATGGCCGGCTTCTGGGGCCAATCCCTCGGCCTCGTGCATCTGGACCTGCGCCGCGAGCGCGGCGTCTGGCAGCTCGACCGCGCGGCCGCGTACAGCGAGCTGCGACCGATCTGCCGCACCGCGCAGGACTGCGTCGCGCCCGACGCGCGCATCGCGCCGCTGGTGCGCGTCGCGCACGAGGGCGCGGTCGCCTCTCTGCGGGCGCCGATCGGCAGCGTCGGCTGGCGGCTCAGCTCGTACTTCGCCGAGGTCGGCGACAGCTCGACGCTGGCCGTCATCAATACCGTGCAGCGCGATTACGTGCGCGACTGGATCGCCCGCGAGCATCCGGAGTGGCGCGACGAGCCGCTGCTGTCGGCCGCCTCGGCGTTCAAGACCGGCTACGCCGGCGCCGCCGACTACACCGACATCGCGCCCGGCGCGCTCAGCCTGCGCAGCGCCGCCGATCTCTATCCGTTCAGCAATCAGATGATGGCGGTGCGTATCGACGGCGCGACGCTGAAGCGCTGGATGGAGCTGAGCGCGCAGCGTTTCAACCGCATCGATCCGGCTGACAGCGCGCCGCAGGCCTTGTTCAACGAGCGCTTTCCCGGCTTCAACTTCGACCAGTTCGCCGGCGACGGTCTGCGCTACGTCATCGACCCGAGCCGGCCGGTCGGCGCGCGCGTCACGGCGTTGACGATCGACGGCAAACCGGTCGGCGAGCGGCAGATGCTGATCGTCGCCACCAACAGCTATCGCGCCGCCGGCAGCGCCGCGTTCCCGGCGCTCGATGGCAGCCAGACCGTGCTGGCCGCGCCGGACACGGTGCGCGAGCTGATCGCCGACTGGCTGCGCCGGCATCCGCAGCTGCAGCGTGCGCAGCTGCTGCCGCGCGCCTGGCGCTTCGCGCCGCTGCACACGCGCGCGCCGCTGACGTTCGTCTCGGCCGGCGGCAAGGCGGCGTTGGCGGCCGAGGCCGGATTGCGCGGCGTGCATCCGCAGCAGGATCTCGGCGACGGCCGCGCGCGCTACGCGATTGAGCTGGACGCCGCGCCTATGCCATCCGGCTGATGCTGCCGCGGAAGCGGCGCAGCGACAGCGTGAACAGCACCGCGCCGATCAGCGCCAGCGCGAGGAACGGCTTCCAGACCACGGCAATGCCGGCGCCGCGGTAGAGGATCGCCTGGCCGAGTTCGACGAAGTGCGTGGTCGGCGCCAGCAGCATGAGGTCCTGCGCGAAGCGCGGCATGCTCTCGCGCGGCGTCTGGCCGCCGGACAGCATTTCGAGCGGGATCATGGTCAGGATCAGCAGCAGGCCGAACTGCGGCATGCTGCGCGCGAGCGTCGCCATGAAGATGCCGAGCGAAGTGGTCGCGAACAGGTGCAGGCCGGCGCCGGCCAGGAACAGCGCGATCGAGCCCTCGATCGGCACCTGCAGCAGGCCGCGCACGACGACGTTCAGCGAGATCGTCGCCGCCAGCAGCACGACCACGCCCATCGCCCAGACCTTGGCGAGCATGATCTCGGTCGGCGTCACCGGCATCACCAGCAGATGCTCGATGGTGCCGTGCTCGCGTTCGCGGATCAGCGCGGCGCCGGTCAGGATGATCGACAGCATGGTGACGTTGTTGATGATCTCCATCAGGCCGCCGAACCAGGATTTCTCCAGCGCCGGATTGAAGCGCGCGCGCAGCGCCAGGTCGACCGGCGGCACGCTGCTGGCGCGGTAGCGCTGCACGAACTCGTCGATCTCGCCGAGCACGATCTGCTGCACGTAGCCGCTGCCGGTGAAGGCCTGGCCCATGCGCGTGGCGTCGACGTTGAGCTGCACGCTGGCGCTGCGCCCGGCGAGCACGTCGCGCTGGAAGTCGGGCGGAATGTCGAGCGCGAACGTGAAGCGGCCGGCGTCCATGCCGCGGTCCATCTCGCCGATCGAGATCATCTGCGGCGCGGTGAACTGCGGCGGGTAGAACGCTGAGACGATGCGCGAGGACAGCGGCGAGCCGTCCTCGTCGACGATCGCGATCGGGGCGCCGTGCAGCGTGTCCGGCATCGCCGTGGCCGCGGTGTAGATCGCGAAGCTGAAGGTGTAGATGATCAGGAACAGCATCATCGGATCGCGCCACAGGCTCCACAGCTCCTTGACGCCGAGGCGGTAGACGTTGGCGAGATGGCGCATGCGCATCGTCAGCGCTCCTGCTTGCGCAGCAGTGCGACGGCGGCGCCGACGATCACCGGCACCGCCAGCAACATCGGGATGAAGTTGGCCTGCACGTCGTGCAGCGCCAGGCCTTTGCTGAACACGCCGCGGCTGATGATGAACATGTGCGTCGCCGGATAGATCTCGCCGATCAGGCGGCCGGCGCCTTCGAGCGAGGACACCGGATTGATCAGGCCGGCGAACTGCACGGTCGGGAGCATCGTGCCGATCATGGTGAAGAACATCGCCGCGATCTGGCTGCGCGTCAGCGCTGACGACAGCAGGCCCATGCTGGTGGCGATGATGCTGAACACCAGCGCCGCGAGCAGCAGGGTGAGGTAGCTGCCGGTGATCGGCACGCCGAACACGGTGACCGCGAGCAGGCTCATCAGCAGAAAATTGAGCATCGCCAGCGCGACGTACGGCAGCTGCTTGCCGAGCAGGAACTCGAAGCGCGTGACCGGCGTGACGTAGAGATTGACGATGGAGCCGAGCTCCTTTTCGCGGACCACGGCCAGCGCTGTGAGCATCGCCGGCAGCATCTGCAGCAGCATCGGGATCACCGCCGGCACCATCGCCGGCAGGCTCTTGACGTCCGGGTTGTAGCGGAAGCGCACCTCGACACCGGCCGGGCTGCTCACCGCGGTGCCGAGCCGTTCGCGCGCCTGCTCGACGAGCCATTGCTGGTGCAGGCCCTGCACGTAGCCCTGCACGGTCTCGGCGCGCTGCGGCATCGCGCCGTCGATCCAGGCCGCGATCTGCACCGGATCGCCGCGCAGCAGGTCGCGGCCGAAGCCGGGCGGAATCTCGATCGCCAACGACAGCTCGCCGCTGCGCATGCGGCGGTCGAGCTCGGCGTAGTCGGCGATCGGCGCCTGTTCGCTGAAGTAGCGCGAACCGGCGAGATTGAGCGCGTAGTTCTGGCTCAGCGTCGACTGGTCGCGGTCGAGCACCGCGTAGCGCAGGCTCTCGACGTCGAGGCTGATGCCGAAACCGATGACGAACATCAGCACCAGTGAGCCGCCGAGCGCCATCGTCGCGCGCACCGGATCGCGCTGCAGTTCCAGCGCTTCGCGCCACAGATAGCTGTACATGCGCCGCAGGCTGAAGCGGCGATGGCGCACCGGCTGCGGCGCCGACGGGCGCGCGCCGGCCGTCGTCGCGGCGTCGGGCGCGGCAGCGCCGCAGCCGGCTTCGAGCAGATAGCCGATGAAGGCGTCCTCGAGCGTGTCCGCGCCGCGCTTGGCGACCAGCGCCGCCGGCGTGTCGCTGTCGAGCACGCGGCCGGCGTGCATCATCGAGATGCGGTCGCAGCGCTCGGCCTCGTTCATGAAGTGCGTCGAGATGAAGATCGTCACGCGATCGCGGCGCGACAGCTCGATCAGCAGGCGCCAGAAGTTGTCGCGCGCGATCGGATCGACGCCGGAGGTCGGCTCGTCGAGGATCAGCAGTTCCGGCTTGTGCACCATCGCCACCGCCAGCGACAGGCGCTGGCGCATGCCGAGCGGCAGGCGCTCCGGCAGGCTCGCCTGCACGTCCTGCAGGCCGAAGCGCGCCAGCATTTCGGCGACGCGCGCCTCGATCTGCGCTTCCGGCACGTGGAACAGGCGCGCGTGCAGCACCAGGTTCTGGCGCACGTTGAGCTCGCCGTACAGCGAGAAGCCCTGCGACATGTAGCCGACGCGGCGTCGCGTCGCCAGGTCGCCGGACTCGACATGCGCGCCGAGCAGCCAGGCCTCGCCCTCGCTCGCCGGCAGCAGGCCGGTGAGCATCTTCATCGTCGTGGTCTTGCCGCAGCCGTTGGAGCCGAGGAAGCCGAAGATCTCGCCGCGGCGGATGCGGAAGCTGACGTGGTCGACGGCGGTGAAGTCGCCGAAGCGCATGGTCAGCTCGCGCGCCTCGATGGCGATGTCGTTGTCGCCGTCGGCCGGCAGCGGCGGAATCTCGACCGGGCGGTAGTCGCGTTTCTTCTCGTCCGGCAGCAGGCGGATGAACGCGGCTTCCAGCGAGCGGCTGGCGGTGCGCGCCAGCAGTTCGCGCGGCGCGCCGGTCGCCAGCACGTGGCCGTCGTCCATCGCCACCAGCCAGTCGAAGCGCTGCGCCTCGTCCATGTACGCGGTCGCGACCAGCACGCTCATGCCCGGCCGGCCGCCGCGGATACGCGCGATCAGCTCCCAGAACTGGGCGCGCGCCAGCGGGTCGACGCCGGTCGTCGGTTCGTCGAGCACCAGCAGGTCCGGGTCGTGGATCAGCGCGCAGCACAGGCCGAGCTTCTGCTTCATGCCGCCGGACAGCTTGCCGACGGGACGCGCCAGGAACTCGTACAGGCCGGTCGCGCGCGTCAGCTCGTCGATGCGTCGCCGCCGCTCGGCCGCGTCGTGACCGAACAGGCGCGCGAAGAACTGCAGGTTCTCCTCGACCGACAGCGTCGGGTACAGATTGCGGCCGAGGCCCTGCGGCATGTAGGCGATGCGCGGGCAGACCGCGTCGCGATGCCGCTTCTGCGCCATGTCGCCGCCGAGCACCTCGACGCGGCCGTCCTGCACGGCGCGCGCGCCGGCGATCAGCGCCAGCAGGCTCGATTTGCCGACGCCGTCGGGGCCGATCAGGCCGACCATGCGGCCGGCCGGCAGTTCGAGGTCGACGCCGTCGAGCGCCGCGGTCTTGCCGTAGCGCAGGCGCACGCTCCGCAGGCGCGCGACGCTCGGCGCTGCGTCGTTCATGGGCTCAGTCCAGAACCTTGACGTCGAGCCGCGACGGCCACGGTGCCTGCGCATCGATGCGCACCCAGGCGACGCCGGGCAGGCCGGTCTTGACCTGGTTCAGATACTTCTGCAGCAGGCTGCGCGGAATCTGCGCCTTGACGCGGAACATCAGCTTCTGGCGCTCGCTCGCCGTTTCCACGGTCTTGGGCGTGAACTGTGCGGCGCTGGCGACGTAGGAGATCGTCGCCGGGATCACCAGATTCGGCGCGGCGTCGAGCACGATGCGCGCCTCGCTGCCGAGCGCGACGCGGCCGGCGACCGTCTCCGGCAGGAAGAAGGTCATGTAGACGTCGGACAGGTCGATGAGGTTCAGCACCTTGCCGCCGGCGCCGAGCACTTCGCCGGGCTGGGCGACGCGGTATTGCACGCGCGCGTCGCGCGGCGACTTGAGGGCACTGTCGGCGATGTCGACGTCGATGCGCGCGACCGTCGCCTCGGCGGCCGTCACCGCCGAGCGTGCGCCGGTGACCTGTGCGCGGGCGGCGTCGACGGCGGCCTGCGCGGCGCTGGCCTGGGCGCGCGTCGCCGCGAGCGCCGCCTGCGCACCGCGCTCGCGGGCGCGGTCGTCGTCGAGCTCCTGCTGCGAGGACGCGCCTTCGCGCGCCAGCGTTTCCGAGCGTGCGAGGCGGCGCTGCGCGGCGTCGAGCTCGCTCTCGCGCTGGTGGATCAGCGCCTGCTGCGCGGCCAGATCGGCCTGCTGCAGCGCGACCTGCGCCTCGGCGGCGCCGACCGCGTAGACCGCGCGCAGGCGGCTGGCCTGGGCCTCGTCGCGCTGCGCCTGCAGCGACTGCACGTCCATTTGCGCGAGCACCTGGCCGGCGCTGACGAAGTCGCCTTCGCGCACCAGGATGTCGGCGACACGGCCCGGCAGCTTCGGCGCGATGTCGATCTCGGTCGCCTCGATGCGGCCGTTGCCGCTGGCGAAGCCGGTGCTGTCGCTGTCCGACTGCAGCCGGGTCCAGGCGTACAGCGCGATCGCGAGCACGACGAGGACGGCGGCGGCGGGCACGGCCACCTTCTTCAGGAGGGGACGAATCTCGATCACGGAGCGGCCTCGGCGGCGGCGGAGCGGGCAGGGGAATCGGCGGGGATGTCGTGGCTGCCGCCGCCGAGCGCAGCATACAGCGCGACCTCGCTCGACAGCAGCGCGCGGCGCGTCTGCACCAGCGCCTGCTGTGCCGACAGCAGGTCGCGCTGCGCGTCCAGCACTTCGAGGTAGGGCGAGGCGCCGCTGTCGTAGCGCAGCCGCGCCAGCCGTGCACGCTCGGCCTGCGCATCGAGCGTCTGGCGCTGGATACGCACCTGCTCGGCGAGCCAGCGCCGCGCCGACAGCGCGTCGGAGACTTCGCGGAACGCGGTCTGCACGGTCTTTTCGTAATCGGCGACGGCGAGGTTGCGGCGGACTTCGGCCAGATCGAGGCCGGCGCGACGCCGACCGCCGTCGAAGATCGGCAGCGCCAGCGTCGGCACGAAGGTCCACGCGCGGCTGCCGGAATCGAACAGGCCGTCGAGTTCGGCGCTCGCCGTGCCGAAGGTGCCGGTCAGGGCGATGCGCGGGAAGAACGCCGCGCGCGCCGCGCCGATATTGGCGTGCGCGGCGCGCAGGCGGTGCTCGGCGGCCATGAGGTCGGGGCGGCGTGTCAGCAGCGACGACGGCAGGCCCGGCGGCAGGCCGGCGAGCACCGCACCGTCGTCGAAGCCGCGCTCGCTCGGCGCCAGCTCGATCGTGGTGCCGGCCAGCTGCTGCAGCGCATGGACCTGACTGGCGCGGGCCTGCTCGAGCTGGGCGCTGAGCGACTGCGCCTGGTTGAGCAGCGTTTCGACCTGCGTCAGGTCGAGCTTGGAGATCGCGCCGACCTCGTAGCGCCGCTTGAAGATGCGGAACGATTCCTGGCGGCTGTCGATGGTCTGCCGCGTCAGCGTCAGACGTTCGTCGAGTTCGCGCAGCTGCAGGTAGCCGTCGGCGAGCTGCGCGATCAGCGACACGCGCACGCCGTGCCGCGCCGCCTCGCTCGCCAGGTAGTCCTGCAGCGCCGACTGCTTGAGATTGCGCACGCGGCCCCAGAGATCGAGTTCCCAGCTGCTGATGCCGACATAGGCCTCGTTGTCGCCGCCGACGACCGGTCGGCCGCTCATGTTCAGATCGCCCGGCGTGCGCGCCCGCGCCGCCTGCGCGCCGACGGCGAGCGTCGGCCACTGGTCGGCGCGCTGGATCGCGTAGGCCGCGCGCGCTTCCTGCGTGCGCAGCGCGGCGATGCGCAGGTCGCGGTTGTTCGCCAGCGCGACGCGGATCAGGCTCTGCAGCTGCGGGTCGGTGAAGTAGTGGCGCCAGTCCGCTTCGACGCCGGCGTCGCTCGCCGCGGCTGCCGCTTCCTGCGGGTAGGCGGCCGGCACCGGTGCCGCCGGCCGCACGTAGCGCGGCGATAGATCGACGCAGGCGGCGAGCACTCCGACGAGCGCGCCTGCCGCACCGAAACGGCACAGGCATGCGCGGCTGCGCGCGGCACCGCAACGGAACGAGGCTGGCAAGCGTGGCATCGGAAACTCCCTGTGCGCTCAGCATAGGGGTTTCGCCGTTCTGCGCCCTTGATCCAGCGCAAGCGCGCGCCGCTTCGCGCGGCGGCGCCGGGTCCTACAGCGTCTGTCCGTTGTCGGCGCGCACGATCTGGCCGGTCAGCGACCGCGCGTCGAGCAAGGCGCAGATCGTGGCGGCGATGTCCTCGGCGCTGGAGATGCGCTGCAGCGGCAGATCGCCGGACAGCTGCCGCATCTTGTGCTCGTGTCCGCACCACCAGCGCGTCGCGACCGCGCCGGGCGCGATGCCGTTGACGCGCACCTCGGGCGCCAGGGCGCGGGCCAGCGCCCGCGTCAGGCCGTGCACCGCGGCCTTCGAGACCGCATACGGCATCGACGAGCCGTAACCGGTTTCGCCGGCGATGCTGCCGACGTTGACGATGGCGCCGCCGGCGGCGCGCAGGTACGGCGCGGCAGCGCGGCAGCAGTGGAAGGTGCCTTTGACGTTGACGGCGATCAGACGATCCCAGGTGTCGTCCGCGATCGCCTCCAGATCGTCGAACGGCAGCTGCTGGGTGATGCCGGCATTGTTGACGAGATAGTCGAGGCCGCCGAAGCGCGCGACCACGTCGGCGACCAGGCGTCGCGCCTGCCGGTCGTCGGCGACGTCGGCGCGGATGGCGAGCGCGTCGCCGCCGGCGCGCCGCGCCTGCGCGACGGTGGCGTGCGCGTCGGCTTCGCTGCGCGAATAGACCACGGCGACGCGGCAGCCGGCCGCGGCGAGGCGCAGGCTGACGGCGCGGCCGATGCCGGTGCCGCCGCCGGTGACGATCGCGGTCCTGGCGGGCGCGGGCGCGGGCGCGGCCGGCGCGCGGCTGGAGCTGGATGCGTTCATGGCCGCAGCAGGATCGCGCCGCCGCTCTCGCCGCTTTCGAGCCGGCGATGGGCCTCGGCCGCCTGCACCAGCGGCAGCACGGCGCCGATGTTGGCGCGCAGGCCCGCGCGCAGCTGCTGCAGCGTCGCCAGCGCGCCCTCGCGATAGAGGGCCGGCTCGCTCATGAAGCGGAAGACGCCGGGCCGCGACAGCGCGATCGAGCGCGCCGGCCCGAGCAGCGACAGATCGAGCGGGCCCGGATCGCCGGCGACCTGGCCGACGCTGGCAACCATGCCGTACGGCCGCACCGTGGCCATCGTCCGCGCCAGCGTCGCGCCGCCGATGCCGTCGATGGCGTAGTCCACGCCGCGACCGTCGGTCAGCGCCTGCACGGCGGCGACGAAATCCTGCTCGCGATGCAGCACGGCGTGGTCGAGGCCGTGCTGCGTCGCCAGCGCTGCCTTGCCGGCGCTGCCGACCGTGCCGATCACGCGCGCGCCGAGGCGCTTGGCCCACTGCACGAGCACCAGCCCCAGTCCGCCGGCTGCGGCATGGACCAGCAGCGTATCGCCGGCTTTCAACGGCCGGACGTAGTGCAGCAGCATGTGCGCGGTGATGCCGCGCAGCAGCAGGCTGGCGGCAGCGTCGGCGTCGATGTCGTCGGGCAGCGCGATCGCACGCGCCGCCGGCAGGTTGCGGGCGCTGCTGTAGGCGCCGGCCGGCGGTCCGGCGTAGACCACGCGCTGTCCCGGCCGCAGCGTATCGACGCCCGCGCCGACCGCCTCGATGACGCCGGCCGCCTCGACGCCGAGCACGGCCGGCAGCCGCGGCAGCGCGTAAAGGCCGGTGCGGTGGTAGACGTCGACGAAGTTGACGCCGATCGCGCTGTGGCGGACGCGCACCTCGCCGGCGCCCGGCGGCGGCAGTTCGACCTGACGCGCCGTCAGCGTCGAGCGATCGCCGTATTGCGCGATGCAGATCTCGCGGACCGCGGTCGCCGTGGAGTGGGGAAGAGCGTTCATCGTCGAGCCTCGCGTCAGGAACATCAGGGACGAGGCGCAGCGTAGTGAGCGTGTCGTTGCACAGGAATTCGGCAAAAGCGAACATGCACTGTGCAAAAAAACACGGACATCGCCGCCGCGTCCCGGCATCTGCAATGGGACGACATCCGCTATTTCCTGGAGCTGGCGCGAGCCGGCAGCCTGTCCGGCGCGGCCCGTCGCCTGGCCGTCGAGCATTCGACGGTCGCGCGGCGTGTCGAGGCTCTGGAGCAGCGCCTCGGCGTGCGCCTGTTCGACCGCCTGGCGAAGGGCTGGTCGCCGACCGCCGAAGGCGAAGCCCTGCTCGCGCAGGCCGGCCGGCTCGACGACGAGGCCCAGGCGTTCTCGCGGCTCGCGCTCGGCGTCGCCTCGCTGCAGGGCACCGTGCGGGTTTCCGCGCCGCCGGCGCTGGCCAGCCATCTGCTGGTGCCGCGTCTTGCCGAGCGGCGTTCGCAATGGCCGAACCTCGAACTGGAAATGGTCGGCGAGACCCGCGACGCGAACCTGGCGCGCCGCGAGGCCGATCTCGCGATCCGCATGTCGCGGCCCGACGCGCCGGGGCTGGTCGCGCGCCGCGTCGGCGAGATGGGCTATGGGCTCTACGCGCGGCCGGGCTACGCCGACCGGCCGCGCGACGCCTGGGAATTCCTCGGCTACGACGAAAGCCTCAGCCGCGTGCCGCAGCAGGCCTGGCTCGATCAGCAGCTGGCCGGACGTCGCATCGTGCTGCGCAGCAACGATCTCGCCGCGCTGCTGCACGCGGCGCGCGCCGGCCTCGGCGCCGCCGTGCTGCCGCATTTCCTGACGCACGGCGACACGGCGCTGGCGCCGCTGCCCGGCCCGGCCTGTCCGACGGTGCGGCCGCTGTGGCTGGTGATGCACCCGGACGTGCGGCGTTCGCCGCGCGTACGCTTCATGGCCGACCTGCTGGCGTCGCTGATCGGCGAAGCGCAGCCGCTGCTGTCGGGCACGGCGCGCGCCGCGTCGCCCTGAAGCGCCGTCGTCCGCGCCGCCGCGTGCGCGGACTCGGCGGCGACGTTTGCGCTTGCGCACGGCGAGTGCCGCACAGGTGGGCCGCGGCGCGCGCCGCACGGTCTAAGCTACGCGCCCGTCCGTTCGTCCGCCCGCCGCGCCGCGCGCGTTTCCCGTTTCCCCGGCCCGATCTCTTCGCCATGTTCCATATCGCTCTCGCCGTCGCCTGCAGCGTGCTGGTGTCCGTGCTGCTCAAGCTCGCGCCGCGTGGCCGGCTCGATATCCCGCAAATGGTCGCGGCGAACTATGTCGTCGCGGCGCTGCTCAGCGCGGCGCTGCTGCGGCCGGCCGCCGTGCCGGCGCTGCAGGCGGCGCCGTGGCCGGAACTGATCGCGCTCGGCGTGCTGTTGCCGACGATCTTTCTTGCGCTCGGTGCGTCGGTGCGGCATGCCGGCATCGTGCGCTCGGACGTCGCCCAGCGTCTGTCGCTGCTGCTGTCGCTGCTCGCCGCATTCACCGTGTTCGGGCAGCCGGCGACGCCGCGGCTGCTGCTCGGCATCGCCTTCGGCCTGCTGGCACTGCTGGCGCTGGTCTGGAAGGCCGGCCGCGGCGCGGATGGCGACGGCCACGGCGCCTGGTTCTATCCGCTGCTGGTGTTCGTCGGACTCGGCACGATCGACGTGCTGCTCAAGCGTGTCGCGGCGGCCGGCCTTCCGCTCGGCGAGTCACTGCTGCGCGTGTTCGCGCTGGCCTTCGTCGTCGCGGCGCTGATCGTCGGCGGGCGGCGCTGGCGCGGCGGGCCGCCGCTGAGCGCGCGCAGCGTGGTCGCCGGGCTCGCGCTCGGCGCGCTCAACTTCGGCAACATCCTCTTCTACCTGCGCGCGCACCGCGCGCTGGCCGACGATCCGGCGCGCGTGTTCACGGCGATGAATCTCGGCGTCGTCGCGCTCGGCACGCTGGTCGGCCTCGTCGTCTTCCGCGAGCGTCTGAGCCGCGTCAACTTCGCCGGTCTGGCGCTGACCGTGCCGGCGATCATGCTGCTGGCGGCGCGCTAGCGTGCGGCCGGCGCGGCATGCTCCGCGCCGTGCGCGGCGGCGATGATGCCGGCCCTGCGCGTCGCGCGGCGCCGCCGCGGCGTAACCGGGCGGCGGCATGGCGTCCGCGCGACGATGCCGCATAATCGGCCGGCCGGCGCTTTCCAGGCTCCCCTCCATCACGGAAGAACCCTTCGTGGCGAACGCTGACGTCCTTCGTTTCGAGCAGCTGGCGCGCATGGCGCTGGCCTTGCTGCTCGTGCTGGTCTGCTGGTTCGTGCTGCGGCCGTTCCTGTCGGCGATCCTGTTCGCGGTCGCGATCTCGGTGTCGACCTGGCCGGCCTACGTCTGGCTGCTGCACCGCCTCGGCGGACAGCGCACCGTCGCTAGCCTGCTGGCCTGCGTGGTCGTCGCGCTGGTCGTGATCGTGCCGACGGCGATGCTGGTGATCTCGCTCGGTGACGCGGCGCTGTGGCTGCTGAAGCTGATCGAGGAATGGCGGACCGCGGGGCCGCCGGAGCCGCCGGCCTGGCTCGGGCACATTCCCTTGCTCGGCGAGCCGCTGCGCGCCTGGCTGCACGGGCTCGGCTCGGGCGGCGACCGCATCGCCGAACTGGCCGGGCGCTTCGTCGATCCGGCGCGGCGACTGGCGCTGCTCGGCGGGCGCGCGCTCGGGCTCGGGCTCGGCCAGGCGCTGTTCTCGGCGCTGCTGCTGTTCTTCCTCTACCGCGACGGCGCGGTACTGGCGGCGGCGCTGCGCGCCTTCGCCACGCGCATCGCCGGCGAGCGCGGGCGCACGCTGCTGGAGATCGCGCAGCGCACGGTGACCGGCGTGATGTTCAGCGTCATCGGCACTGCGCTGGCACAGGCGATGGTGGCGACGATCGGCTTCGCGATCGCCGGCGTGCCGAATCCGTTCCTGCTCGGCGCGCTGACCTTCGTGCTGTCGATGGCGCCGGTCGGGCCGCCGCTGATCTGGGGTGCCGCCGCGTTCTGGCTGTTCCGTCAGGACCAGCCGGGCTGGGCGCTGTTCATGGTCGTCTACGGCTTCTTCGGCATCAGCTCGGTCGACAACGTCATCAAGCCGTTCCTGATCAGCCGTTCGAGTCACCTGCCGTTCGCGCTGACGTTCATGGGCGTGATCGGCGGCGTGCTGGCGTTCGGCGTCGCCGGCGTCTTCATCGGGCCGACGGTGCTGGCGCTGGCGCTGCACCTCGGCCAGGCGCTGTTGTGGATGCAGGACGAGCGGCCGGCCGGCGACGCACGCTAGCGCGGTCCTTCAATCCGGCTGCGCGGCGACCCTGACCCGCGCGTCGAGGGCGAGCACGCCGCGCGCGTCGGCCAGCAGCGGATTGATGTCGAGCTCGCCGATCTGCGGATGCGCGGTGACCATCGCCGCGACGCGGAGCAGCATGTCGACGATGCCGTCGAGATCGGCCGGCGGCTGGCGGCGCAGGCCCTGCAGCTGCTTGTAAATGCGCGTGCGCGCGATCTGTGCGCGGGCCAGCGCGGCGTCGAGCGGCAGCAGCTCGATGGCACTGTCCTGCTGCACTTCGACGGCGATGCCGCCGTGGCCGAACATCAGCAGCGGCCCGAAGCTCGGATCGCGCGTGACGCCGACGATCAGCTCGAAGGCCTGCGGGCGGCGCACCATGGCCTGCACGGTGAAGCCGGCGAGTTGCGCGTCGGGACGCGCGGCGCGTACGCGTTCGAGCATCGCTGCCGCCTCGCGGCGCAGCGCGTCGGCGTCGGCCAGACCGAGGGCGACGCCGCCGACGTCGGTCTTGTGCGTGATCTGCGCCGAGCGGATCTTCAGCGCGACCGGATAGCCGATCGCCGCGGCCGCGGCGACCGCCGCGTCGACGTCGGCGGCGACGCGCAAGGCCGGCACCGCGATGCGCCAGGCGCCGAGCAGGCGGTCGACTTCCTCGCTGTCGAGCCATTCGCGCGCGGCGCCGAGCGCGCCGTCGATGGCGCGGCCGGCGGCGCTGGTGTCGACGTCCGTGTACGGGCGCGCGACGACCGGCGCCTGCACCGCATCGCGGCAGCGGCCGTACTGCACGCGCTGCATGAAGCCGCGCACGGCTTCTTCGGGGGTTTCGTAGCCGGCGATGCCGGCCTCGACGAGCACGCGCCGCGCCGCTTCCGCCGAATGCCGGCCGAGCCAGCAGCCCAGCACGTTGCGATCGTCCCGCTGCGGCTGCGCCTGCGTCACGACCTCGGCAACGGCCTGCGCCGCCTGCAGCGGATGCCCGACCGCGGTCGGGCAGTTGATGACCAGCACGGCGTCGACGTCGGCATCGTCGAGCAGCGCGGCCAGCGCTTCGCGGTAACGCGCGCTCGACGCGTCGCCGATGATGTCGACCGGATTGCCGTGGCTCCAGGTCGGCGGCAGCGTCGCGTCGAGGCGCGCCAGCGTCTGCGGTGCCAGCGTCGCGAGCCGGCCGCCGGCGTCGGCGAGCGCATCGCTCGCGAGCACGCCGGGGCCGCCGCCGTTGGTGAGGATCGCCAGGCGTTCGCCGCGTTGCGCGCCGGTGCAGGCCAGCGTCTGCGCCGCGTCGAACAGGTCGAGCGTGTCGCGCACACGCAGGATGCCGGCGCGCCGGAACGCCGCCTCGTAGGCGGCATCGGCGCCGGCGAGCGCGCCGGTGTGCGAGGCCGCGGCCTTGGCGCTTTCGGCGCGGCGGCCGGCCTTGAGCGCGATCACCGGTTTGTTCAGCACCGCCGCGCGCGCGGCCTCGATGAAGCCGCGCGCTTCGCGCAGACCTTCGATGTAGAGCAGGATCGCCTCCGTGCCCGGTTCGTCGGCGAGGTAGCGGAGCAGGTCGGCGAAGTCGACGTCGGCCATGTCGCCGAGCGAGACGAGCTGCGAGAAGCCGATGCCGCGCGGGGCGGCCCAGTCGAGCAGGGCGGTTGCCATCGCCCCCGACTGGCTGACGAAGGCGAGCCGGCCGGGCGGCGGCAGCAGCTGCGCGAAGCTGGCGTTGAGGCCGATCGCCGGCGCCTGCAGGCCGAGGCAGTTCGGGCCGATCAGGCGGGCGCCGTGCGCCCGCGCCGCGGCGACGGCGGCGCGCTGCAGCGCCTTGCCCTGCTCGCCGAGTTCGCCGAAGCCGGCGGTGATGACGACGATCGCCCGCGTGCCGCGCGCGCCGAGCGCCGCGATCAGGCCGGGCACCGTGGCCGGCGGCGTGGCGATGACGGCGAGCGCCGGGGTCTGGGGCAGGCTCGCGACGTCGGCGTAGACCGGACGTCCGCCGATCTCGGTGTGACGCGGATTGACGAACATCACCGGCCCGGCGTAGCCGCCGTCGAGCAGATTGCGCGCGGCCAGCGCGCCGACCGAGCCGGGCCGGGTCGAGGCGCCGATCAGTGCGACCGAGGCGGGGCGGAAGAAAGCGTCGAGAGCGTCGGCCGGCATCAGCGATCCTTGCGTGCGATCGGCGTCTGCGTGGCGGATGGTCGTGCCCGCATGCGCCGCCGCTGTCGACGGCACCGATCCGGCCGCCGCCCGGCGGCGGCATGCGGCGAAGACACGGAAAGGGGACAGCGTGCGCCAAGCCTAGCGTCGCGGGCCGCGCCGCATCTTGATCTTGGTCAGCGGTGCGCTCGTGCACGGCGCGGCGTGCCGATCCGGCGGCCGGCGCGTGTGGGCGCCGGCGCCGGTCGGCGCGTCGTCACGAGAACAGCTTGTGCACCTTCATCAGCGCGGCGTAGAGCTGGTCGATGTCGTCCGTGCCGTTGTAGACGGCGAGCGAGGCGCGCGCCGTCGCCGGCACGCCGAAGCGCTCCATCAACGGCATCGTGCAGTGGTGGCCGGTGCGGATCGCCACGCCTTCCAGATCGAGGATGGTGCCGATGTCCTGCGGGTGCGCGCCGTCCATCACGAACGACAGGATGCCCGCCTTCTGCGGCGCGGTGCCGATCAGGCGCAGGCCCGGCACTTCCTGCAGGCGCTGCGTGCCGTATTCGAGCAGCGCGTGCTCGTGCGCGGCGACGCGCGCGACGCCGAGCGCGTCCAGCCACTCGATCGCCGCCGCGCAGCCGACCGCGCCGGCCATGTCCGGCGTGCCGGCCTCGAACTTGTACGGCACCTCGTTCCAGGTGCTGCCGCTGAAGGCGACGGTGCGGATCATGTCGCCGCCGCCCTGCCACGGGTCCATCGCTTCGAGATGCTCGCGCTTGGCGTACAGCGCGCCGAAGCCGGTCGGACCGTAGAGCTTGTGCGCCGAGAACGCGTAGAAGTCGACGTCGAGCGCGCGCACGTCGGTCGGCAGGTGGGCGATGCCCTGGGCGCCGTCGACCAGCACCGGCACGCCGCGGGCATGCGCCTCGCGCACGATGTCGGCGATCGGGTTGATGGTGCCGAGCGTGTTCGAGATCTGCGCGACGGCGACCAGCCGGGTCCGCGGCGTGAACAGCCGCAGCCATTCCTCGAAGATCAGCGCGCCGCGGTCGTCGACCGGCGCGGCGACGGTCTTCGCGCCGGCGAGCTGCCAGGGCACGATGTCCGAGTGGTGCTCCATGCCGGTCAGCAGCACTTCGTCGCCGGGCTGCACGCGCGGCTGCAGGTAGCTGCGCGCGACCAGATTGATGCTCTCGGTGGTGCCGCGCGTGAAGACGATCTGCTCGCGCGGCGCGTTGAGGAACGCCGCGATGCGGTCGCGCGCGCCTTCGTAGGCGGTGGTCGCGCGCTCGGCGAGCTCGTGCACGGCGCGGTGCACGTTGGCGTTCGAGGTGCGGTAGTAGTGGTCGATCGCCTGCAGCATCACCTCCGGCTTCTGCGTCGTCGCCGCGTTGTCGAGGTAGGCGAGGCGCTTGCCGCGCGCCTTCTGCGTGAGGATCGGGAATTGCGCGCGGATCGCGTCGAGATCCAGCGGCAGCGGGGCGGCGGCGCTCATGCGGCGGCTCCGCTCAGCGTCGCTTCGGAAAGGTCGAGGCCGGCGCCGAGCCGCGCCGTGATGCGGCGCGCGAGGCGCAGGCGCAGCGCCACGTGCGGCACGCGCGCCAGTACGTCGTTGATGAAGCTGTAGATCAGCAGCGCGCGGGCCTGCGCTTCCGGCACGCCGCGCGAGCGCAGGTAGAACACCGCCGCGTCGTCGAGCTGGCCGCAGCTGGCGCCGTGCGCGCACTTGACGTCGTCGGCGTAGATCTCCAGTTCCGGCTTGGCGTCGATCTCGGCGCCCTTGGCCAGCATCAGGTTGGCGATGCGCTGTTCGGAATCGGTCTTCTGCGCGCCGCGCTGCACGACGACGCGGCCGTTGAGGATCGCCCGGCTCGGGCCGAAGCCGAGGCCGCGGAACCACTGGCGGCTGGTGCCGTGCGGCGCGGCGTGGTCGATCTCGTACTGGTTGTCGAGGTGCACGCGGCCGTCGGCGCCGAACAGACCGGACAGTTCGGCATGCGCGCCCGGCGCAGCGAGCTTGACGCGCCAGTCGCTGCGGATCAGCGTGCCGCCGCTCGCCTTGGCGGCCGTGGCTTCGCCGGGGATCGGATCCCCGCTTTCGTCATAGGGGAGGTCGACGTTGACGACGTCGAGCCGCGCGTCGTGGCCGACTTCGGCCGTGGTCTGCAGCCAGTGCGTCGTGCCGCGGGCTTCGTCCTGCACGCGCACCAGCGTCAGCTGCGCGCCTTCGGCGAGTTCGATCGACAGGCTCTGCGTCGAGAAGCGCGTGGCGCCCGGCAGGCCGAGGTTCTGGACGATGAGCAGGGCCTGCGCGCCGCGTTCGAGGCGGATGCGGTGGGCGAGGTGGAACATCTCGCCGGCCTCGCGGGCGTCCGACACGCTCAGCACGTGCAGCGGACGATCGAGGCGCACGTCGCGCGGCACCGTCAGCTGCAGGCCCGGCGTCGCGAAGGCGCGGTGCAGGCCGGCGAGGCCGGCATGCGCATCGAGGCTCGGCAGCGGCGCCGGCGCGGCGGCCGCGTTCAGCGCGCGGCCGTTGATCCAGACGTGCTCGTCGCAGTCCTCGAGCCGCCAGGCCGAAAGATCCGGCGTGCCGGCCGCGGCCGGCGCGAGCTGCACGGGCTGCGCCGCGAACGGCTGCAGATTGGTGTAGTGCCAGCGCTCGATGCCGTCGTCCGGCAGGCCGCGCTGCGCGAAGGTGTCGAAGGCGGCGGCGCGGGCGGCGCGTTCCGCGGCTGGCAGCGCCGCCGCAAAGCGTTCGAAGGCTTCGCCGTAGGATGCGTGGATCGTCATCACGCCGCCTGCTGCAGCCAGCCGTAGCCCTTTTCCTCGAGCTCGCGCGCGAGATCCGGGCCGCCGCTCTTGACGATGCGGCCGGCGGCGAGCACGTGCACGGCGTCCGGCTGCACGTGGTCGAGCAGACGCTGGTAGTGCGTGACGAGGATGGTCGCGCGCTCGGGCGAGCGCATCGCGTTGATGCCGTCGGCGACGATCTTCAGCGCGTCGATGTCGAGGCCGGAGTCGGTTTCGTCGAGCACCATCAGCCGCGGTTCGAGCACCAGCATCTGCAGGATCTCGTTGCGCTTCTTCTCGCCGCCGGAGAAGCCCTGGTTGACGCCGCGCGAGAGCATCGCCGGGTCCATCTTCATCTGCTTGACGCGGTGGCGGACCCAGGCCAGGAAGTCGCCGGCATCGAGCTCGGGCTCGCCGCGTTCCTTGCGCTGCGCGTTGAGCGCCGCCTTGAGGAACATCATGTTGCTGACGCCGGGAATCTCGACCGGATACTGGAAGCCCATGAAGATGCCGTGCGCGGCGCGCTGCTCGGCCGACAGTTCGGCGAGGTCGCGGCCCTGGTAGCGGATCGTGCCGGCGGTGACGACGTAGTCCTCGGCACCGGCCAGCACCTTCGACAGCGTCGACTTGCCGGCGCCGTTCGGGCCCATGATCGCGTGCACTTCGCCGGCGTTCACCACCAGGTCCAGGCCCTTGAGGATTTCCTTGCCGGCGACTTCGGCGTGCAGATTTTCGATTTGCAGTAACTGGCTCATCTCTCGTTCCAACTCAGGCGTAGAGCGGGGGCAACCCGCCTTTCGCGTTGTCTGTTTTCGCGCCGGCAGGCCGTCCATGGCGCGACTTCGGTTCCTGATCCGGCCCCGGCCCGGCGCTGGCTCCGCTCGGCGCGACATCGGGTCGCTCCTCGCCATTGCCAACGCTCCGTGGCCGGGCGTTCGCCGCTTGGGCAAGCGGGCTCACCCCACCGCGCCTTCCAGCGAAACCTGCAGCAGCTTCTGCGCTTCCACCGCGAACTCCATCGGCAGTTCCTTGAAGACGTCCTTGCAGAAGCCGTTGACGATCATCGACACGGCGTCTTCCTCGCCGATGCCGCGCGCGCGGCAGTAGAACAGCTGGTCGTCGGCGATCTTCGAGGTCGTCGCCTCGTGCTCGACGATCGCCGTCGGGTTGCGGACTTCGGTGTACGGGAAGGTGTGGGCACCGCACTGGTCGCCGATCAGCAGCGAGTCGCACCGAGTGTGGTTGCGCGCGCCTTCGGCCTTCTCGAGCACGCGCACCAGGCCGCGGTAGGCCTGCTGGCCGCGGCCGGCGGAAATGCCCTTGGAGACGATCGTCGACCTGGTGTTGCGGCCGACGTGGATCATCTTGGTGCCGGTGTCGGCCTGCTGGCGGTGATGGGTCAGCGCCACCGAGTAGAACTCGCCGACCGAGTCGTCGCCGCGCAGGATGCAGCTCGGGTACTTCCAGGTGATCGCCGAGCCGGTCTCGACCTGCGTCCACGAAATCTTGCTGGCGCGGCCGCGGCAGTCGCCACGCTTGGTGACGAAGTTGTAGATGCCGCCGACGCCGTTCTCGTCGCCCGGGTACCAGTTCTGCACGGTCGAATACTTGATCTCGGCGCGATCGAGCGCGACCAGTTCGACGACCGCCGCGTGCAGCTGGTTCTCGTCGCGCTGCGGCGCGGTGCAGCCTTCGAGGTAGGAGACCTGGGCGTCGTCCTCGCAGATGATCAGCGTGCGCTCGAACTGGCCGGTGTTGCGCTCGTTGATGCGGAAGTAGGTCGACAGCTCCATCGGGCAGCGCACGCCCTTGGGCACGAACACGAACGAGCCGTCGGAGAACACCGCCGAGTTCAGCGCCGCGTAGTAGTTGTCGCCGAACGGCACGACACTGCCGAGGTACTTCTTCACCAGCTCCGGATGCTCGCGCACGGCTTCGGAGATCGGGCAGAAGATCACGCCGGCTTCGGCGAGCTTCTGCTTGAAGGTGGTGGCGACCGAGACCGAGTCGAACACGACGTCGACGGCGACGTTCTGCACGCCGGCGAGTATTTCCTGCTCCTTGAGCGGGATGCCGAGCTTCTTGTAGGTCTCGAGCAGCTTCGGGTCGACCTCGTCGAGCGATTTCGGCTGGTTGGCCATCGACTTCGGCGCCGACCAGTAGGTGATCGCCTGGAAGTCGATGCGCGGGTGCTCGACGTGCGCCCAGTGCGGCTCGCGCATCGACTGCCAGCGGCGGAAGGCCTTGAGGCGGAACTCGAGCAGCCACTCGGGTTCCTGCTTCTTCGCCGAGATCAGGCGCACGACGTCTTCGTTGAGGCCCGGCGCGATGCGTTCGGACTCGATGTCGGTGACGAAGCCGGCCGCGTACTTGCGGTTCTGGACCAGCGCTTCGATCCCCTCGGCGGGGACCGGGATGTCGGAGGGATTGGCTGCCATGAGGTCGCTATCCATTGGGGCGGATCCGGTCAGGCCCGGATCAGCGGGAATTCCTGGGGTGGCGTCGTGCGGGGCGCGGCGCCGCCGCCCTGCGCCATCTGCGCCAGCGTCACCGCGGCGAGGGCCTGATGGATCGCCGAATTGATGAGGCGCCAGTTGGCGCGTGTCGCACAGTCCGTCTCGATGCTGCAGGGTTCGCCGCCGTGGCCGGCGCAGGCGGTCACCGCGATCGGCCCTTCGAGCGCGCCGATGATGTCGGCGACCGAGATCTGTTCGGCGGCGCGGCCGAGCCGGTAGCCGCCGTGGGCGCCGCGCAGCGATTCGAGCAGTCCGCCCCTGGCGAGCACTTTGAGCAGCTTGGCGACCGTCGGCAGCGGGATGCGGGTGCGTTCCGCGAGCTCCTGGCCGGTGTGCGTCCGCTGCGGCGCGCGCGCGACCGCCGTCATCAGGACGGTGGCGTAGTCGGCAAGGCGGCTGAGCTTCAACACGACAATCAAGACCAAATCAGTACGGATTGAAATTGTACGAACGGAAGGCCGCCGCCGCAATGCCGGCGCACGGTCGATCCGCTAATCTCCCGGGCATGAATCACGCAGATCCGCCGGGCCCGACCGCCGATCCGGCCCTCGATACCGTGTGGGATGTCGAACGTCCGTACACGCAGACCGTGCTCGTCGGTGCCGAGCACCTCGACGCCTTCGGCCATACCAACAACGTCGTCTATCTGTCCTGGCTGGAGCAGGTCGCCTGGGGGCATTCGGTGAGCCTGGGCCTGGACTTCGCCGCCTACGGCGCGCTCGGCGCCGGCTGCGTGGCGCGCCGCCACGAGCTGGACTATCTGGCGCCGACCTTCGCCGGCGATCAGCTGTGGCTGGCGACCTGGGTGCACGAGAACGACTTCCGCCTCAGCATGTGGCGGCGCTACCAGATCGTGCGCGCCAGCGACCGCAAGACCGTGCTGCGCGGCCAGACGCACTGGGTCTGCGTCGACATGAAGAGCGGCCGGCCGCGGCGCATGCCGCCGGAATTCCACGCCTATCAGCCATGGCCGCGGCGCGGCGAGGGCGCCGCGTGAGCGCCCGGCCGCGCATCGAGATCGAATACTGCACGCAGTGCCGCTGGCTGCTGCGCGCCGCCTGGGTCGCGCAGGAATTGCTGACGACCTTCCAGGACGAGCTCGGCGAGGTCGCGCTGCAGCCGGGCAGCGGCGGCGCGTTCCGCGTGCGGCTCGACGGCGAGCTGCTCGCCGACCGCGCGCGCGATCGCGGCTTTCCGGATCTGCCGCTGCTCAAGCAGGCGATCCGCGACCGCATCGCGCCGCAGCGCGATCTCGGCCACAGCGACCGTAAGGCGGACTGAAGCGCCCGCGGCGAGCCCGGCGCGACGCGCGCGTCGCCGTCGGTCCTGCTGGCGGCGCAGCGCGGACGCGGCGCGGTCGCCGCGCCGATCCCGGCCGGACCGCAGGGGCGGCGCATCTTTTGGCAGTGCCGGCAGTCGCGCCCGGCGTCCCCGCGGCACGATCACGAAGGCCGACGCGCACGCGGGCTGCGTCCGTGCCGGCGCTGCGCTCGCGCGGCGCCGGCGTTTCGTTCAGCGCGTCCAGACCAGCGTCGGCGCCGCGCCGAGACGGCCCTGCACGAACGCGGCCTGGCCGTAAGCGCGCGCCAGCGCCAGGACCGCGGGCGGCTCGGCGTCGAACACGCAGGCGCCGGCCTCCGGCCAGCAGCCGTCGTCGGCGCGACCGAGGCTCGGCCGCGTATCCCAGCGGTGTGCGGCGAGGTCTGCCGCGAAGCGCGCCAGCCGCGCTGCGTTGTCGGCGTCCGTCAGCCGCCGCGAATCCGGATTGCAGGGCGTGACGATGAACCAGTGCCGGCGGCAGCCGGCGGTGCGCAGCGCGGCGTCGGCGCCGGCGTCGCGGCGGCCGATGCGGCGCACGATGCGCTGCGTGCCGAGATCGATTTCGTAGCGCGCGTTCGCGTACGCCGCAGCCAGTGCGGCGTCGCGGCTCATGCCGCGAGCACTTCGGCGAGCAGGCGGTCGAGCAGCAGGTCGAGCATCGGCAGCTGGTCGTTCAGGGTGTGCCCGGTATCGAGCACGTGCAGCGCGGCGCGATGCTGCTGCGCGAAGCGCTGCGCCTGCGCCAGCGGCACGATGTCGTCGTGCCAGCCATGCACGACGCTGCAGCGCGGCGGAATGCCTTGCGGCTCGCCGTCCCAGCCGGGATACGGGAAGTAGAGCGCCGGCGCCATCAGGAACAGGGCCTGCGGCTGCAGCGCGGCGCAGGCCATCGCCGAGACGTAGCCGCCCATGCTCGAGCCGGCCAGCACCAGCCGCCGCGCCGTCGGCCGCAGCGCGAGCAGCTGCGCGATGCGGGCCTGCGGATCGTGCGTGTGACTATAATCCGGGCTGATGACGGCGAAGCCGCGGCGTTGCGCCGTCTGCGCCAGATGCGTGATCTTGGTGCCCCAGGGGCCGCTTTCCTTGCCGTGGGCGAAGACGATCAGGTTCTCGGTCATCGAAGGTCGGTCACGCCGGTGGGACGAAGTCTGGAGAAGCGCGACGGATGATACGCAAAGGGCAGGCAGAGGCGGAGGCAGGCACGCAGCGCCGGCGGCGTCGTGCGGCCGAGCCGCTCGACGTGCAGCTGACGGTGCGCTTCAACTTCGGCGCGGCGCCGGAGGATCACGTCACCGTCATCAATAACCGTCGCGTACCGATGGTCGGCAGCGTGATCGCCAATCGCGACCGCATCCTGCGCGGCTTCGTCAGCCTGATGATCCGCACCGCGATGAAGCAGCCGCGCATCGCCCGCGAGCTGTTTCCGCTGCTGACGCTGCCGGCGCGCCGGCGCAAACCGAAAGACGCCCGAGGATGAAAGACGCCCGAGGATGAAGGCCCTCAACATCTTCAATGCCGTGATGCTGGCGCTGGCGGCGACCTTCGCGGTCACGCTCGGCGCGGTCTGGATCATGTATGCGTTCAACCTGGACGTCGAGCCGCGGCTGCGTGCCGAGTGGCGGCTGGTCACGCAGATGACGCTGAGCTTCCTGGTGCTGACGCTGGTCGCCGCGTTCGCGTTCTGGGGCCAGCACCGGCAGCGGGCCTGGCGCTGGCCGGCGCAGGGCGCGCAGCTGCTGGCGCTGGCCGGCAGCATCTGGTGGCTGTCGCGCCTTCTCACCTGAACGCTGCCGGGGCCGCGGCGGCGCTCGAAAAGCCGCCGCCGGCCCGCCTACACTGAGGCCGGCCGCGCTGCGGCGCGTCCCGTTCGGCTCCAAGCGCCAACCGAAGAAGAGGAAAGGATGGAATATCCCAAGCCCAAGCAGTGGGAAGTGCTGAGCTGGGTGCCGATCGTCGCCGGCCTGTACTGGCTGCTCGCACACGATGGCGGCGCCTGGCTGTTCTGGGCGATCGTGCCCGGCGCGCTGCTGCTGGCGTCGGGCATCGGCCTGCTGCTGACGCCGGGCGATCCGCGCACGATCAGCCTGATGTCGATCGGCGCCGTGTTCGGCCTGCTGTTCACGCTGCCGGCGTGGTGGGTCGCCGATTTCGGTACGGCGTTCTTCACCGGCCTGCTGTCGTTCGCCAGCTTCCTGGCGTCCGGCCGCGCGGCGCTGCGCCGCGCGCCGCTGTATCTCGGCGCGACGCCGCCGGAAATCTCCACGCGCATGGACTTCAAGGTCGCGATCGACGAGGCCGTGCTCGGCTACTTCGTCGGTGCCTCGCGCATTCCGAGCGGGCAGGAGGCCTCGCGCACCTGCGAGGATTCGCTGCGCATGGAGGACGCGATCCGCCAGCACGGCTGGGATCGCGATCCGCAGGCCATGCATCCGGCCCCGCCGGCGCCGGAGGAGACTTACATCGACCGCGGCCGCATCTTCGGCCACGACTACGAGGTGCTGCGCTTCGACAGCGGCTACGCGCCGCCCAGCGAGCTGCCGAACGCGGTGATCTGGAAGAGCCACGCCAACAACGCCGAGTGCCACGTGCGCCTGCTGCGCCATCCGGGCAAGCCGCGGCCGTGGCTGATGTGCATCCACGGTTATCGCATGGGGTCGCCATGGATGGACCTGAGCCTGTTCTCGCCCGGCTGGCTGCATCACAAGCTCGGCTTGAACATCATCCAGCCGGTGCTGCCGCTGCACGGCCCGCGCCGCGCCGGCCTGCGTTCCGGCGACCTCTATCTCGACGGCGATCTGTCGGACCTGGTCTACGCCGAGTC
Organism: Solimonas variicoloris DSM 15731; assembly: GCF_000382285.1. Taxonomy (GTDB): domain Bacteria; phylum Pseudomonadota; class Gammaproteobacteria; order Nevskiales; family Nevskiaceae; genus Solimonas; species Solimonas variicoloris. Next base: position 50,643 of record NZ_KB907926.1, on the reverse strand, counting down.
ACAGGCGCTGTGGGATCTGCGCCGCACGCTGGCCTGGCTGCGCGCCAACGAGCCCGGCGCGCGCGTCGGCGTGCTCGGCGTGTCGCTCGGCGGCTATAACGCGGCGCTGCTGTCCGGCTACGACGCCGAGCTCGACTTCGCGGTCGCCGCGATTCCGGTGATCGATCTGGCGTTCGCGTTGTGGAGCGTGGCGCCGCCGGCGCATCGCGCCTACTACGCCGAGCACGGCCTCGACGAAGCCCGCTACCGCAGCGTCCTGCAGCCGGTGTCGCCGCTGTCGCGCGCGCCGCTGCTCTCCCGCGAGCGGCTGTTCGTGGTCGCCGCGACCGGCGATCGCATCGTCGTGCCGCGCCATCCGCTCGAACTCGGCCGCCACTGGAACGTGCCGGTGCAGTGGTACCAGGGCTCGCACCTGTCGATCCGTCAAGAGCACGAGGTCCGCGACACCCTGAACCTGGCGATCGCCAGGGCCGGCTGGAGCGTGGAGTAGAATCGGCGCCATCCCACGGACCCCTCATCCTGAAGCCATGATCAAAGCCGCGATTACCGGCACCGGACTCTTCACGCCTGCGCAGTCGATCTCCAACGACGAGCTGGTGGCCTGCTACAACGCCTACGTCGAGCGCTACAACGCCGAGCATGCCGAGGCGATCGCCGCCGGCACCACCGCGCCGCTGCAGCCGTCGAGCAGCGAATTCATCGTCAAGGCCTCGGGCATCAAGTCGCGCTACGTGCTCGACAAGACCGGCGTGCTCAATATCGACATCATGCGGCCGCGGCTGCCGACGCGCAGCAACGACGAGCCCTCGCTGCTCGCCGACATGGGCATCGCCGCGGCCCGCCAGGCGCTGGAGCGCGCCGGCCGCACGGCGGCCGACGTCGATTTCGTGATCGTCGCGTGCTCGAATCCGCCGCGCGCCTATCCGGCGCTGTCGGTCGAGATCCAGGCGCTGCTCGGCATCCAGGGCTTCGCCTACGACATGAACGTGGCCTGCGCTTCGGCGGCGTTCGGCATCCAGGCAGCGGTCGACGCGGTGCGTCAGGGCAGCGCGCGCGCGGTGCTGGTCATCAATCCCGAGGTCTGCAGCGGCCATCTGAACTGGCGCAGCCGCGACTGTCATTTCATCTTCGGCGACGCCGCCACCGCGGTGCTGGTCGAGCCGCTCGAAGGCGCCGTGTCGAAGACCCGCTTCGAGGTGCTCGGCACCAAGCTGGCGACGCAGTTCTCGAGCAACATCCGCAACAACTTCGGCTTCCTCAACGAGTGCGAGGTGCCGCCGCGGCCGTGGGACGACGTGCTGTTCCGCCAGGAAGGCCGCAAGGTCTTCAAGGAAGTGGTGCCGATGGTGTCGGAGCTGCTCGGCGCGCATCTCGGCGCGCTCGGCGTCGAGCCCGACCAGGTCAAGCGCTTCTTCCTGCACCAGGCCAACCTCAACATGAACGAGCTGATCGCGCGCAAGGTGCTGGGCCGCGACCCGTCGATCGAGGAAGCGCCGGTGATTCTCGACGAATACGCCAACACCAGCTCGGCGGGCTCGGTGATCGCGTTCCACAAGTATCACGACGATCTCGTGCCCGGCGACATCGTCGTGCTGTGCGCGTTCGGTGCCGGCTACTCGGCCGGTTCCGTGATCATGAAGCGCGTCTGAGCACGCGAAAGGATCTTTGCCGATGAGCGACAGCCACTCCCCCGTGCGCGGACGTTCGGTACTCGGCCGTCTGTTCCATTTCCTGTGGATGCTGGTCAGCGGCTTGCTCAAGCTGATCACCATCGTGTTCGTGCTCGGCTCGCTGGCAGCGATCTGGTTGCTGCTGCGCAACGGCCACGGCGGCCTGCGCATCGAGCACAACACGCCGCTGGTGCTCGCGCCGAGCGGCGTGCTGGTCGAGCAGATCGACGAGGATCCGAGCCAGCGCCTGCTCGAGAATCTCAACGGCCAGCTGCCGTCGCAGTCCTCGCTGCGCGATCTGATCGACGCCCTCGAAACCGCCAAGGACGATCCGCGCATTCCGTTCGCGGTGCTCAAGCTCGACGGTCTGGCCGACGCCGGCCTGCCGCAGCTCGAGGAGCTGGCGGCGGCCATGCGGGACTTCCGCGCCACCGGCAAGAAGATCATCGCCTGGAGCCCGTCCTACGAGCAGGCTTATTACTACGCCGCGGCGCAGGCCGACGAGGTGGTGATGGACCCGATGGGCAGCCTGTCGATCGAGGGCTTCAGCAGCTACAACAATTACTTCAAGGACGGCCTCGACAAGCTCGGCGTCGACGTGCACGTGTTCCGCGTCGGCGAGTACAAGTCGGCGGTCGAGCCGTTCACGCGCAACGACATGTCGCCGGATGCGCGCGCCGCCAGCCTCGACTGGCTCGGCGATCTGTGGAAGGACTACGGCAAGGGCGTGGCCGAAGGCCGCAAGCTGCCGGCGACGGCGGTCGACGACTACGTGCGCCGCTTCGCCGCGGGGCTCGAGGCGCACGGCGGCGATCCGGCCGCCTACGCCAAGGCCAGCGGCCTGGTGAGCAGCGTCGAGACGCAGGCCGAGTTCCGCAAGCGCATGGGCGCGATCGTCGGTTTCGATGACGAGCTCGGCAGCTTCCGGCAGATCTACTATCTCGACTACCTGTCGGCGGTCGAGCGCGAGGGCACGCTCAAGGGCGGCAAGGCCCACGACGCGCACACGATCGCACTGGTCGCGGTGCAGGGCGAGATCGTCGACGGCACCGGTCAGGTCGGCCAGGCCGGCGGCGACACCATTTCCGACCTGCTCGATCAGGCGCGCCGCGACGACGACATCTCGGCCGTCGTGCTGCGCGTCAACTCGCCGGGCGGCAGCGTCTGGGCCTCCGAGCAGATCCGTCGCGAGGTGCAGGCGCTGAAGGCCGACGGCAAGCCGGTGGTCGCGTCGATGTCGACGGTCGCCGCCAGCGGCGGCTACTGGGTGGCGATGGACGCCGACCAGATCTACGCGCACGACTCGACGGTCACCGGCTCGATCGGCATCTTCGGCATGATCCCGACGATCGACCGCGGGCTCGCCAAGCTCGGCATCCACACCGACGGCGTCGGCACCACGCCGCTGGCCGGCACGCTACGCATCGACCGGCCGCTGTCGGCCGAACTCGGCCGCATCATCCAGGCGCAGATCGACAAGGGCTACCGCGACTTCATCGGCGGCGTGTCGAAGGCCCGCGACATCCCGGTCGAGAAGGTCAACGAGATCGCCCGCGGCCGTGTCTGGAGCGGAGCGCACGCCAAGGCCCTGGGCCTGGTCGACGACATCGGCGGTCTGCAGCAGGCTGCCGACGCCGCGGCCAAGCTCGCCGGCATCGAGGACGGCGACTACGAGCTGCTGGAGATGGCGCCGAAGCGCGAGTTTGCGCTCGACTTCCTGTCGCGCTTCTACGGCCGCGCGCAGCTCGCCTGGATGCCGGCGGGCATGCGCGGCTGGCTGCAGACGCTCAGCGCGCAGACTGATATCGAGCGCTGGCTGTCCGGCTTCAACGATCCGCGCGGCATGTACGCGCAGTGCTTCTGCACGCCGCAGCAGGGTGGCCACAGCCGCTGAGCGCGATGCCGCAGCTACGCGTTGACGATTTCGACATGCACTACGCCGAGGCGGGCTCCGGCCCGCCGCTGGTGCTGGTGCACGGCCTCGGTGGCAGCCATCTCGACTGGGAGCACCAGATCGGGCATTTCGCGCAGCACTACCGCGTGATCGCCCCGGATCTGCGCGGTTTCGGCGCCAGCGGTCACGGCCGGCGCCTGTTCACGATCCGGCGGCTGGCGCGTGACGTCGCCACGCTGCTCGCCGCGCTCGGTGTCGAGCGCTTCGCGCTGGTCGGGCATTCGATGGGCGGCGCGATCGCCCAGCAGCTGGCGCTCGACGGCGGCGGCCGCGTCGAGCGCCTGGTCATCGCCAACAGCATGCCGATGTTCCGGCCGCAGACGCTGCGCCACCATCTCGAATTCGGCTATCGCTGGCTGGTGATGGGCCTGCTCGGGCCGGCGCGCCTGTCGCGCATCGGGGCGACGCGCATGTATCCCGGCCGCGATCAGGCCGAAGCGCGGCGCAAGAGCATCGCGCGCGGCGCGCGCAACACGCGCTACGCCTATCTCTCGGCGCTGGCGGCGCTCGGCCGCTGGTCAGTGCTGCCGCGGCTCGGCCAGCTGCGCATGCCGGTGCTGGTGGTCGGCGCCGAGCATGATTTCTTCACGCGCGAGGAGACGGTGCGCTTCGCGCATGCGCTGCCTTGCGCGCGTCTGCACATCGTCGCGGGTGCGCATCACGCGCTGCCGGCCGAGCGGCCGGAGATCTTCAACGAGCTGGTCGGGCGCTTCCTGCGCGCGCGTGCGGCGCCGGCGCGGCCGCGCGACGGTCGCCGCTTGCGGCCGCGCGATCTGGCGCCGCATCCGCATTCGCCGCCGCCAGTCGCGGCGATCGCCGAAGCCGGAGGCGACGAGTGAGCGCCGGGCGCACGGCCGCGCCGATCGGCGTGTTCGATTCGGGTGTCGGCGGCCTGTCGGTGCTGCGCGAGCTGCGCCGCGAGCTGCCGCACGAGCATTTCATCTATTACGCCGACAGCGGTCATTGCCCGTACGGCGGCAAGCCGGCGATCGAGATCGCGGCGCGCGCCTTCGCGATCACCGACGAGCTGCTCGCCGCCGGCGCCAAGCTGATCGTCGTCGCCTGCAACACGGCGACGATCGCCGCCGTCGAGCAGCTGCGCGCGACCTATCCGTTGAGCTTCGTCGGCATCGAGCCGGCGATCAAGCCGGCGGTGCGACAGACGCGCAGCGGCGTGGTCGGCGTGCTGGCGACCGGCGCGGCGCTGGCCGGTGACAAGTTTCTGCGCCTGCAGGCCGAGCACGGCGACGGCGTGCGCGTCATCACCCAGCCCTGTCCGGGCCTGGTCGAATTCGTCGAGCGCGGCGAACTCGACAGTCCGGCGCTGCGCGCGCTGCTGCGTCGCTACATCGAGCCGCTGCTGCGCGACGGCGCCGATACGCTGGTGCTCGGCTGCACCCACTATCCGTTCCTGCGGCCGGCCATCGCCGAGATCGCCGGGCCGGCGGTGACGCTGCTTGATACCGGCGCGGCGGTCGCCCGCCAGGCGCGCCGCGTGCTCGAGCGCGAGGGGCTGCTGGCGCCCGAGGCCCAGGCGGGGCGCGTCGACTGGCGCAGCAGCGGCGACGTGGCGCGCGTCGGGCCGGTGATCGAACGCCTGCTCGCCGGCTGAGGTCGGCGAGCCTGGGGCGTGCGCGACCGCGGTCGCGTGTGGCATGCTGAGTGCTCGAATGATTGGCCGCTTGCGGCCCGCTTCGGGCCTGCCGGTGGCAGGACATTTCACCCAGCCACGCAGGAGAGCGGCAGCCGGCAGGAGCGGCGGCCCACCGAAGGCGCAAACTCCCATAAACGCTCAGGTCCCTGTACTGCGTCGCTGTTTGCCGTCTGAAGAGTGATCCGCGCGAGCGGGTCCGCCGAAGAAGCAAGGTCGCCGTCCGCGGCGTGCCGAATCTTTCAGGCCCCAGGACAGCGGGAGCGGCGCCGGTTGCCTCGTATAGCGGGGTTGCGGTGTCGTTTCGCGTCCGGGACAGAGGAGGATTCGGGCTTCGGCCCGCCGTGCCATCGTCGAAGAAAGATCGCCTGCAGCGCGTGCGCGCGCGGCGATCGCGGTCGGTCGATGCTGGCGGCCATTTCACGCACTCATCCATACCCTCGCGTGGTAAACCCAGGAGAACGCGCGCGCCCTGCCGTCGGGGCCGCGCTGCCGAAGGCGCAGACCCGAAACGCTCAGGCCTCGATACTGGAAGCAGCACACAAACTGGAGAGCGCCGCGCCGGCAACGGTCGAGCGGCCGCCGAAGGGGCAAGCCGCGTCGGGGTGCGGTGAATCTCTCAGGCAAAAGGACAGTGGGGTTTCGGTTGCGTGGTGCGAGTCGCCGCGCTGCCTCACCATTTTCTTTGGAGCTTGAGATGAAAGTGATCGTGATGGGCGCCGGCGTGATCGGCGTGGCCTCGGCGTGGTATCTGGCGAAGGCCGGGCACGAGGTGGTGGTGCTCGAACGCAATGCCGGCGCGGCGCGCGAGACCAGCTTCGGCAACGGCGGCCAGATCTCGGTGAGCCACGCCGAGCCCTGGGCCAATCCGTCGGCGCCGGGCAAGATGCTGCGCTGGCTCGGCAAGGAAGACGCGCCGCTGCTGTTCCGCCTGCGCGCCGATCCGACGCAGTGGTCCTGGGGTATGAAGTTCCTGCGCGAGTGCAGCGCCAGGCGCTCGACGCACAACATGATCCAGCTCGTGCGCCTCGGCACCTACAGCCGCGAAAGCCTGCAGGCGCTGCGCGTCGAGGCCGGTGTCGAGTACGACCATCTCGAGCGCGGCATCCTGCACTACTACACGAGCGCCAAGGAATTCGATCTGGCGATCGAGCCGGCGCGCATCATGCGCGAGATCGGCTGCGAGCGGCGCGTGATCGACGCCGACGAGGTGGTCCGCATCGAGCCGGCGCTGGCGCAGATCCGCTCGCAGCTGGCCGGCGCGACCTACACCAGCGCCGATGAATCGGGCGACGTGCACAAGTTCACGACCGGACTGGCGGCGCGCTGCGCCGAGCGCGGCGTGCAGTTCCGCTATGGCGTGCGCATCCAGCGCCTGCATGCCGAGGGCGGGCGCATGCTCGGCGTCGAGTATGCCGACGAGACCGGCGCCTACCAGGTCGAGAAGGCCGACGCCTACGTGCTGGCGCTCGGCAGCTTCAGCCCGCAGCTCGCGCGCACCGCCGGCGTCGCGCTCGATATCTATCCGGTGAAGGGCTATTCGATCACGCTGCCGGTGCTCGAACCGGCGCTGGCGCCGACCGCGAGCCTGACCGACGACGAGTTCAAGCTGGTGTTCTCGCGCTTCGGCGATCGCCTGCGCGTCGCCGGCACCGCCGAGTTCGACGGCTATTCGATGGCACTCAACCGGGTGCGCTGCGAGGCGATCGTGCAGCGCACCTTGCAGGTCTTCCCGGGCCTGAGCCGTGCGGAACTGGCGCAGCACTGGACCGGCCTGCGTCCGGCGACGCCGGGCAACGTGCCGTACATCGGCCGCAGCAAGGTCGAGGGCCTGTATCTCAACACCGGTCACGGCACGCTGGGCTGGACGCACGGCTGCGGCTCGGGCCGCGCGATCGCCGACATCATCGACGGCCGCCGCCCCGACTGCGACTTCGCGTTCTGCGGTCTGCCGGAGCGCAAGCCGACGCTGAGCGTCGCTGCCGCCTAGCGCGGCCGCGTTCCGCCGTCCGGCGCGGCGGGCGGGGAGGTGGGGGCGGCTACAATGCCGCCTCCCCCCCTCACCAGACGGGCTGCGAACCCGCGGGAGTCAGCAGATGTCGCGCTTCTTTTCGTCGGTCGATCCGGACGGCCTGCTCGAGTACTCGGTCGTTTTCAACGACCGGGCGACCAATCACATGTCGCAGCGTTTTCAGCAGGCGATGCGCGACATCTCGGCGACCCTGAAGTCGGTCTACCAGGCGGATGCCGTCGCCATCGTGCCGGGCGGCGGCACCTTCGGCATGGAGGCGGTCGCGCGCCAGTTCGGTTCGGGACGGCACTGCCTGGTCGTGCGCAACGGCTGGTTCAGCTACCGCTGGTCGCAGATCTTCGAAATGGGCGGCATCCCGTCGCGCGAGACCGTGCTTTGCGCGTCCGCCGTCGCCGACGCGCCGAAGTCGCCGTTCGCGCCGCCGTCGATCGACGAACTCGAAACTGCGATCGCGCGCGAGCGTCCGGACGTCGTGTTTCTGGCCCACGTCGAGACCGCGGCCGGCCTGATCCTGCCCGACGATTACCTGCGTCGCACCGCCGCGGCCGTGCACGCGCACGGCGGCCTGCTGGTGCTCGATTGCGTCGCGTCCGGCGCGATCTGGGTCGACATGCAGGCCTGCGGCATCGACGTGCTGCTGACGGCGCCGCAGAAGGGCTGGTCGGCGAGCCCGTGCGCGGCGCTGGTCATGCTCGGCGCCGAGGCGCGGCGGCGCCTCGAGCAGACGCGCAGCACCAGTTTCGCGGCCGACCTGAAGAAGTGGCAGCAGATCATGCAGGCCTACGAGGACGGCGGCCACGCCTACCACGCGACGATGCCGACCGATGCGCTGCTGACGCTGCGCGACGCGATGCAGAAGACGCTGGCCGCCGGTATCGAGACGCTGCGCGAGGCGCAGTGGGCGCTTGGCACGCAGATTCGCGCGGTGCTCGCGCGGCACGGCTATCCGAGCGTCGCCGCCGAGGGCTACGAGGCGCCGAGCGTGGTCGTCGCCTACACCGACGACGTCGAGATCAGCAGCAGCCGCCGCTTCGCCGCGCTCGGCCTGCAGACGGCCGCCGGCGTGCCGCTGATGTGCGGCGAGCCCGAAGGCTTCCGCAGCTTCCGCGTCGGCCTGTTCGGGCTCGACAAGCTTGCCGATGTCGACGGCGCAGTGCAGCGCTTCGAGGCGGCGGTGCGCGCGCTGCGCGCCTGAGCGGCGCCGCTCAGGCGAAGCGCATCGACAGGTCGACGGCGCGCACGTGTTTGGTGATCGCGCCGATCGCGATGCGGTCGACGCCGCATTCGGCGATGGCGCGGACCGTCTCCAGCGTTGCGCCGCCCGAATATTCGATGACGGTCCGGCCGCCGCGCGCGCGGTGCGCGCGCGTCAGCTGCACGGCCTCGCGGATCTGCGGCAGCGTGAAGTCGTCGACCAGCAGCAGGTCGACGTCGGCCTCCAGCGCGGCCTGCACCTGATCGAAATCCTCGGCTTCCGTCATCAGCGGCACGCCGGCGTTCAGCGCGCGGGCATTGGCGATCGCCTGGCGGATGCCGCCGGCGGCGGCGACGTGGTTTTCCTTGATGAGGATGCCGTCGTAGAGGCCGATGCGGTGGTTGATGCCGCCGCCGCAGAGCACCGCGTACTTCTGCGCATTGCGCAGGCCGGGCAGGGTCTTGCGCGTGTCGGCGATCTTGCAGCCGGTGCCGGTCACGGCGTCGACGTACTGGCGCACCGCGGTCGCGGTGCCGGACAGCGTCTGCAGGAAGTTCAGCGCCGTGCGCTCACCGGTCAGCAACGCTCGCGCCGGGCCGTGCAACTCGTAGAGGCGCTGATCGGGGACGACGCGTTCGCCTTCGGCGACGAGCCAGCGGATCGCGATCGTCGGGTCGAGTGCGGCGAACACGGCGTCGACCCAGGGACGGCCGCAGATTACCGCGGCCTCGCGCGAGATCACGGTCGCGCTCGCGGTCTGTTCCGCCGGCACGAGGCGGGCGGTGACGTCGCCGCTGCCGATGTCCTCGGCGAGGGCGCGCTGTACGGTCGCGGATACGTCGGTCGGAGGCGTCGGAGCGGTCATGGGCAGTGAACGGCTGGAAAATGCGGGCAGGCGATTCTACGAGGCCGGCTGGCGCCGCTGCCGGCGCGCCTCGCGCTCGCGGCACAGGCGCTGCCGGCGCGTGCGGCGGCGCCAGACGTAGACCAGCAGCAGGGTGAGGAAGAGCGCGAGGATGATGGCGAGCGCGGTCTTGCTGCGCCGGATCCACAGCAGCAGCCATTCGTGGTTCTCGGCGCCGAAGTAACCCAGATAGACCCATAGCGGCACGCTGATCAGCGCCGCGAGGCCGTCGAGCATCAGGAAGCGCCAGAACGGCACGCGCCGCGTCATGCCGGCGGTGAGATAGATCGGCGTGCGCAGGCCGGGCAGGAAGCGGGCGATGAACATCAGGCGGTTGCCGTGCCGGCGGTACAGCGCCTCGATGCGTGCATAGCGCTTCGGGGTCAGCAGCCACGAGACCCAGCGCAGCTGGCGCGCGCGCTCGCCGAAGTGACGGCCGGTCCAGAACATGACGGCGTCGCCCGACAGCACGCCGGCGAGGCCGACCAGGCACATCAGATGGACATTGGCGTCGCCGATGCCGGCGATGATGCCGCCGGCGACCAGCGTGATGTCCTCCGGAATCGGCATGCCGAAGCCGCAGGCCAGCAGCACGACGAAGACGGCCAGATAGCCGTTGTCGGTGAAGAACGCGAGCAGCGGGTCGAGCAGGTCCACGGGCGATGCCGGCGGCGCTTCAGCAGCGGCGAAAGCGCAGCGCGGCGCCGATCTGCCGCGGATCGGGCAGGTGTCCCGATCCGTTGCGGGCCGCGGGCGCGGTCATGCTCAGGCGGCGATGCCGAACAGGAATTCGAGCAGTGCCATCTGCGCCCAGAGCCGGTTCTCCGCCTCGTCGTAGATCAGCGACTGCGGACCGTCGATGACCTCGGCGGCGACTTCCTCGCCGCGATGCGCGGGCAGGCAGTGCAGGAAGATCGCATCGGGCTTGGCCAGCTGCATCAGCGCCGCGTCGACCTGATAGCCGGCGAAAGCCTGCAGGCGCTTCTGCTGCTCGGCTTCCTGGCCCATGCTGGTCCAGGTATCGGTGACGATCAGGTCGGCACCGCGCGCGGCGGCGGCCGGCGAGTCGGCGAGCTGCGCGGCATCGCCGGCCGCGCCCATCACGGCGGCGTCCGGCTGATAGCCAGCCGGCGCCGCGATGCGCAGCGTGAAGCCGAACAGCGTCGCGGCTTCGATGAACGAATGGCAGACATTGTTGCCGTCGCCGATCCAGGCCGCGACCTTGCCGCGCGGATCGCCGCGATGCTCGAACCAGGTCTGCAGGTCGGCAAGCAGCTGGCACGGATGGTGCAAGTCGGACAAACCGTTGATGACCGGCACGCGCGAGTGCGCCGCGAACTCTTCCTGATCGCGCTGCGAATCGTTGCGGATCATGACTGCGCTGCACATGCGCGACAGGACCTGGGCGGTGTCGCGCAGCGGCTCGTCGCGGCCGATCTGCGTCGCGCCGGCGGCCAGGAACAGCGCGTGGCCGCCGAAGCGCGCCATGCCGGCCTCGAAGCTGACGCGCGTGCGCGTCGAGTTCTTGGTGAAGATCATCGCCAGCGTCTTGCCGACGAAGGGCCGATAGCCGCTGTCCGCCTGTCGCTTGAGCGCGCTCGCGCGCAGGACGATCTGCCGGGCTTCGGCCGGCGCAAGATCGGACAGTTTCAGCAGGTGACGCGGCATGGCGGCTCTCTCGTTTCCGCACAACAAAAAACGGCGAAGGCCGCGCAAGCGCGGCCTTCAACCCCATCGGCTGAGGATTTTACCCCAGATTCTTCTCGACGAATTCCCAGTTCACGAGCGCCCAGAAATGCTCGAGGAAGCTCGGCCGCGCGTTGCGGTAGTCGATGTAGTAGGCGTGTTCCCAGACGTCGCAGGTCAGCAGCGGCTTCAGACCCTTGGTCAGCGGGTTGTCGGCGTTGGCGGTCGTGGTGATCGCCAGCGTGCCGTCGGCGTTCTGCACCAGCCAGGCCCAGCCCGAACCGAACTGGCCGATCGCCGCTTCGGTGAACTGCTTCTTGAAATCTTCGATGCCGCCGAACTGTTTGACCAAAGCGTCGGTCAACTTCTTGCCCGGCGCCTTCTGGCTCGGCGTCAGCGAATTCCAGAAGAAGTTGTGGTTGTAGACCTGCGCAGCGTTATTGAAGATCTTGCCGGAGGACTTCTTGACGATGTCCTCGAGCGGCATGTTCTCGAATTCGGTGCCGGCGATCAGCTTGTTGCCGTTGTCGACGTAGGCCTTGTGGTGTTTGCCGTAATGGAAATCGAGCGTTTCTGCGGACATGTGCGGCGCGAGTGCGTCGCGGGCGTACGGAAGCTCGGGGAGGGTCAAAGCCATTGTGTTATTCCTCTTGTGCTGGTTCAGCGCGAAGCGCCTACTGGCTCGTGGGGCTCGACAACATAGGCGAATACCACCAGCGAATTCAATAGCGAGACGGCGTCGGGCAGCGGGCGCCAGCGGGCATGCGTATAATCCGCCGCCGTTTGAACTCCTCTTGTCGGAGAGAGACATGGATGCATTGGAACGAATCAAGAAGCAAGTCACTGATAACCCGATCATTGTCTACATGAAAGGGATGCCGGACTTTCCGCAGTGCGGCTTCTCGGCGCGCGTCGTGCAGGCCCTGAAGGCCTGTGACGTGCCGTTCGCCTTCGTCAACATTTTCGAGGACGAAGAGGTCTACCGGGCCCTGCCGAAGTTCGCCAACTGGCCGACGTTCCCGCAGCTGTACGTGAAGGGTGAGCTGATCGGAGGCTGCGACATCACGCTCGACCTGTACCAGAGCGGCGAACTGCAGAAGATGCTCGCCGAGGCGGTCGGCAAGAAGGCGGCCTGAGCCGCGCGGTTTCAAGAAAAAACGCCCGCTTCGAGCGGGCGTTTTTTTGCGACGGCGGCTGCTTCAGGCTTCGGCCAGCATCGCCGCGGCGACCTCGTGGCGGCGCGCGCTGCCGGCCAGCTTTTCGAGCAGGCCGAGGCCGAACGCGATCGCCGTCGCCGGACCCTGACTGGTGATGCAGTGGCCGTCGGCGACCACCGGCTGGTCGACCCAGTGCAGCAGGGCCTCGCGATACGAGGGGTAGCAGGTCGCCTGCTTGCCGTCGAGCAGGCCGTGCGGCGCCAGTGCCAGCGCCGGCGCCGCGCAGATGCCGCCGAACCAGCGGTGCGCCATGCGTTGTTCCTTGAGCTTCTCGATCAGCGCTGCATGCGCGCCGAGCGCGCGCGCGCCGGCATCGCCGCCGGGCAGCACGATGGCGTCGAACGTGCGCTGCGCAACGTCTTCGAACAGCGCGTCGGCGTGCAGCACGATGTCACGCGTGCCGTGGACCGTGCGGCTCTTGCCGATCGCGGCGACGGTGACCTCGACGTCGCCGCGGCGCAGGACGTTGACGATGGCGACGGTCTCCAGGGACTCGGATCCTTCGGCAATCGGGACCAGGACATTCATTGTTGTTCTCCAGTGTGCGAAGCGTGACGCCGGCGCGCGGCGCGCTTCCGATGGTAGGTTCCGCGGTTCGCCGAGGCCAGCATAACGGGCGTAAAATCGTTTCGACAAACGGCTCGTGAGGCACATCCGGAATCAGCACAGGAGCGCGAGAGTCCCATGACCTACCGTCATATCCAGCTGCCCGCGTCGGGCGAGAAAGTCACCATCCGGGACGGCAAGCTGCGGGTTCCCGACCAGCCGATCATCGGCTACGTCGAAGGCGACGGCATCGGCTCCGACATCACCAAGGCCTGCCTGCGCATCTGGAATGCGGCGGTCGAGAAAGCCTACGGCGGCCAGCGCCGGATCCACTGGTGCGAGGCTTTCCTCGGCGAGAAGGCCGCCGGTCTCTACGACGGCAACTATTGCCCGGACGAGACGATCGCCGCGCTGCGCGATCTGGTGATCTCGATCAAGGGGCCGCTGACCACGCCCGTCGGCGGCGGCTTCCGCTCGCTGAACGTGGCGCTGCGCCAGGATCTCGATCTCTACGCCTGCGTGCGGCCGGTGCGCCACTACGCCGGCGTGCCGAGTCCGCTGAAGAATCCGGGCAAGGTCGACGTGGTGATCTTCCGCGAGAACACCGAGGACGTTTACACCGGCATCGAATACAAGGCCGGCTCGGCCGAGAACGACAAGCTCACCAAATTCCTGCGCGACGAACTGAAGGCCAAGTTCTTCGACGGCGCCGGCCTCGGCGTCAAGCCGATCTCGGCCTTCGGCAGCAAGCGTCTCGTGCGCAAGGCCATCCAGTACGCGATCGACAACGGCCGCGAATCGGTGACCCTGGTGCACAAGGGCAACATCATGAAGTTCACCGAAGGCGCGTTCCGCAACTGGGGTTATGAGGTCGCGCGCGAGGAGTTCGGCAACGTCACGATCACCGAGGAGCAGCTCTACGCCGAGTACAAGGGCAAGCAGCCGGAGGGCAAGATCGTCATCAAGGACCGCATCGCCGACATCATGTTCCAGATGATGCTGCTGCGGCCCGACGAGTTCGACGTGATCGCGACGATGAACCTCAACGGTGACTATCTTTCCGACGCGATCGCCGCCGAGGTCGGCGGCGTCGGCATTGCACCGGGCGCCAACATCGGCGATTTCGTCGCGGTGTTCGAGGCCACGCACGGCACCGCGCCGAAGTACGCCAACCTCAACAAGGTCAATCCCGGCTCGCTGCTGTTCTCGGGCGTGATGATGCTCGAGTACATGGGCTGGAAGGAGGCCGCGGACCTGATCACCCTGGTCTATCCGGAAGTGGTGTCGGACGGCATCGTCACCTACGACTTCGCGCGCCAGATCGACGGCGCGACCGAGGTCGGCACTTCGCAGTTCGCCGACGCGCTGATCGAGCGTATCGAAGGCGGCGTCGATCTCGAAGCCCGGCGCCGCGCGCAGCAGGCGCAGCTCGCCAAGGAGCGCAAGCAGCGCGAGATCCGCCGCCTGCTGCAGCCGCTCGAGGAAATGATCGACACCGGCCGCCTGCCGACCACCGTCTCCGACCTGATGACGCGTTCGCTGATCACGGTCTCCGAGAAAGAGAGCGTCGAGGCGGCGATGCATCTGATGACCGACAACGACGTCAGCTCCGTCGTCGTCGAGCCGAACGGGGCCGGCGAGTGGGGCATCCTCACGCGGCGCGACATCGTCGCCAAGCTGGTGCGCGCCGGCAAGAACCCGGCGACCGCGCGCGTCGGCGAGGTCTGCACGCGGCCGGTCGTCTCGGTGCCGGCGGAAACCAGCATCCGCGACGCGGCGGCGAAGATCTCGGATGCCAATTTCAGCCGCCTGACCGTCACCCAGGGCGGCCGGATCATCGGCATCGTCACCGAGACCGACATCTTCAACGCCTTCGAAAAATACGCATGGACCGCCGAATGATCCGCCCCACTGCGTATGCCTTGCGCTTTTCGCCGCCCGGAGGGCGCGCATGAGCGTCGGCCTGCTGGTGATCGGCGACGAAATCCTCAGCGGCAAGCGCCAGGATCGCCATTTCGCGCGCGTCATCGAGCTGTTGCGCGCGCGCGGCATGGAGCTGTCGTGGGCGCGCTTTCTCGGCGACGACGAAGCCGCGATCGCCGAGGCGATCGTCGCCGCGCAGGCGCGTGGCGATGCGCTGCTGTCCTGCGGCGGCATCGGCGCAACGCCGGACGATTGCACGCGGCAGGCGGCGGCGCGCGCGTTCGGCGTGCCGATCGTGCGCCATCGCGAGGCCGAGGCGCTGATCGTCGACCAGTACGGCGCGGCGGCGCGGCCGAACCGCGTGCTGATGGCCGACTTCCCGCAGGGCGCGGCGCTGATCCCCAATCCGGTCAACCGGGTCGCCGGTTTCTCGATCGGCCGCTGCTACTTCGTGCCCGGCTTTCCCGAAATGGCCTGGCCGATGCTCGAATGGGTGCTCGACGGGCCGCTGCGCGCGCTGCACCGCGCCGAGCCCGACGTCGAATTCCGCCTGCGCGCGATCGGCACCAGCGGCGAGGGCGACCTGCTGCCGCTGATGCAGGAGACGCTCGCGCGCTATCCGGGCATCAAGCTGTCGAGCCTGCCGTCGCGCGGCAGCCCGGAGCGTCCGCGCCACATCGAGTTCGGCTTCAAGGGCGCGCGCGCACTGGCCGCGGACGCCTATCGGCATTTCCTCGCCGGGCTCACGCGCTTCGCCGATCTGCGCGTCGAGGCGCTGGCGCCGCCGCCTCAAATGCCCGGCGGCAACGGCTAGCTGGCGACGACCGGCGGCGCCGGGCGCCAGCTGACCAGCACGCAGGTCAGGATGACGAGCAGCGCGCCGAGCGCTGCCCAGCCGTCGAGGCGTTCGCCCCAGAGCAGCCAGGCCAGCGCCGCCGAGAACAGCACCGAGAAGTACGTGAACGGGCCGATGCGTGCCGCCGGCGCCCAGGCGTAGGCGTGCGTCAGGTGCAGCTGGCCGACGGTCGCGGCGATGCCGGCGCCGATCAGCAGTGCCAGCGCGTGCGGGGTCGGCGTCTGCCAGGCCCAGACGAGCGGGACGGCGGAGATCGCGGTCGCCATCAGCGCGAAATAGAACACGATGCGCTCGGCCGGTTCGGAATCCGAGATGCGGCGGATGCTGACCATCGCGCAGGCGGCGAGCAGGCCGGACCCCAGTCCGATCAGACCGGCCCAGCCGAGGCCGCCGTAACCGCCGGCGCCGGGCCTGACGATGAGGGCGATGCCGGCGAGGCCGATGACGGCGGCCGGCAGTGCGATCCACGGCGGGCGTTCGCCGATCCAGGCCCAGGCGATGAACGGCAGCCACAGCGGCGTCGAGTACGTCAGCAGCATCGCCGAGGCCAGCGGCAGCGCGGCGATCGCGTAGAAGAAGCAGTACATTGCCGCGACGCCGAAGGCCGAGCGCCAGAGATGGCCGCCGAGCCGGGTGGTGCGCACCGCCGACCGTCCGCGGCGCAGCAGCCAGGGCAGCAGCGCGAGCAGGCTGACGAAGCAGCGGATGAACACGACCATCTCGTTCGGTGTCGTCGCCGCCGCCGCCTTGATGCAGACGCCGGTGACCGAGAAGGCGGCCGCGGCGAGCAGGGCGTGCAGGGCGCCGCGGCGGAGATCGTTGCGCATGGGGAGACGGTGAACGGCGGTATTGGCCGGATGAGCGGAGAGCGGCCGGCAGCGACGGGCCGCAGAATTTTACGATCAAGCAGACGTCGCCGGCAGGGTCCGGCATGAGTGGCCGATGCCGGAAGCATGAAACTCTTCGACGCCCCCTTTCTCGCGCACGGTCTGGCAGCAGCCGCCTGCGCGCTCGCCGCTGCCGCCGCCGCGCTGTCATGGTGGACCGCACGGCCGCGGCCTCTATCCTGGGAGCGCGGCCTGCTGATGGCGCTGCTGCTGGCGACCGGCGCTTCGCTGCTGCTCAGCGGCGGACAGTTCAACATGCCCTGGCTGCTGACGCTGTGCTTGGTGCTGCTGATCGGCTGCGCCGGCATGCTCGCCGCGCACTGGATCGGCACGATCGGCGCCGCCGAGCCGCCGGCCACCGACAGCACGGTCGAGAAGCTGCGCGAGGAGCTGCTGCTGCGCGAGGCGGCCGAGCAGCACCTGCGCCACGCGCTGGCCGACTACCGGCGTTCGGCGACCGATTTCGAGCAGTTCGCCTACGCCGCCTCGCACGATCTGCAGACCCCGCTGCGCAACATCGAGGGCTTCGCCCGCCTGCTCGAACAGCGCTACGGCGGCACCCTCGACGACGACGGCCGCGCCTATCTGCGCTACATGACGCAGGGTGTGCAGCAGATGCAGCAGCTGGTCGACGCGCTGTTGCAGCTGTCGCGCATCGGCCGGCGCGAGGCCAAGATCGAGGAGCGCCCGCTCGGCGACACCGTGCGCCAGGCCTGCGAGCAGCTGGCCAGCGACATCGAGCGCAGTGGCGCCGAGATCGTCGCGCCGGACCTGCCGGCGATCAGCGCCGACCATACGCTGCTGACGCAGCTGTTCCAGAACCTGATCAGCAATGCCCTCAAGTTCCAGCCGCCCGGCCAGAAGCCGCGCGTGACGATCCGCGCGCGTCGCCAGAATGACGACTGGCGCCTGACGATCACCGACAACGGCATCGGCATTCCCGCCGAACAGATCGACCACGTCTTCGCGCCGTTCCGGCGCCTGCACAGCCAGGACCAGTTCAGCGGCGCCGGCATGGGCCTGGCGATCTGCCGCAAGATCGCCGCGCATCACGAGGGCGACATCTGGGCCGAGCCGCATGTCGGCGGCGCGCAGATCCACCTGCTGCTGCCGCAGCGCTCGCGCCTGGCCAGTCGCGAACCCGGCCGCTGATCGCTGGACCGCGGCGGCACGCTTCTTGAAAATACGCGCCCCGGCCCCATCCACGGACCGGGCCTCTTACGCTCAAGGATTGTCATGCCGATTTACGACTATCACTGCACGGCCTGTGGCGCCGATACCGAAGTGATGCACAAGATTTCCGATCCGCCGGCGACGGTCTGTCCGGAGTGCGGCAAGCCGAATCTGGTCAAGCAGGTGTCGGCCGCGGGCTTCCGCCTCAGCGGCGGTGGCTGGTACGAGACCGACTTCAAGTCGGGCAGCAAGAAGAATCTCGCCGGCGACAGCAGTGGCGGCAGCTCGGCCACCGCCGAATCCTGCGCGCCGGGCGGCTGCGGCCAGCCGGCCTGCGCGGCCAAGAGCGCCGCCGCCTGAGCGGCCTGTTGCCGATCCGATGACGGGCGGCGCCGGTCGATCGCGACCGGCGCCGCCTTGCGTGGCGCGGCGTCCGCGCGTGGCCGATGCCGCGGGGCGCGGTTACACTACGCGGCCCTAAGCGGGCGCCGTCCCTCGCGAACGGTCTGCCTCCATCCACGCCATACGTTCCGCCCGGGGCGGAATCTCCACGAAATCATCGATGCGTAGCCATTACTGCGGCCAAGTCACCGAAGCCCTGACCGGCCAGACCGTTACCGTTTGCGGATGGGTGCATCGCCGTCGCGATCATGGCGGCGTGATCTTCATCGACCTGCGCGATCGCGAAGGTCTGCTGCAATGCGTGTTCGATCCGGATACGCAGGAAGCCTTCGCCGCGGCCGACAAGCTGCGCTCCGAATACGTGGTCAAAATCAGCGGCCGCGTCCGCCCGCGTCCGGCCGGCACCGAGAACGCCAACCTGGCGACCGGCAAGGTCGAACTGCTCGCCAAGGACATCGAGCTGCTGAACCGCGCCGAAACGCCGCCGTTCCATCTCGACGACGAGACCGTCGGCGAGGACACGCGCCTGAAGTACCGCTACATCGACCTGCGCCGCCCGCAGATGCAGAAGAACCTGCGCCTGCGCCATGACGTCATCAAGCGCATCCGCGACTTCATGGACGCCAACGGCTTCGTCGATGTCGAGACGCCGATCCTGACCAAGGCGACGCCGGAAGGCGCGCGCGACTATCTCGTGCCCTCGCGCACGCACCCCGGCAAGTTCTTCGCGCTGCCGCAGTCGCCGCAGCTGTTCAAGCAGCTGCTGATGATGTCGGGGCTCGATCGCTACTACCAGATCGCGCGCTGCTTCCGCGACGAGGACCTGCGCGCCGACCGCCAGCCGGAATTCACGCAGCTCGACGTCGAGACCTCGTTCCTGACGCAGGAACAGATCATGGCCCTGATCGAAGGCCTGGTGAAGGATCTGTTCCAGGGCGTGCTCGGCGTCGATCTCGGCACGCTGCCGCACATGAGCTACGAAGAGGCGATGCGCCGCTACGGCTCGGACAAGCCGGACCTGCGCAATCCGCTCGAACTGGTCGACGTCAAGGACCTGGTCGCCGACGTCGACTTCAAGGTCTTCGCGGCGCCGGCCGTTGATCCGAAGTGCCGCGTCACGGCGCTGCGCGTGCCGGGCGGCGCCAAGCTGTCGCGCGGCGAAATCGACAAGTACACCGAGTTCGTCAAGATCTACGGCGCGCGCGGTCTGGCCTACATCGTCGTCGACGACAAGGCCAAGGGCCGCGATGGTCTGCGCTCGCCGATCGTCAAGAACCTGCACGATGCGGCGCTCGCCGGCATCCTCGAACGCAGCGGCGCGCAGACCGGCGACGTGATCTTCTTCGGCGCCGACAAGAGCAAGGTCGTCAGCGACGCGCTCGGCGCGCTGCGCCTGAAGATCGGCAACGATCTCGGCCTGACCGCGGGCGGCTGGCGCGCGCTGTGGGTCGTCGACTGGCCGATGTTCGAGTGGGACGAGGACGACAGCCGCTGGGTCTCGCTGCACCATCCGTTCACCGCGCCCAAGCCGTTCGACGCCGCCGCGCTGCGCGCCGATCCGGGCGCGACGCTGTCGCAGGGCTACGACATCGTGCTCAATGGCGTCGAGATCGGCGGCGGCTCGGTGCGCATCCACGCGCCGGACGTGCAGCAGGCGGTGTTCGACCTGCTCGGCATCGGCGCCGAGGAGCAGCAGGAGAAGTTCGGCTTCCTGCTCGAAGCGCTGTCGTACGGCGCGCCGCCGCACGGCGGCCTGGCGCTCGGTCTCGACCGCCTGGTCATGCTGATGGCCGGGGGACAGTCGATCCGCGAGGTGATCGCGTTCCCGAAGACGCAGACCGCGTTCGACCCGCTGACGCAGGCGCCGAGCGAGGTCGACGCACGTTCGCTGCGCGAGTTGAGCATTCGCTCGACGGTGCAGCCGAAGGAAGCGCCGGGTTCGTGAAGCGCCGGCAGCGGCCGCGCCTTGCCGCGGCCGCTGTGTCGCGGAATCGCGGCGCGGGACAGGCAGATGGAGGTGTGAGATGGCAGCGGCTCTGAAAATCGACGAATTCAACCTGCTCGACGACGGCGAGTGCGATGCCCGCATCGCCGCCGCCAAGCAGATCCTCGGCAAGCGCCTTTGCATCCTCGGCCATCACTACCAGCGCAACGAGGTCTTCAAGCACGCCGATTTCACCGGCGACTCGCTGAAGCTCTCGCAGCTGGCGTCGAAGACCGATGCCGATTTCATCGTGTTCTGCGGCGTGCACTTCATGGCCGAAGTCGCGGACATCCTGACCGACGGCAAGCGCACGGTGATCCTGCCGGACCTCGCCGCCGGCTGTTCGATGGCCGACATGGCGAATCTGGTCAAGGTCAACAAGTGCTGGGCCGAGCTGTCCGAGATCCTTGATCCGGACCAGCTCGTCACGCCGGTCACGTACATCAATTCGGCGGCCGACCTGAAGGCCTTCTGCGGCCGCCACGGCGGCATCGTCTGCACGTCGAGCAACGCCCGCGCCGTGCTCGAATGGAGCTTCGCGCGCCGCGAGAAAGTGCTGTTCTTCCCCGACCAGCATCTCGGCCGCAACACGGCGAAGAAGATGGGCATCCCGCTCGAGCAGATGATCGTCTGGGATTTCACCAAGCCGCTCGGCGGCAATACGCCGGAGCAGATCAAGGCCGCGAAGATGATCCTGTGGCGTGGCTTCTGCTCGGTGCACCAGATGTTCCAGCCGGCGCACATTGACGCTTTCCGCCAGCGCGTGCCGCACGGCAAGGTCATCAGCCATCCGGAGAACGCACTCGCGGTCTGCGAGGCGAGCGACTACGTCGGCTCGACCGAGTACATCCTGCGCGTGGTGCGGGCGTCGGCGCCGGGCGAGCACTGGCTGGTCGGCACCGAGCTCAATCTCGTCAACCGCCTCGCCGACGAAATGAAGGACAAGGGCGTGACGGTCGAGTTCATGTCGCCGACCGTGTGCATGTGCTCGACGATGTTCCGCACCGATCCGCAGCATCTGGCCTGGACGCTCGACAACCTCGTCGCCGGCAACACGGTCAACCGTATCCGCGTGCCGGAAGAGGTCGCGAAGCCGGCGCGCGCGGCGCTCGATTTGATGCTTGAGGTCGTCGACTGAGCGCGACGGTTCGGGAGGGTGGGCCGGTGCGCTTTCGTCTGCGCGCCCTTCGTCGCGTTTCTTCCTGATCGGGCATTTGATTTCGCGCTGACGCGCGCCTCACTTTTCTTTGCTTGTGCAAAGAAAAGTAAGCAAAAGAAAGCACACCCCTGGGGCCGCACTTCGCTGCGCGAAGTGCCCTGTGCTGCTCACGTGCTCGGGACCGTCGCCGACGCGGCATCCCTGCCGCGGCGGCGACTTGGCCGGCCGTCCTGGCCGGCCATTCCCTGCGCGCGCTGCGCTGCTCGGTGCGGCCCAAGGGGACCCGTACGGCAAAGGCAACCGCAGAACGCAGTGGCGAGGACGCTTTGCTGCTTTCTTTTGGGTCCCCTTTGCGTAGCGCCGAGAAGCGCAGCCGGTCCGGGGCTGTCCGGCGCTGACTGTTTGAGCGGTGCGCAGCACCGCGAGTTTCAGCGCCGGCCGGGCCGGCGAGCATCGCAGGGTGAGCCGGGGGTTTGCGGATGTCCGGTGGACATCCGCCCCGGCGAACGCCCGAGCTACTGCGAGGGCCGGCGCGTAAGCCAGGGGTGTGTTTCTCTTGCCTACTTCTCTTTGCACAAGCAAAGAGAAGTAGGGCGCGCGTCAGCGCGAAATCCAAAGTCCGATCAGGAAAGGCCTGATCAGGAAAACCCCGATCAGGAAGCGGCCGGCTTCTTGGTCTTGGCGCCTGATTTGTGTGCCTTGCTTGCCGGGGCGCGCTTCTTCGCGGCCGGTTTTCGCTTCGGTACCGGCTTGGGCGCTGGCTGCGCCTGTTCGTCGAGCACCCGCTTGATGTGCGCGCCGTCCTCGACGAGTTCGAACTGGTCGGACAGCAGCTGGCCGATCTGCTGGTTGACGCGGCGGATCGCGTCGTAGACCGCGCCGATCGTGCGCTGCTGCTTTTCCTTCAGCTTGAGCTTGTCGTCATCGAGCAGGCCGGACTTCTCCAGCATCTCGAACGGCAGCGCCGCGATGTGCTGGTGGACGGCTTCGACCGAGGTCGCGCCGCGATCGACGGCCTGCTGCACGAGATCCTTGAGCAGTTCGAGGCGCTGCAGCGTCTTCATGGCGGGTCGAGCCTCAAGCGAACGCCGGGGTGGCGCGCCGCGACGGTAACGCATGGCGGAACACCTTGGCCAGCACCGTGCCGTACTGGCGCGCGAAGCTTGCGGTGTTGTAGGCGAGGCCGTACCTGGCGCAGATGTCGCGAACCTGCGGCGCGATCTCGGCGTAGCGATGTGCCGGCATGTCCGGGAACAGATGGTGCTCGATCTGGTGGCTCAGATGGCCGCTGAGGATATGGAACGTGCGGCTGCCCTCGATGTTCGCCGAACCGACGATCTGCCGTACGTACCAGTCGCCGCGCGTCTCGTTCTGCGTTTCCTCTTCGCTGAACACTTCGGTGCCATTCGGGAAATGGCCGCAGAAGATGATCGCGTACGACCACAGGTTGCGGATCAGGTTGGCGAGCAGGTTGCCGAGCAGCACGCGTGGCGCGTTCCAGAACGTCAGCAGCGGGAACAGCACGTAGTCCTTGGCGAGCTGCTTGCGGATCTTGCGATGGAAAGGCTTCGAGCGCGCCTTGAATTCCTGCCAGCTCATCGTGCCGTTCAGCAGGCGCTCGACCTGGATGTCGTGGCCGCCGACGCCGAACTCGAAGGCGAGCGCCAGGATCGCGTTCCAGAGCGGCTGGAACAGGAAGAACGGATGCCACTTCTGCTCGTCCGACAGGCGCAGGATCGTGTAGCCGAAGTCGCGGTCCTTGCCGAGGATATTGGTGTAGGTGTGGTGCTCGTAGTTGTGGAAATGGCGCCACATGCCGGCGTCGCAGACGTTGTCCCATTCGTAGCGCAGCGAGTTCAGGGCCGGATCGTTGGTCCAGTCGTACTGGCCGTGCATGACGTTGTGGCCGATCTCCATGTTCTCGACGATCTTGGCGTGCGCGAGCGCGGCGACGCCGACGGCGAAGCTGAGCGGATCGAAGCCGAGTCCGATCATCGCGCGGCCGGCGATCGCGCTGCCGCGCGCGCGACGGATCATCTTGCGGATATGGGCGACGTCGCGTTCGCCGAGCGTGCTCATCACGCTGTCGCGCACGGCGTCGAGTTCGGCCTGCAGCGCGGCGACCTGGGTGCGGCTGAGGCGGGGCCTGGCGGCGTTCATGCGCTTCTCCATGGACTTCGAGAGGGTGGTCATCGGATTCAAAGGTCGAGTTCGAGATCGCTGCGGGCGGCGCTGACGCAGAGGCGGATCCATTCGTCACCGTCGCTGCGCTCGCCGCTCACCAGGTTTTCGACGCTGCCGCTGCGCTTGTGGCACAGGCAGGTGTGGCAGATGCCGATCCGGCAGCCGTACGCGGGCCTGAGCCCGGCGCTTTCGGCGGCGGCCAGCAGGGCCGTGCCGGGTGCCGCCGCGAAGGCGCGTTCCGAGCGGGCGCAGCGCACGTCGGCGGCAGCGCCGTCGACCGGCGCGCGCGGCGGCAGGCCGAAGCGTTCCAGATGCAGCGGCGCGCTCGCGCCGAGGGCCTGCCGCTGCGCTTCGATCGCCGCCATGAACGGCGCCGGGCCGCAGACATAGGTTTCGCGCGCGGCGGCGTCGGCAATGCCGGCCAGCAGCGTCGCCGCGTCGGGGCGGCCGCGCTGCGCCGTATGCCAGACCTGCACATGCAGGCCCGGCCAGTCGCGCGCCAGCGCCTGCAGTTCGCCGGCGAACAGTTCGTCGGCCGGGCTGCGGCAGACCTGCAGCAGCACGACGTCGGCCTGCGGCGCGCGCGTGCGCAGCGCATACAGCAGCGAGAGCAGCGGCGTCATGCCGCTGCCGGCGCCGATCAGCAGCAGCGGATGTTCGAGGCGCGCCGGCAGCATGAAGTCGCCGCCTGGCGCGCTCAGCGTGACGATGTCGCCCGGCTGCAGGCGCTCGTGCAGCCAGCGCGAGACGCGGCCGCCGTCATGGCGCTTGACGGTGAGGCGCAGCAGGCGCGGTTCGGCCGGGTCCGAGCTGAGACTGTAGCAGCGCTGCTGGCGCACGCCGTCGATCTCGACCTGCACGCTGAGATGCTGGCCGGCGGCGAAGCCCGGCCACAGGTGGTTCGGGCGCAGCCAGAAACTGCAGACCTCGTCGGTTTCCGGCTCGCGGCGGACCAGTTCGGCGCGGATCTCGGTCAGCGACCAGCGCGGATCGACCCGGCCGAGCAGATCGTTGAGCGCGTCGACGTCGTTCAGCGGATGCAGCCAGGACGCGCGCAGGACGCGGTCGGCGGCGCGGCGCAGCAGTGGCAGCGGGGCGGCGGAGGGCATGGGCGCGGCTCTGTGAACAAGTGTGCACACATCCTGCCGATGCCATCATCCAATGTCAACAAGTGTTCACTGAAAACGTGATCTCATCGAGATGTGAAGCGTAAGTCCATGCTGCAAAAGGCTGTTATGCTGTGAACATGGCGATGAAACTACCTTCGCGCCCGGTTCCGCTCGACGGCGAACCGCTCGGCCGCGGCGCGCGCAAGCAGCTGACGCGCGAGCGTCTGCTCGACGCGGCGCTGACGCTGATGAGCCGCGGGCACAGCTTTCCGAGCCTGAGCCTGCGCGAGCTGACGCGCGAGGCCGGCGTGGTGCCGACGGCGTTCTACCGGCATTTCCGCGACATGGACGAACTCGGCCTCGCGCTCGTCGAGGAGTGCGGGCTGACGCTGCGTCGCCTGCTGCGCGAGGCGCGCAAGGGCGGGGTGCCGACGCACGACATCATTCGCCACTCGGTGGCGATCTACCTGCAGTACGTGCGCGCCCATCCGCGCCAGTTCCGCGCCGCGACCAGCGAACGCAGCGGCGGCTCGCCGGCGATGCGCCAGGCGATCCGCACCGAAGTCGGCCACTTCGTGCGCGAGATGGCCCAGGACCTGCGGCAGCTCGGCTTTCGGCCGGACCTGCCGAGCGAGACGCTGGAGATGATCTGCAGCCTGGTCGTCAACACCATGCTCAACGCGGCCAGCGACATCCTCGACCTGCCGCCGGAGCAGCCGCAGCTGGCGCGCGAGCTGGAGGCCAACTTCGTCGGCCAGCTGCGCCTGATCTTCCTCGGCGCCGAGCAATGGCGCGCCGAGCCGGGCGCGCCCTGAGCCGCGGCTTCCCCTAAGCCTTACTACCGATTGCGGGCTGCCGGGGCGCGAGCCCCAAGCGCTTGGGGCTCGGGTAGAATACGCGCCCCCAAAGTCGTCTCCATCTTCAATCCTTTGCCCGCCGAGGGACTCCCGCCCATGTTCGAACGCGCCCCGCGTCTCGCCGAATTCGATCCTGAACTGAACGCTGCCATCGTCAAGGAAGCCGGCCGCCAGGAGGCGCACATCGAGCTGATCGCCTCCGAGAACTACGCCAGCCCGGCGGTCATGGAAGCGCAGGGCAGCGTGCTCACCAACAAGTACGCCGAAGGCTATCCGGGCAAGCGCTACTACGGCGGCTGCGAGTTCGTCGACATCGCGGAGCAGCTGGCGATCGAGCGCCTCAAGCAGCTGTTCGACTGCGATTACGCCAACGTGCAGCCGCACTCCGGCGCGCAGGCCAACGCGGCGATCTTCCTCGCCCTGGTCAATCCGGGCGACACCGTGATGGGCATGAACCTCGCGCAGGGCGGCCATCTCACGCACGGCAATCCGGCGAATTTCTCCGGCAAGCAGTACAAGATCGTGCCCTACGGCCTCGATATCGAGACCGGCCTGATCAACTACGACGAGATGGAGCGCATCGCGCTGGAGACCAAGCCGAAGCTGCTGATCGGCGGCTTCTCGGCGTACTCGCGCGTCAAGGACTGGAAGCGCATGCGCGAGATCGCCGACAAGGTCGGCGCTTACTTCTGGGTCGACATGGCGCACGTCGCCGGCCTGGTCGCCGCCGGCGAGTATCCGAGCCCGCTGCCGTACGCGCACGTCGTCACCAGCACCACGCACAAGACGCTGCGCGGTCCGCGCGGCGGCATCATCCTGGCCAAGGGCCAGTCCGAGGACTTCAACAAGAAGTTCCAGTCGGCGGTGTTCCCGGGCATCCAGGGCGGGCCGCTGATGCACGTGGTCGCCGCCAAGGCCGTCGCTTTCAAGGAAGCGCTGGACCCGAGCTTCAAGGTCTACCAGAAGCAGGTCGTCGCCAACGCCCGGGCGATGGCGCAGGTCTTCCTCGACCGCGGCTACAAGGTCGTCTCCGGCGGCACCGACAACCATCTGTTCCTGCTCGACCTGATCGCCAAGAACGTGACCGGCAAGGACGCCGAGGCCGCGCTCGGCCGCGCCCACATCACCGTCAACAAGAACTCGGTGCCGAACGACCCGAAGTCGCCGTTCGTGACTTCGGGCCTGCGTCTCGGCTCGCCGGCCTCGACCACGCGCGGTTTCAAGGAGGCCGAGATGGCCACCGTCGCCAACTGGATCGCCGACATCGTCGACGCGATGTCGGCGGCCGCCGACGTCGAGGCGGTCGTCGCGCGCGTGCGCGGCGAGGTCGAGGCGCTGTGCGCGCGCTTCCCGGTCTACGGCCGGCGCGCCTGAGCCGACGGTCCGCAAGGGAATAGACGACGATGCAGTGTCCGTTCTGCAAGGCGCCGGATACCCGCGTCGTCGATTCGCGTCTGGCCGAGGACGGTGCGCAGGTGCGCCGCCGCCGTGAATGCGAGCGCTGCGGCGGCCGCTTCACGACCTTCGAGCGCGCGCAGCTGTCGATGCCCAATGTCGTCAAGCGCAGCGGCGATCCGGAGCCGTTCCGCGAGGACAAGCTGCGCGCCGGCATCGGCCACGCGATCTACAAGCGACCGGTGTCGCCGGAGATGGTCGATCACGCTGTCGAGAACGTCATGCGCAAGATGCGCGCGTCGGGCGAGCGCGAAGTGCCGTCGCGCCAGGTCGGCGAGTGGGTGATGGAGGAGCTGCGCGACCTCGACCACGTCGCCTACGTGCGCTTCGCGTCGATCTATCGCGCGTTCTCCGACGTCAACGCCTTCCGCGAGGAAATCGAGCGCCTGCAGGCGCAGCCGAGCGCCGAGGAGCGCAAGTCGCAACTGCCGCTGCTCGAAGCCGACGCGACGGCCGCCCGCCGTCGCGGCAAGTCCGGCTGAACGCCGGTCTTCTCCATCCATGACTCCGGCTGACGCGGCGCGGCACATGGCGCGAGCCCTGCGGCTCGCCGAGCAGGGCGTCTACACGACGCACCCGAATCCGCGCGTCGGCTGCGTGATCGTCCGCGACGGCGAAGTGGTCGGCGAGGGCGCGCACCTGCGTGCCGGCGAGCCGCACGCGGAGGTTTACGCACTGCGCATGGCCGGCGCACGGGCGCGCGGCGCCGAGGTGTTCGTCACGCTCGAGCCCTGCGCCCATCACGGCCGCACGCCGCCGTGCGCCGACGCCCTGGTCGCCGCCGGCGTGGGCAAGGTCTGGGTCGCGACCGCCGACCCGAATCCGAAGGTCGATGGCGGCGGCATCGCGCGGCTGCGCGCCGCCGGCATCGAGGTCGAGACCGGTCTGCTCGCCGCCGACGCCGAGCGCCTCAATCGCGGCTTCCTGTCGCGGATGCGGCGCGCGCGGCCGTGGCTGACGCTCAAGCTCGCCGCCAGCCTCGACGGCCGCACGGCGATGGCGAGCGGCGAGAGCCAGTGGATCACTGGCGCGCCGGCGCGCGCCGACGTGCACCGCCTGCGTGCCGCGGCCGGTGCGGTGATGACCGGCGTGGCGACGGTGATGGCCGACAATCCGCAGTTGACGGTGCGTCTGCCGATGGCCGACGGCGACGAGACGGCGCCCGGCCGGCGCCAGCCCGACCGCATCGTCCTCGACTCGACCGCGCGCGTGCCGCCGACGGCGCGCGTCTGGGACGGCGAGGCGCGGCGCTTCTGGGTCGTCGGCGTGGCGCCGCGCGAAGTGCCGGACGGCGTCGAGGTGCTGAACGTGGCGCGCGCCGCCGACGGCTCGCTGCAGCTCGACGCGGCACTGGCGGCGCTGGCGCGCGCCGAGGTCAACGAGATCCTGCTCGAATGCGGGCCGCGGCTGGCCGGCGCGGCCCTGCTGCATGGCCTGGTCGACGAGATCGTCGCCTACGTCGCGCCGACGCTGCTCGGCCACGACGCGCGCCCGTTCGCGTACCTGCCGGGCCTGGCGCGGCTGTCGCAGCGCATCGCGCTGGAATTCGTCGAGACGCGCGCGGTCGGCGCCGACCTGCGCCTCACGCTGCGCCCCCGGCCCTGAAGGCCCCACGCAAGGAGTTTGCGATGTTCACCGGCATCATCGAAGCGCTCGGCCGCATCGACAGCATCGAATCGGTCGGCGGCGACCGCCGCATGGTCTTCCGCGCGCCGGGCTATCTGCGCGGCACGCAGCTCGGCGACAGCATCGCCGTCAACGGCGTGTGTCTGACGGCGACCAGCCTGTCCGACGACGGCTTCATGGCCGATCTCTCGGCGGAGACCCTGAACCTGACCACGGCCGGCCGCTGGCAGGCCGGCGCCGCGGTCAACCTCGAACGCGCCCTGACGCCGGAAAAGCCGCTCGGCGGCCATATGGTGTCCGGCCATGTCGACGGCGTCGGCCAGCTGCTCGAACGGCACGAGGACGCGCGCTCGACGCGCATGCGCTTCGAAGCGCCGGCGGCGCTTGCGCGCTACATCGCGCGCAAGGGCTCGATCTGTATCGACGGCGTCAGCCTCACGGTCAATGACGTCGAGGGCCGCACGTTTGGCGTTAACATCATTCCGCACACGCTCGCCCATACCAGTCTGGGCGCGCTGCAGCCGGGCGACGCGGTCAACCTCGAGGTAGACCTGATCGCCCGCTATCTGGAGCGGCTGCTGGAGGCGAGGAGTTAAGCAGGTATGAGCACCAAGATTGCGAACATCGACGAGGCACGCGGCGGCAAGCTCGACTCGATCGAGGACATCGTCGCCGACATCAAGGCCGGCAAGATGGTCATCCTCATGGATGACGAGAACCGCGAGAACGAAGGCGATCTGATCATGGCCGCCGAGCGCGTGCGCCCGGAGGACATCAACTTCATGGCCCGCTACGGCCGCGGCCTGATCTGCCTGACGCTGACCCAGGAGCGCTGCCGGCAGCTGCGCCTGCCGCAGATGGTTTCGCGCAACGAGGAAAACCACAAGACGGCGTTCACGGTCTCGATCGAGGCTGCGCACGGCGTCACCACCGGCATCTCGGCGCACGACCGTGCGCGCACCGTGCTGGCGGCGGTCAAGCACGACGCCAAGCCCGAAGATCTGGTCCAGCCGGGCCACATCTTTCCGCTGATGGCCCAGCCCGGCGGCGTGCTGACGCGCGCCGGCCACACCGAGGCCGGCTGCGATCTGGCGCGCCTGGCGGGCTTCGAGCCGGCGGCGGTGATCGTCGAGGTGCTGAACGAGGACGGCACGATGGCGCGCCGCCCGGACCTCGAGAAGTTCGGCCGTGAGCACGGCATCAAGCTCGGCACCATCGCCGACCTGATCCGCTACCGGCTCGACAACGAGCACACCGTCGAGCGCGTCGCCGAGACGCACGTCAGCACCGAGTTCGGCGACTTCCGCCTCGTCACCTATCAGGACACGGTCGACAACACCGTGCATCTGGCCATGGTCAGGGGCAACGTCGATTCGGCCAAGCCGACGCTGGTGCGCGTGCATCTGCGCAACACGCTGCAGGACGTGCTCGGCGTCCGCCACGACGACTTCGCCTGGCCGCTGCGCCGCGCGCTCAAGCGCATCGCCGACGAGGGCAGCGGCGTGGTCGTGCTGCTGCGCAAGCCGGAATCGTCGCGCGAGCTGGTGCAGCAGATCGTCTCGCTGAACATGCAGGACGAGACGCCGCACGACACGCGGCCGCTGCTGCGCACCTACGGCATCGGCGCGCAAATCCTTTCCGACCTCGGCGTGCGCAAGATGCGCGTGCTGTCGGCCCCGAAACGCATGCAGGGCATCTCCGGCTTCGGTCTCGAAGTCGTCGAATACGTGGCCTGCGACTGAAACCCTGATGAGCAAGAACCCGAAACCGAAGAAGAAGGCGCCGGCCGCGCGCCGCGCAGTGCCGGCCGATGCCAAGACCGGCTACGCCGTGCCGGAGATGCCGAAGGCCGGCGAGTTCGCCAAGGCGCGCATCGCGATCGTCGCGACGCGCTGGAACGTCGAGATCGTCGATGCGCTGGTTGCCGGCGCGCGCGCCTGCCTGAAGGCCTGGGGCGTCGCCGACAAGCGTGTCGATTTCCATCGCGCGCCCGGCGCCTACGAGGTGCCGCTCGCCGCCAAGCTGCTGCTCGATTCCGGCTACGACGGCGTGGTCGCGCTCGGTGCGGTGATCCGCGGCGACACGCCGCACTTCGACTACGTCGCCGGCGAGTGCGCGCGCGGCCTGCTCGACGTGCAGCTGGCGACCGGCAAGCCGGTCGGCTTCGGCGTGCTGACGGTCAACACCGTCGCGCAGGCCGTCGAGCGTTCCGGCCCGGGCGAGACCAATAAGGGCTACGAGGCCGCCGCCGCGATGCTCGAGATGCTGCGCCTGCGCAAGGAGC
This sequence comes from Solimonas variicoloris DSM 15731, assembly GCF_000382285.1. Taxonomy (GTDB): domain Bacteria; phylum Pseudomonadota; class Gammaproteobacteria; order Nevskiales; family Nevskiaceae; genus Solimonas; species Solimonas variicoloris. The sequence continues at coordinate 19,889 of NZ_KB907926.1, read as the reverse complement.
TGGCATGAGCGAGCTCCCGCAGAGTGCGCCGCAGAGCCGCCGCGGTCTGGCGCGCCGCCTGACGGTGCAGGCGCTGTATCAGTGGCTGCTCAACGAAGCTTCGCCGGAAGCGCTGCTCAAGCAGTTCCGCGAGCAGGAGGAAGGGCTCGGCCGCGCCGATCCCGCGTACTTCGCCGAACTGCTCAACGGCGTCGTGCAGCAGGCGCCGGACCTGACGATGGCGCTGGTGCCGCACCTCGACCGGCCGCTGACGCAGCTCGATCCGGTCGAGCACGCGATCCTGCTGCTCGGTGCCTACGAGATCGAGCATCGCCGCGACGTGCCGTGGAAGGTCGTCGTCAACGAGTCGGTGAACCTGGCCAAGATGTTCGGGGCCGAGGACGGCTACAAGTTCGTCAACGGCGTGCTCGACAAGCTCGCGCACGTGGCGCGCGCCGAGGAAATGCGCGCGGGCTTCTAGCCGTACGCCATGGATGAGTTCGCGCTCATCCGCCGCTACTTCGCCGGCCTGACGCCGGACGGCGAGGGGGTGGCGCTCGGCGTCGGCGACGACTGCGCGCTGCTGCAGCCGCCGCCCGGCACGCAGATCGCGATCACCTGCGACACGCTGATCGCCGGCCGCCATTTTCCGGCCGAAACAGCGGCCTTCGACATCGGTTGGAAGGCGCTCGCCGTCAATCTCTCTGATCTGGCGGCGATGGGCGCGCGGCCGTGGACGTTCACGCTCGCGCTGAGCCTGCCGCAGGCCGATGCCGCGTGGCTCGCGGACTTCGCGGCCGGTCTCGGTGCGCTGGCGCGCGAAGCCGGCATCGCGCTGGTCGGCGGCGACACCACGCGCGGCCCCTTGTCGATCACCGTCACCGCGCTCGGCAGCGTGCCGCGCGGTGCCGCGCTGCGCCGCGCCGGCGCGCGTGTCGGCGACTGTATCTGCGTCACCGGCACGCTCGGTGATGCCGCGCTGGCACTGCGCCGCTGGCAGGCCGGCGAGCTGCCGCACGATGACGACGGCCGCGCCTTGCGCGCCCGGCTCGACCGGCCGACGCCGCGCAACGCCGCCGGGCTCGCGCTGCGCGGCATCGCCAGCGCCGCGATCGATCTGTCCGACGGTCTGGCCGGCGATCTCGGCCACGTCTGCGCGGCGAGCGGCGTCGGTGCCGAACTGGAACTGGCGGCGCTGCCGGCGTCGCCGGCGTTCGCGCGCGGTGCCGGCAGCGCCGCTGCCGCGCTGCAGCTTGCCGGTGGCGACGACTACGAGCTGTGCGTCTGCGTGCCGCCGGAGCGCCTCGACGACGCGCGCCGTGCCTGCGCGCCGCTGGCGCTGAGCGTGGTCGGCCGCATCGTCGCCGAGCCCGGCTTGCGGGTGCGCGACGCGGGCGGTGGTATCGTCGAGCACCTGCCGCAGGCCTACCGACATTTCCCATGAAGCCGATCCCGAAGACCGCCCCGTTCCCGAAGCCGCCGGCCGAGCTGATCTGGTCGACGCCGGAGCACGTGCTGGCCTTCGGCTTCGGCGCCGGGCTCGCGCCGCGTGCGCCGGGCACTTTCGGCACGCTGGTCGGCGTCGCGTTCTTTCTGGCGCTGCTGTGGCTGCCGTGGCCGGCGTTCGTGGCGGTGACGGCGCTGCTGTTCGTCGCCGGCTGTTTCATCTGCGGCGAGAGCGCGCGCCTGCTCGGCGTGCACGATTACGGCGGCATCGTCTTCGACGAGATCGTCGGTTACCTGATCGCCGCCGCGCCGCTGGTCTGGCTGGCGCCGCAGGGCGGCGGGCGCTGGGCGCTGGGCATCGCGCTGGCGTTCGCGCTGTTCCGCCTGTTCGACATCGTCAAGCCCTGGCCGATCCGCGTCATCGACCGTCAGGTGCATGGCGGCTTCGGCATCATGCTCGACGACGCCGTCGCCGGCCTGCTCGCGGCCGCCGTGCTGTGGGCGCTGCGGCGCTGGCTGCTGCCGCTGTAGCGCGCGTCCGGGCACGGCGCGCGGCGCGCTGCTGTACGACCCCGCCGTAAGCCAGGTTTTCCTTGCTTCGCCCCTGAGTCTGCACGCATTCTGCCGTGCAGGTGCCGTCATGCGCGGCGCAACGGCAATGTGGCTTACCGCAGGAGGGTTTGTGAACAAGAGCATCCGCATCGGCTGCGCCTCGGCGTTCTGGGGCGATACCAACACGGCGGCGGCGCAGCTCGTCGAGCGCGGCGCGCTCGACTATCTGGTCTTCGATTACCTGGCCGAGATCACCATGTCGATCCTCGCCGCCAAACGCCTGCGCGACCCGAACGAGGGTTACGCGACCGATTTCGTCGAGCACGTGATGGCGCCGCTGCTGCCGCAGCTGGTCGAGCGGCGCATCAAGGTCGTCGCCAACGCCGGCGGCGTCAATCCGCTCGCCTGCAAGGCGGCGCTCGAAGCCGCGGCGGCCAAGGCCGGCATTGCGCTGCGTGTCGCCGTGGTGCTCGGCGACGATCTCAACGCGCGGCGCAAGGACTTCGCCGACTGCGTCGAGATCGGCAGCGGCAAGCCGCTGCCGGCGACGACCATCTCGATGAACGCCTACCTTGGCGCGATCCCGATCGCCCGCGCGCTCGCCGCCGGCGCCGACGTCGTCATCACCGGCCGCTGCGTCGATTCGGCGGTCGTGCTCGGGCCGCTGATGCACGAGTTCGGCTGGCGCGCCGACGACTACGACCGCCTCGCCGCCGGCTCGCTCGCCGGCCACATCATCGAATGCGGCGCGCAGTGCACCGGCGGCAACTTCACCGACTGGGAACTGGTGCGCGCGGGCTACGCCGACATGGGCTTTCCGATCGTCGAGGTCGAGCCCGACGGCGGCTTTGTCGTCACCAAGCCGGATGGCACCGGCGGTCTGGTTTCGGTGCATACCGTGCTCGAGCAGATGCTCTACGAGATCGGCGATCCGCGCGCCTATCTGCTGCCGGACGTCGCCTGCGATTTCACCCAGGTGCGGCTGGAGCCGGCCGGCGACAACCGCGTCCGCGTCAGCGGCGCGAAGGGCCAGGCGCCGACCGACACCTACAAGGTCAGCGCGACCATGCCGGCCGGCATGCGCTGCGCGGCGCTGTTCATGATCGGCGGCATCGACGCCGCGAAGAAGGGTCGCGCCTCGGCGACGGCGATCGTCGACAAGGTGCGCCGCCAGCTGCTGGCGCAGAAGCTCGGCGATTTCTCCGGCGTCGACATCCACTGCATCGGCGCCGAGGAGAGCTACGGCCCGCACGCGCGGCCCGGTGCCGCGGCGACGCGCGAGGTGGTCGTCAAGATTGCCGTCCAGCATCCGCACCCCAAGGCGCTGAAGCTGTTCTCGCGCGAGATCGCGCAGGCCGCGACCGGCATGGCGCCGGGCTTCACCGGCTACTTCGGCGCCGGCCGGCCCGAGCCGCACATGGTGCCGAAGCTGTTCTCGACGCTGGTGCCGAAGGCCCGCGTGCCGATCGAGGTGGCGATCGGCACGGAGCGCTTCGCGGTCGAGGTGCCGACGAGCGGCGGCTTCGTGGCGCCGCCGCCGCCCGCCGCGGCAGCGCCGGCGGCGCCGTCCGGCGACTGTGTCGAGCTGCCGCTGCTGCGCCTGGCGCTGGCCCGCTCCGGCGACAAGGGCGACGACGCCAACATCGGCGTGATCGCCCGCCGGCCGGAGTTCCTGCCGCTGATCGAGGCGGCGCTGACGGCCGAGGCGGTGCGCGACTGGTTCGCCCACGTGCTCGCCGGCGGCCGCGACGGCCGGGTCGAGCGCTGGACGCTGCCCGGCACGCAGGCGCTCAACTTCCTGCTCCACCAGGCCCTCGGCGGCGGCGGAGCGGCCAGCCTGCGCACCGACCCGCAGGGCAAGGCCTTCGCCCAGATGTTGCTCGAATTTCCCGTGCCGGTGCCGCGGGCGCTCGCGCAAGCGCTTTAGGCGGCTGGGTATTTTTTGGCTCTTGGGCCAGTAGTCCGCTGTTTTTTTGGCGCTGCGTCATGGCCGCGCGCGTAATACAATGCGCGACCTTTACGTATCCCTAGCCATCCGAGCCCGGCCTTCCGGGACGCCAGGAATCAGAGCCCATGTCCGTCGAACGCGATGTAATGGAATATGACGTGGTGGTGGTCGGCGCCGGTCCCGCCGGCCTGTCCGCCGCCTGCCGTCTCAAGCAGAAGGCCGCCGAAGCCGGCCAGGACATCAGCGTCTGCGTGGTCGAGAAGGGCTCGGAAGTCGGCGCCCACATCCTGTCCGGCGCGGTCTTCGAGCCGCGCGCGCTCAACGAGCTGTTCCCGGACTGGAAGGCCAAGGGTGCGCCGCTGAACGTGCCGGTCGCCGGCGACGAGATCTACTTCTTCCGCAGCGAGAGCGCGGCATTCAAGATGCCGAACCTGTTCGTGCCGAAGACCATGCACAACGAGGGCAACTACGTCATCTCCCTCGGCAATCTGTGCCGCTGGCTCGCCAAGCAGGCCGAGGACCTCGGCGTCGAGATCTACCCGGGCTTCGCCGCCCAGCACGCGATCGTCGAGGACGGCGTCATCAAGGGCGTGCAGATCGGCGACATGGGCATCAACCGCGAAGGCGAGCACAAGCCGGATTTCGCGCCGGGCATGGAGCTGCGTGCCAAGTACACGCTGTTCGCCGAAGGCTGCCGCGGCCACCTCGGCAAGCAGCTGATCGCGCAGTACCAGCTCGACAAGGACGCCGACGCCCAGCACTACGGCATCGGCATCAAGGAAATCTGGACGGTGCCGCCGGAGAAGCACAAGCCGGGCCTGGTCGTGCACACCGCCGGCTGGCCGCTGAGCCTGACCGGCACCGACGCGCTCGGCGGCTCGTTCCTCTATCACTTCGAGAACAACCAGGTCGTCGTCGGCCTGATCGTCGACCTCTCGTATACCAATCCGTACCTGTCGCCGTTCGACGAATTCCAGCGTCTCAAGCATCACCCGGTGATCCGCAAGCACCTGGAAGGCGGCACGCGCACCTCGTACGGCGCCCGCGCGATTTGCAAGGGCGGCCTGAACTCGCTGCCGAAGATGGTGTTCCCGGGCGGCGCGCTGATCGGCTGCGACCTCGGCACGCTGAACTTCGCCAAGATCAAGGGCAGCCACACGGCGATGAAGTCGGGCATGCTCGCCGCCGAGGCGGTCGCCGAGGCGCTGCTGGCCGGCGACGAAGGCGGCAAGGCGCTCGACAGCTATCCGGCCAAGTTCAAGGCCAGCTGGCTGCACGACGAGCTGTTCCGCTCGCGCAACTTCGGCCCGATCATGCACAAGTTCGGCGCCCTGGTCGGCGGCGCGCTGAACTACATCGAGCAGAACTGGTTCGGCGGCAACTTCCCGTTCACCTTCCACGACCTCAAGCCGGACTACAAGTCGCTGAAGCCGGCGGCGGAGTCGGCGAAGATCGAATACCCGAAGCCGGACGGCAAGCTGTCCTTCGACAAGCTCTCGTCGGTGTTCCTGTCGAGCACCAACCACGAGGAGGACCAGCCGGTCCACCTGCAGCTCAAGGATCCGTCGATTCCGATCGCCAAGAATCTGCCGATGTACGCCGAACCGGCGCAGCGCTACTGCCCGGCCGGCGTCTACGAAGTGGTCGGCGAGGGCGATGCCAAGCGCTTCCAGATCAACGCGCAGAACTGCGTGCACTGCAAGACCTGCGACATCAAGGATCCGGCGCAGAACATCAACTGGGTCGCGCCGGAAGGCGGCGGCGGTCCGAACTACGCCAATATGTAAGGTACCCAGGCGCGTCGCGCTCGACTGGTCCGCATGAGGGAAGCGCGGGCCGGAAGCTTGGTTAAAGTGCGGCGCGGCGTCTCCAAGGATCATTTTTCACTCGGTAGGTATCAGGAAAGAGCGAATGAAAGCCCTAGTAAGCGTGAAGCGCGTGGTGGACTACAACGTGCGCATCCAGGTGAAGTCGGATGGCACGGGCGTGGTGACGGATGGCGTCAAGCATTCGATGAATCCGTTCGACGAAATCGCCATGGAAGAGGCGGTGCGTCTGAAGGAGAAAGGCAAGGTCACCGAGATCGTCGCGGTGACGATCGGCGGCGACAAGAACGAAGAGACCCTGCGCACGGCGCTGGCCTTCGGTGCCGATCGTGCGATCCACATCAAGGAAGCCGGCGAAGTGCAGCCGCTGACGGCCGCCAAGGCTTTCGCCGCGGTGCTGAAGAAGGAAGGCGCGCAGCTGTTCATCGCCGGCAAGCAGGCGATCGACGACGACGCCAACCAGACCGGCCAGATGGTCGCCTCGCTGCTCGACATCGCCCAGGCGACGTTCGCCTCGAAGGTCGAGGTCGAGGGCAACAAGGCGATCGTCACGCGTGAGGTCGACGCCGGCCTCGAAACGCTGGAAGTGGACCTGCCGGCGGTGATCACCGCCGACCTGCGCCTCAACGAGCCGCGCTACCTCAAGCTGCCGGACATCATGAAGGCGAAGAAGAAGCCGGTCGAAACGGTGAGCTTCGCCGATCTCGGCGTGACGCCGGCCGCCGGTCTGAAGACCACCAAGACCGTGCCGCCGCCGTCGCGCAGCAAGGGCATCGTCGTCAAGACCGTCGACGAGCTGGTGTCGGCGCTGAAGGCCAAGGGCCTGGTCTGAGAAGAGGGATAAAGACAACATGAGCAAGATTCTCGTCATCGCCGAGCACGCCGAAGGCAAGCTCAACGCCTCGGTGTCCAAGACCCTGGCCGTCGCCGAAAAGATCGGCGGCGAAACGCACGTCGCCGTGCTCGCCGCCGACGGCGCCGCCGTCGCCGCCGAGGCCGCCAAGCTGGCCGGCGTCGCCAAGGTGCTGGTCGTCAACAACGCCGCCAATGCGCAGCCGACCGCGGCCGTGCTGGCGCCGCAGATCGTCGAACTGGCCAAGCAGGGCTACACCCACGTGCTGTTCCCGGGCACGACCTTCGGCAAGGACCTCGCCCCGCGCGTCGCCGCCAAGCTCGACGTGCAGCAGGTCAGCGACATCATGGCCGTGCACGGCGCCAGCAGCTTTGATCGTCCGACCTACGCCGGCAACGCCATCACCACGGTCGAAGCGCCGGCCGGCACGGTCGTCGCGACGGTGCGCCTGGCGTCGTTCAACGCCGTCGCCCAGACCGGCAGCGCCGCCGTCGAGACGGTGAGCGTGTCGGCCGCGCTGCCGACGCACACCCGCTTCGTCAAGCTCGAGGCGCAGAAGTCGGAGCGTCCGGACCTGCAGTCGGCCGCCAAGGTCGTCTCGGGCGGCCGCGCGCTCGGCTCGTCGGAGAACTTCAAGGTCGTCTACGCGCTCGCCGACAAGATCGGCGCCGGCGTCGGCGCCTCGCGCGCCGCGGTCGACTCGGGCTACGTGCCGAACGACATGCAGGTCGGCCAGACCGGCAAGATCATCGCGCCGGAGCTGTACATCGCGGTCGGCATCTCGGGCGCCATCCAGCACCTCGCCGGCATCAAGGACGCGCGCACGATCGTGGCGATCAACAAGGATCCGGAAGCGCCGATCTTCGAAGTCGCCGACTTCGGCCTCGTCGGCGATCTGTTCCAGGTCCTGCCGGAAATGACCGCCAAGCTGTGAGATTCCATCGCGGTACATGCTGATCGCGAAGGCCGGCTTCTTGCCGGCCTTCGCCGTTTCGGGAGAAAGAAACATGTCTTACCAGAGTGTGTTCCGTAGCGGCCTGTTCGCGGGCCAGACGATCGTCGTCACCGGCGGCGGCTCCGGCATCGGCCGCTGCGCCGCGCACGAGCTCGCCAGCCTCGGCGCGCATGTCGTCATCACCGGCCGCAAGGCCGAGAAGCTGGAGAAGACCGCCGCCGAGATCGTCGAGGACGGCGGCAGCGTGTCGACGCGTGCCTTCGACATTCGTGACGAGGACGCGGTCCGCGATGCGGTCAAGGCGATCCTCGCCGAGCGCGGCCGCATCGACGGCCTCGTCAACAACGCCGGCGGCCAGTATCCGATGCCGCTGGCGATGATCGGCAAGAAGGGCTGGGAGGCAGTGGTCGCCAACAACCTGACCGGCGGCTTCCTGATGGCGCGCGAGGTCTACACGCAGTGGATGCGCAAGAACGGCGGCGCGATCGTCAACATGATCGCCGACATGTGGGGCGGCATGCCCGGCATGGGCCACAGCGGTGCGGCGCGCGCCGGCATGCTGAACTTCACCGAGACGGCGGCGATCGAGTGGGGCGTGTCGGGCGTGCGCGTCAATGCCGTCGCGCCGGGCTACGTCGCGTCGAGCGGCATGGACCACTATGACGCCAACTTCGCCAAGGAAGTGATCCCGAAGCTGTCGAAGATCGCGCCGCTGCAGCGCATGGCCGAGGAAGCCGAAGTGAGCAGCGCGATCGTCTTCCTGCTCAGCGAGGGCGCGGCCTTCATCACTGGCGCCTGCATCAAGATCGACGGCGGCTCCAGCCTCGGCGCCAAGGCTTTCCCGCTGCTGGAGCACAAGAACGCGAAGCCCTACCAGGGCTTTCATCGCGCGGTGCGGCCCAAGGCCGTCGGCTGAGCGAGGCGGTGGCGGGCGATCCGCTCGCGCCGATCGTCCCGCGCCGCTGATCGCCGCGCCGCCGCCCGTGTGGTGCGGCGGCGCGCTGCGCTCAGGCGAGCTCGGCCGCGGGCATGGCGATCAGATCGGTGACGCCGGGATCGATCCCGCTCTGCTTCAGCAGCGTGGTGATCTGGCCGCGATGGTGCGTCTGGTGGTTGAAGAAGTGCACGAGCGCGCGCCAGAACGGCAGGCGCACGGGCTGCGGCGAGCTGATGCGGGTGTACGACAGCTCGCCGGCGAAATCATGCGCCGTCAGTGTCGCGCTCCAGGCCTCGATCGCGGCGTCCGTGCGTTCCCGCTCGACGCGGAGTTCGGCGAAGCCGGCGTACAGCTCCTGATCGAGCGCGGCGGCGCGAAACGGCATGCCGGTAAAGCGTCCGAGCCAGACGCGATCCGCGAGCAGCAGATGATTGAGCGTGCCGTGTATCGACTTGAAGAAGGCGCCGAGATCTTCGCGCCGTCGCGTGTCGGGCAGTTGCGCGCAGGCTTCGTGCAGGCGCTCGTTCATCCAGCGGTTGTACGCCGCCATCGTGCGCGCGTAGGGCAGCAGGTCCATCGATTCGCTCCAGGGCGGTGTGGGGTCCAGCCGGCAGGCCGCCGGCGCGTGCAGCTTCCGCTCGTTCTCCTGCCGCGGCAATCCATGCGAGCAGCGCGCCGCGCTCGAAGCAGGCCTTGCTGCGCGGATCCGTATTGCGCGGATCCATGCGGCGGCGTCGAGCTGCACGCGGCAGGCGCCGACGATCGCCAGCATCTCCGCGCCGACCGCCATCGGCGCCGCCACCTGTGCCGGAGGTCGCCCGCCATCGCCATGCCGTCGATCCGGCGCCGGATTCGTTCCGGCTGCTCGGCGAGCGGCCGTCCTGGCGGCGTCCGCCGGCCGGCACGCCGGGGTCTGCGCGCGGCGCCCGCCGGCGGTTCCGCCGCGTACCCGATGCCGTCCGTTAGGGAATGAAAATTTCCGATGAAAACTCAGTATTGGCAAGGCAGAATCGCCAAACAATCAAAACGGATCGGCGGAGCGGAAATGTCTGTTATCGAATCGAAGATCGATACCGCGGGCGAGGTGTTCCAGCGCAACCGTGAGGAGATGCTGAAGCTGATCGAGGCCTGGCGGACGGTCGAGGCCAAGGGGCGCGCCGAGGAGGAGAGCAAGCGCGAGCGCTTCCACAAGCGCGGGCAGATGCTGCCGCGCGAGCGCGTGCATCTGATGCTGGACCGCGGTTCGCCGTGGCTGGAGCTGTCGACGCTCGCCGGCTATCGCCTGCACGACGACAAGGACGGCTCGCTGGCCGGCGGCAATCAGATCACCGGCATCGGCTACGTGTCCGGCGTGCGCTGCCTGATCGGCGCGTCGAACGCGGCGATCAAGGGCGGCACGATGACGCCGTGGGGCGTGCAGAAAGGCCTGCGCATGCAGGAGATCGCCCTGCAGCAGAAGCTGCCGGTGATCTCGATGATCGAGTCCGGCGGCGCCAATCTGCTCTACCAGGCCGAGGTCTTCATTCCGGGCGGCCGCACCTTCGCCAATCAGGCGCGGCTGTCGGCGGCCGGCATTCCGCAGATCACCGTCGTGCACGGCTCGTCGACGGCCGGCGGCGCCTATCTGCCGGGCCTGTCGGACTACGTGGTGATGGTGCGCAAGCGCGCCAAGGTGTTCCTCGCCGGGCCGCCGCTGCTGAAGGCGGCGACCGGCGAGATCGCCGAAGAGGAAGCGCTCGGCGGCGCCGAGATGCACGCGCAGCTGGCCGGCACCGCCGAGTTCATCGCCGAGAACGATGCCGACGGCGTGCGCATCGCCCGCGACATCGTCGGCCGCCTGAACTGGAACGCGCAGCGGCCGCGTCTGGAACTGCTGCCGGTGCGCGCGCCGCTGTACGACGTCGAGGAACTGTGCGGCGTGGTGCCGCCGGACTACCGCAAGCCCTACGACTGCCGCGAGCTGATCGCGCGCCTCACCGATGGCTCGGAGTTTCTCGACTTCAAGGCCGGCTACGACGCGCAGACGGTCTGCGGCCGCGCCGTGATCCACGGCCACGCGGTCGGCATCGTCGCCAACAACGGGCCGATCACCGTGCAGGGCGCTACCAAGGCCGCGCAGTTCATCCAGCAGTGCTGCCAGTCCAACGTGCCGATCGTGTACCTGATGAACACGACCGGCTACATGGTCGGCACCGAGAGCGAGCAGGGCGGCATCGTCAAGCACGGCTCGAAGATGATCCAGGCGGTCGCCAACGCCAGCGTGCCGCAGCTGACGATCGTCGTCGGCGGCAGCTTCGGCGCCGGCAACTACGGCATGTGCGGGCGCGGCCTCGGCCCGCATTTCATCTTCGCGTGGCCCAACTCGCGCACCTCGGTGATGGGCGGCGAGCAGGCGGCCGGCGTCATGGAAATCATCACCCGCGAGAAGTGGGCGCGCGAAGGCAAGGTGATGGGCGAGACCGACGAGAAGATGCTGGGGATGATCCGCCAGAACATCGTCGGCCAGTTCGACAAGGAGTCGCACGCCTTCGCGGCGACCGCGCGCCTGTTCGACGACGGCCTCATCGATCCGCGCGACACGCGCCGCGTGCTCGGCCTGTGCCTGTCGATCTGCCGCGAGTCGCAGGCGCGCCAGGTCTTCCCGAGCAGCTACGGCGTGGCGCGCTTCTGAGCGACCGGAGACGCAAGCCCATGGACTTTTCTTCGTTCGAATCGCTGCTCGTGCGCATCGAGCGCGGCGTGATGCACCTGACGCTGAACCGCCCCGACACGCGCAACGCGATGACGGCCGCGATGCTCGCCGAGATCGGTGCCGCGGTCGACGCCGTGCGCGACGACCGCGGCGTGCGCGCGATCGTGCTGCGTGGCGCCGGCGGCCATTTCTGCGCGGGCGCCGATCTCAAGTCGATGATGGCCGGCGGCCTCAAGGCGCCGGCGCCCGGCGAGCCGGACCCGGTCGCCGTCGTCAATCGCGGCTTCGGCGCGATGCTGCGCAAGGTCGCGCAGGCGCCGCAGGCGGTCGTCGCCGTCTGCGAAGGCGCGGTGCTCGGCGGCGGCTTCGGCCTGGCCTGCGTCTCCGACATCGCGCTCGCGCATGCCGGCGCCAAGTTCGGCATGCCGGAGACCACGCGCGGCCTGCCGCCGGCGCAGATCGCGCCGTTCGTCGTCGAGCGCATCGGCCTGACGCAGGCGCGCCGTCTGTGCCTGACCGGCGCGCAGTTCGACGGCGCCGAGGCCCTGCGCCTCGGCCTCGTGCACGAGGTCTGCGCCGACGGCGAGGCCTTGCAGCGCGCGCTTGACGACACGCTCGCGCAAATCCTGCGCTGCGCGCCCGGCGCCAACGCTGCGACCAAGGCGATCCTGCTCGACGTCGGTCGCGTCGACATCGACGCGCTGCTCGACGGTGCCGCGCAAAGCTTTGCCGCCTGCGTGCGCGGCGGCGAGGCCGCCGAAGGCATCGCCGCATTCATGCAGAAGCGGCCGCCGAAATGGGCGGGCGAGGGCGGCGCCTGAGCACGGCGCCCGGACGCGCGCCGGGGCGGACTTTGCCGCCGGCGCTTCATCATCGGAAACGGCGTTTCGCGACGCCGCCAGCGGGAACGACAACATGACCCAGCGCTTCAACAAGATTCTGGTGGCCAACCGCGGCGAGATCGCCGTGCGCGTGATCCGCGGCGCGCGACGCCTCGGCTACCGCACCGTCGCCGTCTACAGCGACGCCGACGCCGACGCGCTGCACGTGCTCGAAGCCGACGAGGCGGTGCGCATCGGTCCGGCGCCGGCGCGCGATTCCTATCTGTCGATCGACGCCATCCTCGCCGCCGCGCGGCAGAGCGGCGCCGAGGCGATCCATCCCGGCTACGGCTTTCTTTCCGAGCGCGCCGACTTCGCGCAGGCGGTGCAGGACGCCGGCCTGGTCTTCATCGGCCCCGATCCGGCCTCGATCGCGGCGATGGGCAACAAGTCCGCGGCGAAGGCGCGCATGCTCGCCGCCGGCGTGCCCTGCGTGCCCGGCTACCAGAGCCTGGACGCGGACGGCGATGCGCAATCGGACGCGACGCTGGGCGCCGAGGCGCGCCGCATCGGCCTGCCGGTGATGATCAAGGCCGCGGCCGGCGGTGGCGGCCGCGGCATGCGTCTGGTCGAAGACGAATCAGCGCTGGCGGCGGCGATCGCCTCCGCGCGCTCGGAGGCCGAGAACGCCTTCGGCAGCGGCCAGCTGCTGATCGAGAAGGCCGTGGTCGACGCGCGCCATGTCGAGATCCAGGTGTTCGGCGACCGCCACGGGCAGCGCGTGCACTTCGGCGAGCGCGACTGCTCGGTGCAGCGGCGCAACCAGAAGGTCGTCGAGGAAGCGCCGAGCCCGGCGGTCGACGAGGCGCTGCGGCAGCGGATGGGCGAGGCGGCGGTCGCCGCCGCGCGCGCGGTCGACTACGTCGGCGCCGGCACCGTCGAATTCCTGCTCGGCGCCGACGGTGCGTTCTACTTCCTCGAAATGAACACGCGCCTGCAGGTCGAGCATCCGGTGACGGAGCTGGTCTACGGCGTCGACCTCGTCGAATGGCAGCTGCGCGTCGCGCAGGGCGAGCCGCTGCCGATGACGCAGGACGAAATCCTCGCGCGCCGGCGCGGCTGGGCCATCGAAGTGCGCCTGTGCGCCGAGGAACCGCAGCGCAACTACCTGCCGCAGACCGGCCGCGTGCTGCGCTGGCAGGCGCCGCAGGGCGCCGGCGTGCGCGTCGACACCTGGCTGCGCGACGGACAGCTCATCGGCCCGCACTACGACTCCATGCAGGCCAAGATCATCGCCTGGGGCGAGGACCGCGAGACCGCGCGCATGCGCCTCGTGCATGCGTTGCGCGACACGACGCTGCTCGGCGTTGCCCACAACCGCGACTACCTCGCGGCCGTGCTGGCGCACGAGGCCTTCGCGTCCGGCCGCTTCAGCACCGCCTTCGTCGAGCGCCACTTTCCGCAGTCGCGTCTGGCTGCCGAGCGGCCGGGCCTGCGTCCGCTCGCGCTCGCTGCGCTGGCGCTCTATCTCGATGACGCGCGCCGTCTCGGCGAGGCGCATCAGCTGTCGGCGGAATTCCTCGGCTGGCACAGCTCGCACGAAACGCCGCTGCAGCTGCGCCTCGGCTGGCGCGATGCGATCCACGCGCTGACGCTGCGCGCGCAGGGACCGCGCTTCGTCGTCACCGGCGATGGCGAGACGCTGACGATCGAAGTGCCGCGCAGCACCGACGGCGAGTTCCACTACCTTTGTGATGGCGTGCAGGCGCGGGCGCGCTATGCGCGCGACCGTGACCAGCTGTGGCTCGACGCCGAGGGCATCGCCGCCGGCTTCCGCGATCTGACGCTGGCGCCGGCCGAAGGCGCCGCCGCTGGCTCGGACGGCCGTCTGCTCGCGCACTCCGACGGCAAGGTCGTCGCCGTGCACGTCAGCGCCGGCGAGACCGTCGGCAAGGGCCAGACGCTGGTCGTGCTCGAAGCGATGAAGATGGAATTCCAGCTCGCCCTGCCGGTCGGCGGCCGCGTCGAAAGCGTCCACGTCCAGCCGGGACAGCAGGTCAAGAGCCGGCAGCTGCTGGCGCAGCTGGTGCCGGAGAGGTGAGGCGCAGACTCGCGCCGTTGCTAGGATTCGTCTCGAATCGGTAGCGCCGCCGCCACACACTGGCTGTGTCTCCAGATCTACGGGGAATCTCCGAATGCTCCGATTCTTGCCGACGGCGAGGCGCATTGCTCTGCGAGAAGGTGGTCCTTGGCGCAAAACCGTGCTGCGATCGGGCGGATGACTTTGGGGCATTGGAGCAACTAAAGTGCAAATGGAGACCTTTAACTCACCTCTCGATCCATGAGCAAGATACTTGCGACTAGGGTAAAGACGCATATAGAGGCGTCCATTCGCGATGTCCTTGATGTCAGCGACTGTGTAGGGGACGACCAGAAGGTCCTTTCACGCGGGCTCGTTGCAATCTGCTTGGCCAGCATTTCCGGGCTTCCGTATAAGGACGTGGCAAAGTACGTTACCGATGGATACAAGGATAATGGTATTGATGGTTGCTATTACGATCCAAACAAAAACAGGCTTTTTTTAATTCAGTCTAAATGGTCTTCCGCAGGCACTAAAACCATTGATACGGGTGATTTGCATAAATTCGTCCAAGGGGCTTATGAGCTTCTTGATCTGAATTGGAAGAACTTTAATCCACGATTTTCCGCTATCGCGGCCGAGATCGAGGCGGGGCTTAAAAATGATCCCGGGATTGTTCTCGTCGCCACTTTTAACAGTGAAAATCCTCTAAGCGAAGATTGTAGAAGGATTCTGGATAAGTTCCTGTCTGAAAACAATACCAATGATCAGGAAGTGGTTGCGTATTCTGTTTTTAATATCACGGATATTGTTAGGGCAATAAAGAGTTCGAAGTCCGGAATAAAAACAGACGTTGATCTGAGCCTCCTTGATTGGGGGGAGCATAAGGATCCCTATTATGCAATTTATGGGAGAATATCTTGTGCTGATGTTGCGGAATGGCATAAGGCTCATGGTGAGCTGCTTTTTTCAGAAAATATTAGATATACGCTTTCGAGCAGCGACATTAATGCCCGTATAGCGGAAAGTTTGACTGAGCGTCCGTCTACGTTCTGGTATCTGAATAACGGAATTACTGCAATATGCGACGAGATTAAAAGAAAACCGGTCGGCCTGGGGGATCAGCGCGAAAGTTCTCTGTGGTCAGTGTCGAACATAAAGATCGTTAATGGGGCTCAAACGACGAGTGCAATTGCGAACGCTTACAAGAGCGCACCGCAGAAAGTAAAAAAGGGCTATATTCAGCTCAAGATTGTGTCTATCGGGAAAGCGCCACTCGATATTGGGAATCAAATAACTACGGCTACAAATACTCAGAATCGAGTAGAGCCGCGAGATTTTTTGGCGCTAGATACGGTGCAGGATGGCCTCGCTGAGGCATTCAGGAAGATTGGTGTTCAGTACTGTTATCGGCGAGGTGAGGTAATTTCTGATTTAGCGAAAGGACTTGATGTTCAGGAGCTTGCATTGAGTCTCGCTGCAACGAGTAAGAACATAACGGATGTGGTTATGGCGAAGCGAAACGTCGGCTCTTTAACTGATCCTGCTGGCTACTATCAGAAGTTGTTTTCGCCAGTTCCCGATGCCTCTAAAGCGTGGAAGAACTGTCAGCTATGGCGGAAAGCCCAGAAAGTTGTGCAAGAGTTAGCAGATGCCAAAAGTGATCGTGAGAAACAATTGGCTACGCATGGCAATCGGTTCATCGAGAATCGATTAGTCCTAAATCACTCCGGTTCCATTGATGCTGCCACGGTAGAGAAGCTGCATAATGCACTATTGGTAATAATTAATGATAAGTTTAAGGATTGTTACTTGGCGGTTCTCTTCAAGAACGCGCAGAAGTGCGAGGTTCTTAGCCAGGAGCTCACTGCGGTTGGCTTATAAATCGCAACGAGAGTTTGCTTCGGGCCGCAAGGTAGGGCTTGGTCAGTTTTTATAGCTGGTTCTGAGAAGCCGTCGAAAATAGGTCTTAATACCCCATCTGCCGCGCCGCCAGATCCTTCATGACTTCGCGCGAGCCGCCGCCGATGGTCAGGACTTTGGTTTCGCGGTAGATGCGCTCGAGCTTGCAGCCTTGCAGGTAGCCGGCGCCGCCGAAGACCTGCATCGCTTCGCCGGCGACCCATTCGAGCGTTTCGGTCGCCAGGTTCTTCAGCATGCAGACTTCGGCGACCGGCATTTGCTTGTTCGAGACCCGCCAGGCGAGCAGGTCGAGGTTTGCTTTCACGGCGTCGATGCGCATGCGCATGTCGATCAGCTTGTGGCGGATCACCTGATTGCGGATCAGCGGCCGGCCGAAGGTCTGGCGCTCGCGCGCGTAGGCGAGCGCTTCTTCGTAGCAGACGGTGGCGAAGGCCCAGGCCTGCGCGGAAAGCATCAGCCGCTCCTGGTTGAAGTTGAGCATGATCGCCATGAAGCCCTGGTTCTCGGGGCCGATGCGGTTGGCGACCGGCACGCGGCATTCGTCGAAGTACAGCGTCGCGGTGTCCGAGCACCACCAGCCCATCTTGCGCAGCGGCGAGCGCGTCAGGCCCGGCGTGTCGCCTTCGATGACGAGCAAGGAGACGCCGCCCATGCCGTCGCCGCCGGTACGCACGGCGGTGGTGATGAAGTCGGCGCGCATGCCGGAGGTGATGAAGGTCTTGCTGCCGCTGACGACGTAGTGGTCGCCGTCGCGCCGCGCGCGCGTCTGCAGGTTGGCGACGTCGGAGCCGCCGCCGGGTTCGGTGATCGCCAGCGCCGCGACTTTCTCGCCGGCGAGCACCGGCGCGACGAAGCGGCGCTTCTGCTCGTCGGTGCCGACGTGGGCGATCGGCGGCGTGGCGATGCCATGCGACATCAGGCTGGCGATCAGGCCGCCGCTGCCGGCGCGCGCCAGCTCTTCGGTCAGCACGATCATGTAGAACAGGTCCGGCACCTCGACGCCGCCATAAGCCGACGGAAAGCTGATCTGCAGCAGGCCGGCTTCTGCGGCGCGGCGGTGCAGGGCGCGCGGCAGCTCGCCGGCGGCCTCCCAGCGCTCGATGTTCGGCGTCACCTCGCGCTCGACGAAGCGGCGCACTTCACGACGCAGGGCCTCATGCTCCTCGGTGTAGAAAAGCGATTTATGGGTCACGTTGATTACCGGTTGATTTTCTGGTTTGAACGCTGATTCAATCAGCTTCGCGAGGAGATATCGCGAGCGGTCCGACTATAAAACGAGGAAGAAAGTAATGGGCCTTACGCTGGCTGAGAGCGATCTGCCGCTGCAGCGGCTGTACCGCTGGGAGCGCGAGCGCGCGGAGCGCATCTACCTGACGCAGCCGCTCGGTGGCGGCGCGGTGCGCGACTACCGCTGGCGCGAGGCGATGGACGAGGTGCGACGCATCGCCGCGTTTCTGCGCGCGCAGCACTGGCCGGCCGGCTCGCGCGTGGCGATCCTGTCGAAGAACTGCGCGCACTGGCTGCTCGCCGATTTTGCGATCTGGATGGCCGGCCACGTCAGCGTGCCGATCTATCCGACGCTGGCCGCCGATTCGATCCGCCAGATCCTCGATCACGCCGAGGCGCGGGCGATCTTCATCGGCAAGCTCGACGACTGGGCGGCGATGGCGCCGGGCGTGCCGGAGAGCATGCCGCGCATTCGCCTGCCGCTGGCGCCGGCGCCGCTCGACGGCGAGCCGGCGAGCGAGTCCTGGGACGCGCTGCTGGCGCGTTACGCGCCGATCGCCGATTCGCCGACGCGGCCGGCCGATGATCTGGCGACGATCGTCTACACCTCGGGCACGACCGGAGCGCCGAAGGGCGCGATGCACGCGTTCGCCAACATCGCCGGCTGCGCGAAGGTGATGGGCGAGACCTTCGGCTTCAGCGGCGATGACCGCATCCTCTCGTACCTGCCGCTCGCGCACGTCGCCGAGCGCATCGGCGTGGAGGCGAACTCGGTGCGGCAGGGTTTCCGCGTCTACTTCGCGGATTCGCTCGACAGCTTCGTCGCCGATCTGCAGCGCGCGCGGCCGACGCTGTTCTTCTCGGTGCCGCGCCTGTGGGTGAAGTTCCAGCAGGGTGTGTTCGCCAAGCTGCCGAAGGAGAAGCTCGACCGGCTCTGCCGCGTGCCGCTGCTCGGCCGCTTCATCAAGCGCAAGATCCTGCGCCAGCTGGGGCTCGACGCGGTGCGCTTCGCGGCGACCGGCGCGGCGCCGCTGCCGCCGGCGGTGATCGACTGGTATCGCGGTCTCGGCCTCGATCTGCTGGAGGTCTACGGCATGACCGAGAACTTCGGACTGTCACACGCCTCGCGGCCGCAGACGATGCGCGTCGGCTACGTCGGCACGCCGTGGCCGCACGTCGAATGCCGGCTCTCGGCGCAGGGCGAGGTGCTGATGCGCGCGCCGTGGCTGATGCAGGGCTACTTCCGCGATCCGCAGCGCAGCGCCGAGGCGATCGACGCCGACGGCTGGCTGCATACCGGCGACGTCGGCGAGATCGACGAGATCGGTCGTCTGAAGATCACCGGTCGCGCCAAGGAACAGTTCAAAACCAGCAAGGGCAAGTACGTGGCGCCGGCGCCGATCGAGAACCGGCTCGGCGCGCATCCGCGCATCGAGGCGGTCTGCGTGGCCGGCGCCGAGCAGCCGCAGCCGTTCGCGCTGGTGATGCTGCCGGCCGAGCTGTCGCGCGCGGCGGATGCCGACGCCGCCTTGCGCGCGACGCTCGACGCCGAGCTGCGCGGCCTGCTCGAGACGGTCAACGCGCGGCTCGATCCGCACGAGCGTCTGGAGTTCCTCACCGTGGTGCGCGAGCAGTGGACCATCGACAACGGCTTTCTCACGCCGACGATGAAGATCCGGCGCGCGCAGCTCGAAGGCCGCTACGCGCCGGAGGTGTCGCGCTGGCAGGCGCGGCGCGAGCCCGTGGTCTGGGACTGAACCGCGCGCGCCTACTTCGGCAGCGCGCCGTCGACGCCCTGCACGTACCAGTTCAGCGACAGCAGCTGCTGCGCCGTCGGCATCGTGCCGGCGGCGATGCGGACCGCGCCGCTCTGGTCCTTGATCGGGCCCTGGAAGACGTGAAAGCGCTGTGCGGCGAGCGCCTTCTTCTGCTCTTCGAAGACCTTGAGCGTCGGCGCCGGAATGCCGGGCAGCAGCGAGGCGATCTGCACCATGCCCTCGGCGACGCCCCACTTGGTGTCGCCGCTCTTCCAGGTGCCGGCGATCACGTCCCGGGCGGTCTGGATGTAAAACGGCCCCCAGTCGGAAACGCCGGCGGCGAGCTGCGCCTTCGGCGCGAAGCGCGCCATGTCCGAATCCCAGCCGCAGGCGTAGACGCCTTTCTGCTGCGCGACCTGCAGCGTCGCCGGCGAATCGGTGTTCTGGCACAGCGTGTCGGCGCCCTGCGCGATCAGCGTCTCGGCGGCCTGACGCTCCTTGCCCGGGTCGTACCAGGTGTTGACCCAGATGACCTTGGTCTTGATCTTCGGATTCACGCTTTGCGCGCCGAGCGTGTAGGCGTCGATGTTGCGGATCACTTCCGGAATCGGGAACGAGGCGACGTAGCCGAGCGTGTTGCTCTTGGTCATGCCGCCGGCGAGCACGCCGAGCAGGTAGGCAGCCTCGTAGGTGCGGGCCTCGTAGACGCCGACGTTCTTCGCGGTCTTGTAGCCGGTGGCATGCATGAACACGGTCTTCGGGAACAGGCGCGCGACCTTCAGCGTCGCCTCCATGTAGCCGAACGAGGTGGTGAAGATCAGCTTGTTGCCGTCGGCGGCGAGCTGGCGGATGACGCGCTCGGCGTCGGCGCCCTCGGGCACGCTCTCGACGTA
>NZ_KB907925.1 GCF_000382285.1 Solimonas variicoloris DSM 15731 | reverse complement strand
CGGCTTCCAGCTCCTTGGTCCGCTTCAGATCGGAGGCTTCCATGCCGCCGTATTTCGACTTCCAGCTGTAGTACGTCGGCTCGCTGATTCCGGCTTTGCGGCAGATATCCTTCACCAGCATGCCGGCGTCAGCCTGCTTCAAGATCGCGATGATCTGCGTCTCGGTAAAACGCGACTTCTTCATGATGCCTCCTGGCAGTTACGATGCCAGAAAGCTCTGGTTATGAGTTGTTGCTCAGGCAGGGAAGCTTACGGGGGGACGTCGGATCGCCAGGTGTCGGCGTCGACGCAGTCTCAGGCGCTGAATGCCTTGGTGTTTCTCTACCGTGATGTCCTCGATCGGCCTCTGCAGAACATCGAGGGCTTGCAGCGGATTCAGCAGCGCAAGCGAGTCCCCGTGGTGCTGACGGTTGAGGAGGTCGGCCGCGTGTTGCAGTTAATGACGGGGACTCCGCAGCTGGCGGCATCGCTGATCTACGGGGCGGGGCTGCGGATTTCCGAATGCCTGGCTTTGCGCGTGAAGGATTTCGACTTCGGCAGCCGGTCGGTGACGGTGCGCAATGGCAAGGGCGGCAAGGATCGGACGACGGTTCTTCCGGCGTCGCTCGCGTCTGCGCTGCAGGCCCATCTGCTGCGTGTGGCCACGCTGCATCGGAATGATGTGCTGGCGGGCCGAGGCTGGGCGCCGATGCCCGAGGGCTTGGGTCGCAAGTATCCGTCGGCAGGACGGAGCTTGGCCTGGCAGTACGCGTTTCCGTCTCGGCTGGCGCGGCAATGTCCTGCGACTGCTCGCTAGCTGCGCTGGCACACGGCGGAGTCGAGCCTGCAGAAGCCGTTCAAGGCGGCGCTCGATCGGGCGGGGATTCTCAAGCACGCCAGCATTCATACGCTGCGCCATTCCTTTGCCACGCATCTGCTGTGGCAAGGCACCGACATTCGGACCATTCAGCTGCTGCTGGGGCACAGCAGTCTGCAGACGACCATGATCTATACCCATGTCCTGCAGGCCACCCGCGATACCACCAGTCCGCTGGACCGCTTGCAGCCTTCACTCAAGTGATGACTAGAGTCCGAAACGGCGACCTCTTAAATCAATCGCCCGGAACTTTCATCACGCGATTTCGTCTCGGACTTTATGGGCTTGTCCCAGACATGATTTGCAAGAAACACGAGGCCCGGTTCTACAGTCGACCGTCCGGAATCCGCAGCTGAAAGCGGACAGCCGCGCAGCTTGCTTCCCGTCACGAGGCATTCTATCCGGTGCGCCCTCAGCCGACGGTTTCGTGACGAAGCAACCCTGTCTGGCGAACCGAGCACACGCCCAATGACTTGGCGAATCACTGGCAGCATAGAGTCGAAACCGAACGAGGCGGAACGCCGGTTCACGACTTTAATTGCTGGAAACAGCGGCTGAGCGCGCCCCCGTGTCACTCCACGGTGACGCTCTTGGCGAGGTTGCGGGGCTGATCGACGTCGGTGCCGCGCAGCACGGCGACGTGGTAGGCGAGCAGCTGCAGCGGCACGGTGTAGACCAGCGGCGCCTGCAGCGCCTCGATGTGATCCGGCATGGTGATGACGTCGACGCCGTCGGCCGGTTCGATGCCGGTGTCCGGATCGGCGAACACGAACAGACGCCCGCCGCGCGCGCGCACTTCCTGCAGGTTCGATTTCAGCTTTTCGAGCAGCGCGTTGTTCGGCGCCACGGCGACGACCGGCATGTCGTCGTCGACCAGCGCCAGCGGGCCGTGCTTGAGCTCGCCGGCGGCGTAGGCCTCGGCGTGGATGTAGGAGATTTCCTTGAGCTTGAGCGCGCCTTCGAGCGCCACCGGATAGCTCGGGCCGCGGCCGAGGAACAGGGCATGATGCTTGTCGGCGAAGCGCTTGGCCCATTCGCGGATCTGCGGGTCGAGCTTGAGCGTGTGCTCGACCAGCTCCGGCACCTGCGCCATCTGCCGCGCGTAGACGGCGATGGTGCGGCGGTCGAAGCCT
The DNA here is from genome assembly GCF_000382285.1 of Solimonas variicoloris DSM 15731. Lineage (GTDB taxonomy): Bacteria > Pseudomonadota > Gammaproteobacteria > Nevskiales > Nevskiaceae > Solimonas > Solimonas variicoloris. Next base: position 534,972 of record NZ_KB907925.1, on the reverse strand, counting down.
TTGCGCTGCGCGATCGCCAGGCCGAGCATGCCGAGCGCGGCGAGCTGCGTGGTGAAGGCCTTGGTCGAGGCGACGCCGACTTCGGGACCGGCACGCGTCATCAGCACCAGATCGGCCTCGCGCACCAGGGAGGACTCCGGCACGTTGCAGATCGCACAGGTGGCGATGTAGCCGAGCTTCTTGGCCTCGCGCAGCGCGGCGAGCGTGTCGGCGGTCTCGCCGGACTGCGAGATCGCGAGGAACAGCGTGCCGGGCAGCACGACCGGATCGCGATAGCGATATTCGCTGGCGACCTCGACGGTGCACGGAATGCGCGTGCCCTGCTCCAGGTAGTAACGCGCGACCAGACCGGCGTGATAGCTGGTGCCGCAGGCGACGATGTGCACGCTCTGCACCTGCGGCAGGATCTGCGCGGCACGCGGGCCGAGCGCGGCTTCGAGCACGTGGTCGCCGAGCAGGCGTTCGGACAGCGTGTCGGCAAGCGCGCGCGGCTGCTCGTGGATTTCCTTGAGCATGTAGTGCGCGAACTCACCGCGCTCGACGGCATCGGCCGACAGCGAGGACTCGTGCACGCGACGCTGCACGACGGCGCCGCTGCCGTCGTAGATGACGACGCGGTCGCGGCGGATGTCGGCGACGTCGCCTTCTTCGAGAAACTGGAAGCGGCGCGTGACCGGCAGCAGGGCCTGCACGTCCGAGGCGACGAAGTTCTCGCCCGGCTCGCCGAGGCCGATCACCAGCGGGCTGGCGATGCGCGCGACGCAGATGCGGTCCGGATGCAGGGCGTCGAACACGACGATCGCGTACGCGCCCTTCAGGCGGCGCACCGCCTGCTGCACGGCTTCGGTCAGATCGAGGCCGCCGCGCACGAATTCGTGGATCAGATGGGCGATGACCTCGGTATCGGTCTCCGACGAGAACACGTAGCCCTTCGCGCGCAGCTCCGCCTTGAGCTCGACGTAGTTCTCGATGATGCCGTTGTGAATCAGGGCGATGCGGTCGCCGGAGACGTGCGGATGCGCGTTGGCTTCGGTCACGCCACCGTGCGTCGCCCAGCGCGAATGGGCGATGCCGAGCGGCCCGGCAGCCGGCTGCAGGCGCAGCTTGTCTTCGAGACGGGCGACCTTGCCGACGGCGCGGCGCAGATGCAGGCCGCCGTGGGCGTCGACGAGGGCGACACCGGTGGAGTCGTAGCCGCGGTATTCGAGGCGACGCAGGCCCTCGATCAGGATGGCACTGACATCACGCGCCGCGATGGCGCCGACAATTCCGCACATGCGCAGGATTCCGGAAGGTGAAAGGCCGGTCGGCCGGCCGAAGCGCGCATTCTACCGGCTGCGCGCCCGGCGCCGGCGGGGCGGCCGGCGGCGGATCATCCGAACGGTGTATGGGGGACGCGAGGACGACGGCATACGATGTCCGCGGGGAGACAGGGGCCACAGGCCCGGGAGCATCGACATGAGCGCGACGCCATCGCATGCCGGGCATGCGCCGACCGCGGCAGGGCCGCGCGCCGCCGACACGGCGTTTCGCGCGCTCGGCGTGCTCCTGCAGATCGCCGCGACACTGGCGATCGCGCGAACCCTGTCGCTGTTCGATACCGGTCTGTTCTTCGAGGGTTTCGTCGTCACCCTGGCCGGCGCCGCCTTCATGCGCGCCAAGTTCGACGTCTACCTCGGCCGCCACATCGTCGCCGGGCTGGCGCGCAGCACCGGCGTCGGCGATGCCGAAGTCCTGCGCGAGCTGAGCGCGCGCTTCATGCGGCGTTGCTGCCTGATCTGCGCGGTGCTGCTCGTCATCGCCGCCGACCTCGACGTGATGGCGCAGTACCTGCGCCCTTACCTGCAGACCTTCGTGCCGTTCGTGCTGGCGCTGCCGTTCGCCGGTTACGCGACGATGGTCGGCGCCGCACTGCGCGCCGCCAACCGCTATCTGATGAGCCTGATGTGCACGGCCTACGTGATGAACGGCGCGATCCTGCTGGCGGTGGCAGTCGCGCCACCGCATCCTCCGCTCGAACTGTTCTCGTGGATCTTCCTCGCCGGCAGTCTGCTGGCGGCCGCCGTCGCGCACGGCTTCGCGCGGCGCGTGTTCGGCGTCGCACCGGCAGCCGCCACGCGCGACGAGACGCGGCGCGCCGCATGGGCGCAGATCGACCAGCAGATCGAGGCGGAAGCCGGCATCGGTTTCGCCAACGTCGCCTTGCTGTGGGCGCCGCTGGGCCTGCTCGTCGCGCTCGCGCCGCCGGACGAGATGGCGCTGTTCGCTGTCAGCACGCGCAGCGCCCAGCTGATCCTGTATCTGATGCCGGTACTGGCGCTGCTGGTCGCGCCGCGGCTCGGCCGCCTCGGCGCCCATCTGGGCGGCGCCTACGGGCGCGGCGCACTGTGGCTGGCGCTGAGCGGCGTCGCGCTCGCCAGCGCCGCGATGGCCGCGCTGCTGATCATCGCCGCGCCGTGGAGCCTCGCACAGTACGGCGCGCCGTACGCCGCCGCGCTCGGCGTGTATCTGGCGCTGATCGTCGCCGAAGCGCTGTCGGTCACGGCGCGTCCGCTGTATCGCTATCACGCCGCACACTGGGACGCCGGCGGCGCGCGGCACGTCCTCTATGCGGCTGCTGCGGTGTCGGCGCTCGTCGGTCTCGCGCTGACGCCGTGGCAGGGCGCGTTCGGTGCGGCGCTGGGCCTTGCCGCCGGACACGCCACCGCGGTCGCGCTCGGGCTGTGGTCGGCACTGCGCCATCCGCCGCTGCTGGCGCGGCCGGTGCATCCCGGCTGAGTCGGCTGCGGCCGGACTCGGCCACGGCGACGCTATGGGCCTCTAGCAGGCCCTAGCCGGCGCCCTTGCGCGGCCGTTTCCAGGACGCCAACGTCTTCTGTTCGCGCGCTCGGGCGATGGTCAGGCCGCCACCGGGCACGTCGCGCGTGATCGTCGAGCCGGCACCGATCGTCGCGCCGTCGCCAACCGCGACCGGCGCGACCAGCTGCGTGTCGGAACCGACGAAGACGTCGTCGCCGATCGTCGTGCGGTGCTTGTTGGCGCCGTCGTAATTGCAGGTGATGACGCCGGCACCGATGTTGGTACGACTGCCGATCGTGGCGTCGCCGACGTAGGCCAGATGATTGGCCTTGGTGCCGGCGCCGAGCTGCGCGTTCTTGATCTCGACGAAGTTGCCGACATGGCTGCCGTCGGCGAGCTGCGTCGTCGGCCGCACGCGCGCGAACGGGCCGATCACGCAGTCCGCGCCAGCCGTGCATCCTTCGAGTACCGAATGCGCGTGCACGCGCGTGCCGGCGCCGAGCGTCACGTCGCGCAGCACGCAGTACGGACCGATATGCACGCCCTCGCCGAGCACGACCGTGCCTTCCAGCACGCAGCCGACGTCGACGAACACATCACGGCCGTGCGTCAGCTGGCCGCGCAGATCGAAGCGCGCCGGATCGGCGAGCGCCAGTCCGTCGGCCAGCAGGGCGCTCGCCTGCCGCGCCTGGTACAGGCGCTCGAGACGGGCCAGCTGCGCGCGGTCGTTGGCCCCCTCGACTTCGTCCGGCACGGCGCTGGCGGCAACGACCTTCAAACCGGCCTTGACCGCCATGCCGACGATGTCGGTCAGGTAGTACTCGCCCTTGGCATTGCGGTTCTTGACGCGCGCCAGCCAGCCGCGCAGGCGCTTGGCGGGCACGCTCATCAGGCCGGTGTTGACCTCGCGAATCGCGCGCTGGCGCGCCGTGGCGTCCTTGTCCTCGACGATCGCCGTGATCGCACGCCCACGGTTGCGCAGGATGCGGCCGTAGCCGGCGGGATCGGTGAGCTCGACGGTCAGCAGCGCCAGCGTGCGGCGCCCGGCCTCGATCAATGCCGCCAGGGTCGCGGCGCGCACCAGCGGCACGTCGCCGTAAAGGATCAGGACTTGCGCGGCGTCCGGAATCTGCGGCATCGCCTGCTGCACCGCATGCGCGGTGCCGAGCTGCTCGGCCTGCTCTGCCCAGTGCAGCGGCACACCGGCGACGTGGTCGCGGGCCCACGCGCGCACCATCTCGCCGCCATGGCCGACGACGACATGGATCCCGGCCGGCGCCAGCTGCTGCGCGGCGTCGATGACGTGACCGAGCATCGCGCGGCCGGCGATCTCGTGCAGGACTTTCGGCCGCGCGCTCTTCATGCGCGTGCCCTGACCGGCGGCGAGGATGATGACGTGTAGCGGTGCAGGCATGGGCGGCGGCGCGGACGGAACGCGCGTGGTGAATGATCGGCGGACTTTAACCGTTTCGCCTCGGGCACGGTGATCGGGCGAATCGCCCGGCGGGCGGGCCGGCACGCCGCATACGAAAAAGGGCGCCTTGCGGCGCCCCGTTTTTCTTCGATGCAGCGATGCCGCCTTAGTGATGGCTCGGCGCGTTGAGCTTGCGCACGAATTCGAGGCGCGCCGCGGCTTCGACAAGGGCGGCCTGGGCCTTGGCGATGTCGACCTGCGTCTTGGCGCCAGCCAGCTTCTCCTCGGCTTCCTGCTTGGCCTTCAGGGCGGCGGCCTCGTCGGCGTCCTTGCCGTGCAGCGCCGCGTCGGCGAGCACGGTGACGAGGTAGGGCTGCACCTCGAGGATGCCGCCGCTGACGAAGAACGGCAGTTCCTGGCCATCCGGCGTCTTGACGCGCAGCGTGCCCGGCTTGAGCCGGGTCAACAGCGGCGCGTGGCGCGGCGCGATGCCGACTTCGCCCATTTCCGCCGGGGCGAACACCATCTCGGCGGCTCCCGAGTGGATGTGGCCTTCGGCGGAAACGATATCGACGTGAAGTTGTGGCATTTGCGTTCTCCCGGCCTTTCAGCCGATCAGAGCTTGCTCGCCTTCTCGACGGCTTCGTCGATCGTGCCGACCATGTAGAACGCCTGCTCCGGCAGGTGATCGTACTGGCCGTCGACGATGCCACGGAAGCCGCGGATCGTTTCCTTCAGCGACACGTACTTGCCCGGCGAGCCGGTGAAGATTTCAGCGACGTGGAACGGCTGCGACAGGAAGCGCTGGATCTTGCGCGCGCGCGACACGACCAGCTTGTCTTCCTCGCTCAGCTCGTCCATGCCGAGGATGGCGATGATGTCCTTGAGTTCCTTGTAGCGCTGCAGCACGCCCTGCACGTCGCGGGCGGTGTTGTAGTGCTCGCTGCCGATGACGTTCGGATCGAGCTGGCGCGAGGTCGAGTCGAGCGGATCGACGGCCGGGTAGATGCCCAGCGAGGCGATGTCACGCGACAGCACGACGGTCGAGTCGAGATGCGCGAAGGTCGTCGCCGGCGACGGGTCGGTGAGGTCGTCGGCGGGAACGTAGACGGCCTGGATCGAGGTGATCGAGCCGGTCTTGGTCGAGGTGATGCGTTCCTGCAGCACGCCCATTTCTTCGGCGAGCGTCGGCTGGTAACCCACCGCCGACGGCATACGGCCGAGCAGTGCCGAAACTTCGGTACCGGCCAGCGTGTAGCGGTAGATGTTGTCGACGAAGAACAGCACGTCGCGGCCTTCGTCGCGGAAGTACTCGGCCATCGTCAGACCGGTCAGCGCCACGCGCAGACGGTTGCCCGGCGGCTCGTTCATCTGGCCGTAGACCATCGCCACTTTCGACTCGGCGAGGTTTTTCTCGTTGACGACGCCCGACTCCATCATCTCGTGATAGAAGTCGTTGCCTTCACGCGTACGCTCACCGACGCCGGCGAACACCGACAGACCCGAGTGCGCCTTGGCGATGTTGTTGATGAGCTCCATCATGTTGACGGTCTTGCCGACGCCGGCGCCGCCGAACAGGCCGACCTTGCCGCCCTTGGCGAACGGGCACAGCAGATCGATGACCTTGATGCCCGTTTCGAGCAGCTCGGTCGAGCCGGCCTGATCCTCGTAGCTCGGCGCGGCGCGGTGGATCGACCAGTGCTGCTCGGTGTTGACCGGGCCCACTTCGTCGATCGGCTCGCCGAGCACGTTCATGATGCGGCCGAGCGTGGCCGGACCGACCGGCACCGAAATCGGCTTGCCGGTGTTGCGCACTTCGAGGCCGCGCTTCAGACCTTCCGACGAGCCGAGCGCGATCGTGCGCACGACGCCGTCGCCGAGCTGCTGCTGGACTTCCAGCGTCAGATCGGTGCCGTCGATCTTGAGGGCATCGTAAATGGCCGGGATCGCGTCGCGCGGAAACTCCACGTCGATGACCGCGCCGATGACCTGAACGATCTTGCCAGTGCTCATGCCAGTGCTCATATGTTTGACCTTCTTCCGATCCGCTTCTCGCGCGCGCCGCTAGGCCGCTGCGCCACAATTTTCCAAAACTTCAGACAGCCGCCGCGCCGCCGACGATTTCCGCCAGTTCCTTGGTGATATTCGCCTGGCGAGCCTTGTTGTACTGCAGCTGCAGCTGGTTGATGATCTTGCCGGCATTGTCCGACGCCGCCTTCATCGCCACCATGCGCGCAGACTGTTCGGAAGCCGCGTTCTCGATCACCGCCTGGTAGATCTGCGATTCCGTGTAACGCGCCAGCACCGTGTCGAGCAGTTCGACCGCGTCCGGCTCGTACAGGTAATCCCAGTGCTCGAGCAGGCCTTCGCTGTCGGACGGCTGCACCGGCAGCAGCTGCACGACGTCGGCGCGCTGCGTCATGGTGTTGACGAACTGGTTGGCGACCACGAACACGCGATCGACCTGACCGTCACGGTAGGCGTCCGACAGCACCTTGACGATGCCCATCAGCTGTTCGAGCTGCGGACGGTCGCCGAGCTGCGTGGCGCTCGCCAGCACCTTGCCGCCGACGCGGCGGAAAAACGAGATCGCCTTGTTGCCGACCAGCACCAGCTCGGCCTCGACACCCTTGGCCTGCCACTCGCGGATCGCGCGGATCGTGGCGCGGAACACGTTCATGTTCAGACCGCCGCAGAGGCCGCGGTCGGTCGACACAATCAGGAACGCGACGCGCTTGACCTCGCGCTCGACCATGAACGGATGCTTGTACTCGAGGTTCGCTTGCGCCAGATGGCCGAGCGTACGCCGCAGGCGTTCGGCATACGGACGGGCGGCCGCCATGCGATCCTGCGCTTTGCGCATTTTCGACATGGCGACTTTTTCCATCGCACGCGTGATCTTCTGCGTGTTCTTAACGCTCTTGATCTTGGTGCGGATTTCCTTGGCGCCGGCCACGACTTCGCTCCAGTCTTAGATCGCGGACTGCTTGACGTAGGTTTCCATCGCCGACTTCAGACCCGCTTCGAGCGTGTCGTTCCAGTCGCCGGTGTCGAGCTTGTCGAGCAGATCCTTGTGGTTGCCGGCGATGAACTGGTGCAGGCCGTCTTCCCAGGCCAGAACCTTGTTCACCGGCACCTTGTCGATGTAGCCCTTCTCGACCGCGTACAGCGTCGCACCCATCCGCCCGACCGACAGCGGCTGGTACTGCTTCTGCTTCATCAGCTCGGTGACGCGCTGGCCGCGTTCGAGCTGCGCACGCGTCGCCGCGTCGAGGTCCGAAGCGAACTGCGCGAAGGCCGCCAGCTCGCGATACTGGGCGAGCGCCAGACGCACGCCGCCGCCGAGCTTCTTGATGATCTTGGTCTGCGCCGCACCACCGACGCGCGACACCGAGATACCGGCGTTCATGGCCGGACGGATGCCGGCGTTGAACAGGTCGGTCTCAAGGAAGATCTGGCCGTCGGTGATCGAGATGACGTTGGTCGGCACGAACGCCGAAACGTCGCCGGCCTGGGTCTCGATGATCGGCAGCGCCGTCAGCGAACCGGTCTTGCCCTTGACGGCACCGTTCGTCATCTTCTCGACGTAGTCCTCGTTGACGCGCGCGGCGCGCTCGAGCAGACGCGAGTGTAAATAGAACACGTCGCCCGGGAACGCTTCGCGGCCCGGCGGACGACGCAGCAGCAGCGAGACCTGGCGATAGGCGACGGCCTGCTTCGACAGGTCGTCGTAGATGATCAGCGCATCCTCGCCCTTGTCGCGGAAGTATTCGCCCATCGAGCAGCCGGCGTACGGCGCGATGAACTGCAGCGCGGCCGCTTCCGATGCCGAGGCGGCGACGACGATCGTGTTCGCCATCGCGCCGTTTTCTTCGAGCTTGCGCACGACGTTGGCGATCGAGCTGGCCTTCTGGCCGATCGCGACGTAGACGCACTTAATGCCGGAGTTTTTCTGGTTGATGATCGTGTCGATCGCCAGCGCGGTCTTGCCGGTCTGACGGTCGCCGATGATCAGCTCGCGCTGGCCGCGGCCGACCGGCACCATCGCGTCGACCGCCTTGTAGCCGGTCTGCACCGGCTGGGTGACCGACTTGCGGGCGATGACGCCCGGGGCGATCTTCTCGATCGGGCTCATGCCGGCGGCGGCGATCGGTCCCTTGCCGTCGATCGGGCGGCCCAGCGCGTCCACCACGCGACCGAGCAGCGCCTCACCGACCGGCACTTCGAGAATGCGGCCGGTGGTCTTGACGGTATCGCCTTCCTTCAGGTGCTTGTAGTCACCGAGGATCACCGCGCCGACGGAATCGCGCTCGAGATTGAGCGCCATGCCGAAGGTATTGCCCGGGAACTCGAGCATTTCACCCTGCAGCGCGTCGGACAGGCCGTGCACGCGGACGATGCCGTCCTGCAGGGAGACGATCTGACCCACGTTGCGAGCCTCGGAGGCCGCATCGAAGTTCTTGATGCGCGCCTTGATGAGGTCGCTGATTTCGGAAGGATTGAGTTGCATAGGAACCGATTCCTGAAAATTTTCCGCGTTAGAGCGCCAGTCTCACTGCGTCACGACGGTCTTGAGCCGGGCGAGCTCGCCGGCATACGAACCATCGAGGACCATGTCGCCAGTCCGGATCACCGCACCGCCGATCAGCGCCGGATCGACCTGCCAGCTGACGGCGACGTCGCGCGCCAGCCGCTGCCGGACTGCTGCCACCAGCTTTTCCTGCTGCGCCGCGTCGATCGTCGCCGCCGAGGTGATTTCGACCTCGACGCGCTTCTCGGCCTCGTCGCGCAGGCGCTCGTACTCGGCCGCGATCGCCGGCAACGCCGGCAGCCGGTGGTTCTCGACCAGCAGACGGACCAGCGTGACCGCCGGCGCCGGCAGCTTGGCCCCGAGCGACTGCGCCAGCGCCGCCGACAGATCGGCGCGCGTCAGCGACGGATTCGCCGTCAGGGACGCGACCTCGGGCGTGCCGAACAGCGCCGCGAGCGCCTGCAGGGACTCGCCCCAGGCCTTGTAGTCACCGCTGTCGCGCGCAAGCTCGAAAACCGCTTTCGCGTACGGATGCGCCACCGTGCTGAAGTCCGCCATCGTCGTGCCTTAGATCTTCGCCGCCAGCTCGTTCAACACGTCGGCATGCGCCTTTGCGTCGATTTCGCGCTTGAGGATCTTGGCCGCGCCAGCGACCGCCAGCTCGCCGACCTGCTTGCGCAGTTCGTCACGGGCATGGGCGACTTCGCGCTGCACGTCCTCGTGCGCCTTGGCGACGATGCGCTCGGCCTCGACCTGCGCCGTGCCCTTGGCCTGCTCGACGATCTGCGCAGCCTGCTTGTTGGCGTTGACGAGGATCTCCTGCGCCTGCACGCGAGCCGCCTTCAGCGCCTCCTCGCTCTTCAGCGAGGCATCTTGCAACGCGCGCGAGCCCTTCTCCGCCGCGGCCAGGCCGTCGGCGATGCGGGAGCGACGCTCCTCGAGCGCCTTGGTGATCGGCGGCCACACGAACTTCATCGTGAACCACACGAACAGGCCGAACACGATCATCTGGCCGAAGATCGACGGAATGCTTGCCTGCATGGGCTAAGCTCCGGTTGAGTGAGACGGAAAAACGACGCTTACTGCTGAACCGCGGCGAGCAGCGGGTTCGCGAACATCAGCAGCAGGCCCATGGCGACGCCGATGATCGCGACGGCGTCGAGCAGGCCGGCGATGATGAACATCTTGGTCTGCAGCATGTTCGCCATTTCCGGCTGGCGGGCGGCGCCTTCGAGGAACTTGCCGCCGAGCAGGCCGAAGCCGATGGCCGTACCGAGCGCAGCGAGGCCGAAGATGATGCCGATGGTCAGCGCCGTGTTGGCCTGGATCTGAGCGATGAGCTCCATGGTTTACTCCTAACTCCGTGATGGTGCGTGGTGGAAAACGGTAAAGCAGTGCCGCGATTCAGCCGAAAACCAGAACTTCTAGTGATGCTCGTTGGCCATGCTCAGGTACACGATGGTCAGCGTCATGAAGATGAACGCCTGCAGCGTGATCACGAGGATATGGAAGATGGCCCAGCCGAGCCCCGGGACCACCTGCGCCCACCAGGGCAGCAGCGCGATCAGGATGAAGATCAGCTCGCCGGCGTAGAGGTTGCCGAACAGTCGCAGCGCCAGCGACAGCGGGCGGGCCAGCGTCTCGACGATGTTCAGGATGACGTTGAACGGCATCAGCCGCGGCCCGAACGGATGCGTCAGGAACTCCTTGGCGTAGCCGCCGAAGCCCTTGCTCTTGAAGCTGTAGAAGAAGATCAGGAAGAACACCGACAGCGACAGCGCGAAGGTCGCGCTCATATCGGCCGACGGCACGACGCGAATGTAGGCGTGGGCCGGATCGGCGCCAGCCGCGGCGTGGCCGGCGGCCCAGAGATGCGGCACCAGATCGACCGGCAGCAGGTCCATCGCGTTCCACAGGAACACCCAGACGAAGATCGTCAGCGCCAGCGGCGCGACGAAAGCGCGCGAGCCGTGAAACGAATCCTTGACAGAGTTGTCAACGAATTCGATGAGCACCTCGACGAAGTTCTGCAGCTTGCCCGGCACACCGGCCGTCGCGCGGACGGCGGCGATGCGGAACAGCGTCAGAAAGACCAGACCGAGCAGGGTCGAGATGATGAGGGTATCGAGGTGCCAATCCGTCAGGCTGATGAAAGCGGAATCATGCCCACTCGACCAGTGCCGCAGGTGGTGAGTAACGTATTCGGCAGGAGAGTGACCCGCTTCAGCCATCGCTCGAATCCCAAAGAAGCGCGAACCAGTAAACCGGCAAGGTCAAAGCAAACGTGACCAGGACCGGGGCAAACACATCTGCAAACAGCCGGACCGCTACCGCGAACAACACCACGGCGAGGATCAGTTTCCTCACCTCGGCCCGATAAAAATTCATCACCGCGTATTGGGCATCCGTGCAGGAAGCCGAAAACGTCTTCAGCCCGGCGTAGAAGGTCAGCACGGCGCCGATCCCCCCTCCGGCCAGAGCCGCCAACCCTTCCCGGCCTCCTTCAACCACACTCCAGAGGACCGCACACAAGACTGCGATTATCAACTGATAGCACGCAATGCGCGTCGCAATCTTCATATGTCACTGCGAACCAGCTTGGTGCAGTGCACCAATCAATCGCAGAGAGTATAGCGGCTTATTATTTCGCTCGGCAAGACGAGGATCATTGCAAAAACCTTGCGATGTCACGGTTTCGGCACCGCATCGACGCGCCGCGCTAGCGGCGCATGACGCGCGCGGTGGAAGCCGCGAGCCAGTGCCGCGGCAGCAGACGCGGCAGCATCGCCACCATCCGGTTCGCCAGTCCGGGCACCAAGGTCGTGCATCCGCGATCGAGCGCGCGCAGGCTGCGCGCGACCACGTCGGCCGGCCGCGCCATCAGCGCCGGCGGCACGGCCTGGCGCAGGTGCGAACCACCAGCCGCCTCGAAGAACGGCGTGTCGACCGGCCCCGGGCAGACCGCCAGACAGCGCAGACCGCGCTCGCGCGTCTCGGCCCACAGCGCTTCGGTATACGACAGCACGAAGGCCTTGGTCGCGCCGTAGACCGCCATGTACGGCATCGGCTGGAAGCCGGCCAGCGAAGCGACGTTGATGATCGCGCCGGCGCGGCGCGCCAGCATCGCCGGCAGAAAGGCCTGCGTCAGCTCGACCAGCGTCGCGCAATTGAGGGTGATCATCTGCTGCAGGCGCGCCGGGTCGAGCGCCGCGGAGTGGCCGGCGACGCCAAAGCCGGCATTGTTGACCAGCATCGCGACCGGCCAGCCGAGCGCCTCGACCCGCGCCGCCAGCGCAAGACCGGCACCGGGCTCGGCGAGATCCGCACGGATCACCTCGACGCGCGCGCCGGGCACGGCGCGCAGTTCCGTCGCCAGCGCCTCGAGCCGGTCCTGCGAACGGGCGACCAGGATCAGGTCGTAGCCGCGCGCCGCCAGCTGGCGGGCGTACTCGGCGCCCAGTCCCGACGAAGCGCCGGTGACCAGCGCCGCTCCCACGACTGCCTCGTGCATCGCTCCCCCTCGGCCTCCCCAGGCCGTCCTGTCCGCTCGCCGGCGGCGCCGGCGAACCTCGCCGCCGGCTTTTAGCCGAGCCGCGCCAGCAGGCGCTGCAGCTCGTCGGCGTTCTTGAAGCTGACGGTCAGCCGGCCGCGGCCCGCGTCGTTCTGCTGCAGGCGCACCGGCAGGCCGATCTTCTGCGCCAGCTCCTGCTCGACCGCCGGCACGCGCGCCTTGGCGGGGCGCGGCTTGGCGGCATCATCGGCATGGACCAGCGCCTCGACCTGCCGCACCGACATCTGCTTCTCGACCGCCAGCTTGGCCAGCGAGGACTGCCGCGGCCCGTCGACGCCGAGCAGTACCTTGGCGTGGCCGAAGCTCAGGTGGCCGTTGCGCACCAGTTGCTGGACGTCGTCGTTCAGCTCGATCAGCCGCAGCAGATTGGTGATGTGCGTGCGCGAGCGGCCGACCGCGGTCGCCGCCGCCTCGTGCGTGAGGCCGCAATCGCGGATCAGCTTGTGCAGCGCCTCGGCCTCTTCGAGCGGATTCAGGTCGGCGCGCTGAATGTTCTCGACCAGCGCCACCGCCATCGCGCCCTGCTCGTCGAGCGTCTTGATGACCGCCGGCACGGTCTTGAGGCCGGCCTGCCTGGCGGCGCGCCAGCGGCGTTCGCCGGCGACGATCTCGTAGCGGTCGGCGCCGACGGCGCGCACCACGATCGGCTGGACGATGCCCTGCGCCCGCACCGACTCGGTCAGCGCCTCCAGCGCGGCGGCGTCGAACTGACGGCGCGGCTGATGCCGGCCCGGCTGCAGCGCATCGACCGGCAGTTCGCGCAGCTGGTCGCCGGCTTCCTCGTCGATCGTATTGGCGACGCTGCTGAGCAGCACGTCGAGCCCGCGCCCGAGTCCCCGCTTCTTCGTACTCACCGCTTCCTCTCCCGCAGGACAAAACGCCGGCCGCGGTCGGCCGCGCGTATCGTGGATTCCGTCTTCATGCGCCTACGCCGGCAGCCGCAGCTGGCCGCCGTCGTGGCGGCGCAGCACCTCGCCGGCCAGCGCCAGATAAGCCTTGGCGCCGGAGGAATTGGCGTCATAGAGCATCACCGGCAGGCCGTGGCTCGGCGCCTCGGCGAGGCGCACGTTGCGCGGCACCAGGGTGCGATAGACCTTGTCGCCGAAATGCTGGGTCAGCTGGCCGGAAACGTCGTTGGCGAGGTTGTTGCGCGGATCGAACATGGTGCGCAGCAGGCCCTCGATCTCCAGCTTGGGATTGATGACGCGCTTGATCTTCTGCACGGTGTCCATCAGCGCCGACAGGCCTTCGAGCGCGTAGTACTCGCACTGCATCGGGATCAGCACGCCGTCGGCGGCGACCAGGGCGTTGACGGTCAGCTTCGACAGCGCCGGCGGACAATCGAGAATGACGTAGTCGTAGTCGTCGGCGACTTCGGCGAGCGCGGCACGCAGCGCGAAATCGCCGAGCGCGACGTCGCGCAGCTTGATCTCGGCCTCGGTCATGTCGGCATTGGCCGGCAGCAGCGACAGATTGAGGTCCGGCAGATACTGGATCGCGTCGCGGATCTTGACCTGCTCGAGCAGCACGTCGCGCGTGCTATAGCGCAGCTGGCTCTTGTCGACGCCGACGCCCATCGTCGCATTGCCCTGCGCGTCGAGATCGACGAGCAGCACGCGCCGCTTGGTCGCCCCCAGCGAGGCAGCGAGATTGATCGAGGTCGTCGTCTTGCCGACGCCGCCCTTCTGGTTGGCAACCGCGATGATGTGGCTCATGACTTCAGGCTTGCGATGACGGCGTGGCGCTCTTCGGACAGCCCCGGAATCCGCAGGCGCCGCGTTTCCAGGATGGCGGCCGCGGACGGCACCGCCGCCAGCTCGGCGGGATCTAGTTTGCCCTTCATGGCGATCCAGACACCACTGCCGGACCCGCCGGGCGCCAGCAGCGGTGCCGTGGCGGTCACGAAGTCGGCGAGCGACGCGAAGGCGCGGCTGACGATGCCGGCGTAAGGGCGGTCCGGCCGCCAGTCCTCGACGCGCGCCTCGGCGACCTCGACGTTGGCGAGGCCCAGCGTGCGCACCGCATGGCGCATGAAGCGCGCTTTCTTGCCGTTGCTGTCGAGCACCGTGACCTGCAGCTGCGGCTCGGCGATCGCCAGCGGAATCCCCGGCAGGCCGGCGCCGCTGCCGACGTCGAGCAGGCGCACGTCCGGAAAGCCCGGCACGAACTCGCGCAGCACCGGCAGGACCGCCAGCGAATCGAGCACGTGCTTGGTCACCATCTCGCTCGGCGTGCGGATCGCCGTCAGGTTGTAGGCCGTGTTCCAGCGCGCCATCTCGTCGAGGTAGCGCAGCAGCGCGGCACGCGCCGCGGCCGGCAGCTCCAGGCGCAGCGCGGCCAGGCCGTTGTCGAGATGCGCGGCGAGCGGATGCGCGCTCACGGCCGCCCACCCTTCGGGCCGGGGCACCGGAACAGCGGCAGCAGGAGCAAACGAACGGGCATCGCGGGAATCAGGCGCGGCGGGCGGCGGACGGGGAAGGCCGCGCAGTATACCCGCGCCCCGCCGCGCCCCCGCCTCAGCGCCGCGACAGCGAACCGAGCAGTCCGCGCAGCAGCTGCCGGCCGACTTCGCGGCCGATCGACGAGGCGGCGCTGCGCGTGGCGCTCTTGATCGCCGCCTCGACCACCGTGTCGCCGCGACGCGCGGCGGTGCCGGACTTCGTCGCCCGCCCGCCGGCCGTTGGCGCCGGTGCGCTGCCGCGGTCCCACCAGCCGGCATCGCCGCCCGCCGCCGGCGCGGCCGGCTGGGCCGGCGCCGCGCGCGCGCTGAGCTTTTCGTACGCCGATTCACGATCGACGGCCTGCTCGTAGCGGCCGGCGACCGGGCTGCGCGCGCGCACCTGCTGGCGCTCGTCCGCGGTCAGCGGGCCGATGCGCGAACGCGGCGGCGCGATCAGGGTTTTCTCGACCACGGTCGGCACGCCCTTCTCATCGAGCGTCGAGACCAGCGCCTCGCCGACGCCGAGCGACTGGATCACCTCGGCCACCTTGAGCTTGGGATTCGGGCGGAACGTCTCGGCGGCCGCCTTGACCGCCTTCTGGTCGCGCGGCGTGAACGCCCGCAGCGCGTGCTGCACGCGATTGCCGAGCTGACCGAGCACGGTATCCGGCAGATCGAGCGGATTCTGCGTGACGAAGTAGACGCCGACGCCCTTGGAGCGAATCAGACGCACGACCTGCTCGACCTTCTCGACCAGCGCTTTTGGCGCGTCCTTGAACAGCAGGTGCGCCTCGTCGAAGAAGAACACCAGCTTCGGCTTGTCGGCGTCGCCGGCTTCCGGCAGGCGCTCGAACAGCTCCGCCAGCAGCCACAGCAGGAAGGTCGAGTACAGCCGCGGCTTCTGATACAGCACGTCGGCGGCGAGCACGTTGACGATGCCGCGGCCGGTCATGTCGCAGCGCATGAAGTCGGCAAGATCGAGGGCCGGCTCGCCGAAGAAATGCTCGGCGCCGTCGCTCTCCAGCTGCAGCAGCGCGCGCTGGATCGCCCCGACCGAGCCCGGGCTGACCAGGCCGTAGTCGGTGCCGAACGACTTGGCGTTGCTGCCGACGTACTGCAGCACCGCACGCAGGTCCTTGAGATCGAGCAGCAACAGGCCCTGGTCGTCGGCATAGCGGAAGACCAGCGACAGCACCGCCTCCTGCACGTCGGATAGATCAAGCAGGCGTGCCAGCAGCACCGGCCCCATGTCGGACACCGTCGCGCGCACCGGATGCCCGCTCGTGCCGAACACGTCCCAGAACACCGTCGGGCTGGCCGCCGGCGCCCAGTTCTCGACGCCGATCGTCGCCGCCCGCTCGAGGAGCTTGGGCTTGGCCTCGCCGGCGGCGGCGATGCCGGACAAATCGCCCTTGATGTCGGCGGCGAACACCGGCACGCCAAGCTGCGAAAACCCCTCGGCGAGAACCTGCAGCGTCACCGTCTTGCCGGTACCGGTCGCGCCGGCGACCAGGCCGTGCCGGTTCGCGTACTGCGCGAGCAGCCGCTGCGGCGTGTCGTCGCCTTTGCCGATCAGGATTGCGGCGCTCATCGAGGTCCCCGGTGTATGCATAAGAATGGCGCGTATCTTCGCCAAAGGCGGCGGGCACAACAATGACGCCGCGGCCGATCCTGGACGGCGACGCACGCGCGACCATCACCAGCCGCCAGCCCCAGTGCAAGCAGCGCCAGCACGGAAGCGCAGCGTAGACGACACGGGCGTCCGCGCCTGAGCGCAGTCCACCGCGGCCGCGTCTTCGGGAGCCGCGCAGCGTCGGCGACGGCCCGCCGCGCCGCCGCCTTCCGCTGAACGACGTATCGAGCCGAAACTGCTAGGCGACGCGCGCCAGCAGACCCGCCGCCTCGATCGCGGCAGCGGCCTCGGCGGCGAAGTCGCCGGCGAGGTATTCCTTGCTGAAGTCGTCGGTCAGGATGACGTCGTAGCGGGCGGCGTCGTAAGCGCGTGCCTGCGCGACCTCCTCGGCGCTGAGCAGGCCGCGGCGGAGCGCGTCGTCGAGCCGCGCGGCGACCGTGTCGCCGACGATCGCACCCTTGTTGGCGAGCCGGAAATACTTCACGTAGGCCGCCTCGCTGCTCAGACCGACGCGCCAGGCGTGCTCCATGCGGCCGATCGGATCACGCTCGCCGCCGTTCTTGAAGACCAGCCACGACAGGCGCTCGCGCACATCGCTGGGCTCGAGGAGCAGATCCGCGACGCGCGCGTTGAGGCGATCGCTGACCGGGCGGAAGCGATTGCCGAGCGGAAACACCACGACGCGCAGCAGACCGCGCGCCCAGGCGACCGGGAAGTTGCGAATGAAGCCGTCGAAGGCGAGCCCGATCTCCGACAGACAATGGTCCAGCGCCCAGCGCGCGTGCACGCGCTCGGCCTCGCTCTGGCTGCCTTCGAGATAGAACTTCAGCACGCAGGACGCGATGTAGAGCTGCGACAGCACGTCGCCGAGACGCGCCGACAGGCGCTCCTTGAACTTGAGCTTGCCGCCGAGCGTACCCATCGTCAGATCGGAGGTGAAGGCCAGCGCCGCCGACATCCGCTCCAGCTGCTGGAAGTACGGCGCGAACTCGCCGGTCACCGGCGCGCGCGCCAGCCGCGCCCCGCTCAGCGCCAGCGTGAACGCGCGCACGGCGCGATTGATCGCAAAGCCGAGGTGCCCGAACAGCAGCTTGTCGAACTTGACGAGGTCGTTCTCGCGCGCCGCTTCCATCTCGGGGAACACGTACGGATGGCAGCGGATCGCGCCCTGGCCGTAGATCATCAGATTGCGCGTCAGGATGTTCGCGCCTTCGACCGTAATCGCCACCGGCGTCGCCTTGTAGCCGGTCGCCATGAAGTTGCGCGGCCCCTGCTGGATGCCCTTGCCGCCGAGCACGTCCATGCCGTCGTTGATGATCTTCCGCATCAGCTCGGTCATGTGGTACTTGGCGATCGCCGTGGTCACGCCGGGCGCGCAGTGATCGACGGCCGACGCGGTCAGCACGCGCGTCGCTTCGAGCGTGTAGGCATAGCCGGCGATGCGGCCGGTCGCTTCCTGCACGCCCTCGAACTTGCCGACCGAAACCTTGAACTGGCGGCGGAAGCGCGCATAGACGCCGGTCATTCGGTAGCCGATCTGGCCGGCCGCCGTCGCCAGCGCCGGCAGCGAGATGCCGCGGCCCGCTGACAGACACTCGGTCAGCATGCGCCAGCCCTTGCCGGCCATCGCCGGGCCGCCGATGATCGCGTCGATCGGCACGAACACGTCGCGGCCGTGGATCGTGCCGTTCATGAAGGCCGCGCCCGGATAATGGCGACGGCCGATGTGCACGCCCGGCGTCGTCGCCGGCAACAGCGCGCAGGTGATGCCGAGGTCGCCGTCCCTGGCGAGCTTGCTCCTGTCGCCGAGCAGACCCTCCGGATCGCGCAGCTTGAAAGCCAGACCGATCACCGTCGCGACCGGCGCCAGCGTGATGTAGCGCTTCGAGAACGTCAGGCGGATGCCGAGCGTCTTCTTGCCGTCGATCTCGGCATGGCAGACGTAGCCGACGTCCGGCATCGCCGTCGCATCGGAGCCGACTTCGGGACCGGTCAGTCCGAAGCACGGAATCTCGCTGCCGTCGACGAGCCCCGGCAACCATTTTTTCTTCTGCTCGTCGGTGCCGTAGTGCATCAGCAGCTCGCCCGGACCGAGCGAGTTCGGCACCATCACCGTCACCGCCAGCGTGATCGACTTGGTGGCCAGCTTGGTGACGACCGCCGACTGCGCGTTCGCCGAAAAGCCGAGCCCGCCGTACTCCTTCTTGATCAGCATCGAGAAGAATTTCTTCTCGCGGATGTAGTCCCAGGCCGCCTGCGGCAGATCCCTGGCTTCGTATTCGATCTGCCAGTCGTCGCACAGCTTGCACAACGCCTCGCACTCGTGGTCGAGGAAGGCCTGCTCCTCGGCCGTCAGCCGCGTGTACTGGAAGCTCAGCAGCTTTTCCCAGTCCGGGCGGCCGCGGAACATTTCCGCTTCCCACCAGATGTCGCCGGACTCCAGCACCTCGCGCTCCGTCGAGGACATCTCCGGCTGCACCTTCTTGAAGATCGCGAAGATCCAGCCGCTCAGCACGGCACGGCGCAGCGGCAGCACGTTGAGCAGCAGCGCCAGCACCCCGAACGCGGCGCTGCACACGAGCAAGGCCGTCGCCCCGAGCGCGGACGCGAAGCCGAGCGCCGCGAGCAGCAGCGCCACGGCCACGGTCCAGACGAACAGCGGCGCGCCGATGAAAGCCAGGCACCAGGCCGCGACCAGGAACAGCACCACGATGAGCGTCGTCATCTTCAGCCTCCTGCGACAAAGCCCCGCGGCGCGGAGCGGCGTCTAGGCGGGCGGGTCGCCGTCGTCGTCGGGCGGCGCCTCGCGCGGGATCAGCACCTTGATCATCAGCTTCACGTACTCGCTGAACTCAGCGCCGGTCGGCATCAGCTCCGGCGTGTCGCGGCCGATCTGCAGATTGCCCATGAACGTGGCATAGGCGAATCGTGCCCAATGCGCCGCTGAAGCTTCGCTGAAGCCCAGGGCACGATAGCACTCGAACAGATACTGCATGCGCCGCTCGGACACCCGGCGCACGAAGCTCTGCACCATCGGCTTGTCCTCGGCGGCGGCGATCGCCAGGTACAGGCGCCCGGCGCGATAGCTGGCGTTGGCCGCCTTGAACAGCTTGACGATGCGCTGGTACGGATCAGGCTCGGGGCCGATGCGCGCGACGATGTCGTCGGTCTCGGCGCGCTCCCAGCGTTCGAGTGCGGCGCGCAGCAGCGCGTCGCGATTCTCGAAGTGCCAGTAGAACGACCCCTTGGTCACGCCGAGGCGGCGCGCGAGCGGTTCGACCGCGACCGCGTCGAAGCCGCTTTGCGCGATCATCTCGAGCGCCGCCTCGGCCCAGGCGTCGGCGGTGAGGCTCTGCTTCGGTTCGACGGGAGCGGCGGGCGACATGGACGGACGGGCGAGATTAGAGGCCGACCAGTCTATCCATACGCTTGCGTATGGGGCAAGCGGTGGCGCGCTCGCTTCAGCGCGTGAAGCCCGGCGGACGCGTGAACTTCCAGCGCCCGTCGGGCGCCTTGCACAGGTAATAACGTCCCTGTTCCTCGCGGCCGCCGGCCTTCAGCATCAGGCGCGCCTCACGGCAGTCGAGGTCGATGAGCGCGTCGTGATAGGAGCGGATCGGTTCGAGCGCGCCGCCGGCACCGGTCTGCGCGTTCGCCCACTCCCGCGTCTCGCCGTCGGCGGCCGCGTCGAGCGCGGCGCGGAATGCCGCGGCCGCTTCGCGCCGGTCGTCCGCGCTCATCGCGGCCAGCGCCGAACTGCGCAGGAAGTTGAGGTTCTGCGCCGCCGCCGGCAGCGCGGCCGCCAGTGCCAGGAGCGCCACAGCGCGCGCCAGCTTGCGTGTTCCGATCATGCCCTGTTCCGGTTGCGGGCCCGTCCCGCGTCGGCGGCGATCATAGCGCAGCGCTCCGGCTCGCCTTCACTAGCGAGTGAAGCGGAGCAGGAACGCAAGCTTGTCCGCCTCTTCCTCGATCAGCTTGCCGATCGGCTTGCCGGCACCGTGGCCGGCATTGACGTCGATGCGGATCAGCGCCGGACGCGCACCGGGCACGCCATCCGGCGCGACTGCCGCCTGCAGCGCCGCCGCGTACTTGAACGAATGCCCGGGCACGACGCGATCGTCGTGGTCGGCGGTGGTCACCAGCACCGCCGGGTAGCGCACACCGGACCTGATGTTGTGATACGGCGAATAGGCATAGAGCGTGCGAAAGCCCGCCTCGGTCTCGGCCGTGCCGTAGTCGCCGGCCCAGGCCCAGCCGATCGTGAACTTGTGATAGCGCAGCATGTCCATCACGCCGACCGCCGGGAACGCGGCGGCGAACAGCTCCGGATGCTGGTTCACGGTCGCGCCGACCAGCAGGCCACCGTTCGAGCGCCCGCCGATCGCCAGATGCGCCGGCGCGGTCCACTGCTGCTCGATGAGGTACTGCGCGGCCGCGGCGAAGTCATCGAAGACGTTCTGCTTGCGGTCGAGCGTGCCGGCCTCGTGCCAGGCCTTGCCGTACTCGCCGCCGCCGCGCAGATTGGCGAGCGCGTAGACGCCGCCGCGCTCCATGAACACGAGGTTGGGCACCGAGAACTCCGGCGTCTTGGAGATCTCGAAGCCGCCGTAGCCGAACAGCAGCGTCGGGTTCCTGCCGTTGCGTTTGAGGCCCTTCTTGTAGCTGATGAACAGCGGAATGCGCGTGCCGTCCCTGGACTTGTAGAACACCTGCTCGGTGACGTAGTCGGCCGGATCAAAGTTCAGCCGGATCGGCTGGAAGACCCGACCGCTGTTCTTGCTCAGGTCGTAGACGTAATTGGTCGCCGGCTGATTGAACGACGTGTAGGCGTAGAACAGCAGCGGATCGCCGGCCTGCCCCGACAGCTGGATGCCACCGAGCGGCAGGTCCGGCACGCTGCCGAGACCCGGCAGCGCGATCTCGCCCTGCGCCTTGCCGTCGACGCCGTAGCGCAGCAGGCGCGAGGTCGCGTCATGCATGTACAGCGCGACGAGCCCGTCGCCCGCCATCAGCGCCGACTGCAGCGTGTCGACGCTCTCCGGCACCACGGTCTTCCACTCCGCGGCCGCCGGCTTGCCGAGTTCGATGGCGACGATGCGGCCGCGCGCCGCGTCGCGGCTGGTGCGCACGTACAGCGTGCTGCCGCGATTGCCGAGCACCGTGTACTCGGCCTCGAAGTCGTCGACCAGCTTCACGAACGGCGCCGCCAGCGACGGCGCCTCGGCCGTGCCGAGATCCTTGACCCACAGCGCGTTTTCGTTGCCGGAACCGCGGCTGACGTAGACGATGAGATAGCGGCCGTCGTCGCTGACCTCGGCGCCCCAGCCCCACTGCGGTTCGGCCGGATTCTCGGCGACCAGCAGATCCTCGGCCTGCGCCGTGCCGAGACGGTGGTAATAGAGCTTCTGGTGGGCCAGTTCGTCGAACGTGCCGGGCGTGCTGCCGGCCGGCGGCAGCGGATAGCGCGAATAGAAGAATCCCTTGCCGTCGCGCGTCCAGGCGATGCCGGAAAACTTGATGCGGGTCAGCCGGTCGTCGGTGTCGACGCCGTCGGCGACACGGCGCACGCGGAACTCGTTCCAGTCCGAGCCGGCGGCCGCCGTGGCGTAGGCAAGGTAGGCCGCGTCCGGGGAAGGCTCGTACTGCGTCAGCGCCACGGTGCCGTCGGCCGACAGCGTGTTGGGATCGAGCAGCACGCGCGGCTTGCCGTCACCGCCGTCGACATACAGCACCGACTGGTTCTGCAGCCCGTCGTTGCGGCCGTAGAACAGCTTGCCGGCCTTGCGCTGCGGCAGATCGTAGCGCTCGTAGTTCCACAGCGCGCCGAGCCGCTGGCGCAAGGCTTCGCGCTCCGGCAGCGCAGCGAGATACGGCAGGCTCAGGGCGTTCTCGGCCGCAACCCAGGCGCGCGTCTGCGGCGAGTCGACATCCTCGAGCCAGCGGTACGGATCGGCGACCCTGGTACCGAAATAGTCGTCGACCACCTCGCCGCGCGGCGCGGCCGGATACTTCAGCGTCTGCGCCTCGGCGCCGGTATTGATCATCACGCTCCAGCCCAGCGCCGCCAGCGCCCACAGCCGTTTGTTCACGCCCGTCTCCGCCCGCCCGTCGCGGTCATCGTGTCGCGCCAGATGGTACGCAAGGCGCCGCCGCGACCGATACGGGAAACACCCGCAGTGCCCGCGAAAATTTGCGATCCGACGGAAATTTGCGCGCATGGCCCAGGTCCGCTTGCCTATCGTCAAGATTCAGCCTAGGTTCATGGCCTCGAACCAAGATGCACCCGGCCACGCAAGGGAGCACACGCGCCACTGGCGGTTGATCACGCGTAGTGGGTCCGCGGTCGCTTTCTTCGTCCCACCGACCTGAGGAAAGCAAGAATGAAAATGACGCACAAGGTTCTCGCCGCCGCACTGATCGCCGGCGCAGCGCAAGCCGCCCACGCCGACAACACCCCGTACATGGGCATCCAGGGCACCTACCTGTTCCCCGATGCCGTCTACAACGACGACGACGGACTCGGCGCCACGCTGCTGTTCGGTTTCCCGACCGGCGAATACTTCGCCCCGGAAATCAATCTGTTCGGCCTGCGCGCCGGTCATGACTACGATGGCGGCACCGATCGCAAGTGGGGCGGCGGCCTCGACTTCGCGGTCTATCCGTTCGCGCGCTCGTCGTGGTTCTCGCCGTTCCTGCTGCTCGGCGGCGGCGCCCAGTACGAGGACCGCAGCGCCAACGAGCACACCTACGGCTACGCCAACGCCGGCGGCGGCTTCCTGATCAGCCTCAACGAAAGCAAGACGGCGGCGATCCGCGTCGACGCCAAGCGCTACTGGGTGTTCGACGGCGATACCGACCCGTCGCGCGATCACCTGATGGACACGCGCATCAGCGCCGGCGTGCAGTTCGCGCTCGGCAAGAAGGACGAAGCGCCGGCCGCCCCGGCGCCGGCCGCGCCGACGCCGCCGTCCGATACCGACGGCGACGGCGTGCCGGATACCCTCGACCTGTGCCCGGGCACCCCGGCCGGCACCAAGGTCGACGCGCGCGGTTGCCCGCTGCCGCCGCCTCCGCCGCCGAAGGACACGGACGGCGACGGCGTCTATGACAACGTCGACGCCTGCCCGAACACGCCGTACGGCATGAAGGTCGACGCGCGCGGCTGCGCGATCCGCGAAGCCAAGGTCGTGCTGCACGACATCAACTTCGAGTTCGACTCGGCGCGCCTGACCGCGGCATCGAAGACGCAGCTCGACAAGATCGCGCAGGGCCTCAAGGGCCAGCCGACGATGGGCCTGGTCATCGAGGGCCACACCGACGCGACCGGCTCGGACGCCTACAACCTGAAGCTGTCGAAGCAGCGCGCCGCCGCCGCCAAGACCTATCTCGTCGAGCAGGGCATCGACGCCTCGCGCCTGACCTCCGAGGGCTACGGCGAATCCAAGCCGATCGCCAGCAACAAGACCAAGGAAGGTCGCGCCGAGAACCGCCGCGTCGAGTTCAAGGTGACCAAGGAGTAAGCAGCCTCGCGCTGCGCACAAAAAAGCCCCGGCGTCCGCGCCGGGGCTTTTTCTTTGCCCGATCCCTGCGCGCCGGCCTTGCCGGCTCAGCGCAGCAACTGCTCGCGTAGCGGCGTCAGCTGCTGCAGGGCGTGCTGGTAGCCGCGCTCGACGATCTCGTCCATGCGCTTCCAGTCGAACATGCCGACGCGCGTCACCGGCATGCGCAGATAGGCGTCGGCACGTGCCGCGCGCTGCGCGACGCCGCTCTCCGAGGTCAGCGTCGCGGTGCGGAACAGGATTGACAGCAGGCGCGGCGCATCCGGATCACGCAGCCGGAACAGCGCTTCCGGATCGGGCCCGACGACGCCGGGCGCGGCGATGCCGCCCTCGGTGCTGACGTCGGAGGCGATGATCGGCCCGCGCTGCAGGTCCTGCATGACGTCGGTCGGCAGGCTGTTGACGACCGCGCCGTCGGCGTACAGCTCGCCGTTGTAGGCGACCGGCGGCGCCACGCCGGGCACCGCCATGCTGGTCGCCGCCCACAGGTACAGCGGCCCGCGGTCCTGCACCGCAGCGCGGCCGCGCGTGAGGTTGGTGGTCACGCAGAAGTACGGCAGACGCAGCGCCTCGATGCGCTGTTCGCCGAACAGCTCGTGCAGATGGCGGACGAACTTGCGGCCGCGGATCAGCGAGATCGTCGGCAGCACATAGTCGTTGAGCAGATTGCGCGCGACGAAGGTGTCACGCGCGATCGCCTCGATCTCGTCGAGGCCGCGGCCGCAGGCCAGCAGTGCCGCGAAGAACGCGCCCATGCTCGACCCGCCGGCGACATCGACCGGAATGCCGAGCTCCTGCAGCGCGCGCAGCAGGCCGATGTGCGCGAAACCGCGCGCGCCGCCGCCGCCGAGCACGACGCCGATGCCGCGCCCGCCGAGCTGGCGCGCCAGGCTGGCGAAATCGGCTTCGCGATCGGGACGCAGGTAGTAGTGCGCGCCAGCGCCGCACAGCGCGCGCCAGTCGAGCACCGTCGGCGCTGGCGCCGCGGTCGGACGCATGACGACCAGATCGACGGGCGCGTGCGAGCGGCTCGCGCGCAGCATGTCGATCGTCGCCCCGGCTGTCGCCGGCCGCGTCGCGTCGACCACCACCAGCACGCGATCGGCCTGGGCGATGCAGCGCCGCGTCCAGGCGTCGGCGCGCGGATTGGCGAGATAGACCGTCGGCGTGTCGTGGCGCTCGAAGGCGTTGAGATGCTCGACGAGCTGGCGCTGCGCGGCGCTGCCGGCATCGGCCGCCAGCACGCTGGCGCCCGGGCCGAGCGCCGCGTCGATCGCCGCCGCGTCGACCAGCCGCGCGCGCCCGCCGCCGAGATGGGCGCACAGGCGCGCCGCCACGGCGCGGGCCGGATCGTCCGGCGTCGCCGCCAGCACCGCCAGCGTGCTGCGCCGCTGCGCGGCCGCCAGCGCGTGTGTGCTGTCGGTGGCGTTCTGGCGCAGGCGCCGGGTGATGATGCGGGTCAGCTGCAGCATCGCTTCCGGAAACGCCTGCAGCGTCTGCAGCAGCGCCGCGCTCGGCAGGCGCACCAGCACGCTGTCGCGCACCGCGTGCACGTCGGCGCTGCGCGGTTCGCCGAGCACAGCGCTGATCTCGCCGGTCGGATCGAAACGCGGAATGGCGCTGGTCAGACGGCCGTCGGCGAGCCGCGCCCGCAGGCGGCCACTGGCGACGATGTAAATGTGATCCGGCGCCGAGCCGCGCGCGAAGACCTGTTCGCCGCTGGCGACGTCGATCAGCGTCGCATGCGCGGCCAGCGCGTCGATGGCGGCGTCGCTGATGCCGCCGAAGAGCGGCGACTGGCGAAGGATGTCGCGGGCGTCCATGGCCGCGCAGTCTAGGGCCTGTCCGCGCGAATGGCATCGCTGCCGCCGGCACCGCCGCGTGCGAAGATCGGCGCATGTGCAGACGACCCGCCATGGCGATCGCGTGCGTGCTGCTGGCGGCCGCCGCGCCCGCCACCGCCGTCGAGCGCATCGAGCTGTCGGTCGGCCGGATCGACGCTCCGGGCCTGCAGCTGCGCGAGCTGCGTGCCGACTGGCAGGCCGGCGCCGGCGCCGGCGTGCAGACCCGTGTCGTACTGCCGGCGCCACTGGCCGCGCCGGCGACCATCCGCCTGCGCTGCGCGCGGCTCGAGCTCGGCGACGAAGCCTCCTGCACGCACGGCGAAGCGCGGCTCGACGCCGGTGCGGCGCTGCAGCTGCGCGCCAGTGGCGAGGTGCGCTGGCAAAGCCCCGATCGCTGGCGGCTGCAACTCGCCGCGCTGCAGGCCACGCTCGGCTACAGCAGCGCCGACGGCCGCATCGCCAGCGAGGCCCTGCGCCTCGACGCCAGCGGCAGCGCCCTTCAGGACCACGCCGGTCGCCGCGCCCGGATCGAACTGCGCGCGAGCAGTGGCCAGGCCTATGTCGAGCCGCTGTTCCTCGATCTCGGCCAGCACCCGCTGCACCTCAGCGCGAGTCTGCGCCAGGCGCCGGGCGGCGCGCGCATCACGCTCGCGCCGCTGTCGCTGACGCTCGGCAGCATCGGCAGCGCAACGCTGGCCGGCGAGCTCGATCCCGCGGCGCCGGCGCAGCATCATCGCCTCGACGTGCGCGCCGAGCTGACGTCGCTGGCGACGGCCGCCGAACTGTTCGCGCGGCCCTGGCTCGCCGGCACGCGCATCGACGACCTGCGCGCCGGCGGCACCGCGACGCTGGCGGCAACGATCGTCGACGCGCAGCCGCAGCGCGCCGAACTGCAGCTGCGTGAGGCCGGTTTCGGCAGCGACAAGCTCGGCGGCCGCATCGACGGCGTCGCGGCCGATCTGCACTGGCGTGCGGACGGCGCGGCGCCGCCGTCGCAGCTGGCCTGGACGTCCGGCGCGATCGGCGCGCTGCCGCTCGGCGCCGCCCGGGCCGCGCTGCAGCTGCGGCCGCGCGGCCTGGCGCTGCTCGACACGCTGCAGATCCCGATCCTCGACGGCGGCCTGCGCGTCTTCACGCTCGGCCTCGACGGTCTCGGCAGCGACGCGCTGGCGGCCGACTTCGACGCGACCCTCGATCCGATCGATCTCGCCGCACTGTGCCGCGCCTTCGGCTGGCCGGAGTTCGGCGGCCAGATCGGCGGCCGCTTGCCGGGCCTCAGACTGCGTGACCGCGAGCTGCGCTTCGACGGCCAGCTGCGCGCGCAGGCCTTCGACGGCGAGCTCACGGTCGACGCGCTGCGCGTGCTCGACCCGCTCGGCGTGCTGCCGCGCGTCAGCGCCGACCTGGCGATCCGCCGTCTCGATCTCGCACAGCTGACCGGCGCGTTCTCGTTCGGGCGCATCGAGGGCCGCCTCGACGGCGACGTGCGCGGCCTGCGCCTGCTCGGCTGGCAGCCGGTGGCGATGGACGCGCATCTCTACACGACGCCCGGCGACCGCTCGCGGCACCGCATCTCGCAGCGCGCGATCGACAACATTTCGTCGATCGGCGGCGGCCCGAGCGGCGTGCTGTCGCGCGGCGCGCTGCGCTTCTTCGAGGACTTCGCCTACGACCGCATCGGCTGGCGCTGCCGCCTCGACGACGGCGTCTGCCGCATGGACGGCATCGGCCCCGCCAAGGACGGCCGCGGCTACGTGCTGGTCAAGGGCCGCCTGCTGCCGCGCATCGACGTGGTCGGCTACAACCGCGATGTCGCCTGGGCCACCTTCCTCGCCCAGCTCAAGAGCGTCGCGCAGGCCAACGCCGCGCAGGTGCAGGTGCAGTGAACTTCATTGCCGGCTCAGGTCCGGCGCCTATACTGCGCGGGCCGCCTACGCCAGGGAGATTGCGCATGAAGCCTGTCCGAACCCATTCCGGCCTGATCGCCGCGCTCGCCGGCGCTGCCGTCGCCGCCGCCTGCGTGACGATCAACGTCTACTTCCCCGCCGCCGCCGCCGAGAAAGCTGCCGACCGCATCATCGACGATGTCTGGAGCAGCACGCCGGGGGCGCCGGCACCAGCGACCACCCCCGAAGCCGCCCCATCGCCGCAGAGCGCGCTGCCGGCCGCGCAGCACGTGGCGCTCGCCGTGCTCGACTGGCTGGTGCCGCCGGCGCAAGCCCAGCAGCAGCCGAACCTCGACCTGTCGTCGCCGGAGATCAGCCGGCTCAAGACGCAGATGGAGAACCGCTACGCCGACCTCAAGCCGCTGTTCGACGCCGGCACCGTCGGCCTGACGCAGGACGGCTACGTCGCCGTGCGCGATCCGAACGCGGTGCCGCTCGCCAGCCGCAACACGGTGCGCACGCTGGTTGCCAACGAGAACGCCGATCGCGCGGCGCTGTACCGCGAGATCGCCACCGCCAACGGCCATCCGCAATGGGAAAGCCAGATTCGCGGCGTGTTCGCGCAGCGCTGGATCGCCAAGGCGCAGCCCGGCTGGTGGTACCAGGCCGCCGGCGGCCAGTGGCAGCGCAAGTAGACGTCGCATCCCCACGAAAAAGGCGGCCCGCGGGCCGCCTTTTTCATGTCCCGCGGCCGCGCTTTCAGGTCTTGCCCGCCTCGCCCTGCCAGCCGCAGGCCAGGCCCTCGTTCTGCTGCTTGAGGTAGTTCATCAGCGGCTGGAAGTACTCGATCAGCGCCGAGGCGTCCATCTCGCGCTGGCCGGTCAGCTTCTCGAGCGTGTCCTGCCAGGGCTGCGAGGCGCCGGCCTTGAGCATCTCCATGTACTTCGCGCCGGCCGCCTTGTTGCCGTAGATGTCGCATTCGTACAGCGGGCCGTCGAAGCCGGCGGCGTCGCACAGCGCCTTCTGGAACTGGAACTGCAGGACGAAGGCGAGGAAGTAGCGCGTGTACGGCGTGTTGCCCGGAATGTGGTACTTGGCGCCCGGATCGAAGTCGTCGGCCGCGCGCGCGACCGGCGCGCTGACGCCCTGATAGGCCTCGCGCAGCTGCCACCAGCCCTCGTTGTACTGCGCCGGCTTGATGTCGCCGGCAAACACCTTCCAGCGCCACTGATCGACCAGCTTGCCCCACGGCAGGAAGGTGATCTTGTCGAGCGCCAGCTTCATCTGCGCGTTGATCAGCGCCCGCTCATCCGTCTTCTGTTCCGGCACCAGACCGATCTTGGCGAGATGCGCCGGCGTCAGCGACAGCGTGATGGTGTCGCCGATCGCCTCGTGGAAACCGTCATGCGCCGCGTTCTGGAAGATCGGCGGCAGCGCGTTGTACATCAGGTCGTAGTAGATGTGACCCATCTCGTGGTGGATCGTGAACAGATCCTCCTCGCGCGGCTCGATGCACATCTTGATGCGCACGTCGCCCTGCATGTTCATGTCCCAGGCGCTGGCGTGGCAGACCACGTCGCGGTCGCGCGGCCGCAGCAGCATCGACTTCTCGTAGAACGAGGCCGGCAGCGGCGGGAAGCCGATCGAGGTGTAGAAATCCTCGGCGATCCTGGTCGTCTCGAGCGCGAACTGCGCGTCGGCCTGATGCGCAAGCTCGGCGAGTTCGAGCGCGGTCGGCGCGCCCTTGGCGGCGGCGACCAGCTTCCGGTAGTCGGCGTCGCGACGCTGGCGCAGCGCGGCGCTGACGTCGAGCGAGCCGGCGCCGCTCTGGTCGGCGAGCGGATACGGCTGGACCAGCGGATAGATGTTGCTCCACTGCTGCGCCCACATATTGCCGAGCAGGTGGGCCGGAATCAGGCCGTCCTTCGGGACCACGGCGTCGCCGTACTTGCCGTTGAGCTTGGCCCGCACATCGCAGTGCAGCGCTTCATACAGCGGCTGCAGCTGCGTCCACAGCTTCTCGACGGTCTGCTCGAACTCGGCCGGGCTCATGTCGTAGCCGGCGCGCCACATCTCGCCGAGATTGGCGAAGCCGAGCTCGCGGGCGCCCTCGTTCGACAGCTCGACGAACTTCTCGTAGTCCGGCTTGATCGACTTGGCGGTCTCGTGCCAGCCGACCCAGGCGGCGGCGCGCTCCTGCGGCGTGCGCGCCGGATCGTCGATGATCTTCTCGATATCGCTCAGATTCAGGCACGGCGCGCCCGGCTGCGGGCACCACTTGCCGGCGCCGTAGTTCGCTTCCATGTGCGCGAGCACGCGCGTCAGCTCGCCGCGCTTGGCGGCGTCGTTCGGCGCCGGATTGGCGGTCGACAGCTTGAGCAGCAGCATGCCGCGCGCCGTGTCCTTGCCCATCTCCACGCCGTTGAAGCGCTTGGACTCGTCGAGCTTTCCGCCGAGGTAGCCCAGCCACTCGTCGTTGGCGCGCGACGACAGCCTCTGCGTGTCGTCGTTGATGAAGGTCGCCTGCGTCCACTGCGCGGCACTCAGGTACGGAATGAACTGGCGGTAGTCGTCGTTGACGCCGGCCATGAAAGCGTCGGCTTCGGCCGGCGTCGCCTTGGCGGCGGACGGCGCGGCGGTGTCCTTGTGCCCGCAGGCGGCGACGAGCGCGGCGGCGGCGAGCGGAATCAGCAGGGTGCGCATCGACATTCTCCCGAAAACTTCACTTTGCGTCCGGCGCTGCGGGCAGCGCCATCAGTTTCTTGACAGGCTTGCTGATCAGCAGCATCAGCCCGCCGGCACCGAGGCCGAGCAGCGCGACGCTGAGGAACTGATCCGGCATGTCCTTGATGTCGCTGCCGCCGACGTGACCGCCGATCAGGCCGGCGGCGAGATTGCCGACCGCCAGGCCGAGGAACCAGGTGCCCATCAGCTGGCCGACGTAACGCGGCGGCGCCAGGCGCGTGACGTTCGACATGCCGACCGGCGCCAGGCACAGCTCGCCGGTCGTGTGCAGCAGATAGGTCAGCAGCAGCCAGGTCGGCGCGACCTTGGCGCCGCTCGTCACGCACAGCTGCGCCGCGAACATGATGACGATGAAGCCGAGGCCCATCTGGATCAGCGCGAG
Source organism: Solimonas variicoloris DSM 15731 (assembly GCF_000382285.1). Taxonomy (GTDB): domain Bacteria; phylum Pseudomonadota; class Gammaproteobacteria; order Nevskiales; family Nevskiaceae; genus Solimonas; species Solimonas variicoloris. Next base: position 504,168 of record NZ_KB907925.1, on the reverse strand, counting down.
GCCGAACTTGGCCGGCGCCGCGGGATCGAGGTTGCGGCGCCCGAGCCGCACCCACAGCGCCGCGAAGAACGGCGCGAACAGGATGATGTAGACCGGGTTCGCCGCCTGATACCACGACGCCGGATGCTCGCCGCTCGGGAACCACGCGCCGAGCAGCGCGCGGTCCGTGTAGTCCTGCGCGAACAGGTTCAGCGAGGTCGCCGCCTGCTCGAAGCCGGCCCAGAACGTCGCCGAGCTGAGGAACAGGATCGCGATCACGGCGACGCGGCCGCGTTCGATGCGCGTCAGGTCGGCGAACAGCAGCATGTAGCCGAAGAAGCCGATGGCGACGGCGGCCATCGCCACACCGGCCATCTTGGCGAGATCGCTGGGGCCCACCGGCACGAGGCCGCTGGCGAGCACCGCGGCCACCGCGAGCAGCGCCACCACCGCGATCGCCAGCAGGCGCCAGCCGGCGCGGCGCTGCTCCGGCGTGCCGGCCGGCGCAAGCCCGCCCGAACCGAGGTAGTGCTCGGTCAGCCGGTACTGGATGACGCCGCCGAGCATGAACACGCCGGCGGCGCCGAAGCCGAGCCGCCACGACCAGTTCTCGCCGATCGCGCCGACCACGAACGGCGCGATCGCCGCGCCGAGGTTGATGCCCATGTAGAAGATCGAGAAGCCGGCGTCGCGGCGCACGTCGGCATTGCCCTCGTAGAGCGTGCCGACCAGCGCCGACACATTCGGCTTGAGCAGCCCGACGCCAACGACGATGATCGCGAGGCCGACGAAGAACAGCGCCGCCGGGCCGGGAATCGCCAGCGCGAAGTTGCCGGCGGCGATGAACAGGCCGCCCCAGAACACCGCGCGGCGGCTGCCGATCAGGCGGTCGGCGATCCAGCCGCCGGGCAGCGAGAACAGATAGACGGCGCCGGTATAGAGTCCGTAGATGGCGCCGGCCTCCTCGCGCGTCAGGCCGAGGCCCGGATTGATCTCGGTCGCGGCGGCAGCGAGGAAGAAGACGAGGATCGCGCGCATCCCGTAATAGGTGAAGCGCTCCCACATCTCGGTGAAAAACAGCGTCGCCAGGCCACGCGGGTGGCCCAGCCAGGTTTTCTCGCTCATCAAGACCTCGTCAGAGAAACGGCGCGTCCGGCGCGCGGATCGCGCGCGATGCGGGTTCGGTGTTCACAAACCGCCGCACTATGCCCGCGCCCCGCCGGGTGGTCATCCGGTAAATCCCCCAAGGCGCCAGATCGCCGCGGCGGCGAGGACTGCGAGCAGGCCGAGCAATATCCACGCCAGCCGCCGCCGCGGACGCACCGCGCGCACGCCGAGCTCGGCGTCGAGATGCGCATGCAGCAGGCGCAGATTGCGCTGGTTCGACTTGAACGCGAAGTCGGCGAGATCGCCGACCACCGGCACCAAGCCGAGCGCGGCGTCGAGCACGACATTGCCGGTCATGCGCGCGAGCAGGCCGCGCGGCGCACGCACGCGCCAGGCCTCGATCACGAAGTAGCTGCCGAACAGCGCGCCGGCGAGATCGCCGACCACCGGGATCAGGCCGATCAGCGCTTCGACGCCGATGCGCCAGCGCGTGCCCGGCACGCCGATGCCGCTGTCGAGCCACCACGCCAGGCGATCGAGGCGCGCCCGCGTCGCATGCAGCGCCGCCTGCCGCGCGGGCAGCGCGGCGGCGGCGGCACGAACGGGATCAGTCGATACGCCGGGACCTGTCATGTTCGCTTCCGGTAAACTTTTTGCGTGATGGCGGGAACGGCGGGCGCGCGAGGCGCGCCTTTCGATGCGCAGCGTCGCGCGACCGCGAACCATTTTATGGAAGGAGTCGCATGCGCGCTCTGCTCAATCGTGTCCTCTACAGCCTGGTGTGGTGGATGTTCCGCCCGTTCTCGGGTCTGGTCCGCTACAAGACCGCGCCGCAGCCGCTGCGCGAAGGGCTGAAGATCGACCCGACCAAGCCGGTCGTCTACATCCTCGCCCAGCGCTCCTGGGTCGACATGTTCGTGCTCGAACGCATCTGCAAAGAGCTGGTGCTGCCGCGGCCGAACCGCACCGGCTCGAATTTCCCGACCGTCGAGCGCGCCGGCGTGGTCTACATGGATGCGCTGCTCGAAACGCGCATGCGGCCGACCGACCTGACGCGCCTGATCGAGACCGGCATCGCGACCAAGACCTTCGAGGCGCAGCTGGTGCCGGTGTCGATCTTCTGGGGCCGCGATCCGGGCAAGGAAACCAGCCTGTGGAAGCTGCTGTTCGCCGACAGCGTGCAGGCCGGCCGCGTGCGCAAGTTCTTCATCATGCTGTTCAACGGCCGCAACGTGCTGGCGCACTTCGGCCTGCCGTTCTCGTTCCGCGAGTACGTCGACCGCGGCCCCGACGCGACGACCTCGATCCGCAAGCTGACGCGCGTGCTGCACTTCCACTTCCTGCGCGCGCGCACCGCAGCGCTGGGCCCGACGCTGCTGCGCCGCGGCGTGGTCATCGACGGCCTGCTGCACAGCGCCGAGGTGCAGCGCGCGATCGAGCGCGCCGCCGGCAAGAACGGCATGACCCTGGACAAGGCGCGCGCCTACGCGCGCAAGTGCGCCGAGGAGATCGCCGCCGACTACTCGACGACCAGCATCAACTTCCTCGAGCGCTTCCTGACCTACGTCGTCTTCAAGCGCGTGTTCGCCGGCATTGACGTGCAGGGCCTGGAGCGCATGCGCGAGCTGGCGCAGCAGTACGAGCTGGTCTACATGCCCTCGCACCGCTCGCACGCCGACTATCTGCTGGTGTCGTACTCGCTGTACCACGCCGGCGTCGTGCCGCCGCACATCGCCGCCGGCGTCAACCTCAATTTCTGGCCGGTCGGCGGCCTGCTGCGCCGCTGCGGCGCGTTCTACCTGCGCCGCAGCTTCTCGGGCGACGCAATCTACACCGCCGTGTTCCGTGCCTACGTCGACGCGCTGATCAAGCGCGGCTATGCGATCGAGTTTTTCCCGGAAGGCGGGCGCAGCCGCACCGGCCGTCTGCTGCAGCCGAAGACCGGTCTGCTGTCGATGGTCGTCGAGGCCGGCCTGCGCCAGAACACGCGGCGCCTGGCGATGGTGCCGGTCTACATCGGCTACGACCGCGTCTGGGAAGTCGGCAGCTACACCAAGGAACTGCGCGGCGGGGCGAAGAGCAAGGAATCCGCCGAGGGCCTGCTCAAGGCCGGCAAGATCCTCGGCAAGTCCTACGGCAAGGCCTACATCAACTTCGGCGAGCCGATCATCCTGCAGGACTACGCCAGCCAGCACCTGCCGGGCTGGCGCGAGGCGATGACGGCCGACGACGAGGCGCTGCCGGAGAACTTCAAGGCCTTCGTCGCGCAACTCGCGCTCGAGAACAGCCGCCGCATCAACGCCGCGGCGGTCGCCAATCCGTCGAGTCTGGCGGCGATCGCCCTGCTCGCCTCGCCGCAGCGCGTGGTCGCGCACGAGGAATTCATCGAGCAGATCGGCTACCTGATCTGGCTGCTGAAGGGCGAGCCCTACGGTGAACATCTCTACATTCCGGAAGTCTCGCCGAAAGCCGTCGTCGACTGGAGCGGGCCGATCGCGCAGATCGCGCGCGTGCCGCATCCCTGGGGCGAGCTGCACGGCGTCACCGCGCGCGACGCCGTCGCGCTCACCTACAACCGCAACAACATCCAGCATCTGTTCGCGATCCCGTCCTTGATCGCCAACCTGTTCCGCACCCGGCAGATGCTGTCCGACGAAGCCGTCATCATGGGCGTGCGCGCGCTGTATCCGTTCCTGCGCAACGAATTCTTCCTGCGCTGGCAGCCGGCCGAGATCGAAGGCGTCGCCAAGGCCTGGATCAACGTCATGCTCGGCCTCGGTCTGCTCAGCCGCGAGAACGACCGCCTGCGCCGCCCGGACGCCAATCAGCCGGCGTACTCGACGCTGGCGATGCTCGGCCGCGTGCTCGGCGAGACACACGAGCGCTACTGCATGACGGCGCTGCTGCTCGCCGACGAGCGCCGCTCGCAGCAGCCGCTCAAGCGCGAGCGCTTCGAGGAGGACTGCCGCCTGCTCGCCGAACGCATGGCGATCCTCACCGGCCGCGACGCGCCCGAGTTCTTCGACAAGGCGCTGTTCAAGGGCTACCTCAACACCCTGATCGACGTCGGCCTGGTAACGGTCGGCCCCGACAAGACGCTGGCCGTCGATGCGCGCATCGACCGCATCGCCGAACGCTCGCTGGAGCTGCTGTCCGACGAGGCGCGGCAGATGCTGCTGCAGCTGCTGTCGCGGCGGCGCGCCGCCGAGCGCTCGGCGACTGCTCCGGAGGCGGGTGCCGAGGCCGCCACGACCGGGCCGGACCGGGGGGAAAACCACCCCGGGACAGGCCCGGAAAAGCCGCTATAATCGAGCGCTACCGGCGCCAATCGCGCCTTTTTCGCATCTGGACGACCCCATGAAGAATTCGTTACGCATGCTGGCCCTCAGCGTCGCCGCCGCCGCGCTCATCGCCGGCTGCGCCAAGAAGGATGACAAGGCCGCCGCCGGCAATGCCGCGCTCGAAACCGACGCGCAGAAGTTCGGCTATGCGATCGGCGTCGATCTCGGCAAGTCGCTGCAGCCGGTCAAGGAAGACGTCGATCTCGCCGCGCTGAAGGCCGGCCTCGACGACGCCTTCGCCGGCACCGCGCCGAAGATGGACGACGCCGCGCGCGAGGAAATCAAGAACACGGTCGCCAAGAAGATGCAGGAGCGCCAGCTCAAGCAGCGCGAGGAGCAGGCGACGAAGAACAAGGACGAAGGCCAGAAGTTCCTCGAGGAGAACGGCAAGCGCGATGGCGTGAAGACCACCGCCTCGGGCCTGCAGTACGAAGTGATCACCGAGGGCAAGGGCGCCCATCCGAAGGCCACCGACACCGTCACCGTGCACTACAAGGGCACGCTGATCAACGGCGAGGAGTTCGACAGCTCCTACTCGCGCGGCCAGCCGGTCAGCTTCCCGCTCGGCAACGTGATCCCGGGCTGGACCGAAGGCGTGCAGCTGATGACGCCGGGCAGCAAGTACAAGTTCTACATCCCGTCCGACCTCGCCTACGGCGAGCGCGGCGCCGGCGTGAAGATCGGCCCGAATCAGGTCCTGATCTTCGAAGTCGAGCTGCTGTCGGTCGGCGAGCCGAAGGAAGACAAGTCCGCGCAGTAAGCAGACTTCGTCGCGAGAAGACGCCGCCTTCGGGCGGCGTTTTCGTTGGTGCCGGCGGTGGAGATACGGCGCCGCGTTCGCAGCAGGCGCACGCGCTGCGCACGGCAGGCTCTCAGCGCGCGCGTCGACTCGTGAGCGCCTTGCGCAGCCGCAGCCCGTTGCCGCCGTCGTCGTAGTAGCCCGGCAGGCGTTGCCGCTCGACGTAGCCGAGGCGCGCGTACAGCGCGCGCGCCGCCGCGTTGTCCTCGCGCACTTCCAGCGACACCGCATCGCATCCGGCTGCACGCGCGCCGCGCTCGGCCGCCTGCACCAGGCGACGGCCCAGGCCGAGGCCGCGGGCGCGCGGATCGACGACCACCGAATAGAGGCGCGCCGTCGTGCTGTTGCGGCGCATCAGCAGGATCAGGGCACCGACCAGCCCGTGTGGCGGCGCGTCGACGACCCAGACCCGCGCGCTCGGCACGCGCAGGAAGCGCCGCACCGATGCGCGCGACATGCGATCGCCCGGGAAATGGCGCTCGAGATCGAGCATGCCGTCGACGTCGCCGGCCCGCGCCCGGCGCAGTCTCGGCTTCACCGCGCCTGCTCGCGCGTGCGCTGCTCGAGGCGCTTGATGAAGTACTCCATCACCTTGCGGTACAGCGCTTCCTTGAGGACCAGATCCTCGACGCCGTGGTCGATGTTCGGGTTGTCGTTGACCTCGATGACCTTGACGACCTTGCCGAACTGCTTGAGGTCGACGCCGTAGAGCCCGTTACCGATCGCGCGCGCCGCCTGCAGCGCGACGTTGAGCACGGCCGCCGGCACGTCCTTGACGTCGAGCGTCTCGTGCCCGCCCTCGACGATCGCGCCGTTGCCGGCGCGCTTGACGACCTGCCAGTGGCCCTTGGCCATGAAGTAGCGACAGGCGTACAGCGGCTGGCCGTCGAGCACGCCGATGCGCCAGTCGTATTCGGTCGGCTCGTAGGACTGGGCGATGATCAGATCCGAGCGCTCCAGCATTTCCGACGCCGCGCGGCGGAACTCGGATTCGGACTCGACCTTGATCACGCCTTTGGAGAACTGCGAGTCCGGCTGCTTGAGCACGCACGGAAAGCCCAGTTCGCGCGCCACCTGCTTGAGGTTGCGCGAATGCAGCAGCACGGTATTCGGCTGCGGAATGCGCAGGCGCTCCATCAGCTGCGCGAGAAAGACCTTGTTGGCGGCACGCAGGATCGACAGCGGATCGTCGACCACCACCAGCCCTTCGCGCGCGGCGCGGCGCGCGAAGCGATAGGTGTGGTGGTTGACCGCGGTCGTCTCGCGGATGAACAGCGCGTCGAACTCGGCGACGTGGCCGTAGTCGGACTTGTCGATGAACTCGACGTCGAAGCCGAGATCCTCGGCGGCGCGCTCGAAGGATTTCAGCGCGCGCGCGTTCGACGGCGGCTCCTTCTCGTCGTCGTTGACGAGGATCGCCAGGTCATAGCGCGAGGACTCGCGGCGCACGCGCAGCGGGCGGCGGCGGACGAAGTAGTCCTGCGCGGCCTCGTAGAGGAAGGCGTGGTGCGAGCCCGGCACCTCGCCGAGCGCGATCGGGCCGAGCGTGTCGACCCGCCATTCGTCGCCGCGATAGCTGAACTTGGCCTGCAGCAGCGGCGCCGGAAACTGGTTGAACAGCGCCCGCGCGAGACGTTCGTGGCGCTTGGCCATCGAACGGCCGAAGTACACGTTCATCACGTATTCGGCCGAGCCGATGCGCGCCAGCGAGTGCTGGATCAGCTCTTCGATCTCGTCGTTGAGGATGCGCGGCGATTCGGCGAGCTTGAGATCCTGGATCGTCGTGATTTCCGGCAGCGGCTTGTGGCCGCGCGCACCGGCGAGCAGGGAGACGTAGTAGCCGGTCGTCTGATAGCCGAACGAGCGGCACAGGTTGTAGACGCGCACCTTGCGCGCGCGCGTCAGGTCCTCATGCGTCAGGTAGTCCCAGGCGGTGACGACCTCGATGCCCGGAATGTTCAGCGGCCAGTCGCCGCGATGGTCGACAACGACGACGCCACTCATGGCGCGTAGCGACGGGGAGCCCCGTCAGGCGGAGGTTCTGAAGGCACGTCGGGCATGAAAGGCTGAGGCGGAGGGCGGCCTGAAAGCCGCGGCGCATGCTAGCACCGCGGCCCGCCGGAATCGACGCCGCATTTGCTACCCTCGCCGCCGTTTCGGGAGACGTCACGTGATGCACCGCGCACCGCTGTGGGCCTGGATGCTGGGACTGGTCGCCGCACCGGCGCTGGCCGATGAGCTGCTGCTCGCGCGCCGCCTGGAGGCGCCGGCCTTCCTCGACGGCGGCGCCGCGCTGCAAGCGCGCCAGGCGCTGGCGATCGGCAGCCTCGTCAGCACCGGCAGCAGCGGCCGCATCAGCCTGCAGGCCGCCGGCGGCGGCACGCTGCTGCTCGGCGGCGACGGCCGGCTGCGCTTCGCCGGCGGCGAGCCGCCGGACCCGCCGGGCCGCGCCGCGCTGCTGCACCTGCAGCTCGAGGCCGGCGCCGTGCACGTCGACGCCCGCAAGCCCGATGGTGGCGCGCCCGGCGACGTGCGCCTCGCGCAGCGCCATCTGCAGTCGCGCCTCTACGGCGCCGACGCCTGGGCCGAGACCTCGGCGGCCGGCGACGAGCTGTGCCTGCTGGGCGGCGCCGCCGAGGTGCAGACGCCGAGCGGCCACGAGCGCCTCGACGAGCCGGGCGAATGCCTGCGCTGGACGGCGCGTGGCGGGCAGCGTCTCGGTGTCGCCGAGGTCGGCTCGCTGGCGCCGCGTCTGGCGCGCACCCGCTTCGCCGACGATTACGCGGCGCGCTACGCCGCCGAACAGGCGCAGCGCGACGGCAGCGCGCGGCCGTCGCTGGCGGAGCAGGCCGGCACCACGCTGGTCGTGTCGGAAATCGAACCGGCGCCGACGCCCGTCGCACGCCCCGCGTCAGCGCCGCCGACCGCGGCGGCCGCGCGCAGTCCGGCGCGCGGCGGCGAATGGCGGATCGTGCTGGCCTCGCTGCCGGACGCCGCAAGCGCGCAGCGCGCGACGCGGCAGTGGCGCGCGCGGCTACGCCGCCGACACGGTGCTGATGCGCACCAACGGCAAGCCGGTCTATCGCGTGCTCGCCGGCCACCATGCGACGCGCGACGCGGCGCAGCGCTCGCTGGCCAAGGTCCGTCGCGATCCGCCGGCGCGGCAGGCCTGGATCGTGCGCGTGCCCGCCGCCGGCTGAGCCCGGCCTACCAGGCGCGCTGGTACTGGAGCGGCGCCTCGATCTTCTGGCGCAGCTCGGCGGCGGCGCGGCGCGGCCAGTACGGATCGCGCAGCAGTTCGCGCGCGAGCAACACGACGTCGGCCTGGCCGGTGCGCACGATGTGGTCGGCCTGCGCCGGCGCCGTGATCAGGCCGACCGCGCCAGTGGCGACGCCGCAGCGGCGGCGGATCTCGGCGGCGAACGGCGTCTGGAAACCCGGGCCGACCGGAATCTCCGCCTTCGGCAGCATGCCGCCGCTCGACACGTCGATCAGATCGACGCCGTCGCCGCGGATCGCCTCGACCAGCGCGCAGGACTGCTCCAGATCCCAGCCGCCGTCGGCGGCCCAGTCGGTCGCCGAGATGCGCAGCCACAGCGGCAGACGATCCGGCCACACGCCACGCACGGCGGCGATCACGCGACGCAGCAGGCGGATGCGGTTGTCAAAGCTGCCGCCGTAGTCGTCGTCGCGGCGGTTCGACAGCGGCGACAGGAACTCATGCAGCAGATAGCCGTGCGCGCCGTGGATCTCGGCGAGCTCGAAACCGGCGTCGAGCGCCCGTCGCGCCGCCGCCACGAACGCCTCGACCAGTGCGTCGATGTCGGCGAGCGACATCGCCTGCGGCTCGATGCTGCCAGCGTCGAACGCGAGCGCCGACGGCGCGACCACCGGCCGCCAGCCGCCGTCGGCGGGCGCGACCGGCTTGCCGCCGTTCCACGGCGCCGCGACGCTGGCCTTGCGCCCGGCATGCGCGAGCTGCACGCCGGCGACGGCGCCGGCTTCACGGATGAAATGCGTGATCGGCGCCCAGGCCTGCGCCTGCACCTCGTTCCACAACCCGGTGTCGGCCGGCGAGATGCGGCCACGCGCTTCGACCGCCGTCGCTTCGCTGATCACCAGCGCCGCGCCGCCGACCGCGCGCGAACCCAGGTGCACGAAATGCCACTGGTTCGGCACGCCTTCGTCGGCCGAGTACTGGCACATCGGCGCCACGGCGATGCGGTTGCGCAGGGTGAGGGACCGCTGCGACAGCGGCGAGAACAGGTTCATGGGGGCTCCGGACTAGGGGGAATGAACGCGGCGATGCCGCGCGCGGCACCGTTCGGCATCCTAGCGTCGCGGTGGCGCCGGCACCACCGGAGACGCGATCCGCGGCGCCGCCGGCGGGACGAAATTTGCGTCCGGACCCGCAAGCTTTCTATGGTCCGTCCTTCACGCAAGGAAATCCGCCGCCCATGCCCCTGCCCCGCCTCAGCCTCGCCTGGCAAATCCTCATCGCGCTCGCGCTCGGCGTCGTCGCCGGCAGCGTGCTGCACGAAATGGGCGGGCCGCGCGACTGGCTGATCGTCAACATCCTGCAGCCGGCCGGCCAGATCTTCATCCGGCTGATCAAGATGATCGTCGTGCCGATCGTCATCTCCTCGCTGATCGTCGGCATCGCCGGCGTCGGCGACGCCAAGAAGCTCGGCCGCATCGGCCTGAAGACCATCGTCTACTTCGAGATCATCACCACCGTCGCGATCCTCGTCGGCATGCTGTTCGCCGACCTGCTGCAGCCCGGCGCCGGGATCGACATGCAGCAGCTGACGGCCGCCGACATCTCGCAGTACCAGAAGACGACCGAAGCCGTTCAGCACGCGCCGCACAGCCTGGTGACGACGATCCTCGGCCTGATCCCGGCCAACGTCTTCGAGGCGATCACCAAGGGCGAGATCCTGCCGATCATCTTCTTCTCGGTGATGTTCGGCCTCGGCCTCTCGGCGCTGCCGGCCGAGCACCGCGAGCCGCTGGTGCAGACCTTCCGCAGCATCGCCGAGACCATGTTCAAGGTCACCCACATGGTGATGCGCTACGCGCCGATCGGCGTGTTCGCGCTGATCGCGGTGACGGTGGCGACCTTCGGCTTCGCCTCGCTGCTGCCGCTGGCCAAGCTCGTCGTGCTGGTCTACGCCGCGGTACTGTTCTTCGCGCTGGTCGTGCTCGGCGCGGTCGCGCGCCTGTTCGGCTTTCGCATCACGCGCCTGATCCGCCTGATCAAGGACGAACTGATCCTGGCGTACTCGACGGCGAGTTCGGAAACCGTGCTGCCGCGGATCATGGAGAAGATGCAGGCCTACGGCGCGCCACAGCCGATCGCCAGCTTCGTGATCCCGACCGGCTATTCGTTCAACCTCGACGGCTCGACGCTCTACCAGAGCATCGCCGCGATCTTCCTCGCCCAGCTGTACGGCATCGACCTGACGCTGACCCAGCAGATCGTGCTGATCCTGACGCTGATGGTGACGTCGAAGGGCATCGCCGGCGTGCCCGGCGTGTCGTTCGTCGTGCTGCTGGCGACGCTCGGCAGTGTCGGCATCCCGCTCGAAGGCCTCGCCTTCATCGCCGGCGTCGACCGCATCCTCGACATGGCGCGCACGGCGCTGAACGTGGTCGGCAACTCGCTCGCGGCGCTGGTCATCGCCAAATGGGAAGGCCAGTACGACGCCGAACGCGGCGCGCGCTACGAGGCGGCGCAGCTCGGCTGAACCGGCCGGCGCGGCTCAGCCGCCGCGCAGCAGACTGGCGGCGATCGCCCACATCGTCAGGGCGATGACGGCGTCGAGCGCGCGCCAGGTCAGCGGCCGGCGGAACAGCGGCGCCAGCCAAGCCGCGCCGTAGGCGAGCCCGTAGAACCACAGCGCCGAAACCGACGCGGCGCCGGCCGCGAATGCCGCGCGCGGCGTCTCCGCGTAGCGCCCGGCGAGTCCGCCGACCAGCAGCACGGTGTCGAGATAGACGTGCGGATTCAGCCAGGTCAGCGCCAGGACGCTGGCGACGGCCTTGCGCCGGCTCAGCGGCGCCGCCGCGGCCGCGGCGTCCAGCGCCTGCGCGCGTAAAGCGGCCCAGGCGCTGCGCGCGCCGTATGCGATCAGGAAAGCGGCGCCAATCCAGCGCACGGCGGCGACCAGCGCCGGATGCGCCTGCACCAGCGTGCCGAACCCGGCGCAGCCGAGCGCGATCAGCAAGGCGTCGGAGACGAAGCAGATCGTGGCGACGACGAAGACGTGTTCGCGCCGCAGGCCCTGGCGCAGGACGAAGGCGTTCTGGGCGCCGATCGCGACGATCAGGCCGGCGCTGAGCGCGAAGCCTTGCAGATATGCCGGCAGCAGGCCGTCCACGTTCTTGTTCCCCTGGCGGGCTCTCAACAAAAAAGGGGCGCATCGTCGATGCGCCCCCCGATGGCAAGGCCGAGCGCGGCTCAGTCCGCGCGTTCGGCGCGCTTGCGCTCGTGCTCCTTCAGGAACTTCTTGCGCACGCGAATCGACGTCGGCGTCAGTTCGACGAGTTCGTCGTCGTTGATGAACTCCAGCGCCTGTTCGAGCGAGAACTTCACCGGCGGCGTCAGGATGACGTTCTCGTCCGAGCCCGAGGCACGCATGTTGGTCAGCTTCTTCTCGCGCAGCACGTTGACGACGAGGTCGTTGTCGCGCGCGTGGATGCCGACGATCTGGCCTTCGTAGACCTCGTCGCCCGGCGACGAGATCATCTTGCCGCGCTCCTGCAGGTTGAACAGCGCGTACGCCGGCACCTTGCCCTGGTCGTTCGAGATCATCACGCCGTTGTGGCGCTGGCCGATGTCGGTCGACTCCGTCTTCGGACCGAAGTGGTCGAAGTTGTGGAACAGCAGGCCGGTGCCCGAGGTCATCGTCATGAACTGCGTCTGGAAGCCGATCAGGCCACGCGACGGCACGATGTATTCGAGACGGACGCGACCCTTGCCGTCCGGCACCATGTTCTGCATCTTGCCGCCGCGCTCGGCGAGGCCCTGGATGACGCCGCCCTGATTGGCTTCCTCGACGTCGGCGACCAGCGTTTCGTACGGCTCGCAGACCTCGCCGTCGATTTCCTTGAGGATGACCTGCGGACGGGCGACGGAGACTTCATAGCCCTCGCGGCGCATGTTTTCGAGCAGGATGCCGAGATGCAGCAGGCCGCGGCCGGAGACGCGGAACTGGTCCGGCGATTCACCCGGCTCGACGCGCAGCGCGACGTTGGTGCGCAGCTCGCGCGTCAGGCGGTCGCCGATCTGGCGCGAGGTGACGAACTTGCCTTCCTTGCCCGCGAACGGCGACTTGTTGACCTCGAAGATCATGCTCATCGTCGGTTCGTCGACCTGCAGCGTCGGCAGCTGCTCCGGCACCTTGGCGTCGCAGACCGTTTCCGAAATGCCGAGCTCTTCGATGCCGGTGATGGCGATGATGTCGCCGGCCTGCGCTTCCGGCACCTCGACCTTGTCGAGGCCCATGAAACCGAGCACCTGCAGCACGCGGCCGTTGCGCACGCTGCCGTCGCGGCCGACCACCGAGACCGGCGTGTTGGTCTTGATCTTGCCGCGCTTGACGCGGCCGGTGCCGATGATGCCGACGTAGGTCGAGTGCGCCAGCGAGGTGATCTGCATCTGGAACGGGCCGTCGACGTCGACTTCCGGCGCCGGCACCTTGTCGACGATGGTCTCGAACAGCGGCGTCATGTCGCCTTCGCGAATGTCGGCCGAGTGGCCGGCATAACCGTTGAGGCCCGAGGCGTAGATGAACGGGAAGTCGAGCTGTTCGTCGGTCGCGCCGAGGCGGTCGAACAGTTCGAAGACCTGGTCGACGACCCAGTCCGGACGCGCGCCTGGACGGTCGATCTTGTTGAGGACGACGATCGGCTTGAGGCCCATGTTGAAGGCCTTCTGGGTGACGAAGCGGGTCTGCGGCATCGGGCCGTCGACCGAGTCGACCAGCAACAGCACCGAGTCGACCATCGACAGCACGCGCTCGACCTCGCCGCCGAAGTCGGCGTGTCCCGGGGTGTCGACGATGTTGATGCGGTACTCGGTGCCGTTGCGCTTGTCGGTCCAGCGGATCGCCGTGTTCTTGGCGAGGATGGTGATGCCGCGCTCACGCTCCAGATCGTTGGAGTCCATGATGCGTTCGCCGAGCTGCTCGCGGGCGTCGAGGGTCTGCGACTGGCGCAGCAGCTTGTCGACCAGCGTGGTCTTGCCGTGGTCGACGTGGGCGATGATGGCGATATTGCGAAGGTTCTGAATCACGGGTGCACCGAAACCGGAAAGTTTTCCGAAAGATGGGGGCTTTTTGCCGAATTCCCGGCCCGGCCGCGCCGGCGGCCGGAACGGACCGGAACGAACGGCGTCCGGCAAAAGGGGCTGAATTGTACGCGCCGGCCCATTGCAGCGATAGGGCAACAATTGCTCACGGTGCTAGAATCGGGCGCTTCGCCCGACCGCAAGACCTGAATGAGCGTGCTGCAAGGCCTACGGCGCCTGATCCTCGGCAGGAAGCTGGACCCCTTCGATCCGAAGACCCGCCAGCACATCGTGCTGGTCGCATTTCTGGCCTGGATCGGGCTGGGCGCGGATGGCCTGTCGTCATCGTGCTACGGCCCGGAAGAAGCGTTCCTGGCGCTCGGCGAGCACCGCCACATCGCCCTCTACCTGGCCGGCGCCACGGCGCTGACGGTGTTCATCATCTCGCTGGCCTACAACCAGGTCATCGAGCTGTTCCCGTCCGGCGGCGGCGGCTACAAGGCGGCGACGCAGCTGATCGGCAAGCACGCCGGCCTGGTGTCCGGCTCGGCGCTGATCGTCGACTACGTGCTGACCATCGCCATCTCGGTCGCCAGCGGCGCCGACGCGCTGTTCAGCCTGCTGTCGCCGCAGGCGCAGGGCTACAAGCTCGGCGCCGAGATCGGCCTGATCGTCATGCTGATCGTGCTCAACCTGCGCGGCATGAAGGAATCGATCGCCGTGCTCGCGCCGATCTTCCTCGGCTTCTTCATCACGCACGTCTTCCTGATCGTCTACGGCATCAACTTCCACGCCGAGGCGCTCGACGACATGGTCGCGGCGACCTGGTCGGAAACCGCGAAACTGACCCAGGAGTCGGGCTGGATGTTCGCGGTGGCCCTGTTCCTGCGCGCGTACTCAGTCGGCGCCGGCACCTACACCGGCATCGAGGCCGTCTCCAACAACATCAACATGCTGGCCGAGCCGCGCGTGCGCACCGGCCACTGGACGATGTTCTACATGGCGCTGTCGCTGGCCTTCACCGCCGGCGGCATCATCCTGCTCTACCTGCTGTGGAACGCCGAGCCGGTCGCCGGCCAGACGCTCAACGCAGTGACCTTCCGCGCCATCCTCGAAAGCCTGCCGTGGGACGCCGAAACCGCGCGCGTGGTGCTGATCATCGTGCTCGCGCTCGAAGCCGGCCTGCTGCTGGTCGCCGCCAACACCGGCTTCCTCGGCGGTCCGGCGGTGCTCGCCAGCATGGCCGCCGACCACTGGGTGCCGCGCCAGTTCCGCCAGCTGTCGAGCCGCATGGTCACGCAGAACGGCGTGCTGGTGATGGGCGTCGCCGCGCTGGCGATCCTGCTGCTGACGCGCGGCAAGGTCGGCCTGCTCGTGGTGCTCTACAGCATCAATGTGTTCCTGACCTTCTCGCTGTCGCTGTTCGGCCTCTGCCGGCACTGGTGGGAGCAGCGCCTGTACCGGCTCGACTGGAAAGCCAAGTTCGCGATGGCCGCGCTCGGCTTCGTGGTCTGCGTGGCGATCCTGCTGGTGATCCTCGCCGAGAAGCTGATGCTCGGCGGCTGGGTCACGGTGCTGATCACCAGCGGCGTGGTCGGCTTCTGCCTGCTGATCCACCGCCACTACGAACACATCCGCCGGCTGATGCTGCGCGTCGACCAGGTCTACGCCATCAAGCCAGACTGGGACGAGGACACCCGCCCGCTGCCCACCGATGCGGCCGGCGAGACCGCCGTGATCCTGGTCGGCAACAGTCGCGGTGCCGGCATGCACGCGCTGCGCTGGGTGCTCGACACCTTCCCCGGCCGCTTCCGCAACTTCGTATTCGTGTCGGTCGGCGAAGTCGACAAGGACGCCTTCAACAGCGAACGCACGCTCAAGAGCCTGCGCGCGCGCATCGAAAACTCGCTGAACTACTTCACCAGCTACTGCGCCAGCCGCGGGCTGGCGACCAGAACCTACCAGGCCTACGGCGGCGATCCGCTCGGCGAGCTGCTCGGCATCCTGCCGCGCGTGTTCGCCGACTTCCCGAACGCGACCGTGTTCGCCAGCAAGCTGGTGTTCGGCGACGAGACCCTGCTGACGCGCTGGCTGCACAACCAGATGCCGCTGGCCGTCCAGCAGCGCCTCGAAGCCGACGGCCACCGCATGCACATCGTGCCGCTGGCGGTGCCGGACCCGGTGGCGCCACCGCCGCGCGTCAGCATCCGCTAGGAATCGTTCCCGCAGCCGGGTGCGGCGGCGGGATTTCCCCCGCCCCGGCCCGCGCTTGATCCCCTGTTTGCGGCCGTTCGGCGCGTCGGCGGCGCAGCGGCGGCGGCAGGCGCTAGTCTGCGGGCCATGACGAATTTTCCTCTCGAACGCTACCGGCGGCTGCATCCCCTGCTGCCGTTCGACTTGCTCGCCGATCAGCTCTACGGCGTGCTGGTGTTCGCCGGCGGCATGCCGCTGCTGGTCCTGATCGGCTTCCTGCTGCTGGCGCCGGACGACTGGCAGCCGCAGACGCTGATCGCCTGGGCAGCCGGTGCGACATTGCTGTCGCTGGCGCTGGCGATCTGGCTCACCCACGCGCTGCTGGCGCCGGTTTCGCTGGCGCGCTACGCCCTGCACGCGTACCGCCGCGAGCAGCGCCTGCTGCCGCTGCCGCCCGACCTGCACGGCGAAGCCGGCGGTCTGCTCAACGACCTGCGCGCGACCATCGAGACCTGCGAGCGCCAGCGCCAGATCTTCGCCGAGCAGGCCGACTGGGCGTTCCGCGGCAAGCACTCGCCGCTGCTCGGCGCCGGCGGCGCGCCGCGCTGCGCGGCGAACGACGCGCTCCGCCAGCACTGACGGCGCGCCACGGGAACGGGCACACGCCCGTCCGCGGCGCCGCCGCGGGCCCTCGCTTATGCTTGGCGGCCACCCCCGCGAGAGCCGACATGAGCGACGCCGTCATCGACATCCTGCAAGGCCGGAGCCGCGACCTCGGCGACGGCGAGATCGTGCGCCGCGTCCTGCCGATCGCCCATCGCCTGATGGTCGGCCCGTTCATCTTCTTCGATCACATGGGGCCGTGGAACCTGGCGCCCGGCCGCGGCGTCGACGTGCGCCCGCACCCGCACATCGGCCTGTCGACCGTCACCTATCTGTTCGAAGGCCGCATCGACCATCGCGATTCGCTCGGCTCGGTGCAGACCATCGTGCCCGGCGACGTCAACTGGATGACCGCCGGCCGCGGCATCGCGCACTCCGAGCGCAGTCCCGCCGACGAACGCGCGGCCGGCCCGCACGTGCACGGCATCCAGTCCTGGGTCGCGCTGCCGGAAGCCGACGAGGAATGCGAACCGGCCTTCATCCACTACCCCGGCGCGACGCTGCCGCGCAGCGCCGGCGACGGCGTGCGCCTGTGCGTGATCGCCGGCGAGGCCTACGGCCTGCGCTCGCCGGTCGCCACCCATTCGCCGACCTTTTACGTCGAGGCGCACCTCGCGGCCGGCGCGCACCTGGCTCTGCCCACGCAGTACAGCGAGCGCGCGCTCTACGTCGTCGACGGCAGCGTCAGCGCCGCCGGACGGCACTTCACGGAAGGCATGCTGCCGGTATTCGCGGCCGGCGCCGAGGTCGAGATCGTCGCCGACCGTGACACGCACCTGATGCTGCTCGGCGGCGAACCGCTCGGCGCGCGCACGGTGTGGTGGAACTTCGTGTCGAGCCGGCCCGAGCGCATCGAGCAGGCCAAGGCCGACTGGCTGGCGCAGCGCTTCGCGGCGGTGCCCGGCGAGACCGAGTTCATTCCGCTGCCGGCGCGCTGAAGGCCGCGCGCGCAGCGTCCGGCTTCGCCAGCGCGACGCCGCGCCGAACGCGCCTTCAGTCGACCAGGCGCAGCTGCGCCGCCGCGCGGCGCGCCTTGTCGCGCGCCATGTCGATCGATTCGGCGAGCGCCAGCGTCACCGCCATGCGCCGCTTGCCGACGATCTCCGGCTTGCCGAACAGGCGCAGCTGGGTGTCGGGCTCGGCCAGCGCCTCGGCGGCGCCGGCGTAGCGCGGCGCGCGGCGATCGCCCTCGAACAGCACTGCGCACGACGCGGCCGCGCCGCGCGTGCGGATGTTGGGAATCGGCAGGCCGAGAATCGCGCGCGCGTGCAGCGCGAATTCGGACAGGTCCTGAGAGATCAGCGTGACCAGGCCGGTGTCGTGCGGGCGCGGCGAGACTTCGGAGAAGATCGCCTCGCCGCCGCGGACGAACAGCTCGACGCCGAACAGGCCGCGGCCGTTCGGCGCGCACAGCGCCTCGACGACCTTGGCGGCGATCTCCTGCGACTGCCGCAGCACCGCCTCGCTCATCGGCTGCGGCTGCCAGGACTCGCGGTAGTCGCCGTCGATCTGCAGATGGCCGATCGGCGGACAGAAGCTGATGCCGCCGGCGTGCTTCACCGTCAGCAGCGTGATCTCGTAATCGAAGGGCACGAAGCCCTCGACGATGACGCGGCCCTGGCCGGCGCGGCCGCCGGCCTGCGCGTAATCCCAGGCGTGCTGCACGTCGGCCGCCGAGCGGACGACCGACTGGCCCTTGCCCGATGAGGACATCACCGGCTTGACCACGCAGGGCAGGCCGAGCGCGTCGACCGCGGCACGGTATTCCTCGATGCTGCCGGCAAAGCGGTACGGCGAGGTCGGCAGGCCCAGCTCTTCGGCGGCGAGGCGGCGGATGCCCTCGCGATCCATGGTCAGGCGCGCGGCACGCGCGGTCGGGATCACCGTGTAGCCTTCCTGCTCCAGCGCGAGCAGCGTCGGCGTGTGGATCGCCTCGATCTCGGGGACGATCAGGTCCGGCCGCTCCAGCTCGATGACGCGCCGCACCTCGGCGCCGTCGAGCATGTTGATGACGTGGCTGCGGTGCGCGACCTGCATCGCCGGCGCGTTGGCGTAGCGATCGACGGCGATGGTCTCGACGCCGTAGCGCTGCAGCTCGATGACGACTTCCTTGCCGAGCTCGCCCGAGCCCAGCATCAGCACCTTGGTCGCATTGCCGCTCAGGGGCGTCCCGAAAACCGTCATGCCAATCTCCGCCGAAACCACGATGATGAAAACGCGATGCCTCGCCGCGGCCGGCGCCGGCATACACTGGAGGCCCGCCAACGCGCGGGAGCGTTGCGTGTACAGCCCCGCATTGTATTCGGAGTAGCGCTGAAGCCATGGCCCGCCGCACCAAAATCGTCGCCACCCTCGGTCCCGCCACCGATGCCCCGGACGTCCTGCGCAAGGTGCTCGCCGCCGGCGTCGACGTGGTGCGCCTGAACTTCTCGCACGGCTCGGCCGACGACCATCGGCGCCGCGCCGCGCAGGTTCGCGCCGCCGCGCAGGAACTCGGCCGCGACGTCGGCATCCTCGCCGACCTGCAGGGCCCGAAGATCCGCATCGAATCGTTCGCCGCCGGGCCGGTCGAGTTGCACGAGGGCCAACGCTTCACGCTCGACACCGCGCTCGGCGCGCAGGCCGGCGACGCCAGCGTGGTCGGCTGCGCCTACCAGGAGCTGCCGCGCGACGTCGCCGCCGGCGACGTGCTGCTGCTCAACGACGGCGCCATCACCATGCGCGTCGACGAAGTCGCCGGCATGCGCGTGATCTGCACGGTGCTGGTCGGCGGTCCGCTGTCGAACCGCAAGGGCATCAACAAGCTGGGCGGCGGCCTGTCGGCGGCGGCGCTGACCGAGAAGGACAAGGACGATCTGCGCACCGCGGTGGCGCTCGACGCCGACTTCATCGCCGTCTCGTTCCCGCGCTCGGCGGCCGACATGGCCGAGGCGCGCGCGCTGATGCAGGCCTGCGGCGGCAGCGCCTGGCTGGTCGCCAAGATCGAGCGCGCCGAAGCGCTGCCGGTGCTGCGCGAGCTGGTCGCCGCTAGCGACGCGGTGATGGTCGCGCGCGGCGACCTCGGCGTGGAGATCGGCGACGCCGAGCTGCCGGGCTGGCAGAAGCGCATCATCGCCGAGGCGCTCGAACAGAACCGAATGGTGATCACGGCGACGCAGATGATGGAATCGATGATCACCAGCCCGATCCCGACGCGCGCCGAAGTGCTCGACGTCGCCAACGCCGTGATGGACGGCACCGACGCGGTGATGCTGTCGGCCGAGACCGCGACCGGCCGCTATCCGGTCAAGGTGGTCGAAGCGATGGCGCGCGTCTGCATCGGCGCCGAGGCGACGCTGCCGGTGACGATCCGCCGCAGCCTGCGCTTCGACACGCATTTCGAGCGCACCGACGAGGCGATCGCGATGGCGACGAGCTGGACGGCGCGGCACATGCACGCGCGCGCGGTCATCGCCATGACCGAATCCGGCGCCACCGCGCTGATGATGTCGCGCAGCGAAGGCCAGATCCCGATTTACGCGCTGACGCCGCACGAGCGCACGCGCCGGCGCATGGCGCTGTGCCGCGGCGTCTATCCGTACGCCTTCCAGCCGAGCGACGAAGCGGCGCCGGGCCTGGCCAAGACCTTCGAGGCGATCGACCTGCTCAAGGCGCGCGGCATGGTCGCCGATGGCGACCGGGTGCTCATCACCAAGGGCGACGGCGTCGGCCCGGGCGGCACCAACACGATGAAAATCATGACGGTCGGCCAGACCTGAGAAAGCCCGCACCGGCCCGCCGGCGCGTGCCAAGATAGGCGCAGAGAACGGAGGCGCGACATGTCCGATACCCCGGCCTTCACCATCATCGGCCACCGCGGCGCGCGCGGCCACGCGCCGGAGAACACCCTGCTCGCGCTCGATACCGGCATCCGCCTCGGCGCGCACTGGCTGGAGTTCGACGTGCAGCTGGTCGACGGCGAATGCTGGCTGATGCACGACCTCACCATCGACCGCACCACCAACGGCCACGGCCGCCTCGACGCGCTGCGCGCCGCGCAGATCCGCGCGCTCGACGCCGGCGGCGGCCAGGCGGTGCCGACGCTCAACGAAGCGCTCGACCTCGTCGCCAATCGCGCCGGCGTCAACATCGAGCTGAAGACCTGGAACGGCTGCGCGGCAGCCGTCGCCCGCATCCTGCGCGACTATCTCGCCGACGGCTGGCCGGCCGAGCGCCTGCTGGTGTCCTCGTTCCATCACCCCGAGCTGTGGGAGTTCCACGAGCTGCTGCCCGAAGTGCCGATCGGCGCGCTGGTCTGCGGCGTGCCGCTGGACTGGGCCGGGCCGGCCGCCGAACTCGGCGCCGCGGTGCTGTCGGTGTCCAGCGAGTTCGTCGACGACAAGCTGATCCGCGATGCCCACGCGCGCGGCCTCCGGCTCTACGTGTACACCGTCAACGACCCCGAGGAGATGCTGCGCCTGCGCCGCATGGGCGTCGACGGCCTGTTCACCGACTACCCCGACCGCGCCTGAACGGTCGCGCCGGCAATGCCGCGGCGCGGGCGCCGGCGGCCGAAGTTCTTTATGCTTGCCTTTGCTGCACCCATTCTCCGGTAGCGGAACGGACGGGTTGCCGGAGTCGCGTTCAACGAAGAACAAGGGGAACACGCATGACTCGCAAACGCTTGCATAGCCGGCTGCGGCTGCTGCCGCTGGCGCTCGCCGCCGCCGCCGCGCCGCTCGCCGCCGAAGCCGGCGACGGCTGGTATCTCGGACTCGAAGGCGGCGCCAACTGGGTCCGCGAACAGAACCTGCGGATCTATGACTACGATCCGCTGATCGGCTCGCTGCCCGACGGCACCAAGGTCGCGGACGCCGAGTTCGACACCGGCTGGCTCGGCGGCCTGAGCCTCGGCTACGCCTACGCCAACGGCTGGCGGCCGGAACTCGAACTCGCCTACCGCGAGAACGATCTCGACCGCATGCATCTGCCGCCGCTCGGCCCCTTCGGCGGCTCCGGCAGCACCACCACCGACGTCGACGGCGGCGAGAACGTCGCCACGGCGATGTTCAACGTCTGGTACGACCTGTTCCGCGCCCGCCGCCTCCATCCGTACCTCGGCGCCGGCATCGGCGCCGCGCGCTTCGCGATCGACGACGTCAGCTTCAACGGCAACCAGCTGGAGAGCCGCTTCGACACGGTGCTGGCCTGGCAGTTCGGCGCCGGCTTCGCCTACGACCTCAGCCCGCGCTGGACGGTGTCGCTCGACTACCGCTATCTGAAGTCCGACACCGGCAAGTTCAGCCTCGTCAAGGACGAGCCGGGCGCGCATGTCGAGACCAACTACGAAGCGCAGTCGGCGATGCTGACGCTGCGCTACTTCTTCAGCACGCCGCCGGCCCCGGTGCCGGTCGCCGAGCCGGAGACGCCGGTCGAAGTGGTCGAGCCGGTCGAGCCGCCGCCACCGCCGCCACCCCCGCCGCCGCCGGAATGCCATCAGCCGCAGCCCGGCGAACCGCTGAACCTCGACGGCTGCACGGTCGGCGACACGCTGGTGCTGCACGGCGTCAACTTCGACTTCGACAAGGCGACGCTGACGCTCAATGCCAAGGCCCTGCTCGATCAGGTCGCCACCGAGCTGACGCGGCACGCCGACATCAAGATCGAGGTCGACGGCCACACCGACTCGAAGGGCGCGGACGCCTACAACCAGAAGCTCTCGCAGCGTCGTGCCGATGCGGTGAAAGCCTATCTGGCCAGCAAGGGCATCGCTGCCGAGCGCATGACGACGGTGGGCTTCGGCGAATCCAAGCCGATCGCCGACAACGCCACCGACGAGGGCCGCGAGCACAACCGCCGCGTCGAGCTGAAAATCACCGAGGGCGGCGGCGCGGCCCCGCCACCGGCGGACGTCGGCACCGAGCCGAGCGCGCCGGCGTCGGACGCGGCACCGGAGGCAGCGCCGGACGCGGCGCCGATGTCCTGACCGCCGTCGCCGCAACAAAAAACCCCGCCGTCTCGGCGGGGTTTTTTGTTGGCGCGTCCGGAAACGCGCGGGGCGCGACTCAGGCGCCGATCAGCTGACGGACCGCCGGCTCCATCGCGCGCAGACCGGCGGCGCGGCCGATCGCCAGCGCCTCGTCGACGCTCTTCTTCTCGAGCCAGTAGGCCTTCAGCGCGAACAGCGCGCCGACGCGGTTGCTGCTCGCGCAGTGCACCAGCGCGACGCCGTGCGCGTGTTCGAGCGCCTCGGCGAGCTTGCGCGCGTTGGCCTCGTTGAGATCGCCGGCACCGGCGACCGGAATGTTGACGTACTGCAGGCCGAGCTCACGGACCAGCGCCGCTTCGTCGTACGCGGCCGGCTCGCCGGGCGGGCAGAGATTGACGATGGTGCCGACGCCGCGCTGCTTGGCCAGCGCGAACTGGTCGGCGCTCGGGCGACCGGCGGTGGCGACTTGCGGGAAGGGCTGGCCGGCGTTCGGCAGTTCGGGCAATAGCATGAAGGGCTCCTCGGCGATTCGGGACGCCGAGCTTACGCCACGCGCGGCCCCGACGCGTCCAGCCAGTCCAGCGTCTGCTGCCATGCGGCGCGCGCCGGCTTGCGGAAGTAGCCGAAGTGGCCGACGGCCGCGCCCGGCGCCGCCCGCAGCGCGCGCTGCTCGATCCGGGCCTGGGGAAGCGCACCAGCAGCGCCGCCTCGGCGGCGGCACTGACGTAGTCGTCGTCATCGGCACGCCAGGCCAGCAGCGGCTGGCGCAGCACCCCGTAGCCGGAGAGATCGAGCCGCGAAGCCGGATCGAACAGGTAGTGCGGGCGGCGCGCCCATTGCGCCCACTGGCGCAGCACGCCGACCGGCAGCGGCGTGCCGGCGACGCCGAAGCTGCCCGGCGGCCAGCGGCGACGGCGCGCGAGGCTGCGCAGCGCAATGAGCGTCCACAGCCGCGAGAACTTCAGCGCCGTGGCCGGCGGATAGTGGCGGCGGTGCGGCGCCGAGCCGGCCACCAGCACCAGCGCCTCGAGCCCGGCGCTGGCCGGCGCCAGCCCGACGAGCTGGGCGCCGGCGCTGTGGCCGACCAGCACGCGCCGCGCGTGGCGAGCCTCGGCCCAGCGCAGGGCGGCTTCGAGATCGAGCCGGCCCCAGTCCGCCATCACCGCCCCGCGACCGTGCGCCTGATCCGGCTCGGTGCCGCGCCAGACGATGCAGCCGACCTCGGCCTGCTGCGCCATGAAGGCGGCATACGCGCGGTAGAAGGCCGGCGGCACGCCGAGCGCCGGGGCGATGACGATGAGGCGACGGGCCGGGCCGGCGGCCGACGCCCAGTGTTCGAGACGCAGCGGATAGCCGTCGGCGGCCGCGATGCTCAGCGTCTGCGGAACGGGCACGGCGTCGGACATCGGCTCGGCCTGCCAGGGCGCAAAGGCGTACGCGCGGTGGGCCCGCCTCAGCCGTAGACCGGCGTGCGCCGCGACGCACCGCGCAGCGCGCCGACCAGCAGATACAGCAGCGGACCGAACGAGCCGAACGCCAGTGTCGCCAGCAGGTACGGCCAGACGATGCGGCCGCTGCGGCGCGCATCGGCGAGCATCCAGATCATCGCCAGCGCGCAGACGATGACCAGATCGGCGAGCACCTGCCAGCCGGCGCTGTTCTGCAGCTGCTGCGCGAACAGCCCCCAGTAGCCATGCTGCACCAGCGCATAGCCGGACAGCAGCGCGAAATCGGCGAGAACGAGGCCCAGCAGCACGAGCGTGACGGTGCGGTTCATGGCGCAACTCCTGCGTGGCAAGCGACCGGAAGCGGTCGGCCGCCACGGTGCGCGCCGCGCTGCCGGCGTTCAATTACCGGCCGGGTAATCGACGTGCCGCCGGCCCGTGCCATCATCCGGCCATGAGCTTCCAGCCCGCGACGCACGGCACCGATCTGCCGGACTTCGGCACGCTGCTGCGCGAGAACCGCCGCGCGCGGCGCCTCTCGCAGCTCGGGCTCGCGCTGCAGGCCGAGGTCTCGCAGCGGCATCTGAGCTTCCTCGAATCGGGACGCGCGCAGCCGAGCCGCGACATGGTGCTGCAGCTCGCCGAGACACTCGACCTGCCGCTGCGCGAGCGCAACCGCCTGCTGCTCGCCGCCGGCTATGCCGGCATCTATCCGCAGCGCCCGCTCGAGGCGCCGGACATGCAGCCGGCGCTGCAGGCGCTCGATGCCCTGCTGCGTCATCACGAGCCCTATCCGGCGGCGGTCGTCGACCGCGCCTGGAACGTGCTGCGCACCAACGCCGTAACGCCGCGCCTGCTCGACGCGCTCGGCGTCGACGCGACGATGTGGCACACGGTCTGCGGCGACGGACCGCGCAATCTGCTGAAGCTGACGCTGCACGAGCACGGCCTGCGGCCGTACATCGCCAACCTCGACGAGGTGGCGCCGCCGCTGCTGGCGCGCACCGCGCGCGAGGCGCTCGAACATCCGGCGCTCGCCGCACTGCTCGACGAGGTGCTGCGCTATCCGGGCCTGCCGCGCCACTGGCGCCAGATCGATCTGCGCGTGGCGCCGCTGCCGGTGCTGCCGACCGAGTTCCGCGCCGGCACGCTGCGTCTGCGCCTGTTCTCGATGCTGACGACCTTCGGCACGCCGCTCGACGTCACCACCGACGAGCTGCGCGTCGAAAGCTTCTTCCCGGCCGACGCCGACAGCGAGACGCTGTTGCGCACGCTGGCCGGCGCGGCGCGCTGAACCCGCGCCGCGCCTATGGCGCGGTGCGCGCCGTGTCCTGCGCGGCGCCGCGCTCGTCCCAGCCGCCGCCTAGCGCCTTGTACAGCGTCACCAGATTCTGCAGCCGGGCGAGCTTGGTGGCGATGTACGACTGCTGCGCCGCGTACAGCGAGCGCTGCGCGTCGAGCACGGCGAGATAGTCGTCGACACCGGCGCGGAAACGCAGGTCGGCGAGCTGGTAGCTCGCCTGTGTCGCCTCGACCAGCGTCTGCTGCGCCGCCAGCTGCTCATCGAGTGTGCCGCGCGCAACCAGGCCGTCGGCGACTTCGCGGAACGCGGTCTGGATCGCTTTCTCGTAGCGGGCGACGTAGATGTTCTTCTGCGTCTTGGCGAGATCGAGGTTGGCGAGATTGGCGCCGCCGCTGAAGATCGGCAGCGTGATCGTCGGCGTGAAGCTCCACGCCCGCGTGCCGCTGTCGAACAGGCCGTCGAACTGCGTGCTCATCGTGCCGTAGCTGCCGGTCAGCGTGATGCGCGGGAAGAACGCCGCGCGCGCCGCGCCGATGTTGGCGTTCGCGGCCATCAGGCTGTGCTCGGCGGCGAGCACGTCCGGACGCCGCGTCAGCACTTCGGACGGCACGCCGGCCGGCAGCTCGGCGAGCAGCTGCTGGGTGTCGAGATCGCGCGCCGGCGGCAGCTCGGCCGGCAGCGCCGGCACGCCGAGCAGCAGCAGCAGCGCGTTTTGATCGAGCGCGACGAAGCGCCGGTACTGGGCGAGATTGGCACGCGCCGTCTCCAGCGCGGTCTGCGCCTGGCGCAGGTCGAGCGCGCTGGCGGCGCCGGCCTCGAAGCTGCGCCGCGTCAGGTCGTACGAGGACTGCCGGCTGGCGAAGGTGTCCTCGGTCATCCGCAGCAGCGCCTGGTCGGCGAGCTGGCTGAGATAGGCGTTGGCGACTTCGGCAACCAGCGCGATCTGCGTGCTGCGCCGCGTTTCCTCGGTGCCGAGGTACTGCTGCAGCGCGCTGCGGCTCAGGCTGCGCACCCGACCGAACAGGTCGAATTCGTAGGCGGTGATGCCGAGCCCGGCTCTGTAGGTATGCGTGGTGTTCGGCTGGCCGGCGGCGGTGAAGTCGTCGGCGCTGCGCTGCGCGGTCTCGTAGCCGCTGGCGTCGAGCGCCGGCAGCAGATCGGCGCGCTGGATGCGGTACTGCGCGCGCGCCGCCTCGATGTTGAGCACGGCGACGCGCAGATCGCGGTTGTTGGCGAGCGCGATCTCGATCAGCTTCTGCAGGCGCGCGTCGGCGAAGAAATCGCGCCAGCCGAGGTCGGCGGCCGCGGCCGGCGCGGCGGGATAGGCGGCGGCGACCGGTGCGTCCGGCCGCTGGTAGCGCGGCTCCAGCGTGCAGGCCGCGAGCGCGGCCGTGGCGGCGATGGCGACGAGGCTCAGGGTCGGTTTCATGTCAGTGCTCCGCGGTCTGCTTGGCCACGGGCGCCGGGCCGTTCTGCAAACGCACGCGCTCGCCTTCGACGAACTTGCGCACCCAGACGAAGAACACCGGCACGAAGAAGATCGCCAGCACGGTCGCGGCGATCATGCCGCCGATCACGCCGGTGCCGATCGCGTTCTGGCCGCCGGAGCCGGCGCCGGTCGAAATCGCCAGCGGCAGCACGCCGAGCATGAACGCGAGCGAGGTCATCAGGATCGGCCGCAGACGCTGCTGCGCGGCGTGCACGGTCGCCTCGACCAGACCCATGCCGTGTTCGTAGTTGGCTTTGGCGAATTCGACGATGAGGATCGCGTTCTTCGCCGACAGGCCGATCGTGGTCAGCAGGCCGACCTGGAAGTAGACGTCGTTGCCGAGGCCGCGCAGCAGCGTCGCCAGCACCGCGCCGAGCACGCCGAGCGGCACGACCAGCATCACCGACAGCGGGATCGACCAGCTCTCGTACAGCGCCGCCAGACACAGGAACACGACCAGCATCGAGATCGCGTACAGCGCAGGGGCCTGGCCGCCGGACTGGCGCTCCTCGTACGACAGGCCGGTCCATTCGTAGCCGATGCCGGCCGGCAGCTTGGCGATCATCGCCTCGACCTGCTGCATCGCCTCGCCGCTGCTGTGCCCCGGCGCCGGCTGGCCGAGGATCTCGGCCGAGGCGATGCCGTTGTAGCGCTCGAGCTTTGGCGAGCCGTAGATCCAGTGGCCGCTGGAGAAGGCCGAGAACGGCACCATCTGCCCGGCGCTGTTGCGCACGTACCACTGCCCGAAATCCTCGGGCTTCATGCGCGACGGCGCGTCGCCCTGGATGTAGACGCGCTTGACGCGACCGCGGTCGATGAACTGGTTGACGTACGAGGAGCCCCAGGCCGAGGACAGCGTGTCGTTGATGTTGCCGATCGTCAGGCCGTAGGCGCTGGCCTTCTCCCAGTCGATGTCGACCTTGTACTGCGGCTCGTCGGACAGGCCGTTCGGACGCGTCGCGATCAGCAGCGGGTTCTGCGCCGCCATGCCGAGCAGCTGGTTCCGCGCCTCCATCAGCTTGGCGTGGCCGAGTCCGCCGCGATCCTGCAGCGCGAAGTCGAAGCCGGTCGCATTGCCGAGCTCGACGACGGCCGGCGGCGCGATCGCGAAGATCATCGCGTCCTTGTAGCCGGCGAAGCGGCCCATGACGCGGCCGGCGATCGCCTGCACGCGATTCTGCGCGCCGGGGCGCTCGGCCCAGTCCTTGAGCATGACGAAGGCCATGCCCGAGTTCTGGCCGCGTCCGCTGAAGTTGAAGCCGCTGACCGTGAACACCGAGTTGACGACCGCTTTCTCCTCGTTGAGCAGGTAATCGCGAACCTGCGCCAGCGCTGCGTCGGTGCGCGTGTTGGTCGCGCCCGGCGGCGCCGTGACCTGAATGAACATCAGGCCCTGGTCCTCGTCCGGCAGGAACGCCGTCGGGATGCGCGTGAACAGCCAGCCCATCGCCACGACGAGCACCACGTAGATCACCATGTAGCGGCCAGTGCCGCGCAGCACGCGGTGCACACCGGATTCATAGCAGCGGTTGCTGGCGTCGAAGAAGCGGTTGAACCAGCCGAAGAAGCCGCGCCGCGGCGCGTGCTCGCCGTGCGCGGCCGGCTTGAGGATCGTCGCGCACAGCGCCGGCGTGAAGATCAGCGCGACCAGCACCGACAGCGCCATCGCCGAGACGATGGTGATCGAGAACTGGCGATAGATGACGCCGGTCGAGCCGCCGAAGAACGCCATCGGCAGAAACACCGCCGACAGCACCAGGGCGATGCCGATCAGCGCGCCGGTGATCTGCTGCATCGACTTGCGCGTCGCGTCCTTCGGCGACAGCCCTTCCTCGGCCATCACCCGCTCGACGTTCTCGACCACGACGATGGCGTCGTCGACCAGCAGGCCGATCGCCAGCACCATGCCGAACATCGTCAGCGTGTTGATCGTGAAGCCGGCCGCGGCCAGCACCGCAAAGGTGCCGAGCAGCACCACCGGCACCGCGATCGTCGGGATGAAGGTCGCGCGCAGGTTCTGCAGGAACAGATACATGACGAGGAAGACGAGCACGACCGCCTCGAACAGCGTCTTGATCACTTCCTCGATCGACAAGCGCACGAACGGCGTGGTGTCGTACGGATAGACCACGTCCAGACCCTGCGGGAAGCTCGGCCGCAGCTTCTCGATGGTCGCGCGCACGGCGGCGGCGGTGTCGAGCGCGTTGGCGCCGCTGGCCAGCTTGACGGCGATGCCGGAGGCCGGCTGGCCGTTGTACAGCGCGTGTATCGCTTCCGACTCACCGCCGAAGCTGATGCGGGCGACGTCGCCGAGACGCACCTGCGAGCCGTCGGCGTTGACGCGCAGCAGCACGTTTTCGAAATCCTGGACCGTCTGCAGGCGCGTCGGGCCGATGACCGTGGCGTTGAGCTGCTGGCCCGCCACCGCCGGCAGGCCGCCGAGCTCGCCCGACGAGATCTGCACGTTCTGCGCCTGGATCGCGCTCTTCACGTCGACCGGCGTCAGGCTGTAGCTGTTCAGCTTGGCGGGGTCGAGCCAGATGCGCATCGCGTACTGCGAGCCGAACACCTGGTAGTCGCCGACGCCCTTGGTGCGGCTGATCGCATCCTGCACATTGGAGACGATGAAGTCGGCGATGTCGTTGCGGTCCATGCGGCCGTCGCGCGACACGAAACCGACCACGAGCAGGAAGTTGCGCGTCGCCTTGGCGACGCGGATGCCCTGCTGCTGCACTTCCGTCGGCAGCTGCGGCTGCGCCAGCGAGAGCTTGTTCTGCACCTGCACCTGCGCGGTGTCCGGGTTGGTGCCCTGCTCGAACGTCAGCGTGATCGTCATGCTGCCGTCCTTGTTGCTCTCGGACGAGAAGTACATCAGGTGATCGATGCCGGACAGCTGCTGCTCGATGACCTGCGTGACCGTGTTCTGCACGGTCTCGGCCGAGGCGCCGGGATAGCTGACGCTGATCGAGATCGACGGCGGCGCGATCGCCGGATACTGCGCGACCGGCAGCGAGCGGATCGACAGCACGCCGGCGAGCATGATGACGATCGCGACCACCCACGCGAAGATCGGGCGGTCGATGAAGAAATTGATCATCAGCGCGCTCCGGTCTGCGGAGCGGCGGCGGGCGCGGCGCCCTGTTCGACAGCCTTGACCACGGCACCGGGCCGCACCTTCTGTACGCCCTCGACGATCACGCGCTCGCCGGCCTTGACGCCGCCGGTCACCAGCCACTGGTCACCGACCGTGCGGCGGGTCTGCAGCACGCGCGGCTCGACCTTGCTCTCGGCGTTGACGACCAGCGCCGTCGCGTCGCCGCGCTGGTCGCGCGTCACCGCCTGCTGCGGCACCAGCAGCGCGGTCTCGTCGATGCCTTCCTGGATCTGCTCGTGCACGAACATGCCCGGCAGCAGCAGGCCCTCGGGATTCGGGAACACCGCGCGCAGCGTCACCGAACCGCTGCTCGGGTCGACCGTGACCTCGGCGAACTGCAGCTTGCCGGCGTGCTCGTAGGCGCTGCCGTCCTCGAGCTTGAGCTTCACCTCGGCCTGCTGCTCGCCGACCTTCTTGAGCTGGCCGCTCGCGAACTCGCGCTGCAGGCGCAGCAGCATCGTCGCCGGCTGGGTGACGTCGACGTAGATCGGATCGAGCTGCTGGATCGTCGCCAGCGCCGTCGTCTGGCCGGCGGTGACCAGCGCCCCTTCGGTCACCGACGAGCGGCCGATGCGGCCCGAGATCGGCGCCAACACCTTGGTATAGACGAGGTTGATGCGCGCGGTCTCGAGCGCCGCCCGGGCCGAGGCGACGTCGGCCTGCGCGGACAGATTCGCCGCGACCGCGTCGTCATAGCTCTGCTTGCTGACGGCGTTGGCGGCGACCAGACCCTCGTAGCGCTCAGCCAGCGTCCGCGCCGACTGGGCCTGCGCCTCGGCGCGCGCCAGCGCGGCCTTGGCGCTCTCGTAGCTGGCCTGATAGGTCGCCGGATCGATCTGGTACAGCGGCTGGCCGGCCTTAACCTCGCCGCCCTCCGTGAACAGGCGCTTGAGGACCACGCCGCCGACCTGCGGCCGCACCTCGGCGACGCGATAGGCCGTGGTGCGGCCCGGCAGCTCGGTCGTCAGCGGCACCGCCTGCGTCTTCAGCGTCACGACGCTGACCTCGGGCGGCGGCGGCGCGGCCTGCTCGGCCTTGCCGCCGCAGGCGGCGAGCACGGCGAACGCCACGCAGGCGACAGGACGAAGGCCGGAGCGCTTCACAGCTTCGGACGGTGCGGAAATCGGGGACATGGCCATAGAGTGCGGGGGCACGACGGGCTGAAGGGGCGTCGAAGCGCTGCGCAACGCAATAACGGGCTTGCGCTTCACCGGCTCATGAACCGAAAGCCAGTGTGCGGGCGCGACGAAGTCGACGCAAGAGTTTAGAATGAGCGTTCATTCTAGGCCTGGGTGTCGCGCGCCACAAGCCCGACGACCTCAAGAGGACCCCATGACCGATGCAGCGCCCCGCAACCCCGAACGCAACGAGCAGCGTCGCCGCCAGATCCTGGCCGCCGCCGCCGAATGCTTTCAGCGGCGCGGCTTCCATAGCGCCAGCATGGCCGAGATCTCGAAAGCGGCCGGCATGAGCGTCGGCCACATCTATCACTACTTCGAGAACAAGGAAGCGATCATTCGCGCGATGGTCGAGGCCAAGGCGCAGGAAGTCGTCGACAAGATGGACGAGCTGCGCCGCCACCCGGACGTGCTCGCCGCCCTCGTCGAGAAAGTCGACGAAGGCATGGCCAAGCAGACCGAGCGCGCCAGCGCGGCGATGACGATCGAGGTGCTCGCCGAGGCGGCGCGCAGCCCCGGCATTCTCGGCACCTTGTGCGAATCCGACCGCGTGGCGATGGCGAAGATGAAGGAAACGCTGATCGCCGCCAATCCGGCGCTGGCCGCCGACCCGCGCCTGCTCGACGGCCGCACCAACCTGATCGCGGCCCTGTTCGACGGCCTGGCGATCCGCGCCCTGGTCAATCCGGACTTCGACCGCGAGGGCCTGCTCGCGGCGCTGCGGCTGACGATGCAGACCCTGCTGCGCGAACCGCCGGCCGGCAACGGCGGAACGCGCTGAGCTTCAGTCGCGACCGGACACGAACGCCGCGCCGGTCGGCAACGCGGCGCCGCGCCAGACACGCCAGGCGACCGGCACTTCGAGGACGAGTGTGGCGAGCACGCCGAGCGCCGCGAAGCCGAGTGCGATCGCGTCGCCCGGATAGCGCACCGACAGCCGCGTACCCAGCAGCGCGAGCAGCAGCAGGCTGGCGGCGAAACCGCCGTTCGACATCGCCAGGAACTGGCGGCGGTCGTTGCGGGCGACGTCGAAGCGGAACAGGAACACGCTGCGGATCCGCTCGGCGTAAACGACGCGCGCACCGCTGGCCCGCGCCCCGACCAGATGCCCCCATTCGTGCACGAGAAAAGCGGCGAGCGGAATCAGCAGCCCGGCGGCGAGCGCCGCCGGCCACGCGTACGCCGAAGCGGCGTCGTGCAGGACGTGGCTGCCGCGCCAGACGCCGAGCGCCAGCGCGATCACGCCCAGATCGCGGACGATCAGGCGGCGCGGCAGGCGCATCGGCAGCGGGGCTTCAGGCGGCCAGCGGCGGCAGCTTGCGGCCGTGCCGGGCGAGGTAGTGCGCGGTGATGTTCGGCACGTCGGTGAACGGCGTGACGATCTCGTAGACGCGCTCGTAGCTGGCGCGCTTGATCTTCCACCGGCCGTCCTGCTTGACGTAGGTGTCGCGGTAGAACGAGGTGCCGTCGGTGATGATCTTGTTGCGCAGATCGAGGAACCAGTCCTTCAGGTACCACTGCCCGGTCGCCTCGGTCGGCGAGACGAAATCGATCTCCGGATGATTGACGTGATGCACGGCGATCGCTTCCGAGTGGAAGGCGTTGGCCAATGCCTCGAGCACCACGTCGCGGCCGGCGGCTTCGAACACGTAGCTGCCGCCGACGTAGCGCACGCTGACGTCCTCGGTGAACAGGTCCTTGAGCTCCGCGAAATTGGCGGTGTCGATGCAGCGGCAATAGGCGTACTTCAGGCGCCGGATCAGTTCCAGGTCTTCGAGCGGCAGGGACATCGCTTCTCCTCGGTCGGCTGCGGATTCGCGACGACTCTGGCGCGAAGCCGGCGGCGCGGCCTCATGCGTCCGGATGACACCCGCTCAGACGCCGAAGCCACCCGACACGTTGATCTGCTGGCCGGTGACGTAGTTCGCGGTGGCGAGGTAGACCGCGGCGTTGCCGATGTCCTCCGGCTGGCCCCAGCGCTTCAGGCACAGCAGTTTCTGCGTCTCGTCGATCCACTTCTGGTCGAACACGCCGCGCTTGGTCAGTTCGAGGAACATGCCGGCCTCGATCACGCCGACCAGCACCGAGTTGGCGCGGATGTTGTGCGCGCCCTCTTCCTTGGCGATGCCCTTGATGAAGGCCTCGTTCGCCGCCTTCGGCACGACGGACAGGCCGTCGCGCTGCGGGAACCACAGGTGGCCGGCCGAGCCGAGATGCACGT
This sequence comes from Solimonas variicoloris DSM 15731, assembly GCF_000382285.1. Classification (GTDB taxonomy): domain Bacteria; phylum Pseudomonadota; class Gammaproteobacteria; order Nevskiales; family Nevskiaceae; genus Solimonas; species Solimonas variicoloris. The sequence continues at coordinate 471,038 of NZ_KB907925.1, read as the reverse complement.
ACGAGCCACCGCCGGCCTCGCGCATCGCCGGCAGCGTCGCCTGCACCGCGTGATAGAAGCCATGCACCTCGATGTCGATCGAACGCTTCCACAGCGCCTCGTCGGCCTGGCTGAGGAACACCTGCTCGACGACCGGGCCGGCCGCCCAGACCACGGTATGGATGCGGCCGTGCGCCTGGAGTACCTCGGCGACCGTCGCCTGCACCTGCGCCGCCACGGTGACGTCGGTACGATGCGCCGTCACCGCGCGGCCGAGCGCCTTGATCTCGCCGGCGACGCGCTCGGCGACGTCCTGCTTCGCGCGATAGGCGATCGCCACATCGCTGCCGGCCGCCGCAAACGTCCGGGCGACGCCCTGGCCGATGCCGCCGCTGCCGCCGAACACCAGCACCGCGCCCTTCGGAAACGTCGCCATGCCGCACTCCTCGTCTGTCATCGTGTGATCGAACCACGCCGATCATGCGGAGCTGGCGGCATCCGGGGCATCCTCCATAGGGACGATCGCGAAGCACGCCTTCGATGAGCACGCCGTGCCAGCAAGCGGTATGGTCGACATGGAGCTTCACTCGATCCCGCCATGCCCGCCAACCGCCGCTGCTTGCCGCACCCTATGGGACTCACCCGATCGATCCGCGCCGCGCTGCTGACACTGCCGCTGCTGCTGCCGCTCGCCGGCGCCAGAGCCGGCGCGGACCATGACGACCTGCCGGCCGTGAAAGGCCTGCCCGGTACCTGCGCCACGCCAGCCTATCCGCGAGAGTCACTGATCGCCGGCGAAAGCGGCTCGGTGCTGCTGTCGCTGCTCGTGGCCGCAGATGGTCATGTGGAGAAGATCGAAGTGGCGCAATCCAGCGGCTTCGAGCGTCTCGATCGCGCCGCGGTCGATGCCATGCGCCCCTGCCGATTCACGCCGCCCATCGTCGACGGCCAGCCTGCCAGCGCCTGGGGCAAAATGAAGGTGACGTTCGCGCCGCAACAGGGGCTGGTCCCTCCGGCGCTCGCCGGCGTGTCGCAGGCGCTGCACATGCGCAAGTTCGTCGCGGTCATGGGCCATGGTTGCAGTTCGCGCGCTCCGGAGCAGGCGGACGCCGTGCAGGCGGCGCTGCTGGCCTGGCATCAACGCAACGACAGCGTCGCCGCGCAGATCAACGCCTACAAAGAACGCTACTACGAGCAGGTGCGCCGCCAGTCCGGCGATCCGACGATCCGCGATCCACAGCAGCGCCTCGAATGGGAGCTGCAGTCGACGAGCGACCAGCCGGTCGCGTCGGCGGCGGCTTGGCTGCGAGCACTGCCACCCGACGAACGGGGACGCTACTGCGAGCGCTTCAGCCAGCAGCTGATTGCGGGCCAGCTCGATCTGCAGTCGGTCATCATCCGCTTTCCGGAACTGGAAGCGGGACTCGCCAGCACATCGACCGCCTCGCCCTGACGCCTGGGATCGCTTGGCGGCAGAACCGCCGCAGAACCAATCGCCGTTGCTTCCGCCGCGGCGCAGGCCCCGCTTCCACTCAGCTCGCGGCCGTTGCCATCCGGACTGCGGTTTCGCGATCGGCCGCCCCGTACAGCGCGCCCTCCCCGCCGTGGCCCGGCAGCTCGACCGGACCTTCGTAGCGCAGACCGAGCCTTTCGAGCAGACGGATCGACCGGGCGTTGCCGGTCTGCACGATGGCGACGACGCGGTGCAGGCCGAGCGTGTCGCGGCCGTACTGCAGCACGGCCGCTGCCGCCTCGTGCGCGTAGCCGCCGCCTTCGTAGGCCGGCAGGAAGGCGAAACCGATGTCGGGCGCATCCAGCGTCTCGCGGCGCAGCAGGCCGCAGAGGCCGATCGGCGTCGCCGTCGCGCGCAGCCCGACGAGATAGAGCCCGAAGCCGTGGCGCGCGTAGCTCGCGCGCGGGCCCTCGGCGATGTAGCGCAGGGCGCCGGCGTGATCGCGCACGCCGCGATCGCCGATGTAGCGCAGGAAGCCCGGCGTGTTCAGCAGCTCGACGATGAAGGCGGCGTCGCCGTCGTCGACCTCGCGCAGGCGCAGGCGCGGGCTGGCGACGACGAACGCCGCCTCGCTCATGCCGGCGCGGCGGCGGGGGTAGCGGCAGCGCTGTCGATGGCGTGCGCGAACTCGCGGTAGTAGCGAATCGGCCGCTCGTCGCGGCGCACGAGGCCGGCGCGCACCAGCTTGCGCAGCACGCGGTGATTGGCCTCGCAGAGAATCGCGCGCACGCCGCGGCGCTGCAGGTTCTGGATCGCCTCTTCGAGCGTCTGGATGCCGGTGATGTCCATGAACGGCACGCGGTTCAGGCGGATGACGATGCAGCGCGGATCGGTGTGCGTCTGCTGCAGCGCGCGCTCCAGGTTCTCGACTGCGCCGAAGAAGAACGGCCCGTCGATCGAATAGACGATGACGTCGTGCGGCAGCGCGGCGTGGCCGGCGGCGGCGAGTTCGGCCTGCAGCTTGGTTTCGTCGAGCTTCTGCACCTCGACCGACGAGGACATGCGGCGCAGGAACTGCAGCATCGCCAGGATCACGCCGATGTTGACGGCGACGACGAGGTCGGTGAACACGGTCAGGCCGAAGGTGATCAGCAGAATGCCGACGTCGGCGCGCGGCGCGGTGCGGGCCATGCGCACGAAGTGCTTGGCCTCGCTCATGTTCCAGGCGACGACGAAGAGGATCGCGGCGAGCGCGGCGAGCGGGATGCGGCCGGCCAGCGGCGCAACCAGCAGCAGGATCAGCACCAGCGTGACCGAGTGCACGATGCCGGCCAGCGGCCCGGTGCCGCCGTTGCGGAAGTTGGTCGCGGTGCGCGCGATCGCGCCGGTCGCGGCGAAGCCGCCGAACAGCGGCGTCAGCACGTTGGCGATGCCCTGGCCGATCAGCTCCTGGTTGGAGTCGTGGCGGGTGCCGGCCATGCCGTCGGCGACGACCGCCGACAGCAGCGATTCGATCGCGCCGAGCATGGCGATCGTGAACGCCGCCGGCACCAGCGTGATGAGACGGTCGAAGCTGACGTCCGGCAGCGCGAAGTGCGGCAGACCGCGCGGGATGCCGCCGAAGGTGCTGTCGATGGTCGCAACGCCCTCGAAGTGGAAGACCGACTGCAGCACGGTGGCGACGACCATCGCGAGCATCGGCCCCGGCACGCGGGCCAGACCCGGCAGGCGCGGCCCGTACAGCACCAGCAGCAGGCTCAGCGCCGCCAGCGCGGTGGTCGCCGGATGCAGCTGCGGCAGCGACTGCAGCAGATGCAGCAGCTTTTCGTGGAAGTGCGCGCCGCCGGCCGCCGGCAGGCCGAAGAATTCCTTCCACTGGCCGACCCAGATGATGACGCCGATGCCGGCGGTGAAGCCGGTGATGACCGGATCGGGAATGAAGCGGATGACGGCACCGAAACGGGCGACGCCGAGCAGGATCAGGATGATGCCGGCCATCAGCGTCGCCAGCATCAGGCCGTCGATGCCGTAGTGCGCGGTGATGCCGGCGAGGATGACGATGAAGGCGCCGGTCGGACCGGCGATCTGGATGCGGCAGCCGCCGAACAGCGACACGGCGAGGCCGGCGATGATCGAGGTGTAGATGCCCTGCTCGGGCTTGGCGCCGCTGGCGATGGCGAAGGCCATGGCGAGCGGCAGGGCGACGATGCCGACGATCAGGCCGGCGACCAGATTGGGCACCCAGTGCCGGCGCCCGAACAGGCCGGCCCTCGCTGCCTCGACGACCGCGATCATGTGCGGATCCCTTGCATGACTGGAAGGGGCGCAATGATACAACTCCAGCCCCCTCCCCCCGCGATGATTTGCGTCAAACGCCGTCCGCGGCGGCGAGCGCCGGACGGTCGCGCCCGAACAGCACGCGCAGATAGTCCTGCTGCGCGGCGAGCCCGCGGCGGATCAGCCGCTCGCGGCCGCCCGGCCAGGCGCGCCAGCCGAGGTGCACGAGCAGGCGCGGCGGCGCGCTCAGCAGCGGATACCAGGGCCAGATCCCGTCGGGCAGGCCCAGCGCGCGCATGCCGCGCGCGCCGATGAAGCTGCGCGCGATGCTGAGATGCTTGGCGCGGTTCCAGCGGCCGCGCAGCGCGGCGAAGTTCGCGTAGTGGCGCTGCAGCGGCTCGTCGCGCAGGGCGCGGCCGAGCAGGCGGCTGCTCTCGTCCGGCGGCGCCTGCGCCAGCAGGTTCTGATAGAGGGCGACGCGACCTTGCTGCTCGGTATCGCAGAGCCAGCGCGGCTCGACGCCGATCAGCCAGCCGATGTAGCGCCACAGATGCATCACCGCCGCGCCCTCGCGGCGGCGCAGCGGCACGCCGAGCAGGCGCTGACCGAACAGGTAGATCACCGAGAACGCGAGGTAGGTCGCCTGCAGATCGCCCTGGTTGATCGGCAGGCCGTATTCGTCGGCGTCCCAATCCGGCCGCGCGGCGACGCGGCGCCGCACCAGCGCGTGGATCAGTCGCACCTGCAGCGTCGCCACGTAGCCCGGCGCGCCGCGCGCCATGCCGCCGGGCCGCGTGCAGGCGACCCACCACTGCGTGGTCTCGGCGACGCGACGCTGCGCGCCCTTCTCCAGGGCGCCGGTGAGCAGCAGCGTGCGATTGATCGCCGCGGCCTGATAGCCGGCGAGCAGGCCGAGATCACGCAGCACGTCGAGCCCGGTCAGACCGGCGATGCCGGACACGCGGGCGCCCTCGTCGCGCCGCGCCGCATCGACCCAGTCCGGCGTCGCCTCGATCCGGCAGAAGAATTCGCGCAGCGGCACCGGCGCGTCGGGCAGCGCCTCGATGCCGCGCGCGGCAGCGAGATCGAACAGCGGCCGGCTGCGCGCCAGCCCTTCGCTCACCATCCACGCCAGCAGCCGGTCCATCGGCGCATCGCCCTGCGTCCACGCGGCGCCGAGCGCCTGCCACTGCGCCGGCGTCGGTTCCGGATCGCCGTCGATCAGGCGGCGCAGCGGCCGCGCGATGCGGCGTGCGACCTGCGGATCGGCGCCGTGACGGCGCGGCACGGGCGATGCGGGAGCGGCGGCCTTGTCCATGCCGGCACGCTAATGCGAGCATTTGCTCGCATTCAACTCGCGTCCGTGCCGATGAGAAAACAGCCCGCGCAGCAACGGTCCCGGCAGATGGTCGATGCGCTGCTCGACGCCGCCGAGCGCGAGATCGGCACGCGCGGCCTCGATGCGACCACGACCAACCACGTCGCCGCGCGTGCCGGCGTCAGCATCGGCTCGCTGTACCAGTACTTCGCCGGCAAGGATGCGATCGTCGAGGCGCTGCTGCAGCGACACGCGCAGCGTCTGCTCGCCGCCGTCGACGCCCGCCTGCGCACGCTGCTCGACGCCGACCCGCATACGGTGACGCAGCGCGTGCTGGAGGCCGTGTTCGAGCAGGTCGAGCGCGATCCGGCGCAGCGCGAACTGGTCCGCCACTGGCACCGCCTGCGCACCGGGGCAACCTTTCAGGCGCTCGAACAGCGCATGTTCGAGCACTGCCGCCTCTACCTGCTGCGCCATCACGACGAATACCGCGTGCCGAACCTGCCGGCGGCGCTGTTCGTGGCGATCAATTCGCTGCATTACACGGTCGCGCACTACCTGAGCCTCGACGCGCCGCTGCTGTCGCGCGACGAGGTGATCGACGCGCTCGCCGACCTGCTCGCGGCCTACCTGCGCGGCGCGGCGCCGGCGAAGCCCGCGGCGCGGCGGCGCACGCCGGCGGCACGCGTGAAGGCCGCCGGCAGCGCCAGGAAAGCTCGTAAGAGTTGATCCACCGTCATTGCGAGGCGCAGGCGACGAAGCCGTCCAGCCGCGCACGACGCCAGTGGGGTGCTGGATCACCACGGCCGCGGCGCGGCCTCGCGACGACGGCGCGATCCAGCCTTCGTTAGTCGACAAGCACCTTGAGCCGTTCGAGCCGCGTCGCGGCGATCCGCCAGCCTTGCGCGCCGCGCCGGTAGCGGTCGTGGTAATAGCCCCAGCCCTGCAGCGAGCGGAACGGCAAGGGGCAGCGCGCCGCGTCGATCACCCAGATGCGGTCGTGCAGGGTCCAGCGGCCGCGCGCCTCGTCGGCCGACAACAGCTCGATCTCCGGCATGCTGGCGCTGTGCACGGTGACCGTGCCGTCGAGCACGGCGAGCGTGTTGCGGACGAAGGCGTCGGGGTCGCGTTGCAGCAATGACGCATCGCCGTCCGGCGACTCGCTGCGGAAGTCGGTGACGGCATCGTCGGTGAAGACACTGCGCAGCAGCGCGGCGTCCTTGCCGTCGACGCCGCGGAAATAGCGCGCCTTCAGGCAGCGGATCGCTTCGAGCGCGTCGGCCACTTCGTTCGGGAGCATGGCCTCAGCCCGCCCCGATCATCGCCTTGGCCTGGCGCACGGCCTCGACGATCGCCGGCCGCGCGTCGCCGCGCCGGTAGCCGAGCAGCGCCACCTCGGCGGCGTCCGGCTCGTAGTACAGCAGCGTGCCGCGGCCGGCATAGATCATCGCGTCCGGCAGCAGCGGATGATTCTCGTCGCGCGCCGGCACGACGATGTCCTGTCCGGCGGCGTGGAAGACCGTCGTCATGTAATCGGCGAAGCTGAGATTCTCGTCGCCGACCAGATAGGCCTTGCCCGATTCGCCGCGCGCGAGCGCCCCGGCGATCGCCTCGCTCAGCGAGCGCGTCGAGATGAAGTTGACGCCGCCGGCCGGCGCGAACACCGGCATCGGCGCCATCTGCCCGAGCGCGTAGCGCGTGTACAGATCGAACATCGGCACCTTCAGGCCCGACACGCGGCCGACCACGAACGGCGCGTTGATCGAGGTCACGTGGAAATCCGGCGTCGCCAGCGCGCGCACGCCGGCGCAGGCGAGATGGCGCGAGCGCACATACGGCACGCGCTCGACCAGCTCCGGCCGCACCTGCGGATAGAAACTGCCGACGTGCACGGCGCGGCGCACACCGGCGGCGCGGGCGCGGGCGAAGAAGCGCGGCACGCCCTCGATGTTGGCGCGCTGCCAGTGCGCGTCGGCGTCGGCGTCGCGCGCGAGGTGGCGGATATCGTTGCCGGCGGCGAACACCAGCGTGTCGAAGCCGGCGAGCCGCGGCGGCGGAAAGCCCTCGCCGCTGATGTAATCGCCTTCGATGAACGGCAGCGAGGCCAGCGCGCTGCCGGGCTGCGGCGGACGGCGCGCGGCGATCGTCACGCGATGGCCGAGCGACTGCAGGTGCAGCGCGGCGTGGCCGCCGATCAGGCCGGTCCCGCCGAGCACGAGAACATCGTCTGGCATGGCGCCTCCTTTCAAACCCCGTTGCGCAGCGCGGCGCTGCGTCCGGCCTGACGCCCGAAGAACGTCGCGTCGGCGAGCGACAGCCCGGAGCTGTAGCCGGCGCCCCAGCGCGGCAGGCCGCTGGTCGTGCGGCCGGCGGCGTAGAGCCCCGGCACCGGCGCGCGGCCGGCATCGAGCACCTCGCCGCCCGGCCGCGTGTCGATGCCACCGAGCGTGAACGTGAAGTAGGTGCAGTAGTCGATACGGCAGTCGAGCGCGACGAACGGCGGCTGCGTCAGCGGTTTGAGCCACTTCGGCTGCTTGTGGAACAAGGGGTCGGCGCCGCGCGCCGCATGCGCGTTGTAAAGCTCGACGGTGCCGGTCAGCGCGCCGGCCGGCAGTTCGAGATCGCGCTCGACTTCCGCCCAGCTCTCGCCGGCGGTGGCGATGCGGATGCGCGCGAAGTCGCTGAACTCCGGCTCCTTGAAGATCTCGCCGTCGGCAAGCAGATAGAAGCGCGTGCCCGGCTGCTGCAGGATCGCCTGCGCGGTACGGCCGTGATAGCCGTCCTCGTTGATGAAGCGCTGGCCCTGCTCGTTGATGAAGATGCCGCGGATCAGCGATTCCGGCGGATACCAGGGCAGCGTCACGAAGCCCTCGCTCATGTGGATCGCATGGCCGCCGACGCTCTGCGCCAGATGAATGCCGGCGCCGTCGTCGACGGTGCCGATCGGCGTGTTGGCGCGCAGCAGCTGCGGCGCGTGCTGCTGCAGCATGGCGCGGTTCATGATGAAACCGCCGGCGCAGAGGATCACGCCGCGGCGCGCGCGCACGAAACGGTCGCGGCCGTCGCGGCGCACGACCAGGCCCATCACGCGGTTGGCGTCGTCGGCGATCAGCGCGACCGCGCGCGCATCGCAGCGGACATCGACGCCGAGTGCCTGCACGCGCGCGGCGAGCACGTCCATCAGATACTTGCCGCCGCCCATGCCCATCCACTGCGGCGTGTGGCCGCGCGGACAGGGCCGCGCCCGCTCGCGGAACGGCCAGGCTTCCTCGCTGCCGCTCCAGATCAGGCAATCGTCGCTGACCGGCTCGACGATGCGCTGCGCAATGAAGGAATTCTTGTAGACCACGCCCTGCGCGACCAGCCATTCGTAGTGCGCGAGGCTCTGCTCGGCGTAGAGCCGGCACTTGTCGGCGTCGGCGTCCGGGCCGCCGGCCATCAGCAGGTACTGGTACAGATCCTCGGTGTCGTCGGTGAAGCCGGCGCTGCGCTGGATCGGCGTGCCGCCGCTGCCGCCGAGATAAATCTCGCCGCCGGACAGTGCCGAGGTGCCGCCGTGGCCGGAGCCGGCTTCGAACAGCGTCACCTTCGCGCCGAGCCCGGCCGCTTCGATCGCGCTGCTGGCGCCGGCGGCGCCGAAGCCGACGATCGCGACCTCGGTCTCCAGATCCCAGCGCGGCACTTCGTGCGGCCGGCACGGACGATGACGCGAATACGGGGCGGACGCCTCGCTCATGCGGATTCTCCTCTCGGGCCTGCCAGTGCGGCGTCGGTGCGCCGTCTCGAATAGGCGCAGCCTAGTGGCTGGCCGGCACGCAAAAATCGCTCAAGCGGATGAGGTGAGCGCCGCGCGCGCGGTCTTCAGCGCGGCAGTTCGTAGAGCAGGTGATGGCCGAGCTCGCCGAGCAGGTCGGTGCGCAGGACGCGCTCGACGAAGTGCCAGCCGGCCGCGTCGCGCGCGAAGCGATCTTCGTAGCGGCCGGCGATGATGGCCTGCAGCGGCAGGCGCTCGACGGCCTGGAACACGGTATAGCGCGACCAGGCCCGCGCGCCGGCAGCGCCGGCGTCGATCTCGATGCGCACATTGCTGACCAGGTGCTGCGTGCGCGGCGTGCCGTCCGCGTAGCGCCGCGCGCTGGCCTCGTACAGCGCCCGCACCGCCTCGGCGCCTTCGTAGGCCAGCCCGAGCGCCGGCGCGACGATGCGGCCGCGCGCGAACAGGGCGCCGATCGCGGCGAAGTCGCCGTCATCCATGTGCTCGGCATAGCGGTACAGCAGATGCTCGATCGCGCGTGCGTCGTCCATGCCCGTCTCCCCCGTCGTCCACGGCGTCCGCTACGCAGCGCGCCGCCGATTCGCTACAGTCCGGCCATTGCCGCCGATCCCGCGCCGACCCGGAATTCCCATGAGCCTGCTGCTGAGCGGCCTGCACACGCTGATCGGCCTGATCGTCATCGTCAATCCGCTGCTCGGCGTCTCGGCAATCGCCACGCTCACCGCCGGCGACAGCCGCGCGCACCGGGCACTGACCGCGCGCTACGCGGCGATGACGATCGCCGTGGTCCTGATCGTCTCGGCGCTGGCCGGCGAATTCCTGCTCGCGCTGTTCGGCATCAGCATCCCCGAGTTCAAGGTCGGCGGCGGCATCCTGATCCTGCTGATGGCGATCGCCATGCTCAACGCCAGCCCCGGCAACACGCGCCAGACGCCCGAGGAACAGAGCGAGGCGCATGACAAGCGCCAGGTCGGCGTCGTGCCGCTCGGCATCCCGCTGCTCGCCGGCCCCGGCGCGATCAGCGCCGCGATCATCTACGCGCAGAAATCCGGCGGCCCGCTCGGCATGACGGTGCTGCTCGTCGACATCCTCATCGTCGCGCTGCTGACCTGGCTGGCGATGCGCTCCAGCGATTTCCTCACCAGTTTCATCGGCCAGACCGGCCTCAACATCGCGACCCGCATCATGGGCCTGATCCTGTCGGCGATCGCGATCGGCTTCATCGCCTCGGGACTGCTGGTGCTGTTCCCGGTGCTCGGCAGCCCGGCGCACTGAGCGCCCGCACGCTCAGCGCAGCCGCGCGCCGCCGTCGACGCCCAGCACCTGGCCGTTGATCCAGGCGCCGTCGTCCGACATCAGCATCGCCACCACCGCCGCGATGTCCTCGGAACGGCCGAGGCGCGGGCTGCGCGTGATCGCCAGCGTCGCCTGCCGCAGATCCTCGGGAAAGTGCTCGCGCAATTGTTCGGTGAGCACCAGGCCGGGCGCGATCGCGTTGGCGCGCACGCCAGCCTTGCCCCAGCGTGTCGCGACGTGCCGCATCAGTGCCTGCAGGCCGCTCTTGCTGACGGCGTACGACACGCGCGTCGGCTCGCCCATGTCGGCGGCGCCGGAGCTGGTATAGACGATCGCGCCGCCGCCGCGCGCGAGCAGCGCCGGCAGCGCGGCGCGCGTGCACAGCAGATGGCCGCGCAGATTGACGCGCAGCGTGCGGTCGAAGATGTCCAGCGGCACGTCGAGCGCGTCGGTGTCGTCGAGCAGCGCGCGCATGTCGGCGGCGTTGACGTGAATGCCGTCGAGACCGCCCCAGTCCCGGACCGCGGCCTGCACCAGCGCCGCGACGCTGGCCTCGTCGGCGATGTCGCAGTGCTGGCCGCGCGCCGTGCCGCCGTCGGCGACGATGCGGGCGGCGACGCGCTCGGCGGCGACGCCGTCGAGATCGCCGACCAGCACGGCCGCGCCCTCATCGGCCAGACGCCGCGCCGTTTCCGCGCCGATGCCGGAGCCGCCACCGGCGACGATCACCACCTTGCCTGCCAGTCTGCGCATCGCCATGTCTCCCGCTGCCTGGCGGTGATCCGCCGCGTTCACGTCCGCGCCTGCACGGCGGCGTCGATCCGGCCGCCCCGGCCGGCGTTCAGCCGTCCCGGTTCGCGGTCGCCGCGTCGAGGAAGGCCGGCCGCTCGCCGCCGCCGTGCAGCACGAGGTTGGTGCCGGACAGATAGGCGGCAGCGTCCGAGGCCAGCCAGGCGCAGGCCTCGCCGATGTCGGCCGGCGTCGCCAGGCGCCCGAGCGGGATCGTCCGCGCCACCGCGGCGACGCCCGCCTCATCGCCGAAATGCAGGTCGGCATGCTCGGTCAGCACCGGCCCGGGGCTGACGGCGACGACGCGCGTCTTCGGCGCCCATTCGACGGCCAGCGTCTGCACCAGATTCAGCACGCCGGCCTTGGCGGCGCCGTAGGCGGCGGTGCCCGGCGAGGCGCGCAGGCCGCTGACGCTGCCGATGAAGACGATGACGCCGCCGCGCGGCTGCGCCTGCATCATCGCGTTGGCCTTCTGCGCCAGGTGCAGCGGCGCCAGCAGGTTCAGCTGGATGATCTTCTCGTGCAGGCGCGGCGAGGCCTTGTCGGCCATCGCGAACGGCGCGCCGCCGGCGTTGTTGACGAGCACGTCGAGGCGGCCGTGGCGCTGCGCGATCTGCGCGAACAGCGCCTCGACCGCGGCGGCATCGCGCACATCGGCGGCGATGAACTCGGCGCGGCGGCCGTCGACCTCCGGCAGCGCGTCCGGCGCCTCGCGGCCGCAGACGACGACCGCCTCGCCCTGCGCCAGGAAGCGCTCGCTGATGCCGCGGCCGACGCCCTTGGCGCCGCCGGTGACGAGCACGGTTCTCGGTGATTGCGCCATCCTCGTTCTGCAGCCTCGGCGAGTGTTCCCGCGCACTGTACGCAGCCGCGGCGGTGCCGGCCTCATCTCTCTGAACGAGCCGGCCGCGCAGGGCCGGCGCTCAGGCGTCGGGCGGCCGCAGGCGGAGGATCACGGTACTGGCGCCGGGCACGGGCTGCACGCCGAGCACGGCCGCGCCTTCGGCGGACACGACGCGCCCGCCGCTGAGTTCGAGCCGATAGCCTGCGGGGTACTGGCGCGGCGCCGTGAACACGAGCGTCGGCGCGGCAAGCGCAGGGTCCGGCGTGTAGCGCAGCTCGAACGTGCGGCGGTCCGGATCGTAGCCGTATTGCTCGGGCGTGCCGGCGACGGCCATCGGATAGGGCTCGGACAGCACGTCGAGCTTGGCGCCGCGCAGCGTACGGTTGTCGTCGTCATCGTCGAACAGGCCGCCGTCGCCGGCGCCGCCGGGCACGTCGACCCAGTCCTTGTAACCCCAGTACATCCAGCCGATGCGACGGCTGTCGGCGAGCGCGATCAGCCGCCGGATCTGGTGCAGATCCTGGGTGTCGCCGAATTCGTTGAACAGCGGCGGCGCCGCCATGCGCGCCGCGGTGGCCTCGGCGTTATCGAAAACCCGGCCGTCGAGCGCGGGACAAAGGCCGTAAGCCGGCGCCTGCGATTCCTGATCCGGCTGGCCGGTGAGGATCGCCGGCAGGCAGTACGCATGAAAGGCAAAGCCGACCGCGCCGATGCCCGCCGGCGGCGCGGCCAGCCAGGACGACACGCTGAAGTCGAAGAAGGTATGCGGCTCGTACCAGACGATGCCGTCGGCATCCTCGGCCCGCACCGCCGCCGCGAGCTTGTCCTGCAAAGGTTGCAGCGACAGCCGATCGAACTGCGGGCAACCGGCCGGCTGCGAGCAGAGCAGGTTCTGCGTGCCGGCCGCCGGCTCGTTGAACAGGTCGTAGCCGGCCAGCTGCGCGCGATAGGGCCGCAGGGCGACGACGACCTGCCGCCAGGCGTCGGCGAAGGCGTCCTGAAGGCCGTCGCGATTGGCGTACAGATTGTCGAACGCGCGCGCAGCGGCGAGGTTGTAGAGGTTCAGCGCGCCCGCGTCGGGCACGGCCGGCAGACCGTCGCTCAGAGTGGCCCAGTCGGGAAAGCCGGCGCCGAGGGTCTGCTCGTTGTAGAGATCCTGATGAAACTCCGGCATCACGAACAAGCCCTGCTCGGCGATCAGCCGCGCCTGCCGCAGGTACTGGGCCAGATAGTCGGCGTCGTACTGCCCGCGCTCCGGTTCCAGCCCTTTCCAGAACCAGGCCAGACGGACCGCGTTGAAGCCGGCGTCGCGCATCAGCCGCACGTCGTCCGCAGTGAAACTCTCCGGCGGCGGATAGTACGGCGCGGTTTTGTGCGCGAGCTGCAGGCCGTGCAGGATCACCACCCGGCCCTGCTGGTCGCGCAGCCAGCGGCCGTCCGCGCGCAGCGGCCCGGTCGAACGCGGCAGCGCCTCGGCCGGCGTCGGTGCGTCGGACGAGCCGCAGCCGGCCACGCCGAGGATCAGGGCCGCGGCCGCCGCAGCGCGGCACCACCGCATCACGGGCTTTCGAACTGCCATCCGAACTCCGTGATCGTGATCCGCGTGCTGGTGCCGCGCAGCGTGACGCCGGTGTGGCGCTGGTCTTTCAGATAGAGCTGGATGAACTGCCGCGATTTCGCCGGCAGCGTGTCGAGCGCGGCCAGAGTCTCGGCCGGAACTTCGATGTCGCCGCTGAAACGGCGCGGCGTCGCGCCGAGACCGCGGCTGGCCGGCAGCTGGCGGATGGTGTCGACGGTGTGCAGGATCAGATCGAGATGCTGATCCGGCGCGAACCAGATGCGCAGCGCCTGCGGCGGGCAGTAGAAGTTGAAATCGGGCAGCTCGCCGGCCCAGTCGTCATCGCCGCTGACCGAAGAATGCGCAGCCAGCGCCGCGAGCTGGTCCATGTTGCGGGAGAAGTACGCGTCTTCGCTCGGCGCTGCGTCGTCCAGCGAGCTGTCGTACGGCCGGTTGTCGAGCAGCACGCCGCGCAAGGGCTGGTCGGTGCGGATGAAGGCCCAGTGCGAGGCGTCCATGTCCCGGTAGTCCTTCTCCCAGTAGCCGGTATGGCCCGCGGCATCCTCGCCTTCAACGCGAAGGATGCGGTGCGCCATGTCGACGCCGACCTTGTGCACGCTGATGTTCTGCGTGATCGCGCCGCGGATCTTCGGCTGCCGCTGCCAGTCGAAGGTCGGCAGCTGGATCGCCGGATTGCTGACGCCGCGCTGGTCTTCGTAGGAATAGTCGAAGAACACGCCATCGTCGCCGCACAGATCGAAATCGTAGTTGCGCGTGTAGAGATCGCCGTAGCGATTGACGGTGAAGATCGTCGAACCACTGGCCGACAGATTCACGCCGCGGAACTGGCCGCGGCGCGGGCCGCACATTTCGTAGCTGCCGTCGGGCGGCAGCCAGGGATCGTTGAGGGTGTAGCGCTGGCCGTCCGCGCGCAGCGACCAGATGTGCGACACCTTGCCGTTGCCGACCGCGTGCAGGTTGTCGGCGGGATCGGTCCAGTGCACGTCCTCGGCGGGCGAAATCACGGTCCAGCTCCAGGCCCGGTAGTCCGGCGGCAGCTGGTAGCCGAGACCTAGCCACAGCGGCGCGCCCCATCGCGACGACCAGTTGAAGCGCGCGTAGTCCTTGAGCGCGTTGTCCATGCCGTAGATACCGCCGTCGGCACGGATGGCGATCAGCTCGTCGTCGTCGACGGCGATGCCGATCACGGTGCCGGCGAGGCACGCCGGCATCGTCACCGCGGCCCACGGCTGGCGGATGCCGGTGACGGCGGTGTTCGACTTGAACCAGACCTTGCCGTCGCGCAGCGCGAATTGGTAGCGGCGGTTGAAGGTCTCGGTGTCCGTACGCAGGAAAACCTGTTCCGGCAGGTCCGCGGGGCCGCTGCCGACGGCATCGGCGGCCAGACCGTTGCCGAGGTCCGGGCCGGTCGCTGCGGGCCGGGTATCGTCCTCCCGGCCCAGCGTGCCTTCGAGTCCGATCGTGCCGACCGGGATGCACGGCAGCAGCACGGCGGACGGGTCCGGCTGCGGCATGAACGGCGTATCCGGCCACGGCATGGCCGGGGGATCGCTCGCCGATGTTTCGCTGCGCCCGCAGGCACCGAGCGTCAGCAGCACGGGAAGCAGGACCGCCAGCAGCTTTTTCATCGACAAGCTCCGCATCACAGCCAGCCCAGCAGACAGCCGAACAGCAACAGGCTCGCCGCGACCACGCCGCCGAGCGCACCGACCGCCTTGAGCTGCTGGCGCGTATCCGGCAGGTCGTGGACCCAGTAGGCCACCAGGAAGAACGGCAGATAGCCGATGACGAATACGAGATAGGGAAAGCCGCGATTCCAGTAACGGTATTCCCAGGTGAGCGCCCCGATGGCGTTGAGCCAGCACTCGACCGCCACCGCCAGCGCCGAATTCAGCGCGGCGAAGAACAGCCGGTTGTTGATGCCGAGAATCCTGAGCCGCGGGTCGGCCGGCAGCAGCAGCAGCGAGCTCACGCCCATGACCGCGAACATCAGGCAGATCTCGACGTTGAGGCCGATCAGGATCAGGTAGGCCGTGTCGCCGGGCGCGCCCCAGACCGGCGCGTACTGCGTGAAATGAAAGACCAGGCCGTTCCAGATTTCGTTGATCCAGTCCATGAACCAGAACGCCAGACCGCCGAGCACGACCGGCCACCGGCGCGCACGAACCTGCTCCGCGTAGACATACACGACGATCAGCAGCAGGGGGATGACGTACCACTTGAAGTGCGTCGGATCGCGCAGGAGACCCAGCGCGCGCGCAGCGGATTCGGCGGATATCATGAGGACCGGGGAGAACAAAAATAGATGCGCGGTATTTTTCCGTCGCCACGCCAAGCTGCGGTAATGACGGCCGGCCAGATCCTTAGGCACAACGGCCAGTCGGTGCTCGGCTCGGTATCGGCGGCTTATGTCCAGGCGCTGCTCGATACGGCCACGGCGCGCGGCGTCGAGCGCAGCCGGCTTGCGACCGAAGCCGGCATCGAAATGCGGCATCTCGACGATCCCGCCTGGCGTCTCGACCTCAACGGTCTGCTGCGTTTGTTCGACCTCGCGCGCCACGCCGGCGGCGACGACCTGATCGGCCTGCACATGGGCATGCAGGTGCGGCCGCGCACCTTCAGCGCGCTGGGCTACGCGGCCATGAGCTGCAACACGCTCGGCGAAGCGGTGGCCTTGATCCCGCGCTACGAAAGCCTGGTCTACGACGGCGGCAGCACGGTGGTGAGCACCAGCGGCGGACGGGTGCGGCTGGCCTGGCGCTCCGGCATGCCGGACGGCGAGCGCATGCGCCCGGTCAACGAAGCGATCGTCGCCGGCTGGCTCAGCTTCGGGCGCTGGATCACCGGCATCCGCGGCGAGATCCGCGAAGCCTGCTTCCAGCACCGGCGGCCGACCGGCGGGAACGAGTACGAGCGCCTGTTCGGCTGCCCGGTGCGCTTCAATGCCGAAGACAACGCCCTGAGCTTCGACATCGCCCTGCTGGCGACGCCGCTGGTCCAGCACGACGCGCAATTGCGCCTGCTGATGGAGCAAAGGGCGCGCGAACAGCTGCAGCAGATTCACGGCGCGCAACTGACGCCGCGCGTGGTCGTGGCCATCCGCCAGCGCCTGCCGCAGCGGGCGCCGACGGCTTCGGAGGTCGCGCAGGCGCTGGACCTGAGCGAGCGCAGCCTGCGCCGCCGTCTGCAGGCCGAGCACGTGTCGTTCGGCGATCTGCTCGTGCAGGTGCGTCGCGAACTGGCACTGCACTACCTCGCCCAGCCGGATCTGGGCCTGTCCGAAATCACGCTGCTGCTGGGCTACGGCGAGCAAAGCTCCTTCACCGCCGCATTCAAGAGCTGGCTCGGCCTGCCTCCGGGCGAATACCGGCAACGGCATTTCGCCGGGCCGGCGCACGGCGGATAGCCATCGCGGCCGCAGGCGCCGGCCGATCACCCAAAAGGACGAAGAGTGCGGGGCCTCGCATGCGGGACCATGCCGGCCACACGTGCCGCCAAGGCCAGGACGATGAACGCCCCCGCGCAAAACACTCCCAGCAAGCCGGTTCCCGAAGGCCGGTACGCGCAGCTGCCGAACGGCTATCGCATCCACTATCTCGACGAAGGACAGGGTCCGGTCGTCGTGTTCCTGCACGGCTCCGGCTCCGGCGCCTGCGGTTACTCGAACTTCAAGGGCAACTATCGGGAGCTGGTCGCCGCCGGGTACCGCGTGATCCTGCCGGACCTGATCGGCTACGGCTATTCGGACAAGCCGGACGACGTCGAGTACCCGCTGTCGTTCTTCATCGAGTGCGTGAAGCAGACGCTCGATCAGATCGGCATCGCGAAATGCACGCTGATCGGCAACTCGCTGGGCGGCGCGATCGCGCTCGGCTACGCGCTCGACTATCCGCAGCAGGTCGAGAAGCTGGTGCTGATGGCGCCGGGCGGCGTCGAGGACCAGCCGGACTACTTCAAGATGCCGGCGATGGCGTTCATGAAGGAAGTGTTCATGTCGGCGGAACCGGTGACGTCGGAACGCCTGCGCTACTTCATGGAAAACGCGCTGGTCCACGACAAGTCGCTGATCGACGATGCGCTGGTCGCCGAGCGCCACGCGCTGATGCGCCTGCAGAACCCGCAGGTCGTCAAGACGATGAAGGTGCCGAACATGACGGCGCGCCTCGGCGAAATCCGCTGCCCGGCGCTCGCCTTCTGGGGCATCAACGAGAAGATGATGCCGGAGACCGGCATCCTCAAGCTCGCCAAGGGCATTCCCAATCTGCGCATGATCACGGTGCCGAACTGCGGGCACTGGGTGATGGTCGAGCATCGCGAGTTCTTCAATCGCATGGTCGCCGACTTCCTGCGGAACGGCTGACGCGATGGCCCTGCCCCAGACATCCATCGTCGCGCTCGGCGACGAGCTGTATACCGCACTGCGCGCGCGCCGCACGATCGCGCCGCTGTCGGGACGCGTCGATGGCATCGACATCGACGACGCCTACAACATCTCGCTGCACTTCCTGCACCGCCGCCTCGCTGACGGCGAGAAGCTGATCGGCAAAAAGATCGGCGTCACCAGCAAGCCGGTGCAGGACATGCTCGGCGTGCACCAGCCGGACTTCGGCTTTCTGACCGACCGCATGCAGGTGAACAACGGCGCCGTCGTCGGCATCGCCGCTGCCGGCCTGATCCAGCCGCGCGCCGAGGGCGAGATCGCCTTCGTGCTGAAGAAGGATCTCAAGGGGCCGGGCGTTACCGAGGATCAGGTGCTCGACGCGACCGACTACGTGCTGCCCTGCTTCGAGATCGTCGATTCGCGCATCGACGACTGGAAGATCCGGATCCAGGACACCGTCGCCGACAACGCCTCCTGCGGCGTGTTCGTGGTCGGCGATGATCGCGTCCGGCCGCACGCGCTCGATCTCGCCGCGGTGAAGATGGACATCACCAAGAACGGCGCGCACGCCGCGTCCGGCACCGGCGCCGCCGTGCAGGGCCATCCGGCGACCGCAGTCGCCTGGCTCGCCAACACGCTCGGCCGCTACGGCATTCCCTTCCTGAAGGGCGAAATCATCCTGTCCGGTTCGCTGGCGCCGCTGCTGCCGGCGGTGCCGGGCGACCGTTTCCACCTGACGCTCGCCGGCATCGGCGAAGCGGCTATCGGCTTCGAGGCTTAGCATCGCGATGTCACAGAAAATCAAATGCGCCATCATCGGTCCCGGCAACATCGGCACCGATCTGCTCTACAAGCTGCGCCGCTCGAAGGTGCTCGAACCGGTGTGGATGGTCGGCGTCGACCCGAGCTCGGAAGGTCTGGCGCGGGCGCGTGAGTACGGCCTGAAGACGACCGACAAGGGCGTTGACGGCCTGGTGCCGCACGTCAAGGCCGACGGCGTGCAGATCGCCTTCGACGCGACCAGCGCCTACGTGCACAAGGACAACTCCGACAAGCTCAACGCGCTCGGTGTGATGATGATCGATCTCACGCCGGCGGCGATCGGCCCGTACTGCGTGCCGCCGATCAATCTCAAGGAGCACGCCGGCAAGCGCGAGATGAACGTCAACATGGTCACCTGCGGTGGCCAGGCGACGATCCCGATGGTCTATGCCGTGTCGCGCGTGCAGAAGGTGAAGTACGCCGAGATCATCGCCACGGTGTCGAGCAAGTCGGTCGGCCCCGGCACGCGCAAGAACATCGACGAGTTCACGCGCACCACGGCCGGCGCGGTCGCCAAGATCGGCGGCGCCGATCAGGGCAAGGCGATCATCGTCATCAACCCGGCCGACCCGCCGCTGATCATGCGCGACACCATCCACTGCCTGACGGTCGACGAGCCGAAGCAGAAGGAAATCGAAGCTTCGGTGCGCGACATGGTCGCCGAAGTGCAGAAGTACGTGCCGGGCTACCGCCTCGTCAACGGCCCGGTGTTCGACGGCCATCGCGTGACCAGCTTCATGCAGGTCGAAGGACTCGGCGACTTCCTGCCGAAGTACGCCGGCAATCTCGACATCATGACCGCGAGCGCGACGCGCACCGCCGAGATGTTCGCCGAGGAAATCCTCTCCGGGCGGCTGACGCTCGAAGCGGCCTGAACCCATTCCCTCTCCCGCTTGCGGGAGAGGGTCAGGGAGAGAGCGCCAGCGCAGCCGGCGAGCTTCCGCGCCGACGCGCGGCCCTTTCCCCCAACCCCTCTGCCGCAGGCGGGAGAGGGGAGCAAGACGAAGGAGTTTTTTGCAATGAGCCAGAATATCAAGGGCATCAGCATCAAGGTGCACGACATGTCGCTGCGCGACGGCATGCACCCGAAGCGGCACCAGATCACGATCGAGCAGATGAAGACCATCGCCAAGGGTCTCGACGAAGCGGGCGTGCCGCTGATCGAGGTCACGCACGGCGACGGCCTGGGCGGCGCGTCGGTCAACTACGGCTTCCCGGCGGCGAGCGACGAGGAATACCTGCGCGCGGTGATTCCGCTGCTCAAGCAGGCGAAAGTCAGTGCCCTGCTGCTGCCGGGCATCGGCACGGTCGATCACCTGAAGATGGCGGCGGACTGCGGCGTGCCGACGATCCGCGTCGCCACGCACTGCACGGAAGCCGACGTCTCCGAGCAGCACATCAGCCTCGGCCGCAAGATGGGCCTCGACACCGTCGGCTTCCTGATGATGGCGCACATGATCGAGCCGGCGCAGCTCATCGAGCAGGCCAGGCTGATGGAAAGCTACGGCGCAAACTGCATCTACGCGACCGACTCGGCCGGCTACATGCTGCCGGACGACGTCACGGCGCGCATCGGCGCGCTGCGCGAAGCGCTGAAGCCCGAGACCGAGATCGGTTTCCACGGCCACCACAACCTGTCGATGGGCGTCGCCAACTCGATCGCCGCGGTCGCCGCCGGCGCGCGGCGCATCGACTGCGCCTGCGGCGGCATGGGCGCCGGCGCCGGCAACACGCCGATGGAAGTGTTCGTGGCCGTGTGCAACCGCATGGGCATCGAGACCGGCGTCGACGTGTTCAAGGTCAGCGACGTCGCCGAGGACCTGGTTACGCCGATCATGGACTTCCCGGTGCGCATCGACCGCAACTCGCTGACGCTCGGCTACGCCGGCGTCTATTCGAGCTTCCTGCTATTCGCCAAACGCGCCGAAGCCAAGTACGGCGTGCCGGCGCGCGAGATCCTGCTCGAGCTCGGCCGCCAGAAGATGGTCGGCGGCCAGGAAGACATGATCGAGGACACCGCCATCACCATGGCGCGCGAGCGCGGCTTGCTGAAGACGGCCAGCGCGGCCTGAAGCACATGGCCGGCTGGTCGACCGCGGACATCCCGCCGCTGCCCGGCCGCCGCGCGCTCGTCACCGGCGGCGCCGCGGGGCTCGGCTTCGAGGTCGCGCGCGCACTCGCCGCGGCCGGTGCCGAGGTGCTGATCGCCGACCGCAACGTCGCCGGCGGCGAAGCCGCCGCGCGGCAGCTCGCGACCGGCGGCGGCCGCGCCCGCTTCGCGGCGCTCGATCTCGGCGATCTGGCGTCGGTGCGAAGCTTCGCCGCCGACCTCGTCGCGGAGGCGCAGCCGCTCGACATCCTCGTCAACAACGCCGGGCTGCTGCCGCGCCTCGACCGCGCCACCACGCGCGACGGCTTCGAACTGAAGTTCGGCGTCAGCCATCTCGGCCATTACGCGCTGACCGGCCTGCTGCTGCCGGCGCTGCTGCGCAGCCGGCAGGCGCGCGTCGTCAGCGTGTCGAGCATCGTCCATCGCCACGCGGCGATCGACTTCGACGATCTGCAGGCCGAGCGCCACTACGAAGGGCAGCGCGCCTACGGGCAGACCAAGCTCGCCTGCCTGATGTACGCGCTGGCGCTGCAGCGCCGCGCGCTCGCCGCCGGCTGGCCGCTGGCCAGCCTCGCCGCGCATCCCGGCGTCGCCCGCACGGCGATCGGCGAAGCGCGCATGACCGAACCGAGCCGGCGCTGGCGCGATCGCGTCGAGGTGCTGCTGTATCGCGCCGTGATGCGCTGGGGCGGCCAGTCCGCGGCCGACGGGGCGCTGCCGCTGCTCTACGCGGCGACCGATCCGCACGCGAGCGGCGGCGGCTTCTACGGTCCGCGCGGCCTGGGCGAGCTGCGCGGCGCGCCGGTCCGCGTGCAGCCGGCCCGGCACGCGCAGGACCCCGCCGCGCAGGACCGGCTCTGGACCGTCTCCGAAGCGCTGACCGGGGTTCGCTACCCGCCGTAAGGCGCCGTCTTCCCGGGTTCTTGCACGTTTGCCGCGGTCCGGGCAGGGCGTGCGACGGTTTGCGTTCAGCCAGCCTCCGCTAGAGTCGCGCGCCCGCCCTTCGGAAGGATCCGCCTCATGCGCGTCAAGACTCTGCTGCCCGCCGTTTCCCTCGCCTCTGCGCTGCTGCTCGGCGCCTGCGGCGGCGGTGATGGCGAATCGGCGCCCGCCTACGACTGGTCGTCGCTGGCGACGACGCTCGACGGCTTCGTCGGCAGCAGCGAGGGCAAGGTCAGCGGCTACAGCTTCGCGCTCGCCGTCGGTGGCCACCTGCGCTACACCCGCGCCGGCGGCGACATGGCGGCCGATGCGGTGATCCCGATCGCCTCGGCGAGCAAGGCGCCGTCGGCGACCGTGATCCTGTCGCTGGTCAAGGATGGCCTCCTCGATCTCGACACGCCGGTCGCCGACTATCTCGGCGATGTCATCGCCTGGCCGCTCGCCAAGCGCGACATCACGCTGCGCATGCTGCTGAACCACACCTCGGGCCTGCCGTTCAGCTCGCCGTGCATGGACGACGACAACACGACGCTGCAGGCCTGCACGCAGGAGATCGCCGACACGACGCTGAACTCGCTGCCCGGCAACCGCTTCGGCTACAGCGGCGCCGGCTATCAGGTCGCCGGTTTCGTGGCCACGCACGTCAGCGGCAAGTCCTGGCAGACGCTGGTCCAGGAACGCCTCGCCGGCCCGCTCGGCATGAGCACCTTCAGCTACGGCGACACGCAGAATCCGCGCATCGGCGGCGGTGCCGTCGCCAGCGCCACGGATTACCTGAAGTTCGCGCAGCTGTATCTGAATGGCGGCTCGGTCGGCGGCACGGCGATCGTCAGCGCCGCGCAGGTCGAGACGGCGAAGACCAGCCAGATCGAAGGCCTGCCGGTCTACTACACGCCGGTGCCGGACGGCAGCGGCCTGCACGGCTACAGCTTCGGCTGGTGGATTTCGGATGCCGCCCAGCACCCGGGCAGCGCCGGCCCCGAACTCAGCGATCCGGGCCTGCTCGGCGCCACGCCGTGGCTCGACTTCGACCAGCGCTACACCGCCGTCGTGCTGCTCAACAGCACCACCGACAACGGCGTGGCGATGTGGAACGCCGCGCGCCCCGACATCCTCGCCCAGCTCAATCCGCCGCAGCCCTGAGGCGCGCGCCACGCGGGCGCAAAAAACGCCGTCCGCGGCGATGTCCGCGGACGGCGTGCGCTGCGCCAGGCGTGTGCGCGCTTACCAGCGCGTCGGCTTCGGATTGCGCTCGTCGAAGCCCATCTGGTGCCAGTACGGATAGATCGGCGTGCGGCGGCTGACGGCGTCGAGGCGGCCGACCTGCTCGCCCGTGAGCTGCCAGCCGACCGCGCCGAGGTTCTGCTTGAGCTGCTCCTCGTTGCGCGCGCCGATCACCAGATTGGCGACGCTCGGCCGCTGCAGCAGCCAGTTCAGCGCGACCTGCGCGACCGTCTTGCCGGTCTCGGCGGCGAGTTCGTCGAGCACGTCGACGACGCGATACAGATCTTCGTCGGCGACCGGCGGGCCGCCGGCCTCGCCACCCTGCGCGATGCGACCCGCCTGCGGCGGCTGGCCGCGGCGCAGCTTGCCGGTCAGGCGGCCCCAGCCGAGCGGGCTCCAGACCATCGTGCCGAGACCCTGGTCGAGCGCGAGCGGCATCAGCTCCCACTCGTAGTCGCGGCCGAGCAGCGAGTAATAGCCCTGATAGGCGACGTGGCGTGACCAGCCGTGGCGGTCCGACGCGGCCAGCGACTTCATCACCTGCCAGCCGGAGAAGTTCGAGCAGCCGAAGTAGCGGATCTTGCCGGCGCGCACCAGGCCCTCGAGCGTCGACAGCGTTTCCTCGACCGGCGTCAGCGCGTCGAAGCCGTGCATGAAGTAGAGGTCGATGTAATCGGTGCCGAGGCGCTTGAGGCTGGCCTCGCAGGCGCGGATCAGATGATGGCGCGACGAGCCCTTGTCGTTCGGACCAGCGCCCATCGTGAACGTCGCCTTGGTCGAGATCAGCACGCGCTCGCGGCGCCCCTTGAGCGCCTGGCCGAGGATCTCCTCGGAGGCGCCGCGCGAATAGACGTCGGCGGTGTCGAAGAAGTTGAGCCCGGACTCCAGGCAGACGTCGACCAGACGGCTCGCTTCCTTGACGTCGGTCGCGCCCCACTTGCTGAACATCTCGCCGACGCCGCCGAACGTGCCGGTGCCGAGACTGAGCACCGGCACCTTCAGTCCGGAACGGCCGAGTTGTCTGTATTCCATGATCCTTTCCTTCTTTGCGTTTGGGGGATTTCGGGGGATGCCGGCCCGGCCCGTACCGAGCGGTAACACCGGCGAGTTTACACGAGCCGCCGCCGCGTTCCGGGCGCGCCCGGCGCTCGCACCGGGTCTGCTCCGCAACCGACCGAATCGTCAGGTCTGCGACGCCGTCCATCGAGTGACACGCCGCACATCGCAAGCGGAACGGCCCGCTATAGTCGAGTCAGGCAGGCCGGGGGGCCTGCCATCCAGCTGCATCACCTGAAGGGGAAACGAATGATCAAGCCTATTGGCGGCTTTGCCGCCGTCGCAGCCGCACTGTGTCTGGCCGCCTGCGCCTCCGTCCCGATGGCGCCTGCGACCGCCGATCAGACCGCAAAGCAGTTCGCACCGGTCGCCGACCAGGCGAGCGTCTACATCTATCGCAACGAGAACATGGGCGCGGCGATCAAGATGGGCATCTATGTCGACGACGCACCGCTCGCCCAGACCGCCGCCAATACCTACGTCTACACCCTGCTGGCGCCGGGGCCGCACACGATCCGCTCGCACGCCGAGAACAATTCCGAAGTCCAGATCGACGCCAAGGCCGGCGAGGTCTACTACGTATGGCAGGAGGTCAAAATGGGCGTCATGTCGGCACGCAGCAAACTGCAGATCGTCGATCCGGCGACCGGACAGAAAGGCGTCAGCCAGACCAAGCTGGTCCAGAACCAGCGCTAGGCGTTCCGGAGAGCGGCTGAAAGCTTGATCGGCCGTCTTGCTCTGTCTGGTCGCCGCTGCGGCTTTCGCACGGAAGATGTCACCGCTTTCCCATCGACGACCGATCCGTCCGCGACGTATCGCCTCTATCTGCATGGCCGGGTTGTCGAGAACCTCGGGCCACGCCCGACAGATTCGGGCTTTGGCTTGTACGACTACCCGGCCATCCTTGAGCCCCTTGCCGGCAAGGGGGCTACAGTGATTTTCCGCTCAGCGCAGAGCCCATGCCGACGTCAATGCGTACGCCGGGCTCGGCGGTTCCCGGACCGAGGCGGCGCTTCGCAGCAGCGTGCCCCTGGCACATCGTCGTCGTCGGCTTCTCCGAGCGCGGAGATATCGCCATTGATGTTTCCAGCTTCCTGCGTCGACCACAGATGCGTTTCGTACTGCTTGCCGCATGCTGGCCGCGGCCGGGCGAACCTCAACTTCGCTTGACCGGCCGGCTTCTATCCATCCACGAAGCCAGTGCCACGCTTGCGGGCAACCGCTGCGCGCCGCGCGCTCAGCACCCGGAGAAACCGCAGTCCTTTGAAGAAATATCCATCTCCATGGGCCGGTCGCATGGCGCGTTCTACACGCCGATGAAGGAATGGACCGAGCCGGTGCTGGATTGGATTCACAAGGGCGTCTGATTCAGGCCTTGGGGTTAGCGGTCGTGGCCCGCCACGGCTCCGTGCCGGGATCATCCGGCCACGCAATTTCTCGTCGGTGCGTGCGATCATCAGCGCGTGATGACGTCCCCGCCTGCGCCGCTGCCGGTCCGCGACGGCGTCGGCCCGAGCTACGTGCTGCTGCCGGCCGGCGCCTGGCCGTGCGCGCTCGCCTTTCTGATCGAACGCTTCCCGGCGATCGATGAGCGTGCATGGCGCTCGCGCATGGCGCGCGGGCTGGTGCTCGACGATGCCGGCCTGCGCGTCGCGCCCGACACGCCGTACCGCGCCGGGGCGACGCTCTGGTACTACCGCGAGCTCGAATCCGAACCCGAGATTCCGTTCGGGGCCGAGCTGCTGTACCGCGACGAGCACCTGCTGATCGCCGACAAACCGCATTTCCTGCCAGTCCTGCCGTCCGGCCGCTTCGTGCAGCAGACGCTGCTCGTGCGCCTGAAGAAGCAGCTCGGCCTCGCCGAGCTGTCGCCGCTGCATCGCATCGACCGCGGCACCGCCGGACTCGTCGCATTCTCGGCGCAGGCGGCGACACGCGGCGCCTACCAGCGCCTGTTCGCGACGCGCAGCGTCGACAAGCGCTACGAGGCGCTCGCGCCGCTCGTCGACGGCCTCGCCTTTCCGTTCACGCGTCGCACGCGCCTGGTCGCCGGCGAGCCGTTCTTCCGCATGCGCGAAGCCGCCGGCGAGGCGAACAGCGAAACCGTCTTCGAGAGCGCGACGCCGCACGGCGGGCACGCGCTCTACCGCCTGCGGCCAGTCACCGGCAAGAAGCACCAGCTGCGCGTGCATCTCGCCGCGCTCGGCGCGCCGATCGTCAACGACAGCTTCTATCCGCAGCTGACCGACGATCCGGCGGGCAGCGATTTCTCGAAGCCGCTGCAGCTGCTGGCCAAGGAGCTGGCGTTCACCGATCCGCTCAGCGGCCGGCGGCACGTGTTCACGAGCGGACGACGCCTTTCGTCCGGCGACTAGCCCTCGCCGGGCGGATGCGGGCGGCCGCTCGGCCGCGTCGTTCATTTCGCCCCGGCGCAGCGCTGCCGGATCGCTTCGTCGCCGCGCTCCGCGCCATGACGCGGGTTTCTCTGCCGGCGCACACCCGTCACGCCGCAACGAACAAAGGCCCGCGGGTGCGGGCCTTTGTTCTGCAGCAGGCGAAACGAGCGGGACGCGCTAGTTCGCGCAGCTCGTCGAGCCGGGATAGGCCGCCTCGTCAGCCTTGGTGACGTTCTGGATCCACTGCGCGATCAGCGCATGACCTTCCTCGTCGACGACGCTGCGCCCCAGCGGTGGCATGCGCGCGGCCGGCGTCGTCGCATTCGGGCCGATGCGGTATTCGACGATCGAGTCGGCGACGTTCGCCGGATGGATGTCGTAGGTGCGCCCGCCGTTGCCCTCCTGGCCGGTCGCGGTCGGGCGCTTGCAGATGCCGTAGCTGACGTCGACCTTGCGCAGCGCATCGAGATAGAAGCCGGTGCTCGCCGCGAAGCCGCGCACGTTGTGGCAATGCTGGCAGTTGACCTCGAGCCAGGCGCGCGCGCGCGCCTCGACGTCCTGCGCCGAGTTGGCAGCGAAGCCGGTGTCGCCCGGCTTGTTGAAGACCGGCGAGCGCTCGAGCTTGGTGGCGATCTGCTGCTCGTTGACACCGAGGTCGGCCGGGCAGCCGGCGAGCAGGCCCTTGCTGCACCAGTACTGCAACTGGTTGACGCCGGCGACCGCGTGCCGGCTCTGGCCGGTGACGCGCGTCGACTCCGTGCGGAAGGGCTTGTTCATGAAGCGCACCTTCGATCCGATCGGCGCCGAGCCGGCTTCCTGATCCTCGCGCGAGTGGCAACTGAGGCACTGGTTGGCGTGCGGAATCAGATAGCTCTGCGTGGCGCCGGTATGGCGCATGCCGGAATCGACGTCGGTCATATCCCAGTGCACGCTCGCCGTGCCGCCGCCGAGCGCAAGCTTGGCGACCTTCTTGCCGTTCTCCGTCGTCCAGATATAGGCGGCGCCGTCCCAGCGCGCGCGCCCCTTGGCGTCGGTGCGCTTGATCAGCAGGCGCGTCTCGACCGGCGTCTCGGTGCCGTTCGCCTCGTCGGCGAACGAGAAAGTCTTGGCGATGATGGTGCCGGCGGGGAACACGATCACCGCGTTCGCACCGTCGGTCGCGGCGTCGCGGTAGACCGCCTTGGTACCGGGCGGCAGATAGGCGACGCGATACTTCACCGCATAGTCGGAGAACAGCTTGCTGTTCAGCGAGTACGGCACGCCGCCGCCGTTCGGCGTGCTGGTCGGATCCTCGGCATCGCTGAACAGGTGGTACTGGTCGAGCGTCGGGCAGTTGACCTTGGCGGCGTCGAAGTTGACCTGTCCGGACGGCACGCTGGCCTTGCAGAGCTTGGCGACCTGCTCGTCGCTCGGCGCCGGATCGTAGTCGCCGCTGCGCTGGAACGGCGGGATCACCACCGCCGGCAGCGGCTCCAGATTCTTGCCGTACTGCGCCTGGCACTTGTGCGGGGTGATATCGAAGTCGGACGCGAACTGCAGGATCGCGCGCACGTCGAGCTTGCTCTCGATCAGCAGTTCGAGGCCCTTGGTGCCGTGGAAGTTCGCGTACTTCAGGCTGTCGGCGCTGAAGTCGTTGTCGTCATCGATGCACGAGAACCAGTCCGGCTTGATGCGCGGCGCGCCGGTCTTGCTGGTGTCGAACTTGTACTTGTTGTAGTGGCAGGACGGATTCGGGTGCTCGTTGGTGAACAGCGGCTTGCCGCGTTCGTCCTTGGGCACGTCGTTGCCATTGGCGTCCTTCGGATACGGACAGCTGGCGTCGTAGGTGTCGAGCAGACCGTCCCAGATGATGTGCGCGCCGCGCACGTTGAGCAGCGAGGAGCTCAGGCACTGGCCGATGTTGCCGAGCTTGAGGCAGGCCGCCTGGTTCTTGAGGCCGACGATCGCCGGCAGGATCTTGGCGACGTCGAACGAGGTGATGTCGTTGAGCGTCGGCAGCGGCAAGTGGTTGCCGTTGTTCTTGAAGGTGTTCTTGTAGATGTGCAGGCCTTCCGTGTACCAGTCGATGCGCTTTTCGCTCGGCCGGCCCATGCCTTCCGGGAACAGCTCGTAGCTGGTGTGGATGATGCCGGCGGTGTTGTTGTTCTCGAAGGTGTTGTTGAAGATGTCGATGCGGTCGTACGACAGCGTGATCATGCCGCTGCCCGACGGCACGTTGCCGACGATGCCGCCCGAGGTGAAGTTGTAGGTGTTGTTGTTGCGCGCGGTGTTGCCGTGCATCAGCGAGCGGTCACCGTACTGGCGCAGGTTGTCGAGGTCGTAGATCAGGAAGCCGCCGGTGTTGCACTCGGCGAGGTTGCTGTCGTATTCGCCGCCGCGCACGTTCTCGATCTCGAAGCCGAACACGTTGTAGGCGGCGCGGCTCTTGCGGATGATCGCGTTGTTGGTCTGGCCGACGTAGATGCCGGCGTCCGAGGCGCCGACCGATTCGGCTTCCTCGATCAGGATGTTCTCGGATGCCACCGGATAGATGCCGTAGCGGCCCGACTTCTTGCTGACCGTGTAGTCGGGCGAGCTGATGTCGCCGAAGCGGTTCTGCGGGTCTTCCGGATCCTGCGTCGCCGGATCGGTGCAGGGCACCGCGATGCGGCTGGCGTAGTTCGTGGCGTTGATCGGATCGGCGCTCTCGCGGCCGCCACCCGACGACCACATCGCGCGCACGCGCTGCAGCGTGCCGTGGTTGACGCCGCGCAGCTCGATGCCGTTGCCGCCGGTATCGAGCACGGTGAGATCCTGCACGGTGAGGCCGTGCACGTTGACGGCGAGGATGCCTTCCGGCGAGTTGTTGTGCTTGAACGAGAGCACCGTCTCGTCCTTGCCGGCACCCTTGATCAGCACGTCCTCGGTGTTGGTCAGCTGCAAGGACGAAGTCAGCTCGTAGTAACCCTTGCCGAACTCGATGACGTCGCCGGGCGCGGCCTGCACCATGGCCGCGATCATGTCGCGCGTGGCGTTCTCGCCGGCCGCGATCTTGAAGGTGCGGCCACTGCCGCCCGGATCGCCGCCGCCGTCGTTGCTCCCGCCGCCGCCGCCACCGCCGCCGCACGCGGCCAGCACGGCCGCCGTGAACAGCACGCACATCATGCGCAGCCTGCGCAGCTTGCTCGCCGACATCGTCCCCTCGCTCCCCACGGCGCGCTGACGCCGCGTTCTGTGAATTATTTGTGTCCGAGTATAGGCCGGGAGCGCATCCGCCCGGCTAGCGTGCGGCCACGGTAAATTCGGCCTAGGGACTTACCCGCAATCGTCGCGCGACGCGCTGCCGGGGCCGCTTTCCCACTCTCCCCCGAAAGGACTAAGACGACCTGCAAACTTGGGGCGACCATTCGCTGTACGCCCGGCAGGACGCCGGGGCCGCAAACTGCACGCCGTGGAGGACGGGCCGCAATGGGTGACCAAATCAATCTCAAGATCTTGCTCGAGTCGCAGGGCCTGGAACGCAGCCCGTTCCCGATCCCGACCGGCTGGTTCTTCGTCGACTACTCCGACGCCCTGAAGGCCGGCGAGCTGCGCAACGTAACGCTGTTCGGCCAGGAGTGGGTGCTGTTCCGCACCGAATCCGGCAAGCCCGGCATGTCGGATCCGTACTGCCCGCACCTCGGCGCGCACATGGGCCACGGCGGCAAGGTCTGCGGCGAGCACATCCGCTGCCCGTTCCATCACTGGGAATACGACACCGCCGGCTGGTGCAAGAACATCCCGTACGGCAAGGTCACGCCGCCGATCGTCAAGAAGCAGGCGATCCTGCGCACGCTGCCGATGGTCGAGAAGTACGGAATGATGTGGGCCTGGTATCACCCGCTGTGCGCCGAGCCGACCTGGGAGCTGCCGTACATCCCGGAGATGGAAGATCCGACCGGCTACACCGGCTCGCGCCGCGGCAGCTGGACGGCCGACACCTGCATCCAGGAGATCGCCGAGAACGGCGTCGACACCGCGCATCTGAAGTTCCTGCACGGCGCGCCGATGATCCCGCCGGTCGAGGCGACCTACGACGGCCCGCGCATGAAGCTCGACATCGGCAAGGGCTACATCGTCGGCGACGTCTACGGCCCGGGCCTCAACGTGATGCGCTTCAACCAGCACGGCATCACCGCGACGATGATCTCGTACACGCAGCCGATCAGCGCCGAGAAGAGCCGCATGAACATGAGCTTCCGCCATGTCGACTACCCGGCCGGCACGCCGGAGCTGGCGGCCTCGAAGAAGGTCATCGACCACATGATCGGTGCCGCCGAGGGCGAGGAGAGCGCCGGCTTCGAGAGCGTCGATTTCATCGTCTGGAACAACAAGAAGTACCGCCCGAACCCGCTGCTCTGCGACGGCGACGGCCCGGTGCTGCAGTTCCGCAAGTGGTTCCGGCAGTTCTACACCAACCTCGACGCCGCGACGCTCGCCAAGATCTGACGCGAGCCCCGCCGGACGTTTCAGCGCCCCGGTCGCCGAGACCGGGGCTTTTTTCTGGAGTCACGAATGACGGTTGTACGGGTCAAGGACCGCGACGGCGCCGAGCGCGACGTCGAGGCAATGAACGGCGCACCGCTGATGGAGACGCTGCGCGACGCCGGCTTCGGCATCGACGGCACCTGCGGCGGCGCGATGTCCTGCGGCACCTGCCATGTCTACATCGACGCCGCCTGGGCGCCGCGCCTGCCGGCCAGGAGCGCCGACGAGGCGGCGATGCTCGAAGCGCTGGCCGATTTCGTCGAGCTGCGGCCGAGTTCGCGGCTGTCGTGCCAGATTCCGGTCGACGACACGCTCGACGGCCTGACGGTGGAAGTCGCGCCGCAGGTCTAGCGGCGGGCGCCGCCGCCGCGCATTGCCGCGGCGGCGCAAGTGGAGTCCAATACGCGGCCTTGACCCGCTTCCGGGTCGTGGACGCGCCATGCTCTCGCCGCACTTCTCCGCCGATCCCGAACTGCTCGCCGCGCTGCGCGAGCACGGTCATCGTTTCCTGCCGGCGGCGCAGCTGCACGCCGCACTGGCGCCGCACGGCGCCCTCGCCGACTGGGACGCCTTCGCGGCGAGCTGGGACGGCATGCCGCTCGACGCCTACATGGCGGACGGCGGCCGCTACCGGCGCCGGCGCTACGCGGTCTACGCGGGCAGCGCCGAGGCGATCGTCCGCGAGCATCACCAGCCGCACTGGCAGAGCCGCGACTACAACCCGCTGAACGGCGGTATCGCACGCTGGTTCGAGCCGATCGACGCGGCGCTCGACGCCGGTTCGACGCTGCCGGCGGTGCTGGCCTGGTGCCGCGCGCAGTGCGCCGCGCTGGCGCCGGACGTCGCGCGCTGGCATATCGAGGTCCACCAGTTCCGCATCGAGGCGGCCGCCGGCATGGACGGCCAGCCGACGCCGGAAGGCGTGCACCGCGACGGCGTCGACTACGTGCTGGTGCTGATGGTGCGCCGCCACAACATCGCCAGCGGCACGACCACGATCCACGCTCCGGACGGGCGCCGGCTCGGCGCCTTCACGCTGACCGCGCCGCTCGACGCCGTGCTGGTCGACGACCATCGCGTGTTCCACGGCGTGACGCCGGTGCAGCCGCTCGACGCGGCGCAGCCGGCGTACCGCGACGTGCTGGTCGTGACCTTCCGCCGCCAGGCCTGAGCCGGCGCCGACCCGCTCCATCCGGACGAGGCCGGATCGGCGCCGGCAAGGCAGCGTAGCGGCCGTCCCCATCGGAGCCGCCATGATCACGCCCGCCCCCGACAGCATTCCCTCGCCGTTCTCCAGCACCCGGATCGGCCCGCTGAAGCTGCGCAACCGCTTCATCAAGTCGGCCACCAACGAGGGCATGGCCAAGGGCGGCATACCGTCGAAGATGCTGGTCGAGCATCACCGCCGCATCGCCGCCGGCGGCGTCGGCATGACCACCGTCGCCTACTGCGCGGTCAGCCCGGACGGCCGCACCTTCGTCGACCAGGTCTCGCTGAACCGCGAGAGCCTGCCGCATCTGCGCGCGCTGACCGAGGCCGTGCATCGCGAGGGCGCGGCGATCTGCGCGCAGATCACCCACGGCGGCGCCTTCACCTTCCTGCCGCAGCTGACGACGCGCTATCCGAAGTCGGCGTCCGGCGGCTTCAACGCCGCCGGCATGCTCAGCGGGCGGCTGTTCCGCACGGCGATGACCGAGGCCGACATGGACGCCGTCGCCGGCGAGTTCGTCGCGGCGGCGCGGCTGGCGCGCGAAGCCGGTTTCGACGCCGCCGAGATCCACATGGGCCACGGCTACCTGCTGAGCCAGTTCCTGTCGCCGATGTACAACAAGCGCCGCGACGGCTACGGCGGCCCGGCCGAGCAGCGCGCGCGCTTCCCGGCAATGGTGCTGCGCCGCGTGCTCGACGCGGTCGGCCACGAGATGGCGGTGACCTGCAAGATCTGCGTCACCGAAGGCACCCGGAAGGGCGCCACCGCCGCCGACGCGGCGACCGTGGCGCGCGTGCTGGAGCGCGAGGGCGCGCATCTGCTGGTGCTCAGCGGCGGCATGAACGTCGAGGCGCCGTGGGCGATCTTCGGCAGCCCGATGCCGAAGGAAGCGCTGACCTCGATCGAGAACCCGATCGTGCGCTTCGCCGCCGGCCTGCAGGAGCTGGTGGCACCGAAGATCGAATTCCACGAGCTGTACTTCCGCGAATACTCGCGTCAGGTCCGTGCCGCGGTGAAGATGCCGCTCGCCTATCTCGGCGGCGCCAAGTCGCTGGCCGGCGTCGAGGCGCTGATGGCCGACGGTTTCGACTGCGTGGTCATGGGCCGCGCGCTGATCCACGACGCCGAGCTCGTCAACAAGTTCCGCGACGGCCGCGCCACCACCTCCGGCTGCACCGCCTGCAATCGCTGCGTGGTGATGATGTACACGCCGGGCGGCACCAGCTGCGTGCTGCACGCGCCGAACGACGCGACGCTGAATCACACGCCGGCCGCCGCCTAGGAACCTCTGTAAAGGTTCATCCGCCGTCGGCGCGAAGCGCGGCAGGCGATGCGCAGCCGGTGGCGCAAGGCACCCGGGTCGCCACGGCCGCTGCGCGGCCTGGCGATGCCGGCGTGGTTCCGACCGTACCTGTGCGCGCAGTGGCGCCGCCGGCGGCCGGCGGCGAGGCGGCCGCGGCGCGTCAGTGCGCGTGCTTGCCGCTCGTGCTCGCCATCAGGCGATCGGTCCAGGCGATGCCGATCGCCGAGGCGATGAACACGCAGTGGATGATGGTCTGCCACATCACGCCGGCCGGCGTCGAGTTGGTGCAGCGCGCGCCGGCGTCGGCCGCGCCGCACAGCGGCAGGCCGAGCGCACCGGCCTCGATGAAGGTCTTCAGCAGATGGATCGAGGAGATGCCGATGATCGCCATCGCCAGCTTGACCTTCAGCACCGAGGCATTGACGTGCGACAGCCATTCCGGCTGGTCCGGATGGCCCTCCAGGCGCAGGCGCGACACGAAGGTCTCGTAGCCGCCGACGATCACCATCACCAGCAGGTTGGAGATCATCACCACGTCGATCAGGCCGAGCACGATCAGCATCACCTCCTGCTCGCGCAGCTCGAAGGCGCCGTGGATCAGATGCCACAGCTCCTTGACGAAGAGGATGACGTAGACGCCCTGGGCGACGATCAGGCCGAGGTAGAGGGGCAGCTGCAGCCAGCGCGAGGAGAAGATCAGGGCAGGCAAGGGGCTGAGATCCTTGGGGGACGGAGCGGACATCGGCAGACCGGGAACGAACGCGGGAAGCGCGATTCTAGTGACTGCCGGCAGGCGCGCAAAGCCGGGTCAGCGCGCGCGACCTCCCTCAGAAGGGTGAGGCGCGCGCCCGGCGCGGCCGCGTAAATGCTCGGATTCGAAAAAGCGCCGGCATGCCGGCGCGGCCCAGCCGACGCCGGAAGATGACCGGCGACTGACATGGGCGTCAGGGGGAGCGCAGACATGAAGCTGAGATGGCTATGGCCGGCCGCGCTCGCGGCCGTCGCACTGGGGATACTGATCTTTCTCGTGCGCATGACGCAGAGCGTCGACACCGACCTGCATCGTGCGCGCCTCGAACTGCTGCGCCGCGCCGACAACCTCGACATCGCGCTGAACCGCGCCTTCACGCAGACGCGCGCCAGCTCGCTGACCGACGCCGCCGCCGACCGCTCGAAGATCACCGCCGAACTCGGCGCGACGCTCGACGCGCTCGACAAGGGCGAGCAGGCGCTGCGCGGCCTGACGCCTGAGCTCGACCGCAGCCTCGACGCCTTCCTCGACACCATCGACTCCAAGTTCGAGCTCGGCTTCGACTTCGAGGCGCGCAGCACGCTGCTGACGCAGCGCGCGATCAACACCATCGACGCGGTGCCGGCGCGCATCGCCACGGCCACCGCCGCGCTGCCGCCGGGCGCGCCCGAGGCGCTGCGCACGCTGCTCGGCCAGCTGCAGAGCCAGATCACCAACTACGGTGTCACGCCGACGCCGACCAACGCACCGGAAATCCGTGCCACGCTCGACGAGCTGGACAAGCTGTCGGCAGCGCAGCCGGCACCGCTGCGCGACGCGGTGCGCGAGCTGCGCACGCTCGGCGAGCAGGCGCTCGACGACAAGGGCGAGCTGGTCGGCATGTTCCGCGAGTTCCTGTCGCGCCCGACCGGCGCGCAGCTGCAGGCGGTCGAGCAGGCCTACCTCGGCTGGTACGAAAGCCAGCTCGCCGAGGTCAATCGCTATCGCCTGATCCTCGCCGCCTACACCGCGCTGCTGCTGCTGATCCTGGCCTGGCTCGGCCTGCGTCTGCGCCGCAGCTACCGCGAGCTGGACCGCGCCAACGCCGAGCTGTCGCACGCCAACGAGCACCTCGAAGAGCAGGTCGAAACGCGTACGCACGATCTGTCGCAGGCGCTCGACGAGCTGCGCGCCTCGCAGGCGCAGCTGGTGCAGTCGGAGAAGATGGCCTCGCTCGGCCAGATGGTCGCCGGCGTCGCGCACGAGATCAACACGCCGCTCGGCTACGCGCGCAGCAACGCCGAGATCGTGCGCGGCTCGCTCGCCGACCTGCGCCAGCTGTGCGGCGCGCAGAACCGCGCGCTCGACCTGCTGACCGACGAGCGCGCGCGCGAGGACGAAGTCGCGCAGGCGATGGCGACCGCGCAGGCGCTGCGCGAATCGATCGACGCCGAGGCGCTGGCCGGCGACCTCGACGGCCTGCTCGCCGACACCGATCACGGCCTGCTGCAGATCGCGGAGCTGGTCGCCAGCCTCAAGGACTTCTCGCGCGTCGACCGTTCGCGCCACGACCTGTTCAACGTCAACGACGGCCTCGACTCGGCGCTGAAGATCGCGCACAACCAGCTCAAGGGCCGCGTCGAGGTGATCCGCCAGTACGGCGCGCTGCCGGCGATCGAGTGCTCGCCGTCGCAGCTCAACCAGGTGTTCCTGAATCTCATCACCAACGCCGCGCAGGCGATCGTCGAGGCCGGCCAGGAAAACGGGCGCATCTACCTGCACACGCAGGCCGAGGGCGACGGCATCGCGATCCGCATCCTCGACACCGGCGTCGGCATGAGCGAGGACGTGCGCGCGCGCATCTTCGAGCCGTTCTTCACGACCAAGCCGGTCGGCCACGGCACCGGCCTCGGCCTGTCGATCGTGTTCCGCATCATCGAGGACCACGGCGGCCGCATCGAGGTCCGCTCGACGCCCGGCAAGGGCAGCGCGTTCACGATCCGCCTGCCGCTGCGCCAGCCGCGCGCCAACGCGGCGCCGATCGAGGCCGACGCGCTCGTCGCCTGATTTCCCCCACCCCCGCGCAAGGACGCCGCATGCACCGCTCCCCATCCCCCCCGCACAGGAAGCCGCCACGCGCGGCGCGCGGCGCCATGAGCGAGACCGCCGCCACCCGCGCCCGCGTGCTGTTCGTCGACGACGAGCCGCGCGTGCTGACGACGATGCGCATCCTGTTCCGCAGCCGCTACGAGCTGTTCTTCGCCGACGGCGGCAACAGTGCGCTCGAACTGCTGAAGACGCAGCCGGTCGACGTCATCGTCAGCGACCAGCGCATGCCCGGCATGAGCGGCATCGAGCTGCTGCGCGCCGCGCGCGAGCTGAATCCGCAGGCGATGCGCATCCTGCTGACCGGCTATTCCGATCTCAACGCGATCATCGGCTCGATCAACGAGGGCGAGATCTTCCGCTTCGTCAACAAGCCGTGGTCGAACGAGGATCTGACGGCGACCGTCGCGCGCGCCGTCAGCGCCGCGCGCGCGACGCAGGCGGCGGCGCGGCCGGACAGCGCGCCGGAGGCCGGCAGCGGCCCGACGCCCGGCGTACTGGTGCTCGACGACGACCCGCAGGTTCCGCCGAAGATCCAGGCGATTCTCGGCGGCGACTTCCGCGTGTTCGGCGCGCGCACCATGGACGACGCCGTCGGCCATCTCGAGCGCGAGCCGATCGGCGTCGTGATCTCGGACACGCGCGTGCAGGACAATCCGGTGGTCGCGCTGATCGGCACGCTCAAGCAGCACCGCCCGGAACTGGTGTCGGTGATCCTCACCGAGCGCGCCGACGCCGGCAGCGCGATCGACCTCATCAACCAGGGCCAGATCTACCGCTTCATCACCAAGCCGATCCACGACAGCCAGTGCAAGATCGCCGTCAATTCGGCGCTCAAGCAGCACCAGCGGCTCGCGCAGAGCCCGGATCTGGCGCAGCGCTATCAGGTCGAGCGCGCGCCGGAGCCGGCGCCCGGCGCGGTCGCCGGCCAGGCGCTGCTGGAGCGCGTGAAGACGCTGCGCAGCTGGGTGCGGCGCTGGGTCTGACGCAGCGCCGCGCCGCTCAGTGCGCGCGGCGCGTCCAGTCGAGGTCGAGCAGACCGAACTGGCGCAGCTTGCGGTACAGCGTCGCGCGCGCGACGCCGAGGCTGCGCGCCGCCGCCGAGACGTTGCCGGCGTGGCGCTGCATGGCGCCGCGCACCGCTTCGGCCTCGGCGCGTTCGAGCAGGCCGGCGGCGGCCGGCGACGGCGCCGCGGCGACGATTTCCGCCGGCAGCTGGTCGACGCCGATCACGCCGTCCTCGGCGAGCGCGACGCCGAGGCGCAGCGCCTGGCGCAGCTCGCGGATATTGCCGGGCCAGGCGTGGCGCAGCAGCGCGGCGCGCGCCGCCGCATCGAGCCGCGGCGGCGCCTGCGGCGCCGCTTCCTCGGCGAGCAGCTGCTCGATCAGCTCGGCGACGTCGGTCCGCTCGCGCAGCGGCGGCAGGCAGACGCGGAAACCGTTGATGCGGTAGTAGAGGTCGCTGCGGAACTGCTGGCGCGCGATCAGCGCCGCGAGGTCGCGGTGCGAGGCGCAGACCAGCGAGAAATCGAGCGCAAGCGGGCGGCCGCCGCCGAGCCGCGTCAGCTCGCGTTCCTGCAATACGCGCAGCAGCCGCGCCTGCAGCTCCAGCGGCATGTCGCCGATCTCGTCGAGGAACAGCGTGCCGCCGTGCGCCTGCTCGAACTTGCCGGCCATGCCGCCGCGCCGCGCGCCGGTGAAGGCGCCGGCCTCGTAGCCGAACAGCTCGGACTCGATCAGCCCGGCCGGGATCGCCGAGCAGTTCACCGCGACGAACGGCCCGTCGCGGCGTGGACCGTTGGCGTGCAGGCGGCGCGCCAGCACCTCCTTGCCGGTGCCGGTTTCGCCGCCGATCAGGATCGGCACCTCGCGGTTGAACGCGCGCTGCGCCGTCGCCATCAGCGCCTCCGGGCCGGCGTCGGCGCGCGGCGCGGCGCTCGCGCTGCGCACCGCGGCAGGCCGTGGCGCCGGCGCGCCGTCGAGACGCGCGTAGACGCGCAGGCCGTTGCCGGCCTCGATCGCCAGCGGCGCCTCGCCGGCGCGGCGCAGGGCATCGACGAGCGCCGCGAACGGGCGGCCGAACAGGCGCTGGAAATCGGGCCGCGCGCCGCTTTCGAGTTCGAGCAGCTGGCGCGCGAACGGGTTGGCGCCGAGCAGCTCGCCGTCGGCCGAGAACGCCAGCAGGCCGCGCATCGGCGTCGCCACCAGCTCCGGCGCGTAGTGCACGGCGATGCGCACGCTCTCGACGAGGCCGAGCACCATGCGGTTCTCGATCGCGCGCGCGGCGAGCGCCAGCGGCTCGAGGATGCCGAGCCGCTGGCCGTCGTAGCGGCGCGAGGCGTCGAGCGCGCCGATCACCGCGCCGGCCGGATCGAAGATCGGCACCGCCGCGCACGAGAATATGCGCGCCTCGTCGAGGAAGTGTTCCTGGCCGCTGATGACGATCGGCCGCGCCTCGATCAGCGCGCAGCTCGGTCCGGTGGTGCCGGCGGCGTCCTCGCCGAGGTCGACGCCGGTGCGGAAGGCCATGCCGATCTCGCGGCAGGCCGGACGGTCGTCGCCGTAGGCGCGCACCACCTTGCCGCTGCCGTTCAGGCAGGCGACCACCCAGTCCGCCGATGACAGCGCCGCGTACAGGCGCTGCAGTTCCGGCTCGGCGTAGCCGACCAGCGCGCGGTTGGCCTCCTCGACGCGGCGGCGCTCGGCGTGGGTGACGACGTTGAAGATGACCTTGTCGCCGGTGCGCAGGCCGTAGCCGCGCGAGCGCTGCCAGGAACGCGCCACCGAATCGTCGATCAGGTGATCGGGAATCTCGCCGCCTTCCAGGAACAGGTGACGGGCCCGCTCGATACGACGATCGAGCTCGAAATCGATCAACGGCATGACGCTCCTCCGACTCATGGCTCGTTGCGAGACAGCCGCGCCGGCGCACTGACTCGAAACGATACAGTTGCACTTGCGCCCGGGCCTTTTCCGTACTCGTTAAGGCCTTGATGCGGCGTTTTATTTCGCCGTCTCCGTTGCGCGTTTCGAGGATGGCACAGAGCCTGCCTTATCTCAATTTGCGACGCCGCCGCTCATCCGCGAAACGGCGCCGCCAAGCCTTGCACGGATCGCCCGCGAAGCGGCCGGCATCGATAACGAACTGGAGGAAGACTCGAATGACGATGCACAAGCAGACGTCCGCGTGCCGCGCACGCGCCATCCTGACGGCGGCGATCCTCGGCCTCGGCGGCGCGCTGTCGCCGACGGCCTGGGCGGTCGACGTCGACGCCGGCGATTACACGGCGCTGCCGGGCGGCACCAACCTCGGCCTGCTGTACTACCAGTACGCGACGCGCGACAAGCTCTACGCCGACGGCGACAAGGCGCCGATCGATCCGCAGCTCGACTCGAACGTCGGCGCCGCGCGCGGCGTGCACTTCATGGACGTCGGCGGCTACATCGTCGACCCGCAGTTCCTGCTGCCGTTCGGCAAGCTCGAAGCCAAGGACGACATCGCCGCGCTCGGCGACGCCAGCGGCGTCGGCGACCTGATGCTGGCGGCGACGGTCTGGCTGGTGAACCAGCCGAAGACCGGCACCTACTTCGGCATCACGCCGTTCCTCTACCTGCCGACCGGCAGCTACGACCACCAGGACGCGCTCAACCTCGGCGAGAACCGCTGGAAGTTCGCGCTGCAGGCCGGCTACATCACCGGGCTCACCGACAAGCTGCTGCTCGATCTGATCGGCGACGTCACCGTCTACGGCAAGAACGACGAGTATGGTGCGAGCAAGGCCGAGCTCAAGCAGGACCCGTCGTTCCAGCTGCAGACCTTCCTGCGCTACCAGCTGCGTCCGAACTGGGATCTGCGCGGCGGCCTGTCGTACAGCTTCGGCGGCGAGACCGAGGTCGACGGCGTCAACCAGGACGACAAGCTCCGCACGCTGAAGATGCAGCTCGGCACCGCCTGGTTCGTGCTGCCGACGCTGCAGCTGATGGCCAACTACGGACGCGATCTCGACGTCGAGAATGGCTTCAAGGAGGCCAACCGTATCAATCTGCGCGTGCTCACGGTGTTCTGAGCGTGCGGCTCGCACCTTTTTCGCATCGCGGCATCCATTCGTAGAAACGAGGAGAGAACATGAGACCGAATTCCATCCGTCCGCGCGCCGCCTGGCCGGCGGCGCTCGGCGCGACGCTGCTGACGCTGGCGCTCGCCGGCGCGGCGCACGCCGCGGCGCCGGCGGCCAACGTCAACGAGGCGCGCGTGATCGCCAACGCCGCCGTCGGCAAGGACTGGCCGACCAACGGCTACGACTACGCCGGCACGCGCTTCAGCCCGCTCAAGCAGATCAACGCCGGCAACGTCGGCCAGCTCGGCCTGGCCTGGTCGTACGACCTCGAATCGACGCGCGGCATCGAGGCCACGCCGATCGTCGTCGACGGCGTGATGTACGTCACCGCGTCGTGGAGCGTGGTGCACGCGATCGACGTGCGCAGCGGCAAGCGCCTGTGGACCTACGACCCGCAGGTGCCGCGGCGCAACGCCTTCAAGGCCTGCTGCGACGTCGTCAACCGCGGCGTCGCCGTGCACGAGGGCAAGGTCTACGTCGGCTCGCTCGACGGCCGCCTGATCGCGATCGACGCGCGCACCGGCAAGAAGGTCTGGGCGCAGGACACCATCATCGACCACTCGCGCGCCTACACCGTCACCGGCGCGCCGCGCGTGTTCAAGAACAAGGTGATCATCGGCAACGGCGGCGCCGAATTCGGCGTGCGCGGCTACATCACCGCCTACGACGCCGACACCGGCAAGCAGGCCTGGCGCTGGTTCGTGGTGCCGGGCGACCCGTCCAAGCCGTACGAGGACGCGTCGATGGAGAAAGCCGCCAAGACCTGGGATCCGGCCGGCAAGTACTGGGAAGCCGGCGGCGGCGGCACGGTCTGGAACTCGATGGTCTACGACCCCGAGCTGAACCTGATGTACATCGGCACCGGCAACGGCTCGCCGTGGTCGCACCGCCAGCGCAGCCCGGCCGGCGGCGACAATCTGTACCTCGCCTCGATCGTCGCGCTGAACCCGGACAACGGCCAGTACGTCTGGCACTACCAGGAAACGCCCGGCGACAACTGGGACTACACCTCGACGCAGGACCTGATCCTCGCCGACCTCAAGCTCGACGGCAAAACGCGCAAGGTCATCCTGCACGCGCCGAAGAACGGCTTCTTCTTCGTCGTCGACCGCAGCAACGGCCAGTTCATCTCGGCGAAGAACTTCGTCGACGTGAACTGGGCGACCGGCTACGACAAGAACGGCCGGCCGATCGAGATCGCCAACGCGCGCTCGGCCGACAAGCCCTTCGACATCATTCCGGGCCCGTTCGGCGGCCACAACTGGCACTCGATGTCGTTCAGCCCGCTGACCGGTCTCGCCTACTTCCCGGTGCAGAACGTGCCGCTGAACCTGGCCGAGGACAAGCGCTGGAAGGGTCACGGCAGCAACGAACCGGGCCAGCCGATGAGCGGCATCGGCTGGAACACGGCGATGCAGATCAACGCGCAGGCGCCGAAGAGCAAGCCGTTCGGCGCGCTGATCGCCTGGGACCCGGTGCAGCAGCGCGAAGCCTGGCGCCAGGACCACGTCTCGCCGTGGAACGGCGGCACGCTCGCCACCGCCGGCAACCTCGTCTTCGAGGGCACCGCCGACGCGCGCTTCCTCGCCTACGACGCGACCACCGGCAAGAAGCTGTGGGACTCGCCGACCGGCACCGGCGTGATCGCGGCGCCGATCAGCTATGAGGTCGATGGCCGCCAGTACGTGTCGATCGCCGCCGGCTGGGGCGGCGTCTACGGCCAGTCGCAGCGCGCCAGCGAAGGCAACGTGCCGGGCACGGTCTATACCTTCGTGCTCGGCGGCAAGGCGCCGCTGCCGAAGTTCACCGAGTACCAGCGCGGTTCGCTGCTGTCCGGCGTCCCGTACGACCCCAAGGACGTCGCCGAAGGCACGGCGCTGTACGTCAGCAACTGCGTCTTCTGCCATGGCGTGCCCGGCGTCGACAAGGGCGGCAACCTGCCGAACCTCGGCTACGTCGACAAGCACTTCATCGAGCACCTCGACCAGTTCGTCTTCAACGGCCCGTTCGCCAACGTCGGCATGCCGGACTTCACCGGCAAGCTGACGCCGGAGCAGGTCGAGAAGATCAAGGCTTTCATCCAGGGCACCGCCGACGCGGTCCGTCCCTCGCAACCCTAGGCTCTCCGCCCGGCCACGGCCGGGCCTCCCCCCTTGCCCCTCGCCTTGATGGCGAGGGGACTCTTCTTGGCCGTACCCCCCTTTCGCCTCAACCCGCGTCGTAGCCATACGACAGGAGATTCCACGATGAACATGATGACCGACGTCGCCAGCCTGCTCAGCCCCGGCGCCCGCGCCTTCCTCGACCGCCGCGAGCAGCGCATGCTGATCGGCGGCCGCTGGACCGACGCGCGCGACGGCGCGCGCTTCGACGTCATCAACCCGGCCGACGAATCGGTCGTCGCCACCGTGCCCGCGGCCGCGGCCGCCGACATCGAACTGGCAGTCGCCGCCGCGCGCCAGGCGCTCGAACACGGCGAATGGCCGCGCCTGCGCCCGGCGCAGCGCCAGCGCCTGCTGCTCAAGCTCGCCGACCTGATCGAACGCGACGCGCAGGTGCTCGCCGAGATCGAGTCGGTCGACAACGGCAAGTCGGCGGCGATCGCGCGCGCCGTCGACGTCACGCTGACCGTCGAGTTCTTCCGCTACATGGCCGGCTTCGCGACCAAGATCCACGGCGAGACGATCGACGTCTCGGTGCCGTACGCGCCGCCGGACGCCGAGTTCTTCGCCTACACGCGCCGCGAGCCGGTCGGCGTGGTCGCCGCCGTGGTGCCGTGGAACTTCCCGCTGCTGGTCGCGGCCTGGAAGCTGGCGCCGGCGCTGACCGCCGGCTGCACCGTGGTGCTCAAGCCGGCCGAGCAGACGCCGCTGTCGGCGCTGTATCTCGGCCAGCTGTTCGAGGAAGCGGGCTTTCCGGCCGGCGTCCTCAACATCGTCACCGGCGACGGCCCGTCGGCCGGCGCGCCGCTGGTCGCGCACCCGGGCATCCACAAGGTCAGCTTCACCGGCTCGACCGAGGTCGGCAAGCTGATCGGCAAGGCGGCGATGGACAACATGACGCGCGTGACGCTCGAACTCGGCGGCAAGTCGCCGATGATCGTGCTCGACGACT
This sequence comes from Solimonas variicoloris DSM 15731, assembly GCF_000382285.1. Taxonomy (GTDB): domain Bacteria; phylum Pseudomonadota; class Gammaproteobacteria; order Nevskiales; family Nevskiaceae; genus Solimonas; species Solimonas variicoloris. The sequence goes on along the minus strand of NZ_KB907925.1, from coordinate 427,710 downwards.
GCGATCCGGAAGTGGCCGCGCAGGGCGCCGCCAATGCGATCTTCTTCAACCACGGCCAGGTCTGCTGCGCCGGCTCGCGCCTGTACGTGCCGAAGAAGCTCTACGGCCGCGTCACCGAGGCGCTCGCCGGCCTCGCCGACGCGCTGCCGATGGGCCACGGCCTCGACCCGCAGACGCAGCTCGGACCGCTGGTCTCGCAGGAGCAGCTCGACCGCGTCTGCGGCTACATCGAGCTCGGCCGCCAGCAGGGCGCGCGCGTGCTCAGCGGCGGCGGCCGCGCCGAGCGCCGCGGCTACTTCGTCAAGCCGACCGTGTTCGCCAGCGACGACGAGTCGCTGCGCATCGTCCGCGAGGAAATCTTCGGGCCGGTGGTGGTGGCGATGCCGTACGAGGATCTCGACGAGGTCGCGGCGCGCGCCAACGACACGCCGTTCGGCCTCGGCGCCAGCATCTGGTCGAAGGATCTGTCGCGCGTGCAGCGCCTGGTGCCGAAGATCAAGGCCGGCACGGTCTGGGTCAACTGCCACAACATGCTCGACTGCGCGGTGCCGTTCGGCGGCTACAAGCTGTCCGGCTTCGGCCGCGACATGGGCCGCGCCTCGCTCGACGCCTACCTCGAGACCAAGTCGGTCTTCATGGCGGTATGACGATGGCTGCCCGCGACATCATCGCCGCGGACGCCCCCAGCCACGTGCGCGGCGCGGCGGCGCCGCCGCTGCTCGACCTCAGCATCGGCGCCGCGCTCGACGCGGCCGTCGCGCGCCACGGCGCGCGCGACGCGCTGGTGGTCCGCCAGCAGGGCATCCGCTGGACCTGGGCCGAGCTGCGCGATCGGGTCGACACCGTCGCCGCGCGGCTGCTGGCGCTGGGCCTGGCGCCCGGCGACCGCGTCGGCATCTGGTCGCCGAACAGCGTCGAGTGGGTGCTCGCGCAGTTCGCGACCGCGCGCGCCGGCCTGATCCTGGTCAGCCTCAATCCCGCCTACCGGCGCCACGAGATCGAGTACGCGCTGAACAAGGTCGGCTGCCGCGCGCTGATCCTGGCGCCGGCGTTCAAGAGCAGCGACTACGCCGGCATGATCGCGGCGCTGGCGCCGGAACTGGCGCACTGCGCGCCCGGCGCGCTGCAGGCGGCGCGGCTGCCGGCGCTGCGCCTGGTCGTCTGCACGGCGCCGCAGCCGCCGCCGGGCATGCTCGCCTTCGCCGAGCTGCAGCGCGACGCCGGCAGCGCCGAGCGCGCGCAGCTGGCCGCGGCGGCGGCCGCGGTCGATCCGCGCGACGCCGTCAACATCCAGTTCACCTCGGGCACCACCGGCGCGCCGAAGGGCGCCACGCTGAGCCATCGCAACATCCTCAACAACGGCTACTTCGTCGGCCGGGCGATGCGCCTGAGCGAGCACGATCGCCTGTGCATCCCGGTGCCGCTGTACCACTGCTTCGGCATGGTGATGGGCAACCTCGCCTGCCTGACGCACGGCGCCTGCATGGTCTACCCGGGCGAGGGTTTCGATCCGCTCGCGGTGCTGCAGACCGTGCAGGACGAACGCTGCACCGCGCTGCACGGCGTGCCGACCATGTTCATCGCCGAGCTGGAACACCCGCGCTTCGCCGAGTTCGATCTGGCCAGCCTGCGCACCGGCATCATGGCCGGCGCGCCGTGCCCGGTCGAAGTGATGCGCAAGGTGATGGAGCGCATGCACCTGCGCGAGATCACCATCGCCTACGGCATGACCGAGACTTCGCCGGTCAGCTTCCAGGGCGCCGTCGACGATCCGCTCGAGCGCCGCGTGTCGACCGTCGGCCGCGTGCAGCCGCATCTGGAAGCCAGGATCGTCGACGAGCGCGGCGCGGTCGTGCCGCGCGGTACCAAGGGCGAGCTGCAGGTGCGCGGCTACTCGGTGATGCTCGGCTACTGGGACGACGACGAGAAGACGCGCGAGGCGATTGACGCCGACGGCTGGATGCGCACCGGCGACCTCGGCGCGATCGACGCCGCCGGCTACTGCAGCATCCTCGGCCGCGCCAAGGACATGGTGATCCGCGGCGGCGAGAACATCTATCCGCGCGAGATCGAGGAGTTCCTCTACCGCCATCCGCAGATCCGCGACGTGCAGGTGGTCGGCGTGCCCGACCCGCGCTTCGGCGAGGAGCTGTGCGCCTGCGTCGTCGTGCAGCCGGGCGCGACGCTCGACGCCGAGGCGGTGCGCGCGTTCTGCCGCGACGAGATCGCGCCGTTCAAGGTGCCGCGCTACGTGCTGCTGGTCGAGGATTTTCCGATGACGGTCACCGGCAAGATCCAGAAATTCATGCTGCGCCGCCTGGCCGGCGAGCGGCTCGGCCTGCAGGCGCCGGACGGCGGCGCGGCCTGAGCGCGGCGCGCGGCGCGTGCGCTATCTTCGCCAGGACTTCGCATCCACACATGATCAGGAGCCGGACACGATGACAGGCAGCGATGCATTCCTGCAGGCGCGCGACCAGCTGCTGGCGCTGCGCGAGGATTACCAGACCGCGGCGCGCGAGTTCCGCTGGCCGGCGCTGCCGGACTTCAACTGGGCGCTCGACTATTTCGACGTCGTCGCGCGCGACAACGACGCGCCGGCGCTGTGGCTGGTCGAGGAGGACGGCCGCGAGCTGAAGCGCTCGTGGCGGCAGATGTCGGCGCGCTCGAACCAGGTCGCCAACCATCTGCGCGCGCTCGGCGTGCGCCGCGGCGACCGCATCCTGGTGATGCTGCCGAACCACGTCGCGCTGTGGGAGACGATGCTCGCCGCCATGAAGCTCGGCGCGGTGCTGATCCCGGCGACGCTGCTGCTGTCGAGCGACGATCTCGCCGACCGCCTGCAGCGCGGCCACGCGCGCTTCGTGATCGCCGCCGCGGCCGAGACCGCGAAGTTCGCGCCGTACGCCGGGCAGTTCACCGGCCTGGCGGTCGGCGGCGCCGCCGCAGGCTGGCGGCCGTTCGAGGACGCCTACACGGCGCCGGCGACGTTCGCCGCGGACGGCGCGACGCAGGCCGACGATCCGCTGCTGCTGTACTTCACCTCGGGCACCACCTCGAAGCCGAAGCTGGTGCTGCACACACATCGCAGCTATCCGGTCGGCCACCTGTCGACGATGTACTGGCTCGGCCTGCAGCCGGGCGCGCTGCACTACAACATCAGCTCGCCGGGCTGGGCCAAGCACGCGTGGAGCTGTTTCTTCGCGCCGTGGACCGCCGGCGCGACGATCTTCATCTACAACTACAACCGCTTCGACGCCCGCGCCGTGCTCGACGTGCTGGTGCGCTGCGGCGTGAGCTCACTGTGCGCACCGCCGACCGTGTGGCGCATGCTCGTGCAGCAGGATCTCGGCGCCTGGCCGGTGCAGCTGCGCGAGCTGATCGGCGCCGGCGAGCCGCTGAATCCGGAGATCATCGAGCGCGTGCGCCGCGCCTGGGGTCTGACGATCCGCGACGGCTACGGACAGACCGAGACCACCGCGCAGATCGGCAATCCGCCGGGCCAGCCGCTGAAGCCCGGCTCGATGGGCCGGCCGCTGCCGGGCTACCGCATCGCCCTGCTCGACGTCGACGGCCGGCCGGCCGACGAAGGCGAGATCGCGATCGCGCTCGAACCGCGACCGGCGGCGCTGATGCAGGGCTATCTCGACGATGCCGACAAGACCGCGGCGGTGATGCGCGACGGCTGGTACCGCACCGGCGACGTGGCGATGCGCGACGCCGACGGCTACTACACCTACGTCGGCCGCGCCGACGACGTGTTCAAGGCCTCCGACTACCGCATCAGTCCGTTCGAGCTGGAAAGCGCGCTGATCGAGCACCCGGCGATCGCCGAGGCCGCGGTGGTGCCGAGTCCCGACCCGCTGCGCCTGGCGGTGCCCAAGGCCTTCATCGTGCTGCGCGACGGGCATGCGCCGAGCCGCGAGCTGGCACGCGACATCCTGCAGTTCGCGCGTCAGCGGCTGGCGCCGTACCAGCGCGTGCGCCGCATCGAGTTCTACGAGCTGCCGAAGACCATCTCCGGCAAGATCCGCCGCGTCGAGCTGCGCCGCCTCGAAGGCACGGCGCGCGACGACGCGCGCCGGCCCGGCGAGTACTGGGAGCAGGACTTCCGCGAGCTCGGCGCCGACTAGCGACCGGCTAGCCGAGCCCGCGGACGATTGCGACGACCAGCAGCGCGGCGCCGGCGAGGCCGAGCGCCGCTTTCCACAAGGGCGCGAAACGCAGGCCGTCGGCGGCGCCGGGCGGCAGGCGCTTGCGGCCGCCGAGCATCGCCGCGACCAGGTTCTCGCGCCGGTAGACGGCGTAGAACGCGATCGCGGCGACATGCAGGCCGACCAGCGCCAGCAGGGCGTCGAAACAAAGCTCGTGGAATTCGGCCGCCGCACGGCCGGCCGAGAACGACAGCCAGTGCGACAGCGGCCCCGATTCGAGGCCGTCGGTGTCGACCGCGAACAAGCCGCTGCCGGTCTGCGCGAGCAGCACCGCCAGCAGCGCGAGCACGCTCCAGCCCCCCATCGGGTTGTGCCCGACGCTGGCCGGCGCCGGCCGCGCGAACAGGCCACGCGCATAGGCGGCGACCGCACGCGGACCGCGCACGAAGCCGCGGAAGCGCGCGCTGCTGCTGCCGGCGAAGCCCCAGTAGAGGCGGAACAGCAGCAGCGCCAGCACCGCATAGCCGGAATAGCGATGCCAGGCCAGCTCGCCGTTCTCGCCGCTCCACCACGAGAACAGCACGAGCGCCAGCAGCGCCCAGTGCGTCAGCCGGACCGGCAGGTCCCAGAGACGCTGCGGCTTGAGTTCCGGGAGTGCCACGGCGACTCAGTGGTCCTTGTTGCGGAACTGCTCGTGGCAGCCTTTGCAGGTCTTGCCAAGCTCGCCGACCTGCGTCGCGAACGCCGCGGCATCGTTGGCGCCGGCCGTCTCGGCGAGCTTGGCGGCGGCGGCGACGAAGGCCTCGCGCTTTTCGGCGAAGACTTCCGGCTGCTGCCAGATCTCGGGCTTGGCGCCGGTCTTGCGGCCGCTCTCCGGGCCCGAGCCGGCCGGGAACCAGTCCTTCAGCTGCGGCGCGAGCTCGTTGATCTTGCCCGCCGCGGCGGCGAGTTCCGGATTGAGGCTGCCGCCGCCCTTGAGCGTGTCGGCGATCTTCTTCATCGCGTCGCCCATCGCCTCGAAGCCTTCATGGCGCTCGTCCATCGCCTTCTTGACGGCGGGATCGAGCGGCTTGCCACCGCAGGCGGTGACGGCGAAGACCAGCATCGGGGCGGCGGCGAGGGCGAGGATCGGGCGTTTCATCGGGCGGTTTCCTTGGTGGGTTGTGCAGATGGGTGAAAGCTTGCGGCGGGATTGCATCATTTGTCTAGCAGATACCTGACTGCGATCTTCAGCGGGCCTCGAGCCAGAACGTCACCGGTCCGTCGTTGACGAGCGCGACCTGCATGTCGGCGCCGAAGCGGCCGCTGCCGACGTCGGCATGCGCGGCACGCGCCAGTTCGACGAGCCGCGCGAACAGCGCCCGCGCCAGCGGCGGCGGCGCCGCGGTCGAAAAGCCGGGGCGCGTGCCGCTGCGCGTGTCGGCGGCGAGCGTGAACTGCGGCACCAGCAGCAGGCCGCCGCCGGTGTCGCGCAGCGAACGGTTCATGCGGCCCTCGCCGTCGGCGAACACGCGATAGCCGAGCAGGCGTTCGAGCAGGCGCGCGGCGCTGGCTTCGCTATCGTCCGGCTGCACGCCGACCAGCACCAGCAGGCCGCCGCCGATCGCGGCGACGCGCTCGCCGTCGACGCTCACCGATGCCTCGCGAACCCGCTGCAACAAACCGATCATGCGCTCTCCTGCGTGCCGACCTTCGATTTTCCTACAGCGCGTGGCCCCGGCGCACGCTGCCGCGACGGGCGCGCCGGGCCTAAGCTGGCGGTGCCGTCGCGCTCCCCGTGCGGCGGCTCCTTGGATTTCCATGCCTGGCCCCGCCCTTCACCGGGCGGGCCCCTTCTTGCCGGGCCGCGCGCCGCTCGCAGCCGCTTCGCCGGCGACTTTACAATCGCGCGCCATGAAATCGTGGCTCCGCTTCCTGATCCGCGCGTCCGGCGCCGCCCCGCTATGGCTGCTGCACGGCCTCGGCGCCGCCGTCGGCGCCCTGCTGTGGCGCGTGCCGAACAAGCAGCGGCGGCTGACGCTGTGGCATCTCGACCACTGCCTGCCGGAACTGGGCGCCGGCGAGCGCGAGCGCATCGCCCGCGCCAGCCTCGGCCACATGTTCAAGGCCGTGCTCGAAGCGCCGGCCCTGTGGTTCGGCCGCCGCCGGCGGCTGGAGCGCTGGCTCGACGATCCGGCGGCGGCGCGTCAGGTCGAGGCGCTGCGCGCGCAGGGGCGCGGCGTGATCTGGCTGTGCCCGCACATCGGCGCCTGGGAACTGGCCGGCCTGTTCTGCTCGGCGCACGGGCCGATGACCTCGCTCTACAAGCCGCAGAAGGGCACGGTCGACGCCATCATGTACGATGGCCGCACGCGACTCGGCGCGCGGCTGGTGCCGACCACCGGCGCCGGCGTCAAGGCGCTGCTCGCCGCGCTCAGGAACCAGGAGATGATCGGCATCCTGCCGGACCACGACCCGCCGCGCGGCGCCGGCGTCTACGCACCGCTGTTCGGCATGACCGCGCACACCACCGAACTGGTCACCAAGCTCGCCGCGCGCAGCGGCGCGCCGGTCTGGTTCTGCATCGCCGAGCGTCTGCCGCGCGGGCGCGGCTACCGCTTCCATCTGTCGCCGGCGCCGGCCGACATCGCCGATCCGCAGACCGGCGTGGCGGCGCTGAACCGCGGCGTCGAGGCGGTGATCCGGGCCCTGCCCGAGCAGTACTGGTGGGCCTACGAGCGCTATCGCCACCAGCCAGACGGACAGCCGAATCCGTACCGGCTCGCGGCGACGTCGGAAAGCTGACAATTTTGTAAGGTGAGGGAACTCGCGGCGCCGCCGGGCGGTCACTGGCTGCGATTTTGTGGCTCCCCCGCCAACCTCCGAAGATAAAGACCTTTCCCTGGGACACGAACGAAAACGCATGGACACAGAAGCGAACGAAGTCCTGATCGAAGCGCGCGGCCTGACCCGGCGCTACGGCCCGACGGTCGCCGTCAACCGGCTCGACCTGACCCTGCGCAAGGGCGAGATCCTCGGCCTGCTCGGCCCGAACGGCGCCGGCAAGTCGACGACGATGAAGATGCTGACCGGCAACCTGGCGCCGAGCGACGGCGACGTCCGCATCCGCGGCGTGTCGATGCGCGAGCAGCCGAGACTGGCGAAAAGCGCGCTCGGCTACCTGCCCGAGCAGCCGCCGGTCTATCCGGAACTGACGGTCGACGAATACCTCGGCTATTGCGCCAGCCTGCACGGCATCGGCAAGAAGGACCTGCCGGCGGCGCTGGCCTCGGCCAAGCGCGACTGCGGCCTCGCCGATGTCGGCGGGCGGCTGGTCGGCAATCTGTCGAAGGGCTATCAGCAGCGCGTCGGCATCGCCCAGGCGATCATCCATCGCCCGCCGGTGGTGATCCTCGACGAGCCGACCGTCGGCCTCGACCCGATCCAGATCCGCGAGATCCGCACCCTGATCGCCGATCTCGGCAAGAGTCACAGCGTGATCCTGTCGAGCCACATCCTGCCGGAGATCCAGGCGGTGTGCAGTCGCGTGATGATCATCGCCCGCGGCCTGGTGGTCTACAACGAGCCGATGGCGGCGACGCAGGGCGACGCCTCGATCATCGCCGGCTTCAAGCGCGCGCCGCAGGCCGTGCAGCTCGCCGGCATCGACGGTGTCGATGGCGCCAGCCCGCTCGGCGGCGACCGCTTCCTCGTCACCCCGCGCAAGGGCGCCGACCCGCGCGAGGCGATCGCCAAGGCCGCAGCGCAGAACGACTGGGGCCTGATCGAGCTGCACGCGCAGCAGCGCACGCTGGAGGAGATCTTCGTCGAGCTGACGTCCGGCGACCTGAGGGCCGCCGCATGAGCGCCGTGCCGCACACCGCCGTCCGCTTCGCCAGCCACCCCCTTCGCAACGTCCAGGGCATCGCGTCATGACTGCCATTTTCAACATCGCGCGCACCGAGTGGCGCCGCATCTTCCTGTCGCCGCTCGCCTGGGCGGTGCTCGCCGTCGTCCAGTTCATCACCGGCTTCGTCTTCATCAACCTGATCGCGCAGTACGCGGCGGCGGCCGCTGACGGCAGCGAGCTCGGCGTCTCCGACGTCGTCGCCGGCTCGTTGTACGGCTTCGCCACCGTGCTGCTGCTGCTGATCATCCCGCTGATGACGATGCGGCTGTTCGCCGAAGAGCGGAAGACCGGCAGCATCACGCTGCTGTTCTCGGCACCGGTGTCGCTGACCGAGATCGTGCTCGGCAAGTTTCTCGGCGTGCTCGGCTTCATCGCCGTCGTGGTCGTGCTGATGGCGCTGATGCCGCTGTCGCTGGCGTGGTCGACGGACATGGACTGGGGCCGCGTCGCCGCCGGCCTGGTCGGTCTGTTCCTGCTGATGATGGCGTTCGCCGCGGCCGGCCTGTTCGTGTCGTCGCTGACGCGCGAGCCGACGATCGCCGCGGTCGCCAGCTTCGGCCTGCTGCTGGTGATCTGGCTGTCCAACATCCTCGCCTACAACGACAGCGTGCCGTTCAAGGAAGTCTTCAGCTACCTGTCGCTGATCGATCACTTCGAGAGTCTGCGCCGCGGCGTGTTCGCGACCGCCGACGTCGTCTACTACTTCCTGTTCTCGGCCCTGTTCCTGTGGCTGACGGTGCTGCGCCTCGACATCGAGCGCAACTAGACCGCCCGACGCCCACGAGACTCCCAAGAAAGAACGCCATGAAACAGAAGAAGCAAATCCTTGCGCAGCAGCTGTTCAACGGTCTGCTGATCCTCGCGGTGATCGTGCTGCTCGGCTTCCTGTCGGTGCGCTTCAAGGCCGACATCGACTGGACCGCCGGCAAGCGCAACACGCTGACCGCAGCGAGCGTCAAGCAGCTCGAGTCGATGCCCGATCCGATCGTCTTCCACGTGTTCGCGCCGAGCGGCGCCGACACGCGCCACGCGATCGAAGCCGATCTCGAACGCTACACGCGGGTCAAGAAGAACATCGAGCTCGACTTCATCGACCCGAGCGCCTCGCCGCAGAAGGTCCGCGAGTTCAACGTCAACTACGTCGGCCAGATCGTCGCCGAGTACCAGGGCCGCCGCGAGACGCTGAACGCGACGACCGAGCCGGCGATCACCACCGCGCTGCAGCGCCTCGCCTACGGCGGCGAACAGTGGGTGGTGTTCCTCGAAGGCCACGGCGAGCGCTCGACCGCCGAGCCCGGCCCGACCTCGTTCAGCCGCTTCGCGCAGGCGCTGAAGGACAAGGGCCTCAAGGTCCAGGGCCTCAACCTGGTCAAGACCCCGAAGATCCCGGACAACACCAGCGTGCTGGTGATCGCCTCGCCGGCCTCGAAGCTGCTCGAAGGCGAGGCGCAGATCGTCGCCGACTACGTCGCGCACGGCGGCAACGTGCTGTGGCTGGCCGACCCCGATTACGCGCCGGGCCTCGAGCCGCTCGCCAAGGAACTGGGCATCAGCTGGCAGAACGGCTACGCGATCTTCCCGGACTACCAGATTCTCGGCACCGGCCACCCCGGCTTCTTCGCCGCGATCGACTATCCGCCGAACCCGGTGACGCAGGGCCTGGACATGGTCACGCTGTTCCCGCTGGTGCGCTCGCTGACGACCGCGCCGGCCGGTGCCTGGAAGGCGCAGCCGCTGCTGCAGACCGCGGACTCGGCCTGGCTCGAAACCGGCGACATCAACGCCGGCGCCGTGCAGTTCGACGACCAGGACATCAAGGGCCCGCTGACGATCGGCGCGACGCTGACGCGCGATTACCAGCCGGCCGCCGCAGCTGCCACGCCCGACGCGAAACAGGACGCCGCCCCGGAAATGCAGGCGCACCCGCAGCGCGTGGCGCTGATCGGCGACGCCGACTTCCTGTCCGACGCCTATCTCGACCAGCTCGGCAACCAGCAGCTCGGCCTCAACCTCGTGCAGTGGCTCGCCAGCCGCGACGCGCAGCTGAACATCGACGTGCCGAAGGCTCCGGACCGCGCGCTGTATCTGCCGGGCTGGGCGACGCTGGCGATCGCCGGCGGCTTCGTGGTGCTGCTGCCGCTGCTGCTGCTCGGCTACGGCGTGCTGCGCTGGGCCGTGCGCCGGCGCCGCTGAAGCGGGAGAACGCGATGAACCGCATGCAGCTCAACGCCGTCCTCGTGCTGGTCGTCGCCGGCCTCGCCGCGGCGCTCTACTTCACGCAGAAGAAGGAAGAAAAGGGCGCGCCGCTGACCGCGCTGGCGGCCGACGCCGTGAAGTCGATCCGCATCGAGCATCCGGGCCAGCCGACGATCCAGCTCGAAAAGCAGGCCGGGCGCTGGCAGCTGACCGCGCCGGTGCAGGCCGAGACCGATCCGTTCGAAGTCGCCTCGCTGGTCAGCCTTGCGACGCAGGAGACCAAGCGCAAGCTGCCGCTCGCCGAGGTCAAGCTCGGCGAGCTCAAGCTCGACCCGCCGCAGTTCAGCGTCACGCTGAACGAGCAGAAGCTCGACTTCGGCGACATGGAACCGCTCGAATACCGCCGCTACGTGCGCGTTGGCGATACGGTCGCGCTGATCGACGACCCGTCGTCGACCGCCGTCGACGCCGACTACAGCGATCTGGTCGCCAAGGATCTGCTGCCGGCGAGCGCCGAGCTGCAGAAGATCGAGGTGCCGGGGCTGACGGTCGAGCGCGCCGCCGACGGCAAGACCTGGAGCGCGAATCCGGCCACTGCCGAGGCCTCGAGCGACGCGCTGGCCCGCTTCACCGAGGCCTGGCGCAAGGCACGCGCGATGTGGAACGCCAAGATGCCGGCCGACGGCGGCCAGGGCGAGCCGGTCACGCTGACGCTGAAGGACGGCGCCGCCGTGCATCTGGTGCTGGTGTCGCGCGAGCCGCAGCTGATCCTCGACCGCCCCGAGCTGAAGCTGCGCTACTCGCTGTCGAAGGCCGACGCCGACACGCTGCTGAAACTGACCGAAGCGCCGCCGCCGGCCGACGCCGCGGGCGCCGCGACACCGGCACCGGCACCGGACAAGCCCTGAACGACCCGTCGTTTCGTGAAACAATGCGGCCCGCTGACGCGGGCCGCATTGTTTTCCGGGCCGCGATCCCGATTGACGATCCGCCATGCCCGAGCTTCCCGAAGTCGAAACCGTTCGCCGCGGCCTCGAGCCCTACGTTTGCGGCCGGCGCATCGCGCGCGTCACGGTGCGCGACGCGCGGCTGCGCTGGCCGGTGCCGGCGAATCTGGCGCACGACGCCGCCAATCGCCGCATCGAACGCATCGCGCGGCGCGGCAAGTACCTGATCGTCACGCTCGATTCGGGCGACCGCATGATCTGGCACCTCGGCATGACCGGCCGCCTGCTAGTGCTTGATCCGGCACAGCCGCTGGTCAAGCACGATCACGTCGATTTCCTGCTCGACGGCGACACCCTGATCCGCTTTCATGACCCGCGCCGCTTCGGCGCCGTGCTGTGGTGGTCGCGCGACGAGAACGTCCACCCGCTGCTCGCCGGCATGGGGCCCGAGCCCTTCGATCCGGCTTTCGACGGCGACTACCTGTTCCGCAAGTCGCGCGGCCGCAGCGTCGCGGTGAAGCACTTCGTGATGGACGGCCACATCGTGGTCGGCGCCGGCAACATCTACGCCGCCGAAAGCCTGTTCCGCGCCGGCATCCGGCCGACGCGACGCACCGGCCGGCTGACGCGCGCCGAGTGCGCACGGCTCGCCGACAAGATTCGCGAAGTGCTTGCCGAGGCGATCGAACGCGGCGGCACGACGCTGCGCGACTTCGCCGGCGCCGACGGCGCGTCCGGCTACTTCCAGCAGGAACTGTCCGTCTACGGCCGCGACGGCGAGCCGTGCCGGGTCTGCGGCACCACCATCAAGGGCCTCGTGCTCGGCGGCCGCGCGTCCTGCTACTGTCCGCAGTGCCAGCGCTGAGCGCGCGTTCGAAGCATCCGCCCATGACCACGCTGCCCACCCTGTTGATGTTCACCGCCGCCGCCGGCCTGCTGACGATCACGCCCGGCCTCGACACCCTGCTCGTGCTGCGCACGGCGATCGCCGAAGGACCGCGCCGCGCGCTGCTCGCCGGCGCCGGCATCTGCGCCGGCTGCCTGCTCTGGGGTCTGGCCGTCGCGCTCGGCCTCGGCGCGCTGTTCGCGGTGTCGACGCTGGCCTACGAGGCGCTGCGCCTCGCCGGGGCCGCCTACCTGCTGTGGCTCGGCGCGCAGCTGCTGCTGCGGCCGCGCGACGCGCTGCCGGTCGACGCCGCCGCGCCGCCGCGCGGCACGGGTTTCGCGCGCGGCCTGCTGACCAATCTGCTGAACCCCAAGGTCGGCGTGTTCTACGTCAGCTTCCTGCCGCAGTTCGTGCCGGCCGGCGTCGACGTCGTTGCCTTCAGTACGCTGCTCGCCGGCATTCACGCCGTTCTCGGCCTGCTCTGGTTCGGCCTGCTGACGCTGGCGACCCGGCCGCTCGGCCGCTGGCTGGCGCGCCCGGCCGCAGTGCGCGCGCTGGACCGCAGCAGCGGCGGCGTGTTCGTGCTGTTCGGTCTCAAGCTCGCCGCGAGCCGGAGCTGAAACGATGGCACGTCCCTGGCCTCCGCTGCCGCGCAGCGGCCTCGATCTCGCCGGCCGCAACGCCTGCCGCTGGCTCGAAGCGCTGGCGCTGCTCCATGTCGTCGGCGGACTCGCGCTGCCGTTCGTCGTGCTCTACGGCAACGCGCTCGACGTCTGGCTGCCGGCGCCCGGCGATGCCACCGCGAGCGCGCGTTTCTGGGTCGCCGCCTTCGGCCCGACGCTGGCGAGCTGGGGCCTGCTCGCCTGGTTTCTGGTCCGCCGTGGTCTGCGCGAGGGCCGGCGCTGGGCCTGCGATGCGCTGATCTACGCCGTGCTCACCTGGCTGCCGCTCGATCTAGCGCTGTGCCTGAATTTCGGCTTCACGCCGGGCCTGGTCGCCGACCTCGTCGCGGCGCTGGCGATGCTGCCGCCGCTGCTATGGCTGCGGCCGCGCCTGACGGCGCACTGACGCTGCGCACACGCGCCGCGCGCGCGGCGCGCCCAGCCTAGTTCAAACAGATGAAGTCGCTGCCTGGCGACGGTCCTACTGTCGATCGCTCAACGAGCGTGCCGAGCGAACGAGGAGAACCGGGCGATGAACAGCGACGAAAGCGCCGTGCGCGACGTGGTCTCGGGCGCGGTCTGGGATGAATTCTGCGAGGCGCTGAAACAGGCCGGCCGTCAGGTCCTGCGTCCCGAGGCGCCGGCCGACGCGCTCGACCGCGCCGAGGGCTGGCGCTATCTGACGCGGCTGCTGCGCATCGGTCTGGAGATGCACCTGGAATTCGCCGATGCCGATTTCCCGGGCTTCTTCCTGCCCTCGCACGAGACCGGCAAGATCGGCGCCGACAATCCGGACAACGCCTACCTGTTCGCCAAGATCAACGGCCGCCACGAATACGTGATCCGCGGCACCCGCGGCAGCGTTTCGTACCTGTCGATCGGCACGCAGAAGGGCGGCTACGAAACCAACGGCAAGATGGAGCAGACCGGCTTCATCGACGCCAAGGATCTGCATCTGGGGCCGAACGGCGAGTTCGAGATTCGCGTCAGCGCCGAGAAGCCGGCGAGCGGCGACTGGCTGCGCATCGAGGCCGACAGCAACGCGGTGATCGTCCGCCAGACCTTCCTCGACCGCAAAACCGAGAAGCCGGCGCAGCTGACGATCGCGCGCACCGGCACCGACGCCCAGCCGGCACCGCTGTCGGCCGTGCGCCTGCAGGCCGGGCTGCGCAACGCCGCGCGCTTCGTCGACGGCACGGCGACGCTGTTCGCCAACTGGGCGCAGAGCTACCTGCCGCACGCCAACCAGCTGCCGCCCGCCGATCAGGCGCTGTGCCAGAGCGTCGGCGGCGATCCGAACATCTTCTACTATCACTCGTACTGGCAGCTCGCGCCCGACGAGGCGCTGGTGATCCGTTTGCCGCGCATTCCCGACTGCCGCTTCTGGAACCTGCAGATCAACAACTGGTGGATGGAGTCGCTCGACTACCGCTACCACCGCATCCACCTCAACAAGCACAGCGCGCAGCTCGCCGCCGATGGCAGCTGCACGATCGTGCTCGCGCACCGCGACCCGCAGCACGCCCCGACCCAGACCGTGAATTGGCTCGAAACCGCCGGCCATGAGCGCGGCACGATGTGCCTGCGCTGGGTCGGCGCGCACGAGCAGGTCCATCCCGTCACCACCGTCGTCAAGCACGACCAGCTCCACCAGACCCTCGCCGCATGAGCAACGCCACCACCCTCGTTCCCGAAGAACTGATCGCCGATGCCCGCGCCGCCGCCGGCGGCCTGGCCGATTTCGGCGCACCGCCGCTGCGCCCGGCGCTCGACCGGCTCTGCGCCGCGCTCGACCAGGAAGCGAAGCTGTCCGACACCGGCCGCTACCTGCTGCGCCAGAAGATCGTCACGCAGCTCACCAATCGTCTGCGCATCGAGGACTACTTCGCCAAGCATCCGGAGATCGCGCAGGAGAAGATCGCGGCGCCGATCGTCATCGTCGGCCTGCCGCGCACCGGCACGACCAAGCTGCACCGGCTGCTGTCGCGCGACCCGCGCTTCTACTGGATGTCGTTCTGGGAATCGCAGTTCCCGGTGCCGTTCGACGGCGAGACGCTGGCCGAGCCGACGCTGCGCATCCAGGAAGGCCGCGCGCTGTGCGAGCTGATGACGACGGCGATGCCGAAGCTGGCGGCGATGCACCCGATGCACGCCGACGAGGCCGACGAGGAAGTGATGCTCACCGAGCACACGATGATGTCGGCCTACAACGCCTACGCCGACATTCCCGGCTACATGCAGTGGCTCGACGCGCAGGATCAGACGCCGGTCTACGAATTCCTGCGCCGCGGCCTGCAGTTCCTGCAGTGGCAGAAGCGCCAGCGCGGCGTCACGGCCGAACGCTGGGTGCTGAAGGCGCCGCACCACCTGCTGCGCATGCACCTGCTGCTGAAGGTGTTCCCGGGAGCGCAGGTGATCCTCACGCACCGCGATCCGCGCCAGAGCATTCCGTCGATTTCGAGTTTCATCCACACGCTGTGGTGCATCTACAGCGAACAGGCCAGCGCCGAGCGCGCCGGCCACGAGTGGAGCGCGCTGATGCGCCGGGCGCTCGATCACACCGACGCGGTGCGGCAGACGGCGCCGCGGCAGTTCTTCGACGTGCAGTTCCGCGACACCGTCAAGCGGCCGATGGATGTGGTGCGCGACATCTACGCCTGGCTCGGCCTGCCGCTGCCGGCCGACGCCGAACAGGCGATGCGCGCCTGGCTCGCCGCCGACGAGAAGTCGCATCAGGGCGGTCATCAGTACACGGCCGAGCAGTTCGGCTTGTCGGACGCCCAGCTCGACCGCGACTTTGCGGCGTATCGCGAACGCCATATCGACGCGCCGGCGACGGCCTAGCCGCGCGCCGTCATTGCGGGAAGGATGAAGACCGACCCGCAATCCGAGCCGGGCGCGCGCTCGAGCGGCGCAATACCGGATGGCGCCGCGCGCGTCGCGACGGCGGCCTGTCCGAAGCAGCGCCGGCTCGGGCGCAGCGTGCTCTTTATCGCCTCTGCCCGATGTCGAGGGCAGTGGGCGCACCAGAACAACGACGAAACCAGAGGAGCGTTCAGATGCTGCTGAAGGACAAGGTGGTGATCGTATCCGGCATCGGCCCCGGACTCGGCGTGAAGCTGGCGATCGAGGCGGCGCGCGAAGGGGCGCGCGGTGTGGTCGTCGCGGCGCGCTCGGCCGACAAGCTCGACGACGCCGAGGCGCGCATCAAGGCGCTCGGCGTCAAGGCCGAGGTCGTCAAGCAGGTCTGCGACATCACCCAGCGCGCGCAGTGCGACGCACTCGCCGCCGTCGCCGCACAGCGCTTCGGCAAGGTCGACGCGCTGGTCAACAGCGCCTTCTACCACGGCGAGATGGACCACGCCTCGACCGCCAACCTCGACGGCTGGCGCGAGGTGCTCGAGACCAATCTGCTCGGCACGCTGCGCCTGACGCAGGCGACGATCCCGCACATGGGCAAGGGCGGCGCGATCGTCATGATCAACACCATGGCGGTGCGCAAGGTGCCGCCGCTCGGCGAAGCCGGCTATGCGGCGTCGAAAGCGGCGCTCGCCAACTCCGTCAAGTGGCTCGCCAAGGAACTCGGCCCCAAGGGCATCCGCGTCAACTCCGTGCACATGGGCTGGATGTGGGGCGCGCCGGTGCAAGGCTACATGGAATGGCAGTCCAGGGAACACGGCATTCCGCTCGAAAAGCTCAAGGCGCAGGTCGCCGCCGACATTCCGCTCGGCGAGATTCCGACCGACGACGATTGCGCCAAGGCGGCGCTGTTCATGGTGTCCGACTACGCGGCGGCGGTGACCGGCGCCGCGCTCGATGCCAACGGCGGCGCCTACATGCCTTGAACCGGGAGAGGCCGCCGTCCGCTGCGGCGGCGGCCCGCCGATGGAAAAGATCCTCTATCTCGGCTGGCGCGATCCGGCGCAGTCGCGCAGCGCCTTCTTCACCGACCTGCGCGAACGGCTGGCACCGGCGCTGCAGGCCGCCGGCGCGCGCGGCCTGCGCCTGAACCTCGACGACGACGCGGTGCGCGAGGCCGACGGCCTGCGCCAGCGCGTCCTCGATCCGGCGCCGGACGCGCTGCTGCAGGTCTGGGTCGACAGCGCGATCGGTTTCCTGCGTCGCGACATCGACGCGGCGATCGCGGCGAGCGCCCCGCGCCACGCGGCCTATCTCGTCACCGAATCGCAGGCCATCGTCAATCGCGCGCATCCGCCGCAGCCGGGCCTGCGCACGGCAGGCTTCGCGCAGCTGGCGATCCTGCGCCGGCCGTCGCGGCTGAGCCCTGCGCAGTGGCTGGACCTCTGGCACAACGGCCACACGCCGGTCGGCATCGAGACGCAGTCGAACTTCGAGTACGTGCAGAACGTCGTCGTGCGGGCGCTGACGCCCGGCGCACCGGCGATCGACGCCGTCGTCGAGGAATGCTTCCCGGCGGCGGCGATGCGCGATCCCTACGTGTTCTTCGACGCAGCCGGCGACGAGGCGAAGTTCCAGCACAACCTCGAGCGCATGATGACGAGCGTGCACCGCTTCATCGACCCGGGCACGATCGACGTGATCCCGAGCAGCCAGTACGCGATGTTCTGAGCCGGAACGCGGCGGCGGCGCGCGGTCAGCCGGCCGAGCGCCGCCGCTCCGCCTCGGGCGCCTGCCACAGCGCGGCGGCGGTCGGGTCGATCTCGCCGAGCAGGCGGTTGAGCAGCGACTTCAGGATCGGCGCGTCCGGACCGAGCCGTTCGAGCACCTGCGACTCCAGGGCCTTGGCCCGCGAGATCAGGCCGAGCGCGACCTCGCGGCCGTGCGCCGTCAGTTCGTAGGCGATGCCGTCGCCGGTGCGCGTCGCCGCCAGCCCCGCGGTGACCAGCGAGTCGAGCGCCTGCTTGCGGCGATCGTCGAGCACGCCGGCCATGCCCTCGGCGAGTTCGCTCGCCGTCAGCAGCGGCTTGAGCGTCAGCGTCGACAGCACGTAGAACTCCATGTCGCTGAGGTGCTGTGCGTCGAGCGCAGCCCGCAGCTGCGCGAAGAAGCGGAAATGGCTGCGGCCGAGCAGATAGCCGAGAAAATCCTCGGAGAAGCTGCCGGCCAGGTGCGCGCTGCGCGGCTTGACGTCCGGCGCGTCGCGGCGCGTGGCGTGCGCATAGCGGCCGCCGTGGAAGACCAGCGGCGCCGACTCGGCGCGGTCGAAGGCGAGCACCTCGCCGACGAAGATCAGATGGTCACCGCCCTCGTACTGGAAGGCCGTGCGGCACTCGAAGCGCGCCGCGCAGCCGCGCAGCAGCGGCACGCCGCCCTGCCCGGTGTCGACGTCGAGCCCGGCGAACTTGTCGATGCCGCGCCGCGCGAAGCGCGCCGACAGTTCTTCCTGATCGGTCGCCAGCACGTGCACCGCCCAGTGCTCGGCCTTGCGGAAGATCTCCAGGCTCGCCGAGCTGTTGGCGAGGCTCCACAGCACCAGCGGCGGGCTCAGCGAGACCGAGTTGAAGCTGTTGGCGGTCAGGCCGACCGGCGCGCCGTCAGCGGTGCGCGTGGTGATGATGGTGACGCCGGTCGCGAACGTGCCGAGCGCCTTGCGAAATTCGGTGGGATCGAAAACCTGCGCTGTCATCGCTGCACCGCGTGGGGGATCGGGACAAAAGCGCCTGCGCGGCGGAGGAGGCCGACCGCGCAGGCCAGAACCGGAGACCAGCCCCGGTCAGAAGTTGTACTTGACGTTGAGCGTCGCATAGTCGCGATCAACGTACGGGTTCGCCGCCAGCGTGGTGTTGCCGATCGTCTTGCCGGCATCGCCGAAGAACCAGTTGTAGCCGAGGCCGATCTGCGTGTTCGACAGATACGTCATCGAAAAACCGAGGCTCGTGCGCATGTCGCCGTCGCCGTAGAGCGCACCCATCGCGCCGGCCAGTGCCGGGTTGTTCTTCAGGTACGCGAAGGTGATCGGCATGCTGAAGTCCCAGCCCGCGACGATGTTGTGCTTGGTCGGAATGAGCAGCGTGCTGATGCCGTAGGCGTCGCGGTCGTAGACCAGGCTCTTGCCGTCGGCGATCGGCACGACGCCGGACGAGGCGTCGACGCGGTCGACGTCGATCATGTGCAGATAGCCGGCTTCGGCGACGAAGGCGAGATCGTCGAAGAACAGGCGCGGGTTGGTCGCGTACAGCGCCGAGATCAGCAGCTGGCCGCTCTTCGAGCGCGAGTAGACCGGGCTGAGATGGCCGGAGATCATCGTCTCGACCGCCGTCGGCGCGCCGTCGCGGTAGTTCAGCTCGCCGGCGACGTTGAAGCCGCCGAGCACCGTCGAGAAGCTCATCGCCGTCATGTGGATGCCGTCGTAGTACTCGACGTTGTACGACACCGGCACCGTCTGGTTGATGAGCTGCGTGGTGATCGGCGTGCCGTTCGGCAGGAAGCCGAAGGGCGCGTAGCCGACGTTGAGGCGCACCGACGGATTCGGATCGTGGTAGCGCAGATGGTAGAGGCCGACGTTGGTGACCGAAGTCAGCTGGTACTTCAGGCCGAGGCCCCACTGGCCGAACTGGCTCGGCTCGATGTCCTTCTCGCGGTAGGCGTAGATGTAGCGCGGCGCGTTCACCAGCTGGCCGACCGGGGCCAGGATCACGTTGCAGACCAGATTCTCGATCGCCGGCGTGACCGGCGTCGGCACGGTGCCGACGTGCAGGTTCTGCAGCAGACCGGTGCAGCTGCCCGGGCCGCCGTACAGCGGGTTCGCCGAACCGTAGACGAAGCGCGCGCCCGGGCCGACGACGTCGGCCGGCGAGAAGTAGTCGCCGACCGGGAAGATCTCGTTCGGCCGGAAATCGAACTTGTAGTAGCCGAGCGCCGTCAGCTCGTTGTTGATCGAAGCGTTGAACGCGAGCTGCGGCACCGGCAGCAGGATGTCCTTGATCTCGGTGCCGGGCACGAAGGCCTTGGTCGCGTCGGCCTGGCTCTGCGCGCTGGCGATGCCCGACATGAACAGGCTCTCGCCCCAGGCGACGAGCTGCTGGCCGAGGCGGACGTTGATGCTGGATTCGTCGCCGAGATAGAAGGAGCCGTAGACGTAGGCTTCGAGCAGACGCGCGCGCTCGCCGTCGTAGTACTTGGTCGATTCGGTGAAGCGGTCGTAGTCCGGGTCCGGAATGCCTTCCGGCGGATTGCCCTTGTTGACCGTCAGCGGCGAATCGTTGGCGTTGTCGCGATGGTAGACGTCGTCATAGAACGCCGAGCCGCTGAGCACCGCGCCGAAGTCGCCGTGATGCAGCTGCATCTCGCCGTAGACGCTGAGGCGGTTGTGGATCAGGTCGCCACGGTTGAAGTTGCGGTTGCCGTCGTCGGAGTTGATCGACTGCGGCAGGCCCTGGCCCTCGAAGCGGAAGATCTGGTTCGGCTGGCCGTCCGGAATGACCGGGAACAGGTACGACTGGAACTCCTCGACCGGGCCGTTGATGAGCCGCTTGTCCTGCTTTTCCGTACGCACCGCCAGACCGTAGTTAGCGGTGACCTTGTAATCCAGCGTGGTGTCCGTGCCGATGTCGAACGATCCCGCCTGCACCTGCGACGCCGCCAGCGCCGCACCGTATGCCGCCACCCAACCGCAACGCTTCCATGCCTTGGTCTTGTTCATCGACTCGCCGACCGGCTTGCGCCGATCCTCCTCCCGTTCTTTATAGGAATTCCGCCGCGCTAACGTAGGGGCAGCAAGGCGGGCGAGCCTCACCCGAAATGACTAGCCGAGCGGCCGGCGCTTGGCCCATGATGCGACCAGGCCGCGCAGACGGCCGCACGCTCGGTGGGGAGAACGATGAGATACCTGAGTCCGGTCGACGCCGCGTTCCTGCGCATGGAATCGCCGCGCACGCCGATGCACGTCGGTGGCCTGATGACCTTCCGCCTGCCGCCGGACGCGCCGCCCGATTTCCTGCGCCAGCTGTTCGCCAGGCTGCGCGCACAAATGCCGAGCACCGAGCCGTTCAACCTGCGCCTCGCGCGCACGCCGTGGTCGGCGCTGGCGCCGGCCTGGGAGCCGGCCCCGGACATCGATATCGATTACCACGTGCGCCATTCGGCGCTGCCGTATCCTGGCGGCGAGCGCGAGCTCGGCGTACTGGTTTCGCGCCTGCACTCGCATCCGCTCGACCTGCGCCGCCCGCCGTGGGAGATCACCTTGATCGAGGGCCTGGAGAACGACCGCTTCGCGTTCTTCCTCAAGGTCCATCACAGCGCGCTCGACGGCATGGGCGCGCTCAAGCTCGTGCGCCGCTGGCTGAGCGCCGATGCGCTGCAGCGCGACATGCCGGCGCTATGGGCGTTGCCGGCGCAGCCGCGCGAGGCCCGCGACGCGCCGCATGGCCACGCCGTCGAGCAGGGCGTCGAGGCCCTGCGCACGCAGCTGCGCGCCAGTGGCGAGCTGCTATCGACACTGCGCCGCATGGCGCGGCGCCGCGACAACCCGGAAGGCGGCATCCTCTCGGCGCTGTCGACGCCGCGGACGCTGCTCAACGTGCCGATCACGCCGCAGCGCCGGCTCGCCACGCAGCTGTTCGAGCTGTCGCGGATCAAGGCGGTCAGCGCGGCGACGCAGAGCACCGTCAATGACGTCGCGCTGGCGCTGATCGCCGGCGCCGTGCGCCGCTACCTGCTCGAACTCGACGCGCTGCCGCACGAGCCGCTGGTGGCCTCGGTGCCGGTCGGCCTGCCGCGTGCCGACGGCAAGCCGGGCAACGCCGTCGCCGGTTTCGTCGTGCCGCTCGAAACGCAGGCCGACGATCCGCTCGACTGTCTGCACGTGGTCCGCGCCGTCACGCAGCGCACCAAGGACCAGCTGCGCGGCATGTCGCCGGAAGCGCTCGCGCAGTTCACGATGCTCGGCCTCTCGCCGCTGATCCTCGGCCAGATGGCGCGCGTGCTTTCGCATCTGCCGCCGATCTTCAACTTCGTGGTCTCCAACGTGGTCGCGTCCAAAGAACTGCTCTATCTCGAAGGCGCGGAGCTGGAGGCGATGTATCCGATCTCGGTGCTGTTCGACGGCTACGCGCTCAACGTCACCCTGGTCGGCTACCACGACCGCCTGTCGCTCGGCTTCACCGGCTGCCGCGACGCGCTGCCCTCGCTGCAGCGGCTTGCCGTGTACAGCGCCGAAGCGCTCGAAGAGCTGGAGCGGGCCGCCGGCCTCGTGCCGCACGCCGCGGGCGCCGCGGAG
This sequence comes from Solimonas variicoloris DSM 15731, assembly GCF_000382285.1. Classification (GTDB taxonomy): domain Bacteria; phylum Pseudomonadota; class Gammaproteobacteria; order Nevskiales; family Nevskiaceae; genus Solimonas; species Solimonas variicoloris. The sequence continues at coordinate 405,780 of NZ_KB907925.1, read as the reverse complement.
CATGCGCCGGCGCGCCGTACGCGGCGCCGCGGCGCGCACTGAACGTCGCGCCCGTCGTCCGCACCGACGTCAAGCAAATGGCCAGCGCTGCGCCGCGCGGCGCGCCACCATCCGCGCCAACGCCCCCGCCACGAGGCGCACGCATGGACAAGAACCTTTATCTGATCGAGCTTTTCGAGAGCCCGCATACCGCCTACGGTCGCGTCGACTTCTCCGCCCAGCCGCTGCCGCAGCGCGTCTTCAGCGCGATCTGGGCGCTGGAAAGCCAGGTCAACAACAACGGCTTCGCGCAGTTCGTCGCCCGTGAGGATGCGGCACTGGTCGCGTTCGCGCCGGAAGCGCTGCGCAGCATCGGCGCGCTGCGCTGCGCCGAGATCGTCGCACGCGCAACGTCCGTCGCCGCCGCACCCGCCGACAGCGGCCGCGCGGCGGCGCTCGACGAACTCGACGGCCAGTTCTACACGTACCCCGACGACCTCGCCGAGCTGCTGTACCGCTTCGTGCAGGCACATCCCGCGAGCTTCGGCACGCCGGCCGCGCCGGTCTGACGCGCAGCCGTCCTGCGCCACCCCCTCACCATCCGGCACCATCGTTCATGCACCCGCATTGCTCCGTGTTCATCGCCACCAGCGTCGACGGCTTCATCTCCCGCCGCGACGGCGCGCTCGACTGGCTGACGAAACCCGAATTCCTCGACCAGCGCGGCCTCGGCCTGCCCTACGAGCGCTTCATCGCCACGGTCGACGCCATCGTCATGGGCCGCAAGACTTTCGAGACGGCGCGCGACTTTCCCGAGTGGCCGTACGAAGGGCGGACCGTCGTGGTCCTGAGCGCACGCGAACTGGCGCTGCCGCCGCGGCTGCACGGCAAGGTGGTGGCCGATGGCGGCGCGCCGGCCGCGATCGCGGCCCGGCTCGCGGCAGCCGGCCATCGGCATCTCTACATCGACGGCGGCCAGACGATCCGGCGCTTTCTCGCCGCCGGCCTGATCCGCGAGCTGACCCTCACCCGCGTGCCGGTGCTGCTCGGCGACGGCATCCCGCTGTTCGCCGCCGACGGCGGCGGCAGCCGGCTCGAACACCTGCAGACCTCGGCGGCCGCCAACGGCCTCGTGCAGAGCCGCTACCGCGTCCTGCCGGCGGCCTGAGCCCGGGCCGGCGCGCGGCGGCGCGGCGTCCGCACTTGTCCGCCGTCCGCACGCACTCGACAATGCGCCGATGCCGTCCGCACACGCCAGCGCCGAATCCGTGGTCCGCAGCTTCTGGCGCCTGATGGCGTCGAACGATTTCGATGCGGTCGCGGCCGTGCTCGACGAACGCTTCGTCCTCGAATGGCCGCAGTCCGGCGAGCGCATCCGCGGCGCCGCGAACTTCGCGCGCATGAATCGCGAATACCCGGCGCACGGCCCCTGGCGCTTCGAGCTCCATCGCCTCGTCGCCGCGAGCGACGAGGTCGTCACCGACGTGTCGGTGACCGACGGCGCGCAGCAGGCGCGCGCGCTGTCGTTCTTCACGGTCGAGCGGGGCCGGATCGTGCGCCTCGTCGAGTTCTGGCCGGAGCCCTACCCGGCGCCGGCTCATCGCGCCCATCTGGTCGAGCCGCTGCGCTGAGGCTGCGGCGGACCGCGATCGCAACGCAAGGGAGACGAAGCATGGCGGAAGGCAGTATCCAGGGCGCCTGTCTGTGCGGCACGGTGCGCTTCGAAATCGATCCGCCGTTCCAGAAGATGATCCACTGCCATTGCTCGCGCTGCCGCAAGAGCAGCGGCACCGGGCATGCGACCAATCTGACGGCCGACGCCACGCAGCTGCGCTGGCTGTCCGGCGAGGACGCGATCGGCCGCTACGAGCTGCCGGGCGCGAAGGCTTTCGGCAAATGGTTCTGCCGGCACTGCGGCGCGCCGCTGCCGCGCGTGCGGCGCAACAGCACGCTGGTAGTGATTCCGGCCGGCTCGCTCGACGCGCCGCCGCCGATGGCGCCGACCGATCACATCTTCTGGGCCTCGCGCGCGCCGTGGGCCTGCGGCAGCGGCGGCCTGCCGACGCATGCCGAATATCCGGATTCATGGTGAAGCGGCGACGGCCCCGGCACGCCGGATCGGCCAAAGACCGCGAACGCGCCTAGAATCACTGATCCCCCGTCCCGGAGCCACGACCATGAAAGCCCTGCCCTTCATCCTCGCCGCGATCTCGCTCGCCGCCAGCGCCGCGGCGAGCGCCGAGGTCGGCGTGTCCGTGACGGTCGGCGAGCCCGGCTTCTACGGCCGCATCGACATCGGCGGCGTGCCGCAGCCGCGGCTGATCTATCCGGAACCGGTGATCGTGCGCGGCGCGCCCGCCGGCGCACCGCTCTATCTGCACGTGCCGCCCGGTCACGCCAAGCACTGGAGCCAGCACTGCTCCGAATACGGCGCCTGCGGCCAGCGCGTCTACTTCGTCGACGACGACTGGTACGAGAAGGTCTACGTGCCGTCCTACCAGAAGCAGCATGGCCGCGGTGCCAGCCAAGGCAACGGGCATGACCCGGAGCACAAGTCCGGCCACGGGCACGGCAACGGTCCCAAGCACTGAGGCGTCGCGCGCGGCCGTCGCCGCTGCGCGCACTGCGGCACAGCGCACAAGCGCGGCCTTCGGCCGCGCGCTAGGATCGCTTCGTCACGGCACGGTGAGGCGGACATGGACGACCGGACTCTGACGGACAGGCGGCAGCGGCCGGCGCAGGCCGCGGCGGAGCCGGTCTCGTGAGCGCGGCGCGCATGCCGGCGCTGTTCGTCGGTCACGGCTCGCCGATGAACGCGATCGAGGACAACGCGTTCCGCCGCCAGTGGCAGGCGCTGGGCCGCGAGCTGCCGAAGCCGCGCGCGATCCTCTGCATCTCGGCGCACTGGGAAACGCGCGGCATCTACCTCAGCGCCACCGCGACGCCGGAAACGATCCACGACTTCTACGGCTTTCCGAAGGCGCTGTTCGACGTGCGCTATCCGGCGCCCGGCAGCCCCTCGCTCGCGCAGCGTGTCGCCGATCTGCTGCAGGCGCAGCACGCCGTGCATCTCGATCCCGGCCGCGGCCTCGACCATGGCGCCTGGAGCGTGCTGCTCGCGCTCTACCCGCGCGCCGACGTGCCGGTCGTGCAGCTGAGCCTCGACATGCGCCAGCCAGCCGCCTTCCACTACGGGCTCGGCCGCGCGCTGGCGCCGCTGCGCGATGAAGGCATCCTCGTGCTCGGCAGCGGCAACGCCGTGCACAACCTCTACGTGTTCGATTTCCACCGCCCGCAGCCCTACGACTGGGCGCTGGCATGCGACGCGCGCTGGCGCCGCAGCCTGGAAGCCGGCGACCATGCGGCGCTGATCGACTACGCGCAGAACTTCGGCGACAACACGCGGCTCGCGGTGCCGACCGCCGAGCATTACTACCCGCTGCTGTACCCGCTGGCGCTGCAGCAGCCCGACGAGACGCTGCGCCTGTTCAACACGGCGGTGCTGAGCTCGCTGAGCATGAGCTCGTTCGTGCTCGGCGCCTGAGCGCGCGGCGGCGCCGCGCTATCGTCCGCGCCCGACGGCGTCGCGCGGGCACTCGTCGGCGATCGCGCGCAGCACGCCGATCATGCGCATGACGATCGCCGGCGCCATCGCCTTGCCGGTGTTGAGAATGGCGACCGAGATGTCGCGTTCCGGATCGGCCCAGCACAGCACGCTGATGAAACCGAGATGGCCGAAGGCCATGCCGCTGCGCGGTCCGAACAGGCCGATCGGGTTCTGGCCGAGCATGAAGCCGGCCGAGAAGCGCAACGGAAACATCAGCGTGCGGTCGACCTGCAGCGGGCCGACCGGGCGCAGCGCATCGGCGACGGTCTCCGGCCGGAGCACGCGCACGCCGTCGAGCTCGCCGCCGTTGAGCAGCATCTGCAGCACGCGCGAGACGTCGTCGGCATTGGCGTAGATGTTGCCGGCCGGCACCACCGCCGACAGGAACGCCTCGTGGTTCGACGCCGCGACCGCCGCCGAGAACGGCACGCCGACCGCGCGCCGGATGTACGCGGTCGCCGGCCAGAACGGCAGCGGCCCGGTGCGCGCGTTGACCGGCGCCAGATGGCGCAGCTCCGGCGCCAGACCGAAGCTCAGATACTGCAGCCCCAGCGGCTCGGCGAGCCATTCGCGCAGCAGTTCCGGCAGCTCGCGGCCGCTCGCGCGGCGCACGACTTCGCCGACGATGAAGCCGGCGCTGAGGGCGTGATAGGCCTGCTTGCCGAAATCCGGATCGAAGGGCCTCGCCCGGCACAGCAGGTCGATGATCTCGTCCCAGCGATGCAGCAGTTCCGGCGTCGGCTCGACGTGCGGCACCGCCGGAATGCCGGCGCGATGCGCGAGCAGGCCGCGGATCGTGACGCGATGCTTGCCGTGCGGCGCGAACTCGGGAATGAAGTCGACGACGCGGTCGTCGAGCGAAAGGCGACCGTCGTCGACCAGCTTGTGCACGAGCAGCGCCGAAATCGCCTTCGACGCCGAGAACAGGCTGACCGGCGAGTCCGGCCGGATCACGACCGGCGCGCCCTCGTCGCCCGGCAGATTGCCGTGCACGCAGCCGATCGAGCGCTTGAGCACGATGCGGCCGCGGCGGCGCAGCACCATGGTGATCGCCGGATGCACGCCGCCGCGGAACAGATGCTCGACCGCCGCCCAGATGCGCTCGGGCGCGGCGGCGCGCATGCCGACCTCGCGCGCGTCGACCTCGGCCTCGCGGTCGACGCGCGACACCGCGGTGAGATCGTCCGGCACGTGCACGCGCGTCCACACGCGGCGGCCGAGCGCGGACGCGGTCTGCGCCAGCAGCGGCACGCGGGATAGAAGGGCGCTCAAGCGCGGCGCTTCAGGCAGAAACCGTCATTGGCCGGGCGGCACGTGCGCGACGAGGCCGTCGAGCGCGTCGGTCACCGGCACCTGGCAGCCGAGTCGGCTGTGCGGCCCCGGCGCCACCGCGCCTTCGAGCATGCCGGCTTCCATTTCGTCGGCCGGCGCGAGCTGCGAAAACCACGGCTCGTCGATGTAGACGTGGCAGGTCGCGCAGGAGCAGGAGCCGCCGCACTCGCCGACGATGCCGGGCACCAGATGCTGGGTCGCCGCTTCCATCAGCGACTGGCCGACCGGCGCATCGACGACCTGGCGACGGCCGTCGGGCTGCACGAAAACGATTTTGGGCATGCGCGGCAGAGCCTCAGGCGGGCACGAGATTCTTCAGCGGCACCGACTCGTCGGCGAGCTGTGCCGGATCGACACTCGCCGCCATCGCCACCAGCTTCTTGGCGAACATGAAATCCTGTGGCCGGCTGACGGCGTCGGCGGCGATCAGCCGGCCGTCCTTCAGGTAGAACGCGGCGAACGCACGCCCGCCGAGATCGCCGCGCACGACGAAGCGGTCGAAGCCGGACGACAGGCCGACCATCTGCAGCTTGAGGTCGTACTGATCGGACCAGAACCACGGCACCGCGCGATACGGATCCGGCTTGCCGGCCATCGTGCGCGCGGCGCTGCGCGCCTGTTCCATCGCGTTCTGCACCGATTCCAGGCGCACGCGGCGGCCGAGGAATTCGCTCGGGTGGTTGGTGCAGTCGCCGGCGGCGACGATGTCCGGGTCCGAGGTCTGCGCATGTTCGTCAACGACGATGCCGTTGTCGACGGCGAGGCCGGCGGCTTCGGCGAGTTCGGTGTTCGGCGTCAGGCCGATGCCGACCACGACCACATCGGCGGGAATCTTCTCGCCGCCGGCGAGCAGCACCTGCGTCACGTCGGGCTCGCCTTCGAAGCCCTCGATCTGCACGCCGGTGCGCAGGTCGACGCCGGCCTCGCGGTGCACGCGCTCGAAGAACGCCGAAACCTCCGGCACGGTGACGCGCGCGAGCACGCGCGGCAGGCCTTCGAGCACGGTGACCTGCAGGCCGAGCTTGCGGGCGACCGCCGCGGTCTCCAGACCGATGAAGCCGCCGCCGATGATGACGATGCGCCGGCCCGGCTGGCAGTACGGCTTGAGCTTCTGCACGTCGGCGATCGTGCGCAGCGCCAGCACGTTCGGGCGCTCGGCGCCGGGCAGCGTCAGCATGCGCGCGCGGCCGCCGGTGGTCAGCGCCAGCTTGTCGTAGGCGAACGCGCGGCCGTCGGCGAGCCGCACTGTCTTCGCCGCGCGGTCGATGGCGGCGACGCGCGCATTGCCGACGAACTCGACGCCGATCTTGGCGAGCTGCGCCTCCTGGATCACGTACAGCCCGGCCTCGGCGATCTCGCCGGCGAGATAGGCCTTGGACAGCGGCGGCCGCCGGTACGGGATATGCGGCTCCTCGCCGAGCAGCACGATGCGGCCGGCGTAACCGAGCTTGCGCAGCTCGGCGGCGAGTTCGCCGCCGGCCTGGCCGGCACCGACGATGACGTAGGTCGAAGCAGCGTCGCTCATGGATTCAGGACCGTGCCGCCGCGCGGCGCATGAAAGGGTTCGGCGTCCAGTGTCCGGCAAGCGCGCGGCGCCGAGCTTCGACCGTTTGCAGTAATTCGGCGCCGCACCGGTCACTCGCCGCGGTAGCGCACCCAGTTCTTTTCGGTCTCGTACAGCGTCAGCTCGTACATCAGCTCGCCGAACCGCGGCTGCAGCGCGTTCCAGAACACCACCGCCAGGTTTTCCGCGGTCGGATTGATGCCGCGGCATAGCGGCGAGTCGATGTTGAGATTGCGGTGGTCGACGTGATCGAGGATGCGTTCCTGGATCGCGTCGCGCATCTCGGTCAGATTGACGACGACGCCGGTCTTCGGGTCGATGCCGCCGCGCAGCGTCAGCTCGATCACGTAGTTGTGGCCGTGGCCGTGGTCGCGCGCGCAGGGGCCGAACAGCGCGCGGTTCTCGTCGGCGCTGAGGCCGTCCGACCACAGGCGGTGCGCGGCGGCGAAGCTGGCCCGCCGCGTCAGATAGACGATGGGGCGCTTCTCAGTCGTCATTGCAATGCACCTCGACGATGGTGCCGCTGATCGGCCCGGACTGCGCGCGGTCGAGCAGGAAGGTGACGGTCGGAGCGATGTCGTCCGGCTGCGTCGACGCCTGGATGCCGAGCTCGCCGACCATCGCCGTGTCCATCGTGCCCGGCGCGACGGCGTTGACGCGAATGCCGTAGGGCTTGCCTTCGAGCGCGAGCGCCTCGGTGAGGCCGACGACGGCGTGCTTGGAGGTCGCGTAGGCGCCGAAGCCGGCGAAGCGCTGCATGCCGCGCAGGCCGCCGAGCGAGGAAACGTTGACGATGTCGCCGCCGCTGCCACGCGCCCGCCACAGGCGCATCGCCGCGCGGCACGCGTTGAAGGTGCCGCCGACGTTGATCGCCATCACCTCGGCGAAGCGCTGCGGCGTCAGCGCGGTCCAGATGTCGCCGCGGCCGAGGATCGCGGCGCTGCAGACCAGCGCGTCCGGCGCGAAGTCGTCAATCGCGGCTTCGAGCGCGGCGGCGTCGCTGACGTCGAGCGGGTAGGCCTGCGCCACGGCGCCCTGCGCGCGCAGCTCGGCGGCCAGCGCCGCGAGCGGTTCGGCACGGCGGCCGGCCAGACCGAGGCGCGCGCCGCCCGCCGCCAGGCGGCGCGCGACCGCGGCGCCGAGCCCGGAGCCGCCGCCGGTGATGAAGATGGATCGTGTCGCGGAAGTCATCGTCACACTTTAACCCGGCTCACCGCGCGCCCGCTGCCGCCGGATTCGTGAGAACCGTGCGCGGCACTGCGGCGCTCGCGCACCATGGGGCTCGAACACCGGACGACGGCATGCACGCGGCGCGACGCCTCCATCGCCGCCGCCGATCTGCTGCCGGGCGCTGAGCGCCATGGCGAAGGCCTGGCCGCGTGCGAGGTCCGTGTCGACCGCCCCGGTTCCGTTCACGTCCGCCGCGCCCCCCGAGTCGCGTCCGCTTCAGGCCTGCGGCGGCGCGCCGCGCGCGCGCATCAGCACCGTCAGCGCGCCCTGCTGGACGACGACGCCGTCGTCGCGGCGCACGTCGAACGCGAAGCGCACCACGCCGGTGCCGGGTTTCGATGCCAGACGCGCGTCGAGCAGCGCGACCTCGGCGTGCACGGTGTCGCCGATCTTCACCGGCGCGCGGAAGTTCCAGTCCAGGTGCAGCAGGCCGATGACGCCGTCGCCGAACACGCCGAGCTGCGTGAACAGGCCGATCGCGACCGCCATCGTCAGCGGCCCGTGCGCGATGCGCGTGCCGTGCACGGTGCCGCGCGCGAAGTGCTCGTCGACGTGAATCGGCGTCCAGTCGCCGGCCAGGCCGGCGAACTGGACGATGTCACCCTCGCCGATCGTGCGGCCGCGCGTGATCCAGCGCTGGCCGGCGACGAAGTCCTCGACGCGCCCGCCCATGGCGCCGCCGCGCTCAGCGCGCGGCGTTGCGCATGCGGGTCAGCACCGCGTTGATTTCCTCGAGCGTGCGCGGATCGTCGATCGTCGCCGGCGCGGTGTACGGCTTCTCGTCGGCGATCGCGCGCATCGTCGCGCGCAGCACCTTGCCGGAACGCGTCTTCGGCAAGCGCGCGACGATCGCGACCTGCTTGAAGGCGGCGACCGCGCCGATCTGCTCGCGCACGCGGGCGACGAGTTCGGCCGACAGCTGTTCCGCCGACTTCTCGACGCCGGCCTTGAGCACCACCAGGCCGACCGGCACCTGTCCCTTGAGCGCGTCGGCGGCGCCGATCACCGCGCATTCGGCGACGTCCGGATGCGAGGCCAGCACTTCCTCCATGGCCCCGGTCGACAGACGGTGGCCGGCGACGTTGATGATGTCATCGATGCGCGACATCACCCAGAAGTAGCCGTCCTCGTCGACGTAGCCGGCGTCGCCGGCGAGGTAATAGCCGGGATAGTGCGACAGATAGTTGTCGATGTAGCCCTGCTCGTTGTGCCAGAGGGTCGGCAGCGTGCCCGGCGGCAGCGGCAGCTTGATGACGAGGTTGCCGATCTCGCCGGTGGCGGCGGGCTTGCCGTCGATGTCGAGGATGCGTACGTCGAAGCCGGGCACCGGCAGCGCCGCCGAGCCGGGCTTCACCGGCATCGTCTCGATGCCGACCGGATTGGCGATCGCCGGCCAGCCGAGCTCGGTCTGCCACCAGTTGTCGATCACCGGCACCTGGAGCTGGGCGCGCGCCCATTCGATCGTGTCCGGATCGCAGCGCTCGCCGGCCAGATACAGCGTCTTGAAGCCCGACAGGTCGTACTGCTTCAGCAGCGCGCCATGCGGATCTTCCTTCTTGATCGCGCGAAACGCGGTCGGCGCGGTGAAGAAATTCTTGACCCGATGCTGGCTGATGACGCGCCAGAACGCGCCGGCGTCCGGCGTCCGGCGTGCCGACCGGCTTGCCTTCGTAGAGGATGGTCGTGCAGCCGGCGAGCAGCGGGCCGTAGACGATGTACGAGTGGCCGACCACCCAGCCGACGTCCGAAGCGGCCCAGAACACGTCGCCCGGCTCGCAGTCGTAGACCACCTTCATCGAGTAGCGCAGCGCCACCGCGTGGCCGCCGTTGTCGCGCACCACGCCCTTGGGCTTGCCGGTGGTGCCCGAGGTGTAGAGCACGTACAGCGGATCGGTGGCGGCGACCGGCACGCACTCGGCCGGCGTCGCCGCGGCGACCGCCTCGTGCCAGTCGAGATCGCGGCCGGCCTGCAGCGCGGCGCGGCACTGCGGGCGCTGCAGGACGATGGTGTGCGCAACCTTGTGCGTCGCCAGCGCCAGCGCGTGATCGAGCAGCGGCTTGTATTCGACCAGGCGCCCCGGCTCGATGCCGCAGGACGCCGACACCACCAGCACCGGCTGCGCGTCGTCGATGCGCTTGGCCAGCTCCGGCGCGGCGAAGCCGCCGAACACCACCGAGTGCACGGCGCCGATGCGCGCGCAGGCCAGCATCGCGATCGCCGCCTCCGGCACCATCGGCATGTAGACGATGACGCGATCGCCGCGGCCGACGCCCTGCGCGCGCAGCGCGCCGGCGAACGCGGCGACGCGGTCGCGCAGCTCGCGGTAGGTGAACTGCGCGACGGTCTGCGTGACCGGGCTGTCGTAGATCAGCGCGGCCTGATCGCCGCGGCCTTCGTCGACCCAGCGGTCGAGCGCGTTGTAGCAGGTGTTCAGCTCGCCGCCGACGAACCAGCGGTAGAGCGGCGGGTTCGCGTCGTCGAGCACGCGCTCCCACTTCTTCGTCCAGTGCAGGGTCTCGGCCTGTTCGGCCCAGAATGCGGCGGGCTCGGCCAGCGAGCGGCGGTATACGTCGGCGTAAGCAGCCATTGGGGCAATCTCCTCGGGCCGTCTCTGCGGCCATCTCGATGCACGCGCGGGCCGGATGGCGCCGCGTCCCGCAGTGTAGCGCCGAGCCCGGCGCACCGGACTCCTGCGTTTGTACCGGAAACGTGACAGGTCGCGCGCCGGCCGCTCACAAGCGGCGGCGGGCGAAGGCGACGATGTCCTCGCGCGCCCGGCGCACTTCCGGAAACAGCATGCCGAACAGCGGAAAGGCGTGCGGCAGCACCGGCCAGATCTCAACCTGCACCTCGACGCCGGCGGCGCGCGCGCGGCGCGCGAACAGCACGGTGTCGTCGAGCAGCACCTCGGCGTCGCTGGCCAGCAGGTACAGCGGCGGGAAGCCGCGGCAGTCGGCGTACAGCGGCGACAGCTCCGGATCGCTGGCGTCGCAGCCGCCGGCGTAGAGATCGTCGACGCTCTGCAGCGCGACGATCGGCAGGATCGGGTCGCGGCGCGCGCGCAGCGGCCGCGACGGCGGACCGTGCACGCGGCCCAGCTCGGTGGCCGGCGACACCGGGATCGCGCAGGCCGGCATCGGCCAGCCGTGGCGGCGGATGCGCTGCAGCAGGCCAAGCACGAGATTGCCGCCGGCCGATTCACCGGCCAGCACGATGCGCGAGGCGGGAAAACCGAGATCGAGCAGCGCGCGGTAGGCGCGCTCGCAGTCGTCGAGCGCGGCCGGATAGCGGTTGTACGGCGCCAGCCGGTAGTCGGGCAGGAAGCCGGCCGCGTCGAGCATGCGGCACAGGCGCGCGACCAGACGCACGTGCGTGTCCGGCGAGGCCGGCAGCACGAAGGCGCCGCCGTGCAGCCACAGCAGCACCGGCTGCTGCGTCTGCGCCAGATCGCCGACCACATGGCCCGGCACGCCGCGATCCGGCGCGCCGATCACCTGGTAATCGACCGCCAGACCGCTGCTGTCGCGGCAGACCTGCGCGGCGACCAGCAGCTGCATGCGCGCGATGCGTTCCTTGTTGCCGCGCAGCATCCACGCCAGCCACGGCCGCAGCAGGCGGCGCATCAGCCAGACGAAGAAGCGGCTGCGGCGGCTGATGACAATGTCCTTCAGCGGCGGCGTGCCGGTTTCGCTCACCGGCAGAGCGGCGTGCGGCGGGTCGAGGCGCGCGGCCCCGGTCTCAGGTTCTGGCTTTCCCATGCCCGCAGCCTGCCTGTGCGCGGCCCTCACTGTCCACGGCCGACGGCGGCATTGGCGCGGCGCTGGCGCTCGCGCACCGCCATGAACAGGGCGATCGCGAACGCGTAACTGGTCAGCAGGCTCATCGGAAAGTACAGCCACGGCGCGCGCATGCCGAGGCGGCGGCCGTCGACGATCGTCCACAGCGGAAACAGGATCAGGTTGGCGAGGATCAGGTCCTGGCCGCCGGACGCCGACGCCGGGTTCACGAACAGCAGCGTGGTCCAGTGCCACCAGCCGGCCGCGGCGCCGTACTCGCGCATGTAGGCGATGTTGAAGTACCAGCCGATCAGCAGCGCCGGCGCGGCGGTGAGCCAGCAGACCCATTCGAGCGCCGAGGCGGCGCCGGCCGGACCGCCGCGCCGGTACAGGTCGCGGCTCAGCCAGACGATCAGCGCCACCGACAGCAGGCCGAGGCCGGCGTAGAACAGTTCGATCGACGACATGGCGCTTCCCCCGCTGCGGCCCGCGCGGCATCGAACGGCAGCCGCCCCCGCGGCGACTATGGCCGGCCGCGGCGTGCCGCTCCTCCCCGGATCGGACGAGAACCGGCGCCGGCCGGCGCGGCGCGCTCAGCTCACGCGCAGACGCTCGTAGGGTTCGATCTCGGCGATGCGCGCGCCGTCCCAGAAGTAGCGGTAATGGCGGGTCTGCGTCACCGGCTGCAACGCGCGCGGCCGCAGTACCGCGACGCAGCGCCCGTCCGGGGCGTCGCGCACGCTGTTGTAGTAGAGGCCCCAGGCGCCGCGCGCGCGCAGCGCCGCGCCGAAGCGCTGGCCGGCGCCGTAATCGTCCGGGTGCAGGATCGCGGCGCGCCGCGCGTCGCCCGGCAGCAGCGTCATCGGCTGCGCCAGCGTCGTCGTGTAGCAGCGCATCTCCAGCACCTCGCGCGGCATTGCCGCATCGCGCAGGAAGCGCTCGCGGTGGTAGCGCGTCTCGGCGATCGCGGTCTCGACGCGGCAGGCCGCGTAGTAGAGACCGAAGCTGCCGTCGGTGAAGCGCGACGGCGACGGATGGCAGAACGCCGCCATGATCGGCGTGCAGCCCGGCCCGTAGACCGACTCGCCGGGCCCGAGGCGCTGGATCGCGCCGCTCTCGTGGCGCAGGCGCTCGTTGGTCAGCCCTTCGAGCTCGGCCAGCATCTGTAGCTCCTCGTCGTTGCGCGCGACGTCGAACAGCGAGACCGCCGGATAGCGGCTCGGCACGATGCGATGCACCGCGCCGTCGACGCTGCGGCTGCGCAGCGGCCCGTAGTCGTCGCTCATCGGCCTTCAGCCGCGCGCGCCGTCGAGGTAGCGGCGCACCACGTACAGGTCGGCGACCTGGCCGGACAGCAGGCGCGCCAGCGGCGCCTGGCCGCCGAACAGCGCGTCGGTATTGGCGTGGCGCAGCCAGTGGCGCTGATTGTCCGGCGTCGGCAGCAGGATCATCAGCGCCTTGTGGATGCCGAGCAGGTAGCTGAGCCGTTCGACCGCGTCGGCCGACAGCTCGAGGCGACCGCCGTCGGCCTGCGCGCGCCAGCGCTGCACGGTGCGCGGCGTGGTGCCGAGCAGGCGCGCCAGCTCGGCCTGGCCGAGCTGCCAGCCCTGCGCGATCGACAGCACCTGGCGCAGGCCGACCGCGTTGCGACGCGCCGCCCAGTCGCCGTCCTTGCGTTCCGGCGCGGCCGGCGCGGCGTCGATGCCGATCGGGACCAGTCTCATTGCGAACCCGTGACGTCAAATGTCGCAATACTATATTCGATTACGACATCGGTCGCTTCGCCGCCGGCCGTCTCCGGGCCCGGCGCCGGCGCGCTCCATGCCCATCTTCCCGGCATCGCCCCGATATACTCGCCGGCGCGCACGGAGCACAGGGACGCCGGACGGCGGAGCCGGGCGCGCCTGCAGAACGCGCACGGCCGGCGACGCCCGGCCGGGGGACCTTAGGCTTTGAACAACATCTGGATCGTCGAAGACCACCCGGCCGCGGCGCAGGCGCTGGCGGCCGCCGCGCGCACGGCCTACGCCGACGCCACCGTCGCCAGCGACGCGCGCATCGGCGCCGCGCTGCAGCGGCTGGCCGGCGGCTACGCACCGGATCTCGCGCTGATCGACCTCGACCTGCCCGACGGCAGCGGCGTCGACGTGCTCGAAGCGCTGCGCCGGCAGTGCCCGGCCTGCAGCACCGTCGTCGCCACGATCTACGACGACGACGCCCATCTGTTTCCGGCGCTGCGCGCCGGCGCGCGCGGCTACCTGCTCAAGGACGAGCCGGCGGCGCGCATGAGCGAGGCGCTGCGCGGCATCCTGCGCGGCGAACCGCCGCTGTCGCCGAGCATCGCGCGGCGCCTGCTGCGCGTGTTCGAGGCGCCGCCGGTCTCGAACGACGAGCAGGAGCTGAGCCCGCGCGAACGCGAAACCCTGATCCTGATCGCCAAGGGCTACCACCTGCCCGACGTCGCGCAGTCGCTCGGCGTCACCCGCTCGACGGCGGCGACCTACATCAAGACCGTCTACCGCAAGCTCGCCGTGACCTCGCGCGCCGAGGCCACGCTCGAAGCGAGCCGGCGCGGACTCGTCGGCCGGCTCTGAGCCTCAGGGCGCCGGCGCACGCACCAGCCGCACCGGATTGCGCGCGGTCTTGGTCGTGCCGCTGTCGACGCCGGCGTTGAAGTCGACGCGCCAGGCGTCGCCGTTGCTGTCGGCATGCTGCGACGAACTCAGTGCGTAGGACGCCGTCGGGTACATCGGCGTGCCGGGAAACGCCGTGAGGTTGATCGCCGGCCGCTCGCAGGCCAGCTCGACCAGCGTCAGCAGCTCCTTGATGTTCGGCAGCCGCCAGCCGCCGCCCTCGGCGGCCGCGTAGGCGAGCGCACCGCCGTAGGTCATCGTGCTCGCGGTGCCGGTGCAGGTGTTCTGGTCGGCGTCCCAGCTCATGCCGGCGAGGCAGCGCCGCCAGATCAGGCCGGTGGCGAGGTCGGTGACCTCCTTGCCGTCGCCGCTGATGCGGTACTGGTTGTCCGGGCGCACCGGCGACAGGCCGGGATTGCAGACCTGCGCGGCGGCAGCGGTCTGGGCGAGGCCGGCGCCGATCAGCAGGGCAACGGCGACGCGGAACAGCGGATTCGAGGTGGGCATGGGCTCACTCCTGAAGGAATACGGTTGGAAAGTGGCTGGTCCGGCCGCCGCCCGGCGGCCGGACCGCACGACGCTCAGCGCGGCATCGCCGAAGGCTCGCGAACCAGGCGCACGGACCGCGCGCCGGTCTTGCCGTTGGCGCTGCGCACGCCGTAATAGAACTCGACCGACCAGGCCTTGTCGGAGGCCACCGCCGGCGTCGCGCTCCAGTAGGTGAACGGCTGGTAGTACTGCGTGTGCGCGAAGTAGCCCGGATCGATCGCCATGCCGGTCTCCGGCCGCGTGCCGTACTGGCGGCCGCGGTCGACGATGTCCTGCAGCTCGTCGACGCCCGGCAGGCGCCAGTCGCTGGCGCCGCACCAGCCGGCCGCATTGGTGTCGGCGACGAACTTCTCGGTGTCGCAATGGCCGTTGCTGTTGCAGTTGCCGCCGTTCTCGGTGCCGGCCGCGCCGCCGTTGCCGGAGTGATCCGGATCGCTGTCGTACCAGCTGTAGGTCCAGTCCTTGTCGTGGATGCCCGGATCGAGATTGCTGATGTCCGACGGCCGGTTCGGGTCGTTGTCGTCAGTCTTGTTCTCCCAGATCAGGCCGGTGACGTTGTCGCGCACGCAGTACCAGAACGCGGCGTCGGACGGCAGCACCTCGCCGTTCTTGCCGATCTTGGTGAAGTCGAAGCCGTTCGGCCGGGTGCCGGCGTTGGGCGTGCTGGCGCCGATCTTGGTCAGCGTACCCGCCGCGGCCAATGCATCGCGGCCGTTCATCGCGTCCTGCGCGGCCGGCGTCAGCGCCGTCGGATCGCTGCAATCGATGCGGTTGTCGCCCTGGTTGCGGCCCTCGCGGGCGCAATAGACGATGCCGGTGTCGTTGAGCTTGCGCGCCGCCGGCGCGGGGGCATCGAGCGCGAAGCTCGCCGTCACCGTGCAGTTCGCGGCGACCACGCCGGTGCTGTAGGTCGAGCCGCTGAGCGTGCCGTCGCAGCCGCTCACGGCGTCGATGTGATAGCCGTTGTCCGGCGTCACCGTCAGCGTCGCGCGCGCGCCCTCGTCCACCGTCTGGCTGGCCGGTGCGATGCTGCCGCCGGCACCGGCGGCGCCGGTCACCGTGTAGCGCCGCACGACCGCATCGGCGGCGAAGCTCGCCGTCACCGTGCAGTCGGCGGTGATTTCGCCGGTGGTGTAGGTGTTGCCGTCGAGCAGACCGCCGCAGCCGCTCACGGCGTCGATGTGATAGCCGCTGTCCGGCGTCACCGTCAGCGTCGCGTGCGCGCGGTCGGCGACCGTCTGCGTCGCCGGCGCGATCTGGCCGCCGGCGCCGGACGTGCCGGTGACGGTGTACGTGATCGCGACCGGATCGGCGGCGAAACTGGCCGTCACCGTGCAGTCGGCGTTGACCGCCGCGGTCGTGTAAGTCGTACCGGCGAGGCTGCCGCCGCAGCCGCTGACCGCGTCGAGGTGATAGCCGGCGTCCGGCGTCAGCGTGAAGCTCGCCGTCGCGCCGGCGTCGACCGTACGCGTCGCCGGCGCGATCTGGCCGCCGGCGCCGGACGTCGCGTTCACCGTATAGGTCTGCGTCGGATTCGGCGGCTCGGGCTCGCCGTTGCCGTTATTGCCCCCGCCGCAGGCGGCGAGACCGATCGCCAGCAGCAGCGTGCCGGCGCGGACCGCGCGCGGCAGGATCGCTGCCCGGCGGTCGCGGAATGTGTGCGCTCGTGAATCCATTTCTTCCCTTCCTCGGCTGACGGCGCCGGGCGTGTTCCGGCGCGTGGAGTACCGGTCGGGATTGTCGAAACGGGGGCTGCCGCGCAGCAGTCCCTATCTGCGGAGGGTCCGCCTCAGCCGTCCGGCAGCGGGAAGTGCAGCGTCACCTTGGTGCCGCCGACGGTGCCGCTGCTCCAGTCGACCGCGCCGCCGAGCGCTTCGGCGCGGCGACGCATGCCGTGCACGCCCTGCCCCGGCGGCTCGGCGACGCCGGGGCCGTCGTCGGTGACGTCGAGATAAAGCGCGCCGCCGTGGCGGCGCACGCGGATGCGCACGGTGCGCGCCTGCGCGTGCTTGAGCGCGTTGCTGAGCGCCTCGCGGACGATGCGGTACAGATGCAGCGCCTGCGCCGCGTCGAGCGCCGGATCGGGCAGATCGTCGGCGGGTTCCCAGGCCAGCCGCGCGCCGGCGGCGGCCAGGCGCTGCTCGGCCTCGCGGCGGATTTCGCCGAGCGCCATCTGCAGCGTGCCGGGCTCGCCGCGCGTGCGGCTGACCACGTCGCGCAGATCCTGCAGCGCGCTGCGCGCCAGATCGGCGAGGGCCGGATCGGCAGCGCCGTGCACCAGCGTCAGCAGCTTGGCACCGAGATCGTCGTGCAGGTCGCGATAGATGCGTTCGCGCTCGGCGGCGACCGCGGCCGCCTGCGCCTGCACGCTCTGCTCCTGTGCGCTGAGGCTGCGGCGGCGGCGCACGATGCGGCCGTACGCGAAGGCGACGGCGGCGGCCGCGGCCATCGCTGCAGCGAGCAGCGCCGCGAGCGTCCCGCCGCTCACGACGCGGCCGGCACGGCGCTCGCCTGCCCGAGCTTGGCGCGCAGCTCGCGCGTGCGCGCATGGTCGGCGCCGAACTTGGCCTCACAGAGCTGTGTCGCGCGCTCCAGCTCGGCGCGCGCCTCGGCGCGGCGGCCGAGTGCCAGCAGCGCCTCGCCATGCAGGCCGCGGATCGTGAAGCTGCGCGGGTGCTCGTCGCCGAGCGCGGCGATCGAGCGCGGCAGCAGGCTGGCGAACTCGCGTTCGGCCTGCGCCTCGCGCCGCGTCTTCAGCAGCAGCTCGGCATAGCCCTGGCGGCGCGCCAGCGTCTCGTTGTCGTCGCCGTAGTTCAGCCGCGACAGCGTCGCCAGCAGCTCGCGATAGAGGGCTTCGGCCTGCTCCGTCTTGCCCTGCGCGAGCGCGGCGCGCGCGTAGTCGTCGAGCGCCTGCTGCGTCGCGCGGTTGTCAATGCCGTACTGCGAGCGCAACTGCTCGGCCGTTTCCTGCGTCAGCCGGTACAGCTCCGGCGAGGCCGGGTCCTTCAGGCGCAGCATCTGCAGCATCAGGCGCCGCGCCGCCAGCGTGAAGTCGTGCGTCGGCCCGAACACGCGGGCCCGGTCGGCGGCGACCTGTGTGATCGTCACTATCGCCGCGTCCAGCTCGCCGAGATCGCGCAGCACGATGGCCTGCTGCTGGCGCATGATCAGCGTGTACGCGTGCAGCGCGCCGATGCTGCGGTCCATGCGCGGCAGGATCTCGTCGAGCGCGGCGCGCGCCTCGGCGAGCTTGCCATTCTGGTACAGCAGCGTGATTTCATTGGCGCGCGCGCTGAAGGTGCTGACATCGTCGGGGCCGAGCAGGCGCGCCGACAGGTCGCCGAGGCCGGCCATGTATACGCCCGCCTTGTCGAGATGGCCCTGCGCATACTGTGTGTTGGCGGCCACCGCACGCGCGTCGATCCAGATGCGCGCCATGCCCGGCTCAGCCGGCGGCTCGGGCGTCAGCAGCGGCTGCAGGGTCTCGAAGGCGCCGGCCCAGTCGGGCAGCTGCGTCTGCACCTGCGCGCGCACCAGCCGCAGCTTGGCGGCAGCCATCGCGTTGAGCGGCTGCCCGGCCGTGCGTTGCGCGGCGCCGTCGAGCAGCGCCATCGCCGCCGTGTTGTCGCCGAGCTGGCTGTAGGTCAGCGCCAGCGCGACGCTGGCCAGCACGTCGGCCGACGGCGGCAGCGTGTGCTGCTGTTCGAGTCCGACGCGCGCGCGGTCGATGATCTGCCGCACCGTCATCGGCTGGCCCTGCGCCTTCTCCGGATCGGCGGCCGACAGCAGATCCTCGAGAAAGCGGTTGGTCGCTTCGAACGCGGCCGTCTGTTCCTCGGCGACCCGGCGCGCCGCCTGCTCGCGCAGCGCGAAGGCCGTCGACACCAGCGCCGCCGCCACCAGCGCGACCGCGGCCAGCGCGGCGCCAGCCGTCAGCGCGCGATGGCGGCGCACGAACATGCGCAGCAGGTAGCGCGTGGTCGGCGGCCGCGCTTCGATCGGCAGGTCGGCGAGGAAGCGTTCGATGTCGCTGGCCAGCGCCAGCGCCGAGTCATAGCGCGCCGCCGGGTCCTGGGCGAGCGCCTTCATGACGATGGTGTTGAGATCGCCGCGGCAGTCCGGGGCGATTGACTGCAGCGGCGCCGGCTTGCCGGTGCGCAGCACTTCGAGCGCGGCGGCCACCGAGTGCGTCGGCAGCTCCGGGTACGGGCGCTGTCCGCCGAGCAGCTCGTAGGCGATGACGCCGAGCGCGTAGACGTCGACGCGCGGGTCGGCGCGGCCGGCCTGGCCGCTCAGCTGCTCCCAGGCCATGTACGGCAGGGTGCCGAGGATTTCGCCGATGCCGGTCAGCTGCGTCGCCTCGCCGTCGTCGCGCGCGCGGGCGACGCCGAAGTCGAGAATCTTCGGCTCGCCGTCGGCCGTCACCAGCACGTTGGCCGGCTTGAGGTCGCGGTGCACGACGCCGCGCGTGTGCGCGTAGTGCACGGCGCGCGCCAGCTTGGCGAGCAGCTCCAGCTTGCGCCGCCGCGGCCAGCCGGCGGTGGCGGTCGTCAGCGGCTGGCCGTCGACCAGCTCCATCGCCAGATACGGCACCTCGCCCTGCTCGGTGACGGCGACGCCGGCGTCGTAGAGACGCGCGATATGCGGATGCTCCAGCGTCGCCAGCAGCGCGATCTCGCGGCGGAAGCGCTGGAACGCATCGCGCGCCGCGCCGCTCTGCGGCAGCTTCAGCGCCACTGCGCGCTGCGGGGACTCCTGCCGGGCCCGGTAGACCCGGCCCATCGCCCCCTCGCCGATCAGCTCGACGAGCTGATAGGGACCCATCCGCCCTGACGGAAAGGCTGTGCTCATGTACGCGCCCTGAAAGTGGAAACCGCGCGACACCCCCCGGTGCCGCCGCGGCGATCCTAGTGTCCCGGATTCGCCCGCGCTTGTGCAGGGGCGCCGCTCACCACCGGCGTCGCGGACCTGCGCCGCTGGCCAAGCCGGCGATGCGCGGGCAACATCGCGCCCATGTTCGCCGCCCGAATCCCTGTCGCAGGCACCGGCCGCCCGGCGGGCTGCCGATGAAAATTCCGTCGCCGCGACCGTCCACGCGCCTGTTCGTCCGCGCCAGCCGCTCGCCCGGCCAGATGCTGCTGGCGCGCATCACACTGCTGGCGGTGCTGGTCATGCTGGTGCTGGCGATCTTCTGGTTCGACCGTGACGGCCTGCGCGATCAGATCGACGGCGAGATCAGCTTCGGCGACGTCGCCTACTTCACGGCGGTGACGGTCTCGACCGTCGGCTACGGCGACATCGTGCCGGTGACGCGGCGCGCGCGCCTGGTCGATACGCTGCTGGTCACGCCGATCCGCCTGGTGATCTGGCTGATCTTCCTCGGCACCGCTTACGAGCTGGTGCTGCAACGCTGGCTGGAGAGCCGACGCATGAGCCGATTGCAAGAAACCCTGCGCGGACATCTGATCATCTGCGGCTACGGCCACAGCGGCGAAGCCGCCGCGCAGGAAGCGGTGGCGCGCGGCACGCCGCCGAGTTCGGTGCTAGTCCTCGACATCGACTCCGGCCGTCTCGCGCAGGCCGCCAAGCGCGGCTACATCGGCCTGCTCGGCAACGCCACGCACGAACAGGATCTGCAGGACGCCGGCATCGGACACGCCCAGGCCGTGCTCATCTGCCTGCCGCGCGACGATGCCGCGGTGCTGGCCGTGCTCACGGTGCGCCAGCTCAGCCGCAGCGTGCGCGTGATCTGCTCGGTGGCCGAGGAAGAGAACATCAAGCTGATCCGCCAGGCGGGCGCCGACGCGATCATCGCGCCCTCGCTCGTCAGCGGCTATCTGATGGCCGATTCGATGCGCTCCTCGCACATCAGCGACTACATCGACGACCTGATGCGCTCCGACGGCCGCGTCTGCCTGATCGAACGTCCCGCCACGGACACCGACATCGGCCGGCCGATGCGCGAGATCGGCCCCGGCCTGATCGTCCACCTGATCCGCGACGGCCAGCGCATCGGCTTCTGGGAAGGCGAACGCACCATCGTGCAGGCCGGCGACCAGCTGCTCGAGATCAAGCCGCAGGCCTGAAACGGCGCAGCGCCGATCCACATCCGCCAACGACGGACGGCTGCGGTCTACCCGACGCGACCCATGCACTGCAAAGCCGGATCCGCCGCAGGCCTGTGAAGCAGCGCAGCGCCCGCGCCGCCGACGCGCCGCCGGCCGACGAGCGGCGCAGCGGCGCAGCGGCGCAGCGGCGCAGCGGCGCAGCGGCGTGGCACGAGCGGCAGTCTCACGGTTTGTTCACGCCCGGTTAACTTTTTCGCTCCTAGCCTCCCCCGCGCGACCGGCTGACAGGGACGCCGGTTGATGAACTTTTACGCACGTGCTGCATGACAGGGAGGAGCTTCCCCATGAACATCCGACATCTCGTACCGGCGCTCGCCGCCTCACTGCTGGCGGCCTGCGGCGGCGGAGGCGGAGGCCTGAGCGACGCGGGCGGCACCGTGAAGGTGGCACTGACCGATGCGCCGGCCTGCGGCTACGAACATGTCTACGTCACCGTCGCCAAGGTCGCCATCAACCGTGAGGCCGACGGCAGCGGCAACTGGGTCGACACCGATCTGCCGGCGCCGAAGAAAATCGACCTGCTCAGCCTGAGCAACGGCGCGCTCGAATCGCTTGGCCAGGCGGCGCTGCCGGCGGGCACCTACCAGCAGGTGCGCCTGATCCTCGCGCCCAACGTCGCTGGCGCGGCGACGCTCAACAACGCCGTCGTGCCGTCCGGCGAAACCGCCGAGGTCGCCTTGAGAACGCCCAGCGCGGTGCAGACCGGCATCAAGGTCAACACCCGCTCGCCGTTCACGGTCGGCAACGACGAACTGGTCGACCTCGTGCTCGACTTCAACGCCTGCAAGTCGATCGTCACCACCGGCAAGGGCAAGGGGAATCCGCATGCCAGCGGCTATCTGCTCAAGCCGGTGGTCACCGCGGCGGTGCAGGTGGTCAGCGGCACGATCGATGGCTACGTCGCCCGTGCCGGCCAGAGCCTGACGCTCACGGCCGGCATCCCCGTCTATGCCGAACAGAACGGCGTCATCATCCGCGGCACGCATACCGATGCGACCGGCCACTTCGTGCTGTCGCCGCTCGAACACAGCTCCGCGGTCGGCGACTACGACGTGGTCGTCGCCGCGCCGGATAGCGCCGCCAGCATCATTTCCGACGTGCCGGTCACCGCGCAGACCAGCACCGTCCTGTCGACCTCGGCGGCGCCCTTCGTCCTCGATCCGCTGAGTGTCGGCAGCGGCACGGTCAGCGGCACGGCCAATGCCGTCGCCGGCATTTCGCTCGACGCCCGGCAGACCATCAACGGTCTCGCCTACACCGTGGCGACGGCCAATGCCGACAGCAGCACCGGCTTCTACAGCTTCACGCTGCCGGCCGATGCCCCGAAGTACGCTCCGTATTCGTCGACGCTGCCGATCGTGCTGGCGCCGGTGGCCACGGCGGCGGGCCAGTACCGCATCGTCGCCACCTCGGCCGCGGGCAACACCGCCGGCGCCGATGCCACCGTGACGGCGGGCGGCACGACGACGGTCGACTTCCCTGACCTGCAGTAACAGCACGCGCAAACGCGGGCAGGCCCGACGCCGGTCGGGCCTGCCTTCTGGCGCCGGGCGTGGCGCCGACGCTACATGCGGAACACGCCGTAGCGCGGATCGCCGATCGGCGTGTTGAGCGCCGCCGAGATCGACATGCCGAGCGCGTTGCGGGTGTCGACGGGATCGAGCATGCCGTCGTCCCAGATCTCGGAGGTCGTGTAGTAGGCGCTCTGCTTGCGCTTGAACTCGCCGAGCACCGGGTCGCGGATCGCGTCGATGTCGGCTTGGCTGAGCTTCTTGCCCTGCTTGGCGAGCTGGCGGATCTTGACGTCGGCGAGCGTGTTGGCGGCCTGCTCGGCGCCCATCACCGAGGTCTGCGACTGCGGCCAGCTGAACAGGAAGCGGCTGTCGAAGGCGCGGCCGCTCATGCCGTAGTTGCCGGCGCCGAAGGAGCCGTGGCACATGACGGTGAACTTCGGCACCTCGCAGTTGCTCACCGCCATGATCATCTTGGCGCCGTCCTTGGTGATGCCGCGGCGCTCGTATTCCTTGCCGACCATGAAGCCGGTGATGTTCTGCAGGAACAGGATCGGCACGCGGCCCTGATTGCACAGCTCGATGAAGTGCGCGCCCTTCAGCGCCGAGTCGTTGAACAGCACGCCGTTGTTGGCGAGGATGCCGATCTTGTAGCCCCACAGATGCGCGTAGCCGCAGATCAGGGTCTTGCCGTAGTTCGGCTGGTATTCGTGGAAGCGCGAGCCGTCGACCAGACGCGCGATCACTTCCTTCATGTCGAACTGCGCCTTGATGTCGCGCGGCAGGATGCCGTACAGCTCGCGGCCGTCGTAGTACGGCGCTTCCGGTTCCTGCCATTCGATCAGCGACTTCTGCGGCCGCTTGAACTGCGCGACGATGTCGCGCGCGATGGCGATCGCTTCCTCTTCCGAATCGGCCGGATAGTCGGCGGTGCCGGACACGCTGGTGTGCATGTCGCAGCCGCCGAGCTCGTCGACGCTGACGTCCTCGCCGGTCGCGGCCTTCACCAGCGGCGGGCCGGCGAGGAAGATCGCGCCGGTGCCGCGCACGATGACGTTGTAGTCGGACAGGCCCGGCACGTAGGCGCCGCCGGCGGTGCAGTGGCCGAGCACGACCGAAACCTGCTGCACGCCCATCTTCGACAGCATGCACTGGTTGCGGAAGATGCGGCCGGCCATGTACTTGTCGGCGAACAGATCCGCCTGCAGCGGCAGAAAGCCGCCGGCGGAATCGCAGAGATGCACGACCGGCAGGCGGTTCTCGATCGCGATGTCGAGCGCGCGCACCGTCTTCTTCACCGTCAGCGGATACCAGGCGCCGCCCTTCACCGAAGCGTCGCCGGCGTTGATGACGACTTCGCGGCCGGAGACGATGCCGATGCCGGTCACGCAGGCCGCGCCCGGCACGTCGCCGTCGTAGGCCTCGTTGGCGGCCAGCGACGAGAACTCCAGGAACGGCGTGCCCGGATCGAGCAGCAGCTTCAGGCGCTCGCGCACCAGCAGCTTGTTCTGCTGGCGCAGGCGGTCGATGTCGCGCTGCGGCCGCGCATGGCGGACCTTGTCCTGCTTCTCGCGGAATTCCTCGGCAAGGCGGCGATTGTGTTCGGCGTTCGCCTGGAAATCGGCCGAGGCGGTGTTGAGCTTGCTCTCGATTCTTTTCATGGGTCTTCTCTCGTAGGGCGGGTTGGCGGCGAAGCGGCGCAACCCGCTTGATCGCGGACGGCGGCTTGCACCCGCCCTACGTCTGCGCTTCCAGACTCAGCAGCAGCGCGTCGCGATCGAAGGTCTGTCCCTTCTCGTACGTCACCGTTGCGATCACGCCGTCGCGCGGCGCGGCGATGGTCGTCTCCATCTTCATGCTCTCCATGACCAGCAGCGTCTGGCCCTTGGTCACCGCGTCGCCGGCCGCCACCGAGACCAGAACGATGCTGCCCGGCATCGGCGCGCGGATGTGATCGTCGGCACTGCCGCCGGCCTGCGCCGCAAGACGGTCAAGCGGATGCCGGTAGCGCAGCTGGTAGGCCTCGCCGTCGACGTGCACGAACACGTCGTCGCCGCGTGTCGCGACGACCACTTCGAGATGGCGCTCGCCCAGCGTCAGCCAGGCGCGGCCGTCGGCGCCGACCGCGAGATCGACGTCGAGCACCTCATCACCGATATGCAGGCGGTAAGCCTGCGCCGAGCGCGACAGCGCGACGTTGTGCTCGGCGTCGCCGAGCTTGAAGGCGTGATGCATGCGTTAGCTCCTGTTCCCCTCTCCCGCCTGCGGGACGAGGCCCCGGGTTGCATACGGGAGAGGGGTTGGGGAAGAGGGCGCCTCGCCGGCGGCGAGGCGAATGCTTTCGAGTACCGCGTCGGTGTTCTGCAGAACGTCGTCGTTCCAGAAGCGCAGCACACGGAAACCACGACTCGCCAAGAACGCGTCGCGCGTCGCGTCGTGTCCTGTGTCGCCGTGCTGACCGCCATCGGCTTCAACGATCAGGCCATGCTCCAGACAAACGAAGTCGGCGATGTAGGGACCGATCGGATGCTGACGCTTGAACTTCAAACCCAGGAAGCGGCCAGCGCGCAGGCGATACCAGAGGCGCAGCTCAGCGTCGGTCTGGTCGCGACGCAGTGCTTTGGCCCTGCCGAGCGCAACGCGCTTTGCCTTCCGCGCCTGCGGCGCGGCCCTCTCCCTGCCCCTCTCCCGCGTTGCGGGAGAGGGAATGGTTGCTTCACCCCTCTCTCCCGCTTGTGGGACTAGGTCCCGGGTTTCATACGGGAGAGAGGCTAGGAGAGAGGGCGCCTGCGTAGCAGGCGTGGCACGCGCTCGGCGCATCAGTTTCGCCACGCGCCGATCGCCGCATGCAGATCCGGCACCGCGTCGGCGACGTCGCGCATCGGTCGTGTCGACAGCGCCGCGGCGGCGAGCAGGGCCTGCAGGGTTTCGGCGGGCAGCTCCGGCTCGGCGGCGATCTGCGGATTGGCGTCGAGAAAGCCCGTGTGCACGTCGCCGGCGACGAAGGCCGGATGCGCGATCAGGCGGCGCAGGAAGGCGGTGTTGGTCTTGCAGCCGAGCAGCACGGTGTCGCGCAGCGCGGCGTCGGCCCTGGCGATGGCGTCGTTGCGATCCGCGCCGCGGACGATCAGCTTGGCGATCATCGGATCGAACGCCGAGGTCACCTCGCCGCCCTGCAGCACGCCGCTGTCCCAGCGCACGCCCTCGCCCTGCGGCGGATGCAGCACCAGCACCGGGCCGGTGGTCGGCGTGTAGCCGCGCGCGGCGTCCTCGGCGTAGATGCGGAACTCGATCGAATGGCCGCGCGACTTCACGTCGGCCTGGCCGTAGCCGAGCGTCTCGCCGGCGGCGACGCGCAGCTGCTCCTGGACCAGATCGATGCCGGTAATCTCTTCGGTCACCGGATGCTCGACCTGCAGGCGCGTGTTCATTTCGAGGAAGTAGAACTCGCCGCCCTGGCCGAAGATGAACTCGACGGTGCCGGCGTTGCGGTAGCCGATCGAGCGCGCGATGCCGGCGGCGGTTTCGCAGATCTTCTCGCGCAGTTCGGGCGACAGCGCCGGCGACGGCGTCTCCTCGACGATCTTCTGGAAGCGGCGCTGCACCGAACACTCGCGCTCGAAGACATGCACGACGCCGCCCTGGCCGTCGCCGAGCACCTGCACTTCGATGTGGCGCGGGTTTTCGATGTAGCGCTCGACGTAGAGGCGGCCGTCGCCGAAGTAGCGCTGGCCTTCCGAGCGGCCGCGCTCGATTTCCTGTTCGAGCAGTGCCAGATCGCGGACGATGCGCATGCCCTTGCCGCCGCCGCCGGCGCTGGGCTTGATCAGCAGCGGCGCGCCGACTGCGCGCGCGCGTTCGACGAACGTCGCCGGATCGTCGTCCTCGATCGCGCTCGGCGCGACCGGGAAGCCGGCCTTCTCGACGAAGTTGCGCGCGCGCACCTTGTCGCCCATCAGGTCGATCTGTTCCGGCGTCGGGCCGATGAAGCGCAGGCCCGCCGCCTCGACCGCCTGGCAGAAGCCCTTGTTCTCGGACAGAAAGCCGTAGCCGGGATGGATCGCGCCGGCGCCGCAGCGCTGCGCCGCGGCAATGATCTGCGCACCGTCGAGGTAACTCGCGACCGGCGTTGCGCCGGTGATCTCGATGGCCTGGTCGGCCATCTTCACCGCGGCGGTGCCGCGATCGGCGGCGTGGTAGACGACGACGCCCTTGAGCCCGAGCTGCTGCACGGTGCGCAGCACGCGTACCGCGATCTCGCCGCGATTGGCGACCAGCACGGTATCGAAGGGCCAGCGGCGGACGTCGGGTACGGGCGTTTGCGTAGGGGGCGTTTCAGTGAGGGGCGCGGTCATGCGCGGCTCCGGTTGCGGGGCGTGCCCTTGGCACGGGAATCGAGGGTCGATTCGAGACGGGCGGCGATGCGGCTCAGACGCTGCATGCCGTCTTCGAGCGTGGCGTCGGGCCGCGCGATGCCGTCGCAGACGATCGAGGTGATCTGGTCGGCGAGCGTGTCGATGTCGAGCGTGTCGCGCCCGCTGCCGGCACGGCCGTTGGCCGCCGCGCTGCGATGGATGAAGGCCCAGGTGTGGTGCTCGGCGGCGCCGTAGATCAGATCGCGCAGCAGCGCGGTCGGCACGTCGCTGCGCAGTTCGCCGGCGGCGCGGCCTTCGTCGATCACGTCGACGAGGAACTGCGTGTACTGGCGGTTCAGCGCATGCAGACCGGAGCCGTGATAGTCGGCCTCGCCGTGGATTTCGCGGAACATCAGCCGGCACAGCAGCGGGTAGTCGCGGATCGAGCGCAGATGGCGCCAGACCAGCAGGCGCAGCCGCGCGCGCGCGCCCTTCACGGCGATGAGGTCGCGCGCGTAGTCGCCGAACATTTCCTCGTACCAGTGTTCGAGCACCTTCAGCAGCAGCTCGCGCTTGGTCGCGAAGTATTTGTAGACGGTGCCCTCGACGACGCCGATGCGCGTGGCGATCTCGGCCACCGCGGTCTGCTCGTAGCCCTTCTCACAGAACACGTCGCGCGCGGCGACGAGGATGTCGGCGATGCGATCCTCGCGCGCCAGGCGCGGCGCATGCGGCTTGGCGGCGCCGCGGCTCATGCGGCGAGCAGCCCCTGCTCGAAGAAGGCTTCCGGCACCTCGAGCGGGAAGTCCATCAGGATCTGCGCCAGCATCTTGCCCTGCGGGTCGTAGCGCAGCGAGGCGACACCGCCGCCGCCGAGCGCGTCCTGCATCAGGAAGTTGAAGCCGTTGAGGCCGGGAAGCTCGAAGCGCTCGACGGCGCCCTCGACGAAGTGCGCGAAGTAGCGCCGCACCGCCTCGGCGGTGAGCTGCGCGCGCAGCAGCGGCACGAACTCGGCGCGGCGCGCGAGCACGCCGATGTTGGCGGCGTTGCCCTTGTCGCCGCTGCGCCCGTAGGCGAGCGCGAGCAGCGGCACCTGGCGGCGCGGACCGGCGGGCAGTTCGGCGGCCGGCGCCGGCGTCGCCGCGGGCCGCACGGCGTCAGGCGCCGGCGCGGCCGGCGTGAACGGTACGTCGCGGCCGTCGACGTCGACGCGGATCGTCACGCTCGATTTCGGCACCAGGCATGAGAACAGCCGCACCAGCGGCGTCACGCCCGGACGACCGCCGGAGAAGCCGGTGATGCTCTGCGCCATCGCCGTCGCCGCCGGGATGAACTCGCGCGAGAAAATCTCCAGCGCGTTCTTGTCGGCGTGCTGCACGGCGAGCTTGAGCACCACCTCGCGCGTCGCCCGGGCGCGCGCCTGCGCACCCCAGTTGCTCTCGGCGCCGAGCACCTCGACGTCGGTGCGCGTGTAGTCGGCCAGACCGCGCTCGGCAAACAGGCGCCGCGTGCGCTTGAGCACCGCGCGCGCGACCGCCTGCGCCTTGTCGACCGCACCCGGGCCGCCGAGCATCATCGTGCCGGTCGCGCGAAAGCCGTCCTGATAGGTGGCCGAGACCTTGTAACGGTCGGTCGGCGCACGGCCGCGCGCGCCGCTGACGGCGACGCGGTCCGGGCCGGCCTGCACCAGCCGCACGTCGCGGAAATCGCAGCTGACGTCCGGCAGCAGATAGGTCGCCGGATCGCCGATTTCGTAGACGATCTGCTCGGCGACCGTCTCCGGCGTGACCTTGCCGCCGGTGCCGGCCGGCTTGCTGAGCTCGAAGCGGCCGTCGGCGTGACAGATCGCGATCGGAAAACCCATGCGGTCCCAGTCGTCGGCGACCGTCGCCCAGTCGGTGACGATGCCGCCGGTCGCCTGCACGCCGCACTCGACGATGTGGCCGGCGAGACTGCCCATCGCCAGCTGGTCGTAGTCGTCGGCCCGCCAGCCGAACTCATGGATCAGCGGTCCGAGCGCGACCGCCGAATCGACACAGCGGCCGGTGATGACGATGTCGGCGCCGGCGTCGAGCGCGGCGGCGATCGGGAAGGCGCCGAGGTAGGCGTTGACGCTCCACGGCTTGGCCGGGAACGCAGCGCCGGTGAACATCTCCGGCACGTCCTTGAGCGACGCCGCCTGCGCCAGCAGATCGTCGCCCTCGACGATGCCGATCGACAGCTCGATGCCCTGCGCCTTGAGCTTCTGCTGCAGCAGCTCGCGGCAGGCCTGCGGGTTGACGCCGCCGGCGTTGCTGACGACCTTGATGCCGCGCGCCTTGATCTGCGGCGCGAGGCGCGCGATGACGTCCGGGAAGTCGGTCGCGTAGCCGAGGTTCGCGTCCTTGGCGCGCGCCTTGGCGAGCAGCGACATGGTGATCTCGGCCAGGTAGTCGAGCACCAGGTAATCGATCTCGCCGGATTCGACGAGCTGGCGCGGGCCTTCGGCCGAATCGCCCCAGAAGCCGGCGCCGCAGCCGATGCGGATGACATCTTTCATGGCTCAGATCCTGTGCAGAACAATCGCCGCGCGGAACACGGCGGCGCGGGGCGGCGCGATGCGCGCGGCCGGCGGATGCGGCCGGCCGTCACGGCGGAGCGGCGCGGTGAAGGGACGCACGGCGCGCTCAGTTGCCCGTGAAGTTGGGCGCACGCTTTTCCTGGAACGCGGTCATGCCTTCCCTGGCGTCCTGCGTCGAGGACATCACCGGCACCATCGCCTGCGCGTACTCCAGCGCCTCGCGCAGGCTCATGTCGCGCGTCGCGCTGAAGGCCTGCTTGCCGAGGCGCAGCGCGGTCGGGCTCTTGTCGGTGATGCGCGCCAGCAGCCAGTCGAGCTTGGCGTCGAGCTCGGCGCGCGGCACCACGTAGTTGACGACGCCCCAGTCGAGCGCGTCCTGTGCCGTGAACTGCTCGCCGGTGATGCACATCTCCTGCAGCCGGCGCGGCGGCAGCACGCGCATCATGTACGGCAGGATCATCATCGGCGTGACGCCGATCTTCGGCTCGGTGGTGCCGATGCGGATGTCGTCGGCGGCGATCGCCAGGTCGCAGGCGCAGAGCAGGCCGAAGCCGCCGGCCATGACGTGGCCGTTGACGCGCGCGATCACCGGCAGCGTGCATTCCTGCAGGCGCTTGAACAGGTCGACGATGTAGTGCTTCGGCCGCGCGAAATCGACCGCGAACGCGAAGCCCTGCACGTTCTTGGCGAGATCAGCACCGGCGCAGAAGGCCTTGTCGCCGGCGCCGGTGATGACGATCGCGCGCGACACGCCGTCGCCGACGGCGGCGGCGATCGCCTGGTCGATCGTGCGCACGACCTGCTCGTTGAGCGCGTTGCGGCGCGCCTCGCGGTTGATCGTGATCCACGTGACGGCGCCACGGCGCTCGACTAGGACGTCCGATGCGGCTTCCGACATGCTCGCTCCTGGGCTGTGCTCACCACGGCGGCAACGACGGTCGGCCGCGGTTTCGGGTTTGCTGGAACGACAGCGTGCCGGGGTTTTGGTGAGTCGGCCTCACCCGTTCAGCGGAGACCGTCCACCGCCTTGCCCCGTGATCGTCGGCCCGCGTCCGCGCCGGCGCTTCGGCCGACATGGCTCGGTGATCACGCGCATCCCGACCACCGCGCGCCGCGGTCGCGGCCTGCCGCTGACGTCCGCGCCAGCCGCGGAGATCCGGGTCCGTTCGCCCCCGCCGAGAGCGATCCGCCGCCGGCGATGTGCGCCGCGATCGCGGCGGCGCGGCGCGCGATGCGGCGGGCGCCGTCGCGCTTCAGCGCCGGCGCGCGGCAGGCGTCGCCGCCGCGGTGCGAAAGCTCCAGGCGTAGGCCGAGCGCGGCACCCGGCCGAGCTGGTCGACGAGCCGGTCGGTCACCACCACCGTGTAGCGCTGATCCGGCGCCAGATCGGCGGCCGGCGTGAAGTTGATGACGTGGCCCCAGTCCGGATCGTAGAGGCCGGAGATGGTCTCGCCCTCGACGCGCCGGCCGTCCTCGTCGAACAGGCAGATCACGCCGGCGCGCTCGACGGCGGACTCCGGCGCCGACTGCGTCGTGAACGCGCGTATGTAGCCCTCGGCCGCGCCGGCCCGGTACGGCACGCCGGCCTCGCCGTTGCGCGGATGCACGCCAGCGACGGCGATCGGCAGCGGCTCGCCGAGCAGCTTCGCCCACAGATGCTCGTAGAGCGCGGCGATCGCCTGCGCGGTGTCGACCACGCCGCCGGAGTTCAGGTAGTAGTTCGCGCTCGCCCACGGCATCGCGCTGCGCACCAGCGGCGCCATCGGCAGCGCCGCGACGCGCTCCAGCGCCAGGCCGGCCTTGGCGATCATGAAGCCGCGCTGCACCTGCGCCGCGCCGATGCCGAGTTCCGGGCGATTGAGCGCGTGCGCGGCGACCAGATCCTCGACCGGCGGAAACACCAGCAGCGGCACGTCGTCGTCCCAGAGGTGCTGGTCGACGATCGCGACCATGTCCATGGCCATTTCGATGCTGAGCGTCGCAGCCAGATCGAGCGCCTTGGCCGCCGCCGCGTCGTCGCCGCGTGCGAGCGCGCTGCGCAGCGCCTGCGGATCGCGGACCGCGTCGAACACCGAGCAGTGCGGGCCTGCACTGTGCAGCGGCGACGCCTTGGCGGCATCGAGATCGCGTTCGCGGACCACGGTTTCGAACAGGCTGTCCCAGATCTCGTCGCCGAGCCCATGCGCGGCGTTGCCGAACGCGAACGCGACCAGCCTGGCGCAGCGTGCCGGGACCGCCGCCAGCGCGGCGTCGCCGGTCCCGGCGGCCAGCGCCGCGCGCAGCTGCGCGTCGCAGCCGATCGCGCGCAGGTGCGCGATGAAGGCGTCGTTGAAGTCTTCCCAGTGCGCGCGCTCGGCCATTTCGCGGTCGCCGTCGAACAGCGCGCCGGTCGCATAGCCGCCGTCCGGGTTGATGGCGCCGGCGAGCAGCGCGCCACGCTGCTGCGCCAGCAGCGACTTCAGCGCGCCGTCCGCGAGGGCCTGACGGCCGAGATCGGCCATCAGCGCGTGCGTGGTCATGCCGGCGGCCAGCGTCGGCACCGCGCCGCCCGACAGCAGCAGCGCCGCGAGCATCCGCGCCACGCGCCTCATGGCTGCGCGCCGTCGGCGGCCCGGCAGCAGCCGGCTTCGAGCGCGTGCAGGCGATCGAACTCGCGCTGCGCAGCCGCCGTGTCCTCGGGGCCACCGCTGCCGGCGACCGAAGCGTCGCCACAGGCCGCCAGGCCCGCCGCCAGCATCAGGCACGACCAGACCCGCCACGCGCCCGCCGGGCGCCGCTGTTCCCCACGCTGCATATCCCCGCCCCCGTTCGTTACCGTCCGTGCCGGCGCCAGCGCCGGTGCGGGCAAGCTAGCGGGACGGCGTGACAGGCCGGTGGCGACGTACGCGCGGACGCCGCGCGCTCAGGCTTCGACGCGGCTGCCGGGCGGCGGCGCCACAACGAGCGGCACCGCGGGGGCATCGTCGGGGGTGTCGTCGAGCGCGTCGAGCGGCAGCAGGTCGCGGCCGGACGCGCGCCAGGCGTCGAGGCCGCCGAGCAGCGGCCGCACGTCGCTGAAGCCGAGCGCGCGCATGCGCTGCGCCATCTGCGCCGCGGAAATCTCGTTCGGGCACGCGCAATACAGCACCACGGTGCGGTCGCGCGGCAGATCGGCGAGCGCCAGTTCGAGCACGTCCGGCTCCGGCGTGCTGGCGCCGGGAATGCGCCAGGGGTCCTGCTCGCGGTTCGGCGCCGAGCGCACGTCGATCAGCAGCGGCGGCGCCTCGGCCTCCATCAGCGCGTGCAGTTCGTCGACCGAGATGCGGCTGGCGCGCAGCGCGCGCAGCAGACGCTGGCGCCGCCAGACGCGCTGGGCGATGAAGACCGCGAGCACCAGCAGGACCACGCCGCCGAGACCGACGCCGGCGTTCTGCAGCCAGGCCAGCAGCGCGTCGACCTGGCCGGCGAGCAGCGCGCCGAGCGCGAGCCCGCCGCCGACCCACAGCGACACGCCGGCCAGATCGTGCGCCGCGAAGCGGCGGAACGGCACGCGCGACAGGCCGGTCATCGGCACCGAGACGACCGCCAGCCCCGGCAGGAAGCGGGCGACCAGCAGGATGCGCACGCCGCGCCGCGCGAAGAAGGTTTCCGTGCGCCGCACGCAGGTATCGCGCGACAGCGACAGGCGGCACAGCACGCGCAGCACGCGAAAGCCGTAGCGGCGCCCGGCCAGATACCAGACCGCGTCGCCGGCGAAACCGCCGGCGACCGCGGCGGCGAAGGTCGCGGCCAGCAGCGCCGCCGCGTCGGCGCGACCGACGGCGACGCTGCCGGCATAGATCAGCGCCGGCATCGTCGGCACCGGCAGGCCGAGCGCGGCGCCGCTCACGCACAGCGCCGCCAGCAGCGGCGCGAGGATCGTCGGGGACAGGGCGTCGAGCATGAAGAACGGCGGCGGCGGCGGGACGCGCAGTATTGCACCGCGGGGCGCGCGCAGGACGACGGCGGCGCCATGACGTGGGTCAAGGTGCCCGCGGCCGCCGGGGCGCATGTTGAGCTACCGCCACTGCCCCTGCCGGAGAGCCCTGATGTCGAGCGACAAGACCGAGATGCCTGCGGAAAGAAACCTTTACGCGGCGCTCGGCGGACACGCGGCAGTGGTCGCGCTGATCGACGCGTTCTACCGGCGCGTGCTGGCCGATCCGCTGCTGGCGCCGTACTTCAAGGGCGTGCCGCTCGAACGCCTGCGGCGCATGCAGTACGCGTTCTTCTCGGCGGCGCTCGGCGGCCCGGAAGACTACAAGGGCCGCGTCATCGCCCACGCGCACCAGGGCATGCATATCAGCCGCGAGCACTTCCAGCACTTCGTCGACCATCTGTTCGAGACGCTGTCGCGCCTGCCGCTGGACGAGCAGGATCGCTACGACATCATCGCCCGCATCAACCTCTACGCCGACGACGTGATCGGCGTCGGCTCGGACTTCAGCGACTGAGCGCCGCGCGGCGCGCCCTAGAACTCGAACGCTTCGACGCTGCGGCGCTCGCCGCGCAGGAAGGCGTCGGCGACGTGCCGCAGCGGAGCGAGATCGACGTCGCTTTCGCCGGCGGCGATCAGCTCGGCGAAGCGCGCGTACAGGCCGCGGTACTCGGCCTCCGCCGGTAGCGTCTGGGCGACGCCGTCGATTTCCAGCTCGCTGCCGCCGCGGCCGATGCGCAGCGCGCCGCCGTCGGTCTCGACGACGATGTCCCAGGTCTGCGGACCGCTCTGCAGGAAATCGAACGAGGCGCGAATGACGGTGTCCTCGCCGTCGATGAACGCCAGCTCGGCGGCGATCGGCGCCTGGCGGTTGAGCGGGAAGTCGAGCGTCGCGCCGGTCAGGAAGAACGCGCGCGGCAGGATGCGCGTGACGATCGACAGCGCGTTGATGCCCGGATCGAACACGCCGAGCCCGCCGGGCGCGAAGATCCAGTCCTGGCCCGGATGCCAGACGCGCACGTCCTCGCGCCAGTCGACGCGCACGCGGTGGATCGCGCGGCCCTGCAGCCAGGCGCGGGCCGGCTCGACCGCCGGCGCGTAGCGCGAATGCCAGCTCGCGAACAGCGTGCGCCGCTGCGCGCGCGCCAGCGCCGCCAGATCCTCGACCTCGCTGAGCGTCGCGCCTGGCGGCTTTTCGAGAAACACATGGCGGCCGGCGAGCAGCGCGGCGCGCGCCTGCGCATGGCGGCCCTGCGGCGGCGTGCACAGCGCGACCGCCTCGATGCCCTCACCGCCGGCGAGCAGCGCGTCGATGTCGCGGTAATGGGCGATGCCGTCGACGCTGGCGTTACGGCTCGCCGCCGCGAGCAGCCGGAACGCCGGCGTCGCGGCGATCGCCGGCAGGTGCTGGTCGCGTGCGATCTTGCCGACGCCGACGATGCCGAGTCTGATCATGAAGGGTGCCGCCCGTTGGGAAGGACGCGCGCATCATAGCGGCGCGTCCTTGCCCGCGACCGCTCAGCGCTGCGGCGCGATGCGCCAGACGCGGCCACCGGCGTCGTCGCTGACCAGCAGCGCGCCGTCGCGGGCGACGGCGACGCCGACCGGGCGGCCCCAGACGCCGTCGTCGGCATTGACGAAGCCGGTCATGAAATCCTCGTAGCCGCCCGACGGCCGGCCGTCGCGCAGCGGCACGCGCACCAGCTTGTAGCCGGTGCGCAGGCTGCGGTTCCACGAGCCGTGCAGCGCGACGAAGGCGTCGCCGCGAAACGCCGCCGGAAAGCGCGCGGCGCCGGACGCCGCTTCGTAGAAGACCAGGCCGAGTGCCGCCGAGTGCGCCTGCAGCGGCACGTCGGGCATTGTCACCTGATCCTTCAGATCCGGGCGCACGCCGGCATGGCGCGGGTCCTCGTGCGCGCCGAGGTAGTACCAGGGCCAGCCGTAGAACGCGCCTTCGCGCACGCTCGTCACGTAGTCGGGCACCAGATCGTCGCCGAGTCCGTCGCGCTCGTTGACCGCGCACCAGGGCAGGCCGGTCGCCGGCTGCAGCGCCAGACCGACGCAGTTGCGCAGGCCGTTCGCGTACGGACGCAGCCCGCCGCGGCCGAGCGCGTCGGTGACCATCACCGTCGCGCGGCCGGCTTCGCTGCCCCAGGCGGCGCCGGTTCCGCGCGCGCGCTCCCAGTCGCGCAGCGCCGCGCCGCTCAACGCCGTTTCGCCCTCGGCGACGTTCGAGCCGGAGCCGATCGAGACGAACAGGCGGCTGCCGTCGGCCGAGAATTCGAGATCGCGCGTGCTGTGGCCGCCGCTGCTGTCGCTGAGGCGGGCGACGATCGTCTCCGGCCGCTCGCGCGCGGCCAGCTCGCCGCTGCGGTAGGCGTAGCGCACGACGGCATTGTTGGTGGCGACGTACAGCCACTGCGGCTCGCCGCTGGGCGGATAGAAGGCGAGACCGAACGGCCGGTCCAGGCCTTCGGCGTAGACCGCGCTCGTTTCGGCGCGTGTCGCGCCGTCGGCGGCACGCAGCACGCGCACGCGGCCGGCGGCGGTCTCGGCGACGAACACATCGCCGTTCGGCCCGACGCGAATGCGGCGCGGCGCCGCCAGATCCTCGGCCCAGGCGCTGACCGCGAAGCCATCCGGCACTACCGGCAGCGCGCCGTCCGGGCGCGCGGCGATGCTCGCGCGATTGCGCGACGACGGCGTCGCGTACGGCGCCGCCAGCGCCACCAGATCGATGCGATGCGTGCGCCCCGGCGCGTCGCCGCGCCAGTCGCCGGCGCGCTCGCGCGCCGCGGCGGCACCGGCGTCGGCCGCGCCGCCGGCGGCGCCGTGCTTCGTCGCCAGAAAGGCAATCAGCGCGTCGCGCTCGGCCGCGTCGGGCACCGCGACCGTCATCGCCGTTCCCGGCACCTGCCGCGTCGGCGCGGCGAGAAAGCTCGACAGCGTCGCCGCGTCCCAGCGCAGCTGCGATGCCTTCAGCGCCCGCGTGTAGGGGTAGCCCGGCACGCTCGCGGCGGCGCGGCCGACGACGCCGCCGAGATCGGGACCGATCGCGCCGCCCGGCGTATCGCCGGCGGCGTGGCACAGCGCGCAATGGCGCTCGAACAGCGCGCGCCCGCGCGCCGCATCGTCCGCCGCCGATGCCGGCGAGGACGTGCCGAACGCGGCGACGAACAGCAAGGCAAACGCGAACGGCGGAGCAATGCGCGAGGCGGTCATGGCGACATCGGCGGCGGCGGGGGATGGCCAACAGTAGCCGATGCCCGCCGCCGGACGACAGGCCCCGCGCCGCGAACCGGCGCCGCCGTCAGAGGCAGGTCAGCAAGACGGCGGCTTCGGCCAGCTCGATCAGCGCTCCGGCGACGTCGCCGGTGAAGCCGCCGAGGCGGCGCAGCGCCAGCGCGCGCACGAAAAAGCCGACGCCGGCAACGGCGAGCAGCGCCGCCCACGCGCCGCAGGCCAGCGCCGGCAGCGCCGCGAGCGCGGCGACGCCAAGCAGCGCGCGGCGATCGGCCTCGCGCGCCAGCGCCGCGCCGAGCCCGCCGTCGCGCACGTACGGCGTGCTCGCGAACAGCACCGGCACCGCGGCGCGCGCCAGCAGCGGCGCCAGCAGCAGCGCCGGCAGCGCCGCGCCGGACGCCAGCAACGTCTGCAGCGCCGCGAACTTCAGCAGCAGCACGAGCACCAGCATCACGACCGCCGCGCTGCCGGCGCGCGGGTCCTTGAGGATCGCCAGCGTGCGGGCGCGATCGCCGTGTCCGCCGAGCCAGGCGTCGGCGCAGTCGGCGAGTCCGTCGAGATGCAGCAGCCCGGTCAGCAGCGCCCACAGCGCGAGCAGCAGCGCGGCGCGCGGCGCCGGCGGCAGCGCGGACGTGAGCCACGCCGCCAGCAGCAGCGCCGCGCCGACGACCAGCCCGACCGCCGGATACCAGTACAGCGAACGCCGCTGCGCCGCGGCGTCCGGCGGGCGTGACAGCGACAGCGGCAGCCGCGTCAGGAACTGCAGCGCGACGCAGAACGGATGCGGCGGCAGGTTCACGGCGCGATCGCGGCGAGGCGCAGGCCGTCCGCCGCCGCGTGCGCGTCGAAGGCGAGGCAGGCGCCGTGCGGCACGTCGATCTGCGCCAGCGCCGCCAGCGGCAGGCCGTCGCGCCGCGCGCAGGCGACGCGCAGCGGTCCGCCGTGCGTGACGAGCAGCGCGTCGGCGCCGTCGGCGACGACGGCGGCGAGCGCCGCGAGCACGCGCGCCTGCAGCGCCGGCAGGGTTTCGCCGCGCGGCGGCGGATGCGCGAGCGGATCGCGCCAGAACGCGGCGAGCGCCTGCGGCTCGCGCGCGTGCAGCGCCGCCACCGGCTCGCCGTCCCAGGCGCCGAAATCGAGTTCGGCGAGCCGCTCGTCGAACGCCAGCGGCAGGCCGTGCGCGGCGGCGTAGGCGCGCGCGAAGGCGGCGCAACGCCGGCGCGGCGAGCTGAGCACGCGCGCCCAGCGCCCGCCACGCGTCGCCGCGCGCATTTGCGCGAAGCCGCGCGCGCTCAGGCGCGGGTCGCTGCGGCCGAGGTAGCAGCCCGGCTGGCGCGTCTCGCCGTGGCGCAGCAGCGTCAGCCGCGTCATGCGCCGGCGCCGGCGACGCCGGCCTCGGCGAAGGTCGCCATGCCGGCGTGCAGCGCGCAGGCCAGGCGCAGCAGCGGCACCGCCAGCGCCGCGCCGCTGCCTTCGCCGAGGCGCAGGCCGAGATCGAGCAGCGGCTCGGCGCCGAGCGCGGCGAGCAGACCGGCATGGCCGGGCTCGGCCGAGCGGTGCGCGTACAGCAGCCACGGCGCGCAGGCCGGCGTCAGCCGCGTCGCGACCAGCGCCGCGGCGGTGGCGATGAAGCCGTCGACCAGCACCGGCACGCCGCGCTGCGCGCAGGCGATGAAGCTGCCGGCCAGCGCGGCAATCTCGAAGCCGCCGAGCCGGCGCAGCGCCTCGCGCGGCGCGGCCAGCGCCGCGCCGTGCAGCGCCAGCGCGCGCTCGATGACCGCGGCCTTGTGCGCGACGCCGCGCGCGTCGAGTCCGGTGCCCGGCCCGGCCAGCTCGCGCGGCGGCCGCCCGAGCAGCGCGCAGGCGAGCGCGGTCGCGCTGGTGGTGTTGGCGATGCCCATGTCGCCGCCGACGAACAGCTCGGCGCCGGCCGCATGCGCGCGACACGCGGCGTCGCCGCCGCAGCGCAGCGCCTCGTGCAGCTGCGCCGCCGTCATCGCCGGCTCGCGCGCGAGGTTGGCGGTCGACGGCGCGATGCGGGCGCGGCGCACGCCGGGCGCGCGGCTGGCGGCGACGGTGCCGAGGTCGATCACTTCCAGCGTCGCGCCGAGCTGCGCGGCGAGCACGCTGATCGCGGCGCCGCCGGCGGCGAAGTTGTCGATCATCTGCGCCGTCACCGCCTGCGGAAAGGCCGACACGCCTTCGGCGGCGACGCCGTGGTCGGCGGCGAACACGCTGATCCACACCGTGTCGAGCTGCGGCCGCTCGCGGCCCTGCAGCGCCGCCAGCCGCACCGCCAGCGCTTCGAGCGCGCCGAGCGAACCCGGCGGCTTGGTCAGCTGTGCCTGGCGCGCGCGCGCCGCGGCGGCGCAGGCGGCGTCGGGCGCGGCGATCGGCCGCTGGTCATCGGCGTCGGCGCACGTCTGCATCAGAGGCTCCCCTTGAGCGCCAGCGGCAGGCCGGCGACGGTCAACAGCACGCGCTCGCAGCGCTCGGCGAGACGCTGGTGCAGCACGCCGGCCTCGTCGACGTAGCGCCGCGTCAGCGCGCCGAGCGGCACGACGCCGAGGCCGGTTTCGTTGGCGACGAGGATCAGCGTGCCGGGCAGCGCCGGCACGGCGTCGAGCAGCGCCTCGCGCTCGCGCTCGACGCCGGCCGCGTCGGCCTCGCAGAGCAGATTGGTCAGCCACAGCGTCAGGCAGTCGACGATCACGACGCGCCCGGCCGCCGCCTCGCGGCGCAGCGCCGCGGCCAGCGCCAGCGGCGCCTCGACCAGCGTCCAGTGCGGCGGCCGCCGCGCGCGATGCGCGGCGATGCGTGCACGCAGCTCGGCGTCGCCGTGGTCGCGCGCGGTGGCGATGTAGCAGACCGGCGCGCCGGCGGCGCCGGCCAGGCGCTCGGCGAGCCGGCTCTTGCCGGAGCGCACGCCGCCGAGGATCAGGGTCTTCATGACGAGGCTCCGCTGCAGTCCGCGAACAGTCGCGGCAGATCGAGATGCGTTTCCAGCGCGTCGGCGAGGCGCTCGATCGCCGCCTCGCGCAGCGCCTCACGGTCGAGCGGCGCGGCGCCGGCGAGGCCGGCCCAGGCGAGCAGCGCGGTGCAGGCCGCGGGCGTGTCGAACAGGCCGTGCAGGTAAGTGCCGGCGATCTGGCCGTCCTCGCTCAGCGCGCCGTCGGCGCGGCCGTCGTCCAGCTGCGCGAACGGCCGCGCCAGCGCCGGGCCGGCGCTGACGCCGGCGTGAATCTCGTAGCCGCGCAGCAGCGTCGCGCCGTCGCCGAGACCCAGGCGGCCGGCGACGTTGCGCAGCTGCTTGTCGGCGGCCAGCCGCGTCGTCAGCGCCAGCCAGCCGAAGCCCTCGGCACTGCCGGGCGGACCTTCGAGACCGAGCGGATCGTCGATGCGCGTGCCGAGCATCTGCAGGCCGCCGCAGATGCCGAGCACGCGGCCGCCGTAGCGCAGATGGCGGCGCAGATACGCGTCCCAGCCCTGCGCGCGCAGCTGCGCCAGATCGCTGCATACCGCTTTCGAGCCGGGCAGGATCACCAGATCGGCCGGCGGCGGCGTCTGCTGCGGACCGACGTAGCGGAAATCGACCTGCGGGTGCGCACGCAGCGCGTCGAAGTCGGTGTGATTGCTGATGTGCGGCAGCGCCGGCACGACCACGCGCAGGCCGTCGCCGCTGCCGCCGGCGTCGAGCGCGTCCTCGGCGTCGAGCGCCAGGCCGTGCAGGTACGGCAGCACGCCGTAGACCGGCAGGCCAGTCTGCGCCTCCAGCCAGCGCAGGCCCGGTTCGAGCAGCGCCGCATCGCCGCGGAAGCGGTTGATGACGAAGCCGCGCACGCGGGCGCGCTCGCTGGCCGAGAGCAGCGCCAGCGTGCCGACGATTTGCGCGAACACGCCGCCGCGGTCGATGTCGGCGATCAGGATCACCGGGCAGTCGACGGCTTCGGCGAAGCCCATGTTGGCGATGTCGTGCGCGCGCAGATTGATCTCGGCCGGCGAGCCGGCGCCTTCGACGACGATCGCCTCGTATGAGGCCGCGAGCCGCGCGTACGAGGCCAGCACCGCGTCGCGGGCGACGCGCTTGTAGTCGTGATAGGCGCGCGCGTCCATGTTCGACAGCGCGCGGCCGTGGACGATGACCTGCGCGCCGGTATCGCTGTTCGGCTTGAGCAGGATCGGATTCATGTCGGAACTCGGCGCGATGCCGGCGGCCTGCGCCTGCAGCGCCTGGGCGCGGCCGATCTCGCCGCCGTCGGCGGCGACCGCGCTGTTCAGCGCCATGTTCTGCGGCTTGAACGGCGCCACGCGCACGCCGCGCCGGCGCAGCACGCGGCACAGGCCGGCGACCAGCGTGCTCTTGCCGGCGTCCGAGCTGGTGCCCTGGACCATCAGCGTGCGCGCGCTCATGCGGCCAGCGCCTCGCGCGTCGCCGCGTGCAGCGCCGCGTCGAGCCGCGCCCAGCCGTCGGGCGGCGGCAGGCCGAAGCGCAGCCCGGCCGGGCTGCGCGCGGCGACGGCGTACAGGCGCGTCAGCACCGCGCGCCGCGCCAGCGCCTCGTGCACGGCCGGCGCGGCCGGCGTCGGGCACCACTGGAACAGCGCGCAGCCGCCGGCCGGCGCCAGGCCGTTCGCGTGCAGCAGCGCCGCGAGCCGCGCCGCGTCCGCTGCGAGACGGCGGCGCGCGGCGGCCTGCCAGGCGCGGTCGCGCAGCGCCGCCGCGGCGATCACGCGCGACGGCCCGGCCAGCGGCCACGGCCCGAGCGCGTCGGCCAGCCGCGCGCGCAGCGCGGCGCAGGCGGCGACGAAGCCGACGCGCGCGCCGGCGAGACCGAAGAACTTGCCGAGCGAGCGCAGCACGATCAGGCCGTCGCGCCGCGTCGCCTCGGCCGCCAGGCTGGTCTCGGTCCCGGCGTCGATGAAAGCCTCGTCGACGATCAGCCAGCCGCCACGCGCGGCCAGCGCCGCATGCCAGCCGAGCAGGGTCGCGGCGTCGAAGCGCGTGCCGTCCGGATTGTTCGGGCGGGCGACGACCAGCACCTCGCAGTGCCGCGCCGCGTCGGCGCATTGCGCGGCGTCGACCGCGCGCAGCGCGTGCCCGGCGCCGTGCCAGCAGTGCGCGTGCTCGCCGTACATCGGCGCCAGCACCGCGACGCGCGAGCGCGGGCGCAGCTGCGGCAGCCGCTGGATCGCTGCCTGCGAACCGGCCACCGGCAGCAGCTCGGCGCCGTAGGCTTCTCGCGCCGCGGCGCCGAGCCCGTCGTCGTCGTCCGGCAGCGCGTGCAGCGCCGCCAGCGCGGCGTGCGCGACCGCCGGCGGCGGCGTCCACGGCTGCGGATTGAGGCCGGTCGACAGATCCAGCCATTGCGCCGGCGCCTGGCCGTAGCGCGCCGCCGCGGCGCGCACGCGTCCGCCGTGCTCAAGCATCGCGCGCACCGCCGCCGAACGCCGCGAGCAGCGCGCCGCCCAGCGCCAGGCCGGACGCGAGCAGCAGCCACAGCGCCAGCGTGCGCGCGACCAGACGCAGCGCGCGCTCGATGCCGGCCGCGTCCGGCGCGGCGCCGGCGCCGAGCGCCGGCCGCGCCTTCCACACGCCGCGGTAGTGCGCGCCGCCGCCGAGCGCGAGCCCGAGACTGCCGGCGCCGCTGCTCATCACCGGCCCGCCGTTCGGGCTTTCGCAGGCCGGCGCCTGCTGCCGCCAGCAGCGCAACGCCGCGCGCGTGTCGCCGAGCACGGCGTAGCTGAGCGCGGTGAGGCGCGCCGGCACGTAGTTCA
This sequence comes from Solimonas variicoloris DSM 15731, assembly GCF_000382285.1. Taxonomy (GTDB): domain Bacteria; phylum Pseudomonadota; class Gammaproteobacteria; order Nevskiales; family Nevskiaceae; genus Solimonas; species Solimonas variicoloris. The sequence continues at coordinate 363,583 of NZ_KB907925.1, read as the reverse complement.
GCACGTCGTCGAGGCGTGCCGCCGCCCAGCCGAACGCGCGCAGGCGCGGCGTGCGGTAGCCCCACATGGCGTCGAGCGTGTTGACGAGGCGATAGACGAGCGCGCCCGGCGCGCCGGCGACGGCGAACCAGAACAGCGCGCCGAACACGGCGTCGTTGCCATTCTCGAGCACCGATTCGGTCGCCGCCGCGGCGACACGCGGCGCGTCGAGATCCTGCGGGTCGCGGCTGACCATCGCGCCGACGCGCGCGCGCGCCGCCGGCAGATCGCCCGCCTGCAGCGCGACGGCGACGCGCCGCGCATGCTCGCGCAGGCTGCGATGGCCGATGCAGGCGTACAGCAGGGCGACGCCGACGCTGAAGCCGAAGACCGGCACCGCCGCGAGCGCGGCGGCGGCCGCCACCGGCGGCACGACGAGCAGCAGCAGCGCGACGACGCCGCGCGCGCGGCGCGCGCGACCGCGGTTCAGCCAGGTTTCGGCGCCGGCGGCGAGACGACCGTACGCAACCAGCGGATGGCCGCGGCTCGGTTCGCCGAGCGCCGCATCGAGCGCGATCGCGAGCAGCATCGCCAGCGCCGTCGCCGTCAGCCCGCTCATGCGCACGCTCCGAACAGGCGCGCCGTCGCCGCCGGGTTCGACGCGAAGTAGAAATGCACGTACGAGGCGGTCAGTGCGCCGCAGCGGTAGATCGACTCGCCGGCCGCGCCCTGCGCGTCCTGCGCGCGCAGCGCCGGCGTCAGCGCGGTCTCGAGCGTCGAGTAGTGGAAGCTGTGGCCGCGCAGGACGCCGGCGCCGAAATCGGCCTGCTGCAGCGCCAGCGCCTGCAGGCGCGGCTGCATCGTCGCCGTCGCGTCGAGCAGACCGGCGAGCGCGTGCGCGACGCCGTCGCGGTCGACCAGCGCGCGGCAGACCGTCATCAGCCCGCCGCATTCGGCGAGGATCGGCCGGCCGGCGGCGTGATGCGCGCGCAGCGCGGCGAGCAGCGCATGGTTTTGCGCGAGCCGCGCCGCGTGCAGCTCCGGGTAGCCGCCGGGCAGCCACAGCGCGTCGCAGTCCGGCAGCGCGGCGTCGTGCAGCGGCGAGAAGAAGCGCAGCTCGGCGCCGAGCGCGCGCAGGCAGTCGAGATTGGCCGGATAGACGAAGCCGAGCGCGGCGTCGCGGGCGACGGCGATGCGCCGGCCGGCGAGCCGCGGCGGCACCGCCGGCGCGGGCGCCGGCGCGGCGAAGCGCACGCGCGGCAGCGATTCGAAGTCGAGGGCGGCGCCGAGCGCATCGGCGGCAGCGTCGAGACGCGCGTCCAGATCGGCGATCTCCGCCGCCTGCAGCAAACCCAGATGCCGCTCCGGCAGCGCATAGCGGGCATCGCGCGGCAGATGGCCGCGCCAGGCGATGCCGTCCGGCAGGCCGGCGCCGAGCAGCTGTGCGTGCCGCGCGCCGCCGACGCGGTTGGCAAACACGCCGTGGAACGGCAGGCCGTCGCGATAGCGCGCCAGGCCGCAGGCGAGGGCGGCGAAGGTCTGCGCCATCGCCGACGCGTCGATCACGGCCAGCACCGGAATGCCGAAGCGCTGTGCCAGATCGGCGCTCGACGGCGTGCCGTCGTAGAGGCCCATCACGCCTTCGACCAGCAGCAGATCGGCCTGCGCCGCCGCCGCGTACAGAAGCGAACGGCAGCCGGCCTCGCCGACCATCCACAGATCGAGCGGATGCACCGGCGCGCCGCTCGCGCGTTCGAGCAGCATCGGATCGAGAAAGTCCGGGCCGGTCTTGAACACGCGCACGCGGCGGCCCTCGCGCACGGCGCGGCGCGCCAGCGCCGCCGTCACCGTGGTCTTGCCCTGGCCGGACGCGGGCGCGGCGATCAACAGCGCGCGGCAGGCAGCGCTCACAGCTCGATGCCCGGTTGCGCCTTGATGCCGGCCGCGAACGCGTGCTTGAGCGCGCCCATGTCGGTGACGGTGTCGGCGGCGGCGATCAGTTCCGGCGGCGCGGCGCGGCCGGTGACGACGACGTGCTGCAGCGGCGGCCGCGCGGCGAGCGCGGCGACGACTGCGTCGACCTCGAGGTAGCGGTGCTTGAGCGCGATGTTGAGCTCGTCGAGCACGACCAGCCCGAGCGCCGGATCGCACAGCATCTCCCGCGTCACGTCCCAGGCGGCGCGCGCGGCGCGAATGTCGCGCTCGCGGTCCTGGGTCTCCCAGGTGTAGCCCTCGCCCATGACGTGATAGCGGACCTGGGCGAAGCGCCGGAAGAAGCGCTCCTCGCCGGTCTGCCAGCGGCCCTTGATGTACTGCACGACGCCGACCTGCATGCCGTGGCCGAGCGCGCGCGCGACCATGCCGAATGCCGACGAACTCTTGCCCTTGCCGTTGCCGGTCAGCACCAGCAGCACGCCGCGCTCGGTCTGCGCGGCGGCGATCCTGCCGTCGACGACCGTCTTCTTGCGCTGCATGCGCGCGCGGTGGCGCGCGTCGAGGCCGGCTTCGTCGCTCATGACGTCGCGCGGATCACGGCTTCGGCAGCTCGTCGTGCGTGCCGCGCCATTGCGGCAGCAGCGCGGCGGCGGCGACGTGCAGCAGCGCGATCAGCGCCAGATACGCCGGCGTGACGGTGACGAAGTTGACGTAGTAGCGCGCGAAACGCTGCAGATACTCGGCCAGGTTCGGCTCGGCGTAGCGGCCGCCGAGCCAGTAGAACGAGCCGTTCGAGATCAGATAGGCGAGCTGGGTGGCGACGATCGCCGCCGCGGCAAAGCGCAGCAGCGTCGGCAGACGGAAGCGGTAGCCGCGACGCAGCCATGCGCCGGCCAGCCACAGCACGCCGTGCGTCGGCACCAGGAAGGCGTAGGCCGGCGTCACGCAATAGTTGCTGATGCCGAGATGCCGGATGACGACGTAATCGATCGCGACCGATTCGAGCATCAGCGCGGCAAACACCGCGAGACCGCGGCGACCGGCGAAGTAGAAGCCGCCGGCGAAGAACGTCGCCCACGACGCGTCGGGCAGTTGCGCGAAGTGCGCGTAGCGCGTGCTCAGCATCAGCAGCGCGAGCAGGCCGAAGATCGTAAGCGCCGCGGGACGGCTCAGATTCAAGGTGCTGTTCATGTGGACCTCCTGTCGAGCAAGAAGGCCCGGCGCCACGGGCGGCGCCGGGCCGCAGGTATCAGCCGGCCGGCGCGTAGCGCACGGTGAAGAACCAGCCGGTGCCGAGCGAGCCGTAGCCGGACGCGGTCTGGTAGTCGTGATCGAGCAGGTTCGCGGCCTTGAGCTGCAGGGTCCACGCCGGCCGCACGCGCCAGTCGGCGCGCAGGTCGAGCGTCGCATAACCGCCGAGCTTCACCGTGTTGGCGGTGTTGTCGTAGCGCTCGCCGGACGCGAACACCGTGCCGCCGAGCGAGACCGCGCGCCAGTCGTAGTCGAGATCGACGCGCGCCGTCTGCCGGGCGCGGCGCGGCAGCGCCTTGCCCTTGCTGGCGCCGTCGCTGCGGTTCTCGGCGTCGAGCCAGTTCAGATACAGCTGCGAGCGCAGCGCGCCGTGCTGCGCGCCGAGCTGGGCCTCGGCGCCGAGGATGCGCGCCTCGCCGATGTTGTCGGGCGCACCGTAGTCGCCGACCAGCGGGTTGTAGACGATCAGCTGGTCGACCGTCGTGCGGTAGCCGTTCAGCGCCCAGTTCCAGCGGCCGCCGTCGAAGCGGTAGTCGCCGCCGGCGCTGAGCTCGACGCTGTGCGCGCTTTCCGGCGCGAGCGCCGCGTTGCCGTAGCCCGGGTAGTAGAGATCGTTGAAGCTCGGCGCCTTGAACGCCGACGCGTACGAGACGCCGGCATGCAGGGCCTCGGACCAGCGATAGGCGTAGGCGAGCGCGCCGGTGTCGTGCGTGCCGTACTGCTGGTTGTCGTCGTGGCGGCCGCTCAGCTGCAGCTCGTGGCCGGCGCGGCGCAGCTGGTACTGCGCGAAGACGCCGGTGTTGTCGCGCGTATCGACCGCATAGGCGGTATCGCCGCCGACGCGGTCGTGTGCGAAGTCGACGCCGGCGCTGAGCGTCTGGCCGGCGCCGAGACGCAGATCGTTCTGCCAGGAATAGCTGTCGCGATAGGTGTCGATCGAACCGCGGTTGCGGGTCAGGCCGCCCATGTAGTCGTCGACCGGCGTGTCGTGGAACGAGTCGCCGAAGTCCTGGCTCTGGCCGGCGCCGAGCGTCACATCCCAGAACGGCAGCGGCGCGAAGCGCGCGCGGCCGCCGAACAGCTGCTGGCGGTTGTAGGCCTCGTTGCTGTAGCTGCCGTCGTATTCGTTGTGGCTGTCGGCGCGCAGGTAATGCGCGTCGAGCGTCGCGCCGTTGGCGAAGGTCCAGCCGGTGTTGAGGCTGCCCGACGCGCTGCGGAAGCCGTCGTGATCCGGCTCGTCGCCGGCCGGCTTGACGTTGATGCCGTCGGTCGTCGACGCACTGAGGCCGACGCTGTACCAGCCGCCGCGGCCGTAGCCGCCGCGCACGCTGCCTTCGGCCTTGCCGCTGCCGTAGTTGCCGCCGCCGAGCGAGAACGCCGGCGTCGCCGCGCCGCCGGCGCTGCCGCGCCGGGTGAAGATCTGGATCACGCCGCCGATCGCCTCGGAGCCGTACAGGCTCGAACGCGGGCCGCGCACGATTTCGATGTGGTCGATCAGATCGACCGGAATCTGCTCGTAGGCCGTGGTGCCGAGCGTTGCCGAACCGGCCTTGAGACCGTCGATCAGCACGACCAGGTGATCGCCGTTGGTGCCGCGCATGAACAGCGAACTCGCCTTGCCGGGGCCGCCGTTGCGGACGAGGTTGACGCCGGGCAGGCCGTTCAGCAGTTCGGGCAGATCGCGCGGCTGCAGGCGATCGATGTCCTCGCGGGTGATGACGGTGACCGGCGCCTGCGTCTCGCCGGCTTTCTCGGCGACGCGGCTGGCGGTGACGATGATGGTGTCCGGATCGGCCGCGGCCACTTCGAGCGGTGCGGCGGATTGGGCGTAGGCCGGCGCGAGACCGGCGGCGATGAGTGCAACGAGCGCCTTGTTGAAAGGCATGGACAGTCTCCCGGTGCCGTCGCCCCACGCGACGGCCAGTGGTCTTGGGTCGAAGACCGCGGGAGAAACCTTCGGGCAGGCGCGACCGGGAACGGATCTCGCCTGTTCCGGCAGCGCCCACCGCGAGCCTTCACGTGATCCGGGCCGGTATCCGGGCTCGCGGTTTTGTCGATCCGCGCCTTCCCATGTCGGATGACACAGTGGCTCGTTGCGGACGACGACACGCTTACCGTTGCGGGGGCAGCGCCGGCCTGGTCGTCGCGGCTAGGCGAACGACGCACCGGCTTCCCGTTTAACCGCACCGCCGGTGAAAGGCGGCGCGGCACCTGGAACGGCGCGCACTGTATGCGAGCGCGCGCGGCGGAACAAGCGCCGACCGGACGAGGCGGCGCCGCGCCTACAATGCGCCGCCTCCATCATCCCGCGCCGCCATGATCACGCTCTACGGCATCAAGAACTGCGACACCGTCCAGCGCGCCCGCCGCCGTCTCGACGACGAAGGCATCGCCTACCGTTTCCACGACTTCAAGACCGAAGGCCTGAGCGCGGCGCTCGCGCAGCAGTGGCTCGACGCGCTCGGCGTCGACGTCGTCGTCAACCGCAAGGGCACGACCTGGCGCCGCCTCGACGAAGCGACGCGAGCCGGCCTGAGCGCAGCGAACGCCGCCGCGCTGCTGGCGCGCGAGCCCTCGCTGGTCAAGCGTCCGGTGATCGCTTGGCCGGGCGGCGTCCTCGCCGGCTTCGCAAAAAGCGACGAGGACGCGATCGTCGCGCGCCTGCGCGGCTGAAGCGCCGCGGACGCAGCAGCGCGGCGGCGCTTCAGACCATGCCGCCGTTGGCGCGCAGCACCTGGCCGTTGATCCAGCCGCCGTCGGGGCCGACCAGAAACGCGACGCTCGCGGCGATCTCGTCCGGCGTGCCGAGCCGTTCGAGCGGGTTGAGACGGGCGAGGCGCTCGATCAGTTCCGGCGACTTGCCGTCGAGGAACAGCTCGGTCGCGGTCGGCCCCGGCGCCACCGCGTTGACGGTGATCGAGCGGCCGCGCAATTCCTTGGCCAGCACCCCGGTCAGCGCCTCGACCGCCGCCTTGGTCGCCGCGTAAATGCCGTAGCGCTCCATGCGCAGGCCGAGCACGCTGCTCGAAAAGCTGACGATGCGGCCGCCGTCGCGCAAACGCCGCGCGGCCTCGCGCAGGCCGTTGAACGTGCCCTTGAGGTTGATCGCGATCTGGCGCTCGAACAGCTCGTCGCCGGCCTCGCCGATCGCCGCCAGCTGCATCACGCCGGCGTTGTTGACGAGGACGTCGATGCCGCCGAACGCGGTCTCGGCGGCGTCGAACAGCTGCGTGACCGCGGCCGGGTCGGCGACGTCGGCGCGCACCGCGCGGGCGCGGCCGCCGGCGGCTTCGATCTCGTGCATGAGCGTTTCGGCGGCGGTCCGGCTGCCGGCGTAATTGACGACGACGGCGTAGCCGTCGTGCGCGAGGCGGCGGGCGACGGCAGCGCCGATGCCGCGCGCGGCGCCGGTGACGATGGCGACGCGGGCGTTCGCGGCCGACGCAATCGGGGAGGGGTTCATGGCGGTGCTCCTGTGGGGGAATGGCCTCGCGGCCGACGCAGTACAGGTTATGAATTCACGCGCTCCGGATAATCCTGCAGAATCCGCGAAGACTTTCCGGATTTTCCGAACAACAGGGCCGCGATGGACCGGATCGACGCGATGCGTCTCTACACCCGCGTGGTCGAGCGCCGCAGCTTCACGCTCGCCGCCGAGGACCTCGGCCTGCCGCGCTCGACGGCGACCGATGCGATCAAGGCGCTCGAAGCGCGGCTCGGCGTGCGCCTGCTGCAGCGCACGACCCGCCACGTGCGGCCGACGCTCGACGGCGAGGCCTACTACGCGCGCTGCCTGCAGCTGCTCGACGAGTTCGAGGACGCCGAGTCGGCGTTCCACGGCAAGAAGCCCGGCGGCCTGCTGCGCGTCGACGTGCACGGCACGCTGGCGCGCCGCTTCGTGCTGCCCGGCCTGCCGCGCTTCCTCGCCGAGTACCCGGAGCTGCAGCTGTACCTGAGCGAGGGCGACCGCCTCGTCGATTTGGTGCGCGAGGGCATCGACTGCGTGCTGCGCGTCGGCACGCCGAGCGAGCCGGAAATGGTCGCGCGCCGCGTCGCGACGCTCGCCGAAGTCAGCTGCGCCGCGCCCGGCTATCTCACCCGGCACGGCGTGCCGGCCTCGCCGGACGCGCTCGACGGCCACCGTATGGTCGGCTTCCGCTCGTCGGCGAGCGGGCAGCTGCTGCCGCTCGAATTCACCGTCGACGGCGTCGTGCAGACGCGCCTGCTGCCGGCGACGGTCTCCGTCAACGGCGCCGAGAGCCTGGTCGCCGCCGCGCGCCTGGGCCTGGGCCTGATCCAGGTGCCGCGCTACCACGTCGAGGACGATCTGCGCCGAGGCACGCTGGTCGAGGTGCTGCCGCAGCATCCGCCGTCGCCGTCGCCGGTCTCGCTGCTGTACCCGCGCAACCGGCATCTGTCGCCGCGCGTGCGCGTGTTCATCGACTGGGTGGTGCGCGCGTTCGAGGCGCAGCCGGACAGCGACGGCGTGGCGCGCGTCACGACCTGAAGCCCGGCAACGGCGCGCGACTCCTGCGCAGCGCGCACGCCGTGCCCCGGACTTCGGCGCCCGGACGTCGGCCCGGCGCGCCTCAATGGCGCCGGAGCCGCGCGCTCAGTGCGCCGTCGCGCGCCAGGCGAACGACACGCGCGCGGTCCGCCCGGGCGCGACGGTCACGGTCGCGGTCTGCTCCTGCTCCGCGTAGCGCGCACGCACGACGTAGCGGCCCGGCGGCAGGTCGGCGAGCAGGTAGGGACCGTCGGTGACGACGTCGAGCAGCGTCGCGCCGCCGACTTCGCTGACGCTGACCGGGATCGACGCGAGAAACACGCCGTGGCCGTCCTCGTTCGCTGACAGCGTCAGCGCCAGCGAGTAGCGCGCGGCGGCAGCCTGGATCGCGGCCGCCTCCTCGCTGCCGACGCCGCCGGACAGATACGGCACGCCGCCCTGCACCCGGACCGGCGGCAGCGCCGGATCGCGTGCCGCGGTGCCGGCGTCCGTTGCGGGCGCCAGCGCCGGCGCCGCGCTCGGCGGCGCGGCCGCCGCCTCGTTCGCCGCCTCGTTCGTCAGCTGCGACCAGCTCAGCGCGAGGCGCTGCGGCCGGCCGGCGACGAGCCGGACGACGCGCGTCCGCGTCTCGCCGCCGTAGCGCGCCGCGATCTCGTAGCGGCCGGGCGGCAATTGCACCAGCAGATACGGGCCGTCGCTGACGACGTCGAGCAGCGTGCGCCCGGCATCGTCACGGATCGTCAGCGGCACCGTCGCCAGATAGACGTCGCGGCCGCCGCTGCGCGCCGACAGGCTGATGCTCAGCGCGAACTGCTCGCGCGCGGCCTGGATCGCCGCGGCTTCGTCGCTGCCGATGCCGCCGGACAGATAGCGGATCTCGCCCTGCGTCTGCAGCGGCGGCAGCGCGGCCGCGGGCGAGGCCGCGGCGACCGACGACAGCATGACGGCGAGCAGCGCCGCGCCCACCCACGCGCGCACCAACGTGCCTTTCCCGGCCATGGCGGAACTCCTGCGACGTCCTGTCGAAACCCGAGGATGCGGCAAGCCGGCCGCGCCCGCCAGCGACGGCCGGCCGCGGCCCCGGTGCGCGCGCCGGCCGGCCGGCACCGCGCGGCCGCGAAAGCCGGCGCGCCGTTCGTCGCCCGGGCCGCTCCGCTCGTACCGACGGGCGCCGCAGCCGCACGAGAGGCCGGTCGGGTTTTTCCCGATCCGTCGCCCGCCGCGGCCTTCGCGCCGCAGCGGGCCGCGAAACGGCCGCCGGCACGCCGCGCCGGAACGCGCGGCCGGCGCGGTCGGGCGATACCCGTCCGGATCGTGCTGACGCGAGGCCGCACCGCGCTGACGAGACTGCGACGGCGAGCGCTGTTTCCGTCGTCCGCCCGACCGTCCGCCATGCCGACCATCGCCCCGCCCGTCCGCCGCCCGATGCGCCTGCTCGCCCTGCTGGGCGCGGTGCTGGCGTTCGGCGCCGGCTGCGCCGCCTCGGCGGCACCGAGCCCGCCGGCCGACGACGATGCCGCCCGCATCGGCGCTGGCGCCGCACGCGCGCCGGGCACCGACTACCGCAGCACCGCGCTGGCGGACGGTCGCACCCGCGTCAGCACCCGCATCCTCACCTTCGACGGCGAAACGCTCGATCTGACGTTCGAACTGCCGGCCGCGGCCGGACGCGATTCGCTGCGCGAGTTCGGCATCCACGACGCGGAACTCGAATCGCTGCGCGCCGCCTGTCTCGCCGCGCCGCGCTGCGAGCAGGCCGCCTTCGACCGGCAGACGACGCGCTACTACCGCGAGCACGCGCTGCGCCTGCGCCCGGTCGCCGGCCAGGTCTCGCGCCTCTCCGTGGATATCGCCGAAGTCGTGCGCCGCAACCGCGCTCGCGTGCGGCCGGTCGCGCAGGCCCTGCGCGCCGCCGCCGCCGCGCGCGGCCGCGACGCGGACTGGACGATGCGCGCGGCGATCGCGCTGGTGCAGACCGGACTCCTCTACCGGCGGCCGGCGCTCAGCGAAGACGGCCGCCAGATCCTCGGCTTCTATCCACCGCCGCGCGCGCTGGAACAGGGTTACGGCGACTGCGATACCAAGGCGGCGCTGCTGGCGGCGATCCTGCAGAACCTCGGCGACACGCCGCTGGTCGGCGTGCACGTGCGCCGCCACTACCTGCTCGGACTGGCGGCGACGCCGCGCGCCGGCGAAGCGGTCATCACGCACGGCGGCCGCCCCTGGGTGCTGCTCGAAGCGGCCGGCCCCGCGCAGCGCGCGCCCGGCCGCATCGCCGACAGCACGCAGGCCGCGCTCGCGCGCGGCGAGGGCCTGCGCATCGATCCGCTGTGAGCGGCCTTCAGCCGCCGCGGTAGGCCGGCGGAATCGTCAGCTCATAGGTGACGCCGGAGCCGGTCTTGCCGATCGCCAGGTTCGGTCCGCGCTGCGAGCTGAAGTAGAGCCGCGAACCGTCGGCGGTGAACGCCGGGCCGGTCAGTTCCGAGCCGCCGAGCGTGATCTGCAGCAGCGTCTTCGCCGGCGCGCCGGGCACGATCACCATCAGCCGCATCGCCTCGCCGTCCTCGGCGACGACGATGTCGCCGGCCGGGCTGACGACGAGGTTGTCGACGTCGTCGAACGGCGGATCGATCGAGGCGTTGTCGAACACGGTCTGGATCAGACCGTTGTCGATGTCGTAGGCGTAGACGCGGTTGTCGCCCTTGGTGGTGAAGAACACCAGCGCGCGCGTCGCGCCGCTGCCGCCGGCCGGGATCGCGGTCAGCGCATCCGGCACCGCGTAGTGCCAGATGCCTTCGCCGCCCTTGAACACCGTGCCCGGCACCGTCTGGCCGGCGGCGGCGAGCGCCGAGCGCACCTCGCCCTGCGCGCGGCCGGGCTCGGCGACGTCGATCCAGCTGACTTTGCGCAGCAGGCGGGCGTTGTCGTCGCCGTCGATGTAGGCGTCGTTCTCGTAGCCCTCGACGTTCATCACCTGCAGGCGGCCGCTCTGCATCTTCAGCCACGTCACGCCGTTCTCGCTGACGAGATCGCTGGCGTCGGCGACGAAGCGATAGAAGCGGCCATCGCCGGCATCCTCGGTCAGGAACACGGTGCGCGTCGCCAGATCGATGCAGGCCGCCTCGTGATTGAACAGGCCGAGCGCCGGCAGCGCGCGCGCATCGTCCGGCGTGCCGAACGGCTGGCACTCGTAGACCTGGCCGTCGCCGGTCTCCTCGCAGGACAGCCAGGTCTGCCACGGCGTCTTGCCGCCGGCGCAGTTGCGGCGCGTGCCGTCGAGGATGCGGTAGGCGGCGGTAACAGTGCCGTCGGCGGCGAAGCGCAGCGCGCCGACGCCGCCGTCGCGGCTGGAGCCGAACACGCTGCCGTTGACGCCGGTCTCGCTGTTGCTGACGTAGACCCAGCCGCCGTCCGGCGCGTCGAACACGGCGCCGCCGTCCGGCGCGTTGTGCCAGACGTAGCCGCTGAGACCGAGCAAGTCGAAATTGCCGGTGAGCGGATTCGTGTAGTGCCGGGCGACCGCGCGAACCGAGAAGCCGGCCGGAATGCGGATGCCGTCGAGCCCGGCATCCTGCAGCTCGCCGATCGTCGACAGCGGCCCCGGCGTCACCGGCAGTGCGTCGCTGCGCGGCGCCGCAGCGTCCGCGCCGCTGGCGCCGCAGGCGGCCAGCCACGCCGGCAGGCCGAGCGCGCCGGCGCCCAGGAACACGCGGCGCAGGAATTCACGACGATCGCTCGCCGCGGTCAGGATGGCATCAGACATCGGATCACCCGCTCGGTCACAGGGAAAGCGCGGCAGCTTCGAAAGGCCTTGTGACGCTTTGATGTATTGCCAGAGCGCCGACCGCAGGGCGTCAGCAAAGAGCCGGATTTACCGGTTGTGCGGGCATTTCGACCGGCTTGCGCCGGCGGGCGCCGGCTCAGGACGACGGCCCCGCCGCACCGCGCCGGTAGTCGCCGGGACTGACGCCGGTCCACTGGCGGAACGCGCGGTGAAAGGCGCTCGGTTCGGCGAAGCCGAGCGCCTGCGCGATCTCGCCGACCGGCAGGCGCGAGCGCGTCAGATAGCGGATCGCCAGATCGCGGCGCAGCGCGTCCTTGATGCGCCGGAACGACTGGCCCTCGTCGTCGAGGCGACGGCGCAGCGTCGACACGCCGAGACCGAGGGCGGCGGCCAGCGCCGGCAGGTCCGGCCACTGCTCCGGCGGCGTGCCGCGCAGCTGGCGGCGGACGCGCGCGGCGAGGCTGCGCGGGTTGCGGTACTTGACGATGAAATTGCGCGGCGCGCGCAGCAGGAACTCCTTGGCGCTGCGCTCGTTCTGCACCACCGGCGCGGCGAGCTCGATGGCGTCGAAGGTGAAGACGGTCTCGAGCGCGTCGAAGCCGACGTCGCCGGCGTAGACGATCATGTATTCGCGCCACCACGGCGGCTGCGCGTAGGCGAAGCGCGCGGTGCGGATGGCGATGCGGCGGCCGATCAGCCAGCAGAGCAGGCCGTGCAGCAGCACGAACAGGGTCTCGTGCGCGAAGCGGCGGCGCTGCTCGCCGGCGTCGCGCAGCACCACGAAGCGCAGGCGCGCCAGCTCGCCATCGGCCTCGAAGACGATGCGGGTGTCGTCGAGCAGCAGGTTCAGCAGGCGCGTGCCGCGCAGCAGCGCCTCGCGCAGCGTGGGCGTGTGCAGCGTCAGGTGCGTCAGCGTCGCGAAGCTGCCGACCTTCAGGCGCCGCGTGTCGAGGCCGAAGAACTCGTCGTCGAGCGCGCGCGCGATCTCCAGCCACAGCGTGCCGAAGGCGTCGGCCGAGACGCGCGCCTCGTCGGCCGCCAGCCAGTCCGGATCGATGCCGGCGCGGCGCAGCAGCGGCAGCGGCTCCAGACCGCGCCGCACGACGCCGTCCAGCGCCTCCCGCACGAAGGCAATCGCCACGCTGCCTTTTTCCATCGTGATCATGGCTTTGCCGATGCGCTCCGAGTCCTCCGAACAGACGGCAAATTATGGCAAATTCGCTCGCTGCTCACGGCGCTTTCCGGCATCCTCGCGGCGCCGGCCGGCGCCTAGAATCTGCGGTCGTCCCAGAGGGCCGCCAGGCCCGAAGCCGGTATCCGCCATGAACGACCTCTCCGTTGCTGCCCATCTCAAGCCGTACAAGGCCAAGCACAAGATCCGCCTCGTCACCGCGACCTCGCTGTTCGACGGCCACGACGCCTCGATCAACATCATGCGCCGCATCCTGCAATCGACCGGCGCCGAGGTCATCCACCTCGGCCACAACCGTTCGGTCGGCGAGATCGTCAAGGCCGCGCTCGAAGAGGACGCACAGGGCATCGCCGTGACCTCGTACCAGGGCGGCCACGTCGAATTCTTCAAGTACATGGTCGACCTGCTGCGCGCCAACGGCGGCGAGAACATCAAGGTCTTCGGCGGCGGCGGCGGCGTGATCGTGCCGGCCGAGATCAAGGAGCTGATGGGCTACGGCGTCACCCGCCTCTATTCGCCCGAGGACGGCGCGACGCTCGGCCTGCAGGGCATGATCAACGACGTCATCCAGTCGAGCGACTACGACCTCGGCGCGCTCGCGCCGCAGCCGGCCGAGGTGCTCGACGCGCTGCGCAGCGGCGACCGCCGGCGCCTGGCGCGCACCATCACCGCGCTCGAAAACGGCGAGTATCCGGACGGCGTGCGCGAGGCGATCCGCGCCGCCGCCGCCGAAGTGCAGACGCCGACGCTCGGCATCACCGGCACCGGCGGCGCCGGCAAGTCCTCGCTGACCGACGAGCTGGTGCTGCGCCTGCGCCTCGACCAGGGCGATCGCCTGAACATCGCCATCGTCTCGATCGACCCGTCGCGCAAGCGCACCGGCGGCGCGCTGCTCGGCGATCGCATCCGCATGAACGCGATCGACACGCCGAAGGTCTACATGCGCTCGCTGGCGACGCGCGACACCGGCTCCGAGCTGTCGGCAGCGCTGCCGGACGTGATCGCCGCCTGCAAGCTGTCGGGCTTCGACCTCGTCATCGTCGAGACTTCCGGCATCGGCCAGGGCGACGCCGCGATCGTGCCCTTCGTCGACACCTCGCTGTACGTGATGACGCCGGAGTTCGGCGCCGCCTCGCAGCTCGAGAAGATCGACATGCTCGATTTCGCCGACTTCGTCGCCATCAACAAGTTCGACCGCAAGGGCGCCGAGGACGCGCTGCGCGACGTGCGCAAGCAGTACCAGCGCAACCGCGAGCTGTTCATGCAGGCGCCGGACACCATGCCGGTCTACGGCACGATGGCCTCGCGCTTCAACGACGACGGCGTCACCGCGCTCTACCAGGCGCTCGCCGCGAAACTGCAGGCGCTGGGTCTCAAGCTCGACGACGGCCGCCTGCCGAAGGTCATGGTCAAGGCTTCGTCGCAGGGCCGCGCGATCGTGCCGGCCGAGCGCGTGCGCTATCTCGCCGAGATCGCCACCACCGTGCGCGGCTATCACCACGAGATCGCGCAGCAGGCGCGCATCGCGCGCGAGCGCCAGTCGCTGAAGATCGCCAAGGCGCTGTTCGAGCAGGCCGGCCAGCCGGCCGCCGGTTTCGACGAGCTGGTCTCTGCCAAGGACGGCGAGCTGACGCCGCAGGCGAAGAAGCTGCTCGAACGCTGGCCGACGCTGGTCGCGCAGTACAGCGGCGACGAGCACGTGGTGAAGATCCGCGACAAGGAAATCCGCACCAAACTCACGAGCGAATCGCTGTCCGGCACGCGCATCCGCAAGGTCGCGCTGCCGCGCTTCGAGGACGACGGCGAGACGCTGCGCTTCCTGATGAAGGAGAACGTGCCCGGCGAGTTCCCGTACACCGCCGGCGTGTTTCCGTTCAAGCGCGAGGGCGAGGATCCGACGCGCATGTTCGCCGGCGAAGGCGACGCCTTCCGCACCAACCGCCGCTTCAAGCGCGTCTCGGAAGGCATGCCGGCGCATCGCCTGTCGACCGCCTTCGACTCGGTGACGCTGTACGGCTGGGACCCGGACCTGCGCCCGGACATCTACGGCAAGATCGGCAACTCGGGCGTCTCGATCGCCACGCTCGACGACATGAAGGTGCTGTATTCCGGCTTCGATCTGTGCGCGCCGACGACTTCGGTGTCGATGACGATCAACGGCCCGGCGCCGATGATCCTGGCGATGTTCATGAACACGGCGATCGACCAGCAGGTCGAGGCCTTCGAGCGGGCGCAGGGCCGCAAGCCGGACGCCGGCGAGTACGCGCAGCTGCGGGCGCGCACGCTGTCGACCGTGCGCGGCACCGTGCAGGCCGACATCCTCAAGGAAGACCAGGGCCAGAACACCTGCATCTTCAGCACCGAGTTCGCGCTGAAGATGATGGGCGACATCCAGGAATACTTCGTCGCCCACAAGGTGCAGAACTTCTACTCGGTGTCGATCTCCGGCTATCACATCGCCGAGGCCGGCGCGAACCCGATCAGCCAGCTCGCGTTCACGCTCGCCAACGGCTTCACCTACGTCGAGTCGTACCTGGCGCGCGGCATGAAGATCGACGACTTCGCGCCGAACCTGTCGTTCTTCTTCAGCAACGGCATGGACCCGGAGTACTCGGTGATCGGCCGCGTCGCGCGCCGCATCTGGGCGGTGGCGATGAAGAACCGCTACGGCGGCAACGATCGCTCGCAGAAGCTCAAGTACCACGTGCAGACCTCGGGCCGCTCGCTGCACGCGCAGGAGATGGCGTTCAACGACATCCGCACGACGCTGCAGGCGCTGATCGCAATCTACGACAACTGCAACTCGCTGCACACCAACGCCTACGACGAGGCGATCACCACGCCGACCGAAGAGTCGGTTCGCCGGGCGATGGCGATCCAGCTGATCATCAACCGCGAGTGGGGTCTGGCCAAGAACGAGAACCCGAACCAGGGCAGCTTCATCATCGACGAGCTGACCGATCTGGTCGAGGAAGCGGTGCTCAAGGAGTTCGAGGCGATCGCCGCGCGCGGCGGCGTGCTCGGCGCGATGGAAACCGGTTTCCAGCGCGGCAAGATCCAGGAAGAGTCGCTGCACTACGAACACAAGAAGCACGACGGCTCGCTGCCGATCATCGGCGTCAACACCTTCCGCAATCCGCACGGCGAATCGGTGCCGGAGACGATCGAGCTGGCGCGCTCGACCGACGACGAAAAGCAGTCGCAGCTGCAGCGCCTCGCCGATTTCCACCAGCGCCACGCCGCCGACGCGCCGCAACTGCTCGCGCGCCTGCGCGACACCGTGATCGCCAACGGCAATGTCTTCGCGGTACTGATGGACGCGGTGCGCGTCTGCTCGCTCGGGCAGATCACGCAGACGCTGTTCGAAGTCGGCGGCCGCTACCGCCGCAACATGTAAGTCGGGACCGGCCGCGCGCGCGATCCAACTCAGGGTCGCGCGCGCACGGCCTCCCAGGCGGCATCGGCGAACAGCGCGGCGTGCCCGGCGAGCGGCGTCGGCGCCTGGCCGTTGAGCCAGCGCCGCGCGTAGTCGTGCACCGGCCCGATCACCAGCGGCGCGAAGCATTCACGCGGCAGCGCGCGCAGCGCACCGCTCGCGAAGTACGGGCCGAAGTAGGACTCGATCAGCGCGCCGTAGTCGCGGCTGAGCTCACGCAGCGCCGCGTCGGCCTCGGCGGCGAAGCGGCTGCTGCTGACCATGTAGATGAAGCGCGCCCAGTCCGGATGCGCGCCGATCCAGTCGATCAGTGCCAGCACCAGCGTGCGCACCCCAACCTCGGCGCCGCGGACCGCCGCCAGGCGCGCCGCCAGCAGTTCCATATTGCGGCGCAGGCCCTCGACGAACAGCGCGCGGGCGATGCCTTCCTTGCTGCCGAAGTGGTGATAAATGCTGCCGACGCTGGCGCCGGAACGCGCCCCGATGTCGCCGATCGCCGCCGCCTCGATGCCGGTCTCACCGAAGCACTGCAGGGCCGCGGCCAGGATCGCCTCCCGCCGCCCGCCGTCCTGCGTCCCGCTTGCTCTTGCGCGCGCCATTAGAATAGGATTCTAGAATAATATTCTACTTGGAGGCCGTATGTCGTCGACCCCTGCTGCCGTACGCACCCCGGCGACGCCGCTGCCGGCGCGGCTCGTCCGTCCGCTGCTGCCACTGCTGCCGACCTCCGCCGCGTTCACGCTGGTGCGCACGCTGGCGAGCATACCCGGTCGTCCGGCGCTGAAGGCGCGTGACCATGCCGCGCTCGCCGCCGCGACCCGCATCCCGTTCGGCGGCGCCGGCCGGCGCAAGACGGCCTGGGCCTGGGGCGCCGGCCCGACCGTGCTGCTCGTGCACGGCTGGGGCGGCCGCGCCGCGCAGATGGCGCCGCTCGCGCAATATCTCGCGGCGCGCGGCTTTCGCGCCGTCGCCTTCGACGTCACCGCGCACGGCAGCGCGCAGGGCCGGCGCACCTCGTTCCGCGATTTCATCGCTGACGCCGCCGAGCTCGCCGCGCATCTCGGCACCGAGCTGCATGCCTGCATCGGCCATTCCGCCGGCGGCCTCGGCATGATGGCGGCCCGCGAGCGCGCCGGCCTGCGCGCCGCGCGCTACGTCTGCCTGTGCGCGCCGCTCGCGCCGTACGTGCCGGTGGAATCGATCGAGCAGATGGTGGCGCCGCCGCCGGCCGTGCTGGCGCGCTGCGTCGACTACTACGCCGGCCAGTTCGAGCTGCCGTGGCCGGAACTGGCGCAGGGCCGCGTCTACCAGCCGCGGCCGGGCGAGCGTCTGCTGCTGATCTACGACCACGACGATCCGCGCGTGCGGCACGGCGACGGCGAGCGCATCCGCGCGCGCTGGCCGGACGCCGCGCTGCTGAAGACGCATGGGCTCGGTCACAACGGCCCGCTGTGGAACGCCGCCGTGCACGAGGCGATCGCCGACTTCCTCTGAATACGGGCGCTTCGTCCCTTCGGAGGAACAGCGGCGACGGCGCGCGATGCTACGGTCGGCGCTCACCGACTGGAGAACCCGATGCGCCCGGACCTCGAACGCGAGCTCGAAGCGCTGCTCGACAAGCAGGCGATTCATGAACTGATCGCCGCCTACTGCAACGCCGCCGACCGCCACGACTTCGACAAGATGCGCGCGCTCTACCACGACGACGCGATCGACGAGC
Source organism: Solimonas variicoloris DSM 15731 (assembly GCF_000382285.1). Taxonomy (GTDB): domain Bacteria; phylum Pseudomonadota; class Gammaproteobacteria; order Nevskiales; family Nevskiaceae; genus Solimonas; species Solimonas variicoloris. The sequence continues at coordinate 345,779 of NZ_KB907925.1, read as the reverse complement.
ACGGTCGCTTCGCCAAGGGTCCGGCCCGCGAGTTCCTCGACAAGCTGCCGCAGATCCAGGCGCCGATGGCGATCCTGCATCACAACGTGACGACGGTGAACCTCAAGCTCGACGGCCACTACGCCGAGGGCGAGGTCTACCTGATCGCGATGCATCAGGTGCGCGACGGCGACGCGCTGTACGACGTGCTGATCGGCGGCCGCTACTTCGACAAGTACGAGAAGCGCGACGGCGTGTGGAAGTTCAGCCACCGCTCGATCGTCGCCGACTGGGCCTATCCGGCCTCGCCGAGCAAGGTCGACCTGCAGCATCCGTTCCTCGCCGGCGCCTACATCGGCGCGCCGGGTCCGGCCGATCCCTCGTACGGCTTCTTCCGCCTGCTGCGCCGCGGCGTGCGCTGAGCGCGCCGGCTTGCCGCGCGGCACTGCGCATGCGTAGCGTGAGGGCATGAACTCCGACTTTCCGATCCTCACGGCGCCACAGGCCGAGGCGCTGGCGCAGATCCACGAGCGAGCGCGCTACGGCGCGCTCGGCACGCCGTGCCTGCTGCTCGATCTCGGCGAAGCGGCCGCCGACACGGCGGCGCTCGCGCGCTGGCTGCGCGAGCTGCCGGCGCCGGTGATCGGCATCGGCGCCGCCGCGGCCGGAGACGCGCTCGCCGCAGCCTGCGACGCGCGCGTCGAATGCGCCGAGGCGGCGCTGGCGCTCGCCGAGGCGGCGGCGCGCACGCCGCTCGCGGCGATGACCCTGGTGCAGCTGCTGCGGCTCGCCGAAACGCTGCCGCTCGGCGACGCGCTGGTCGCCGAATCGCTGGCCTACGCGACGCTGCAGAACGGCGCCGAGTTCCGGCGCTGGCAGGCCTCGTTTCGCGCCCCGGCCGCGGCGCCGCGCGAGGCCGGGCCGGCGGTCGTCGCCGAGCGCGATGGCGCGACGCTGCGGCTGACGCTGAACCGTCCGGCGAACCGCAACGCGATGACGGTCGAGATGCGCGACGCGCTGTGCGAGGCGCTGCAGCTGGCGGCGGCCGACGAGGAGATCGCGCGCGTCGCGATCGGCGCGCGCGGCAAATGTTTCTCGACTGGCGGCGACCTGCGCGAGTTCGGCTCGGCGCCGGACCCGGCGACCGCGCATCTGGTGCGCAGCCTGGCGCTGCCCGGGCGCTGGCTGGCCGCCGTCGCGGCGCGCGCCGAAGTCACGGTACATGGCGCCTGCATCGGTTCCGGCATCGAGTTTCCGGCCTTCGCCGGCCGCCTGCTCGCCAGCGACGACGCCTGGTTCCAGCTGCCGGAACTCAAGTTCGGTCTGATCCCGGGCGCCGGCGGCTGTGTCAGCATCGCGCGTCGCATCGGCCGGCAGCGCACCGCCTGGCTGGTGCTGTCCGGCCAGCGCATCGATGCCGCACAGGCGCTCGCCTGGGGGCTGGTCGACGCACGGCCTTGACGCCCCGCGAACGGACATGCCCTGCGGCGCGGCTCGGGTTAGGCTGCGCGGGCGATCCGGAGGAGCCGACGCGTTCGCGGAACACGACATGAATGACATGGACGTCCACCCCGGCGCGACCCGCGCCGACGAGGCGCGCGAGCGCGCGCTCGACCTGATCGGGCATATCGGCCTCAGCCTCGGCGTCGATGTCGTGCTGCTCTCGCTGTTCGTCGCCGCCGGCACGATCAGCCTGCGCGTGCCGCTGCTGTACGGGGCCATCATCGGCGCCACGCTCATCGTGCTGCGCGCGCTGCTGCACCTGCCGCGGGTCCGGCATTGGCGCGATCCGGGACTGACGCGGCCGGCGCTGCTGCTGATGTCGGCCATCGAGCTCGGCTTCTCGCTGTACAGCCCGCCGATGGCGTCCTATTTCCTGAACCTGCTGTTCCTGGCCTTCGCCTTCGCCGCGCTGAACCTGGACCTGCGCGGCATGCTGTCGAGCTTCGTCCTCGTCGCGCTCGGCGGCATCTGGGTGCGCCTGCAGCTCGGCGACGCGCTGGGCATTCCGAACCGCACCAGCGCGGAGCAGGTGCTGGTCTGGCTCGGCCACGCCAGCATCCTGCTGCGCTGCTGCGTCGTCGGCTGGTACGGCAACCGTCTGCAGCGGCAGTTGCAGCAGCGCAATCGCGAACTGTCCGAAGCGGCGCAGGAAATCACCTATCTGGCGACGCACGACAACCTCACCGGCGTCTTGCGCCGCATCCCGCTGTGGGAGCTGATCGGGCGCCAGCCGTCGCCGCCGGGGCACTGCGTGGCGATGCTGGACCTCGATCGCTTCAAGGACGTCAACGACCGCTACGGACATGCGGTCGGCGACGAGGCGCTGCGCCTGTTCGCGGCCACCGTGCGCAACGCGATCCGTCCCGGCGACGCCCTGGGCCGCTACGGCGGCGAGGAGTTCCTGATGCTGCTGGCCGGCACGGCGCCGGCCGCAGCGGTGGCGATTGCCGAGCGCGTGCGGCTCGCCGTCGCCGGCGCCGACTGGCAGCGCCTCGCGCCGGGCCTGCGGGTCACGGTCTCGATCGGGGTCGCCGCCGGCAAGCCCGGCGAGACCGTCGAGCAGCTGGTCGAACGCGCGGATCGCGCCGTCTATGCCGCCAAGCAGGCCGGCCGCAACCGCACCGTGCTGCTGCGCGACGACGGCGTCTTCGAGGTGGCGACGCCAGAGCCGGCGACCGCCGGCTGAGCGCGCCGCGATCTGGCCATGCCGGCGGCGCCGCGGCATGCTCGTCGCATGAACTTCCTCGCGCATCTGTGGCTCGCCGACCGGACCGGCACCTCGCTGGCCGGCAGCGTGCTCGGCGACGTCGTGCGCGGCGCCGAGCTCGGCGCCTATCCGGCCGAGATCGCGCTCGGCGTGCGCCTGCACCGGCGCGTCGACGCGCTGACCGACCGCCACCCGCTGACGCAGGCGCTGCGCGCCGGCTTTCCGACGACGACGCGCCGCTATGCCGGCATCGTGCTCGACCTCGCCGCGGATTACGCACTGGCCCGCGACTGGGCGCGCCACGCCGACGAGCCGCTGCCGGCCTTCGCCGCGCGGGCCGGCGCGGCGATCGCCGCAGCGGCGCCATGGTTCGAGCTTGCCGGCGGCCGCCGCAGCTCGGCACAGGGCTTCAGCGCGCTGCTGCTGTCGTACGGCGAGGCTGCCGGCATCGACCGCGCCGTGCAGCGAACCGCGCAGCGTCTGCGGGAACCGCAAGCGCTGCTCGGCGCGGCGAGCGGCTGGCGCGAGCAGGTGCCGGCGCTGCAAGCCGCCTTACCGGCGCTGCTGGCCGACCTGCGCACGGGCATGCAGACCGAAGCGCTGCGCTGACGGCTTGCCCGCGCGCGGGCGCCTCGCCGCCACAGGGCGGTCGACGGAAATACTGATTTCCACCGACGGTCGCGCCGTTGCCGCCGTTCGCCGCACTGCAACATGGAAACGCCGGGGCGCGCAGGCATGCTCGGAGCGCTTTTCTCCAGCCCTGAGTGCACGGATGCGCCCTCACCTACATTCCTTGCGCCGCCAACGCGGCGCGGTCGCCATCTTCGTGGCCGTCGCCATCACGGCCCTGCTGATTTCGGTGCTGCTCGCCATCGAAGTCGGCCGCATCTATCTGGCGCACCGTCATCTGCAGAAGATGGCCAACCTCGCCGCGCTCGACGCCGCCCGCGTCGTCAGCGGCTGCGACGATCCGGACAACATCACGCAGTCGCGCCTGGTCGACGCGGTCAACACCAGCCTCGACCGCAACGGCACCCGCAGCTCGCTGAGCTCGGTGGTCGTCGAACCCGGCGTGATCAAGGCCGGCGCGCAGACCAAGCGCCGCTATCTGCAGCCGACCGCGCTGTGGCAGGCCCGCGCCGCGCGCGTCACGCTGAGCGCGCCGTTCCCGACCGCGCTGGTGCCGCTGCTGCTGCCGGGCAAAGACAGCACGATGAGCGCGTCGGCGACGGCGCAGCAGGAGGCGATCGGCAGCTTCTATCTCGGCTCCGGCCTGCTGTCGCTGAGCGGCGGCCTGCTCAACGATCTGCTCGGCGCGCTGCTGTGCCCGCTCGGCACGCCGGGCAGCAGCTGCCGCACGCAGGTCGTCAATCTCAATCTGCTCGACAGCACCAAGGGCCTGGCCAGCGTCAATCTCTCGCTCGGCAACCTGCTCGGCGGCGCAACCAAGATCGGCCTCAACGTGCAGGACCTGTCGCAGCTGATCGACCTGCAGCTGACGCTGCCGCAGTGGCTCGGCATCCTCGGCTATGGCCTCGAGTTCGCCGTCAACGAAACCGGCGGCCAGCTCGGCGGTGGCGTGTCCGGCCTGATCCGCGGTCTCGGCGGCGTCGCCGACAACAGCCAGACCTTCAGCCTCGGGCAGATCCTCAACGTCACCGGCGGTCTGCTCAACAAGCCGGTTTCGGGCCTGCTCGGCGCGATCCCGATCGTCAACGGCCAGGACCTGCTGCTGGCGCTCGGCCAGGCGGCGAAGGCCAACGCCAGCGGCAGCGTGCAGCCGATCGCCCTGCCGGTGCAGGTCAGCCTCGGCAGCCTGCTCAACGTCTACATCTTCCTGCAGATACTCGAACCGCCGAAGTTCGCGCTCGGCCGCGCCACCGGCCATCCGGCCTCCTGGAGCGGATCGGCCGCCTATGCCGACTGCAGCGACGGCGACTACACCTGCGCGCAGACCAGCCAGATCCGCCTGCTGGTGCGCGCCGGCATCAACGACAAGGTGCTCGGCCTGCTCAAGCTGCGCCTCGGCGTCGACCTCAACGTCGCCGCCGCGGCGGCCTACCTCGACGCGCTCGAATGCCCGTCGTCGCAGGCTCCGCACCCGACTGCGCATCTCAGCGCCGTGCCGTCGGTGGCCGTCGTTGCGCTCGGTCCGTATTCCGGCAATCCGGAAGACGCCAAGAATGCGCCGAAGATCCTCAACATCCCCGGCAATCCGCAGGAAACCAAGCCTTATCTGCTGCAGCTGTTCCCGGATCAGGGCCTGCTCGGCGCCCTGCAGTGGCTGCTCGGCTGGCTGCTCGGAGACTTGAAGACGACCGTCGCGCTCAACGCGCCGGTGACCGGGACCGTTGGCGACAGCAGCTTCCGCGCGCTGTCGCCGGTCGAGGAGTACAACCGCAGCGCCGCCGCCGGCAAGCCGACCGTCTACACCGCGAAGGGCCGGACCGGCGCCGCCGCCACCCACAACCCGCAGACCGTCGGCGCGGCCGGCGTGCTGCACAGCCTCGTCGGCAGTCTCGTCAACAGCCTGGCCTGCGGCAGTCTGTCAGCCACCTGCAATCTCACTCAGATGCCGAACATCAGCGTGCAGGGCCCGGAGTGGCAGAAGGATTCGGCCAACGTCCTGACCCTGCTGCTCAAAGGCCTGGCCGATCTGCTGAACATGGCGATGCCGGTCATCTCCGGCATCCTCGGCATTCTCAACTTCCTGCTGCAGCCGCTGCTGTCGCTGCTCGATCTGGTCGTCGATGGCCTGCTCAGGCTGCTCGGCATCCAGCTCGGCACGGCGACGGTGATCATGAATTCGGTGACGGTCGACCAGCCGCACCTCATCACCACGGCGCTGCCGAGCGACCTTCCGCAGTAAGCCGCGCACGCGCGGCGCGGCCCCTCGTCAACATGGGTGAGGCGGCCGCGCCGGCGGCTGCGTATGGTGCTGGTAAGTCTGACTCACCAGCATACAAACATGGCCGACAACAGCGGTAGCGTCGAACGTCCCAGCGTCCTGCAGGCCTTCTCCGGCCTGTCGCTCGACGAACTCGAAATCCTCAACAACGCCGACCGCTTCGCGCAGGCCGAGCTGTATCCGCTCGCGCAGAAGATGGACGAGGAGGAATGGTGGCCGGCCGAGATCTTCCCGAAGATCGGCGCGACCGGTTACTTCGGCGTCACCGCGCCGGAGCAGTACGGCGGCGCCGGCCTCGACGTGTTCACGTCCGGGCTGATCCTGCAGGCCTTCTCGCGCTGGAACCACGCGCTGGCGCTGGCCTGGGTCGCGCACGAGAACCTGTGCATGAACAACATCCTCGCCAACGCGAACGAGGCCCAGAAGCAGAAGTATCTGCCGGGCCTGAACAGCGGCAAGCTGATCGGCGCGCTGGGTCTCACCGAACCGGGCGCCGGTTCCGACGCGATCGGCTCGATGCGCACGACGGCGCGGCGCGAGGGCGATTTCTACGTCCTCAACGGCCGCAAGATCTACATCACCAACGGACCGGTCGCCGACGTGCTGCTGGTCTACGCCAAGACCGACAAGGAAAAGGGCAACCAGGGCGTCTCGGCGTTCATCGTCGAGAAGGACTTCCCGGGCTTCAAGGTCGCGCAGAAGCTGATCAAGATGGGCTTCCGCGGCTCGCAGACGGCGGAGCTGGTGTTCGACGAATGCAAGGTGCCGGCCGCCAATCTGGTCGGCGAAGAGAACAAGGGCGTGCGCGTCGTGATGTCCGGTCTCGACCTGGAACGCTCGATGATCTCGCCGATCAATCTCGGCATCGCCGAGCGCGCGCTGGCGCTGTCGCTCGACTACGCCCGCCAGCGCAAGCAGTTCGGCAAACCCATTGCCGATTTCCAGATGGTGCAGTCGATGCTCGCCGAGATGTATGTCTGGGTCGAATCGATGCGCCTTTACACGTATCAGGTGCTGCGCGCCGCCAGCACCGTCGCCGAAGGCGAGGGTGGCCGCGGCGACATCCACAAGCTGACCGCCGCCGGCGTGATGTACACCGCCGAGACGCTGAACAAGGTGCTCAACCATGCCGTGCAGATCCACGGCGGCAGCGGCTACATCTGGGAATCCGAGATCAACCGTCTGTATCGCTCGATCAAGCTGCTCGAGATCGGCGCCGGCACGACGGAAGTGCGCAAGATGATCATCGCCGGCGAACTGTTGCGCAGCTGAGCCGGCACCGATGACGCACGCCTACCAAGCCCAGCTCGACGCCAACAGCGCCGAGGCGATCTGGAACGCCGACACGGTTTATCGCCCCGATCTGTTCAAGGGCAAGGTCGCGCTGGTGTCCGGCGGCGGCAGCGGCATCGGCCGCGCCGTCGCGCTGCTGTTCGCGCGGCTCGGCGCGAACGTCGTCATCTGCGGCCGCACGCCGGAGAAGCTCGACGCGGTCGTCGACTTCGCGCGCGCGCGCGGCGCGACGATGCTGGCGGTGCCGACCAACGTGCGCGAACCGGAGCAGGTCGACACACTGTTCCAGCGCATCCATGCCGAATTCGGCCGACTCGACTGCACCGTCAACAACGCCGGCGGCCAGTTCCCGCAGAACGCGATCGACTACGCGCCGAAGGGCTGGGCCGCGGTCATCAACAACAACCTCAACGGCAGCTGGTACATGATGCAGCGCGCCGCGCAGTACTGGCGCGAGCATCCGGCCGGCGATGGCGCGTGGCGCTCGATCGTCAACGTCGTCGTCGTCACCGAGCGCGGCATGCCGGGCGTCGCGCACACGGTCGCGGCGCGTGCCGGCATCATCGGCGCCTCGCGCACCGTCGCCGTCGAGTGGGCGCCGCTCGGCATTCGCGTCAACTGCGTCGCCCCCGGCCTGACCGCGACCGAAGGGCTGGAGGTCTATCCGCCGGAAGCCGTCAAGGAATTCCCGCTCGCGAATCCTTTGAAACGGCCGGGAACGGCGCTGGAGATCGCCGAAGGCTGCATCTATCTCTCGGCTTCCAGCGGCAGCTTCATCACCGGCGAAGTGCTGACGATCGACGGCGGCGGCAAGCTCTGGGGCGAGTTGTGGACGGCCGGCCGGCCGGATTACTACCGGCTGCCGGCGTAGCGGCGACGGCGAATGCATTTCGCGTCGTCTCCGTCGCGCAGGCCCTGATCGAGCAAGCCCTCACCCTGAGCCTCTCCCCTCGTCGAGGGGAGAGGCAAGCATCCTCTGAGCAGGCCTGTGCCGCGCGGCGTCGGCGTCGTGAGCCGGCCCGAGGTCGCGGCATCCACGCCCAGCCGTACAAGCGCACGGCGAGCCTGGAGGCGCGAGATCGGGACGCGCAGCAGCCGGCTCCGCGCGTCACTCGAACCAGGCGCGGACCAGGTTCTTCCCCTCGCGCTTGGCCTTGTACAAGGCCGCGTCGGCGTTGCGCAGCAGCTCGCCGAAATCGCGCGTCAGCGGCCGCAGGGCGGCGAGGCCGCCGCTGACGGTGATCGTGATGTTGCGCTGGCCGGGCTCGGTGGCGATCTTCTGCTCGGAAAGATGCAGGCGCAGCCGCTGCGCGACTTCGAGCGCCGGCTCTTTGTCGCAGCGCGGCAGAAGAATCGCGAATTCGTCACCGCCGAGGCGGCCGATCGAGTCGATCTTGCGCAGCGGCTGCTGCGCGGCGCGCGCCAGGGTCTGCAGCGCGCGATCGCCGACTTCGGAACCCCAGGTCTCGTTGAGCTTGCGGAACTGGTCGATGTCGAACAGCACCACCGACAGCGGCTCGGCGAAGCGCCGTGCCCGCTCGACTTCCTGCGCGGCGACCTCGACGAAGTGGCTGCGGTTGAAGACCTGCGTCAGCGTGTCGCGGGTCGCGCGCTCGTAGAGCTCGTTCTGCCGCTCCTTCTGTTCGGTGATGTCGTGGAACACCTCGACGAAGCCGACCAGCTCGCCGTTGTCGCCGCGCACGGCGTCAAGCGTGCAGTCGACGATGAGCACCGAACCGTCGGGCCGGCGGCGGCGCTGTTCGTCGCGGCAGTGGCCGTGCGCGCGCGCGAAGTCGAGTGCGCGCCGCGCGTTGGCTTCGCGTTGCGGACCGGGCTCGGCCAGCAGCTCCTCGTACGGGCGGCCGATCACCTCGTCCTCGCGCCAGCCGGACAGGTTGCGCGCACCGCGGTTCCAGCTGCCGACCCGACCGTCGCGATCGATGAGGTAAATGCCGAAGGCGCTGACCGAGCGCACCAGATCGGCATAGCGACGGGGCTCGCGCTGCAGGAGCTGCTCGTACTCGCCGCTGCGCAGCGCGACCGGGTCGGCGGGCAGGGGCTCGGCGAAATCGAGCGGCGGGTAGGTCCCGAGCGGGAGAGCGGTGTCGTTGTACATCCGGTGCATTCTAGGAATGCGGCCGCGCCGAGCCGAGTAGGAAAAGCGCCTTCCTGCTGCCAGCCGAATGCCCGATGCCGGCCAGCACCGCCCCGACGCGATTCAGAACCGGTTCAGGGCGAGCCGCCGAACCTGTTGCGCCACCCTGCGCGCCCCCTTCGCGAAGAAGCCGTCATGAAAGCGATCCCGAAACCGGCGCGCGCCGCCACCGTCGCCGCCTTGGCGCTCGGCCTGACGCTGGCCGCCGGTCTTGTCCGGGCCGCCGATCCGGCATCACCGGTCGGGGTGTGGAAGACGATCGACGACAAGACCGGGCAGGCCAAGTCGCTGGTCGAGATCCGCGAGCAGGACGGCCAGCTGCACGGCCGCGTCGTCAAGCTGTTCAATCCGTCCAAGCCGAATCCGACCTGCGAGCAGTGCGGCGGCGACCGGCGCGGCGCGCCGATCACCGGCCTGGAGATCCTCTGGGGCCTGAAGAAAGACGGCGACGAATGGCGCGGCGGCAAGGTCCTGGATCCGCAGAACGGCAAGGTCTACGACGCCAAGCTCGCCCTCGCCGACCAGGGCCGCACGCTGCATCTGCGCGGCTTCATCGGCTTCGCGATGCTCGGCCGCTCGCAGACCTGGCTGCGCGAGGCCGAGCCGGCGCCGTAGGCGCATCGCACCCCTTCGCCGGGCGCGCGCCCGGCGCGGCGGTGCCTGCCGTGCGCCGCCATCGCCGGCGCCTCTTGCGCCGGCGCCGAGGCGTCCCCATCAGGCGAGGTGCAGGTCCGCGGCGCCTTACCTAGAATCGGCAGCCCGCTCCCAATTTCTCGCATCCGGCGCTCCCTGGCGCCGACCATCCAAGGATTTCCCATGCTCGACTCCGATTTCATCCACGCCCAGAAGGACGACGACGACGCCAAGGCCGCGGCGGCGCGCAAGGTGCCGGGCCTCGAGGAGCGGCTGTTCAAGGCGCGCACGGTCCTGATCTACGGCGCGATCAACCAGAAGCTCGCCGAGTCGTTCAGCGCGCGCCTGCTGGCGCTGGCCGCCGAATCGGACGATCCGATCACGATCTATATCAACAGCCAGGGCGGCCACGTCGAATCGGGCGACACGATCCACGACATGATCAAGTTCGTGAAGCCGACCGTGCGCATCATCGGCACCGGCTGGGTCGCCAGCGCCGGCGCGCTGATCTACAGCGCCGCCAAGCGCGAGAACCGCCTGTCGCTGCCGAACACGCGCTTCATGCTGCACCAGCCGTCCGGCGGCGCCGGCGGCACGGCGTCCGACATCGCCATCATGGCCAAGGAAATCGTGCTGATGCGCCAGCGTCTCAACGAGATCTTCGCGCGCGAGACCGGCCAGCCGCTCGAGCGCATCCAGCGCGACACCGAGCGCGACTACTGGATGAGCGCGCAGCAGGCCCAGGAGTACGGCCTGGTCGGCCGCATCATCGACAACGCCGGCCAGATCGACGGCTGAGCCGGGCGGCAGCGCCCGGCAGGGCCGTACAGGACGCCGCCGTCATCGGCGGCGTCTTTCGTTGCGGATCCAGCTGCGCTCAGTGCTGCAGATCGAGCGCGTCGGCCTGCAGGCCGCGCGCGCGCAGCAGGGCGACGAGCAGCGCGCTGTCGCCGTGCATCGCCAGCACGCGGCGCGCGCCGGTTTCGTCGATCGTGCGCAGCAGCGACGGCCAGTCGGCGTGGTCGGACAGCGTGAAGCCGCGGTCGTACTTCGCAGAGCGTCCATTATCTGCGCCCATCCAGCCCGAAGCGAAGCCGGTGCGGTACGGCGCCAGACGCTTCAGCCACGGCGTGCCGAACGCGTGCGGCGGCACCAGAATCAGCGCGCCGCGGAAGTCGTGGCTCGCCACGCATTCGTTGACCGGTTTCGTCGCCAGCATGGCGATGCCTTCACGCCGGTAATGGCCGACCAGCTTGGTCATCGCCTCGTGCAGGTACACCGTCGTCTCGGCATCGACATGGCGCCGCAGCTCGGCGAGCACGCGCTGCGCCTTGCCGAGCGCGTAGCAGAACAGCACGGAGGCAAAACCGTCGGCGCGATTCTGCTGCCACCACGCGTGAATCGCGGCGCTGGCGCTGCCGGACGGCGGCCAGACGTAGTCGGGTGACGCGAACGTCGTCTCGGTGACGAAGGTATCGCAGCGCACGACCTCGAACGGCGCGCAGCTCGGATCGTCGTCGCGCTTGTAGTCGCCGGACACCACCCAGACCTCGCCGTCGACCTCGATGCGCACCTGCGCCGAGCCGAGGATGTGGCCGGCCGGATGCAGCGAGACGCGCGCGCCGCCGAGTTCGAAGACCTGTCCGTAGTCCTGCGGCTTGACCTGCGCCGCGGCGCCGAGCCGCGTCTTCAGCAGCCGATAGCCCGGCGTCGCCGTCCAGTAGCGCGCACAGCCGCTCTTGGCGTGGTCGCCGTGCGCATGCGTGACCACCGCGCGCGTCACGCGCTTGTGCGGGTCGATGTAGAAGTCGCCGGCCGGACAGTAGAGGCCTTCGGGACGAAGGACGACGAGATCGCTCATCGCGGCGATGGTAGCGCGGATGCGCTCGCGCCTCCTGCGTCCGTGCGAACGTCTCCCGCCGGCGCCGCTGGCCGGCCGCGGGCGCGCGGACTCGCCGCCGACCTGCAAAGGCTCGACGCGACCTTCGCGTTCAGGCCTCGCCGATCTGCTGCAGCAGGCGCTGCAGCGCGCCGCGGTTGGCGTCGACCACGCGGCGGCCGGCATCGCCGATCTCGTGACGGCGGCGCTCGTCGCGCAGCAGCACGCGCAGCGATTCGGGCAGCGAGTTGGCGCTGATCTGGATGCCGCCTTGGGCGTCAAGCAGCAGGTCGCGCGCCTGCACGAAGTTGTGCATGTGCGGGCCGAACAGCACCGGCAGGCCGAGCGCCGCCGGCTCGAGCACGTTGTGACCGCCGACCGGCACCAGCGAGCCGCCGACGAAGGCGACGTCGGCGGCGGCGAAGTACGCGTACATCTCGCCCATGCTGTCGCCGAGCAGGACCTGTGCCGTCAGCACATCACCTTCGGCACCCGGTGCGCCGAGCGCGCTGCGCCGCTGCACGCTGAAGCCGGACTTCTCGGCGAGCCGGCCGACCGCGTCGAAGCGCTGCGGATGGCGCGGCACCAGCATGAGCAGCGCCTGCGCATCGGTGCGCAGCAGTTCGCGATGCGCAGCGAGCAGGATCTCGTCCTCGCCCTCGTGCGTGCTCGCCGCGATCCAGATCGAGCGCGTGCCCGCGGGCCGGCCGCTGCAGCGCTCGCGCAGCCAGGCGCCGAGCGCCAGCTGCGCTTCGGGAATCGTCTGGTCGAACTTGATGTTGCCCATCACGCTGACGCGTGCCTCCGGCGCGCCGAGCGCGCGAAAGCGCTGCGCGTCAGCCTCGCTCTGCGCGGCGATGTGGGCGACGTCGGCCAGCGTCGCGCGGGCAAACCCGGCAACGCGCGAATAGCCGCGCAACGAACGCGGCGACAGGCGCGCGTTGGCGATCGTCAGGGCGATGCCGCGCGCGGCAGTCGCGCGCAGCAGGTTCGGCCACAGCTCGGTTTCCATGACGACGACCTTGGCCGGCCGCACGCGCGCGAGGAAGCGCGCGACCACGTCCGGCAGATCGTACGGCGCATAGGAGTGGCGCACCTGCGCGCCGAGCGCGGAGCGCACGCGCTCGGAACCGGTCGGCGTGGTCGTCGTCACCCAGACGCGACCCTCGCCGTGGCGCGCGACCAGCGCGCGGATCAGCGGCAGCGCCGCCAGCGTCTCGCCGACCGAGACGGCATGCACCCAGACCGCGATCGGCTCGGGCGGCGGCGCCACGAAGCCGAAGCGCTCGCCCCAGCGCTGCCGGTAGGCCTGCAGCTCGCGGCTGCGCCAGAGCAGGCGCAGCAGGACGAAAGGCGTGAGCAGATAGAGAAGCACGGTGTAGAGGGCACGCATGGGTCGCAAGCCTAACGGCCGACCATGACCGCTACAATGCACGTTCCTTCCGGCATCGCTCCGCATGGCTGCCCCCACGCTCGAACCCCGCCATTTCCATCCGCGCTACTGGCCGACCTGGATCGGCATCGGCCTGATCTGGCTGCTGAGCTGGCTGCCGATCCCGCTGCTGCTGGCGCTCGGTTCCGGGCTCGGCTGGCTCGCCGGACACGTGCTGCGCGGTCGCCGCCGCGTCGTGCGCGTCAATCTCGAACTGTGTTTTCCCGAGCTGAGTCCGGCGGCGCGCGCAAAGATGGTCGACGCGCATTTCCGCGCGGTCGGCGCCGGGCTGTTCGAAGCGGCGATCGCCTGGTTCGCGCCGGACTGGCGGCTGCGCCAGCGCGGCGAGGTCGTCGGCCTCGAACACCTCGACGCCGCGCAGGCCGACGGCTCCGGCGTGCTGCTGCTGACCGGTCACTTCACGACGCTGGAGATCGGCGCGCGCTACCTGTGCCTCGCCGGCCGGCCGTTCCACGCCATGTACCGGCCCTACAACAACGCCGTGCTCGATTACTTCATGCATCACTGGCGCGAGGGCCGCTCCGGCCTGCCGGCGCTGCCGCGCGACGATCTGCGCGGCCTGGTCAAGGCGCTGCGCCAGGGCCATGCGATCTGGTACGCGCCGGATCAGACGCTGGACCGCCGCATCAGCGTGTTCGCGCCGTTCTTCGGCGTGCCGGTCGGTACCATCACGGCGACCGCGCGCCTCGCGCAGATGGGCCGCGCCAAGGTCGTGCCCTACTTCCCGCAGCGCGTCGGCGGCCGCTATCGCATCGTGTTCCTGCCGGCGCTCGAAGACTTTCCGAGCGGCGACGAACTGGCCGACGCTACGCGCGTCAACCGCGCGCTGGAGGAAGGCGTGCGCCTGGCACCGGCGCAGTATTTCTGGATCCATCGCCGCTTCAAGCGCGTGCCGCCGGGCACGCCGAATCCCTACAAGCGTCGCTGACGATCACACGAAAACGGGCGGAATCGGCTGTTATAGTTGCGCGGATCAAGAATCAAGGGGATCGGGATACGCATGGACAGGTTTCGGCGGGCCGCCTGGGCGGCCGTACTCGCGGGCGGCCTGACGCTGGCCCCGGTGGCGTTCGCCGCCAACGTCGCGCAGGACGCGCAGGCGCTGATCGACGCCGGCAAGGCCGATGCGGCGCTCGGCAAGCTCAACGATCACCTCGCCAAGAATCCGCAGGACGCCGAGGCCCGCTTCACCAAGGGCCTGGCGCTGGTCAAGCTCGGCCGCAGCAAGGACGCGATCCGCGTCTTCGCCGACCTGACGCGCGACTATCCGCAGCTGCCCGAGCCGTACAACAACCTCGCGGTGCTCTACGCCGCGCAGGGCGACTACGAAAAGGCGCGCGACGCGCTGCAGGCCGCGGTCGCCAAGCATCCGAGCTACGCCACCGCGCACGAGAACCTCGGCGACATCTACGCCGCGCTGGCCGGCGCCGCCTACGGCAAGGCGGCCGCGCTCGACAGCGGCAACCCGGGCGCGCGGCGCAAGCTCGCCGTCATCAACCAGCTCGATACCGGCTATGACCTCGCCGCGGCGCCGCAGCCGGTGGCCGCTGCACCGGTCAGCGCCGCGCCGGCGCCGGCCGCAGTCGCCCCGATGCCGGCGGCGGCCAAGCCGGTCGCCGCGCCCGAGCCGCCGCAGAGCGCCGAAAGCAGTGCGCGCCACGAAGCGGCGCTGGCGCAGGTTGCGGCCTGGGCCAAGGCCTGGGCGAGCAAGGATCTCGATACCTACTTCTCGCTGTACGCGCCGGAGTTCACGCCCGAAGGCGGCATCTCGCGCGCCAGCTGGGAAGCGCAGCGCCGCGATCGCATCGGCAAGCCGCAGCACATCGCCGTGCGCGTCATCAATCCGCAGGCCAGCGACATCGAGGACGGCGCCGTGCGCGTCGGCTTTCGCCAGGCCTACGAGTCCGATTCGTTCTCCGACACGGTCAACAAGGTCATCGAGCTGATTCCGGCCGACGGCACCTGGAAGATCGTGCGCGAATACACGCGCTGACCGGACGTCGGCGGGACACGCTTTGCGGGGGCGGCGGGACTTGAAACGTCTGAGTGTACGCGTGCGGCCGGCGCTGCTGGCCGCTGGCCTGTTCGCCGGCGCTGCGGCGGCGGCGCCGCTGGCGCCCGATCAGCAGTTCGGCGCCGTCATCGGCCTGCTCGACGCCGGCAAGGCCGAAGACGCGCTGCACAGCCTCGAGCAGCTGACACAGCGCGCACCCGACTATCGCCTCGCGCAGCAGTTCTACGGTGAGCTCAAGAGCCGGCTCGCCAGCGACGCGCGCGCGCCGCAGCTCCAGTCGCTCGCCGAGGAAGCGCGCCTGCGCCTGGCCAGCGAGCGCGCCGTGCCGCAGTCCGGCACGATGCCCGACGCCGTGCTGCGGCTCGCCGCCAGCTTCAAGCACCTGATCGTCGTCGACCTGCCGCGCGCGCGGTTGTACCTGCTGCAGAACGATCACGGCCAGCTCAAGCTGCTGCGCAACCATTACGCGGCGATGGGCAAGAACGGCTGGGGCAAGCAGGCCGCCGGCGACAACCGCACGCCGATCGGGCTGTACCACATCACCGGCTGGATCGACGGCAAGAAGCTGCCGGATTTCTACGGCGCCGGCGCCTTTCCGCTGAACTATCCGAATCTCTGGGATCAGTTCAAGCGGCGCACCGGCTACGGTATCTGGCTGCACGGCGTGCCGAGCAGCACCGACACGCGCCCGCCGCTGTCGAGCGAGGGCTGCGTGACGATGGCCAACGCCGATCTAGTCGCGCTCAAGCCGTACATCGAGCTCGGCCAGACGCCGGTGCTGCTCAGCGACGCGCTGAGCTGGCAGACGCCGGCGCAGACGCAGAAGGAACGCGACGCCTTCCTGGCTCGGATCGAGAAATGGCGTCACGCGTGGTCGAGCCTGAACACCGACGCCTATCTGGATTTCTACGGCAGCGAGTTCACCACCGAAGGCATGAAGCGGCGCGACTTCGTCGCCCACAAGCGCCGCGTCAACGCACAGAAAAAGTTCATCGAGGTGCAGCTGTCCGACATCAGCCTGTACCGCTATCCGGGCAGCGACGGCGAGCTGATGCTCGCCGAGTTCACGCAGCACTACCGCTCCGACAATTTCCGCATGGAGTCGCGCAAGCAGCAGTTCTGGAAGCGCGAGGCCGACGGCCAGTGGAAGATCTTCCGCGAGGAGAACCGCTAGCGGCCTGCGCGCCGGAAGGGCCTATTCGCTCTTCCACGACTGGTCGTTGAGCCGCATGTACATCGGCGCCTGCTTCGGCAGGTTGTGCTGCAGCCAGCCGAGCATGTCGCCCCAGACGCGCTGCGACTGCTGCGCGGTCGGCATGATGCCGGCGTGCGGCAGTTCGAGCGTGATCACCGGCAGGCCGAGATTGACGCCGGCGAAGTTGCCGAGCGAGCCCGGATAGGTGCCGAGCTGGTGCAGGCGCAGATAGCCGAAGCGCGCCGGCGGCTCGTCGGGGCCGTCATAATCGAGCACGCCGTACGGCGCATGCACGGACACGATCGCGTCCGGCCGGAACTGCTCGATCTGCTGCAGCAGCCAGCGCGTCTCCGGCTCCGACAACGCCTTCGGGCCGGGGTAGCGGCGCGGATCGCGGCGCGTTTTCTGTTCCCAGTAACGCAGCGCCTCGGCCTTCCAGTCGGCGGTCGGGAAATTGCGGTTGAGGTCGACGCCGCGCGCGTTGACGCGCGTCGCCGGCTGCGCCAGCAGGCCGTCCGGGTTCGCGCAGGGAATGACGCGCCAGTGGAACGGCTGGAAGCGCTCGCCCTCGAGGCGCTGCATCCACTGGAACACGACGCTCACCGACGAGAACTCGTCGCCGTGGATGCCGCCGATCAGCAGCACGCGCAGCGGCGGCGCGCGGCGCGATTTCGGCAGGTAGTCGCGAATCATCAGCGGCTGGCCGTTGACGCTGGCGCCCTGCGTCAGCTGCAGCCCGGCGTGCAGGCAGGTCTGCGCGTCGAGACTGCCGAGCCGGGAGCCGAGCGCGCGGCAGGCGCCGTCGACGGTCGCCAGCGGTGCGGCCGGCGCGGACGGCGGGAGGCTGGCTGCCGCAACAAAAAGCCCGGCGAGAAGCCGGGCCGGCACCCTGAAGCCAGGGCGCTTACTTCTTGATGCCACGTTCCTTGCGAACCTTGTCGATGAGGAAATTCACGACCTGGACCGTCGGATCGAGACCGCCGGCCATTGCCGGGCCGGTCATGTACTTGCCGCCGATCACCAGCGTCGGCGTGCTGGTGACACCGTAGGCGCGCGCCAGATTCTCGGCATTGCGGACCTGGGCATCGACCACGAAGCCGTTGAAGGTGCCCGAGAACGCCTCCGGCGTGGTGCCGGCCGCGCGCTGGAACAGCGCGGCGATCTGCGCTTCCGAGCCGAGCGGGATGTTGTCCCGGTGCAGCGCGTCGAACAGCACCGTGTGCATCTTCGGCAGCACGTTCAGCGCCTCGGCGGTGTAATAGGCCTTGGAATGCAGCAGACCCAGCGGATGGCCGAGCGTGTTCGGGTAGCGCACGAAGGCGACGTCGGCCGGCTTGTTCTTCTCCCAGTCGGCCAGCGTCGGCTCGAACGCGTAGCAGTGCGGGCAGCCATACCAGAAGAATTCGGCGACCTCGATCCGCTTCGGGTCGGCCGGCGCCTGCACCGTGCGCACCGCCTTGTACTGCTTGCCCGCCTCGAACTTCGGCGGCTCGGCGGCCGAGCAGGCGATGGCGGACAGCGAAAGGGCGACGGCGATCAGGCCGCGAAACGCGTGGCGCATGGACATTCCCGGAGCGGCTCTACTGGAGACCGTTGACGTACGAAGCCAGTGCGGCGATTTCCTCGTCCGTCAGCTTGGCTGCGACCGCCGCCATGATCTTCTGGTTCCCTTCCGCCGCGTCGATCTTGGCCGCCTGCTCGCGATAGAGCCTGAGACGGGCGGTGACGTAGACCGAATGCTGGCCGCCGATGCGCGGATAGGCCGCGGTCGACACGCCGGCGCCGGTCGGGCCGTGGCAGGCGGCGCAGGCCGGCACGCCGCGCGCGGCGTCGCCGGCGCGATACAGACGCTGCGCGACCGGGATCGCGTCCTTGCTGGCGACGCCCGGCGACGCCGGCTGCGCCGCGAAGTAGGCGGCCAGATCCTTCATGTCCTGCTCCGCGAGCAGCGCGGCCTGCGCCGACATCAAGGGATTCTGGCGCTTGCCGGCCTTGAACAGCTGCAGCTGTTCGAGGATGAAACGCGAGCTCTGCCCGGCGAGCTTCGGCCATTCCGGGTTGGCGCTGTTGCCGCCGGGACCGTGGCAGGCGGTGCAGACCGCTGCCTTGGTGGCGCCGGCTTCGGCACTGCCTTGAGTGTAGGGATCACGGGCGGTGCCTTCAGCGAAGACCGACAGCGGGGCGCACAGGACGGCAGCCAGCAAAACGCGCTTCATGCGACTCACTCCCCAGAAAGACGCAGCGGTCGGCCCTAGCGGCTGCCGCCGTAGCGATGTGGATAAGACGAAAAGTCCGAGGATTCTACAGGGTCTGCGCCGCGCTTTTCACGCCGCGCCGTGCGCCGCGGGACCGGCGTCGTTATGCTCCTGCCCCATTCTTCGCACACAGGCGCTCCGATGCCGTCGTCGAGCAAAAAACCACCCGCGCCGCCGGCCGGCGATCGCGGGCAACGCAATCCGTTCGCCGGCGCCCAGTTCCTGCTGTCCTGCGCGCAGCTGACCCAGCTGCCCGCCGACGGCCTGCCGGAAATCGCCTTCGCCGGCCGCTCGAACGCCGGCAAGTCGAGCGCGATGAACGCGCTCTGCGGCCAGAAGCAGCTGGCGCGCGTCAGCAAGACGCCGGGCCGCACGCAGCTGATCAACCTGTTCAACGTGCCCGGCGGGCGCTTCGTCGATCTGCCCGGCTACGGCTTCGCCGAGGTGCCGAAGGATGTCCGCCACGGCTGGGGCCGCCTGATCGGCGACTACCTCGAAGGGCGCGCCAATCTGCGCGCGGTCGTGCAGATCATGGACATCCGCCATCCGCTGACACCGTTCGACGTGCAGATGCTCGAATGGGCCGCGCACCGCGGCCTGCGCTGCCTGCTGCTGCTGACCAAGGCCGACAAGCTGAGCTTCGGCGCCGCCAAGTCGACGCTGCTGCAGGTCCAGAAGGCGGTCGCCGAATTGCCGGACACCGAGGTGCGGCTGTTCTCGTCGACGTCCCGGCTCGGCCTCGACGAGGTCCGGACCTTGCTGCAGGGCTGGCTGAGCGCCGCGCCGCAGGACTGAGCCGCAGCGCGCCGCTGCGGCCGCTCGCCGAGCGCCGTCGCGACTGAGGACTTGCACCCGTTGCCAAGGCAGCCCCCGATCGCCAAAGCTAGCGCGTGGCGTCGGAGCGGGCCGGCGCACCCCACCTCCTGTGAAATGTGACGAAGACGTGGCGAGATTCGCCACGGCTGGTCGCATGGCGATGCCGTCGTGCCGCTCCAAACGCTTGAAAGGATTCAGAACTCATGGGGACGGAACGATATGGCATCGACCGTGCTCAGCGATTCCATCCCAAATCATCCCGACCGCATCTAAGTAGCCGGACTCGACGCTCCTCCTTCATGAACAAGCAGATCCGCTCCGGCAGCCGATGGCTGCTGGCCAGTACCGCCGCGTTGCTCTGCGCCTGCGCCGTCGGTCCCGACTACCGGGAGCCGCCGCACGACGCCGCCGTCCCCGACACCTGGCACGCGCGCCTGCCGCACGGCGGCGAGCGCACGACGATGACGCAATGGTGGCGGCAGTTCGACGACCCGTTGCTCGCCGAGCTGGTCGAGACCGCGCAAACCCGTCATCCGACGATCGACGCCGCACTCGGCGCCGTGCGCGAAGCGCGCGCCGCGGTGACGAGCTCGCGCGCCGGCCTGCTGCCCGGCGTGCGCGCCAACGGCTCGATGACGCGCAGCTCCGGCGCCGGCGACACCGGCGGCGCGGACGGCGCGCCGTTCACGCTGTTCAACGGCTCGCTCGACGCCAGCTGGGAGCTCGACCTGTTCGGCGGCACGCGGCGCGACCTCGAAGCCAGCCAGGCCCGGCTGCAGGCGGCACAGGCGGACTGGCACGGCGCGCGTGTCACGCTCGCCGCCGAGGTCGCCGACGCCTACGTGCAGCGCCGCTACTGCGAGCGCCTGATCGCGCTCTATCGCGACACGCTCGACTCGCGGCGCGAGACCGAGCGACTGACGACGCTCAAGCTGAAATCCGGCTTCGTCGCGCCCGCCGACGAAGCCCAGGCGCGCGCCGGCCGCTATGACAGCGAGAACCAGCTGCTCGCGCAGCAAGGCCTCTGCCAGCAGAACCTCAACCGCCTTGCGCAGCTGACGGCGCTGCCGGCGGCGCAGCTCGAAGCGCGGCTGGCGGGAGCCGCCGGCGCGCGCGCCGGCGATGCGGCGACCGCGTACGGCGTGCGGATCCCGGTGCCGCTGCAGCCGGCGGTGCCGGACGTGCCGGCGGCGCTGCTGTCGCAGCGCCCGGACGTGATGTCGGCGGAACGCTCGCTGGCGGCCGCCAGCGCCGGCATCGGCGTCGCCGTCGCCAGCCGCCTGCCGTCGCTGAGCCTTGGCGGCTCGATCGGCATCAACCATCTCGCGCACAGCGGCGACGAGGTGCGCAGCTGGTCGTGGTCGCCGCAGATCAGCCTGCCGATCTTCGAAGGCGGCGCCGGCCGCGCCCGCGTCGAGACGGCGCGCGCGCGCTACGACCAGGTGCTCGCGCAGTACCGCGGCAAGGTGCTGGTCGCGGTGCAGGAAGTCGAGGACGCGCTGACCCGCGTCGACGCCGCGGTGCGCCGCGCCGACGCCGCGCGCCAGGCCGAGGCCAATTACAGCGTGCTGCTGGCCTCGCAGGAGAACCGCTACCGCCTCGGCGCCAGCTCGCTGCTCGACCTCGAGGAGACGCGCCGGCTCGCGCTCGCCAGCCGCGAGACGCTGGCCGCCGTCGAAGCCGAGATCAGCCAGTCGTGGATCGCGCTGTACAAGGCCGCCGGCGGCGGCTGGCGCGACGACACCGCCACCATTCCCACCGACCCGCGCGGCACGCCCGATGCCGCACCGACCCCAGCAGGAGCTGGCGCATGAACGCCCGCAACAAGGCCCGTTTCGTTCCCCGTCATTTCGCGCTGCGCCTCGCCGTCGCAGTGCCGCTGGCCGCCGCGCTCGGCGCCTGCGACAAGAAGAAGGAAGCGACGCCGGAGGCACCCAAGCCGGTGATGACCGTCGAGCTGGTGACGCCGCAGGGCCAGCAGTGGCCGCAGCAGCTGCCGGCCAGCGGCAACGTCGCCGCCTGGCAGGAGGCGATCGTCGGCGCCGAGGTCGGCGGCGCGCGTCTGCTCGAGGTCAAGGTCAACGTCGGCGACCTCGTCCGCAAGGGCGACGTGCTGGCGATCCTCGACCCGGCGACGCTGCAGGCGCAGGCCGCGCAGCAGGACGCCAACGTCGCCCAGGCTGCCGCCACGCTCGCCAAGGCGCGCGCCGACGCCCAGCGCGCCGAGGAGCTCGACAAGACCGGCTCGATCAGCCAGCAGGAGATCGACCAATACCGCACCGCCGCGGCCACCGCCGAGGCCCAGCTCAAGCTGGCGCGTGCGCAGTACGACGTCGCCAGCCTGCAGCTGCGCTATGCGCGCGTCGTCGCCCCGGACGACGGCGTGATCTCGTCGCGCACGGCGACGGTCGGCGCGGTGGTCGGCGCCGGCACCGAGCTGTTCCGCCTGATTCGCGGCCAGCGCCTCGAATGGCGCGCCGAAGTGCCGGGCGACTGGCTCGGCCGGCTGCGGCCGGGCATGCGCGCCGCCGTGCGCCGCCCCGGCGACGGCGCGACGGTCGCCGGCACGATCCGCCAGATCGCGCCGACCGTCGACCTGCAGACGCGCAACGCCCTGGTCTACGTCGACCTGCCGAAGAACGCCGGCCTCAGCGCCGGACAGTTCGTCGAAGGCAGTTTCGAACTCGCTCCGCAAGCGGTGCTGAGCCTGCCGGAATCGGCGATCGTGCTGCGCGACGGCCATCGCTACGTGATGACGGTCGACGACCAGCACATCGTCCATCAGCTGAAGGTCGAGACGGGCGCCCGCCAGGGCGAGGCGATCGCCGTCAGCGGCGGCCTGACGCCGGCGACGCGCGTCATCAAGTCCGGCGGCAGCTTCGTCGGCGACGGTGACCTGGTCGGCGTGGAGGGCCCATGAACATCAATTTCTCCGCCTGGTCGATCCACAAGCCGACGCCGGCGGTCCTGCTGTTCTTCCTCGCCACGGTCGCCGGCTTCCTGGGCTTCAACGCGCTGCAGATCGCCAAGATGCCGGACTTCGACTTCCCCGGCATCATCGTCGACGTGCAGCTGCCGGGCGCGACACCCTCGCAGCTCGAAACCGAAGTGACGCGCAAGATCGAGGACGCCACCGCCAACATTCCCGGCGCGCGGCACGTGACCTCGACAGTCTCCGACGGCTTCTCGGAAACGTTCATCGAGTTCGAGATCGGCAAGAACGTCCAGGACGCGCTCAACGACGTGCGCGATGCGGTGACCGGCGTGCGCTCGGCGCTGCCGGCCGACATCCTCGAGCCGACCGTGCAGCGCGTCACCACCAACGGCAGCTCGATCGCCACGTATACGGTCAGCTCCGAGAACATGGACGAGATGGACCTGTCCTGGTTCGTCGACAACATCGTCAGCAAGGCGATCATGCCGATCCGCGGCGTCGGCAAGGTCACGCGCTTCGGCGGCGTGCAACGCGAGATCCGCGTCGAGCTCGATCCGGTGAAGCTGCAAGCCTACGGCGTCAGCGCCGGCGAGGTCTCGCGGCAGATCAACAGCATGCAGCAGGAAGCGCCGGGCGGCCGCGGCGAGCTCGGCGGCCTCGAGCAGGCCGTGCGCACGATCGGCAACGTGCAGACCGCGCAGCAGCTCGCCGCCTTCAGCTTTCCGCTCGCCGACGGCCGCCGTGTGCGCCTCGACCAGATCGCGACGGTACGTGACACCACGACCGAACCGCGCCAGGCAGCGACGCTCGATGGCAAGCCGGTGATCTCGTTCCGCGCCTACCGCGCCAACGGCTCGGCGGAGGCGGAAGTCGCCAAGGCGATCGAGCAGGAAATCGACCGGCTCAACAAGAAATATCCGCGCGTGAAGATCGACAAGGTCTATGACACCGTCGGTCCGATCGAGCACTCGTACCATGCCTCGATGCAGGCGCTCCTCGAAGGCGCGATCCTCGCCGTCATCGTCGTCTGGATCTTCCTGCGCGACTGGCGCGCGACGCTGATTTCGGCGGTCGCGCTGCCGCTGTCGATCCTGCCGACCTTCGCCTTCATCCACTGGGCCGGCTACACGCTCAACACCATCACGCTGCTGGCGCTGACGCTGGTGATCGGCATCCTCGTCGACGACGCCATCGTCGAAGTCGAGAACATCATGCGCCACCTGCGCATGGGCAAGACGCCGAAGCAGGCCGCGCTCGACGCCGCCGACGAGATCGGCCTCGCCGTCATCGCCACCTCGCTGACCCTGATTTCGGTGTTCCTGCCGGTGGCCCTGATGCCCGGCATCGCCGGCCTGGTCTTCAAGCAGTTCGGCTGGACCGCGGCGATCGCCATCTTCGCCTCGCTGATCGTCGCGCGCCTGCTGACGCCGATGATGGCGGCCTACATGCTCAGCGCCGCGGGACTCGGCAAGGGGCATGATGACGAAGGCGAGGACGGCTGGATCATGCGGCGCTACATGAAGGCCGTGCGGCTCTGCCTGCGCCATCCGTGGTGGACCAGCCTCGCCACGGTCATGTTCTTCTTCGCGTCGATCTGGCTGTCGACGCTGCTGTCGAAGACCTTCCTCGCCGCCGACGACGTCGCGCTGTCGCTCGTCACCATCGAGGCGCCGCCCGGCTCGACGCTGCAGCAGACACTGGCGCTGAACCAGCAGGCCTGGCAGACGCTGCGCGAGGTTCCCGAGATCAAGCACGTCTACATGATCCTCGGCAACGGCGTCACCGCCGGCAGCACCGTGCAGAGCGGCGGCAGCGTCACCGTGCTGACGTACCTGATTCCGCTGAAGCCGCAGAAGGAACGCGAGCGCACGCAGCAGCAGGTCGAGAAGGAAATGGGCGTGCGCCTCGGCAAGCTGCCGGGTGTGCGCGTCACCGTCGGCGGCAACGGCAACGGCCAGCAGCTCACCGTGCAGCTGACCAGCGAGGACCCGGTGATGCTGACCGCGACCGCCAACAAGGTGCTACGCGAGCTGCGCACGATCCCGGGCCTCGGCGGCGCCACTTCGTCGGCCAGCATCCTGCGCCCCGAACTGGTGATCCGGCCGGACTTCGCGCGCGCCGCCGAACTCGGCGTGACTGCCGAGGCGATCGGCGACGCCGTGCGCGTCGCGACCAGCGGCGACTACGACGTGATCCTGCCCAAGCTCAATCTTCCCGAGCGTCAGGTTTACATCCGCACCATGCTCGAGCCGGCCGCGCGCACCGATCTCGAGACGATCCGCCAGCTGCGCGTCGCGTCCGCGCACGGTCCGGTGCCGCTCGCCAACGTCGCCAGCGTCACCGTCGAAGGCGGCCCGGCGCAGATCGACCGCTACGACCGCGCGCGCAACGTGACGCTGACGGTGAACCTGCAGGGCAAGCCGCTCGGCGAGGTCAACAAGCAGGTCGAGGCGCTGCCGTCGATGCAGCATCTGCCGCCGCAGGTACGGCGCGGCGAAGGCGGCGACGTCGAGTTCATGAACGATCTGTTCGGCAACTTCGCGATCGCCATGCTGACCGGCATCTTCTGCGTGTACGCGGTGATGGTGCTGCTGTTCCACGACTTCGCGCAGCCGTTCACCGTGCTGACCGCGCTGCCGCTGGCGGCGGGCGGTGCGCTCGGCGGTCTCGTGCTGTTCGGCATGGAACTGTCGCTCGCCTCGCTGATCGGCCTGCTGATGCTGATCGGCATCGTCAGCAAGAACTCGATCCTGCTCGTCGAATACGCGATCGCCGCGCGCAATCAGCGCGGCCTGTCGCGCTTCGACGCGATCATCGACGCCTGCCACAAGCGTGCGCGGCCGATCGTGATGACCACCGTCGCCATGGTCGCCGGCATGCTGCCGATGGCACTGAACATCAGCCGCACCGACGCGGGCTTCCGCGCGCCGATGGCGGTCGCGGTGATCGGCGGCCTGCTGACCTCGACGGTGCTGAGCCTGCTGGTGGTACCGGTCGTCTACGAACTCGTCGACGACCTCGAAGGCTGGCTGCGCCGTCGCGTGCTCCGGCACAAGCCGGCGGCGCTGCCGACCGAGCTGCACCTGAGCTGACGCCCCGCCGCGGACCGCCGGCCCATATGGCGCCGGCGGCCGCACGGCGCGAGCGGGCAATAAAAAACCCGATGGCCAGGGGAGGACCATCGGGTCACGCTTTCCGGCTTGGGGGAGGCCGGACCCGCCCAGGGAGTGGAGGCGGGGAGCGGGGACAGGGAGTGATCGCCGCTCGCAAGATTGGACGCCGTGCCCGGCGGAAAAGTTCCGGCACGTCCGGAAAGTTTTTGAGGGGCTCCCGCGGCAAGCGCCAAGCACCGGATTCAGAAAACAAAAAAGCCCGGTGACTTGGGGGGAAGCCACCGGGCCACGCTTTCCGGCCATGGGGGATGCCGGACCCGCCCAGGGAGTGGAGGCGGGGAGCGGGACAGGGAGTATCGCCGCTCGAAGGATTAGATGCGGCCCCCGGCAGGGAAGTTCAATGCCCCCACGGCATCTTTTTTTGCGGTGCCGCAATTAGCCCGGCAGCCGCAATAAAATCAATGACCTGCAATGACTGACGCATCGGTCAGCCACCGGTTTTCGAACAAAATTTCCTTCAATTCCGGCTACTTGCGTGGCCGGTCGCGGCATGCGCCGTATCCCACTCGGAACCAAAGCCGAAATCGGCGACCAGCGGTACATCGAGCTGGGCGATGCGCACCATGCGTGCGGCGATCAGCGGCGCCTGCTCGCGCAAGCGCGCTTCCGGCCCTTCGAACACCAGCTCGTCGTGCACCTGCATGATCATGCGGATGTCCGGCGCGCGGCGCCGCAGGTAGCGGGCGACGTCGACCATCGCCAGCTTGATGAGGTCGGCGGCGGTGCCCTGCAGCGGCGCGTTGATCGCGGTGCGCTCGGCGTACTGGCGCTGCGCCTGGTTGCTGGCGGCGATGTTCGGCAGGTACAGGCGGCGGCCGAACAGGGTCTCGACGTAGCCGGTCTCGCGCGCCCGCATGCGCGTCGTGTCCATGAAGTGCTTGACGCCCGGATAGCGGCCGAAGAAGCGGTCGATGTAGTCCTGCGCCTCGCCACGCGCGATGCCGAGCTGGCGCGCCAGCCCGAACGCCGACATGCCGTAGATCAGGCCGAAGTTGATCGCCTTGGCGGCGCGGCGCTGGTCGGTGCCGACCTGTTCGAGCGGCAGGCCGAAGACCTCGGCGGCGGTCGCCTGGTGAATGTCGAGCCCTTCGCGGAACGCCGCCTGCAGGCGCGGATCGGCCGAGAAATGCGCCATCAGGCGCAGCTCGATCTGCGAGTAGTCGATCGACGCCAGCGCGTTGCCGGGCTCGGCGATGAAGGCCTGGCGGATGCGCCGGCCTTCGGCATTGCGCACCGGGATGTTCTGCAGGTTCGGGTCCGACGAGGACAGGCGCCCGGTCGCGGCGACCGCCTGGTGGTACGAGGTGTGAATGCGGCCGGTGTGCGGATTGACCGCGAGCGGCAGCTGCTCGGTGTAGGTCGAGCGCAGCTTCTGCAACGCGCGCCAGTCGAGGATCAGACGCGGCAGCTTGTGCTCGGCGGCGAGGCTTTCGAGCACGTCCTCGGCGGTCGATGGTTCGCCTTTCGGCGTCTTGCCGAGCACCGGCAGCTTGAGCTGTTCGTAGAGGATCGCGCCGAGCTGCTTCGGCGAGCCGAGGTTGAACTCGGTGCCCGCTTCCGCATAAGCCTCGCGCTGCAAGGCCGCCATGCGCTCGGCCAGCTCCAGCGAGATCTTGCCGAGCAGCGGCACGTCGATCTTGACGCCGGTCTGCTCGATCTCGGCAAGCACCGGCACCAGCGGCATTTCGATCGTCTCGTAGACCTTGTACAGCGCCGCGCTCGCCATCAGCCGCGGATGCAGCGTCTGGTGCAGGCGCAGTGTGATGTCGGCGTCCTCCGCCGAGTAGTCGGCGGCCTTGTCGAGCGCGATCTGGTTGAAGCTCAGCTGGTTCTTGCCCTTGCCGGCGATGTCGGTGAAGGCGATCGTCTTGTGGCCGAGATACTTCTCGGCCAGCGTGTCCATGTCGTGGCGGTTGCCGGCGGCGTCGAGCACGTAGCTCTGCAGCATGGTGTCGTGGGCGACGCCGGCGACCTTCACGCCGTGGCGCGCGAAGACGTTGAGGTCGTACTTGATGTGCTGGCCGAGCTTCGGCTTGTCGGCGTCTTCGAGCAGCGGCCTGAGCCGGGCGAGCACCCAGTCGCGCGGCAGCTGAGGCGGCACGCCGAGATAGTCGTGGCCGACCGGCACGTACCAGCCGCTGCCGGCTGCGACGGCGAAGGCGATGCCGACCAGGTTCGCCTGGTTCGAATCTAGGCTGTCGGTCTCGGTGTCGACGCAGACCAGATCGGCGGCCTGCAGTTTTTCGAGCATCGCCGCGAACACCGCCTCGTCGGTGACCAGCGTGGCGACCGTCGCCTGCGGCGGCGGCGGCGACGCCTCGGCCAGCGGCGCCTGCGGGGCTTCGGGCACCGACGATACCGGCGAAGTCGGCACTTCCTGACGTTCCGGCGCCGGCGGCAGCTCGCCGTTCTGCTGGCGCAGTTCGTCGACCCAGCGCCCGAAGCCGAGCCGCGTGTAGATCGCGACCAGCCTGGCGACGTCCGGCGCGCGCGGCTTCAGCGCGTCGACCTGGATCGGCAGCGTCAGGTCGCAGCGGATCGTCGCCAGATCCTTGGCCATCGGCAGCTGGCCGAGCGCGGCGCGCAGCTTCTCGCCGATCTTGCCCTTGATCTGGTCGGCATTGGCGACGACGTCGTCGAGCGTGCCGTACTCGTTGAGCCATTTCGCGGCGGTCTTCGGACCGACGCCGGCGATGCCGGGAATGTTGTCGACGCTGTCGCCCATCAGCGCCAGATAGTCGACGATGCGCTCGGGCGGCACGCCGAAACGTTCGATCACCGCGTCGCGGTCGAGGCGGCGGTTCTTCATGGTGTCGAGCAGGTGCACGCCGTCGTGCACCAGCTGCGCCATGTCCTTGTCGCCGGTGACGATCAGCACCGGCTGGCCGCGCTGCGCGGCCTGCGTCGCCAGCGTGCCGATGACGTCGTCGGCCTCGACGCCGGCTTCGGCGATCACCGGCAGGCCCATCGCCTCCAGCATCTCGACGATCGCCGGGTACTGCGCCTTGAGCTCGGCCGGCGTCTCGTCGCGGTTGGCCTTGTACTCGGTGTAGATCTCATGCCGGAAGTTGGTGCCCGGCGCGTCGAAGATGACGGCGATTTCCTCCGGCGCGTAATCCTTGAGCAGACGCCGCAGCATGTTGCCCATGCCGTACACGGCGCCGGTCGGCTCGCCATGCGCGTTCGACAGCGGCGGCAGCGCGAAGAACGCGCGGAACAGCCACGACGAGCCGTCGATCAGGATCAGCGGCTGGCGCGCAGCGTCGCTCACGGCAGCAGGCACTCGCCGCGCACGAGATCGTCGAAGGTCTCGCGCGCGCGCACCAGATGCGCGGCGTCGCCGTCGACCATCACTTCGGCCGCGCGCGGCCGGCTGTTGTAGTTCGACGCCATGGTGAAGCCGTAGGCGCCGGCGGTGCGCACCGCGAGCAGGTCGCCCGGCGCGATCGTCAGCAGGCGGTCCTTGCCGAGCCAGTCGCCGGACTCGCAGACCGGGCCGACGATGTCGTAGACCTGCGCCGGCGCGTCGTGGCGCTCGACCGCCGGCACGATGTCCATCCAGGCCTGATACAGCGTCGGCCGCAGCAGGTCGTTCATCGCCGCGTCGACGATCGCGAAGCGCTTGTCCTCGCCGCCCTTCAGGCCGAGCACGCGGGTGACGAGCAGGCCGGCGTTGCCGGCGATCGCGCGGCCCGGCTCGGTCAGGATCTTGAGGCCGAGCGCTTCGAGTTTCGGCCGCAGCGCGCCGGCCCATTGCGAGGGCTCGATCGTCTGCTCGTCGCGATAGCGCACGCCGAGGC
Organism: Solimonas variicoloris DSM 15731; assembly: GCF_000382285.1. Lineage (GTDB taxonomy): Bacteria > Pseudomonadota > Gammaproteobacteria > Nevskiales > Nevskiaceae > Solimonas > Solimonas variicoloris. The sequence continues at coordinate 316,581 of NZ_KB907925.1, read as the reverse complement.
CGCCGCCGACGTCGAGGTGGCGCAGCACGATGCCGTGCCCGCGCAGGCGCTCGACCAGCGCCAGCACGCGGTCGAGCGCGTCGAGGAACGGCGCGACCTGCAGCAGCTGCGAGCCGATGTGGTTGGCGATGCCGATGATCTCGATGCCGTCCATCGTCGCCGCCTGCCGGTACAGGCGTTCGGCGGTGGCGATGTCGACACCGAACTTGTTGTTCTTCAGCCCCGTCGAGATGTACGGATGGGTCTTGGCGTCGACGTCCGGATTGACGCGCAGGGCGATGCGCGCGCGCCGGCCCATCAGCCGCGCGGTGGCGTCGAGCAGATCGAGCTCGTACTCGGACTCGACGTTGAAGCAGTAGATGCCCGAGGCCAGCGCCAGGCGGATCTCGTCCTCGGTCTTGCCGACGCCGGAGAACACCACCTTGCCCGGATCGCCGCCGGCACGCAGCACGCGCTGCAGTTCGCCGCCGGAGACGATGTCGAAACCGGCGCCGAGCCGCGCCAGCGTCTGCAGCACGGCGAGATTGGAATTGGCCTTGACCGCGTAGCAGACCCAATGGTCGAGCCCGGCCAGCGCATCGTCGAACGCGCGGAAATGACGCTGCAGCGTGGCCTTCGAATAGACGTAGAGCGGCGTGCCGTAGCGCTCGGCGAGTTCGGCGACGGGAGTTTCTTCGGCGTGCAGCACGCCGTGGCGGTATTCGAAATGATCCACGAGTCAGGGGCCTGCAGGAAAAGCGGTGATGACGATGAAAACGAAAAAGCGCAGCCGTGCCTACGGCCGCGGCTCGGCATCCGGCTCGTCGGCGGACGCCGGCGCGGCGGGCGTCGCCGCCGAACCGGTCGCGTCCGCCGCCGGCGCGCTGGCCGGTGGCGTCGGCGACGGCGCCTCGGGCGCCGGCTCGGCGGCCGGCACGACCTTGATCGGCGGGCGCTTGGCCTGGTGCTTGGGCGCGCCCTGTTCCGGCAGGTACAGCGGTCCGGTCTGCCCGCAGGCAGACAACAGGAGAGCGGCGCAGAGCAGGGCGATCGTCTTCGGCATGGGCGGCGGGTCCGACAGGCCGCAAGTGTAGCCTGCTTCGGCGGCGCGGCCATTGGCGCGCGCCGGCGCAGCGTCGACAATCCGTCACATGCGCGCCCAGCACCACGCCAGCGAAGTGATCCTCGAGCCGGAACGCAGCGCGCGCGCCGCCGTGATCTGGCTGCACGGACTCGGCGCCGACGGCAACGACTTCGTGCCGATCATCCCGGAGCTGGACCTGCCGCGCGACGCCGGCATCCGCTTCGTGTTCCCGCACGCGCCGGTGCGCCCGGTGACGCTGAGCGGCGGCCTGCCGATGCGCGCCTGGTACGACATCGCCGGTCTGTCGGTCGCGCAGAAGCAGGACGCCGACGGCATCCGCGCCTCGGAAGCGGTCGTACGCGCCTACATCGCCGGTCAGGTCGCGGCCGGCATCCCGCCGTCACGCATCGTGCTCGCCGGCTTCTCGCAGGGCGGCGCGATCACCCTGCACACCGGCCTGCGCCTCGCAACGCCGCTCGCCGGCCTGGTCGCGCTGTCCTGCTACCTGCCGCTGCACGAGTGCCTCGAAGCCGAGGCCACGCCGGCCGGCCGGCAGATGCCGATCTTCATCGCCCACGGCCGCCACGACCCGATCGTGCCCTACGCCTGGGGCGAGAGCACCGCGCAGGGCCTCGCCGAGCGCGGCTACGAGGTGATCTGGCGCCGCTACACGATGGCGCACGAGGTCTGCGAGGAAGAAATCGCCGACATCGGCGCCTTCCTGCGCGAGCGGCTGCTCTAGCGCGGCGTCCGCGCTCAGCCGCGCCCGGCGGCCAGCGCGTGCGCGATGCGGCCGAGCGTGGCGATGCCGGCGGCCACCGTCGCGCTCCACGGCATCGCGCAGTTCAGGCGGATGTGATGCGCGTACTGCGCGCTCGCCGAGAACAGCGTGCCGGGCCGGATCGCGATGCCGGCCTGCGCCGCGCGGCGGAACATCTGCACCGCGTCGACCGTGCCCGGCAGCTCGATCCACAACACGAAGCCGCCCTGCGGCCGCGACACGCTGGTGCCGTCCGGAAAAGCCTGCAGCACGGCCTCCGAGATGCGCGCGATCGAGCGCGCGAGGCTGGCGCGCAGGCCGCGCAGGTGGCGCTCGTAGCCGCCGGTTTCGAGGTAGCGGCTGACGATCATCTGCGGCAGCGAGGCGGTCGCGCAGGACAGCGTGAACTTGCGCCGCGTCAGTTCGCGCGCGTAGCGGCGGCTGGCGATCGCGCCGACGCGAAAACCCGGTGACAGCGTCTTGCTGAACGAGCCGCAATGCAGCACCAGATCGGCCTCGTCGTAGACCTTCAGCGGCGTCGCGCGGCCGGCGACGAAGCCGAGCTCGCCGTAGACGTCGTCCTCGATCAGCGGAATGCCGGCGGCGTTGAGCGTGCGCACCACCTCGCGCTTGGCCTCGTCCGGCATCAGGCTGCCGGTCGGATTGTTGAAGTTCTGCACGAACAGCGCGGCGGCGATGCGGTGCCGGCCGACGGCGCGGCGCAGGTCGTCGGGATCGATGCCGGTGAGCGGATCGTTGGGCAGCTCGACGACGCGCAGGCCGTGCTCCTCGGCGGCCTGCAGCAGGCCGTAAAAAGTCGGCGCCTCCATCAGCAGCGTGTCGCCGGCGCGGGTCAGCGCGCGCAGGCAGAGGTTGATCGCCTCCATGCCGCCGGTGGTGATGACGACGTCCTCGGCCGCGACCTCGGCGCCCAGCGCCGCGAGGCGCCCGGCGAGCTGCTCGCGCAGGCGCTGGTAGCCGGGCGACATCTGGTACGGGATCGCCAGCTCGGGCTCGTCGCGCAGCAGCTGGCGGGCAACGCGGTTGAGGCTGGCGACCGGCAGCAGCGAAGGCTCCGGCACCGAATCGCCGAAACGCAGCGGCCCGCCGATGCGTGCCTGCAGGAAATCGGCGACCAGCTCGCCGGAGATCAGGCTCGGCGGCCCGCTCGGCGCCTGCAGCGTCTGCGGCAGCGGCCGGGCCTTGGGCGCGGCGCTGACGAAGTAGCCGGAGCGCGGCCGCGAGCCGATTGCGCCGAGCGCTTCGAGGTGCTCGTAGGCGCGCAGCACGGTGGTGATGCTGCGGCCGGTCTGCCGCGCCAGCTCGCGCACCGACGGCAGGCGATCGCCCGGGCGCAGCCCGCCGCTGCCGATCTGGGCGAGCAGCTGCTGCGCGACGGCCGCGTAGTGCGGCTCGCGGACGTCGATCGCAAGCGCGCCGTTCTGTACGTCATCCATCGCTCGTTTCCCGCTGGCACCGCGCTCGCTGCGCGGATCTGCGCGCATTCTGTGCTCGCTCTGTATCTTTTGAAAGCGCCGATCATGTATCTGTTATTGCTCGCCGCGATGCGCAGAATGGGCCGGGCGCCGATTCCGGAGATGCGCCATGAGCACCGCCCCGCTGCACGCCCTGAAGAAGTCCGAGACCGGTCGCGGCCGCGCCGCCGCCGGTGCCGTCCGCCGGCCCGGTGCCGCCGAGCGCCTGGCCTTCGCGCTGGCGCTCGCCGCGATCGCGCTCGGCGGTGCCGGCATCGTCCATGCGCTGCTGGCGCGCTGAGCGCGCGCGCCGCTACTTGCGCTCGAAGGTGTAGATCACGTCGCCGCCGGACTCGATGCCGGTTTCGGTACGGACCTTGAAGCCGCGGCCGATGTCGTACTGCAGGCGGAAGGTGTGGCCGGGCAGGAACAGGCCGATGCCGTAGCTGATGAACAGCTTCGGCGTCAGATACTTGCCGACCGTGAACATCGCCTGATCGTTGGTCTGGCCGGGCTTGGCGCCGACGCTGATCTGGTCGATGCCGATCTTCGAGCCGAGCTGCTGCGCCAGCCATTCGCCGCCGACCAGGCCGAGCGAGGTCGCGGCGCTGCCGACCATCTGCTTCTGGTCGGTGCTGGTGGTGTCGGTCAGCGGCTTGCCGAGCACCAGCCAGGCGAGCTGCTGCTGCTGCGGCAGGGTCGGCGTCGAGAACAGCTTGAAGTCCGGCTTCTTCAGCGTGCCGCGCACATAGAGACCGACGGTGATCTCGTCGGTCGGCTTGCGCGTGGCGCGCACCTCCAGCGCCGGCTCGGCGACCGGCCCGCCGCTGAAGATCAGCTTGCCGGTCTCGATCGTCAGGTCCTGGCCGTAGGCCTTGTAGTGGCCGTCGACGAGGCTGATCTCGCCGCGCGCGCGCGTCGTCACGCCCGGCTCTTCGAGCGCCTGCACCGTGCCCTTGAGCTGTGATTTCAAACCGAAGCCCTCGAAGTGCACGTCGTCGCCGAGCTTGAGCGTGACGTCGGCGCTGATGCGCAGGTCGCGGCGCTGCTGCGCGCCCGGATCGTCGCCGACCATGACTTCATCGGCACTGGCCGACACGCTGCCGTCACCGAGCGACTTCGGCGTGATCTGCGCGCGCGGCACCAGCACCGTGCCGGTGACGACCAGGCGCCGCTCGCCGAGCGTGGCGTGCAGATCCGGCGACACCCACAGGCGCGCGTCGCTGGTCTTCAGCGCCTGGAAGTTTTCGCCGCGGGCGCGCAGATCGAACTTCAGCGGATCGATGCGCGGATTGATGTCACCGCTGACGCGCACCACGCCGCCGTCCGAGCTGGCCTCGCCGTCGAGGCGCACATTGCCGTCGCCGGCGGCGTCGGCACGCAGGCCGATCTGGCGGATCGAGATGCCCGGCGTGACCAGATCGAGTTCGCCGTCGCGCAGCTCGGCGTGGCCCTGCAGGCGCGGATCGGCGAGCGTGCCGGCGAGCGCGAAGTGGCCCTCGGCGCGGCCGGCGGCGCGGTTGATCTCGGCGCTGACCAGACGCAGCCAGGACAGATCCGGCATGTCGATGTCGAGCGTGCCGCTCAGCGGTCGCGCGGTGAACACCGCTGCCGGCGCCAGCAGCGCCTTGCCGCGCACGGCGCCGGCCGCGAACGGCAGATCGAGTTCGAGCCGGGTGCCGGCGGCGCCGTCGTCGTCGAGGCGCAGGCGCGCCGGCTTCAGCTCGATCGGCGGCAGGCCGCCGAGCTGCCAGTGGCCGGCGCCGGTGGCGGCGTCGAGGCGCAGGTCGAGCAGGCCCTGCGGGCCGATCTCGGCCAGGCCGCTGGCCTGCAGCACGACGTCGATCGTGGCGCCGCCGAGCAGCGGCTGCAGATAGGCGAGCGCGAAGTCGGACAGGCCGAAGTCGATGCGGCGGATGCGGCCGTTGCGCTTGACGGCGATGCAGGCGCGCGCGCCGCCGCTGTTCCAGCACATCGGTTCGAGCAGCACGTCGCCGGCGTCGGCACTGAGCGCCACCGGCTGCTGCAGCGTCCAGGCGGCGAGTTCCAGCGGCGCGAGATGGCCGCTGCGGATCTCGCCGCGCCAGGCCGGCCGTTTGGCATCGAGCGCGCCGTGCGCGGCGAGTTCGACCGTGCCCTGCCCGGTGTCGGCGCGCACGACGATGTCGTGCGCCGCCGCCGGCCCGTGGATCGCCAGACTCGCCGCGTGCAGCGGCACGCCGACGTCACCGTCCTGCAGCGCCAGATCGAGATCGAGCTGCCGCGCCGGATCGACATCGGCCTTCAGCGTCGCACCGTCGACGCGCAGGCCGCCGTAGCGCAGACCCGCGGCCCGCGCATCGGCGACCACGTGCGGCAGCGGCAGGGCGCCGCGCGCCTGCACGCGCGCGTGCAGGCTGCCGGCGAGCCCCGGCCAGGCGTCCTCGAGGCGCTGCGCGTCGACGGCAGCCTGCGCGTCCAGCGTCGGCAGCAGCTGGCCGTGCGCGTCCAGCCTGACGCTGCCGCTCTGCGCCTTCAGCGTCTCGAAGCTCAGCACCTCGCCGGCGTAACGTCCGCGCGCTTCGGCGGCCAGCGGATAGCCGCGCAGCGTCGAGCGTTCGAGCCGCGCCGCGAAACGCACGTCGGGCCGGCCGTCGGCGATCTCGGTATGCGCCTCGAAGCTGCCGTTGACGAGGCCCGGCAGCGCATCGAGATAGCGCTCCGGATGCAGGCCGGCGAAACGGCCGCTGCCGTCGATGCGCAGGCCGTCGCGCCAGTCGACGTCGGCGCGGGCGTGCAGCTCGCCGCCGAGCGCCTGCGCGTCGAGTCTGGCGAGGTGCACGGCGTCGAGCGAGCCGGTGCCGCTGGCGCTGAGCTTGAGCGGCAGGCGCGGCAGGCTCAGCGCGCCGTCGAGATCGAAGGCGTAATCGTCGAGGCGGCCGCGCCAGTGCGCCTGACCGCCGGCGCTGGCGAGTTCGCCGCCGGTGGCGGCGCCGGCCGGCGGCCAGCCGATCTTCTGCCACTGCAGGCGCAGGTCGCCGTCGCTGCCGTAGCCGAAGCGGCCTTCGAGCCGCGCGACCGCGAAGCCCTGCGCGTGCAGCGGCTGCAGCTCGACGGCGTCCGGATGCAGGGTCGCGGCGCCGTCGAGACGCGCGCGGCCGACCCAGGGCGTGGTCGCGGCGAGGTGCTGGAGCACGACGCGCTCGTCGATCCAGCTGCCGATCAGCGCGATGTCGTCGATCTCGATCGGCGTGCCGCCGGCGACGATGCGCAGCCGGCCGACCGCCGCGTCGTGCACCGCCAGCGCGAACGGCAGCCGCGTGATCGCGCCCTGATCCGCGCCCGGTGCCGGCGCCGCCGCCGCGGGCGCCGGCTTGACGGTGATCTCGACGCTGGCCGCGCGCAGGCGTTCGACGTCGAGGCGACGGCGCGCGAACTGCAGCAGGTCGGCGTCGAGCTCGGCGTCGCGGATGTCGATGTCGACGCTGTCGAGCGTGATCGTCAGCCGCGCCAGCTTCAGCGGCCCCCAGGCGCTGCCGTCGACGCCCTCCGCGTGAATCATGCCGCCGCTCAGGCGCTCGGCGATGCGCAGGCCGAGCGTCGCGCCCGGCGCGGTGAACAGCACGAACACCAGCGTGCCGAGCAGCAGCGCCAGGGCGATGCCGAGCGCGGCGCGCACGACCGCCAGCGCCAGCCACAGGCCGTGCCGCAGGGCCGCGCTCACAGGCCGATCCTCACGCCGAAGTGCAGACGCACCGGCGATTCGTTGCGATCGAGCGGGTGGGCGAGGTCGATGCGGACCGAACCGACCGGCGAGCGATAGCGCAGGCCGGCGCCGACGCCGTAGTGCAGATCCGGGGCGACGTCGTTGGCGACGCCGCCGCCGTCGCCGAACGCGGCGACGCCCCAGTTGCCGTAGACGGCGGTCTCGAACTCGACGCTGAAAGTCGTCAGGAAGTTGCCGCCGATGACCTGGCCGGCGGCGTTCTCGGGGCCGAGCGACTGATAGCCGTAGCCGCGCACCGACTCGTCGCCGCCGGCGAAGAAGCGCTGCGAGGCCGGCAGCCGCCCGAAATCCTCGACCCAGTTGGCGCCGTACTCGTAGCGCAGCAGCAGGCGCGAACGGCGCAGCAGCGGCCAGGCGGCCTTGGCGATCGCGTGCGCCTGCACGAAGCTGACGGTCGAAGCGACGTTGTGGGCGGCGCCGTGCACGTCGGCGAACAGCGACCAGCCCTGGCGCGTGTAGATGCTGTCGTCGAGATCGGCGCGGTTGAGCGTCAGGCCCGGCATCAGCAGGTCGGCGACCACGGCGTCGTCGGCGCCGAGATTCGAGTTCTCGTGCAGGTACTTCAGGTAGTAGCGGCGCTGCAGCTTGCCGGGCGCGCGCGCCAGCGCGATGCCGATGCCGCGCAGGTAACTGGTGCCGGCGTCGTAGTCCTGCTGGCTGATGTTGCCGGTGATCGAGAACAGCTCGCCGGCCTTGTTGCCGACCGGGATGCGGTATTCGGCGAGCGCCTGTTCCTTGATCGCCGAGACCTGCGTTTCGAGATGCAGGGTGTGGCCGCTGTCGTTGAGACGCCGGAAGTCGGCGCCGACCGAACCGCGCGGCCCGGTGTCGGTGCCGTAGCCGAGGCCGAAGTCGTAGCGCTGCGTCTTGCGCGGCAGGGTGTGGATGATGATCGGCACGCGATGATCGACCGCCGCTTCGCGGTCGGGCACGATCTCGACGCTGTCGAAGTAGCCGAGGTCGCCGAGCGCGAACTGCGTGTCGAGCAGCTGCTGCGGATCGTAGACGGCGCCCGGCCGGATCGGCACGTAGCGGCGCAAGAAGGCGTCGTCGAGCGGGCGCGCTTCCTGCTGCACGACCGTGAACTCGCCGAAGCGGTACTGCGGGCCGGTCTCGAAGTGCAGCACCGCCTCGGCGCTGTTGTCGGACGGTTTCACGCGCAGCTCCGACAGCACGTAATGCGCGTCGAGGTAGCCCTTGGCGTAGGCGGCGCTCGACAGCACGGCCTTGGCCTCGTCGTAGTCGCTGTGCAGCAGCGGCTGGCCCGCGGCCAGACGCCGGCGCATGCGCCGCTCCTCCTCGGCGAAGTCGCCGGCGCCCTCGCCGGCGATCTCGATGTCGACCGCGGCGAGCGTGGTGCGCGGCCCCGGATCGATGATGTAGGTCGCCCGCCAGTCCGGCGCCGCGCCTTCCAGGCGCATGTCGATGAACGGGTTGTAGTAGCCGAACGGACGCAGCGATTCGCGCAGTTCGGGGCCGGCCTGGCGGTTCAGATGCTCGACGGCGGCCTGGTCGAGATCCTTGCGGCGCGCCTCGTCGCGGATCGTCAGGTAGGCCTCGGCGTTGCTCTTCATCTCGCCGCCGACGCCACGCACCTCGACCTCGATGTCGGCCCTCGCCGCCAGCGGCATCAGCAACAGGCAGCAGAGAACGGCGCGGACGGGCGACACGGGCGGCGGACGGTGGTTCCGATCACGGCAGGACGGGACGGGCTGGCAGTATTATCCATCCGCACCCCGGACAAAACTGCGCGCCGCGCGCCGGGTGCCCGCGAGCCGATTCGCCGAGGATGTCCGAATGAACCCGATGACGTTGTACGTCGGCAGCAAGAGGCTGTCGTCGTGGTCCCTGCGGCCCTGGCTGCTGATGCAGCACCACGAGCTGCCGTTCAGCGAGATCGTGATCCCGCTCGACACGCCCGAGACCCGCTCGCGCCTGCTCGCGCACTCGCCGAGCGGCCGCGTGCCGGTGCTGGTGCACGGCGACATCCGCGTCTGGGAATCGCTGGCGATCTGCGAATACCTGGCCGAGACCTTCGCCCTGCCGCGCGCCTGGCCGCTGCTGCCGGCGGCGCGGGCGCTGGCGCGCTCGATCGCTCACGAGATGCACGCCGGCTTCGCCGACCTGCGCCGCGAGCTGCCGTTCAACGCCTGCCGCGAGCCGGAGCGCACGACGATCTCGGCCGCCGCCGAGGCCGACATCGCGCGCGTGCGCCAGATCTGGCGCGAGACGCGCCGCGAGCACGGCCACGACGGTGAATGGCTGTTCGGCAAGTTCGGCATCGTCGACGCCATGTACGCGCCGGTCGCGGTGCGCTTCTTCATCTACGACGTCCCGCTCGACGGCGCCGAGCGCGACTACATGCACAGCGTGATCCTGCACCCGGCCGTGCAGCAGTGGCTGGAGGCGGCGACACTGGAAGCGCCCGACGCCGGCTCGCCGCTCGAACGCACCCAGGAAGTGCCGCTGGAACTCGCCGCCGCCGAAGTCGCGGCGGCACCGGAGCCGGCTTCGGAGCCGGCCGCCGAGCCCGCCAGGGCCGGCAAAGCCGCCAAGGCCGCGCCACGGCCGGAGCTGCCGAAAGTGCGTTCGTTCCAGCTGCCGAGCGACTGAGCCGGGCCGTGGCCGGCGCCGCCGCTCCGCGCCCGCAGGGCGTACCGGACGCGTTCGAGCATCGCCCCGACCGCGCCGAGTTCCGCCGCCCGGCGCACCGCGCCGGCATCGAGCTGTACCGCGCGCACATCGTCCGCCATGCCTTCGAGCCGCATGCGCACGAGGCCTACGGCATCGGTGCGATCGAGACCGGCGTCGAGCGCTTCCGCTATCGCGGCGGCGAGCATCTGGCGCCGCCCGGCTCGCTGGTGCTGATGAATCCCGACGAGCTGCATACCGGCCGCGCCGGCAGCGAGGACGGCTGGCGCTACCGCATGATCTATCTCGAACGCGAGGTCGTCGAACGCGTCAGCGGCGAAACCGGCTGGTGGTTCGCGGATGCGGTGCGCGAGGACCGCGCCGCGGCCGGCCGGCTGACCGCGCTGCTCGACGGGCTGTGGCGGGCGCGCGAGCCGCTCGCCTTCGACAGCCTGCTGCACGGCCTGTGCGCGCAGCTGCGCCCGCACGCACGCGTCGCGCGGCCGGCAACGACGGCGGCGGCGCCGCGCTTCGGCGCCGTCATCGACTATCTGCACGCCCACCTCGACCGGCGCCTGACGCTCGACGAGCTGGCCGCGCTCGCCGACCTGAGCCCGTTCCACTTCCTGCGTGCGTTCCGCGCCCGCCACGGCGTCACGCCGCAGCAGATGCTGATGGCGCTGCGCCTGGCGGCGGCCAAGCGCCGGCTCGCCGCCGGCCAGGCGCCGGCCGCGGTCGCCGCCGCCTGCGGCCTCGCCGATCAGGCGCATCTGACGCGCGCCTTCCTGCGCCGCTACGGCGTCACCCCCGGCGACTACCGGCGCCAGCTGCGCGGCTGATCCGTACCGACCGCAATTTGCGACAAGACCGCGGCCGGCGCGGCGCCTAGACTGCGCGCGCCATGTGGATCGGAACCCTTTACGCGCTCGCCGCCGGCCTGATGTGGGGGCTGGTGTTCATCAACCCCGTGCTGCTGGCCGAATACCCGCCGGTGCTGCTGTCGGTCGGCCGCTATCTGGCGTTCGGCACGCTGGCGCTCGGCCTCGCCTGGTTCGACCGCGCGACGCTGCGCCGGCTGACGCGCGCCGACTGGATCGAGGCGCTCAAGCTGACCGCGATCGGCAACCTGCTCTATTACTCGTGCCTGGCCGCGGCGATCCAGCGTGCCGGCGCACCGCTGCCGACGATGATCATCGGCACGCTGCCGGTGGTCATCGCGATCGCCGCCAACCTGCGCGACGCGCATCGCGACGGCCAGCTGCCGTGGGCGCAGCTGGCGCCGTCGCTGCTGCTGCTGTCGGCCGGCATCGCCTGCGTCAATCGCGCCGAGTGGGAGGCGCTGCGCGCCGCGCCCGGGGCCGATCTGCTGCGCTACGCCAGCGGCGCCCTGCTGGCGCTGGTTTCGGTCGCCTGCTGGACCTGGTACCCGCTGCGCAACGCCGACTGGCTGCGCCGTCATCCGGACCGCAGCCCGCGCGGCTGGGCGACCGCGCAGGGCCTGGCGACGCTGCCGCTGGCGCTCGCCGGCTACGCGCTGCTGTGGCTGGCGATGCCGCAGCTGCGCGCCGGTTTCGAGATGCCGTTCGGGCCGCGGCCGTGGTTCTTCGTCGCCATGATGGTGACCATCGGCCTGTGCGCCTCCTGGCTCGGCACGCTGTGCTGGAACGCCGCCAGCCAGCGCCTGCCGACCGCGCTCGCCGGCCAGCTGATCGTGTTCGAGACGCTGGCGGCGCTCGCCTACGCCTATCTGCTGCGCGGCCAGTGGCCGCCGGCGCTGACCCTGCTCGGCGTCGCGCTGCTGGTCGCCGGCGTGCTGTGGGCGACGCGCATCCAGCCGCGCGCGCTGCCGGCCGCCGGGCCGGTGACCGGCGCCTGAAGTCGCGGCGCGGCGCTCAGGGGCTGCGCGGCGGCGGCGGCGGCGCGGCCGCGGGCTCCGGTTCCGCCGCCGGCGCGCCGTAGGCGCGCACCGCGAAGCCGCGCGCGCGCAGCGCCGCCAGCAGGCCGTCGGCGCCGACCAGATGGGCGGCGCCGACCACCACCAGCTGCGGTGCGCCGCCTTCGAGGCGCGCGGCGAGGCCCGGCAGCCAGGCGCGGTTGCGCGCGGCGAGCAGGCGCTCGTAGAGATCCGGGAAATCGCGGCGCATCTCGACGACCAGGGTTTCGACGAAAGCGACGTCGCCGCTCTGCCAGGCCTTGAACAGTGCCTCGGGCTGCTCGGCGGGATCGTCGGCTTCGTCGAGCGTCGCGGCGAGGAACTCGCGTCCCATCGGCGCGCCCATGCCGGAGAACAGGCGCAGGTGTTCGCGCGGCGCTTCGAACCACTCGACCGTCTTGTTGTCGTCGACGGCGCGCTGGTAGAAGGTCTGATCGAGCCCGAGCGCGGCGTCGAAGCCCTGTTCGCGGAAGCTGAAGACGTCGAAGGTCAGCGCGCAGAACCAGGCGGCGTAGGGATCGCAGACGTTGGCCGGCAGCTCGTAGGCGCGGGCGCGCGCCTGCACGCGCTCGTACAGCGCCTTCGGGATCTCGGCGGCCAGACCGCCATCGACGCGCGCGGCGGCGAGCAGATCCTTCTGCATCTCCGGCGCGTCGAGCGCGCCGAGGTCGCTTTCGAACACCAGGGTGTCGGCGCGCGCGTAGGCATCCTCCAGCGCCTTCGGCAGCGGATGCGCGGCCTGCGGCAGCAGGTGCACCGAGCCGAGCAGGTAGTGCGTCGCACCGCGGCCGCGCACTTCCCACAGGAACGGCGCCGCCGCGACCGCCGCCGTGGCGGCCGGTGCCGGCGGGGCCGCAGCCGGCGCCGGTGCAGCCGGTGCGGCGGCCGGTGCCGGCGCGGCGGCGCCGAGCAGCGCGAGCGCGACCAGGCCGGCCAGCAAAAAGCCCCCGCGGCCGGCGAGGCGACGGGGGCTGGCGTGTGACGCGCCGATCGGCAGCAGGCTGCGCATCATGGGGCGGCGTCCGCGCCGGGCATCAGCCAGTCGGTGCGCACCGCCGTGTCGCCGCCGAGACCGGCGAAGTCGAACAGCTTCGGGTCGGCGAGCTGCGAAGGCGCGACATTGGTCAGCGAGGCGAACACTTGCTCGATACGGGCCGGATGTTCCTTTTCCCAGGCGTCCATCATCCGGCGCACCTGCTTGCGCTGCAATTGCTCCTGCGAGCCGCACAGATTGCACGGGATGATCGGGAAGCCCTTGCGCGTGGCGTACTCGGCGATGTCGCGCTCACGGCAGTACGCGAGCGGCCGGATCAGCACGTTGCGGCCGTCGTCGGACTGCAGCTTCGGCGGCATCGCCGCGAGCTTGCCGCCGTGGAACAGGTTGAGGAAGAAGGTCGCGACGATGTCGTCCTTGTGATGGCCGAGCGCGATCTTGGTGTAGCCGTGCTCGGCGGCGTAGCTGTACAGCGCGCCGCGGCGCAGCCGCGAGCATAGCGAGCACATGGTCTTGCCTTCCGGGATCACGCGCTTGACGACCGAGTACGTGTCCTGCTCGATGATGTGCCAGTCGACGCCGATCGACTTCAGGTATTCCGGCAGCACGTGCTCGGGAAAGCCCGGCTGCTTCTGGTCGAGGTTGACCGCGGTGATCGAGAACTTGACCGGCGCCTTGGCCTGCAGCTGCAGCAGGACGTCGAGCATCGTGTAGCTGTCCTTGCCGCCCGACAGGCAGACCATCACGCGATCGCCGTCGACGATCATGTTGTAGTCCATGATCGCCTGGCCGACCTGGCGGCGCAGGCGCTTGGCGAGCTTGTTCTGCTCGCGCTTGTCTTCGGGCGGGGCGACGCCGGCAGGGACGTCATCGGCAACGGCGGACATCGTGCAACTCGGTGGAAACGCAGGCGCCATTGTCGCATGGCGCGCGCGGCCGCGACCGGGGGGCGGGCGGAGTCATGGACAGTTCATCGGCGTCCCGTTAAAAATCGCGCGCCCCGGGGCATGCGCCGCCCCGGCCCCTCACCGTCCAGGATCGCGACGTCATGCTCAGCCGCCGCCGCTTCATTGCCGCCTCCACCTCGATGGCCGCGCTCGCCGCGCTCGGCCTGTCGCCCGAATCGCTCGCCCGGCAGGGCCTGCGCCTCGGCAAGACACGGCCGTTCTCGTTCGATGCGCTGGTCGCGCAGGCCCGCGCGCTGGCCGCCGCCCCGTACGCGCCGCCGCCGAAGCTGCCGCGCGAAGTGCTCGAACGCATCGACTACGAGGCGCACGGCAAGATCCATTTCAAGACCGACGAAGCCTTGTTCGCGGACGGTCCGGGGCCGTTCCCGGTGACCTTCTTCCATCTCGGCCGCTACTTTCAGACGCCGGTGCACATGCACGTGCTCGACGCCGCCGGCACGAAGACGCGCGAGATCGTCTACGACCCGGCCTACTTCGACATGCCGGCCGACAGTCCGGCGCGCGCCCTGCCCAAGGGCGCCGGCTTCGCCGGCTTCCGCTTCCAGGAAAGTCGTTTGAACGACGGGCGGCTCGGCGATCAGGCCAAGCTGCCGTGGCGCAAGAACGACTGGGTCGCCTTCCTCGGCGCCTCGTACTTCCGCGCGATCGGCGAGCTGTTCCAGTACGGCCTGTCGGCGCGCGGCATCGCCCTCGACGTCGCCCAGGCCGACCGTCCCGAGGAATTCCCGAGCTTCACCCAGTTCCACTTTCTGCCGCCGCAGGACGGCAGCGACACGGTGACGGTCTACGCGCTGCTCGAAGGTCCGAGCGTCGCCGGCGCCTACCGCTTCGTCATGCAGCGCGAGAAAGCGGTGCTGATGGACATCGAGTGCGCGCTGTTCCTGCGCCGCGACGTCGCGCGCCTCGGCATCGCGCCGGCGACCTCGATGTACTGGTTCTCGGAAACCGCCAAGGCGACCGCGATCGACTGGCGTCCGGAGGTGCATGACTCCGACGGCCTCGCCATCTGGAACGGCCACGGCGAGCGCATCTGGCGGCCGCTGAACAATCCGCCGCGGACCATGGCCTCGGCGTTCGCGGACCAGAATCCGCACGGCTTCGGCCTGCTGCAGCGCGACCGCAACTTCGACCACTACCAGGACGGCGTCTACTACGACCGCCGCCCGAGCCTGTGGGTCGAGCCGCTCGGCGACTGGGGCGAGGGCAGCGTGCAGCTGATCGAAATCCCGACCGACGACGAGATCCACGACAACATCGTCGCCATGTGGGTGCCGAAGGCGCCGGCCACGGCCGGCAGCGAATACCGCCTCAAGTACCGCCTGCACTGGCGCGCCGACGAGCCGTACCCGACGCCGCTGGCGCGCTGCGTGGCGACGCGCCTCGGCAACGGCGGCGAGCCGGGCAAGCCGCGTCCGCAGGGCGTGCGCAAGTTCATGGTCGAGTTCCTCGGCGGCCCGCTCGAAAAACTGCCGTTCGGCGTCAAGCCGGAAGCCGTGCTCAGCGCCTCGCGCGGCAGCTTCTCGTACGTGTTCTGCGAGGCGGTGCCGGACGGCGTGCCGGGCCACTGGCGCGCGCAGTTCGACCTGACCACCAGCGGCGACGAGCCGGTCGACATGCGTCTGTATCTACGCAGCGGCGAGCAGACGCTGTCGGAAACCTGGCTCTACCAGTACCACCCGTTCGCGCCGAGCAAGAGTCACGGCTGACGCGACTGGTGCCGTGGTCGTGCGTCGGCAGGCCGGCCAGCAATCGGGTTTACCTCCTCGATCAGGATCGTGAGGCGCTTGCGTGTGCGCTGCAGCACCAGCAGCACGAGACCGAGCGCCGGCCATACTGTCCACGGCGGCCATTTGAGGTAGGAAACGCCCCAGCCGGTGAGAGCGCCGAGGACGAGCGCAAGCGCGAGGCGCTTCCACGAGAACAGAGGCGACGAGTAACGGACGCGAAAGGCTGCGACAGGCTTGCCTGCGCATGACAAGGTGCATTCGAGGGCTCCCTTGAGATAGCTCAGGGTGACGAAGCGAAGCTCGCAAGGCCGGGTTCCGACGCTGAAGGCATGAACGCTGGTCCGACCGAAGCTGCGGTGTTCGGAGACGATCTGATCGTCGACGTAGACGCGCTCAAGCCCGGATCGCGAGCCCCAGCCGCGCACGATGTGCCCGTCCAGCGCAAAGACGAACCAGATTCCGTCGCGTAAATCGGCTTTCGACTGTGGGGGCAGTTCCTGCATGCGGGGCCAATCCTCCGATCCAAATTTCGAGAAATTCCGCTCGGCGATTCGTCGATGCCGAGTTGCAGGCAGCGCCCTTTCAGCGCAGCGAGGGGAACGGTGGCGGCGGCAGCGGCGGCAACAGCCGCTCGCAGGCGGCGGCGATGCCGATCAGCGTCGCGTCCTGCCAGGCGCCGGCGACCAGCGACAGGCCAACCGGCAGGCCGCCGACCAGGCCGGCGGGCACGGTGACGTGCGGATAGCCGGCGACGGCCGGCATCTGCGAGACCCCGCCGCCGACGAAGTGATCGCCGAGCACCGGATCGGTCAGCCAGGCCGGGCCCATGGTCGGCGCCAGCAGCGCGGCGAGGCGCTGCCGCCGGAGCAGCGCGTCGATGCCGTCGCGGCCGGCGGCGCGCCTGGCGCGCGCCCGCGCGTCGCGGTAGGCGCGATCGGCGAGCGAACCACGCTGCTGCGCCGACAGAAAGACTTCCTGGCCGAACCACGGCAGTTCGAGCGCCGCCATGCGCGTGTTGAAGGCGATCAGATCCGCCAGCGTCTTCGGTCCGCCGTCGCGGCCGGCCAGATAGCGTTCGATGCCGTCCTTGAATTCGTACTCCAGTACGGTCGTTTCGTCGGCGTCGAGTGTTTTCGCCGCGTCGAGGCGGACGTCGATCAGCTCGGCACCGGCCGCCGCCAGACGCTGCAGCGCCGACTCGAACAGCGCGTCGACGCCGGCGTGGAAGCCGGTCTGGTTGCGGACCACGCCGAGGCGCAGGCCCTGCAGCGACCGCGGCGCGACCGGCGCGAGGCCCGCGATCAGGCCGGCCGGGATCGCCGCGGTCGCCGCATCGTCGGCATCGCCGCCGGCGAGCACCTGCAGCAGCAGCGCGGCGTCGGCGACGCGCCGCGTCATCGGTCCGGCGGTGTCCTGGCTGGCGGCGATCGGGATCACGCCGCTGCGGCTGACGAGGCCGAGCGTCGGCTTGATGCCGACGAGACCGTTGACGCTGCTCGGGCAGACGATCGAGCCGTCGGTCTCGGTGCCGACCGCAAGCACGGCGAGCCCGGCGGCGATCGCCGCACCGGACCCCGAACTGGAACCGCAGGGATTGCGGCCGGCACCCCAGGGATTGCCGGTCTGCCCGCCGCGAGCGCTCCAGCCGCTGATCGAGCGCTCGCCGCGGAAGTTCGCCCACTCGCTGAGATTGGTCTTGCCGAGCACCACGGCGCCGGCCGCGCGCAGCCGCGCCACCAGCGCCGCGTCGCGCCGCGGACGGCTGTCGAGCAGCGCCAGCGAGCCGGCCGTCGTCAGCATCGCGTCGGCGGTGTCGATGTTGTCCTTGAGAAGAACCGGGATGCCGAACAGCGGCCCGCGCGGTCCGTCCGCGGCGTCGAGCGCGCGGGCGATCGCCAGCGCCTCCGGATTGACCTCGATCACCGCGTTGAGCCGCGGACCGTGGCGATCGAGCGCCTCGATGCGGGCGAGGAAGTAACGCGTCAGGCCTTCGGCCGACAGCTCGCCGCGCGCCATCCGCGCCTGCAGCTCGGCGACGCCGAGCGTTTCGTAGGCCGGTTCGGGCACCGGCCCGGCGGCGCTCGCCGCGCCGAGGCCGGACAAGACCAGAACCGCGAGCGTGTGACGAACGGCGGCGTGCATCGATCTGACTCCGTGGGGCCGGATCGATTGTGGCACGGCCGCGCACGCTGGCGCCGCCGGTCAAGCGCGCCGCCCGCAGCGCGCCCGTAATAGGCTTTCCGCTTCGCCGCATCGGCCCGGGTTCCACGGGCAGGAAGGTTTCGATGTCCGCATGGATCACGACGCGCGCCTGGGAATCGGTGTTCGCCACCGCCCTGCTCGGCACGCTACCGGCCTGGCTGCCGATGGTCAGCGGCGTGCTGCTCGCGGCGCTGTGGCTCGGCGGCGGGGCGCTGCACGCGCGCTGGCCCCGCCGGCTGCTGCGCGCTCTGGCCTTGCTGCTCGGCGCCGCGCTCGCGCTGCTGGTCGTCGCCGGCAGCCTGGCCGCACCGCTGAGCGGCGACGCGCTGCTGGTCGCGACGCTGCGCCGCACGCTGTACGGTCTGCTCGCCGGCATCGGCGCCGGCATCGCGGCGCTGTGCGCCGTGCTGCTGATCGCGGCCGCCTTGCCGCGCCGCCCGGGGCTGCGCTGATGCGCCGCCGCGAGCTGTTCGCGCTCGGCGCCGCCGGCGCCGCCACCGCGCTGGGCGGCCGTCTGCTGCAGGCCGGCGCCACGACACCGGCGGCGGCGCTGCCGGCCGCCGGCGACTGGGCCGCGGTGCGCCGCGAATTCGCGTTCGCGCACAGCGCGGCGCCGCGCGTGCCGCTCAACGCCGCTAATCTGACGCCGCCGCTGCAGCGCGTGATCGCCGCCTACGACGCAGCCAACGCGGCACTGGCGGCCGACGCCTCGTTCCATCACCGCCTGCTCTACCTGCAGACGCAGATCGCGCGGCTGCGCGCGCTGTTCGCGCGACACCTCGGCGTCGCCGGCGACGACGTCGCGATCATGCGCAACACCACGGAAGCCAATGCGACGATCGTCAACGGCTTCGAGCTCGCGGCCAGCGACGAGGTCGTGCTCTGGGATCAGAACCATCACAGCAACAACCGCAGCTGGGGCTATCGGCGCGCGCGCACGCCGTTCGTCTGCCGCGTCGTGCGCGTGCCGGCGCAGCCGCGCAGCGACGCCGAGCTGATCGCGCCCTTCGTCGCCGCGCTCGGCCCGCGCACGCGCGTCGTCAGCTTCAGCCAGATCTCGAACATCAGCGGCCTGCGCCTGCCGGCAGCGGCGCTGTGCCGCGCGATCCACGCCTATCGGCCGGACATCTTCGTGCACGTCGACGGCGCGCAGGGCTGGGGCTCGACCGCGCTCGATCTCGCGGCGATGGACTGCGACAGCTATTCGAGCAGCGCCCACAAGTGGCTGATGGGGCCGCGCGAGATGGGCATTCTCTACGTGCGCCGCGCGCGCGTTGCCGCGCTGCGGCCGAGCACGGTCGGCTACGACTACGCCTTCGACTATCCGGAAACGGCGCTGGCCGACGGCGCCGCGCGCTTCGAGTGCCTGGGCCAGCGCAACGACGCCTCGTTCGCGGCGCTCGCCACCGCGCTCGAATTCCACCTCGCGCTCGGCGCCGAGGCGATCGAGGCGCGCATCCAGACGCTCGGCACGCAGCTGCGCGAGCGCCTGCGCGCCGCCGGCCTGCGTCTGCAGACGCCGGACGACGAGCGCTACGCACACGGCATCAGCGTGGTCGCGAGCGACGAGCCGGCGCGCGCGGTCGCCGCCTTCCGCGCGCTCTACGAACAGCACGGCTTGTACGCGGCCTACGTGCACGGCAACCGCGTGCTGTGCGACGTGGCGAGCGGCGAGACCGGCGAGCTGCCGCTGGCGCTGCGCCTGTGCACGCACGTCTACAACGACGAGCAGGATCTCGACACGGCGGTCGCCGCGCTGAAGGCGGCGCTGGCCTGAACCGCGCTCAGCGCCGCGCGGCGTCGAGCCGCGCGCGCAGCTCGGCCTCGTCGAGGCCGGCGATCTCGAACTGCTTCTGGCTGTGGGTGTCGCCGCGCAGCAGCTGCACCGCCGACTTCGGCACGCGCAGCACCTCGGCGAGCAGTTCCTGCACCGCGGCGTTGGCCTTGCCGCGCTCCGGCACTGCCGTCACCGACACTTTCAGCGCTTCGCCGTGCCAGCCGAGCACGGCGTTGCGCGAGGCCTTCGGGCTGACCTTGACGGCAAGCCGCGCCATCAGCCGGGCGTCCCGCTCGCGTTGATCAGAAAGCGCTGGTAGAAGCGCACCATGTCGGCGAACTCGGCGACCGCGAGGCGCTCGTCGATGCCGTGGATGCGTTCGAGATCGGCGGCGTCGAGACGGCCCGGATTGAAGTTGTAGCGGGCCTCGATGACGTCGGCGTAATGGCGCAGGTCGGTCGCGCCGACCACCAGGCCCGGCACCACCAGCGCGTCGGGAAACACTTCCTCGACGCTGCGCCGCACCAGCGCATAGCCGGGGCCGCTGGCGTCGGCCGGCGGCGAGGCCTCGTCGGCGAATTCGGCCTGCAGCCGCACCTCGACCGCCCGATCGGCGATGGTGTCGACGACGTGGCGCTGCACGGCGGCGATGGTGTCGCCGGGCAGCAGGCGGAAGTTGACGATCGCCAGCGCTTCGCCGGGCAGCACGTTGTCCTTGACGCCGGCGTTGAACACAGTCGGCGCCGTGGTGGTGCGGATCAGCGCGTTGGTGACCGGCGCCTGCGCGAGCTGGTCGAGCAGCAGCGGTCCGAACAGCCAGCGGTTGGCGATCGCCAGGCGCTGCGCGAACGGCAGCTGCGGCGCCAGCGTTTCGAGCATCGTCGCCACCGCCGGCGTCACGCGCGCCGGCATCGGCTGCGCCTCCAGCCGCGCGACGGCGCGCGCGAGGCGGCCGATCGCGGTGACCGGCGGCGGCATCGACGAGTGGCCGCCGCTCTCGTGCGCGCGCAGCTCGAACGAGGCGTAGCCCTTCTCCGCCACCATCACCGAGGCGACCGGCGCCGTCACGCCGGCGACCACGCCGCGCGTGATCGCGCCGCCCTCGTCGAGCGCGAACCAGGCGCTCACGCCGCGCGCCTTGAGCCGCGCCGCGATCTTCCTGGCGCCGTCGTCGCCGCCGATCTCCTCGTCATGGCCGTACGCGAAATAGATCGTGCGCGGCGGCGCGTAGCCCTGCGCGAGCAGCGCCTCGACCGCTTCCATCTGCGCGATCAGGCTGCCCTTGTCGTCGAGCGTGCCGCGGCCCCAGACGTAGCCGTCGGCGATGTCGCCGGAGAACGGCGCGTGCTGCCAGCGCGACGCGCCGGCAGCGTCGACCGGCACGACGTCCTGATGCGCGAGCAGCAGCAGCGGCGGCAGCGACGGATCGCGGCCGTCCCAGCGATAGAGCAGGCCGTGCGCGCCGATCTTTTCGAGCGCCAAGGCGGCGTGCACGCGCGGATAGTGCTCGCGCAGCAGCGCCGCGAGCGCGTCGAAGGCGGCGTCGTTCGGCGCCTCCGGCGTCGCCGACACGGTCGGGATGCGGATCGCCGCGGCCAGCCGCGCCGCGGCGGCATCGGCGTCGACTTCGACCGCGACCGACGCGGCATCGCGCGCGACGGCGGCCGGCAGCCGCGACAGGCCGACGAACAGTGCGGCGAGCAAGCCGCCGAGCAGAATGACGATGATCAACAAGATGCGGCGCATGGACCCTCCCCGGCCATCGGCGACGGCGAAGCTTATCGCAAGGGTCGCGCCACCCGCCGCGGCGCCGCCATCTACAATGCGCGAACGATCGCGAGGCACGCGCGCCGATGGCCGATTCCCGAGAAGACGAAGGCAAGCAGCAGCGCCCGGCACCGGCAGGCGCGCTGCCGCTCGAAGGCGTCGACGAGGCGGTCTGGCTCGACGTCATCCAGCGCATGGACGAGGTCTATTCGCGCCTGGTCGAGGACGAAGTCGCGCTCGAACGCAAGAACGACGAGCTCGAACAGTCCAACCGCTTCATCTCCAGCGTGCTGGCGTCGATGTCCGACTTCGTCGCCGCCTGCGGCGACGACGGCTGTATCCAGCAGATCAATCCGGCGCTCGCCGAACTGGTCGGCCGCAGCGCGACGGAGCTGCTCGGCACGCCATTCTGCGCGCTGCTGCGCGAAACCGATGTCGAGCGCCTGCGCCGCTGCATCGCGCAGACCGCGCGCGAAGGCCGCAGCACCGAAACCCTGGACGTCGAACTGCACGACGCGCAGGGCGGCGCGGTGCCGGTCGAGATTCACGTCGCGCCGCGTCAGGACGCCGGCGGTGCGGTCGCCGGCCACGTGCTGGTCGGGCGCCCGGTCGGCGAGCTGCGGCGCGCCTACCAGCAGTTGCAGGATGCGCACGCCGCGCTCAAGAGCGCGCAGCAGCAGCTGCTGCACTCCGAGAAGATGGCCTCGCTCGGCCGCCTGGTCGCCGGCGTCGCGCACGAGCTCAATAATCCGATCAGCTTCGTGCTCGGCAACGTGCACGCGCTGAGCCGCTACGCCGAACGCGTCGGCCGTTACCTCGAAGTGCTGCACGCCGAGCCGCTGTCGGCGGAAGCGCACGCGGCGCGCGCGCGCCTGAAGATCGACCGCGTGGTCGACGATCTGCCGGGCCTGATCGCCGGCACCGTCGAGGGCGCGCAGCGCACCGCCGAGATCGTCGCCGGCCTCAAGCGCTTCTCGGCGGTGAGCAGCGAGGAAGTGCGGCCGGTGGCGCTGCGCGAGACCGTCGAACGCGCCGTGCACTGGGTGCGCAAGGGCGCGGCGGCGCGCTTCACGGTCGAGCTCGACATCGACAGCGGACTCGTCGCGCTGGCCGCGCCGGGCCCGCTGCTGCAGGTGTTCATGAATCTGGTGCAGAACGCCAGCGACGCGACGGCGGCGGCCGGCGTCGAGACGCCGCGGCTGCGGATCGACGGCCGCCGCGTCGGCGACGCGATCGAGCTCTGCTTCGCCGACAACGGGCCCGGCGTGCCGGAGGCGCTGCACTCGCGCATCTTCGACCCGTTCTTCACCACCAAGCCGGTCGGCAAGGGCACCGGACTCGGGCTGTCGATCAGCTACGGCATCGTCGAGCAGTTCGGCGGCCGCCTGGCGCTGGTCGACAGCCCGGCCGGCGCCCGCTTCTGCGTGACGCTGCCGGCGGCGCGCACCGCCGCCTAGGCAAGCTCCGCAGCAGTTCATCCCTCGTCATGGCGAATCGCCGCAGGCGCCGAAGCCGTCCGGCGGCGTCTCCGCAGCGCCGCGGCCGCAGCGCGGCGACGAGGGGCTCATGCAGACCTTCGCCGGACCTGTCTCAGTGCACCGTGCAGACCATGCACGGATCGAACGAGCGCACCACGTGCTGCACGGCGACCGGCGTCGTTTCGGCGGCGCCGACCGGCGTGCCGGCGAGCGCCGCTTCGAGCGCGCCCGGCTGGCCGCGCGCGTCGCGCGGCGAGAAGTTCCAGGTGGTCGGCGCGACGATCTGGTAGCGCGCGATGCGGCCGTCGCGCACTTCCAGCCAGTGCCCGAGCGCGCCGCGCGCCGCCTCGTGGGCGCCGACCGCGCGGCCGTCCTGCAGGCCGCGCCGCGACACCGCGAAGAACGGCGCGCCGGGTTCGAGCGCGTCGACCCAGCGCTCGGCCCAGACCGCGAGCCGCGCCAGCTCCAGCAGCCGCGCCAGCACGCGATTGCGCACGTTGCCGCCGGCGGCCGCGGCATCGGCGCACAGCAGCGCATCGCCGCTGACGACGGCGCGCGCCAGCGCGCCGGTCTCCAGCACCGCGCCGCCGTAGCGCGGCGCCTTGCTCCAGCTGTAGGCCCCGGGCTTGTCGAGCTGCGGCTGCGTCTCGCCGAGCCAGGGATGGCAGGGCGCGTCGCCGGCGTAGTGCGAGGACGCCAGATCCTCGGCGACGCGCGCGAGGTCGAGCGGCTGCAGGCCGCCGTCGTAGAAGCCGGCGGCGAGCGGCAGCGTAGCGTCCGGCTGCGGGTAGGCGCCGTACGAGAGATAGCGGCCCGGACCGCGGCCGAGCGCCGGCAGGTCGAGATCGTCGGCGATGTCGAGGAACAGGCGCAGGTCCGAGGCCGGCGCCGCGGCCTGCCAGCGCCGCAGCGCGGCCGGCGTGTCGAGCGCGAGCACCGCCTCCAGCGCGTCGCCGAAAGTTTCGCGCTCGAGGTAGCGGCGGAATTCGCGGACCAACGCGCGCAGACGCAGCCGTTCCGACGCGTCGACCGCGCGCGAGCTGCCGCCGGGCTGCACCGACTGCGTGTGCGGCCACTTGCCGCCGAGCAGGCCGACGATCGTGAACCAGCGCTGGCGCGCGGCCAGCGCCGTGCGCGCCCGCGCGCCGGCCCCGGCCGCGTAGCGCGCCTGCACCTCGGCATGCCAGTCGCGCGCGGCGTAGGCCTCGCGCGCGAAGTCCGGCATGAAGAACAGATAGAAATGCGTGAGGTGGTCGGCGGCGTTCTCGACGCCGGCCATCAGGTTCAGCGCGTGGCGGCCGTTGTCCGGCATGCGCACGCCGGACAGCTGGGCGAGCGCGTCGGCGGCGGCCAGCGACTGCGAGACCGAACAGATGCCGCAGATGCGCGGCACGTAGACCAGCGCGTCGAACGGATCGCGGCCCGGCAGGATCTGCTCGAAGCCGCGGTACATCGGCGAGTTGACCCAGGCCTTGCGCACCGCGCCGTCGGCGATGTCGAGCCGCACTTCGAGATCGCCCTCGACGCGGTTGAACGGCCCGACGACCAGGCGCCGGCTGCGGCGGGCCGCCTCGCTCATCGGCCGCGGCGCACGGTCGGCTTGATCGCCGGCGGCAGCACGGCGTGATCGGCGACCGCGTTGTGACGCACGCGCGCCGGCGTCGCCGACTTCGACAGCGAGGCGAGCGCGACGAACCAGGCCTTCGGCATGTCGGTCGGCAGGCCGATCGGAATGCCGGCGATCTTCGGCGTCATGTGGAACGGATGCCCCGGGTCCTCGAAGCCGGGCTCGGTGCAGCTGATGCAGGCGTAGCCGCCGCGCGTGCACGAGCCGGCGCCGTTCCAGGCGCGGATGTTGCAGTCGCCATGCGCCTGCGTGCCCTTGCAGCCCATGTGCTCCATCAGGCAGCCGAGGTCGGACGGCTTCTCGGCGCTGGCCTTGAACTCGTAGAACTCGTTGCGCGTGCAGCCGTGGTGGACCAGCTGGTCGGCGTAGAAGCGCGGCCGCGCCAGCGCATCGAGCGCGGCGC
Source organism: Solimonas variicoloris DSM 15731 (assembly GCF_000382285.1). Classification (GTDB taxonomy): domain Bacteria; phylum Pseudomonadota; class Gammaproteobacteria; order Nevskiales; family Nevskiaceae; genus Solimonas; species Solimonas variicoloris. Next base: position 292,010 of record NZ_KB907925.1, on the reverse strand, counting down.
CGTCCAGCGCGTCGCGTGCCAGCAGCGCCAGGGTTTCGATCACCCAGTCCGGATGCGTCGGGCAGCCGGCGACATTGACGACCGGCAGGCCGCCGCGCGCGCGGAAGTCGCGGCCGAGCGCGCCGCCGGGTTCGGCGCCCTCGTACTGCAGGCCGACCGCGTCGGTCGGGTTCGGCCCGCCGGCGCTGATGCCGCCCCAGGCCGCGCAGCTGCCGACCGCGACCACGTGGCGGGCGACGCCGGCCAGATCGCGGACCCAGTCGAGCATCGGCCGGCCGCTGCCGGCCAGCTCGTGGAAGCGGCCGCTGCCATGCGGTCCGCGCAGCAGCGCGCCCTCGACGCAGAGCACGTCGACCGCCTGCTCGCCGCGCAGGCAGCGGCCGAGCAGGGCCAGCAGTTCCTCGCCGCCGGCCAGCGACAGCGACGGATGCCAGAGCAGCTCGATGCCGGCGTCGTCCAGCGTCGCGTACAGGTCCGGCGTGTCGGCGCAGAGCAGCGACATGCTGCAGCCGCCGCAGCCGCCGGACTGCAGCCACAGCACGCGCGCCGTCACTTCTTCGCCTCCAGACCGAGGCGCTGCAGCTTCTGGCGCAGGCCGACGCGCGACAGCTGCAGCTCGGCGGCGGCGCGCGACTTGTTCCAGCGGTGGCGCAGCAGGGTCTCGCGCAGGATCGCCGCCTCGATCGCGTCGAGGCGCTGCTGCAGCGGCCCGCCGCCGGTGATGCGCGGCAGGCCGGCGGCGGCGGCCGTCACCGGCGCGCGGCCGAGGCGCACCTTCGGCGACAGCGCGTCGGCCTCGACGCGCAGGGTGTCGGACAGCGCCAGCGCGCGGAACACCTCGTTGCGCAGCTCGCGGATGTTGCCGGGCCACGGATACGACAGCAGGCAGGCCATCGCCTCCTCGCTGAAGCCGTCGTGCGGCTTGGCGAGCTCGGTCGCGGCTTCGTCGAGCAGCATCGCGACGATCGCCTGCAGGTCGCCAGGACGCTCGCGCAGCGGCGGCAGCGACAACGTCACCGTCGCCAGCCGGTAGTAGAGATCCTCGCGGAAGCGGCCGGCGCGGACTTCGGCTTCGAGATCGCGGTGCGTCGCCGCGATCACGCGCACATCGACCGCCACCGCGCGCGTCGCGCCGACCGGCCGCACCTCGCCCTCCTGCAGCACGCGCAGCATCTTCACCTGCAGGCTCGGCGTGGTGTCGCCGATCTCGTCGAGAAACAGCGTGCCGCCGTTGGCGCGCTGGAACAGGCCGACGTGATCCTGCAGCGCGCCGGTGAAGGCGCCGCGCTTGTGGCCGAACAGTTCGGATTCGAGCAGCGAATCCGGCAGCGCCGCGCAGTTCTCGCTGACGAACGGCCGCAGCGCGCGCGGGCTGGCCTGATGGATGGCGCGCGCCAGCAGCTCCTTGCCGGTGCCGGACTCGCCGAGCAGCAGCACCGAGAGGTCGTGCCGGGCGATACGCTCGGCGACGTCGAACACGGCTTCGAGCGGGCTGTCCTCGCCGCGCGCGATGGCGCGAAAACCGTAGCGCGCCTGCGCCGCGTCCTGGCGCTCGTGCAGGCGCCGGCGCAGCACCGCCGGACCGTCGCGCACCTCCAGGTCGATGCGGCGCACGTCATTCTGCAGGCGTCGCGCCTCGACCGCGTCGCGCACCAGCTCGAGCAGCTGGTCGGGCATCCACGGCTTGAGCACGTACTGGTAGATGCCGGCCTCGTTGACGCCGGCGATGATGTCCTCGGCGTCGGTATGGCCGGAGATGATGATGCGCACGATGTCCGGCCAGCGCTCGCGCACCGCGCGCAGGAATTCGAGGCCGGTGGTGCCCGGCATGCGCTGGTCGCAGAGGATGACCTGCACGTCGCCGTCGTCGGCGTGCGTCTGCAGCACGTCCTGCGCCTCGTCGGCGGAGGCCGCGGTCCAGACCACGAAGTCGTCCTCCAGCGTGCGCCGGATCGCTTCGACCGAATGGCGCTCGTCGTCGACGACGAGAACGCCGGCTTGTTCGGGAGTCGTGCGCATCGTGGGTGGGGACGGAAGGCCCTGCCTGGGATCTGCGAAAGCGCGGCCATCATAACGCGGACCGCCGCGCCGCCTTTTTCAGCAAATGCGCGGCAGCTGCTCGCCGCTGAGCCAGTCGACGACGCGCCGGCCGCCGAAGCGCGTTTCCATTTCGACGAAGCCATGTGCATCGGCGACCACCTCGCCGATGCAGGCGGCGTCGGCGCCGAGCGGATGCGCGCGCAGCGCCGCGAGCAGGCGCGCGCCGTGCTCGGCCGGACAGATCGCGACCAGCTTGCCCTCGTTGGCGACGTACAGCGGATCGAGGCCGAGCAGCTCGCAGGCGGCGGCGACCTGCGGGCGCAGCGGGATGTCCGCCTCGCGCAGACGCATGCCGACGCCCGACTGCGCGGCGATCTCGTTGAGCGTGGTCGCCAGCCCGCCGCGGGTCGGATCGCGCAGTACCGCGGTCTGCGGCACCGCCGCGAGCAGCTCGGCGACGAGCCCGTGCAGCGCCGCGGTATCGGACTGCACGGCGGTCTCGAAGCCGAGCGATTCGCGCGTCGAGAGGATCGCCACACCGTGATCGCCGATGCAGCCGGACACGTAGATGCGGTCGCCGGGCCGCGCGCGATGGCCGGCCGGGCGCGGCGCGCCGGGCGCGATGACGCCGACGCCGGTCGTGGTGATGAACACACCGTCGCCCTTGCCCTGCTCGACGACCTTGGTGTCGCCGGTGACGATGGCGACGCCGGCCTCGCGCGCGGCGCGCGCCATCGACGCGACGATGCGGCGCAGCTCGGCGATCGGATAGCCTTCCTCGAGAATGAAGCTCGCCGCCAGGTACAGCGGCCGCGCGCCCATCACGGCGACGTCGTTGACGGTGCCGTGCACGGCGAGGCAGCCGATATCGCCGCCCGGAAAGAACAGCGGCGTGACCACATGCGCGTCGGTCGCCATCACGCATTCGCCGGCCGGCAGCGGCAGACGCGCGCCGTCGTCGCCCTGGCGCAGCCATTCGTTGTCGAACGCCGCCGCGAACAGCTCGCGGATCAGCTGCGCGGCGGCACGGCCGCCGGCGCCGTGGTTGAGATCAACGCGGCCGCGCTTGAAGTCCAGCGGCCGCACATAGGGTTCCGGAGCGCTCATGTCGTCTCTCCCGGCAGCGGATCGGTGGCCGCGCTCATGCCGCGCGCGCGCCGGCGTCGCGGAAGCGGCCATAGGTGTAGTGCGCGGCGCAGGCGCCCTCGCTCGACACCATGCACGAACCGACCGGCGACTCCGGCGTGCAGACGGTGCCGAAGATGCGGCAGTCCTGCGGCCGCTTGATGCCGCGCAGGATCGCGCCGCATTCGCAGAGCTTGTGATCGGCGACCGGCGTGTAGTGCAGCGCGAAACGGCGCTCGGCGTCGAACGCGGCATAGCGGTCCGACAGGCGCAGCGCGCTCAGCGGCAGCTCGCCGAGGCCTCGCCACTCGAAGCTTTCGCGCAGCGCGAAGACCTCGTCCATCAGCGCCTGCGCGTGCAGATTGCCGGCCGGCGTCACCGCGCGCGTGAATTCGTTCTCGACCTCGGCGCGGCCGTCGTTGATCTGCCGCACCAGCATCAGGATCGCCTGCAGCACGTCGAGCGGCTCGAAGCCGGCGATCACCACCGGCTTGCGGTAGGCGGCGGCGAAGCGCGCGTACGGATCGGAGCCGATGACGATCGACACGTGCGCCGGGCCGACGAAGCCGTCGATCGCGGCCGTCGCCTGCGCCTCGTCGCCGGCGGCGTCGAGAATGTGGCGGATCGCCGGCGGCGTCAGCACGTGGCAGCACAGCACGCTGAAGTTGGTCAGGCCGAGGCGCGCTGCCTCGCGCACGACCAGCGCGGTCGGCGGCGTCGTGGTCTCGAAGCCGATCGCCAGGAACACCAGCTGCCGCTCGGGCTGCGCCTGCGCCAGCTTCAGCGCGTCGGCCGCCGAATAGACCATGCGGATGTCGGCGCCGCGCGCCTTGGCCTTGAGCAGCGACAGCTGGTCCGAGGCCGGCACGCGCAGGGTGTCGCCGTAGGTGCACAGCGTCACGCCGTGTTCGAGCGCGAGGCGGATCGCCAGATCGACGCGGCCGATCGGCAGCACGCAGACCGGGCAGCCGGGGCCGTGGATCATGCGCACGTTGGCCGGCAGCAGGTCGGCGACGCCGTAGCGCGAGATCGCGTGCGTGTGGCCGCCACAGAACTCCATGAAGCGGTATTCGCGCCGCGGCTCGGCCTCGGCCGCCAGGCGCGCGGCGAGCTGCTGCGCCAGCGCGCCGTCGCGGAACTCGTCGATGTATTTCATGCGGCATCCTCCAGCGGGCCGGCGCCGGCTTCGGCGAACAGCGCCAGCGTGCGCGCCGCTTCCTCGGCGTCGAGCTGGCCGATCGCGTAGCCGACGTGGACGATCACGTAGTCGCCGACGCCGGCGTCCGGGGTCAGCGCGACCGAGATTTCCTTGTGCACGCCGCCGAGATCGACGACGGCGCTGTCGCCGTCGCGGCGGACGATGCGGGCGGGCAGGGCAAGACACATCTTCAGTTCTCCTCGATGGACGACGCGGCGAGGCGCCGGCTGGCGATCCAGGCCTGGCCGAGCGCCAGACCGCCGTCGCCGGGCGGCGCCTGCATCGCCTCGCACGCGGCGATGCAGGCCGCGCGCAGGCGCGCCAGCAGCGCGTCGCGCAGCAGGCGGTTGATGAGACAGCCGCCGCCGAGCGCGACGGCCGCCGGGCGCGACGCGAGCAGCGGGGCCAGCGCCAGCGCGGCGAGGCCGTCGTGAAAATCGAGCGCGGCGCGCGCGACCGCGTCGGCATCGTCGCGATCGGTGTCGAGCAGACGCGTCCACAAGACATCGAAGCCGGCGCCGGCCGGCAGCGGGCGCGGCGCGACGCCGGCGGCGCGCGCACGCGCCGCGCAGGCTTCGAGACGCATCGCCGCGTCGGCCTCGTGCGCGTTGCGCTCGGCGATGCCGAGCAGCGCCGCGGCGGCGTCGAACGCGCGGCCGGCGCTGCTGCTCGGCACGCCGTACAGGCCGCGCCCGAGCAGGCGCGCGACGGCCGGCGCCGCCGGCTGCGCGGCGTAGCGGCGCGCGATCTCGTCGCCGCGCCCGAGCCCGTGCAGCACCGCGGCCGCCATCCGCCACGGCTCGCGCGCCGCGGCGTCGCCGCCGGCCATCGTCAGCGCCGGCAGATGACCGCGCCGCGTGCAGGTGCCGTCGGCGCCGAGGCGCAGCCACTCGCCGCCCCAGATCGTGCCGTCGTCGCCGAGGCCGCTGCCGTCGAGGATCAGGCCGTCGAGCGCACCGTCGAGCGCGTGCTCGGCGCGCACCGCGGCGAGATGCGCGGCGTGATGCTGGACGGCGAACGCCGGCACCCGCCAGCGGGCGGCGAGCGCGGCGGCGGCGCGCGTGCTGTAGAAATCCGGATGGCGGTCGTGCGCGACCGCCCGCGGGCGCACGCCGAGGAAGCCGGTGAGGCGCGTCACCATCTCGTCGAGCGCGGCGCAGGCGGCGCGCGTGTCGAGATCGCCGATATGCGGCGACAGGAACGCCTCGTTGCCGCGCGTCACGCAGATCGCGTTCTTCAGCCAGCCGCCGCAGGCGAGCACCGGCGGCGCGTCGGCCGGCACGCCGTGCAGCACGATCGGGTCCGGCACGTAGCCGCGCGCGCGGCGCACGAACGGCGCGTGCAGGCGACCCTGCGCATCGACGCCGAGCGGACGGCGCACGCTGTCGTCGCAGCGCGCGACGATCTCGCGGTCGTGCACGAGATAGGCGTCGGCGAGGCCGCGCAGCTGCGCGAAAGCCTCGTCGTTGCCGGTGACCAGCGGCTCGCCGGCCGGGTTGGCGCTGGTGACGACGAACAGCGCGTCGCAGGCGGCATCACGCCAGCCGTCGCCGGCCGGGCGGCCGAGCCATTCGTGCAGCAGCAGCCAGTGCAGCGGATGCGCCGGCAGCATCGCACCCCATTCGCCGAGCGCCGGCGCCAGCGCGGCGTCGAGCGCGTCGGCGGCGACGTCGGCGCGGCGCGGCAGCAGCACGATCGGCCGCGCCGGGCTTTCGAGCAGCGCGGCGGCCCCGGCGTCGATCGTCAGCCAGCGGCGCAGGCTCGTTGCATTGAGCGCCAGCACCGCGAACGGCTTGCCGGGCCGCTGCTTGGCGGCACGCAGGCGCGCGACGGTGTCGGTGCGCTGCGCGTCGCAGACCAGATGGAAGCCGCCGACGCCGCGCACGGCGACGACCGCGCCGGCGCGCAGCGCGGCGACCGCGGCGGCGAGCGGATCAGCGCTCGCCACGCGCAGGCCGTCGGCGTCGTGCCAGGCTAGCCGCGGCCCGCAGGCCGGACAGGCGTTCGGCTGCGCGTGATGGCGGCGGTCGGCCGGCTCGTCGTACTCGCGGCGACAGGCCGGACACAGCGCGAACGCCGCCATGCTCGTCGCCGGACGGTCGTACGGCAGCGCGCGGACCAGCGTGTAGCGCGGCCCGCACTGCGTGCAGTTGATGAACGGATAGCGGTAGCGGCGATCGGCCGGATCGAACAGCTCGCGCAGGCAGTCCGCGCAGACCGCGGCGTCGGCCGGCAGGCCGGTCGTCAGCGCCGCGCGCGCGTCGCTGTCGTCGATGCGAAAGCCGGTCTCGTCGGCGCGCGGCGGCAGCGCCTCGCAGCTCAGGCGGTCGACGCGCGCCAGCGGCGGCGGCGCGTCGCGCAGCCTCGCCAGCAGCGCGTCGAGCTGCGCACGCGGCCCCTGCGCTTCCAGCCACAGGCCGTCGGCGCCGTTGCGCACCCAGCCGCTGAGGCCGAGCGCGCGCGCCTCGCGCAGGCAGTGTGGGCGAAAGCCGACGCCCTGCACGCTGCCTTCGAGATGCAGGCGCCAGCGCGCCAGCTCGGGCACGGCGCGCAGCGGCGGGGCGGGAGCCGGCGTCATGTGCGCTTCAGACCGCCGCCTGCCGCGCCGCGAGCCACTGCAGCCAGCGCTCGAAGCCCTCGCCGCCGAACGCCGACAGCTCGATGATCTCGATGTCCGGATTGACGCGACGCGCGGCGGCCAGCGCCGCGGCGACGTCGAAGCGCAGATGCGGCAGCAGATCGCACTTGTTGAGCAGCATCAGCTGCGCCGCGGCGAACATGTCCGGGTACTTCAGCGGCTTGTCCTCGCCTTCGGTCACCGACAGGATCGCGACCTTGGCCGCCTCGCCGAGATCCCACATCGCCGGGCAGACGAGGTTGCCGACGTTCTCGACGAACAGCAGTTGCGGCGCGCCGCCTTCGAGTCCGCGCCACGCTTCGGCGATCATCTCGGCATCGAGATGGCAGCCCTTGCCGGTATTGACCTGCACGGCCGGCGCGCCGGTGGCGCGAATGCGGTCGGCGTCGTTCGTGGTCTGCTGGTCGCCCTCGATCACCGCCGCGCGCAGGCGGCCGTCGGCCTGCAGGCGGCGGATCGTTTCGACCAGCAGCGTGGTCTTGCCCGAGCCGGGGCTCGACACCAGATTCAGGCACAGCACGCCGCGCTGCGCGAAGGCTTGCCGGTTGGCGGCGGCGACACGGTCGTTGGCGGCGAGCACGCGCGTTTCCAGATGGATCGCGCGCTCGGCATCGAGCCCCGGCACCGAGACGCCGGCCGGATTGCGCCCGTAGTGCAGATCGCGCGGCGCGGCGGCCGGTGCGGCGACGACGGCCGCCGGCGCCTCGGCGACGAACGACAGTCCGTCGAGCGCCGCCGGCGGCGCCGCACCGGCCGGGCTCAATGGACGCTGGTGACAGCCGCAGACGACGCACATGACGCGGGCTCCTGGTGGGCGGACGCGTCCGGCGCGTCCGGCAGGTCTTCGACGATCAGCTCGCGCACCGACAGCTCGGTGCCGCCGTTCGGCTGCAGCCAGCGACCGCCGCATTGCGGGCAGTCGTCGAGGCGCGAGTGGATGGGAACATTCGCGGCGCAGTTCAGGCACCAGGCCTGGCCGGCCACTTCGTCGAGCTCGATCGCGGCGCCGGCGAGCACGCTGCCGGGCGCCAGCGCGTCGAGCGCGAAGCGCAGCGCGCGCACTTCGACGCCGGCCAGCGCGCCGACCGCCAGCACCACGCGTTTGACGCGCACGCGCGGCTCGCGCGCCAGCGCGTCCTCGACGAGGCGGATCACGCCGCCGGCCAGACTGACTTCATGCATGCGCGTCCGCCTCCACGGTGGCCTGCGTGTCGACACGGTACTCCACGCAGGGATCGAGGGCGGCGGCGAGCAGCGCACAGACCGCGGGGGTTTCGGCAGCGGCCGCCGGCAGCGCGGCGAGGGCGCGGGCGGCGACGCCGCGCGGATGAAAGTTCCATTCGGTCGGCGCCAGCACGCGATAGCGGGCGATGCGCGCGCCGCTGGCGTCGAGATGCAGTTCGTGCACGAGCAGGCCGCGCGCCATCTCGCACCAGCCGAGGCCGTGCCCGGCGCCGAGCGCGACGCCGGCGGCGGCGAGCAGCGGCGCGTCGTCGCGCACCGGCGCCAGCCGTGCGATCTCGGCCAGACGCGCGGTCAGCCGGTCGAGCGCGTGGCGCGGCGGCGGCAGGCCGGCGCGCGTCCAGCTGCCGGTCTCGTGCGGCGCCGCGGCGGCGGCAACCGTGCCGCCAGGGCCGGTCGGCGCCGGCAGCGGCGGATCGGCGTCACGCAGCCACCGCCGCGCGCGCGCCGCCTGCGGCCGCAGCAGCACGGCCGGCAGCGTCGCCGCGGCGGCGAGCCAGCGGTCGAGCGCACGGTCGTCGCGCGCCTGCCAGGCGGCGAGCCAGTCGGCGCCCGGCTGGCCGTAGACCTGGGCGGCCAGCCAGGCGCGGATCGCGGCGGCGTCGCCGTCGGCGCGCAGCGCCGGCGACGCGGCGAGCGCAGCCAGCGACGCGGCGGCGCCGGGGCCGGCACCGAGCCGGCGCGGCCAGTCGATCCATAGCCGGCGCAGATGTTCGGCGAGCGTCTGGCGGTCGAGCGCGTGGCGCAGCGCCGGCGCCGCCTCGGCGGTCGTGCCGCGCGCCGCGGCGAGCGCGAGCTGCGCCGCGAGCCGGTGCGCGCCGCCGCATAACGAGAACAGCGCCGGCAGCAACTGGCCGGCGGCCTCGGCCGCGCGGCCGGCCAGCAGGCCCTGCAGATCGAACGCCGGGCGCGCGCCGATCGCGTCGCGCAGCCGGCCGGGGCGCAGCACCAGCGAACCTTCGGCGATCGACACCGCGCTCATGCCGGCTCCGGACCGATCGCGCGCCGGCCGGTCAGCAGCGCGCGCCGCGACGGCTGCGCCGGCGCGTCGGACGTACGCCGCAGCTGCGCGAGCACGGCCAGCGCCAGCGCGCGCGCTTCGGCCTGGGTGCGGAATTCGTCCATCGGCGAGAACAGCGAGCAGGTCTCGAACGCGCCGAGCGCCGCCTCGTGCGCGCCGATGAAGCGGTAGCGCTCGCCGGCGTAGACGTGCGTGCGCGTCGCGCCGGGCGCGGCGACGGCCTCGGCGCGATCCGGCCACCAGACCAGGTTCATGCACCACGGCGTCAGCAGCACGCCGAACCAGCCGCTCTCGCCGTCGGCCGGACCGGCGGCGCGCGCGAAACCGACCGCCTCGACGGCGAGCGCCGGATGCGCGAGGCCGAGCCCGGCCATGCGTTCGCGGCCGATCGCCTCGAACGCGGCGCACAGCTGCGCCGGCGCGTGCGGCGCGGCGTGCTCAGGCACGGTCATCGTCGAGCACCATGAACTGCTCGGCGTCGCCGTCGCAGCGCGGGCAGCGCCAGTGCGCGGGCAGCTGCGCGAACGGCGTGCCCGGCGCGATCTGCCAGACCGGATCGCCCTCGGCCGGGTCGTAGACCCACCAGCAGATCTTGCATTCGAGGCGCGCGTCGTCCGGCAGGCGCGCGCGGTCGCCGAGATAGCTGCCCTCGAAGCGCGGCGCGGCGCTCACGCCGCACCCTCCAGCCAGTGCAGCGCCTCGACCAGCCGCTCGCGCGAATCGTGCAGGTCCTCGACCGCGGCGCAGACCACGTCCGGCACGCCGCCGACTTCGAGCGTGTTGAGGATCACCTGATCCTGCGAGTTGTAGTAGACGACCTGCCAGCACGGCGCCAGCGCGGTGCGCGTGACGCGGCAGTTGCCGTAGCCGCGCGAAAGGATCGTCGTGCCGCCGCTGCCGAGGCGCTCGCCGAGATAGTCGAGATCGCCCGGCGACAGCGGCAGCAGCGTGAGATTGATGACCTGCGCGGCGCGCCCCGGCGTCCAGCGACGCAGATGTTCGGCGAGTTCGGCGAGGATCGCCGGCGCGTTCATGACCTCGGCCGGCAGCGCGGCGTCCGGCGCCGCCAGCGCCTCGACCGCCGCGGCCGCGGCCGGCGCCGTGTCGAGCAGCACGTTCGGCGCGAGGCCGACTTCGATCGCGTCGACGCCGTCGCCGAGCACGCGCCAGACGCCGGCGTACACCGACTCCTGCACGCGCAGCGCGCGGCCGTCGGCATCGATGCGCACGGCGACCTCGCCCTCGCCGAGCACCTGATGCAGCAGCGCGCGGTTGGCGGCATCGAGGCCGGCGACCGGCACCAGCAGGGTGCGGTGCCGCGCATCGTCGAGCACGGCGCCGAGCGCGGCGGCGACGCGGTGCAGGCAGGCGCGCGCGTCGCCGAGCGCGGCGACCGCCTCCGGCTCCGGCAGCGACGGCGCCTGCCAGGTACTCATGCCGCGCGGCATGACCATGTAGTCGAGCGTGTCGTCCTCGACCTGACTGCCGGGGCCGATCACGCGGATCGGAATCGGGAACGGTTTGCTGGCGGGCTTGATGTCGGCCATGGCGGACTCGGTGCGGGTAGCGATCAGTGGCAGGCGCCGGACGGCCCGGCGACGGCGATGCCGGGCGACGGCGGCCGTGACGGCGCGCTGGCCAGAATCTCGCGAATGCGCTCGACGTAGACCTGCCAGTCCTGCATGCCGTGCAGGGTGGCGACGTAGGCGCCGTCGCGCAGGAAGATCAGCGCCGGCCGCCGCGTCATGCCGTAGCGCAGGCCGAGCGCGCGTTCGGACGCCTCATCGACGACGCCGATGCGCAGCGCCGTGCCCTCGCGCGCGAACTGCGCGACCAGCTCGGGCAGCACGACGGCGACGTCGAGCACCTCCGGATAGCGCGCCGGCTGCGCCCACAGGAACAGCACCGCTTCGCCGGGCTGCGCGAGAAAGTCGTCGAGGCCGGCTTCGGACACCGGCTGCGCGGCCGGATGTTCGAGCAGGCGCTCGATCAGCGGCGGCACCGTCGGGCGCGGCAGCGCGGACAGCGGAATCGGTTCGGCATTCATCGTTCGTCACCGGACGCAGGGGACTGGCCGGTCAGCCGGGCCAGCGCGGCGGCGCTCTGCGCCGAAGGCAGTTCGAAACCGGCGTCGCCGGACGGCAGCACGCCGCCGAGCGCCGCCTGCAGCAGGTCGAGCGCGGCGTCGATCTCGGCGGCGCGCGCCGCCGTCAGGCGCTCGACCGCGGAGTCCAGATGCACGAGCAGCCAGTCGCCGGCGGCGACCGCGCCGACCAGCGCCGTGCGCACGCGCCGCCACTCGCCGCGGCCTTCGACCTCGGCCCAGGCGGCGTCGGCGGCACGCACCTGCATCGGCAGGCCGACGCACATCAGGAGCGCTCCGGGAAGAAGCGCGCGTCGCCGACGCGGCAGGCATCGTCGGCCGACGGCCGTTCGGCCTCGTAGCGCTCGATCGCCAGATGCGGCAGCGTCACCGCCTCGGCGCTGTCCAGCGCCCGCGTGCGCGGCGCGGCGGCCACGCCCCAGCCGCGCAGGATGTCGAGCCCGCGGGCGACCGCCTGCGGCAGCACGGTGCGCACGCTCGCGCGCAGGCTGCCGCCGTAATCCTCCAGCTCTTCGGGCTGGCAGCCGATCAGCACCACCGAACGCGGATAGCGGCCGGTCAGGCGCGCCAGCGCCAGCACGTCGGCGAAGCCGGTCTGGTGCAGGCTCATCTTCTTCGCGCCGAGGTATTGCGGCACCTCGTCGTCGCGCACCTCGTGCAGCGTGCCGGGAGCGAGTCCGTAATCGACCGCGTCGAAGATCAGCAGGCGTTCGGCGGCCTGCACGTGCTGGATCAGATAAAGGCCCTGCGTGCCGCCGTCGACCAGCGCGACGCCGGGCAGCTCCCAGTCGCGCTGCAGGCGCTCGACGCAGCGCACGCCGAAGCCCTCGTCGGCCCACAGCAGATTGCCGATGCCGAGAACGATCACGGCGTTGTCACCGGAACGGTGGCAGGGCGGCTCGGGGGTGCAGGCATCCATCGCGAAAACTCCGTGGGACTTCAGCGGGCGGCGGGGGACGGCGCGGCGGCCGACGGCCGCGTGCGCCAGGCGAGATAGCTGTCGTGCTCGGCCTGCAGCGCGAGCCAGAACGCGGCGCTGCTGCCGAACGCGAGCGCGAAGCGGATCGCGGTATCGGCCGAGACCCCGCGCCGGCCCTGCACGATCTCGTGCAGACGGCGCCGCGAGATGCCGAGGCGGCGCGCCGCCTCGCTCTGCGTCAGGTGCAACGGCGCCAGGTAGTACTTGTCGAGGAAGCGGCCCGGATGCAGGCGCGCGCGCAGCGGCACGCCCGGCGGCGTACGCAGCGGCGGAGCAGGCGGACGCGCGACGCGCATCGCCGCGCTCAGTCCTTGAAGGTGCGGTAGCCCGAGATCATCGTGCTGACGATGCTCTGGCGGCCCATGATGTCTTCGCGAATCGCCGCATAGACGTGCAGCATGATGAAGCAGACCATCGCCCACATGCCGAGGTGGTGCCAGGTATGCACGTCCTGCGACTGCCCGAACAGCGGAATCACCCAGCCGAACAGGCGGTTCGCCCACGAGCCGGCCTGCGCGCCCTCGCCGTACATCGCGAAGCCGGTGACGATCATGAACAGGGTGCCGAGGAAGTACATCGAGAACATCGCCGCGCGCGCCAGCGGGTTGTGGCCGACGTAGCGGTTCGGCCGCTTCGAGATGAAGCCGTACCACTTGAGCATGCTCAGCACCTCGCGCCAGTACGCAGCCGAGAACACCGGCAGCGTGAACAGCTCGCGCGCGTGATGGTTGCCGACGAAGGCCCAGTAGAGGCGCCCGACCAGGCCGACCGCGAGCACGTAGCCGGACGCGAAGTGCGCGAAGCGGATGTAGCCCATCAGGAAGTGCGCACTGGCCTCGCCCGGCATCGTCGGCAAGGGCGAGCCGATGAAATAGCCGGTCACGCACAGCACGACGATCGCCAGTGCGTTGATCCAGTGCCAGATGCGCACTGGCGCTTCGTAGACGTAGACGGAGCGGACCGCCGGCGCATGGCTGACGGCGGCTTCGTCGACGCCGGTGGCGTCGGCAGCAACGGTGGAGGCGGGCGTCATGGCGTTCTCCTCGTCGGGGACGGTGGCACTTAGCCGAACAGCAGCGCGAGGCCGCTGGCGCCGAGCACGGCGGCGGCGACGCGACGCAGGACCTGCTGCCCGCCGCGCAGGCTGGCGGCGAGGCCCCAGCCGGCCGCGTGCAGCAGCGCCGACATCAGCACGAAGCCGGCGACATAGCGGGAGAAGCCGGCGGCGAGCGGCGCCTCGGCGCCGTGCGCATAGCCGTGCAGCACGCCGCAGACGGCGATCACAGCGAGCCCGGCGCCGGCCGGCGCGCGCGCTGCGGTGGCGAGCAGCAGGCCGAGCGCGATCACGCTCAGCGCAATGCCCGGCTCGATCATCGGCAGCGCCAGACCCTGTGTCGCCAGCACGGCGCCGCCGAGCAGGCCGCCGATGAAGGCCAGCGGCCCGAACGCGGCGCGCGCCGCCGGCAGCGCCAGCGCCGACCAGAGGCCGACGGCCAGCATCACCAGCAGATGGTCAACGCCGGACAGCGGATGCAGCAGGCCGGCGCCCCAGCCGGAAAGCTCGTGACCGGGATGGGCGAGCGCGGGCAGCGCGATGAGGCCGAGCGCGGCGGCGGCGAGGCGGGCGATCTTGATCGGTTTCATGGGTATTTTCTCCTCGACGGCGTTCAGCGCACGCGCACCTGCGTCAGCTCCTCACCCTGCGGCCCCATCACGTGCGTCGAGCAGGCGAGGCAGGGATCGAAGGAGTGCAGCGTGCGCAGGATCTCGACCGGTTGCTCCGGATCGACCATCGGCGTGTTCATCAGGCTCGCCTCGAAGGCGCCGATCTGGCCTTTGACGTCGCGCGGGCCGCCGTTCCAGGTCGTCGGCACCACGCACTGGTAGTTCTCGATGCGGCCGTCCTTGATGCGGATCCAGTGGCCGAGCGCGCCGCGCGGCGCGGCGACGGTGCCGACGCCCTTGGCTTCCTTCGGCCAGGTCGCCGGGTCCCATTTCTCGACGTTGGCGGTGGCGCGGTCGCCGGCCTTGATGTTGTCGATCAGCTCGTGCCAGTCGGCGAGCATCATCTCGCCGCAGTACTGGCCTTCGAGCGCGCGCGCCAGCGTGCGGCCGATCGTCGTCGGCAGCAGCTGCTGCAGCGTGTAGTCGGTCTCCGGCAGGCCGAGCGCCTTCGGGATCGCGTGGTTGATCGCCTCGGCCGAGGTCTCGATCTGCTCCTTCGGGCGCTGCGCGTACGTGTTGCCCTGGCTGGCATGCGCGTAGGCGAGGATGTAGCGCGCCAGCGGGCCGACCTCCATCGCGTGACCGCGCCAGCGCGGCGACTTGATCCACGAATACTTCGCCGATTCGTCGATCTGCTCGATCTTCGTCCGTGTACCGGCGGTCTTCGGGCCGAGCTCGTAGTGCGGTTCGGTGACGCCGTCCCAGGGATGCAGGCCGCGCGTCTCGTCGGCGTACTGGTACCAGGAGTGCGCGACGAATTCCTGCACCTGCTCGGGATCGCGCGGGTCGACCGGATGGATCTCGTTCCAGTTGCCGTTCAGGATCGCGCCGCCCGGCAGCTGGTCGGTGCTCTTGTCGTAGTTGACCTTCGGGTACTCGCCGTAGTCGATGACATTGGTCGCCGACAGGCCGCCGCCGTACAGCCAGCCGGCCTGCTTGTACAGCGTGCCGATCGCCAGTACGTCCGGGATGTAGACGTTCTTGTTGAACTCGATGATCTCGTCGATGCGCGCCTTGACGAAGTTCAGGCGCTCCATGTTGACCGGCGCGCCGGCGGCGAGATCGCCGTCGAGGTTGATCGCACAGGGCACGCCGCCGACCAGATAGTTCGGATGCGGATTCTTGCCGCCGAAGATGGTGTGGATCTTCACCCACTCCTTCTGCAGGTCGAGCGCCTCGAGGTAATGCGTGACCGCCATCAGATTGGCTTCCGGCGGCAGCACGTAGGCCTTGCTACCCCAGTAGCCGTTCATGAACGGCCCGAGCTGACCGGATTCGACGAATTTCTTCAGGCGGTTCTGGATGTCGCGGAAATAGCCGGGCGAGGACAGCGGATGGCTCGGCGACACCAGCTGCTGCAACTCGCTGGTCTTCTTCGGATCAGCCTTCAGCGCCGAGACCACGTCGACCCAGTCGAGCGCGTGCAGGTGGTAGAAGTGCACCGCGTGATCGTGCACCTGCAGGGTCTTGGCCATGATCTCGCGGATCAGGTGCGCGTTCTTCGGAATGCGAATGCCGAGCGCGTCCTCGACGGCGCGCACGCTGGTCAGCGCGTGGCAGCCGGTGCAGACGCCGCAGATGCGCTCGACGAAGGCCCAGGCGTCGCGAGGGTCGCGACCCTTGAGGATGACCTCGAGGCCGCGCCACATCGTGCCGGTGGAGACCGCGTTGCGGATGACGTTGTGCTCGTCGACGTTGACCTCGCAGCGCATGTGGCCTTCGATGCGGGTCACCGGATCGACGACGATGCGCCGGCCGCTGTTGTCGAGTTTGAAGCCCTGGGTTTCGTAGCTCATGGCGATTCCGTTGTGCGATGGCGGCCGCGGTCAGCGCGGCCGCGCGGGCTCAGGTCGATTCGTGCGAACGCTCGTCGCGGCGGTCGGCCGCGCGCTTGAGCGCGGAGGCTGCCGCATGCGCGACGACGGCGGCCCCGACGACGCCGGCGGCGGTCGCGCCGACCGTATCGGCATTGGCCTCGACGCCGAACTGGTGGATGTTGGTCAGGCGGTCGTAGAACGAGCCCTTGTCCCAGAAGCCGTCCTCGGAACAGCCGATGCAGCCGTGACCGGACTGGATCGGGAAGCTGGTGCCCTCGTTCCAGCGCGTCGTCGAGCAGGCGTTGTACGTCGTCGGGCCCTTGCAGCCGACCTTGTAGAGGCAGTAGCCGCGGCGCGCGTACTCATCGTCGAAGTGCTCGACGAACTGGCCGGCATCGAAGTGCGGCCGGCGGTAGCACTTGTCGTGGATGCGCTGGCTGTAGAACATCTTCGGCCGGCCCTGACGGTCCAGTTCGGGAATGCGGTCGAAGGTCAGCATGTAGGTGATAACGCCGGTCATCACCTCGGCGATCGGCGGACAGCCCGGCACCTTGATGATCGGCTTGTCGTGGATGACCTCGTGCACCGGCGTCGCCCGCGTCGGATTCGGACGCGCCGCCTGCACGCAGCCCCAGCTCGCGCAGCTGCCCCAGGAGATGATGGCCTTGGCGTCGGTGGCGACGTGCTTGAGCTGCTCGACGAACGGCCGGCCGCCGATGATGCAGCTCATGCCGTCCTGGTTGAGCGGCGGATTGCCCTCGACGGCGAGGATGTAGTTGCCCTTGTACTTGGTCATCACCTCGTCGAGGATCGCCTCGGCCTGATGGCCGGCGGCGGCCATCAGCGTGTCGTCGTAGTCGAGCGAGATCATCGACAGCACCGCGTCCTTGGCCAGCGGATGCGCCGAGCGGATGAACGACTCCGAGCAGCAGGTGCATTCGAGGCCGTGCAGCCACAGCACCGGCGTGCGCGGCTTGGTCTCCATCGCATGGGCGATCTGCGGCACGAAGGCCGGCCCCAGGCCCAGCGAGGTCGCCGTCAGCGAACAAAACTTGAGGAAGCTGCGCCGCGTGATGCCCTGGCGCCGCATGACTTCGTAGAACGTTTCCACGACCAGCCCCTTATCCGTATTTGTGGTGCGGGTGGCAGCCGACTGATCGCTGCAACAGAACGCGCGAGCGCCGGCCATCTCCTGACAGCGCTTGGGGGCAAGATGCGTACCGCTTCCTGACGGGCCTGGAGGCTTTTAATTATTTCAATTTATTTCAATGGCTTATAATTAAACATCTGGCCCCTGCCGAGCGCCGCGCGCAGCCACGGCCGACGGCGACTGGAAAGCGGATTTCCAGTTCCGCAACGCAAGTGAGCGATAAGTTTCCAGCGGCCGCCGGCGCGCGGCCGAGGGCCCGGACTCAGGCCAGCAAGCCGCCGATCAGGGCCCCGAGCAGCAGGGCGCCGACCTGCATGACGACCAGCGTCAGCGCGCCCATGCCGGCGACGATGCCGATCAGCGGCAAGCCGGCCAGCAGCGTGGCGAGGAAGAACAGCAGCACGCCGACCAGCAGGCCCGGCAGCAGCGCCGCCAGCAGCGCGGCGCCGACCCCGCTCGTGACCTTGCCGCCGACGACGCCGGCGATCAGCGTCCCGAACCCCGGCAGCCAGCTCAGCAGGATGCTGAGCATCAGCATGACGGACATCCCCGCGGCGATGTCGCCGCGATGCGCGTATGTGGCCATCCCCGACCCCCGATTCACGTCCCTGTGACGGACTCTATGGTCCTTTGCGCTCCGACCCGGCCCGTGTCTGCATCCGACTCCGGCGACTGCATTCCTTGCAGCGGCCCGTCGCTCGCGACGGGCGATGCGCACCCCCAACGGCAAAATCTTTGACCAGGAGGCCTGGACTCGGCAAGACCGGCCGTCGGCCGGCAAGCGTCTCCGCCGGGCCCCGGTCCGGCCCCTCGGCACCGGCGCGGCGACGTTCGGCCGGGGTTCAGACCCCCATCTGTTACCATGCCCGTCCGTTCAATCGCAGCCGTGACCGACTCATGGAAATCGCAGACCAGCGCGTCGCCTACATTCACTACACGCTTACCAACGACAAGGGCGAAGTGCTCGACAGCTCGCAGGGCAGCGAACCGCTCGCCTATCTGCACGGGGCCGGCAACATCATCCCCGGCCTCGAGAAGGCGCTGGCCGGCAAGAAGGCCGGCGACAAGCTCAACGTCAAGGTCAGCCCGGCCGAAGGCTACGGCGAACACAACGACGCGCTCGTGCAGCAGGTGCCGCGTCGCGCGTTCCAGGGCGTCAGCGACATCCAGCCGGGCATGAGCTTCCATGCCCAGGGCGCCAACGGCCCGATGCGGGTGACCGTCACGCGCGTCGCCGGCGACATGGTGACGGTCGACGGCAATCACCCGCTGGCCGGCGAGAACCTCAACTTCGACGTCGAGGTGACGGAAGTCCGCGCCGCGAGCGCCGAGGAGATGTCGCACGGCCACGTGCACGGCGCCGGCGGTCATCACCACTGAGCCGAGCCGCGCGGCGTTGGTCCGCCGCATCAAGCAAAACGGGCGCCGCTGGCGCCCGTTTTCGTTTCTGCCTGCACCCTGCGCTCAGGGCACGATCTGCTTGGCGAACTGGGAATCCCAGTCGTCACGCTGGCGGATCAGACGCGTGTCCTGGAACAGCACGAACGGCCGCGTGCGCAGCGCCTGGCCGACTTCGCTGGTCGACAGATCGAGGCTGCTGGCGATACGCAGCGGGCCGGCGACGTACTCGGAGCGGCCGCCCTTCTCGTGGCCCAGCTGCGGCCACTTGGCACGGAACAGCGGCCGGTAGGCATCGGCGTCCTTGGGTTCGAACTCGGCCTGATACAGGCGGTCGTTGAAAAACTGCAGCTCCAGCTTGCCGGGCTGGTCGAGATGCCGATAGTCGTAAACCTCCACGATGTCGAGGTCGCTCGGCGGCAGGCCTTCCGGCACCTTGGCGTGCCGCGACGTCTGCTGCGGCTGATAGCCGGCTGCCTCGAGCAGGCGATGCACCTCGTCGGTGCCCTGATAGCTGCGGAACGGCGCGAAGAAATTCACGCGGCGCGCCTCCGGCACGATCGCCGTATACGCGGCCCGCACGTCGGCGGCGGTGATCGATTCCTCGACGACCAGATCGTCCGGCGACGGCGCTGCCGGCGCCGACGGCGCGGCAGGAGCGGACGCCGGCAGCGCTGGCGGTGGCGGCGCCGGTTGCGGCCACCACCAGCGCAGGCCCAGCGCGGCGAGGCCGAGCACGGCGAGCGCGATCAGCCAGCGCAGCGGCCGCCAGCGCGTCCACCACTCCGGCGGTTGGTTCGGTGAGCCCTGCTGTCCCGCCATCTGCGCGCCTCCAGCGACTGCGCCTGCTGCCGATCCCGCGCCGCGCCTGATCGGCCACGACGATTCCGGCCGCGAGCATAGCGGACGGCCATGACCGGGCACAGAGCCGCTAGCAGGCGCCCGATCGAAACGCCGCGCTCAATCCTCCGGCTCGTACCCGAGGTTTGGCGCCAGCCACTTCTCGGCCTCGGCCAGCGTCCAGCCCTTGCGGCGTGCGTAGTCGGCGACCTGATCCTTGGCGATACGGCCGACGACGAAGTACTGCGCGGACGGGTGCGAGTAGTACCAGCCGGACACCGCGGCGCCCGGCCACATCGCCATGCTCTCGGTCAGGGCGATGCCGGCGTTCTTCTCGACGTCGAGCAGCTGCCACAGCGTCTGCTTCTCGGTGTGCTCGGGGCAGGCCGGATAGCCCGGCGCCGGACGAATGCCGCCCGAGGTGCCGATGTACTGCTCGGCGATCAGCGCCGCGTTGTCGAGCGCTTCGTCCGCCGCGTAGCCCCAGAACTCCTTGCGCACGCGCTGGTGCAGGCGCTCGGCGAAGGCTTCGGCCAGGCGGTCGGCGAGGGCTTCGAGCAGGATCGCGCTGTAGTCGTCATTGGCGGCGCGGAAGGCGGCGACGCGCTCGGCGCAGCCGAGCCCGGCGGTGACGGCGAAGCCGCCGACATAGTCGTGCAGGCCGCTCTCGCGCGGCGCGACGTAATCGGCGAGGCAGCGATGCGGCACGCCCGGGCGATGCTCGCTTTGCTGGCGCAGATTGTGCAGCCGCGCGATCTCGTGCGTGTAGCTCTCGTCGCTGTAGACGGCGACGTCGTCCTCGGCCACGCGCAGCGCCGGAAACAGGCCGATGACGCCGTTCGCGGTCAGCCACTTCTCGTCGACGATCTTCTGCAGCATCGCCTGCGCGTCGTCCCACAGCTTGCGCGCGGCGTCCGCGGTCGCAGGATTGTTCAGCAGGTCCGGGAAGCGGCCCTTCAGCTCCCAGGTGATGAAGAACGGCTGCCAGTCGATGTAGTCGCGCAACTCGTCGAGCGGGTAGTCGCGGAAGGTCTTCACGAACTGCGTCGCAGCGTGATGACGGTGGTCGCAAGCCGTGCCCTGGCAGACGTCCATGGCCTGCTGCAGCAGCAGGCGCGGGCGCGGCGGGTGATAGCCGTTCCAGTCGACCGGCGTGCGGTTGTCGCGCGCGTCGGCGAGCGGCACGAACTTCTCCTGTCGGTCCTTGCTGGCATGGCGCTCGCGGATCTGCGCGTAATCGCGCTGCAGTTCCTCGACGAGCCGCGGCTTCTGCTGCGCCGACAGCAGCGCCGCGGCGACCGGCACCGACCGCGAGGCATCCTTCACCCACACGACCGGGCCGTGATACGCGGGATCGATCTTCACCGCCGTGTGCGCGCGCGAGGTCGTCGCGCCGCCGATCAGAAGTGGCACGTCGAAGCCCTGGCGCTCCATCTCCCTGGCGAGCGTCACCATCTCGTCGAGCGAGGGCGTGATGAGACCCGACAGGCCGATGATGTCGGCGCGGTGTTCGCGCGCCGCGTCGAGGATCTTCTGCGGCGGCACCATCACGCCGAGATCGACGACCTCGTAGTTGTTGCACTGGAGCACGACGCCGACGATGTTCTTGCCGATGTCGTGGACGTCGCCCTTGACGGTCGCCATGACGATCTTGCCCTTGGCCTGCTGCACGTCGCCGGGCTGCTTCTCCGCCTCGATGAACGGAATCAGGTAGGCGACCGCCTTCTTCATCACGCGCGCGGACTTCACCACCTGCGGCAGGAACATCTTGCCGGCGCCGAACAGATCGCCGACCACGTTCATGCCTTCCATCAGCGGGCCTTCGATCACCTCGATCGGCCGCTGGCCGCCGGCGGCCAGCTGCGCGCGCAGCTCCTCGACGTCCGCTTCGACGAAAGCGTCGATGCCCTTGACGAGCGCGTGCGTGATGCGCTCGCGCGCCGGCAGGCTGCGCCAGGCCTCGCCGTCCGCACCGTCGCCGGCCTTCTTCTCGGCACCGTTGCCGCGGAAGCGCTCGGCGATCTCGATCAGGCGCTCGGTCGCATCGTCGCGGCGGGCGAGGATCACGTCCTCGATGCGCGTGCGCAGTTCGGCGTCGATGTCCTCGTAGACCGGCAGCACGCCGGCGTTGACGATGCCCATGTCCATGCCGGCACGGATCGCATGGAACAGGAACACCGAGTGGATCGCCTCGCGCACGAAGTTGTTGCCGCGGAACGAGAACGACACGTTCGACACGCCGCCGGAGACTTTCGCGTACGGCAGGTTTTCCTTGATCCAGCGTGTTGCCTCGATGAAGTCGAGGCCGTAGCGGTTGTGCGCTTCGATGCCGGTCGCGACCGCGAAGATGTTCGGGTCGAAGATGATGTCCTCGGCCGGAAAGCCGACCTCGTCGACGAGGATTTTGTAGGCGCGCGCGCAGATCTGCTGGCGGCGTTCGAGCGTGTCGGCCTGGCCCTGCTCGTCGAAGGCCATCACCACCGCGGCGGCGCCGTACTTGCGGCACAGGCGCGCCTGCTCGATGAACTTGGCCTCGCCTTCCTTCATCGAGATCGAGTTGACGATCGGCTTGCCCTGCACGCACTGCAGGCCGGCCTCGATCACCTCCCACTTCGAGGAGTCGATCATGATCGGCACGCGCGAGATGTCGGGTTCGGACGCGATCAGGTTGAGGAAGGTGCGCATCGCGGCGACGCCGTCGAGCATGCCCTCGTCCATGTTGACGTCGATGACCTGCGCGCCGGCCTCGACCTGCTGGCGCGCGATCGCCAGGCCGGCGGCGTAGTCGCCGGCCTTGATGAGATCGCGGAACTTGGCCGAGCCGGTAACGTTGGTACGTTCGCCGACGTTGCAGAAGTTGATGGCGCGCGTGAGGTTCAACGGCTCCAGCCCGGCGAGGCGGGCGACGCGCTCGACCGGCGCGGGCGCGCGCGGCGCGAGACCGGCGACGGCCCTGGCGAGCGCGGCGATGTGCGGCGGCGTCGTGCCGCAGCAGCCGCCGACGATGTTGACGAGGCCGGCGCGCGCGAACTCGCCGACGACCGAGGCGGTGTCCTCGGGACGCTCGTCGTACTCGCCGAAAGCGTTCGGCAGCCCGGCGTTCGGGTAGCAGGAGATGAACGTGTCGGCGAGCGTCGACAGCTCGGCGATGTACGGACGCATGTCGCGGCCGCCGAGCGCGCAGTTGAGTCCGATCGCCAGCGGCCGGGCGTGGCGCACCGAGTTCCAGAAGGCCTCGACGACCTGACCGGACAGGGTGCGGCCCGAGGCATCGGTGATCGTGCCGGAGATGATCACCGGCAGGCGCAGGCCGCGCGTCTCGAACAGCGTCTCGCAGGCGAAGATCGCCGCCTTGGCGTTGAGCGTGTCGAAGATCGTTTCGATCAGCAGCAGGTCGACGCCGCCGTCGACGAGGCCGCGCGCCTGCTCCAGATAGGCGTCGACCAGCTCCGCGTAGCTGACGTTGCGCTTGCCCGGATCGTTGACGTCGGGCGAGATGCTGGCCGTGCGGTTGGTGGGCCCCAGCGCGCCGGCGACGAAGCGCGGCCGCTCCGGCGTCGAGGCCGCATCCGCCGCTTCGCGCGCGAGCCTGGCCGCGGCGAGGTTCATCTCGTAGGCGAGCGGCTCCATACCGTAGTCCGCGAGCGAGATCTTCTGCGCGTTGAAGGTGTTGGTTTCGATGATGTCGGCGCCGGCGGCGAGGTACTCGCCGTGGATCGCGCGAATGATGTCCGGCTGCGTCAGTACCAGCAGGTCGTTGTTGCCTTTCAGATCGCGCGGCCAGTCGGCGAAGCGCGCGCCGCGGTACTCCGCCTCGCCGAGCTTGTAGGTCTGGATCATCGTGCCCATCGCCCCGTCGAGCACGAGGATGCGGCGCTGCAGCGCGTCGAGAAGCTTCTGGGCGGAGGGAAGCGAGGCCATGGCAGTCGTGCGGCAAGGTGGAAGCCGCGGAGTATATCTCTACATGCGGATAAGCGGATGATCTTCGCGGCCGGCCGACGCCGTCGGTCACGACCGCCCGGACGCGCGCCGGTGGCCGCGGATCGGGCGCGTCGCGTCGCGGCGGGCGCGGACGCGGATGCGGATGCGGCGTGCCGGCCACTTGACCAGAGCCGCTTGACCTGAATTGAACGATCGGATAATTATAATTGAACGAGCGGTCAATTCAGGCCGCTCCTTGCGAGGAACCTGGAGATCGAGTGATGAGCAAGTTACTTCCCGGCGCCTGGCGCGACGGCAAGCGTTACCTCTGGCTGCTGGGCATCGCCGCCATGGCCCTGCCGATGATCGGCGGAGTGCTGGCCGAGCGCACCGGCCTGTCGCTGTTCTGGTGGTTCACGCCGTTGTTCATCTACCTCGGCGTGCCCCTGCTCGACGCGCTGGTCGGCGAGGACCGCAACAATCCGCCGGACGCCGTGGTTCCGGCGCTGGAAAAGGATCGCTACTACCGCTGGGCCGTCTACGCGGCCGTGCCGTTCGAATACGCGAGCCTGATCTGGGGCGCATGGACGGCCGCCACGCAGTCGCTGGCGTGGTGGGAATATCTGGGCCTGGCGATCTCGGTCGGTATGGCGACCGGCATCGCCATCGCGATCGCCCATGAGCTGGGGCACAAGACCGATCCCTTCGAGCAGTGGCTCGCCAAGATCGCGCTGGCACCGACCGGCTACGGCCACTTCTACTCCGAGCACAATCGCGGCCATCACGTGCGCGTGGCGACGCCGGAGGACCCGGCCTCGTCGCGCTACGGCGAGTCGTTCTACGCCTTCCTGCCGCGCACCATCGCCGGCGGCATCCGCTCGGCCATCGCCATCGAAAAGGGGCGCATGGCACGGCGCGGCCTGTCATTCTGGAGCTGGCGCAACGACGTGCTCAACGCCTGGGCAATGACGCCGGTCCTGTTCACCGCGCTGGTCCTCGCCTTCGGCTGGAAGGCGCTGCCCTTCCTGCTGATCCAGGCGGTCTACGGCTTCAGCCTGCTCGAAGTCGTCAATTACCTGGAGCACTACGGACTGTGCCGGCAGAAGCTGCCGGGCGGCCGCTACGAGCGCTGCCAGCCGACGCACTCCTGGAACAGCAACCACGTGTTCAGCAACGTGTTCCTGTACGGCCTGGAGCGGCATTCGGACCATCACGCCAACCCGCTGCGCGGCTACGAGGCCCTGCGCCATTTCGACGGCAGCCCGCAGCTGCCGAACGGCTACGCCGGCATGATCCTGCTCGCTTACTGCCCGCCGCTGTGGTTCGCCGTGATGAACCCGAAGGTCCGCGCGCATTACGACGGCAACCTGAGCCTGGCCAACGTCAAGCCGAGCTTGCGCGCGCGACTGCCGCTGCAAGGCGCCGTCTGAACCTGACCTGGAGACGAACATGCGCAAATGGCGCTGTGTGATCTGCGATTTCGAATACGACGAAGCCCTGGGCATGCCGGACGAAGGCATCGCCCCCGGCACCCGCTGGGAGGACGTGCCGGAGACCTGGTCGTGTCCCGACTGCGGCGCGCCGAAAGCCGAGTTCCAGATGGTGGAAGTGGCGCCGGCGGCCTGAGCGGCAGGGCTGGCCAGCATCGCCGCGCCGTTCGTCCGGCCGATTGGGCCTCGCGTCCCGCCCGGGCGCCGGCCGACCGGCGCCGGCCTTAAGGTGGAATCACAGCGGTCGCCCCGGCGCCGCCATCCCTTCCCCCAACCCGGATTTCCCCAACCTTTCCGGGTTACTGAGGGCCAGACTACGGTCTGGCCCTTTCTTTTTCCCGGCCTCGCCGAATCCCGCGCGGTCGCCGTTTGACGGCAATTGAACGGTCGGATAATTTCCGCCTGAACGAGTGGTCAATTCGGCACGGAGGAGAGAGACGATGAGCACGGCAACCCTGGCGCCGGCCTGGCGCGACAGCAAGCGTTATCTGTGGCTGTTCGGCGCGGCGATCATGCTGGTGCCGGTCCTCGGCGGCCTGCTCTACGAAGCGACCGGCTGGGCCGTCTGGTGGTGGCTGGGCCCGCTGTTCGTCTACGGCGTCATCCCGATCGCCGACTGGCTGGTCGGCACCGACACCAACAATCCGCCCGACGAGATCGTGCCGACCCTGGAGCGCGATCGTTACTACCGCTTCGCCGTGTATCTGGCCGTGCTCACCGAATACGTCGCCGTGGTCTGGGGCGCCTGGACCGTCGCCCACGGCGATCTGGCCTGGTACAACCTCGTCGGCCTGACGATCACGATCGGCATGGTCACCGGCGTGTCGATCAACACCGCGCACGAGCTCGGCCACAAGACCGACAAGCTCGAACGCTGGCTCGCCAAGCTCGCGCTCGGCCCGGTCGCCTACGGCCACTTCTTCGTCGAGCACAACCGCGGCCATCACGTGCGCGTGGCGACGCCGGAGGACCCGGCCAGCTCACGTTTCGGCGAGAGCTTCTACGCCTTCCTGCCGCGCACCATGATCGGCAGCCTGAAGTCGGCCTGGGAGCTCGAACGCAAGCGCCTGGCGCGCAAGAACCGCAGCGTCTGGTCGATCCGCAACGAGAACCTGCAGGCCTGGGCCATCACCATCGTGTTCTTCGGCGCGCTGACCGCCTGGCTCGGCTGGATCGTGCTGCCGTTCCTGCTGATTCAGGCGTTTTACGGCGCTTCGCTGCTGGAGGTCGTCAATTATCTGGAGCACTACGGCCTGAAGCGCCAGAAGCGCGCCGACGGCAGCTACGAACGTTGCCGGCCGGAGCATTCCTGGAACAGCAATCACGTCGTCACCAACGTGTTCCTGTATCACCTGCAGCGGCACTCGGACCATCACGCCAATCCGACGCGCTCGTACCAGGCGCTGCGCCATTTCGAGGAAGCGCCGCAGCTGCCGTCCGGTTACGCGTCGATGGTCGTGCTGGCTTACCTGCCGCCGCTGTGGTTTAAAATCATGAACCCCAGGGTCGTCGCCCATTACCGTGGCGACATGCGCCTGGCGAACATCAAGCCGTCGCTGCGCGACGCGGTGCTCGCCCGGTACAGCCGCAGCGCCGCGGCGGGTTGATCCAGGCATTCCCCGCGCGACGCCGCGCGAGCCATCGTCGAAGGCGGCGCATCGGCTAAGATGCGCCGCCTTTTTTGTGTCCACCCGGTCCGGTCCGATCCGGAAGAAACGAGAGAGTTATGCCGTTCAAGAAGTGGCGTTGCGTGATTTGCGACTACGTGTACGACGAAGAGCTGGGAGCGCCGAACGACGGCATCCCGCCGGGCACGCGCTGGGCCGACGTGCCGGATACCTGGACCTGCCCGGACTGCGGCGCGTCCAAGGCCGATTTCGAAATGGTGGAAATCGACTGATGACCGCCCAGTTCGACAACGTCGCCGTCGTCAAGAAGGCCAATGTGTACTTCGACGGCAAGTGCGTGAGCCACACCGTCGTGCTCGCCGACGGCACGCGCAAGTCGGTCGGCGTGATCCTGCCGTCGACGCTGACCTTCGGCACCGGCGCGCCCGAGCGCATGGAACTGCTCGAAGGCCGCTGCCGCGTGAAGCTGGCCGGCGCCAGCGGCTGGACGGAGTACCAGGGCGGCCAGTCCTTCGACGCGCCCGGCAACTCCTCGTTCGACATTGAAACGCTCGAAACCCTGCACTACGTCTGCCACTTCGGCTAGGCGCCGCAGCCGCGGGCCGCAAGGCCCGCGGTGAGCGCCGGCGGCCGCTGGCGCTGGCGACTCGCTCGCCATTGGGGGCTGTGGCAGCCGCGCGTGCGCTACTGGTCGGCCGCGGTCGGCATCGGTCCGACCGCCGCGCGGCTCAAGCCGGTGCTCGCGGGCGGCCCATCCTCTATGGCACGCCGATCAGCCGCGAGGCGCCGACGGAGCGGATCGGCGCCGCGTTCGCCAACCTCGTCGCGGCGCGCCACACGCTGAAGATCCAGCGCAGCCCGGTGCTCGCGGGCGGCGCGTCCGGCGAGGCCCAGGCGCCGGCCGGCGAATCGCCGCGTTCCTGAAGGCGGCGCGCGCGTCAGCAGCGTGTACGATGCGGCATCGACCTCCCGCCCCCTGCCGATGCCCGACTTCTCGCTGAACGCCCGCGTTGCGCTCGTCACCGGTGCCACGCGCGGCCTCGGCCGTGAAATCGCCCTGGCGCTCGCCGCGGCTGGCGCGCACGTGCACGTGCATGGCCGCGACGCCGCTGGCGTGAAGCCGGTCGTCGACACCATCGTCGCGCGCGGCGGCCGCGCCAGCGCCGCCGTCTTCGCGCTGGACGCGCCGGATGCCTTCGACGCGGCGCTGCAGGCGATCGCCGACGCACACGGCCGCTTCGACATCCTCGTCAACAATGCCAGCGTGCGCGACCGCCGCCGCCTCGCCGAACTCGACGTCGGCGCGCTGCGTCACGTGCTCGAAGTCGATCTGGTGGCGCCGTTCCAGCTGGCGCGCGCCGCGGCCCGGCACCTGACCGGCGGCGGCCGCATCATCAACATCACCTCGATCGCCGGGCCGATCGCGCGCGCCGGCGACCCCGCGTACACGGCCGCCAAGGGCGGACTCGACACGCTGACGCGGGCGCTGGCCGCCGAGCTCGGCGCGCGGGGCATCACCGTCAACGCCGTCGCGCCGGGCTACTTCGCGACCGAAGCGAACGCGGAGATGGTCGCCGACCGCGAGATCGGCGACTGGCTGGCGCAGCGCACCTCGCTCGGCCGCTGGGGCGAGCCGCCGGAGATCGCCGGCGCCGTCGTGTTCCTGGCGTCGCCGGCGGCCTCGTACATCACCGGCCAGACGCTCGCCGTCGACGGCGGCTATCTCGCGCACTTCTAAAAGCCGCGCCGCAAGATCACGCCACGGCCGGACTCAGGAAGCTCCGACATCGCGAGGCCGCACAGCGGCCGCGGCGCATCCGGATGTGCCGCTTGCGCAGGGCGCTACCGGATGGCTTCGTCGCCTGCAGGGCCTCGCCATGGCGGAACAGGGACTTTTCAGCCCTTCGGCTTTCAGAACAGCTTGCCGTCGTCGGCCTTGCCGAGCATCCGTTCGCGCACCAGCGGAATCGGCGGGCCGCCGTACGACAGGAACTGATCGTGAAAAGCCTGCCAGGCGGCGCGGCCGCCGCGCGTCGCGGTCCAGTCCTCGCGCAGCTTCACGATCATCAGCTTGCCGAGCGTGTAATTGAGATAGGCCGGATCGTAGGTACCGCGCGCCGCCTGCTGGCGCGCGTTGCCCGGGTCCTGGAAAGCCTGCTCGCGGAACATCGTCTCGCAGTCCGGCACGCTCAGGCCCTGCGTGTGCAGACCGATCGCGCAGAGGAAGCGCACGTTGCGCAGCAGTGCATTGCCGAGCTGGCCGATGTGCACGGCCGGATCGCCATTGCCGAGCCCGGCGTCCCACATCATCTCCTCGGTGTAGTGCGCCCAGCCCTCGGCGAACGCGTAGCCGACGAACAGGCGGCCGAACGCCGACGGCGAGCGGTTGGAATGCAGGAACTGCAGGAAGTGGCCGGGCCAGACCTCGTGCACGGAGGTGAACAGCAGATCCGCCTTCGCCGGAATGTAGGCCTGCTGGTCGGCCGGCGACCAGCTCGGGTCCGGCGGCGCGATGTAGTAGACCGAGGGCATGCCCTTGTCGAACGGTCCCGGCACGTCGATATAGGCCGAATTCGAGCGGTTGTAGGCCGGCGCTTCGTTGACCAGCGCGCGCTCGTCGCTCGGCACGCTGACCAGCTGATGATCGACGACGAACTGGCGCAGCGCGAGCAGCTGGCGCCGCGCCTCCTCGACCGGACCGTCGGCCGGCTTGTCGCGATTCGCCCGATCGAGGCAGGCGTGCACGTCGCCGTCCGGCAGGTACTGCGCGCAGGCGGCCTTCAGCGCCGCGAGATTGCGGGCCAGATCGCGGCGGCCGACCGCTTCGAGTTCGGCGAGCGGCGTCGTCACGCGCTCGGTGGCCTGCAGCATCTGCGCGAAGCGCGTCGCGCCAAGCGCGAAATCCTGGTTCGCGGTCGGCAGCTGCGCCTTGAACGCATCGGCGAGCGACTGCATCGCCGCCGCCGCCGCGGCCAGCGCGCGTTCGAGCTGGGCCTGCAGCGCCGGGTCCTGCACGTCCGCGAAGATCGGCCGCACGTCGTGGGCGAAGAAGCTCGCGTAGCCGCCGAAACTGTTGATGCCGAGCTCGACGTAGGTCCGCGGCAGCGGCCCGCGCAGGTTGTCGCGAATCTGCCGGGCGGCGCGCGGCAGCCGGTTGGCGTAGGCGATGAAGGCCTTGAGGCGGACCACCGCCGGAGCGTAGGGCCGCGTCAGGTACACGCTGGGATCGAGCGTGCCGATGTAGAACGCCGGATTGCGGAACGCCTGGCTGGCGTCACGCAGCCAGAACAGATCGCCGTCGATGCGCGCCAGCAGGTATTCGCGCTCGAAGCGCTGAGTCTGGTCCAGCGCCGCCGGCCGGAATGCCGCGGTGCGCGCGCGCTGCGCTTCGAGCCAGGCGATGTTCTGGCGGATCGCCGCCGCGCTCCAGTCCGGCAGCTGGCCGTCGTAGTCGTGTCGGCCCTGGCTGACCGCGAAGCTCGGATTGGCGGCGAAGTAGCCTTCCTCGAAGCGCTGCAGGTGCGCGCGCCAATCGGCCTTCAGGCCGGCCGCGACAGCCGCCTGGCTGGCCGCATTGGCCGCGCCGGCGTCCGTCGCCGTCTGTGCACCGGCCGGCCGGCCGGCCAGCATCGCGCAGGCGACAGCGCATGCCGCGATCGTCGGCCGCAGGGCCGGAAACGCCGGGAGACGCGACATGGGAACTCCTTCAGCCGGGGCACGAGCGGCCATCCTAACCGTCGCACGCGGCGCGCACAGGCGTGAAACTCCTCAGCCCCGCCGCGCCGGCTGCGACCGCGATTCAGGCCCGAGTCACGCGCCGGCGCCGATGCTCGCGACTCCGCCGTTCACGGCACCGCGAGGAGAACGCCATGACCGATCGGCCCGAGCCGCATCCGTCACCCGACGGCCAGCGCATCGACCTGCAGCAGCAGGACGAGCTCCGCTACTGGACGCAGACGCTCGCCGTCAGCGAGCAACGCCTCAAGCAGGTCGTCGAACACGTCGGCCCGGCGGTACAGGCGGTCCGCAACGCGCTCGGCCGCTGACGCGGACAGGCGCACCGGCGCCGCCCGCTCAGGCGCCGTGGAGGTCGGCGAAGTACAGCGGCGCCGCCAGCTGCTCGGCCTGCATGCCGTGCGGCGTCTGGCGCAGTTTGTAGGTGCGCGGCAGCAGCGGCTTGAGCTCGCCGAGCGCCAGCTTTTCCTCGAAGAACGCCAGCGTCGGCTCGACTTCGCGGAAATCGACGTCGCGCTTGAACGGCGCGAGGTCGTACTTCCACCATTCCAGCGCCAGGAAGCGCTCGACCAGCCGCTCCGCGAAGCGCATGCGCAGCACGCGCGCCGGCGAGCCGACGACCATCGCATACGCCGGCACGTCCTTGGTGACGACGCTGCGCGCACCGATCACGGCGCCGTCGCCGATGCGCACGCCGCGCTTCACGAAGGTTCCGGCGCCGATGTAGGCCTCGTGGCCGATGTAGGTCTCGCTCGGCACCGTCTCGACGTACGAAGGACCCGGCTGCTCTTCGGGCCCGAGCCGCGCGAACTCCTCGAACTGGTAGATCTTCGGCATGTAGCGCGGCCGCGTGAACGCGAACGGATGCGAGCTGAACCAGTCCATCGGATGCTCCGGCGGACCGAGCACCGAACCCTCGCCGATCTGCGAGTAGCGGCCGAAATGGCAGCGGTACGCGCTGGTGCGACCCGCCGAATTGAAGAACGCGAAGGCGCCGGCCGTGCAGTCCTTCAGCAGGTGCCCGTAGATGTAGGCCGGCCGCTCGTAACGCAGGCTGCCGACGATGCCGCCGCCGCCGAGCAGGCCGAGCGCCTGAGGATCCACACCGCCAGCCGCTGCTCCGCTGTCATCCATGACCATGTCGTCAGAAAAGAGTTGGGGGATTTCGCCGCGACGCTGCCGCAAGCACCGGGATTATCCATGTCCCCGCGCCCGCGGTATGTGCGCCGGACCTGCCGGGCTCAGTACGAAAACGCGTATACCGGCGCAATCACTATGCCAAGCCAGCCGCGCGCAGCGATCGCGGCGCCCGCTCGATGGTGTGGGTGCGGCGACCAATGGTGACGGCTTGCTCGTTGCCGTGAAGCAGCGAAGAACTGGCTAGCCGATGCGATGCCGGCTTGCGCCGACTGCGCGACCCTGATGCGCGTGCGCGGCCTGCATTCGATGAATCGGAGGGCTCAATACGGCTTCACCTCTAGCACCAAGTCAGCCAGCAGAAGTCCCGCTCACCCGCACTTCGAATACCCGCAGTCCAGGCAGGTCGGGCAGCCGTCCTTCATCACCATTTCGCCGCGGCATTGCGGGCAGGGGTCGGGCAGGGCGAAGGCGGCGAGCGCCGATTCCTGTTGCGGCTCGCCGGGGCTCGGATTGTCGAGCGGCAGCGCGTCGCGGAAGCGGCGCAGCTGCGCGTAGCGGGTGGCGAGTTCGTCGAGGGAACGCTCGACGCCGTAGGCATCGAGGTAGCCGCGCTTCTGCAGCTCCTGCTCCATCGCCCAGGCGATCGCCGCGACTTCGGAGTCGTGCACCAGACCCTTGCCGCTCTTGCTCTTGCCGTACCAGACCGGGCCGCGGTCCCAGGACACCTTGCGCAGATCGGCGAGCGCCTTGACGAGGAAGCCGCCGCGCGCGGCGAGCGACAGCGTGCGCATGGTCGCCGACACCCACTGGTGCTCGGCGGCGGTCTGCCCGGCCGGCACGAAGAACTCCAGCGGGCGCTCGATGCAGATCGGCTCGCCGTTGCGCCGTCCGCAAACGACGCCGAAGCCGATGACGAAATAAAGCGTCTTGGTGCCGGTCGCCGAAGTCAGGTTGATCTTGGTCGTCACCGATTCCCAGCTGCCTTCCTCGCGCCGGTCGATGCGCAGCGTGCGCGGGTCGACGTCCGGCGCCACATCGTTGGCGGGCGCGGCGCGCGCCACCGACCAGCCGACGATCTTCTGCGCGATATGCGTGGGCTTCTTCGTTTCGGCCATGTCAGAGTTTCCCGTAGAACCCTTCCTTGAGGGCGTCGTACAGATTGGCGGCGGTATAGGTGGCGCCTTCGTATTCGACCGGCGCGTCGCCGCTCAGTTGCACGTGGCTGCCGTCGGCGAGCTTGAACTCGTAGACCGTGGCGGCGAGGTCCGACTCGCGCACCAGCACGCCCTGATGCACTTCCGGATTGAAGCGGAACGTCGTGCAGCCCTTGAGTCCCTGGCCGATCGCGTACAGATACAGATCCTTGAATTCCTCGAAGGCGATGTCGCTCGGCACGTTGATGGTCTTCGAGATCGACGAGTCGACCCAGGCCTGCGCGGCGGCCTGCACGTCGACGTGCGCCTTCGGCGCGATCGCCGCGGCGGCGGCGAAGGCCGGCGGCAGGTTCTCGGCATCGACATCGGCGTCGACCAGCGCGCGGTAGGCGAGCAGCTCGAACGATTCCATGCGCACCGCGCGCTTGGCCTTCTCGCCGGGCACGATCAGGTTGCGCACATAGCTGTGCGCGAACGACGGTTCGATGCCATTGCTGGCGTTGTTGCCGACCGATGCGGCCATCGTGCCGGTCGGCGCGATCGAGGTGGCATGCGTGAAGCGCGCGCCGGTCTCGGCGAGCTGCGCGACAAGCTCGGCGTCGAGCGTGGCGATGCGCTGCAGGTGTTGCGAGTAGCGGGCGTGCAGCACGCGCGCCGGCAGGCGCTCGCCGGGCTGCAGGCCGTCGCGCGCCAGCGCCGGGTTCTGCACGAAATGGCGCGGCGTCAGCTCGACGGTTTCGGTCAGCGCCGGCGCCGGCCCCTTCTCGCGCGCCAGCTCCAGCGCCGCGCGCCAGTTCTCGAGCGAGAGCCGCTGCGTGACCTGTGTGGTGAAGGCCAGCGACGGGGCCGAGCCGTATTCGTGGCCGAGCAGGGTCAGCGCCGAGCCGAGCCCGAAATAGCCCATGCCGTGACGGCGCTTGCTGAGAATCTCGGCGCGCTGCTCGGGCAGCGGCAGACCGTTCATCTCGCAGACGTTGTCGAGCATGCGCGCGAACACGCGCACGACACCGGCGTAGGCGTCGAAGTCGAAATGCGCCTGCGCGCTGAACGGCCGGCGCACGAAGGCGGCGAGGTTGACCGAGCCGAGCAGGCAGGCGCCGTACGGCGGCAGCGGTTGCTCGCCGCAGGGATTGGTCGAGCGGATCTCCTCGCTGAACCAGAGCGGGTTCATGCGGTTGCACTCGTCGATCAGGATGAAGCCCGGATCGGAGTAGTCGTAGGTCGAGCGCATCACCAGATCCCACAGCGCGCGAGCGCGCACCGTGCGGTAGATACGGCAGCAGGTTTCACCGCGCTCGTTGACGGTATGCAGCGGGTCCTGGCCCGGCCAGCGGCGCCACAGCGTCGGCTGCTCGCCGAGCTCGTGCTGGAAGGCCGGAAACACCAGCGGCCAGTCGGCGTCGTCGCGCACCGCCTGCACGAAGGCCTCCGATACCAGCACCGAAAGATTGAACGCGCGCAGGCGGCCGTTCTCGCGCTTGGCGGTGATGAAGGATTCGATGTCCGGATGGCTGATATCGAGACAGCCCATCTGCGCGCCGCGTCGGCCGCCGGCGCTGGACACGGTGCGGCAGATCGCGTCGAACACGTCCATGAACGGCATCGGCCCCGAGGTCGTCGCGCCGGCGCCGGCAACATAGGCGCCGGCCGGGCGCAGCGTCGTGAAGTCGTAGCCGATGCCGCAGCCGGCCTTCAGCGTCAGCGCCGCCTCGCGCGCGGCATCCATGATGCCGGCCATCGAATCGCCGATCGTGCGCGACACGGTGCAGTTGATCGTCGAAACGTTCGGCTTGACGTTCTCGGCCCCCGCGTTGGCCATGATGCGGCCGCCGGGAAAAGCGTAATGCAGGGCGCGGTAGAACGGCTCCTCCCAGCGCGCCGGCTGCGCCTCGACCGCCGCCAGCGCGCGCGCCAGACGGCGGCGCATGGCGTCGAGATCCTCGCCCGGCAGGAAGTACTTGGATTCGGCGATCGCCGCGGCGGCAGTTTGCAGCGGCAGCGGG
Organism: Solimonas variicoloris DSM 15731; assembly: GCF_000382285.1. Classification (GTDB taxonomy): domain Bacteria; phylum Pseudomonadota; class Gammaproteobacteria; order Nevskiales; family Nevskiaceae; genus Solimonas; species Solimonas variicoloris. The sequence continues at coordinate 257,662 of NZ_KB907925.1, read as the reverse complement.
GGAAGATCCGACAGGGTGACATCGCGTGGCTTCAAGACGGACTCCTTCAGTGCGTCCGGCCATCGTGCGCCGCCATCGCGATGTCGTCTACGCAGGATCAAATGCGCATCGGTTACGCTTTGATCCAGATCAATATCCGGACCCTATCGCGATGCGCTTCGCACGCCGCCTGCTGCTGTTGCTCTGCGCCGCCTGCATCGCCGGCTGCAGCGCCACTCAGTTCGCGTACCAGCGGCTCGACTTCCTCGCGCGCTGGGAGCTCGACAAGTACGTCGACATGACGCCGGAGCAGCGCACACGCTTCGACGTCGAGTTCAGCTTGTTCTGGGACTGGCACCGGCGCAGCGAGCTGCCGCGCTACGCGGCGACGCTGCGCCAGATCGCGGCGCGCACCGACACGCCGCCGGACGCCGCCGAGCTGGCGCGCTGGAGCGAGCAGTACGGCAGCCTGTGGAACGATGCGCTCGAACATCTGATGCCGCTGTTCTGCAGTCTCGGCGGCAGCCTCAGCGACGCCCAGGTACGCAGCCTGCTCGCACGCGCCGACGACGATCTGGCCGACTACGCCGAGGACGCCGTCGACGGCCGCGAGACGGATCTGCGCGAGCGCGCCGAGCGATCTCTGAACAAGAGCCTGCGCCGCTGGCTCGGCGACCTGACGCCGGAGCAGCGGCAGCTGCTGCGCGAGTGGAACCGCACGCGGCCGTGGGTCGCGCCCGAGTGGCTGGCGTTCCGGCGCAGCTGGCGCGACGCGCTCGCCGATACGCTCGCCGCGCGCCAGGCGCCGGGCTTCTGTCCGCGCCTGCGCAGTCTGGTCACGGGCGGCGATGCGCTGTGGACCGAAACGCAGCGCGCCGACTTCGCCGCCAACCGCGAGCGCTGGCTGGCGCTGTTCGCCGATCTCGGTCCGAGCCTGACGCCGGCGCAGCGCCAGCATCTGCGCAAGCAGCTGCTCGGTCTCGCTGCCGATCTCGACGCGCTGTCGGCGGCGCCTGCCGCGAACGCCGCCGAAGGCCGTTGACGGCCTGGCACGCACGGCGCCGGGGCCGGCCGGACAAGCACGTCTGGCGCTGCGGCAGCTCCTGCATATTTGGGTGTTATTCCCCAGACGTTCCGTTAGACTTCCGGCCTGCTCGTGCCCGCAAACCCGCCCAAAGACGGTGTGACGGCCACGTGAAATCCTGATTTCGACTCGTTTTGCGCTCTGGAGCATCACAACATGCCGGTCAAAATTGCCGTGCTGAAGGAGACTCGTGCGAACGAACGCCGCGTGGCGCTCGTCCCCGCCGTGGCCGACAAACTCGTCAAGCTGGGCTGCGAGATCCACATGCAGTCCGAGGCCGGCGCCGCCAGCCGCATTCCGGATTCGGCCTACAAGAACGTCACGTTCGCGGCCAATCCGCAGGGCCTGGTCAGCGATGCTGACATCGTCGTCGCCGTGCAGCCGCCGCCGGCCGACGTGGTCGACGCGATGAAGGACGGCAGCACGCTGATCTCCTTCGTCTACGCACACAAGGAACCGGAGCTGACCAAGCTGCTGCGCGACAAGAAGATCACCACTTTCGCGATGGAGCTGATCCCGCGCATCACGCGCGCGCAGGCGATGGACGCGCTGTCCTCGCAGGCGGCGCTGGCCGGCTATTACGCGGCGCTGCTCGGCGCCACCAATCTGGCGCGCATCCTGCCGATGATGACCACCGCGGTCGGCTCGATCCGTCCGGCCAAGTGCCTGGTCATGGGCCTCGGCGTCGCCGGCCTGCAGGCGCTGGCCACCGCCCGCCGCCTCGGCGCGATGACCGAAGGCTACGACGTGCGTCCGGAAACCAAGGAACAGGCCGAATCGCTCGGCGCCAAGTTCGTCGACACCGGCGTCGACGCGCGCGGTGAGGGCGGCTACGCCCGCGAGCTGACGCAGGAAGAGAAGGACAAGATCGCCGCGGTCGTCACCAAGCACATCCAGCAGGCGGACCTCATCATCACCACCGCCGCGATCCCGGGCCGGCCGTCGCCGAAGCTGATCAGCAAGGCGCAGGTCGACGGCATGAAGAACGGCGCGGTCATCGTCGACCTCGCCGCGGAAGGCGGCGGCAACTGCGAGTACACGCAGCCGGGCCAGACCGTGCAGATCGGCCAGGTGACGATCGTCGCGCCGCTGAACGTGCCCTCGCTGCTCGCCGAGCACGCTTCCGAGCTGTACTCGAAGAACCAGTTCAACCTGATCGAGCTGTTCGTCAAGGACGGCGCGCTCAACTTCGACTGGAGCGACGAGGTGCTGGCCAAGGCGGCGCTGACGCACGGCGGCGAGATCAAGAACGAAGCGGCCAAGAAGGCCGTGGAAACGGCCTGAGAGGGAGACACGCCATGGAATACACCACCACCATCCTGACGGGATTCGTGGCCCTCTACATCTTCATGCTGGCCGCCTTCACCGGCTTCGAGATCATCGGCCGCGTGCCGGCGATCCTGCACACGCCGCTGATGTCGGGTTCCAACTTCATCCACGGCATCGTCGTGGTCGGCGCGCTGTGGGCGCTGCTCAACGCGTCGAGCACGCTGCAGCAGGTAATCGGCTTCGTCGGCGTGCTGCTCGGCGCCGGCAACGCCGCCGGCGGCTACGTCGTCACCGAGCGCATGCTCGAAATGTTCAAGCCTTCGGACAAGAAGAAGGGCTAAGGGGAAGCTCATGAATGCAGCCTTGATCATCGACGCGAGCTACTTCCTCGCGGCGTTTCTGTTCATCTACGGCCTCAAGCGCATGTCGTCGCCGGTGACGGCGCGCTCGGGCATCGTCGTCGCCGGCGTCGGCATGGTCGTCGCCGTGCTCGCCAGCTTCCTCTACACGCTCGACGTCGAGGAAGCCGCCCGACCGCATCTGACGACCAACGTCACGCTCGCCGTGATCGCGCTGGTGCTCGGCCTCGGCTGGGCCTGGTGGAGCGGCAAGCGCGTGGCGATGACGGCGATGCCGCAGATGGTCGCGCTCTACAACGGCATGGGCGGCGGCGCGGCGGCGGCGATCGCCGCGATCGAGCTGTTCGGCCACAAGGCGCACGGCGGCATCGGCCTCGGCCTCGCCGTGCTCGGCGGCCTGATCGGCTCGATCTCGCTGTCGGGCTCGCTGATCGCCTGGGGCAAGCTCGACGGCCGCATCAACAAGACGCTGCGCATCAGCGGCCTGCAGGCGATCAACGGCACGCTGCTGCTGATCCTCGTCGCGCTCGGCGCCTGGATCGTCTGGCAGCACGGCGCGGTGCCGATGCCGCTGCTCGCCGCGTTCTTCGCGCTGGCGCTGTTCTACGGCGTGATGATGACGATGCCGATCGGCGGCGCCGACATGCCGGTGGTGATCTCGCTGTACAACGCCTTCACCGGCCTCGCCGTCGGCTTCGAGGGCTACGTGCTCAACAACCCGGCGCTGATGATCGCCGGCATGGTGGTCGGCTCGGCCGGCACGCTGCTGACGCTGCTGATGGCCAAGGCCATGAACCGCTCGGTGTCGAACGTGCTGTTCAGCAACTTCGGCGCCGCCGGCGACGAGCAGCAGGGCGAGATCAAGGGTTCGCTCAAGCCGGTCGATGCGGGCGACGCCGGCATCAACATGCGCTACGCGAGCAAGGTCATCATCGCCCCGGGCTACGGCCTCGCCGTCGCGCAGGCGCAGCACAAGCTTTACGAGTTCGTGAAGCTGCTGCAGGAGGCCGGGGTCGAGGTGAAGTTCGCGATCCATCCGGTCGCCGGCCGCATGCCGGGCCACATGAACGTGCTGCTCGCCGAAGCCGGCGTGCCGTACGACATCATCTACGACATGGAAGACATCAACGGCGAGTTCAAGGAAGCCGACGTCGCCATCGTCATCGGCGCCAACGACACCGTGAACCCGGCGGCGCGCACCAACAAAAGCTCGCCGATCTACGGCATGCCGATCCTCAACGTCGACCAGGCCAAGCAGGTCTACGTCGTCAAGCGCGGCCAGGGCAAGGGCTACTCGGGCGTCGAGAACGAGCTGTTCTATGCCGACAACTGCAACCTCGTCTACGGCGACGCGCAGAAGGTGATGGTGGCGATGATCCAGGCGGTGAAGTCGCTGGAAGGCGGCCACTGAGCGGCGCGCCACCGCGAAGCATCACGAAGAGGCCGCCGCGAGGCGGCCTTTTTCGTGGCCGCGCCGCGCGTCAGCCGCCGCGCGGATCGCCCGGCAGGTACGCGCCGGTCAGAAGGCGATAGGCGTCGGACGTGCGCGGCCCGGCAACGCCGTCGACACGGACGTAGAGGCCGGGGTGCGTGTTGAGCCATTGCTGCAGCGCCACCGCGCGCGCCACGGCCGCCGGGTCGCGCGGCTTGCGCTCGGCGTAAGGCACCGGCTGCGGCCGCGGCGCCGGCGCGTCCGGGCGCGGCGGAAAATCGATCTCGCGCCGTTCGGCGAGCCGGCGCAGCAGCGTCGCCGCGCCGCACTGGTCGGACACCGCGCTGGCGCTCCACTGGCCGTCGGCGACGTACTTGCCGCGCTCGTAATGGTTCGAATAGCTCCAGAGATACGGACTCAGCATCTCCGGATGCTGGTTGCGATAGCCCCAGCCGTTGTAACCCTCGAGCCGGTACAGCGTCGCCGCCAGGCTCCAGTCGGCGAGTCCGTCCATGCCGTCGTAGCGCAGCGCGTCGTGCGCGCTGTCCTCCCACGTGAACGGCGGCGCGCCGTCGACCGGACGGCCGCGCGGCACATGCACGGTGCGCGCGTTCAGCGGATCGCCGTTGTGCAGGTGGGCGCGGAACGACAGGCCGGCCTCCAGATTGTGGATCGCGGCGACGACGTACCAGGGGATGCCGAGCGGGTCGCCGACCGCCGCGTAGCGCGCGCGGGTGCCGAGGACCTTGTCCGCCAGGCGCTCGACCAGGGTACGCCGCTCGGGGCGAACCTGGCCGCCGGCGAACAGCTGCTCGAACTCGCTGCGCAGCGACGGCGTGAGCTTCGGCATGGCGCGCTTCCATCCAGGGGCCCGGGTGCGGACGCTACGCCGGCCGCCGCGGGGCGCCCGTGAACCGCTTCACGGCGTTTTCTGCTGAGATAGGCGGGAACCTGCACCGGAACCTCAGCATGTCAACGCACCCGAGCCCCGCCCGGCGGGGCGGCGGCTGCCAGTGCGGCGCGGTCCGCTACGAGATCGACGCGCCGCTCGAAAAGATCCATCTGTGCCATTGCCGCATGTGCCAGCGCGCGCTCGGCAACGCCTTCGCGGCGCTCGCCGGCTGTCCGAAGGAGCGCCTGCGCTGGACGCGCGGCGCGCCCAAGCTCTACGCCTCGTCGTCGCTGGCGACGCGCGGCTTCTGCGCCGACTGCGGCACGCCGCTGACCTTCGCCTACCACGAGGCAGCGCGGGTCTATGTCACGATCGGCAGCCTCGACGACCCGGCCGGCGCGCCGCCGGCGATCCACTACGGCGCCGAAAGCTGGCTGCCGTGGCTGCAGCTCTGCGACGGTCTGCCGCGCGAGGCGACCGCCGACGACCCGCGGCTGCGCAGCATGACGGTGCACCAGGCGCCGCCCGGCTGAAGCCGGCCGCGGCGCGCACGGCCGATGGCATCGCTTATGCTGCGCACACCGCTCCGCCTCCCGAACGTTCGTCCCCGCCGATGAGCATCGCCACCGCGCCCGCGTCGCCGCAGGGCTTCCGCTACTACGATTTCCTGCTCGGCGGCATGGTCGCCGTGCTGCTGTGCTCGAACCTGATCGGGCCGGGCAAGGTCTGCACGCTGACGCTGCCGCTGATCGGCAACGTCGACTTCGGCGCCGGCAACCTGTTCTTCCCGATCAGCTACATCTTCGGCGACGTGCTCACCGAGGTGTACGGCTATGCGCGCGCGCGGCGCGCGATCTGGGCCGGCTTCGGCGCGATGATCTTCGCGACCGTGATGTCGACGATCGTCGTCGGCATGACGCCGAGCCCGGACGAGCCGTGGAACGGCACGCTGCAGCCGGCGCTGGAAGTGGTGTTCGGCAACACCTGGCGCATCGTCGCCGCGAGCATGTTCGCGTACTGGGTCGGCGATTTCGTCAACTCGTACGTGATGGCGAAGATGAAAATCTGGACGCAGGGCCGCTTCCTGTGGATGCGCACGATCGGCTCGACGATCTGTGGCCAGGGTGCCGATTCGCTGCTGTTCTATCCGATCGCCTTCGCCGGCATCTGGGAAACGCAATCGCTGATCGCGGTCGTCATCTTCAACTTCGCGATGAAGGTCAGCGTCGAGGTCGTGATGACGCCGGTGACCTACTTCGTCGTCAACCGCCTGAAGCGCGCCGAGGGCGTCGACACCTACGACACGCACACGCATTTCACGCCGTTCTCGCTGCAGGACGAGGGCGAGATCCGGCAGCGCCCGTGAACGGCGAGCTCCCACGGCCGCCATACGCGGCGCGCGCCGCGCTCGGCGGCTATCTGCAGATCAGCGCGCGCGGCCGTCACCGGCGGCGCAGCATGCGCTTCGCGGCGCCGGCACTGGCCGGTTTCATGATCCACGCGCACACCCTGGCCAGCGCCCGCATCACCGCCGTCTACGGCCGCTGAACGCGACCGCCGCTCACGTCGCCGGCGCCGGCGGCGTGCGCCGCGCGAACTGCAGCAACAGGCCGATCAGCACGAACAGCACTGCGGCGCTGACCGCCAGCGAGCCGTGAATGCCGATGCGCGCGCCCACCAGGCCGACGGTGACGCCGCTGAAGGTGCGCATGCCCATCGCGAACATGTTGTAGACGCCGATCGCGCGGCCGCGCAGCGCCGGCGGCGCCTCCAGCTGCACGAGGGTCTGCGCCATCGCGTTGAACGCCAGCTCGACGAAGCCGGCGACGAACAGCAGCGCGAGCGCCAGCGCGTAGTACGGCGAGAACGCGAAGCCGGCCAGCGCCGCGCACCAGATCAGCGCCAGCAGGCAGGCGGTCTGCGGCCGCGGCCGCAGCAGGCCGCGGCTTTCGAGCACGAAGCCGGCGAGCAGCGCGCCGGCGGCGTCGGCGGCGAGCAGGGCGCTGTACGAAAAGTCGACATGGCCGTGGCCGAGATCCTGGGCGAAGCCGGGCATCTGCGCCTGATAGGCGTTGCCGATCAGCAGCGAGGCGCCGCCGGCGAGCAGCGTCATCGAGGCGATCACGCGGTGCCGGCCGATCTCGGCCAGCGTGCGCGCGATGTCGCCGAAACCGCGCACCGCGCGCTGCGCCGCCGCCGTACTGGCGGCGCGGAAGCGCGGCCCGTACGGCGCGGCGACCAGCCAGAGAATGAACGGCAGGTACAGCAGGGCGTTGACGAGGATGCCGAGGTTCGGCCCGAGCGCGAGCAGAAAGGCGCCGCCGATCGCCGGACCGAGCAGCAGGCCGAGCTGGCGCGCGGTGGCGTTGAGGCGCACCGCGCTCTGCAGATGCTCGCGGCCGACGATGTCGTGCAGCAGCACCTGCGACGGCGGACCCCACAGCACGCCGGCGCAGCCGTGCACCACCAGCAGCAGCGCCGCGTGCCAGACCTGCAGCGCGCCGGTGATGAACAGCACCCCCCAGGCCACCGACACGCCCATGAACAGGGCCATGCCGAGCTGGATCATGCGGCGCGGGTCGTAGCGGTCGGCGGCGATGCCGGAGCTCAGCGAGAACAGCAGATACGGCAGCCAGTGCGAGACCACCGCGAAGCCGCCGAGCGCCGGCGACTGGAACTTCTGGAAGATCACCCAGTAGCTGATCACGTGCTCGATGCTGTCGGCCATCATCGCCAGCGCCGACAGCAGGAAATAGGCGCGGTAACCGCGATGGCGGAGGGCGGCGAAGGCCACGTGCGGGACGGCGGGGGCGGCTTGCGACACGGCAGGCGGGGGTCTTGTTCTTCGAAAGCGCGCGATTGTAAGGGCCGCGACGGGGCGCGGCCGGCGCCCGTATCATGCGGGCCCGGCGCCGGCGGCGGCCGCCGCCGGTTTTTCCGCGAACGGCATGGTTTAGAAATCCTTATGCACAAGCCGGGCGGATCGAGCTTTGCTGTCACAATCAAGAGACGCCTCATTCACATTCTATTCATATCGACATATTCCATTGAATAGAAACGCTTTATTCTTGATTATCCCGGACCGCCCGCAGACGCTGCGGCAGGCGTGCCGGGGCGCCGCGCGCAGGCCGTCCCCTTCATTCACATAGTTATCCACAAGCCGTGAGCGGCCAGCTGACGAGCATCGCCGTGCCGGTGCCGCTGTACCGGAGCTTCGACTACCGGGTGCCGGCGGCGCTGGCGGCGCAGTTGCGGCCGGGCGTGCGCGTGCGCGTGCCGTTCGGGCGCCGCCGCGTCACCGGCGTGGTGCTGCGCGCGCCCTTCGAGGCGGGCGACGACGGCCAGGATTACCGTCCGGTCGAGACCGTGCTCGACGAGACCCCGCTGCTCGGCGCCGATCTGCTGGCCCTGTGCGAATGGGCGGCCGACTACTACCGCCACCCGATCGGCGAGGTCGTCGCCGCGGCGCTGCCGGGCAGCCTCAAGCACGAGGGTCGGGCCCGGCTCGAAAGCGCCCTGCAGTGGCAGCTGAGCGCCGCCGGTCGCGAGGCCCTGGAGCGCCTGCCGGCGCGTCATCGCGCGCAGCGCGCCGCGCTCGAGGCGCTGCGCGCCGGCCCGCTCGGCAGCGGCGACTGGGCGGTCGAGGCGGCGGTGCGCGCGCGCCTGCTCGCGCAGGCCTGGGTCGAGGCAGTCCCGATCCCGGCGCAAACCGAACCTATACCTCCCGGACCGACGCTGACGCCGGCCCAGAGCGTGGCGCTGCAGGCGCTGGAAACCGCCGCGACCGCCGGCTTCAGCGTCAGCCTGCTCGAAGGCGTCACCGGCAGCGGCAAGACCGAGCTGTATCTGCGCCGCATCGAAGTGGCGCTCGCCGCCGGCCGCCAGGCGCTGGTGCTGGTGCCGGAGATCAGCCTGACGCCGCAGCTCACGCAGCGCCTGCGCGAGCGGCTCGGCCCGGGCGTGCTCAGCTTCCATTCCGGGATGAGCGAAGGCGAACGCGAACAGGCCTGGCTGGCGGCCCGCGCCGGCAGCGCCGGCGTGATCGTCGGCACCCGCTCGGCGGTGTTCGTGCCGTTCGCGCGTCTGGGACTGATCGTCGTCGACGAGGAGCACGACCCCTCGTACAAGCAGCAGGACGGCTTCCGCTATTCGGCGCGCGATCTGGCGATCGTGCGCGCGCAGCGGCTCAAGGCCGAGGTCATCCTCGGCAGCGCGACACCGTCGCTCGAATCGCTGCACAACGCCCGCCAGGGGCGCTACCGGCACGTGCCGCTGCGCGAGCGCGTGCACGCCCAGCCGCCGCCGCGCATCCGCGTGCTCGACGTGCGCCAGCAGACGCTCGCGCACGGCCTCTCGCCGGTGCTGCTGGAGGCGCTCGACCGCTGCCTCGAACGCGGCGAGCAGGCGCTGCTGTTCATCAACCGGCGCGGCTACGCGCCGATGCTGCTCTGCCACGACTGCGGCTGGCGCGCCGCCTGCACCGCCTGCGACGCCCGCCTGACGCTGCACCGCGGCCGTGGCCGCCTGATCTGCCATCACTGCGGCGCGCAGCAGCCGGTGCCGAAGACCTGCCCGTCCTGCGGCGGCAGCGAGCTGATGCCGCTCGGCCAGGGCACCGAGCGCATCGAGCAGGCGCTCGCCAACCGCTATCCGCGCCAGCGCGTCGAGCGTCTCGACTCCGATCGCCTCGGCAAGCGCCACGAGCTCGAACGCCTGCTCGCCGACGTGCGCGCGCAGAAGATCGACGTGCTGGTCGGCACGCAGATCCTCGCCAAGGGTCACGACTTCCCGAATCTGTCGCTGGTCGGCATCGTCTCCGCCGACCAGGCGCTGTACGGCGCCGACTTCCGCGCGATCGAACGCATGGGCCAGCTCGTCACCCAGGTCGCCGGCCGCGCCGGCCGCGCCGGCCAGGCCGGCGAGGTCTGGCTGCAGACGCACGAGCCGCAGCACCCGCTGCTGCGCACGCTGGTCGAACGCGGCTACGACGCGCTCGCCGAGGCACTGCTCGAGGAGCGGGCGATGGCGAAGCTGCCGCCGTACGCGCATCTCGCGCTGCTGCGCGCCGAAGCCGAGGACGCCGGCCTGCCGCTGCGCTTTCTCGGCGCCGCGCGACAGCTGTACGCGCCGTTCAAGGACGTGCAGACGATGGAACCGATTCCGTCCGGCATGGAACGCCGCGCCGGCTACACGCGCGCGCAGCTGCTGCTGCAGTCGGACAGCCGCGCCGCGCTGCAGCGGGCGCTGGCGGCGACCGTGCCGCGGCTCGGCGAGCTGCCCGACGCGCGCCGCGTGCGCTGGTCGGTCGACGTCGATCCGGCCGATCTGTTCTAGGGCCGGTTGGCGCTGATCGCGCCGCAGCGCGACGACGCGGGACGCGGGACGCGCAGCGACCGCTACCGCGGCAACGACGACGCCCCGGCGCAGAGGGGCATCGTCGCCGCGGCGGACGGACTCAGGGCCTGCGGCCGGTGAACTGCGTGACGCCGGTGCAACTCGTCTGGCCCGGCCCGCGATAGGTCCAGGTCGTCCGGCCGCTGAGCTCGGTGCTGTTCGGGATCGACACCTGCACGGTCTCGGTGGTCTCGCCGGGGCCATCCTCCATCGTCACGGTCAGCCGACCGGACAGGCCCGAGGGATCGTCGGCCGAGCTCATCGTCAGTTCGAGCGGCTTGCCGCCGTACTCGGTCAGGTACTTGGTGTCCGAGATCTTGCTGACGCCGGTCGTGAAGTGGTTGTCCTCGTCTCCGCAGAGGCCCGGCTGCGACATGCTGGTCACCGTGCTGTGCGAGCTGATCTCCCAGGCGCCTTCGAAGACACGCTTGATCGTCACGAGGACGGTGGCAGCCTTCGAATAGCCGTTCTCGTTCTTGGCGCGGTAGGTGAAGCGGTCGGCGCCGAACGACTGTCCGGACGGCGTGTAGGTGAAGCGACCGTCCGCCTGCAGCGCCACGCTGCCCAGCGTCGGCGCGCTCACGACTTCCAGGCTGTCGGCGCCGCGCACCACGAGCGTCGATGCCGCGGGCGTGCCCTGCGTGACCGTGATCGCCGCATCGTCGGCCTCGGGCAGATCGATGCTTAGTTGCGCGGCGACGGCGATCGGCTCGCCTTCGCTGCGATGGAGCTTGAAGTCGAAATCGATGTTTTCCTCTTCCGGCTCGATCGCCTTGAACTTCAGCACGAGGTGCGCGCCGGACGACGTCGCGCTGCCACCGATGTCGCTGCGCGAGATAGCACCGAGCGTGACCCCGGCCGCCGGCAGGTCTTCGGTCTTTTCGGTCTGCAGGCTGGCGAGAAGATTCTGCAGCGAGTCGGGCAGATACGGCAGACGCGCGATCATCGTCGCGAGCCGCGCGAAGTTCGCCTGCACCACAGCGAGCACGCTGTCGTCGATGCGCAGCGTGCGTTCGATGCGGAAGGTCTGCGCGACGTCGTTGGTGAAGCCGATGCGCGCCTCGCCGGTCAGCGCGCGGACCTGCTTGTACGCCGATCCGCCGCGACTGGCGTCCTCGCCGGTGATCACGCGCACCAGCTGCGCGGCCACTTCCTTCAGGCAGGTCCCCAGCACCGCGCCGACGCTGGTGCGCGTCTTGTTGAACTCCGTGAACGCGTTGACCGCGCTGCCGATCGCGACGCCGGCGTAGATCGCGCTGAGCACGCTGCCGTTCGCGATCTGCTTGCCGCTCCAGTAGGTGGCGCTCATCCACAGCGCCAGGCTGGCGTTGCTGCGGACGAACTCGGCGGTCTTGCTCTTGCAGGCGCTCAGATCGAAGGCGCGCGCCGGCGTCGCCGCAGCCGGAATCGAGCCGTCGGCGGCGATGAAGCCGTTCGCGACCAGCACGACGGCCGCCTCTTCGAGCTCGGCCGGCGTCGCGCCGTCCAGCTGCGCCAGCGCCGCGTCGAGATCCTGCTGCTGCTGCTCGATCGTCGCCAGCTGGCTGGCGCTGAAGGTCGCGCCGTACGCCGTGACGATGTCGTCGAGCTGCGCCTTGAAATGACGCAGCGCCGCCGACACGACGGCGCCCGCATCGGCGATCGCCGGCGCGCCCTCGATCTGCAGCGGATAGGCGTACGAGCGCGTGCCGATCGTCACCCGCAGGATCTTCTCGCCGGCGACGGCCGTGGCCGGCACCGCGAAGGTCAGCGTGCCGGCATCGCTGCGGTACAGCGTGAGGTCCTGGCCGTCGAGCGTGGCGACGTAGCTTTCGTCCTCGAGCGGCAGCTGGTCGGCGAACAGCAGGCCGAGCTCGCCGCCGGCGAGCGTCGACTTGCCGTCCGGAATCGTCAGGCTGGCGAGCGTCGCAGTGGCGCGGATCGTGACCTCGGCGCGCGCCGTGCGCTCGGCGGCATCGGTCGCCGTCGCCGTACAGACGATGTCCGTGTCCTGGCGCACCGTCGGCGTGATCAGGAGCGTGCCTTCCAGCGTGCCGGCCGTGCAGGCCAGCCCGGCCGCGAGCGCGGCACCCTGCGCGTCGCGCGCGCGCGCGGTGAGGGCGACGGTCTCGCCGCCTTCGACCGTGGTCGCCGATGCCGTCAGCGTCACGCTCGGCCGCGACGCCTCGTCATCGCCGCCGCCGCCACCGCCGCAGGCCGCCAGCTGCGCGCTCAGCAGGCCGGCCGCGGCGCACGACAGCAGGCGTCGCAGCGACGGATGACGGGAAACATGAAATGCGCTGGACATACCGCGGACCCCCATGCAAAAGCATCGAATGCGGCGCCGGACGCGAGCTCCGGAAGGCCGGGCGCGCTCCGTCGTCCGGCGCCGCGAAGACCTTGGCACGGCGGTCCGCGCCGACGCATTGCCCATTTGGGTAATGCCGCGTTGCGCGCGCCGGCGGCGGCGTGCTACTGCTGCGGCATCCATCGCGCCCGAACCGATCCCGATCCATCTCCGATGACTTCGAGCCTTCCGCCGCCGCGTGCGCTGTCCGAGCTGATCGGGCTGGTCTACGACGCCGCCACCGATCTCAGCCTCTGGCCGGAGCTGCTCGAAGGCGTGTCCGGCTATCTGCAGCAGCTCGACGAAGACACACCGCGCCTGAGCCACCAGACCGTGCACGGCCTCGTCGCCCGCTGGTTCGATCAGGGGGCGCTGCTCGACGGCGCGGCGACGCCCGGCGAGCGCCAGCTGCTGCAGCAGCTGATCCCGCATTTCGTCCGCGCCAACGCGATCCATCACGAGCTGGCACAGGCCGAGGAGGAACGCGATCTGCTCGAGAGCGCCCTCGACCGCCTGCCGGTCGGCATGGCCATCGTCGACCGCGACGGCCGCGTCAGCGGCATGAACCGCGCACTGCTCGAGGTCACGCGCGGCAAGGGCGCGCTGCGGCTCGAACAGGGCCGCCTGGTGGCGACGCCGGCGGCGCCGTTGCAGGCGGCGATCCGCGCCGCGATCGACCAGCCGGACGGCGCCGGTCGCTCGCTGCACCTCGACGCGAACAGCGCCGACGCGCTGTCGCTGCTGGTCTCGCGCATGGCGCTGAAGGGCCGTGCCGACGCCAGCCGCGCCGTCGTGTTCGTCGCCAGCCGCCGCACCCACCAGCTGTCGGAGCAGGCCCTGATGTCGGCGTTCGGCCTCACGCCGGCCGAGGCGCGCGTGACCCAGGGCCTGGTCCGCGGCCGCACGCTCGAGCAGATCGCGCGCGCGCACGCGGTGACGATCCACACCACGCGCGCGCAGCTCAAGGCGGTCTTCGCCAAGACCGGCGTGCGGCGCCAGCCGGAGCTGCTGCAGACGCTTTACAGCAGCCCGGTCTGGCTGGACACCGTCGCCGGGGAAACGGCCGCGGCCGGCGCCGCGGCCTTGCTCGAAGCGCCGCCGCCGGCGCCGGCGGAAGGCCTGCGTCTGCGCGACGGGCGCTGGCTGGCGTACGCCGACGTCGGCGATCCCGGCGACCTGCCGGTGATCCTGATGCACGGCATCTCCGGCTCGCGCTTCCAGCGCCATCCCGACGACAGCCTGCTGCCGCGCTGCGGCGTGCGCCTGATCCTGCCGGAGCGGCCCGGCTGCGGCGACTCCGACCCGCAGCCGGGCCGGCGCATCGCCGACTGGCCGCGCGACGTCGCCGCGCTCGCCGATCATCTCGGACTCGATCGCTTCGCCGTCGCCGGCTTCTCCGGCGGCACCCCGTATGCGCTGGCAACTGCGGCGCTGCTGCCCGAGCGCGTCAGCAGCGTCACCCTGGTCGGCTGCGCGCCGCCGTTCACCAGCGTCGAGGACATCCGCCACTACCTGCCGGCCTTCCGCATGGCGATGCTGCTGGCGCGCTACACGCCGAGCCTGCTGGCGCCGGTGATGCGCGTGGTGATCAAGGGCATCCGCAACGATCCGCAGCGCTACATCGAGCAGGTCAAGACGCAGGTGACGGACGCCGACCGCGCGATCCTCGACGATCCGGCACTGCGCAAGGCCTATGTCGACGGCCTGCTCGCCTCGGTGCGGCACGACGAGCGCGAGCTCGTGCTCGAAACCCTGCTGTCGGTGCAGGACTGGGGTTTCGAGCTGTCCGAGGTGCGCGCGCCGGTGACGATCTGGCATGGCGAGGACGACCGCCACGTGTCGATCGCGCTGGCCGAACGCATCGGCCGGCAGCTCAAGGCAGTGGCGCTGAACCGCCTGCCGCAGGCCGGCCATTTCGTCATCTACGCGCTGTGGCAGACCATCTTTTCGAGCATCGCCGCGGCCGAGCGGCAGGCCCGCGAGCCGGCCTGAGGCGCCGCGCCGCGGGGGTCGAGCGACGTCGACCCGCGCGGCGCTACCGGACTCAGCCGCCGAGCGAGTGGCGGAACAGCAGGGTGCTGACGCCGAGCACGAGGAACAGGCCGGCGGCGACGATGCGGATCGCCTTCAGCGGCAGTTTCTTGGCGAGCGCCGCGCCGACGAAGATCACCGGCACGTCGGCCAGCATCATGCCGGTCGTGGTACCAGCGACGACCGCCGCCAGCGAGTCGAAACGCGCGGCCAGCAGCGTGGTCGCGATCTGCGTCTTGTCGCCGATCTCGGCGAGGAAAAACGCCAGCGCGGTGACCAGGAAGGCGCTGCCGTCGCCGGCCGGCTTGGCCTCGTCCTCGTCGATCTTGTCCGGCACCAGCGCCCACAGGCCGACGGCGATGAACGAACCGCCGACGATCCACGGCAGCCACTGCGCCGGCACCACCGTGCGCACCCAGCCGCCGAGCGCGCCGGCCAGCGCGTGATTGAGCAGGGTCGCGACCAGGATGCCGGCGATCACCGGCAGCGGCTTGCGAAAGCGGGTGGCGAGAACCAGCGAGAGCAGCATGGTCTTGTCGCCGATTTCGCCGAGCAGCACGGCGCCGGTCGAAACGAGGAAAGCTTCCATATCGAGATATCGAGTCAGACGAAGGGCCGGGCGCTGGGCAAGACCGGACGCGCGAAGCCCGCCCGGCGGCCGCCTCGCTCATCCTGGTCTCGCCAGGCGACGCGCGCGCCGTGCAGGCGGCTTCGTCGCTGGACGCGCCATGTCCCGACCGGGACAAGTCTGTTGACGCGTGCTCCCGCCTTGCGCGGGACGGCTACTCCCCAAAAACGGCGCGCAGCCTAGCCGAAAAGCGCGGCGCGCAAAAGACGCCGTCGTCGTCGCCCGGCTACAATCCGCGCCCAAAAACTCGCTTCCACCTTGGTTTTTCGATGAAAACGCATTTGCAGGACCTGCTCGCCCGCGCCCTCGACCCGCTGCTCGCCGGGACCGAGATCGCGCGACCGGCGATCCAGCTCGATGCGACCAAGGATCCGAAGTTCGGCGACTTCCAGACCAACCTCGCGCTGCAGCTCGCCAAGCCGCTCGGCAAGCCGCCGCGCGCGGTCGCCGAAGCGCTGGTCGCGGCGCTGCCGGCGGCCGGCATCATCGCCAAGGTCGAGATCGCCGGACCCGGCTTCATCAATTTCTTCCTGAACCGCGCGGCGTTCCAGAACGTGGTCGTCGACGTGCTCGCGCAGGGCGCGGCGTACGGCCGCGACGATTCCGGCAGCCGTGGCCGCATCATGGTCGAGTTCGTCTCGGCCAACCCGACCGGGCCGATGCACGTCGGCCACGGCCGCGGCGCCGCGTACGGTGATTCGGTTTCCAAGCTGCTCGCCGCGACCGGCTGGACGGTGTGGCGCGAGTACTACATCAATGACGCCGGCCGTCAGGTCGACGTGCTCGCGGTCAGCGTCTGGCTGCGCTATCTGCAGGCCTGCGGCGAGACCATCGAGGTGCCGCGCCGCGGCTATCCCGGCGACTACATCCGGACGACCGCCGCCGCCGTGCTCGCCGCGCACGGCCGCGCGTTCGCGCACCCGGCCGCCGCGGTGCTGGCCGGCCTGCCGGCCGACGCCGTCGCGCCGGAAGGCGCCGACGACGCGCAGAAGGAAGCCGTCAAGGCGCAGCAGGAACGCTATCTCGATGCCCTGATCGAGCGCGCCAAGGCGCTGCTCGGCGACGGCTATCGCACGATCCAGCGGGCCGCGCTCGACGACCAGCTCGGCGTCATCAGGAAGACGCTCGCTGACTTCAATGTCGAGTTCGACCAGTGGTCGTCGGAAGCGGCGCTGGTGCAGTCGGGTTTCGTGCAGATCGCGCTCAAGCGCCTCGCCGACCAGGGCCTCACCTACGAAAAGGACGGCGCGCTGTGGATGCGCACCGAGGCCTTCGGCGACGAGAAGGACCGCGTGCTGGTCAAGGCCGACGGCGCCGCCACCTATTTCTGCAACGATCTCGCCTACCACGTCAACAAGCTCGATCGCGGCTGGCCGATGCTGATGGACGTCTGGGGCGCCGACCATCACGGCTATATCGCCCGCGTGCGCGCCGCGATCGAAGCGCTGACCGGCCGCAAGGACGCGCTCAACGTGCAGCTGATCCAGTTCGTCACGCTGTCCTCGGGCCGCATGGGCAAGCGCAGCGGCAATTTCGTCACGCTGCAGGATCTGATCGACGAGGCCGGCACCGACGCGACGCGCTTCTTCTACCTGACGCGTTCGCACGACCAGCATCTCGAATTCGACATCGACCTCGCGCGCTCGCAGTCGAACGACAATCCGGTCTACTACGTGCAGTATGCGCACGCGCGCATCTGCCGCGTGTTCGAGCAGCTCGCCGAGAAAGGCGGCACGTGGCAGGCCGAAGATGCCGCGGCGACGCTGCACCGCCTCGACACCGAACACGAGAAGGCGCTGCTGACGCTGCTGACGCGCTATCCGGAAATGCTGCGCAAGGCGGCGGCGGCGTACACGCCACACACCGTCGTCTTCTATCTGAAGGATCTCGCCGAGGCGCTGCACGGCTACTACAACGTGCACCGCTTCCTCGTCGACGACGACGCCGAGCTGCAGAATGCGCGCCTCGCGCTGGTCGCCGCCGTGCGCCAGGTGCTGAAGAACGGCCTGACGATCCTCGGCGTGTCCGCGCCCGAGAAGATGTAGCGACCCGTGGGCGCCGGCGGCGATACCGTGGCCGGCACCCGCGTGACACACTGAGTCCCGACCCCGACATTCGCCGGACCGAGCGCCCATGCCCCGCGACTACGCCCACCGCAGCAACGGCAGCCGCCGTCACACCCGCAGCAGCCCGCGCGGCGGCGGTGGCGGCCGCAGCGGCGGCGGCGTGCCCGGCTGGGTCTGGCTGATCGCCGGCCTGTCGGTCGGCCTCGCGGTCGCCGCCTTCGTCTACATCAAGCGGCCGGTCGACGGCACGCTGCTGCCGCAGGCCCATGCCCCGGCGGCCGGCGCGCAGGCCGAGGCCGGCGACAAGCCGGCGCCGCGCAAGAGCGGCGGCAAGTCCGAGGCCCTGCCGCTGCCGCCGAAGGAAAAGGACCGCTTCACCTTCTACGAGATCCTCAAGAACCAGGAAGTCGTGCTGCCGCGCGAGGCCGCCAAGTCGGCGCAGCCGCCGAGCACGCCGAAGCCGCAGACGCCGCCGAACGCCGACGGCTCGCCGCCGGCGCCGGCGGCGGCCGATGCCAACAGCGGCAGCTACATCATCCAGGTCGCCTCGTACCGCTCGCAGACCGAAGCCGAGAAGCAGAAGGCCAGCCTCGCGCTGCTCGGCATCGAATCGCGCATCGAGACGGTGACGATCGACGGCAAGGACACCTTCTACCGCGTGCGCATCGGCCCCGATCGCAACTGGCAGCACGTGCAGGCGACCATGACGCGGCTCGAATCGAACGGCATCCAGGCGCTGCTGGTGAAGCTGCAGTAGGCCCGCCGGCGCATGAAAAAGCCCCGCGCGGTGCGTGCCGCGCGGGGCTTTTTGTGGCGGGAACGACGCGTCAGCTCTTGCGCGACGGCAGCACCAGCAGGACGATGCCGAGCACCACCGCGCCGCCGCCGAGCCAGGCCGGAATCGCCACCGATTCCTTCTCCTTCACGGAAAAGTGCAGCGCGCCGAGATCGGCGTCGTGCGTTTCCTTGGTGTACGAGAACTGCTTGTAGCTCAGCGCCGCGGCGCCGGCGACGATCAGCACGATGCCGACGATCTTCAGGACTCCCATGTCCGCTCCTTGCATGCCCCGCGCCGCGTCGATGCGGCGATTCATTGTGTCGGGTCCGGCGCCGAACCGCACCTGAACGCCGCGCTCAGGCGGCCGGCCAGAGCGGCGGCGCGGCGGCCGGATCGAGCCGGTAGTAGCGGGCGAGCAGCGCGTACAGCTCGGCGTGATGGCGGCGCAGTTCGACCGGACGCTGGAAGAAGGCCTCGCTGACCACGCCGAAGAACTCGCCCGGACTCTCGGCGCCGTACGGATCGAGCACCGGCGGCCGCCGGTGCCGTTGCAGGCGCTCGTACTCGCGCTGCATCACCTGCGACCACTGCGTGTAGTCGGCCATCGGCGGCGCGCCCTCGCTCCACGGATTCTCGTCGTCGAGCTGGTGCGCGAACTCGTGGATCACGACGTTCACCGCATCGCCGGCGAGCGCCGCCTCGACGTCCTCCCACGACAGGATCACGCGATCGCCCTGCCAGGACTCGCCGATCTGTTCGACCGGCTCGTCGTCGACCAGACCGAGCTCGTCCGGTTCCTCGTGGCGGACGAGGAACGCAGCCGGATACAGCAGCACGCTGCGCACCGCGGGAAACAGCGTCGCGTCGTCGCGCAGCAGCAGCAGCGCCGCCAGGCCGGCGACGGTCAGGCGCATGTCGTCGTCGACCACCAGGCCGTTGCAGCCGATGAAGCGCTTGCGCGCGACGAAGGCTTCGACGCGCGCCTCGTAGCGCTCGCGCAGCGCCGCCGGCACCAGCGCCGCCTGCGGCACGCGCGCGTCGAGACGCGCGCGCCAGCCGTCCGGCAATCGCGGCGCGGACGCACGGGCGCGGCGCCGCCGGACGAACCAGGCGATCGGGATGGCCAGCAGGAGCAGTGACAGCGCGAGAAGCGGACTCACTGCGCAAGCTTAGCGTCCGGCCGCACGCGGCGCCGGCGCCATGCGCGGCGATGACGGCGCCTAGCGGGCCAGCCAGCCGCCGGGCCCGAAATACTTGGTCACACCGTCGAGCGCCGCGGCGTCGGGCGTCGCCTGCACGCGCGCGCCGCGATCGAGCAGCAGCAAACGGTCGCCCCTGGCGTCGTAGCGCGGCCAGTCCGCCGCGCAGCGCGGCGCGCCGTCGCGCGCGAACGCCGTCCAGCAGTCGGCGAGCGTCGCGGCGAGCGCGCGATCGTCGGCGTCGACCGTGGTGCCAAGCGCCTGCAGCGCGTCGAGCGTGTCGAACACGTAGGCGATCTCGGCGGCGTGGCCGGCGCCGGGCACCTGACCGCGACGGCCGGCGCTGACGTGCGCGAAGCGATACAGCCAGGTCGGCGCCTGCGCCGCATGGCGGGCGGCGAGCCAGCGCGCCGGCGCGGCGAAGACGATGTCGCGGAACAGCAGCGGCTGGCGTGCCGCGGCGTCGGCGGCCTGACCTTCGTACCAGCCGGAGACCGGCGGCAGACGCGCCAGCACGCCGTCCCAGAAACCCGGCTTGCGCAGCTTCAGCAGGCTGCCTTCCCAGTCGTTGCTGCCGATGATCAGCGGCACGCGCGCCTCGCGGCCGGCGGCGAACACCGCGGCCGGCGCCTCGGACACGCTGTCGCCGTCGACGAACGGCCCGAAGCCGAGCGAGCGCTCGGCGCGCTGCGCCTCGAGCAGCTTCTCCGGTGCCAGCGCGCGCAGCGCCGCGGCATCGGCCTTGCCGTCGACGCCGGCCGCGGCGAGCGCGGCGACGATCTGGCGCTGCATCCGCTCGCGCGGCAGCGGCTTGCCCCAGCCGCCGCCGGACTCGACGATCGCGCGCTGGAACAGGCCTTCGCCGGCGCGGCTCGTCATCAGGTACAGCACGTCGGCGCCGCCGGCGCTTTCGCCGAACACGGTGATGCGCTGCGGATCGCCGCCGAAGGCGGCGATGTGGCGCTGCACCCAGCGCAGCGCGGCGATCTGATCGAGCAGGCCGAAATTGCCGGCCTTGCCCTCGGCGGCCAGCGCCGGGTGCGCGAAATTGCCGAGATAGCCGAGCCGGTAGTTCAGCGTCACCACGACGACGCCGCGCTGCGCGAGGCGGCGACCGTCGTAGCTCGGGATCGAGGCGCTGCCGATGCGGTGCGCGCCGCCGTGCAGCCAGACCATCACCGGCAGCGGCGCGGTGCGCGCGGCCGGCGTCCACACGTTGAGATAGAGACAGTCTTCGCGGCGCAGCTTCGGCGTCAGGCCGTAGAGGCGATCCTCGCCCTGCGGGCAGGCGGGACCGAACTGCGTGGCGTCGCGTTCGCCGCTCCACGGCGCCGGCGCCTGCGGCGGCCGCCAGCGCAGGGCGCCGACCGGCGGCGCCGCGTACGGAATGCCGAGGAAGGCCTGCACGCCGTCGGCGCTGGCGCCGCGCAGCGCACCGTCCGCGAGCGTCGCGCGCGGCGCTTCGTCGGCGTGGGCGGCGGCAGCGCCCGCGAGCAGCGCGGCGGCGGCAAGCCTTCTCAGTGTGCCAGCGTAGACCATGCGAACTCCCGGTCGACAACGGTCGCGGCAGCGCGGCGCCGCGTGCGGATCGCCTAGTCGCCGACGCGACGAGGCGTGAAGTCAGAAGAAGCGCTTGCGCACTTCCAGGCCGTAGCTGCGCGGCTGGCCGATGTAGCCGTTGTAGCTGCCGCTCTGCGCCGGGCTGTCGAAGATGATCAGCTTGTAGTGCTTGTCGGTGAGGTTGGCGCCCCACAGCGAGACCTCGAACTCGGCCGGCAGATGCAGGCCGAGCCGCGCGTTGAGCAGCGTATAGCCGCCCTGGCGCTTGTGCTCGTCGAGATTGACGCCGGTGTTGACCTCGCTCTGGTAGCGGGCGACGACGTTGCCGAAAGCGCTCGCGTTCCAGACCGGCAGCGCGCGCTCGTAGCTGCCGCCGAACTGCCCGCTCCAGCGCGGCGCGTTGGTCATCCGCTTGCCGTCGTTCGGGCCGGCGCTGAACTCGGCGTCGGCCCAGGTCGCGGCGGCGCGCAGGCTCAGGCCGGCGAGCAGGTAGGCGGTCGACTCGAACTCGACGCCGCGCGAGCGCACCGGCGCGTTCTGCACCTGCCAGGTCTGGCCGTTGTAGCCGGCCAGCTGGAAGTCGTCGATGTCCATCCAGAACAGCGCCGTGCGCGTCTGCACGCGGCGGCCGAAGAACGGCGCCTTGATGCCGAGTTCGTAGGCATCGACGGTCTCGGGGCGGAAGGTCTGGTCGCCGTCGTTGGCGGTGGTCGGCGGATTGAGATTGATGCCGCCGGACTTGAAGCCGGACGCATAGCTGCCGTAGACGTAGAGCCCGTTCGCGAACCGGCGGCCGAGCGCGGCGTTGCCGGTGTAGCGGTTGTCGTCGTAGTGCGCGTCGTACGGATCGGCGCCGCACAGGAAGCGCACCGAAGCCGGCAGCGGCAGCAGCGGATTGCATGACGGGCTGTCGGAGACGGTGGTGCCGCCGCCGTGCTTCTGCTCGTGCAGCCAGCGCAGGCCGAGCGTCAGGTCGAAGCCGGCGCCGAGGTCGATGATGTTGTGCGTGAACAGCGACCAGCTCTGGCCATTCTGCTGCGCACGCGTGTCGGTCTGGCCGCTGCCGCTCGGATAGAGCGCCGCCGGCACCGCGCCACCGCTGATCAGGTTGACGTAGGCGCCGGCGTCGTCGCCGAGCAGCGTCGCCATCGTCAGGTTCAGGTCCTCGTCCGCGCCGTAGACGCCGAGCAGCCAGTCGAGGCGTCCGGCGACGCCGTGCAGCGAGAGCTCGCCGGTCTTGGTGCGAATCGTGCCGTTCTGGTACGGGATGTAGACGAGGTCGACGTCGCTGTAGTCGCCGTCTGAACGGTCGCGGCCGTCGCTGTCGCGATAGCTGGCGAGACCGCGCAGCTCGGCCCAGCCGAGATCCCAGTCGAGATGCAGCGAGGCGCCGGAATCATTGGCCTTGCTCGCCAGCGGGCGGTCGAAGGCGGCGCGATCCTCGGCCGGCGGATCGAACACCGTGCCGCCGAGCGCGGCCAGCGCCGGCGCCGTCGGTCCGTAGTGCGTGTACGGCGCCGCGCAGCAGCGCTCGTCCTTGGCGATGCGGTCGGCGATCAGGCGCAGCGACAGCGTCGGCAGCGGCCGGTACAGCAGCTGGCCGCGCAGCGTGTAGCGGTCGCGATCGTTGTAGTCGCGCCCGTCGGCGCTGTTGTGCAGGAAGCCGTCGCGCTGGTTGAGCTGCGCCGCGAAACGCACCGCCAGCACCTCGTCGACCAGCGGCAGGTTGAGCATGCCGCGCAGCAGCCAGGCGTTCTCGTTGCCGTAGCTGAGGCCGAGGCTGGCATCGCGGCGGAACACCGGCTGCGCGGTGACGATGCGGATCGCGCCGACCGAGGTGTTCTTGCCGAACAGCGTGCCCTGCGGGCCGCGCAGCACCTCGATGCGCTCGACGTCGACGAGGTCGGTCAGCGCCAGACCGGAGCGCGACAGGTAGACGTCGTCGACGAACACGCCGACCGAGCTTTCGAAGCCGACGTTGCCGCCCGAGGTGCCGATGCCGCGGATGCGGATCACCGAACCGGCGTTCTCGCTGCCGGAGACGGTGACGGCCAGCGACGGCACCTCCATCTGCAGGGCCTGGGTGTCGCGGATTGCCGACTGTTCGAGCGTCTCGCCGCCGAGTTCGCTGATCGCCAGCGGCACGCGGTCGAGACTCTGGCTGCGCCGCGTCGCGGTGACGACGACGGTTTCGATCGCCGCGTCGGCGGCGGGCGGCGGTGGCGGGCTTTCCTGCGCGGCGGCGGCGCTCGCCAGCAGGGCCGAAGGGCCGATCCACCACAGACGTCCGAGCATCCGGTGCATGTCCGTTCTCCCCCTCTTGCCAGCGCCTCGCGGCCCGGCGTGGACGGTCGTTTCCTTGCAGAAATCGCCGCTTTCTGCAGCGAGTGTAGTCGACAATTCCGGGCACGCAAGCCTGCCGCGGCAAGCGCCCGTTGCGGCCGGCCACCTGCAGCACGCGCCGCGCAGCGCCATCGCCTTTCTAGCACCGACTCCAGAATTGACGAAATATCATTGGCTTATTTGCTTATCACCGCAGCGGATCGTGGCCGGCGACCGACCCGGCGGCGGCAACCCCGCCGCCGGCGCCGGCTTGCCGCGGCCCGGCACGCCGGCGTAGATTCCGTCGGACCTGGCGTCCGGACGGCGTCCGATTGTCGACAATGTGTCGACCTCGGGCGGCACCGGCGCGGCGGCGGGAGCGACGATGAAGGCGGCATCGACAGCGACGGAAGCGGTGGAGATCGACAGCGACAACGGCGCCGGCGACGAGGCGCCGCTGATCCAGCAGACGGTGCGCCGCCTGCTGCGCGACATCCTCGCCGGCGTCTACAAGCCGGGCGAGCGCATTCGCGAGTTCGACGTCGCGCAGCGGCTCGGCATCAGCCGCGCGCCGGTGCGCGAGGCGCTGCGCGTGCTCGAACAGGACGGCCTGATCGAGCTGGCCCCGTGGCGCGGTGCGCGCGTCATCGATCCCTCGCCGGCCGAGATCGCCGATCTGTTCGACCTGCTCGGCGTCGCCTACGGCGCCGTCGCGCGCTTCGCCGTGCGCCACGCCAGCGACGCCGAGCTGCAGCGCTACGCCGACGCCGTCGACGAACTCGGCGCCCTGATCGCGCGCGGCGGCCGCAACGTCGAGCTGGTCGATGCCGCCTACCGCGCCGGCACCCAGCTCGGCGAGGTCTGCGGCAGCCGCCACGCGGCGACGGTGCAGCGCCGGCTCGGCCGCGTTGCCTACTGGCTGCACCGCTTCCTGCAGCCGGCGCCGAGCCGCTGGCGTCAGCAATCGGCGGCCCGCCATCGCAAGCTGGTCGCCGCGCTGCGCATGCGCTCGGAACCGCACGCCGAGAAGGCGGCGCGGCGCATCGTCGAGCACACGCGCAGCTTCGTGCTGCAGCGCGTGGCGGCGACCGGGGCGGCGCGATGAGCGCGCGCCACGTGCGCGCGCCGGCGACCGGCACGGTCTGGCAGCTCGCCGCCGAGCTCGACGCGCCGCTCGCCGCCGGCAGCGTGGTGCTGTACGTGGAATCGATGAAGATGGAAATCCCGGCGACGATGCCTCAGGCCGGCCGCGTGACGGCCTGGCTGGTGCGTGTCGGCGATGCCGTCGAGGAAGGCCAGCCGCTCGCCGAACTCGGCTGACGCGGACCGCGCGAACGGAGGGAAGCCGGCGCCATGGACGACGAAGCCTTGCAGGAACTGCATGAGCGCCGCGAGGCCGCTCTGCGCCTCGGCGGCGACGCCGCGGTCGCGGCCTGGCACGCGCAGGGACGGCTGACGGCGCGCGAACGTATCGACGCGTTCGCCGATCGCGATTCGTTCCAGGAGCTCGGCCGCATCGCCGGCGCCGGACGCTACGACGCGCAGGGCCGCTATCAGGGCTTCACGCCGTCGAACAGCGTCATGGGCCGCGCCGCCGTCGACGGCCGGCCGCTGATGGTCGTCGCCGACGACTTCACGATCCGCGGCGGCTCGTCCGAGGCGGCGGTCGCCGAGAAGTGGATCTATGCCGAGCGCATGGCGCTCGACTTCCGCATGCCGCTGGTGCGCTTCGTCGATTCGGCCGGCGGCAGCGTCAAGCTGCTCGCCAAGGCCGGCCGCACCAAGCTGCCCGGCTATCCGCTGTGGCCGAGCACGGCGCTGATGGGCGCGGTGCCGGTCGCCAGCGTCGCCTTCGGCGCCTGCGCCGGACTCGGCGCGATCCGCGCCGTCGCCGCGCATTTCTCGGTGATGGTGCGCGACCAGGCGCAGGTCTTCGCGGCCGGCCCGCCGGTCGTCAAGCAAGGCCTCGGCATCGACGTCGACAAGGAAGCGCTCGGCGGCACCGAGCTGTGCACGCGCCTCAGCGGCGCGATCCTCAACGCCGCCGCCGACGAGCGTGACGCGCTCGCCCAAGTGCGGCGCTTCCTGTCATACCTGCCAAGCCATGCCTGGGAAGCGCCGGCGCGCGCCAGCGTCGACGACGATCCGCAGCGCCGCGACGAGGCGCTCAATGGCGTGATTCCCGCCAACCGCCGCCGCATCTACGCGGCGCGGCCGATCGCCGAGTCGATCGCCGACCGCGGCTCGCTGTTCGAGCTGGCGCCGGACTTCGGCGCCTCGCTGCGCACCTTCTTGGCCCGCCTCGACGGCCACGCCGTCGGCCTGATGCTCAACGATCCGGCGGTGGCCGGCGGCGCGCTGACCCGCGCGGCGGCGCAGAAGATGGAGCGCTTCGTCGATCTCTGCGACAGCTTCCACCTGCCGGTCGTGCACCTCGTCGACCAGCCGGGCGTGATGATCGGCCCCGACGCCGAGCGCGCCGGCACGCTGCTCGCGGCGGCCCGCGCCGGCGCCGCGATCGAGCAGGCCAGCGTGCCCTGGGTCAGCGTCGTGCTGCGCCGCGCCTACGGCGTCGGCGGCTCGATGCTGGGGCCGTGGAGCGGCCCGACCGGCACCGCGCTGAACCACCGCTTCGCCTGGCCGAGCGCGCGCTGGGGCTCGATCCCGATCGAGGGCGGCGTCGCCGCCGCGCATCGCCGCGAGATCGAGGCGGCGGCCGATCCGCAGGCGCGGCGCCTCGAACTGGAGGCGTACTACGAGCAGCTCGGCTCGCCGTTCCGCAGCGCCGAGGCCTTCGGCGTGGTCGACATCATCGAGCCGGCGGAAACGCGCGCGCTGCTCTGCCGCTGGGTGCGCGACGCGGTGCGCCTGACGCAGCTGCAGCCGGCGCCGAAGCGGCGGACCCAGCGATGAGCGCCGCCACGCCGCCCGCATCCGGACCGCTCGCCGGCTATCGCGTGCTGGAACTGTGCAATACGATCGCCGGGCCGGCCTGCACGCGCCTGTTCGCCGACTTCGGCGCCGAGGTCATCAAGGTCGAGCCGCCGGAGGGCGATTCGGTGCGGCAGATCGGCCTGCCGGACGAAGGCATCGCGCTGTTCGCGGCGTCGATCCTGCGCAACAAGCGCGCGGTGACGATCGACCTCAAGACCGCGCGCGGCCGCGAGCTGGTGCTGCGCCTGGCGGCCGAGTGCGACCTCGTCGTCGAGAATTTCCGGCCGGGCACGCTCGAACGCCTCGGCCTCGGCTACGAGGCGCTGTCGGCGCAGAACCCGGGGCTGGTGCTGGTGCGCATCAGCGGCTACGGCCAGAGCGGGCCGCGCCGCGCGATGCCGGGCTACGGCGCGATCTGCGAAGCCTACGGCGGCGTGCGCCATCTGATCGGCGATCCGGAGCGGCCACCGCCGCGCGTCGCCGTGCCGGTCGTCGATTACCTGTCGGCGGCCTACGCCGCCTATGGCGCGGTGCTGGCGCTGCTCGAGCGGCAGCGCAGCGGCCGCGGCCAGGTCGTCGATTGCGCGCTGTACGAAGCGGCGTTCTCGATGCTCGAAGCCTCGGTGCCGGCCTACGACCGCTTCGGCTACGTACCGAACCGCGAAGGCTCGCGCCTGCCGTACATGGCGCCGAACAATCTCTATCCGACGCGCGACGGCGGCTACGTGCTGATCGCCGCCAACAACGACGCAACCTTCCGGCGGCTGATGCAGGCGATCGGCCGCGCCGCGCTGCTCGACGATCCCCGCTACGCGACGATCAACTCGCGCTGGGAGCACGTCGACGCGCTCGACGCCGAGATCGGCGCCTGGACCGCGGCGCGCGACGCCGCCGAGATCGGCGCGCAGCTCGACGCCGCCGGCGTGCCGTGCTCGCGCGTCTACACGCTCGCCGACGCGGCGCACGATCCGCACTACGCGGCGCGCGAGATGCTGCTGCGCGCGCCGCACTCGCATTTCGGCGAGCTGCTGCAGGTCGGCATCGTGCCGAAGCTGTCGGCAACGCCGGGCGCGGTGCGCTGGAGCGGCCCGGAGCTGTCGGCCGACACACGCGCCGTGCTCGCCGAACGGCTCGGCCTGTCCGACGCCGAACTCGACGCGCTCGAAGCCGAAGCGGTGATCCGCTCGCGCAGGGCCGCGCCATGAACACGGCGCCGACACCGCGCCGCGCCTGGTTGGTCGTCGCCCTGTTGATGGCGGCGCACGTGCTGTCGTACGTCGACCGCCAGATCCTCAATCTGCTGGTCGGGCCGATCCGCGCCGATCTCGGCATCAGCGACACCGAGATGAGCCTGCTGATGGGCTTCAGCTTCGCGCTGTTCTACACGGTCTGCGGCATCCCGCTGGCCTGGTGGGCGGACCGCGGCAGCCGCCGCGGCCTGATCGCCGCCGGCGCCTTCGCGTGGAGCCTGGCGACCGCCGCCTGCGGACTCGCGCAGCGCTACGCGCACCTGCTGGTCGCGCGCATCGGCGTCGGCATCGGCGAGGCCTCGCTGTCGCCGGCCGCGTACTCGCTGATCACCGACACCTTCCCGCGCGAGCGCCGCGCGACCGCGATCAGCCTGTTCGGCACCGGCGTCTACGTCGGCTCCGGCGTCGCCTTCCTGCTCGGCGGCGCGATCGTTCACTACGCCAGCACGCATCCGCTGCCGGCGCTGCCGCTGCTCGGCACGCTGCGGCCCTGGCAGTTCGTGTTCGTGCTGCTCGGCACGGTCGGCGCGGTGTTCAGCCTGGTGCTGCTGGCGATCCGCGAACCGCCGCGCCAGCACCGGCGCGAGCACGGCGGCGGCTGGACGCTGCTGCGCGCCGAGCTGCGCGCCAACGCGCGCACGCTGGCCTGCCACCACTTCGGCTTCGCGCTGATCGCGATCGGCGCCTACGGCAGCGCCGCGTGGATTCCGAGCTATCTGATCCGCCTGCACCAGTGGACGCCGGCGCAGGTCGGCATCTGGTACGGCGGCGCGGTCGCGGTGTTCGGCACGCTCGGTGTGCTGCTCGGCGGCGCGCTCGCCGACCGCTGGCTGCGGCGCGGCGTCGAGGACGCGACGCTGCGCGTCGGCATGCTCGCCGCGCTGCTGGCGATACCGTGTACGGCGCTGTTCCTGCTCGCCGACGCGCGTCCGGCGATCATCGCCGCGATGCTGCCGGCGGTGCTGTTCTTCAGCATGCCGTTCGGCGTCGCGCCGTCGGGGCTGCAGGACGCCGTCGCGCCGGCGGTGCGCGCGCGCGTCTCGGCGATCTACCTGTTCGTGCTCAACATGCTCGGCCTCGGCTTCGGCCCGACCGCGGTCGCGCTGGTCACCGACTACGGCTTCGGCAGCGATCTCGCGGTCGGCCGTTCGCTGCTGCTGGTCTGCACGCTGGCGCCGGCGCTGGCGGCCATCCTGCTGGGGCTCGGGCTGGCGCCGTACCGCGCCAGCGTCGCGCGGCAGCGCGCCGGCGCCTGAGCCGCCACGCTCACCAGAAGCCGCTCGGCCGGTCCGGATCGTCCTCGTCGTCGCGCTTCGTCGCCGCCGGCGGCGGCTTGCGCCGGTCGCGGTAGCGCGACACCGCGCGCAGCGTCGCGAACGGCCCGACGATCAGCGCGACGACCAGAACGACGACGCCGATGACGGTACCGGTCGCGCTCATCGCTCAGCCCGCCTGCAGGTTGGCGAAGCTGAGCATCAGCCACTTGGTGCCGGCGCTCTTGAAGCGGACTTCGATGCGCGTGCGCTCGCCGTCGCCGTCGAACGCCAGCACCGTGCCCTCGCCGAACTTGTCATGGCGCACCGTCTGGCCGAGGCGCAGGCCGGCCGGGCCTTCGCTCTTGCCGGCCATCGCCGGCGTGATCTGCGGCCGCCGCAGCGGCGCCTCGTCGCGCGCGCCGTAGCCGCCGCGCCGCTCGCGAACCTCGTCGCGACCCCAGCCGCCGCCGTAACCGGACTGCGAGCCGCCGCCGTGCTCGCGGCTGTAGGCGCCACGCACCGCGAACGCCGGGCGCGTGACCTGCGCGCGCGGCCGCGTCTCGACGATGCACTCCGGCGGAATCTCGCGCAGGAACATCGACGGCGCGTTGATCTGCTCGACGCCGTGCAGGCGCCGCGTCTCGGCGTAGCTCATGTAGAGCTGCTTGCGCGCGCGCGTGATGCCGACGTAGCAGAGGCGGCGCTCCTCCTCGAGATTGCCCTCGTCGGTCGAGCGCGCGTGCGGGAACAGACCGTTCTCCATGCCGACCATGAACACGATCGGGAATTCGAGGCCCTTGGCCGCGTGCAGCGTCATCAGCTGCACGCAGTCCTCGCCGGGACCGGCCTGCTGCTCGCCGGCCTCGAGCGCGGCGTGGGTGAGGAACTCGGTCAACGGATCGGCACGCGGCGGCTCGTTCTCGTCCGGCGGCGCCGCCTCGACGCGCGGCTCGAAGGCGCGCGTCGCGCTGATCAGCTCGTCGAGGTTCTCGAGGCGCGCTTCGGCCTGCTCGCCCTTTTCCTTGCGATAGTGTTCGCGCAGGCCGCTGCGCTCGATGACGCGCTCGGTCGCGCGCGACAGCGCCACGGCCCTGGTCTCGCTGGCCAGCGACTCGATCAGGCCCGTGAACTGCTGCAGCGCCGCCGCCGTGCGGCCGAGCGGCGCGGCGCCCTGCGTCGCCGCCGTCCACAGCGACACGTTGTTCTCGCGCGCGAGCTGGCGCAGCTTCTCGACGCTGGTCGCGCCGATGCCGCGCGGCGGCGTGTTGACGGCGCGCTCGAAGCTGACGTCGTCGTGGCGGTTGTGCAGCAGGCGCAGGTAGGCGAGGGCGTCCTTGATCTCCTGGCGCTCGAAGAAGCGCAGGCCGCCGTAGATGCGGTACGGCAGGCGCGCGCGGATCAGCGTTTCCTCGAGCACGCGCGACTGCGCGCCCATGCGATACAGCACGGCGATGTCGGACAGCGCGCAGCGGCCGTCGAGATGCTCCTTGATGCGGTTGACGACGAACTCGGCCTCGTCGTACTCGTTGAACGCGGCGTAGAGCTGGATCGGCTCGCCGTCGTTGCCTTCCGTCCACAGCTCTTTGCCGAGGCGGCCGGCGTTCTTGGCGATCAGGCCGTTGGCGGCGGCGAGAATGTTGCCGGTCGAGCGGTAATTCTGTTCGAGGCGGATCGTCTCGCAGCCGGGGAAGTCGCGCGCCAGCTTGAGCATGTTGTCGACGCGGGCGCCGCGCCAGGAATAGATGCTCTGGTCATCATCGCCGACCGCGAACAGCACGCCGGTCTTGCCGGCGATCGTGCGCAGCCAGTCGTACTGCAGCTTGTTGGTGTCCTGGAACTCGTCGACGAGGATGTGCCGGAAGCGGCGCCGGTAGTGCGCCTGGATCTCGGCGTGGTCGCGCGTCAGCTCGTAGGCGCGCAGCAGCAGCTCGGCGAAGTCGACGACGCCCTGGCGATCGCACTGCGCCTGGTAGGCGCTGTAGATGCGCACGAACTGGCGCTGCGTATAGTCGCCCTGATCCTCCATCTGCTGCGGCCGGCGCGCTTCTTCCTTCTGCGCGTTGATCCAGCCGGCGACGGTCTTGGCCGGCCACTGGTCCTCGGGCAGTTCGAGGTTCTTGACGATGCGCTTGACCAGCCGCACCTGATCGTCGGCGTCGAGGATCTGGAAGTTCTGTACCAGCCCGGCTTCCATGAAATGCGTGCGCAGCATGCGGTGCGCGATGCCGTGGAAGGTGCCGACCCACATCGCGCGAATCGGCACGTCGACCAGCTGCTCGATGCGCGCGCGCATCTCCGCCGCCGCCTTGTTGGTGAAGGTCACCGCCAGGATCGACATCGGCGACACGCCCTCGGCGGCGATCAGCCAGGCGACGCGGTGTGTCAGCACGCGCGTCTTGCCGGAGCCGGCACCGGCCAGCACCAGGCGGTGCTCGGGCGGCGCAGTGACGGCTTCGCGCTGCGCAGGATTCAGGGCCGAGACGAGGTGGGATAGATCAGCGCGGGCTTCGAACATCGGCGCATTTTACGCCGCGCGCCCGCGCGCCGCGGCCGGCTACACGCCGCCGTCACTTGTAGCGTGCGCTCGGCGCGAGCACGCCGTAGGCGCGGACGATCCAGCGATTGAAGCGCTGCCAGCCCGCGAGCCGCAGCGGCCGGGCCGGCGCCATGCCCGGGACATCGGCCGACGCCCGCGCCGCGTCGGCCGGCGCGTCGACGGATCGGGCGATCGTCGCGGCGGCCGGCGCGGGCAGGTCGACGAGGGCGTACAGGTCCTTGGCCATGGGCATTTCTCCGAAAGGCCGCCTACCATGCGAATCATGAATGCAGGATGCGGCCGGGGCGGCATTCTTCCCCCGGCTGCATGGCCACTCAAACGAAATTTCGGAAGCTTTTGCATGAGTCAGACGCATGCCAGACGAGGCCTGCCGCCGCTCGACCTGCTGCGCGGCTTCGAGGCCGCGGCCCGCCACCTCAGCTTCACACGCGCGGCCGCCGAGCTGTCGCTGACGCAATCCGCCGTGAGCCGTCAGGTACAGGCGCTCGAATCCCATCTGCAGCAGCCGCTGTTCGAGCGCCGGCATCGCGCGCTGGCGCTGACCCCGGCCGGCGAACTGCTGCTGCGCCAGGTCGGCGAGCTGCTGGGACGTCTCGGCGAGACGATCGAGCAGATTCGCGCGGCGCAGACCGCGCGGCTGGTGACGGTGACGACGCCGGGCAGCGTCGCCTCGCTGTGGCTGCTGCCGCGGCTGCCGGCGTTCCGTGCCGCGCATCCGCAGATCGATGTGCGCATCAGCGCCGACAGCCGCGTCGCCGACCTGACGCGCGAGCGCATCGACGTGGCGATCCGCTTCTGCCCGCCGGAGCGGGCGCCGGGCGATGGCGAGCGGCTGTTCGGTGAGGCGACGATCCCGGTCTGCAGTCCGGCACTGCGCGCCGATCGCCGGCGGCCGCTGCGTACGCCGGCCGATCTGCGCCGGCACGTGCTCCTGCACTGCGACGCGACCTCGCCGTATCCGTGGCTGGCCTGGGATCTGTGGCTGGAGACGATGGGGTTGGCCGGCCTGCAGCCGGCCGGCGCGCTGCGCTTCAGTCACTACGACCAGGCGATCCTGGCGGCGATCGACGGCCAGGGCATCGCGCTCGGCCGGCGACCGCTGATCGATGCACAGCTGGCGCGCGGCCAGCTGGTCGTGCCGTTCGCCCGACAATTGCGCGCGGTGGTGGCACCGCGCGCCTACTACCTGCTGGTCGAGCCGGCGGCGCGGCAGCGGCCGGAGGTGCAGCGCTTCGTCGCCTGGCTGCGCGAGCAAGCGACGGCCGCCTAGCCGCGACGACGACCGGCCGCGCGGCGCGACGATCGCGGCGAGGCGCGGCGTCGCCAAGCCGGACTTTCTTGCCGAGCGTGAAGCCGAGCCAGTCGCTGAGCTCGGTGAGCTTGTGCCGCGGCTCGGCGGTCTTGACCGAATCGCCGGGCGTGTCGGGGCAGATCCGCGCGCAAGCGCCGCGGCGAATCCGCCCCGCTCAGCTCTTCGCCAGCTTCGAGCGCATGCGGATGTTGATCACCTCGACCAGCGTCGAGAAGCCCATCGCGAAGTAGATGTAGCCCTTCGGCACGTGGAAGCCGAGTCCCTCGCCGACCAGCGCCATGCCGATCAGGATCAGGAACGACAGCGCCAGCACCTTGATCGTCGGATGGTTCTCGACGAAGTCCGACACCGGGCCGGCGAAGAACATCATCACGCCGATGGCGATGATGATCGCCGCGATCATCACCGGCACGCGGTCGGTCATGCCGACGGCGGTGATCACCGAGTCGAGCGAGAAGACGATGTCGAGGATCATGATCTGCACGATCACCGCGGCGAAGCCGGTCGCCGCCTTGCCGACCACGTGCTCGGCGTCGTGGGTGCCGCCCTCGACCGATTCGTGGATCTCCAGCGCGCTCTTGCCGAGCAGGAACAGGCCGCCGCCGATCAGGATGATGTCGCGGCCGGAAATGCCCCATTCGCCGACGTGGAACAGCGGCGTCGTCAGCTTGGCGAGCCAGGCCAGCGACAGCAGCAGCAGGATGCGCGTGCCGCAGGCGCCGGCCAGGCCGACGAGGCGAGCCCGGGCGCGCTGATGCTCGGGCAGCTTGTTGGCCATGATCGACAGGAAAATGATGTTGTCGATGCCGAGCACGATCTCCAGCGCGGCGAGCGTGAAGAGGGCGATCCAGAGTTCGGGTTCGAGCAGGGCGTGCATGTCAGTACGTCAGGATTGAGTGAAGAAAGACGAAAAATGGAAAAGCATTCGCGGCACCGGCCCGCCGCGCGCGGCCGCCGGGCGCGCGCATGGTAGCGGCACTTCAGCGCCGCGACTTGGCGAGCAGTCGCAGGATTTCGAGATACAGCCAGATCAGCGTCACCATCAGGCTGAACGCGCCGTACCACTCCATGACTTTCGGCGCGCCCTGGGCGACGCTGCGCTCGATCGCATCGAAGTCGAGCGTCAGGTTCAGCGCGGCGAGGCCGACGACCAGCAGGCTGAAGCCGATGCCGGCGACGCCGCCCTCGTGGATGAACGGCATGCTGATGCCGCCGAACAGGCGCAGGCCGATGTCGACGAGATAGAGCAGGGCGATCGCGCCGGTCGCGGCGACGATGCCGAAGCGGAATTTCTCGGTGACGCGCAGCACCCGCGTGCGGTACAGGAACAGCATCATCACCAGCACGCCGAAAGTCAGGCCGACCGCCTGCACGACGATGCCCGGATGGCGCAGCTCGAAGAACGCCGACAGGCCGCCGATCGCGAAGCCCTCGGCCATCGCATAGAGCGGCGCGGTGACGTGCGACCAGGCGCTCTTGAAGACGGTGACGAGCGCCAGTCCGAAACCGATCAGCAGGCCGCCCCACAGGAACGGCGCGACGCTCGCCAGCGCCGCCTGCGGCCCGGCCTCGGCGAGCACGCCGTTGAAGCGTGTCCAGGTCCAGCCGGCGGCGATCAGCAGCAGCACGAACAGGATCGCGGTCTTGCCGACCGTCCCGTCCATCGTCATGCGCTCGCCGGCGACGACGCCGAAATCCTTGTTGCGCAGTACCGGATTGCCTGTCTGCATGTCCTACTCCACGCGAGATCGCGGACGGACATCGTAGCGCAGCCACCGCCGCCCCGGCGTTCGGGCCGGCACCGCGCTGGCCGCGGCGTCCGCAGACCGTCATGTTTCTGTTGCGCGGCTGTCATCCGCCGATCACCGCCCGTTAATAGGCTGCAAGGCGCCGATACCGGCGTCGACAGATGGGACGGCTGCATGCGGATCGCTTACGGCGTGATGGGCTACGGGCGTGGCCATGCCATGCGCACGATGTCCGTGCTGCCGGCGCTGCAGGCCGACCACGAGGTGACGGTATTCGCCGGCGGCGACGCCTACGAGGTCCTCGCGCCGCGCTTCCCGACCGTGCGCATCCCGACCATCGGCTACCAGTACAGCGCCGGCGGCACGCATTCGCTGCCGAAGACCGTCGCCCGCAACTTCGCGCCGATGCGCGATCTGCTGTTCGGCGGCGCCGGCGTCGCCCAGGTCGAGCGCGAGATGCAGGCGCGCGGCATCGAGCTGGTGATTTCGGACTCCGAGGCCTGGACGCATCGCGTCGCGCAGAAGCTCGGCATCCCGCGCATCAGCTTCGATCACGTCGGCATCATCGCCTACTGCAAGCCACACTTCCCGCCGGACCTGTGGACGCTCGGCATGCGCGATGCCTGGGGCTACCGCGCGCTGATGGGCGTGCCGGAGCGCATCCTGATCTCCAGCTTCTACCCGGCGATCCCGGCCTATCCGCAGGTCCGCATCGTCGGGCCGATGCTGCGCGACGAAGTCGTCGCCGAAACGCCCGAGGAAGGCGATTACCTGCTCGCCTACTTCAACAAGGGCGAGCATCAGTACCTGCCGCACGTCGATCGCGCGCTGCGCGAGCTCGACTGCAAGGTGCTGGTCTACGGCACCGGCCTGCGCGGCGAGGACGAGAACCTCGAATTCCGCGCGCCGAGCGTGGCCGGCTTCGTGCGCGATCTGGCGCGCTGCCGCGCGGTGCTGTCGACCGCCGGCAACCAGCTGATCGGCGAGGCGATCCACTTCGGCAAGCCGGTGCTGGCGCTGCCCGAGCAGGCGTTCGAGCAGCGCCTCAACGCGCACATGATCGAGCGCATGGGCGTCGGCGCGCGCGGCGAGCTGATGCGCCTGACGCCGAGTGACGTCGATCGCTTCCTCGGCAACTACGCGTGGTATCGCTCCAACATGCGCGACCACGCCGGCGACGGCCGCGCGCAGGCGATCGAGCATCTGCAGCGCGACATCGAGGCGGTGGCGCCGCGTCGTCGCGCCGCCTGCCGGACGACGCGACCGGCCACGCGCCGCGTGCGCGTCAGCAAGCGCGCCGAAGCCTGAGGCGCGGCGGCGGACTTCAGTCCGCCAGCCAGTTGTCGAGCAGACGCAGCATCAGGCGGTTGTTCTTCGCGAAGGCGTCGAGCTCGCCGAGCACGCGCGCCGGCGACTGCACGTGGCGCGCCGGCGGCGGCGTCTCGTGCCCGAACCAGACGCGGGCGTCGGCCGCCGTCACTTCGAGATGGAACTGGATCGCCGCGACTTTCGCTCCGCTCGCCGTGCGCAGCGCGAAAGCCTGGTTGGCGCAGGCTTCGCTGCGCATCAGGCTGCGCGCGCCGGCCGGGATCGCGAAGGTATCGCCGTGCCAGTGGAAGGCGCGGAAGCGCTCGGGAAAGCCGGCGAAGGCCCAGGACTGCGCCGCCTGCGGCGCCAGCGTCACGTCGAACCAGCCGATCTCGGGGTGCGCGTTGCGCGTGGTCGGCGCACCGAGCACGTCGGCGACCAGCTGCGCGCCGAGGCAGATGCCGAGCACCGGGCGACCGGCGTCGATGGCGGCGGCGATCGCCGCCTTCTCGGCGCGCAGCCAGGGATGGGCTGCGTCCTCGTAGATGTTCATCGGCCCGCCCATGACCAGCAGCGCGTCGTAGGCGTCCGGCCCCGGCGGCGTCTCGCCGGCGTACCAGCGCGTGGCGCGCAGATGATGGCCGCGCCCGGCGAGCGCCGGCGCGATGCAGCCGAAATCCTCGAAGTCCGCGTGACGGAAGCCCTGCACCCTCAC
Source organism: Solimonas variicoloris DSM 15731 (assembly GCF_000382285.1). Taxonomy (GTDB): domain Bacteria; phylum Pseudomonadota; class Gammaproteobacteria; order Nevskiales; family Nevskiaceae; genus Solimonas; species Solimonas variicoloris. Next base: position 221,263 of record NZ_KB907925.1, on the reverse strand, counting down.
GGCCGCGCCTTCAGCTCCAGCGCCGCGGAGTTGATGCAGTAACGCAGGCCGGTCGGCTTCGGGCCGTCCGGAAAGACGTGACCGAGGTGGGCGTCGCAGCGCGCGCACAGCACCTCGACGCGGCGCATGCCGTGGCTCAGGTCCTCGCGGCTGGCGACCGCCTCGTTGCTGGCCGGGTCGAAGAAGCTCGGCCAGCCGGTCCCGGACTCGAACTTGGTGCGCGCGTCGAACAGCGGCAGGCCGCAGCAGACGCAGTGATAGATGCCGTCTTGATGGTCGTTCCACAGCGCGCCGGTGAACGCGCATTCGGTGCCGCCCTGGCGCGTCACGCGATACTGCTCGGGCGTCAGCAACGCCCGCCACTCGGCGTCGGTCTTGCGAATCTTGTCCATGTCATCCGTCCTTCATCTCGGCGGTTCATCGTCGCGGCGTCAGGCCTCATGGCCCGGCTCTCAACCGTATCCCTTCGCGGGATCTTCCCCGACCCAGCTCCGGCTGGGTTTTTTCTGGGCGCCGCGACGACTACTCTAGCGGCCGCCCGGACCGCGCCGCGTCGCGGGCACCCATTAGAAAAAACCTCCGGGGAATCCTGCCGTGCTGCCTGTCCTGCTCGCCGCCATCGCGCTGTGCGCCGTCGCCGCCATCGTCTCCGACTGGAATGAGGCCCGCACGCCGCTGTTCAAGGTGCTCAAGCCGCTGACCACGATCCTGATCGCGGCGCTGGCCTGGAGCGCGCCGGAGAGCGGCTACCGCGACGGCCTGCTGCTGGCGCTGGGCCTGTCGCTGCTCGGCGATATCGCGCTGATGTACGAATCGAACGGCGCCTTCCTGGCCGGCCTCGGCAGCTTCCTGCTCGCGCATCTGGTCTTCATGCTGGCGTTCCTGCACGGCGTCGGGCACTACACGCCGCCGCTGTGGGCGGCCGCCTTCGTGCTGTACGGCGTCGCGCTCGGTGCCGTGCTGGTGCGCCGCGCCGACGCGCCGCTGCGCGTGCCGGTGGTGATCTACGCGCTGGTGCTGACCGGCATGGCGATCACCGCGCTGCTGCGCTGGCAGGCGCTCGGCGGCGTCACCGGCGGCTACGCGCTGGCCGGTGCGGCGCTGTTCGTGCTGTCCGATTCGGCGCTCGGCATCCGCCGTTTCGTCGGCCGCTACCGCGGCGCGCAGGGCGTGATCCTCAGCACCTACTGGGGCGGCATCGCCTGCATCGCCTGGTCGGCGCAGGGCGTCGGCTGAAGGCGAACGCGGCGGCGCTGCCGCATCCGTCGGGCGTCACTGGGGGAATTTCCGGCTGCGGTTGCGGTCAAGGGATCGTTACAGTCCCCACTTTCCCGATGATGGAGTGTCTGCGATGCGTGTATTCGTGCTCGGCGCCGTGAGTGCCGTTCTCGGCGCCAGCCTGCTCAGTGCCTGCGGCAAGTCTTCGCAGGCGCCGGCGACGCCGCCGGCCAGCGTCGACCAGAAGGCCCTGGGTTCCGGCATCGAGACCGCCAACTTCGATTCGCAGGTGCGCGCCCAGGACGACTTCTACCGCCACATCAACGGCACCTGGCTGAAGAAGACCGAGATCCCGGCCGACAAGTCGAACTACGGCGCCTTCACCAAGCTCGCCGACGACGCCCAGCTGCACCTGCGCGAGATCATCGAGGCCGCCGCCGCCAATCCGGACAAGAAGGCCGGTTCGGACGAGCAGAAGACCGGCGACTTCTACGCCGCGTTCATGGACGAAGCCCGCGCCGACGCGCTGGGCCTGCAGCCGCTCGAAGGCGAACTGGCGACCATCGCCGCCCTCAAGGACCGGAAGGAGCTGCCGGCGCTGCTCGCGCACCTGGAGACGATCGGCGTGCCGACCTTCCCTGGCTACATCGAGCCGGACGCGAAGGACTCCAAGCAGTACATCGTCTACCTGAGCCAGGGCGGCACGCAGCTGCCGGATCGCGACTACTACCTCGAGAAAGGCGACAAGTTCGAGGCGATCCGCAAGGCTTACGTGGCGCACATCGAGAAGATGCTGACGCTCGCCAAGCTGCCCGACGCGGCGAAGAGCGCCAAGGCGATCATGGCGCTGGAGACCCGGCTCGCCGAGGCGCAGTGGACGCAGGTCGCCTCGCGCGACGCCGAGAACACCTACAACAAGGTCGCCTTCGCCGATCTCGCCAAGCTGACGCCGGGCTTCGACTGGACCGCCTTCATCGACGGCACCGGCATCGGCAAGTCGCCGGGCCTGATCATCAGCCAGCCGAGCTTCTTCAGCGCCTGGGACAAGATCATCGGCGCCACCCCGCTGCCGACGCTGAAGGTCTACATGCAGTGGCAGCTGCTGACGAATTACGCGCCGTACCTGTCGCAGCCCTTCGTCGACGAGAACTTCGCGTTCTTCGCCGGCACGCTCAACGGCGTCAAGGAAAACCAGCCGCGCTGGAAGCGCGGCGTCGAGGCGACCGAAGGCGCGCTCGGCGAGGTGCTCGGCCGCCTCTACGTCGCCAAGTACTTCCCGCCCGAGGCCAAGGCGCGCATGGAAACGCTGGTGCAGAACCTGCTGAAGGCGTACCAGCAGAGCATCCAGTCGCTGGACTGGATGACCGAGGCGACCAAGCAGAAGGCGCTCGCCAAGCTCGCGACCTTCGACCCGAAGATCGGCTATCCGAAGAAGTGGAAGGACTACTCGGCGCTCGACGTGAAAGCCGATGATCTGGTCGGCAACGTCATGCGCTCGAAAGTCGTCGAGCACCATCGTGAAACGGCCAAGCTCGGCGGCCCGATCGACCGCGACGAGTGGGGCATGACGCCGCAGACGGTCAACGCCTATTACAACCCGCTGAAGAACGAGATCGTGTTCCCGGCGGCGATCCTGCAGCCGCCGTTCTTCGACATGAACGCCGACGACGCGGTGAACTACGGCGGCATCGGCGCGGTGATCGGCCACGAGATCGGTCACGGCTTCGACGACCAGGGCAGCAAGTTCGACGGCGACGGCAACCTCAAGAGCTGGTGGACCGACGAGGACCGCAAGAACTTCGAGGCGCGCACGAAGGCGCTGATCGCCCAGTACGACGCCTACGAGCCGCTGCCCGGCCAGCACCTGCAGGGCGCGTTCACGATCGGCGAGAACATCGGCGACCTCGGCGGCCTGTCGATCGCCTATCAGGCCTACCAGCTGTCGCTGGACGGCCGGCCGGCGCGCGTGCTCGACGGCTTCACCGGCGACCAGCGCTTTTTCATCGGCTGGGCCCAGGTCTGGCGCCGCAAGTACACCGACCAGAACCTGCTGAACCGTCTCAAGACCGATCCGCACTCGCCGTCGGAGTTCCGCTGCAACGGCGTGGTCGTCAACGTCCCGGCGTTCTATCCGGCCTTTGACGTCAAAGCCGGCGACAAGATGTATCTGGACCCGGAAAAGCGCGTGAAAATCTGGTAACGGCGCGCAAAACGTCGTCCGCAGCCCGCGCCGCCGCCCGGCCGCGCGGGCTTTTTCATGGCCGTCATTTGCGCTCGGGCCGGCCCGCTCCGGATAATCCGGGCGTCTCCATTGCCTCGCGGCCTGCCGTGCATGCGGCCGGCCGCCCCTGAATGAACGATTTCACGCTGACGCTGCTCGCGGTCCTGCTGGTCTTCATCAACGGTTTTTTCGTCGCCGCCGAATTCGCCATCGTCAAGCTGCGCCTGACGCGTGCCGAGGAACTGTTCGAGGAACGCGGTTTCCTCGGCCGGACCCTGTACAAGGTCCGCCACCGGCTCGACGCCTATCTGTCGGCCTGCCAGCTCGGCATCACGCTCGCCTCGCTCGGCCTCGGCTGGCTCGGCGAGCCGGCCTTCTCGCGCCTCGTCGAGCCGCTGCTGAGCGCGCTCGGCGTCGAATCCGAGCAGGTGCTGCACAGCGTGTCGTTCGCGATCGCGTTCGGCGTGATCTCGTTCCTGCACATCGTGCTCGGCGAGCTGGCGCCGAAGTCGATCGCGATCCGCCGCGCCGAGATGGTGTCGCTGTGGACGGCGCTGCCGCTGTTCCTGTTCTACTGGCTGATGTACCCGTTCATCGCCGTCCTCAACGGCAGCGCCAACCTCGTGCTGCGCACGATGCGCATGCAGCTGACCGAGGAGGGCGAGGAGCCGCATTCGGCCGACGAGATCCGCAAGCTGCTGCTCGCCAGCCACCGCCACGGCGAGCTGGAAAGCGCGCAGGCGCAGGCGCTGTCGCACACGCTGGACCTGCCCGAGCTGACTGCGGGCGACCTCATGCGGCCGGTCTTCGACCTCGTCGCGCTCGACATCCGCGACGGCATCCGCGCCAATCTCGCGCTGATCGCCCAGCACCGCTACTCGCGCTATCCGGTCAGGGACAGCGAGCAGGACGACCGCTATCTCGGCCTGCTGCACGTGCGCGATCTGGTGCCGGCGCTGTTCGACAACCCGAACCTCGGCGATCTGCAGCCGCTGCTGCGCGAAGTGCCGATGGTGACCCGCGACGAGCCGGCGCAGAAACTGTTCCGCCGCTTCCGCCGCGGCCTGCCGCATCTGGCGCTGGTCACCGACGAGCTCGGCACGGTGATCGGCTTCATCACGCTCGAGCACATCCTCGAAGCGATCTTCGGCAGCATCCAGGACGAGTTCCACCGCCGCAAGGAGGACTGGGTCGAGACCGGTCCGCATACCTACGAGGGGCCGGGCTGGCTGCCGATCTACACGCTGGAACGCATGATCGGCCGCGACATCGAATCCGGCCACGCCGACACCATCGGCGGTCTGGTCATGCAGACGCTCGACCGCCTGCCGCAGCGCGGCGACGCGGTCGAGGCCGCCGGCCTGCAGATCGAAGTGCTCGAAGTCGCCGGACCGCGCATCGAGCGCCTGCGCGTCAGCGCGCCGCCGCGCGGCGACGCTCTCGAACACGAAGGCTGAGCACCGCACGGCCGAAGACACTCTGTAACCCTTTGCAACGGCGGCTTGCACCGGCCCGCGGAGACGTGCGAGGTATCCGTGGTCCCCGAGCCGCCCCGCATCCCGAGAACCGCATGAACGCCCGATACTGCGCCACCGCCCTGCTGCTGCTGAGCGCGACCGTCCACGCCGGACCCGAGGGCAAGAAGGCCCCGGAGCCGACGGCCGAAGCCTACGCCGCCTGCGCCGGCCGCAACGCCGGCGACCTGGTCAGCTTCACGACCAAGGAACACACCCTCGAAGGCGTCTGCGAGCAGCACGGCGGGCGCCTGGCGCTGCGGCCGTCGGCGCCGCCGCCGGACGGCCGGCCGGCGCTGCCGGGTCACGACGCGCCGCTGCGCTGAGCGCTCAGCCGCGCGCCGCACGCGGCCACGGCGTCAGTGCCCAGCCACCGGCGGCCAGCTGCCGGCGGGTCGTGTACGAATTCTCGGAGCTTCCCTAGTCGAGCACCGGCGCGTCGCCGCGCGGACGCCAGCGGCAGCGCTCGAAATCGACGCGGCCGCGCGCGTCGAAGATCACGCCCTCGGCTTCGAGGCGGCGGCGCTGCTCGCGCTGGCCGGCCTCGCCGGGCAGTGACGAACGTCCGGACGCGCTGATGACGCGGTACCACGGCAGGTCCATGCCGTCCGGCACGTGGCGCAGCGCCTGCGCGGTGAGGCGCGGCTGCCGCGCGAAGCCGGCGAGATCGGCGACCTGCCCGTAGGTCGCGACCTTGCCGCGCGGGATGCGGCGGATCGTCGCCCAGATCGCGGCGTGGCGTGCGGCGAGCGTCGGCGGCGGCGCAAGTGCGGCGCGCGACGCCGGCGCTGTCGCGGGCCGCAGCGGACCGGCCGCGCGCGGGCCAGCTTTACGAGGGACGGTTTTCGACATGCGCGCAGCTTGCCGCAGCGCCCGGCGGGCGAAAAGGCCGCGGCCGGGCCTGCGCCCGGCGCCGCTCTGTTTCCCCCACGCTTCCCCAACCGCAATGCCGAGCGGCCTTCGCTCAGGCCGCCGCTTCCGCCGGCAGCGCATCGCGGCGCTGGCTCCATTCGACCTGCCAGCCCTCGCGCTCCCAGCGCGCGATCCAGGCCTGCGCCAGCGCCTCCGCATAGGTCTCGCCGAACTGCATGCGCAGGCGGCGCTGCTCGGTCCAGCGCATCCAGCGCTCGTCGGCGCCCTCGCAGACGCGCAGCCAGTGCTGGCCGGCGGCGGTGCGCGACACGATCACGGCGCGCGCACCGTACGGTGCGGCGCCGTCGCGCGGCATCAGCAGGGCGTTGAACACGAGCGTCTCGACGCGCTCGATCTGGGCGCTGAACTCGTCGTGCGAACCGTAGGCCGGCAGGATGTGCGGGGTCGTCTCCATGATGAGGTTTGCGGCCGGCGCACGTGGGCTTTGAGACCGCCGTTGTCGGCAGCCCCTGTAGGAAAAAGTCTAGTCGGGTTGTCGGCCGGTTGGCGGCCGACTTGAGCCCGGCGTCAGGCGGCGCCGAATGTGCCGTCGGCGATCAGCACGCTGTGGCCGCCGACGCGCACCGCGCTGACCTGGCCGCCGACGCGGTCGGCGGCGATGTGCAGCACGCTCGGCCGGCCCATCTCGACGCCCTGGTGCAGGGTCCAGGCATGCGTGCCGTCGCGGTCGGCCTCGCTGGCGAGCGCGCCGGCCAGCGCCGCCGCCGCCGAACCGGTGGCCGGATCCTCGGCGATGCCCATGTCGGTCGCGAACATGCGCGCGCGCAGCTCGCCCTCGTAGCCACGCGCATAGACGTAGAACGACGAGGCCCAGGCGCCGGCGAAGCGCTGGCGGGCGCCGGCCGCGTCGAAGTCGACGGCGGCGAGCAGTTCCGGCGCGCGCAGCGGCACCAGCACGAACGGCACGCCGCAGGACACGGCGCGCGGCGCCTCGGCGCCGCTGCCGAGCTCGCCCGGCTCGAGGCCGAGCACGGCCGCGACCGCGCCGACGTCCGGCGCCGGCCCGTACTCCGGCAGCTTGGCGACGCTCAGCTCGGCGTACATCGGCTCGCCGGGCGTGCAGCGCACGCGCACCGGCACCGGGCCGACGCCTTCCTCGAGCACGAAGCTGACGTCCGCACCCTTCGGCGCGAGGCCGAGCTCGGCGAGCAGGCAGGCGGCGCCGACGGTCGGGTGGCCGGCGAACGGCAGCTCGCGCCCCGGCGTGAAGATGCGCACGCGGTGCAGCGCCTGCGGCAGCGTCGGCGCCAGCACGAAGACGGTTTCGGAAAGATTGAACTCGCGGGCGATGCGCTGCATCTGCACGGCCGTCAGGGTGTCGCCGCCGAACACCACGGCGAGCGGATTGCCGCCGAACGGCTGGGTCGTGAAAACGTCGAGCGTGTGGAAGCGCAGCGTCATGGCAACACCTGAGTGCGGGGGAAACGGGCCGGCTATTGTCCTACGCCGCGGCTGAACCGCGCGAGTACGGCGCCAGCGCCTCGCGCCAGGCCTTGAGCTTGGCGTCACGCGGCTGGCCGGCATTGGCCGGACTGGTCGACGGCAGCGTCTGCACGCGCAGGTCGGCGACCAGCGCCGGCGCCGCACGCACGACGTGCCGCGCGAACGCCTCGGCCGCCTTGCCGCCGTTCAGGCAGACGCATTCCAGCCGGCGATGCCGGCGCCGGAACGCGGCGAAATCGTTGCCGACCTCGCTGTCGCGGGCGATCTGGCCGTCGAGGCTGCCGGGCCGCACGCAGGCGGCGAGCACGTCCCAGACGGCGACGCCGTGGTCGTGCAGGCGCGTCAGGCGCGCGGCGTACGGCAGCGCCGGACCGGCGCCGAACAGCTCGCCCATGAACGGCCAGAACAGATTGCGCGGATGCGCGTAGTACTGCTGCGCGCGCAGCGATGCCTGTCCCGGCATCGAGCCGAGGATCAGGACGCGCGCATCGGCGCGCGCGGCGGGCGGGAAACTCTCGCAGTGCATGTGATGACCGGATTGTCAGTTGCAGACGCGGAGTCTGGCTTATCGTTCAGGGTTCTTGAATGAGCCTGCCGAAAATCCTCGCTATCGGCGCGAGGCCGGCAGTTCTAGCATCGTCGCACTTCGAATCGGGAGGCGGCATGGCGACGGCACCGCGCGCGCAGTACACGGCACCGGCCCAGCTCGGCCACTGGCTGGTCGTGCTGCTGATCGTCGCCGCCTACGCCGTGGCCTGGACCATGGTCGATCTGAAGCTGTCGCCGACCAAGCTCAAGCTCTTCAACTATCACAAGTGGATCGGCGTCACCGTGTTCGCGCTCGCCGCGCTGCGCCTGGCTTGGCGTCTCGGCCATCGCCCGCCGCCGCTGCCGGCGGGCATGGCGGCTTGGGAGCGGCAGGCCGCGGAGATCGCGCATCGCCTGCTCTACCTGCTGATGTTCGCGGTGCCGCTGTCCGGCTGGCTGATGAGCTCGGCCAAGGGTTTCCAGACCGTCTATCTCGGCCTGCTGCCGATTCCCGACGCGCTCGGCAAGAACGCCGCGCTCGGCCAGGCGCTGACCGAGGTGCACGAGGCGCTGACCTGGCTGCTGCTGGCGCTGGTCGCGCTGCACGCGGCGGCGGCGCTCAAACACCATTTCGTCGATCGCGACGACGTGCTGCGGCGCATGCTGCCGCAGTGGCGCCGCCGGTCCTGATCCAGAGGAGAAGCCGCGCATGTCCCTGCCCGTCCGTACCGCCATCGCCGCCGGCCTGCTCGCCGTCTGCGGTCTCGCCCTGGCCGCGCCGCGGCCGCTGGTCGCGGCCAAGAGCCGCATCGACTTCAGCGTCAAGGAAATGGGCGTCACCGTCTCCGGGCAGTTCCGCAAGTTCGAGGCGACGATCGATCTCGATCCGGCCCGGCCGGAAGCGTCGAAGGCCGAGGTCGTCGTCGACATCGCCAGCCTGACGACCGGCGACGCCGATGCCGACGCGATCGCCGTCGACAAGCCCTGGCTCGACAAGCTCGGCTTTCCGAAAGCGACGTTCAAGAGCACCGCGGTGAAAAGCCCGGCGCCGAACCGCTACGAAGTGAGCGGCGTGCTGACGATTCGCGGCAAGGCGCGCCCGATCGTCGTGCCGCTGACCACCGCGGCGCAGGCCGACGGCGGCCTGCTCGCCACCGGCGGCTTCTCGGTGCGCCGCTCCGATTTCGGCATCGGCGGCGGCGAATGGAACGAGGGCGACCTCGTCGCCGACGAAGTCCCGGTCACCTTCAGCCTGACGCTCGGCCCGGCCGCGCGCTGACCCGCCATTCATCCCCCACGCGTTTTGCCAGGAGTTTTCGCATGAAGAAGATGCTCGTCGCCGCGCTGCTCGCCAGCGCCTCGTTCGTCGCCACCGCGGCCGACACCTACGATCTGGAGCCGAACCACACGTTCCCGCGCTTCGCGATCAACCACCTCGGCTTCTCGACCTTCCACGGTCAGTTCGACAAGACCAGCGGCACGGCGACGATCGACCTCGCCAAGAAGACCGGCAGCGTCGACGTGACGATCGACGTCGCCTCGGTCTCGACCGGCGTCGCCAAGCTCGACGAGCACCTCAAGACGCCGGACTTCTTCGACGCGGCCAAGTACCCGACGATCACGTTCAAGTCGAGCCAGTTCAAGTTCGACGGCGACAAGCTCGAGGAAGTCCGCGGCGAGCTGACCATGCACGGCGTCACCAAGCCGGTGACGCTGGACGTCGAGAACTTCGTCTGCAAGGACCATCCGATGACCAAGAAGCCGGCCTGCGGCGCCGATCTCGAGGCCAAGATCAAGCGCTCCGACTGGGGCATCACGACCTACGTGCCGGCGGTCGGCGACGAGGTGACGCTGTCGATCGAGGTCGAGGCGGTGAAGAAGTAAGGCTGCGATCGGCGACAGGCAAAGGGCGCGTCGCAGGACGCGCCCTTTTTGCTGCGCGGCGCGGCCTACATGAACTTGCCGCCGACGATCTTGCCGTCGCCGCCGAGCTCGGCGAAGTAGCGGCTGTTGTTGGTGCGGAACTCGCGGGTCGAGATCTGGCCCGGCAGCACGAGGGTGACGTCCGGGTAGGCCTTGCGGAACTGCTCCGGCGTCGGATGCGTGCCGATGAAGCGGTGGAACGCGTCGAGGTCGGTGACGTGGCCAGGCACGGGCTTGGGGTCGCTCATCGTCACGTGCTGGCAGGCGGCGGCCAGCGTCGCGACACTGATGAAGGCGGCGCAGAGCAGGCGGCGCATGCGGATTCTCCAGGAACGTTCGGGATCACCGAGTATGCGCGCAGCCTGCGGCCCGGGAAAACCCCGGCGCGGACGCGGCACGGCTTCGCTAAGATCGGCCGCTTCCTCCGTCAGGCCTGATGCCATGTTCCGCTTTCTCAAGCCCGCGGCGCTGAGCGCCGCCTTGCTGTCCGGACCCGCCATGTCGACCATCGCGTTGCCCGACGCTGCGCAGCGCAGCGACCCGCACTCGTACGCCAATACCCAGGATTTCCGCACCCGCGACCTGGCGCTCGATCTCGACGTCGACTTCGAGCGCCGCGTGCTGCGCGGCAGCGCCGAGCTGACCCTCGAGCGCGTCAACCCGAAGGCCGACACGCTGGTGCTCGACACCCGCGACCTCGACGTCGGCGCCGTCGAGGCCGGCCGCGACGGCAAGCTGGCGAAGACCACGTTCAAGCTGGCGCCGCGCGATCCGGTGCTCGGCAGCGCGCTCGTCATCCACATGCCGAAGGGCGCCGACCGGGTGCGCGTGCACTACGCGACGCAGCCGCAGGCGTCGGGCCTGCAGTGGCTGACGCCGGCGCAGACCGCCGGCCAGAAGCATCCGCTGCTGTTCAGCCAGTCGCAGGCGATCCACGCGCGCAGCTGGATTCCGCTGCAGGACACGCCGCAGGTGCGGCAGACCTACAGCGCGCACATCACGACGCCGAAGAACCTGCGCGCGGTGATGAGCGCCGACAACGATCCGCAGGCGCCGCTGTCCGGCGAGTATCGCTTCAAGATGCCGCAGCGCATTCCCTCGTACCTGATCGCGCTCGCGGTCGGCGATCTGGCGTTCCGCGCGACCGGTCCGCGCACCGGTGTCTACGCCGATCCGGGCGTGGTCGACGCCGCCGCCCGCGAGTTCGAGGACACCGAGAAGATGCTGGAGCGCTGCGAGGCGCTGTACGGTCCGTACCGCTGGGGCCGCTACGACCTGCTGATCCTGCCGCCGAGCTTTCCGTACGGCGGCATGGAGAACCCGCGTCTGACCTTCGCCTCGCCGACCGTGATCGCCGGCGACAAGTCGCTGGTCTCGCTGGTCGCGCACGAAATGGCGCATTCCTGGTCCGGCAACCTCGTCACCAACGCGACCTGGGCCGACATCTGGCTCAACGAGGGCTTCACCGAACACGCGACCTTCCGCATCGTCGAGGAGGTCTACGGCCGCGACGCCGCGCAGCAGGAGCGCGTGCTGTCGGCGCGCCGTCTGCAGGCGGAACTGGCCGAGATCGCGCGCGACGACGACAAGACGCTGACGCCGGATCTGGTCGGCCGCGACCCGGATGACGGCCTGTCCGGCGTACCGTACGCGCGCGGCAGCCTGTTCCTCGACTATCTGGAGGCCCAGTTCTCGCGGCCGGTGCTCGACGGCTTCCTCAACGGCTGGTTCAACAGCCACGCGTTCCAGAGCGTGCGCACCGCCGACTTCGTCGCCTACCTGCACGAGCAGCTGATGGCGCAGAAGCCCGGCGTGCTCAGCGAAGCCGAGCTCGACGCCTGGCTGCACCAGCCCGCGATGCCGGCCGACACGGTCTGGCCGAAGTCGGACGCCTTCGACCGGGTCGACGTGCAGCGCCAGGCCTGGCTCGCCGGCAAGACGCCGGCCGCGGCGCTCGACACCAAGGGCTGGACCACGCACCAGTGGCAGTACTTCATCGACACGCTGCCGGCGCTGTCGGCGGCGCAGCTCGACGAACTCGATGCGGCGTTCGGCTTCTCGAAGACGCGCAATCAGATCATCGCCAGCCACTGGTGGAAGCAGTGCCTCGCCAACCACTACGCGAAGGCCGACGCCGGCGTCGAGCAGTACCTCGGCGAGGTCGGCCGCATGCTGCTGATCATGCCGCTGTACCGCGAGATGGCGAAAACGCCGGACGGTCTGGCGCGCGCCAAGACCGTCTACGCGAAGTGGAAGAACCGCTATCACCCGATCGCCCAGGACGCCATCGAGAAGGCGCTCGCCAGGGCCGCCTGAAGCTCAGCCGCATGTACGCGACGGCGCCTGCGGGCGCCGTCGTCGTTTTCTAGGGAAGGTCTGAGTCCCTATTCCGTCATTGCGAGGAGCCGCCGGCGACGAAGCAATCCAGCAGCTCCCTACGCAAGCGACGTCTCTGGATCGCCGCGGCCGGCAGGCGGCGCGACGCGTTCAGTCGCGGCGGCGCGCGCGCTGCGCGAGCCAGGGATGCACGAGCACCGAGGCAAGCAGGATCGCCGCGCCGGCGTAGAACGAAGCGCCGAGCTCGCGCTGCTCGCCGAACAGCAGCGCGGCGAGGATGATCGCGTACAGCGGCTCGAGATTGACGGCGAGCTGGGCCGCGAACGCCGTCAGCCGGCGCAGCGCGAACAGATAGATCGTGAACGGTGTCAGCGTGCAGCAGACGACCAGGATCGCCAGCAGCAGCGCGTCGCGCGCACCCGGCACGTGCAGCAGGCTCGACAGCCCGCCGAACAGCGGCGCCAGCAGCGTCAGCGAGGCGCCGCCGACGCCGAGCTCGATCGCCGTCACCACGACCGGATCGGCGCGGTCGACGTAGCGCTTGTTGAACGAACCGAAAACCGCGACCAGCAGCGCCGACAGCACGCCGACCGCGAAGCCGGCGAGCATGCCCTGCGGCACGCCGCCGGCGACCAGCGCGACACCCGGCACCGCGGCGAGACCGACGACCAGCTCGCGCAGGTCCGGCCGCCGCTGCGCGACCACCGGCTCGATCAGCGCGAGGAACACCGGCGCCAGCGCCAGGCAGGTCGCCGCCACCGAGGCGTTGGCGAGCTTGATCGCGGCGTAGAACGTGAACCAGTGCAGCGCGACGATCACGCCGATGCCGGCGTAGGTGGCGAGCAGGCGCCGCGGCAACGCCAGCAGGCCGCGCCAGACGCGCGGCACCAGCAGCAGGATCGCCGCGACCATCAGCATGCGCCACCACACCAGCGCCAGCGCCGGCATCGAGATCGCCTTGCCGAGGATCGGCGTGAAGCCCCAGAGCAGGACGCAGAAGTGGATTTGCAGCTGGGCTTTGAGGGAGGGCGACATGGCGGAGCCCGCGGACAGGGCGCGCAGCTTGCCGCGTCGGCCGGCGCTTGAAAAGGCCGGCGTCGCGACAGCGCGTACCGCGGCGGGCGCAACCGGCCGGCGCGAGCGGCGCTGCGCTCATGCGCGCCGGTGCCGGCGGCGCCGCGAGGCGAGGAACTCAGGACGGCGAGCGCCGCCGGCGCGAACTCAGAAGTCGCCGTAGCGACGCCGCCGCCGGCTGCGCAGCAGCCACGGCAGCAGCAGGCCGAGCACGACACCGCCGCTGAGCAGGCCGGCACCGGTCAGCATGGTGGCGCGGCGCGCGCGCTCCTGGTCGAACTGCTGCTGCAGCGCGGCGCCGGCTTGTTCCCGGGCGGCGAGTTCGGCTTTCAGGCGCGTGTTGTCCTGCGCCAGTTCGAAGGCCGGACGCGCCTGGTCGAGCTGCACCTGCGCGGCCTTCAGCTGATCCTGCAGCGACTTGATCTGGCTCTGCGCGGCGTCGAGATCGGCCTTCATCTGCGTGACGCGATCCTTGGCGGCCGGCTGCGCCGACAGGTAACGCGCCGTCATCCAGCCTTCGCGGCCGTCGGCGGTGCGCACGCGCGCGAAGCTGTCGGGGCCGAGCGACTCGAGCACCGTGACCTTCTGCCCGCTGCGCAGGTTGCCGAGCGAACCGGCGTCGTTGCGCGGCGCTTCGCGCAGCACCACGGCGATGTCATCGGAGACGAATTGCGTGGTGCCGGACTGGGCATGCACGAGCGGCGCCGCGATCAGCAGCGCCAGAGAGAGAAGCGAGCGATTCATGGCGGATCGAGTCTAGCAACGCGATCCCGCAGTGAACACCCGCACGCGCACGCGCCGCTTCAGCCGCGATTCAGCTTGGCGGCGCGCCCGCGCGTTCAGTGGCGCTGCGCGCGCCGCTGCCGCCCCGCTGCGAAGCGACGCTGTTCTTCGGGCGTCTGCGGCACGAGCGCCGGCACCGCTTGCGGCTCGCCCTGCTCGTTGACTGCGACCATCGTGAAGAAGCAGCTGTTGGCGTGGCGCACCACATCCTTGCGGATGTTCTCGGTGATGACCTTGATGCCGACCTCCATCGAGGTGCGGCCGGTGTAGTTCACCGAGGCCAGAAAGGTGACGAGCTCGCCGACGTGGATCGGCTGGCGGAACATGACGCGGTCGACGGACAGGGTGACGACGTAGCTGCCGGCGTAGCGGCTGGCGCAGGCGTAGGCGACCTGATCGAGCAGCTTGAGGATGTGGCCGCCGTGCACGTTGCCGGAGAAATTCACCATGTCCGGCGTCATCAGCACGGTCATCGTCAGTTGATGCTTGGGCAAGTCCATGGCGCGCCTTCTTCGCTGTCTGCTGTGGGCCGATCGGAGTGCAAGAAGCGAACCACGGATGCCTGCCGGCCGCAGCGCAAGGCGCGCGCTGCGGTCGGGCGTCCATCAATCCGTGCTTCCCGCGGCGCCGGCTACAGCGCCAGACGCCGCAGGTCGGACAGCAGCTTGGTCAGCAGCACGATGAAGCGCGCCGCGTAGGCGCCGTCGATGACGCGGTGATCGTACGACAGCGCCAGCGGGCACAGCAGACGCGGCTGGAAGACCTTGCCGTCCCAGACCGGCTTGATCTGGCTCTTCGACACGCCGAGGATGCCGACCTCCGGCGCGTTGACGATCGGCGTGAAGAAGCTGCCGCCGATGCCGCCGAGCGAGGAGATCGAGAAGCAGCCGCCTTTCATCTCGTCGGGCTTGAGCTTGCCGTCGCGCGCCTTCTTGGCGAGCTCGGCGGTCTCCTGCGCGAGCTGGACGATGCCCTTCTGGTCGGCGTCGCGCACCACCGGCACGACCAGACCGTTCGGCGTATCGGCGGCGAAGCCGATGTGCATGTACTTCTTGAGAATCAGGCTCTCGCCGTCCGGCGACAGCGAGGCGTTGAACTCCGGATACTGCTTCAGCGCCGCCGTCACCGCCTTGATGATGAACGGCAGCAGCGTCAGCTTGACGCCGCCTTCCTCGCTCTGCGCCTTGCGGAAGGCTTCCAGCTCGGTGATGTCGGCCTCGTCGGTCTGCGTGACGTGCGGGATGTTGAGCCAGGCGCGATGCAGGTGCGCGGCCGAGAGCTTGCGGATGCGCGCCAGCGGCCGCGTCTCGATCGCGCCGAACTGCGCGAAGTCGACGGCCGGGATCGGCGGAATGCCGGCACCGGCGACGGCGGCCGGCGCCGCGGCCGGCGGCTGCGTGAGGCGCTGCTTGACGAAGCCTTGCACGTCCTCGATCAGGATGCGGCCGCGGGCGCCGCTGCCGTGCACCTGGAACAGATCAACGCCGAGTTCGCGCGCGAACTTGCGCGTCGCCGGACCGGCATACGGCACCTCGCCGTCGCGGCGCGCGGCGGCCGGCGGCGGCGGGATCGGCGCGGTGTCGGCGATGATCGCTAGCGGATTCTTCGGCAGCGGCTCAGTCGGCGTCGCCGGATCGCGCGGCGTCGCCGCCGCTTCCGGCGCGGCGGCGGGCGGCGACGGCGGCGCGGCTGCGGCGCCGGCCGCAGTCAGCAGCGTGCAGACGGCGGCACCCTGCGAAACCTTGTCGCCGACCTTGAGCTTGAGCGCGCGCACCGTGCCGGACGCCGGCGCCGGCACTTCCAGCGTCGCCTTGTCCGATTCCAGCACCAACAGCGGCGCGTCCTTCTCGATCGCATCGCCGTCCTTGACCAGCAGCTCGATCACCGGCACGTCGTGATAGTTGCCGATGTCGGGAATGCGCACGTCGATCTCGGCGCTGGCCGCGGCCGGCGCGGCGGCAACGGGCGGCGGCGGCGCGGGCGCGACCGAGGCGCTGGCTGGCGGCGCTGCGACCGGTGCCACCGTAGCGGCGGCCGGAGCCGGAGCCGGCGCGGACACCGCCGCTTCGGCGATTTCGAGCTCGCAAATCTCGGCGCCCTGCGAAACCTTGTCGCCGACCTTGAGCTTGAGCGCGCGCACCGTACCGGACGCCGGCGCCGGCACTTCCAGCGTCGCCTTGTCCGATTCCAGTACCAGCAGCGGCGCGTCCTTCTCGATCGTGTCGCCGTCCTTGACCAGCAGCTCGATCACCGGCACGTCGTGATAGTTGCCGATGTCGGGGACCGTGACTTTCTGATTCGCCATCGTCGGGTTCTCCTCAGCTCAGCCAGGGCGCGCGGCGATCCGGCTTGATGCCGTAGATCTTGATCGCCTGCTCGACGCGTTCCGGCGGCAAACGCTTCTGTTCGGCGAGCGCCATCAGGCTGCGGACCACGATCCAGCGGCGATCGATCTCGAAGAAGTCGCGCAGCGCCGGACGGTTGTCGGAACGACCGAAGCCGTCGGTGCCGAGCACATGGTAGCGGCCGGGCACGTACGGACGGATCTGCTCGGCGTAGGCGCGCACCCAGTCGCTCGACGCGATCACCGGACCGGTCGTGCCTTCGAGGCATTCCTGCACGTAGCTCTTGCGCGGCGGCTGCGTCGGATGCAGCAGGTTCCAGCGCTCGGCCTCGCGGCCCTCGCGCGCCAGCTCGGTGAAGCTCGGCACGCTCCAGATGTCGCTGCTGACGCCCCATTCTTCCTTCAGCAGGTCGGCGGCGGCGATCACCTCGCGCAGGATGCAGCCCGAGCCGAGCAGCTGCACGTGCGCCTCGCCCGGCGCTGCGTCGGCGCGCAGGCGGTACATGCCCTTGATGATGCCGGCCTCGGCGCCGGCCGGCAGCGCCGGATGCGCGTAGTTCTCGTTGTAGACCGACAGGTAGTAGTAGACGTCGTGGTTGTCGACGTACATCTCCTGCATGCCGTGCTGGATGATGACGGCCAGTTCGTAGGCGAAAGCCGGATCGTAGGAGCGGCAGTTCGGCACCGTCGCGCTGTAGACGTGCGAGTGGCCGTCCTCGTGCTGCAGGCCTTCGCCGTTGAGCGTCGTGCGGCCGGCGGTCGCACCGAGCAGGAAGCCGCGCGCACGCGCGTCGCCGGCCGCCCAGGCGAGGTCGCCGATGCGCTGGAAGCCGAACATCGAATAGAAGATGTAGAACGGCAGCAGCGGCGTGCCGTGATTGGCGTAGCTCGTCGCCGCGGCGATCCACGACGACATCGAGCCGGCCTCGGTGATGCCTTCTTCGAGGATCTGGCCCTTGATGTCTTCCTTGTAGAACGCGAGCTGGTCGGCGTCTTCCGGCTTGTACTTCTGGCCGACGATCGAATAGATGCCGAGCGAACGGAACATCGCCTCCATGCCGAAGGTGCGCGCCTCGTCCGGTACGATCGGCACGACCAGCTTGCCGATGTTCTTGTCGCGGCACAGCGTCTGCAGCATCTGCACGAAGGCCATCGTCGTGCTGATCTCGCGCTCGCCGGTGCCGGCAGTGATCTTGTCGAAAGCCGCGAGCGGCGGAATCTCGAGCCGCACCTGCGTCGGCCGGCGTGCCGGCAGCGAGCCGCCGAGCGCGGCACGGCGCTGCTTCAGGTACTGGATCTCCGGCGAATCGTCGGCCGGCCGGTAGAACGGCGTCTCGGCGATCTTCTCGTCGGAGATCGGAATGCGGAAGCGGTCGCGGAACGCGCGCAGCGCGTCCTCGCCCATCTTCTTCTGCTGGTGCGTGATGTTCTGGCCTTCGCCGGCCTCGCCCATGCCGTAACCCTTGACGGTATGCGCGAGGATCACCGTCGGCGACCCTTCGTGGCGGCTGGCCGCCGCGTAGGCGGCGTAGATCTTGTGCGGATCGTGGCCGCCGCGGTTGAGCCGCGCGATGTCCTCATCGGACATGGTCTCGACCAGCTTGCGCAGCTCCGGATACTTGCCGAAGAAGTTCTCGCGCGTGTACTTGCCGCCCTTGGCCTTGTAGCTCTGGTACTCGCCGTCGACCGTCTCGTTGAAGGCCTCGAGAAGCTTGCCGGAACGATCCTGCGCGATCAGCGGGTCCCACAGCGAGCCCCACAGCAGCTTGATGACGTTCCAGCCGGCGCCGCGGAATGTGCCTTCCAGCTCCTGCACGATCTTGCCGTTGCCGCGCACCGGACCGTCGAGGCGCTGCAGATTGCAGTTGACGACGAAGATCAGGTTGTCGAGCTTCTCGCGCGCGGCGATGTCGATCGCGCCCAGCGATTCCGGCTCGTCCATCTCGCCGTCGCCGCAGAAGCACCAGACCTTGCGCCCGGCGGCCCTGGCCAGGCCGCGGTTCTCCAGATACTTCATCAGCCGCGCCTGATAGATCGCGGTGATCGGGCCGAGGCCCATGCTCACCGTCGGGAACTGCCAGAAGTCCGGCATCAGCCACGGATGCGGATAGCTCGGCAGGCCCGGCTGCAGCGCCTCCATGCGGAAGCGCTTGAGCTGCGCCTCGCTGAGGCGGCCTTCGAGGAAGGCGCGCGCGTAGATGCCCGGCGTGACGTGGCCCTGGATATAGACGAGATCGGCGCCGTCCGGATGATCCGGCCCCTTCCAGAAATGGTTGAAGCCGACGTCGTAGAGCGTCGCGCTCGACGCGAAGCTGGCGATGTGGCCACCGATGCCCGAGTGCTCGCGGTTGGCGTTGACGACCATCGCCATCGCGTTCCAGCGCACGATCGAGCGGATGCGCCATTCGATCTCGTGATCGCCCGGCGAACGCTCTTCCAGATGCGGCGGGATCGTGTTGAGGTAAGCGGTGTTGGCCGAGAACGGAATGAGCGCGCCGTTGCGGCGGGCGCGCTCGATTAACCGCTCGAGCAGGAAGTGGGCGCGCTCCGGACCTTCGCGGTCGAGCACCGCGTCGAGCGCTTCGAGCCATTCACGGCTTTCCTGCGGATCGATGTCCACGGACTTGTTGTTGTCGGTCTGCATCTGCTTCCTCCACCGTCTCGATCAGGCAATGCCGGTCGACTCTAGACCGCTGCACGGCGATACGTCCAATATATGAGACGTCGTTAATCCATATTTAATACGTATTGCTGATGGAACTCCGGCACCTGCGCTACTTCGTCGCGATCGCCGACGAAGGACATTTCACCCGCGCCGCCAAGGCGATCGGCATCGGCCAGCCGCCGCTGTCGCAGCAGATCCAGCAGCTCGAACGCGAGCTCGGCACGCCGCTGTTCAAGCGCCTGCCGCGCGGCGTCGCGCTGACCGACGCCGGCCAGGCCTTTGCCGACGACGCGCGCCGCATCCTGCGCGAAGTCGACGGCGCCTGCGAACGGGCGCGTCGCGTCGCCAGCGGCGAACTCGGCCGCATCCGCGTCGGCATGATCAACTCGGCGCCGTTCCATCCGCTGATCCCGCAGGTGATCCGCGAGTTCCGGCGCCGCTACCCGAACGTCGCCTTCTCGCTCGAAGAGCGCACCACGCCCGGCCTGGTCGCCGCCGTGCGCAACGAGACGGTGGACGTCGCCTTCGTGCGCCCGATCCACGGCAGCAGCGAGGGGCTCGGCATGGAGACGGTGGTCGACGAGGACCTGATGGTGGCGCTGCCCTCCGGCCACCCGCTCGCGCGGCGCCGCCACATTCCGCTGCTGGCGCTGTCGATCGAACCCTTCGTGCTGTTTTCGCGCACGGTCGGCGCCGGCCTGCACGACGAGATCGTCTCCGCCTGCCGCAAGGCCGGCTTCTCGCCGCGCGTCGTGCAGGAAGCCTCGCAGGTGACGTCGATCGTCAATCTCGTCGCCTCCGGCCTCGGCGTGTCGATCGTGCCGGCGTCGATGCAGCACATGCACACCGAGGGCGTGGTGTTCCGGCCGATCCAGCGGCCGGTGCCGAAGGCAAGGCTGGCGCTGATCTATCGCCGCGCCGACGGCGGGGCGCCGCACATCGCGCGCCTGCGCGAGCTGGTGCGCGAACTGGCGACGCCGGCGTCGCGGCGCAGCACGCGCCGGGCATAATCGCCGGACTCCGCAGACAAGGATCGCCGATGCGCCGAGCCGCCGTGCCCCTGGACGATGTCGAGACCGCCGTCGACCGCATCATCGAGCGCGTCGGCAAGCGCATCGTGTTCGGCATCCCGCTCGGGCTCGGCAAGCCGGTCGAACTGACCAACGCGCTGTACCGGCGCGCGCAGCAGGACCCGTCGCTGCAGCTGAAGATCTTCACCGCGCTGTCGCTGGCCAAACCCTCAGCGGCGCCAGGCCTCGAGCGCGCCTTCATGCAGCCGTTCGTCGAGCGCGTGTTCGCCGGTGTGCCGGAGCTCGACTACGTGCGCGACCAGCACGCGCGGCGCCTGCCGGCGAACGTCGAGATCTGCGAGTTCTTCTTCCTGACCGGCGCGATGCTCGGCAACGCCGAGGCGCAGCGCGATTACATCAGCAGCAATTACACGCACGCGCCGCGCGACGTCTTCAACCAGGGCTGCAACGTCGTCGCGCAGATCGTCTGCCGGCGCGACACAGCGGACGGGCCGCGCTACTCGATGTCCTGCAATCCGGACACCGGACCCGAGGTGATCCGCCTGCTCGAGCAGAGCGGGCGCCCGCACCTGGTGATCGGCGTCGTCAACCAGTCGCTGCCGTACTTCGGCCACGACGCCGAGCTGCCGGCGGAGCGCTTCGACTATCTCGTCGAGCATCCGCGCTACACGACGCCGCTGTTCTCGACGCCGAAGATGCCGGTCGTCAGCGCCGACTACGCGATCGGCCTGCAGGTCAGCGCGCTGGTGCGCGACGGCGGCACGCTGCAGCTCGGCATCGGCAGCCTCGGCGACGCCATCGTCCACGCGTTGCAGCTGCGCCACGGCGACAACGCGCGCTACCGGCGCATCGTCGCGGACTTCGGCACGCTCGAACGCCATGGCGCGCTGGTGCACGAGATCGGCGGCCTCGAGCCTTTCGCGCAAGGCGTCTACGGCGCCACCGAAATGTTCGTCGACGGCTTCTGGCACCTGCTGCGCGACGGCATCCTCAGGCGCCGCGTCTACGATTTCTGGGCCCTGCAGCAGCTGGTCGACGAAGGTCGCTGCGATCCGCAGCGCCTCGATCCTGCGCTGCTCGACGCTTTCGACGCGCTCGGCGTGCGCGTGATCCGCACGCAGGATTTCGAGATCCTGCAGCACCACGGCTTCTTCAACGACGCGACGCGCTACGAGCGCGGCTACCTGATCGCGCCGGACGGCACGCGCGTGGTCGCCAACATCGGCGATCCGCAGGCGCGCGCCGTGATCGGTGCGCAGTGCCTCGGCGCGCAGCTGCGCCACGGCATCGTCCTGCACGGCGGCTTCTTCCTCGGGCCGCGCGATTTCTATCAGGCCCTGCGCGATTTCGACGAGGACACACGCGCGTCGATCTGCATGACCGGCGTCGACAAGATCAACCAGCTCGACCGCAACCCGCGCCTCTACCAGCTGCAGCGGCGGCACGCGCGCTTCGTCAACACCGGCATGATGGTGACGCTGTCCGGCAACTTCGTCGCCGACGGGCTCGACGACGGCCGCATCGTGTCCGGCGTCGGCGGCCAGTACAACTTCGTCGCGCAGGCGCACCAGCTCGACGACGGACGCTCGATCCTGATGCTGCGCGCGGTGCGCGAGAACGGCGGCACACCGAGCAGCAACGTGCTGTTCAACTACGGCCACACAACGATCCCGCGCCATCTGCGCGATCTCGTCGTCACCGAGTACGGCATCGCCGACCTGCGTTCGCAGACCGACAGCGCGGTGGCAAAGGCGCTGATCTGCATCGCCGACTCGCGCTTTCAGGACGGCCTGCTCGCGCAGGCGCAGAAGGCCGGCAAGATCGAAGCCGGCTGGCGGGTTCCCGAAGCGTTCCGCCGCAACACGCCCGAAGCGCTGGACGCCCGTCTCGCCGCGCATCGCAGCGCGACCGTGTTCCCGCCGTTCCCGTTCGGCAGCGATTTCGACGCCACCGAGCGCGCGCTGCTGCCGGCGCTCGGCCGCGTGCGCAGCCGCGCGGCGACAACGCCGAAGTGGAAGCTGCTGATGCAGCTGCTGCGCTTCGACGCCAGCGCGATCACGCCGGCGCTGCAGCCCTACCTCGAACGCCTGCAGCTGACGGCGCCGAAAACCCTCCAGGACCGCGTCGCGCGCATGCTGATCGTCGACGCATTGCGCGAGCGCGGCCTCGGCTGAGCTGCGCCGCGTAGCGGCCGGCGCCGCGCGCGGCCCGCTAGCCGCCGCTGCAGCGCCGCCAGGTCCAGCGGGCGGCGAGGGCGACCAGCAGCAGCCACAGCGCGGCGATCGCCAGCGCCGCGGTCCGGCTGGCGGGCAGGCGGCCGGCGGCGGCGGCACGACGACGCGCCGCGTCGAGCACCGCCGGCGGCGTCAGGCGCAGCACCAGCGCCAGGCCCAGCGGCACAATCAGCAGATCGTCGAGCAGGCCGAGCACCGGGATGAAGTCCGGAATCAGGTCGATCGGGCTCAGCGCATAGGCGACCACGGCGAGCGCGAGCAGGCGCGCCGCCCATGGCAGGCGCGGATCGCGCGCCGCGAAATAGGCGACGCGTAGCTGCGCGCGCAGATCGAGCGCCCAGCCGCGCAGCACCTTCAGGAAAGCTTGCATCGCGCCAGCATACGGCGCGCAGGAGCGATCACCACCTGACACGGCGCCGCTCGGGCGCCTGCTCCGACGGCAGCCGGCGCGGCCTCAGCCGCGCTTCGGCAGCGGCATTTCCTGCGGGTCGTAGCCGCGCCCGCGCAGCCAGTCGCGCAGCGCCAGACCGGTCGCCGCCGGCCAGTACGCGGCACGTTCGAACGCGACGTGCTTCCACTCGGCCAGCTCCTCGTTGAGCCGCACCGTGCCGCGCGCCGGCACGTGGAAGGCGATGATGAGCTGGTTCATGCGCTCGAAGCCGTAGTGACCGATGAAGCTGGCGCCGAGCGGGGTGAGACCCAGCTCTTCCTCGACCTCGCGCTGCACGGCCTCGGCGGGAATCTCATTCTTTTCGAGAAAGCCGGTGACGAGCGCGAACATGCCGGACGGCCAGGCGACGTTGCGCGCCAGCACGAGCTGTCCTTCGTGTTCGACGACGGCGGCGACGACCGGCGTCGGGTTGTCCCAGAAAATGAAACCGCAGCCTTCGCTCCGGCAGACGCGACGATCGAAGCCGCCGTGCGCCTCGGATTCGAGCGGCGCCGCGCAGCGCGGGCAGTAGCGGTAGGAGGGCGCGTTCGGCGAAGTCATAGGCGGGCGGCGTAGCGGGCCTTGGCGGTGAGGACGACGCGATCATCGCACGACAGCTGCACGGCGACGTCGCAGCGCGCGCGTCGGCGCGTGCGCAGTGTCTCGACGAACTGCGGCCAGTCGTCGGGCAACCGCGCCTCGGCGACGAACTCGCGATCGGCCGGCAGCCGGTAGTCGCAGTCGTAGTGCTGGATCACCAGCGAGGCGGCGAGCTGTTCGGCGGCGAGCGCGCGGTACAGCAGCGTCCAGCCGGCGACGATGGCGAGCGTCGCCAGGCTGCCGCCGAACACGGTGCCGTGCGGGTTGCGGTTCGGCGCCAGTGGCGCGGCGACGCGCAGCACCTGCGCGTCGGCCTGCAGCACGCGCAGCGCCATCGCCGCAGTCAGCGGAATCTGTTCGTGCAGGAAGCGGGTCAGGGCATCGGCGTCGGGCGGCGGCGCGAGAGGTTCGGACATCGTCAGGACGGGGTCGGTGGCTCGGATTCGCGCAAACGATACCCGACGCCGGCCTCGGTCTGGATCAGCGCGCCCTGCGTGGCGTCGCGTTCGAGCTTCTGGCGCAGCTGGCGCACGTAGATGCGCAGGTACTGGACGTCGGTATCGGCCGCCTCGCCCCAGACCGCTTTCATCAGGTGCCGGTGCGTGAGCACCTTGCCGGCGTGCAGCACCAGCTGTTCGAGCAGCGCGTATTCCTTCGGCGACAGCTTGACCTCGACGTCGCCGACCCACACCAGGCGCCGCACCAGATCGACCCGGAGCGGACCGCTGCGGTACAGCGGCCGCGCGCCCTGGCGCTGCACGCGATGGCGCAGCGCGGCGCGCAGACGCGCCATCAGCTCCTCGGTGCCGAACGGCTTGGCCACGTAGTCGTCGGCGCCCTCGTCGAGCGCCTGCACCTTGGCGGCCTCGAAGTCGCGGCTCGACAGGATCAGCACCGGCAGATCGGAGGCCGCGCGAATCTCGCGCAGCAGCTCGAGGCCGTCGCGGTCGGGCAGGCCGAGGTCGAGGATCAGCAGATCCGGCGCCTGTTCGCGCAGCAGCTGCAGCGCGCTGCGCGCGTCGCCGGCTTCGAGCACTTCGTAGTCCTGGGCGGCGAGCGTGGTGCGCAGCAGCTTGCGGATCGGCTTCTCGTCGTCGACGACGAGGATGCGCGCGGCGTGCAGGCTCATGCCGGCAGCGCCTTCACGGCGACGATCAGGCTGGCCGGGAACTCCACTTCGAATTCGGCGCCGCCGCCGTCGCGGTTGCGCACGCGGATGCTGCCGCCCATCGCCTGCACGAAGCCGCGGCAGATCGTCAGGCCGAGGCCGGTGCCGGCGCGCTGGCGGTCGGCCTGCCGCACGCGATAGAACACGTCGAAGATGCGGTCCTGCTCAGCCGCCGGCACGCCGGCGCCGCGGTCGGCGACCGCCAGCGTCAGCGCATAGCGGTGCTGGCGGGCGGCGATCGTGATCTCGCTGCCTTCCGGCGCGTACTTGGCGGCGTTGTCGAGCAGATTGACCAGCACCTGTTCGAGCAGCGCCGCATCGGCGAGCACGAACGGCAGATCGCGCGGCAGCTCGACCAGCAGCCGGTGCTGCGCGAGCAGCTTCTGCGCGCGCCGCACCGCGCCGGCGACGATATCGTGCAGATCGCAGGGCTCGCGCCTGGCCTGCAGCGCGCCGGCGTCGAGCCGGGTCATGTCGAGCAGGTTGGCGACGAAGCGGCTCATGCGCTCGGTCTCGTCCTGCGCCGTCGCCAGCAGCTCATCGCGCGCCGCCTCGTCGTAGAGCGCGCCGTAGGAGCGCACGCTGGTGATCGCGCCGAGGATGCTGGCCAGCGGCGTGCGCAGATCGTGCGACACCGAGGTCAGCAGCGCGGCGCGCATCTTCTCGGTCTCGGCCAGCATCTTGGCCTGGTCGACGTCCTTGGCCAGGCGGATGCGCTCGGTGCCGATCGCGACGAGATCGGCGAGCGCGTCGAGCAGGCGGCGCTGGCCGGCACCGAGGCGCAGGCGCTCGTCGCCGCGCACGCCGATCACACCGACCGCCGCCTGCTCGGACAGCATCGGCACGAACAGCCATCTGCCGCCGGGCAGCGTGTCGGCGCCGCGCCCGGCCGGCTGCGCCTTGTCGCGGCACCAGTTGGCGGCGGCCAGATCGGCCTCGTCGAGCACCGCCTGCGGCGACGAGGCGCCGCGCAGACGCAGGCCGTCCGGATCGGACGACAGCAGCACGGCCTCGACGCCGAGCATTTGCGCGATGCGCTTGGCAGCGATGCCCATCAGCTCGTCGAGCCGGCGCAGGCCGGCGATCTGGCGGCTGAACTGCAGCAGCTCGCCGTTGAGCATCGCCTGATCGCTGGCCAGCCGCGCCTGATCGCGGGCCTGCGCCGACAGACGGCTGGTGAACGCCGCGGTCAGCAGGAAGGCGATCAGCGCCACGACGTTGGCCGGATCGCCGATCGTGAAGGTGTAGAGCGGCGGCAGGAACAGGAAGTTGTAGAGCGTGGCGCTGGCCAGCGCACAGACCAGGCCCGGCACCAGGCCGGAGCGCGTGGCGGCGAGGATCACCGCCGGCAGGAAGACCATCGACACGTTCGGCACGCTGAGCCAGCGGTCGACGCCGACGGCCAGCACCGCGGCCAGGCCTGCATACAGCAGCGCATGGACGTGATCGGCGCCGGAGCCCCAGGACCAGCGCCGCTCGATCCGGCCGGCATCGCGCTGGCGCCGCTGCCGGTGCGCGTCGGGCGCGGCGGCGAGCACCTGCACCGTGATGCCGTCGGCTTTGCGCACCAGCTCGCGCACCACCGAACCGTGCCGCCACTCGAAGAAGACCGAGCGCCGCGACTTGCCGACGATCAGCTGCGTGACGTTGTGCTCGCGCACCAGACGCAGCACGGTGTCGGCGATGCTCATGCCGCCCGGCAGCGTCTGGGTATCGGCGCCGAGCTGCTCGGCGAGACGCAACGTGGCAGCGATCTGCGCGCGCCCGGCGTCGCCGAGCTGCAGGCTGCGCGCGGTTTCGAGGTGCAGCGCGGTCCACGGCGCATCGAGACGGTCGGCGACGCGTTTGGCGTGTCGCACCAGCGCCTCGCCGGCCGGCGATTCGTCGATGCAGACCAGCACGCGGTCGCCGGCCGCCCAGACCTGTTCGACGCCGCGCGCGCGGCGCTGCTGCTGCAGCTGCTCGTCGACGCTGTCGGCGGTGCGGCGCAGCGCCAGTTCGCGCAGCGCGGTCAGATTGGACGGCGTGAAGTAGTGCTGCAGCGCGCGTTCGCCGGCCTCGCCGCGATAGACCTTGCCTTCGCGCAGGCGCTGCATCAGATCGGCCGGCGTGATGTCGACGACCTCGATGTCGTGCGCCGCTTCGAGCACCGAATCCGGTACCGTTTCGCGCACGCGCACGTGCGTGATGCTGGCGACGATATCGTTGAGGCTTTCGAGATGCTGGATGTTCAGCGTCGAGTAGACATCGATGCCGGCGTCGAGCAGCTCGACCACGTCCTGCCAGCGCTTCGGGTGCCGCGAGCCCGGCGCGTTGGTGTGCGCCAGTTCGTCGACCAGCGCCAGCTGCGGGCGACGCGCGAGCAGCGCGTCGAGATCCATTTCGTCGAGCTCGCGCTGCTGGTACGGCACGCGCCGCCGCGCCAGCACCTCCAGCCCTTCGAGCAGCGCCACCGTCTCGCTGCGCCCGTGCGTCTCGACGATGCCGGCGACCACGTCGACGCCCTCGGCGCGCTTGCGCCGGGCCGCCTGCAGCATCTCGTAGGTCTTGCCGACGCCGGGCGCAGCGCCGAGGAAAATCTTCAGCTTGCCGCGACCTTCCTGTTGCGCCTGCTGCAACAACGCGTCGGGCGACGGCCGCGCGCCCTCAGACGCGGCCGGATCGGCGTTCACGACAGGTTCCGTCGGCTAGAGGGCAGGTGCGGATCACGCGCGCAGTATGGCGCCGGCGGCGATGCGCCAAAAGGGCGGCCCGGCGCCGCCGGCCGCGGGGCCGGTCGCGGGCCGCAGGATCACTCCCCCGACTTCGGCGCGGCAGCGGCATCCAGCGCCAGGTTCAGTTCGAGCACGTTGACGCGCGGCTCGCCGAGCAACCCCAGGGTGCGCCCCTCGACGTGCGCCGCGACCAGCGCGCGCAGCTTCGCCTCGTCGAGACCGCGCGCGCGGGCGACGCGCGGCACCTGGAACAGCGCCCCGTCCGGCGAGATGTGCGGGTCCAGACCGCTGCCCGAGGCGGTGACGAGATCGGCCGGCACCGGCACACCCGGGTTTTCGGCCTGCAGCCTGGCCACATCGCCGGCGATGCGATCCTGCAACGCTTGGCTCGACGCTCCGAGATTGCTGCCGCTGGATGAGCTGGCGTCGTAACCGGCGCTGCCCGCCGCCGACGGGCGGCCGTGGAAATAGCGCTCGGCGCTGAAGTTCTGGCCAAGCAGGGCCGAGCCGACGAGCTGGCCGTCGCGTTCGAGCAGCGAGCCGTTCGCCTGTGCGCGGAACAGCAGCTGACCGAGGCCGGTGACGGCAAGCGGATAAGCGACGCCGGTCAGCAGCGTGAACAGCAGCAGCATGACCAGCGCAGGACGCAGGACGGTTTTCATGACCGGATTTCCTCAGACGAGACCGATGGCATTGAGCGCGAGGTCGATCAGCTTGATGCCGATGAACGGCGCGACGAGGCCGCCGAGGCCGTAGATCGCCAGATTGCGCGCCAGCAGGCTGGCGGCCGGCGCCGGCCGGTACTTCACGCCGCGCAGCGCCAGCGGCACCAGCAGCAGGATGATGAGGGCGTTGAAGATCGTCGCCGACAGGATCGCCGACTGCGGCGAACCGAGCTTCATGATGTTGAGCACCGCCAGCGGCGGATAGATCGTCGCGAACATCGCCGGCAGGATCGCGAAGTACTTGGCGACGTCGTTCGATACCGAGAACGTGGTCAGCGCGCCGCGCGTGATCAGCAGCTGCTTGCCGATCGCGACGATCTCGATGAGCTTGGTCGGATCGGAATCGAGATCGACCATGTTGCCGGCCTCGCGCGCCGCCTGCGTGCCGGTCTGCATCGCCACGCCGACGTCGGCCTGCGCCAGCGCCGGCGCGTCGTTGGTGCCGTCGCCGCACATCGCCACCAGCTTGCCCTGCGCCTGTTCGCTGCGGATCAGCGCCAGCTTGTCTTCCGGCTTGGCCTGCGCGAGGAAGTCGTCGACGCCGGCTTCGGCGGCGATCGCGGCGGCGGTCAGCGGATTGTCGCCGGTGATCATCACCGTCTTGATGCCCATGCGGCGCAATTCGGCGAAGCGGCTCCTGATGCCGTTCTTGACGATGTCCTTCAGATGCACGATGCCGAGCACGCGGCCGTCGCGCGCCACGGCCAGCGGCGTGCCGCCGGCCTTGGCGACGCGCTCGACGTCTTCGAGCACCGCCCCCGGCACCGGCTCGCCGTGGCCGTGCGCCTTGATGTACTCGACGATCGCGTCGACCGCGCCCTTGCGGATCTCGCCGCCGCCGAGATCGACGCCGGACATGCGCGTCTGCGCGCTGAACGGCACGAAGCGCGCGTGCAGATCGGCGACATCGCGCGCGCGGATGCCGAAGCGCTCCTTGGCCAATACGACGATCGAGCGCCCTTCCGGCGTCTCGTCGGCGAGGCTGGCGAGCTGTGCCGCCTCGGCGAGTTCGCGCGCCTCGATGCCCGGCGCCGGAAGGAAGTCGGCGGCCTGGCGATTGCCGAGCGTGATGGTGCCGGTCTTGTCGAGCAGCAGCGTGTCGACATCGCCGGCAGCTTCGACGGCACGGCCGGACATCGCCAGCACGTTGAAGCGCACCAGACGGTTCATGCCGGCGATGCCGATCGCCGACAGCAGCGCGCCGATCGTCGTCGGGATCAGTGTCACGAACAGCGCGATCAGCACGATCACCGACACCTGGCCGCCGGCGTATGCGGCGAAGCTCGGGATGCTCGCGCAGGCGAGGATGAAGATCAGCGTCATGCCGGCGAGCAGCACGTTCAGCGCCAGCTCGTTCGGCGTCTTCTGCCGCGCCGCGCCCTCGACCAGCGCGATCATGCGGTCGAGGAAGCTGGAACCGGCGGCGGTGATGCGGATCTTGATCCAGTCGGACAGCACGCGCGTGCCGCCGGTGACGGCCGAGCGGTCGCCGCCGGATTCGCGCACCACCGGTGCCGATTCGCCGGTGATCGCCGACTCGTCGACGGTCGCCACGCCCTCGACGACTTCGCCGTCGCCGGGAATGAATTCGCCGGCCTCCACCCGCACCAGATCGTTGGCGCGCAGCTCGGTGGCCGAGACCCAGGTGAACGCGGCATCGCCGCCGTTGCGATTCAGGCGCCGCGCGCGGGTTTGCGTGCGCGTGTGCCGCAGCGCCGCCGCCTGCGCCTTGCCACGGCCTTCGGCGAGCGCCTCGGCGAAGTTGGCGAACAGCACCGTGAACCACAGCCAGACGATGATCTGTCCGGAGAACAGCAGCTGCGGCGCGCCGCCGATGGCATCGCGCACGAACAGCACGGTGGCGACGCAGGCGACGAGACCGGTCGTGAACATCACCGGGTTGCGAATCAGGCGGCGCGGATCGAGCTTGCGCGCGGCATCCACGAGCGCGCCGATCCACAAGCCGGAAGACGCGGAGGCTTGAACGGGTTTCATGAAGGAATTCCTGGGAGGCCGGGACACGGGCCTCAGTAGCGGCTGCCGGCGAGCATCGTCACGTGCTCGGCGATCGGGCCAAGGACCAGCGACGGCAGGAAGGTAAGGCCGCCGAAGACGAGGACGACGGCGACGACGAGCGCGACGAACAGACCGCCGTCGGTCGGCAGCGTGCCGGCCGAGGCGGGCACCTGCTTCTTGGCGGCAAGGCTGCCGGCGATCGCCAGCATCGGCACGATGATCGCGAAGCGGCCGATCAGCATCGCCAGGCCGAGCGTCACGTTGTAGAAGACCGAATTTGCGGAGAGGCCGGCGAACGCGCTGCCGTTGTTAGCGGCGGCCGAGCTGTAGGCGTAGAGCATTTCGGAGAAGCCGTGCGGGCCGGCATTGGCGAGCCCCTTGAGGCCGGCCGGCAGCACGCAGGCGATCGCCGTGAAGCCGAGGATCGCCAGCGGCGCGGCGAGCACCGCGAGCGAGGCGAGCTTGATCTCGCGCGCCTCGATCTTCTTGCCGACGTACTCCGGCGTGCGGCCGACCATCAGGCCCGCCATGAAGATCGCGATCAGCGCGTACAGCATCATGCCGTAGAAGCCGGCGCCGACGCCGCCGATGATGACCTCGCCGAGCATCATGTTGAGCAGCGGCACGGCGCCGCCGAGCGCGGTGAAGCTGTCGTGCATGGCATTGACGGCGCCGCAGGACGCGGCCGTGGTGATCACCGCGAACAACGCCGAGCTGGCGATGCCGAAGCGCGTCTCCTTGCCTTCGAGATTGCCGGTAGCCTGCACGGCGTCGAAATGCGCCAGCGCATTCGGCGCCGCGCTCTCCGCCCAGTACGCCGCGGCGACGCCGGCGATGAACAGCACCATCATCGCGCCGAGGATCGCGTGGCCCTGCCAGCGGTTGCCGACGGCGCGGCCGAACACGTCGGTCAGCGCGGCGCCGATCAGGAAGATCGCCAGCATCTCGACCAGATTGCTCAGCGGCGTCGGGTTCTCGAACGGATGCGAGGAATTGGCATTGAGGAAGCCGCCGCCGTTGGTGCCGAGCACCTTGATCACTTCCTGTGAGGCGATCGGGCCCTGCGCGATCAGCTGTTTGGCGCCCTCCAGCGTCGTCGCCTCGATGTAGGCGGAAAAGTTCTGCGGCACGCCCTGCCAGATCAGCACCACGGCGAACACCAGGCAGACCGGCAGCAGCAGGTACAGCGTGGCGCGCGTCAGATCGACCCAGGCGTTGCCGATCGCCTGCGCCGACTTGCGCGCGAAACCGCGAATCAGCGCCAGCGCCAGCGCGATGCCGGTCGCCGCCGACAGGAAGTTCTGCACGGCGAGTCCGACCATTTGCGAGAAATAGCTCATCGTCGCTTCGCCGCCGTACGCCTGCCAGTTGGTGTTGGTCGTGAAGCTCATCGCCGTATTGAAGGCGAGATCGGCAGGCAGATTCGGCAGCTGCTGCGGATTCAGCGGCAGCCACTGCTGCGTGCGCAGCATCGCGTACAGCAGCACGAAGCCGAGCAGGTTGAAGACCAGCATGGCGATCGCGTAGGCGAGCCAGCCCTGCTCCTGCTTCGCATCGACGCCGGCCAGGCGATAGAAACCGCGCTCGATCAGGCCGAGCACCGGCGTGAGCAGCACCCGCTCGCCGGCGAACAGGCGATGCAGATAGCCGCCGAGCGGCCGCACGCTCAGCAACAGCAGCGCGCAATAGAAAAGAATTTGCAGCCAACCGTTGACGGTCATCACAGGCTCCCGGGTCGGCGATCAGAACTTCTCGGGACGTGCGAGCACGTAGACGAGGTAGACGAAGAGGAATGCGGCGACGCAGCCGCCGAGGATGTCATCGAGCATGGCCGTGCGACTCAGAGGTTCTGGCAGATGCGCACGTAGACGAGCATCAGCGCGAAGCCGATCACGCCCAGTCCGAGGAAGATGAAGTCGACCATGGGTCCGACTCCTTGAGTGGTCACCGCCCTTTGCGGCAGGCGCCATTGGAGCGCTTGAGCGCGTAGGAATTCGAGACGCCGGCGCGTCGCCGGGCATATAGAACGCATATAAATCCGCCGCGCGGCACCGGATTCCTATGCCGCGCCTATGCCGGCGCGCATCGTCCGATCTCGTTTTCCTACGTCCCGCAATCCTGTAATGCAGCGGCCGCGCTCGGCGGCGAGACCGGAGGTTTCGGGTGGACGCCCTGCAATACCGCTACGCCAGCTTCGACGACTGCAAGGCCCTGGCCTGGCTGAATCTGCAACTGATACGGGACGGTGCCGATACCGGGCCGACCGACCCGGTCGAATTGCGCCGGCGCTTCCAGCGCTGGCTCGGCTCGGGACGCTATCGGGCGGTGCTGTTCAGCGCCGCCGGCCATCTGCGCGCGTATGCGCTGTTCCGCGAGCACGCCGCGGAGATCTACCTGCGTCAATTCATGGTCCTGCCGAACGCGCGGCGCCACGGTGTCGGCCGCTCCGCGGTCGAACTGCTGCGGCGGCGGATCTGGCCGGCCGGCAAGCGCCTGACCGTCGAAGCGCTGACGGCCAACCCCGCCGGAATCGCCTTCTGGCGTTCCGTCGGCTATCGCGACTACGCGATCACGCTCGAGATCGACGTCGCGCAGCACCCGCCGGCGCACGACATTGCCCGTCACGGCGCCAGGGTCGTCCCGCTGCGCCCAACGTGAACGCGGGAATCCGCAGCAAAAAGGGCCGCATCGCTGCGGCCCTTTTGCTTTACGCGGAACGAAGTCGTCAGAGCTCGAACGTTTTCTTCAGGCCCACGACCACCTTTTCGTCGTCGTCGTGCAGATCGGTGCCGATCAATGCCAGCGAGAAGCTCAGGCCATCGTCCAGCGTCTTGGTCAGGGTCAGGCTGTAGTCGAGGTAATGGTCGGATGGCTCCGGATCGAAGGCCGCGATCACGAAAGCGCGCGGGCCATCGCCAACGCTGTAGCCGACCTGCGGCGTCAGCGCCAGCGTATCGCCGAGCGGCAGCGCATAGCTGGCCGTGACGTAGAAGCCGTCCTCGTCGGTGCCAAAGTAGTCGCCGGTGTAGTAGGCCTTGGCCCCGAAACGGCCGGCGCTCAGGCCGAGGTAGTACTCGATGGTGTCGAGCGAGGTATCGTCGCGGTAGTAGTAGAAGTAGGCGCCGACGTCGATCGTCACCGCGCCAAACGAATGCGTGTAGCCACCGTAGACGTCGATCTCGTCCGACACCGTGCCCTGGCTGCCGGCGAAATCGGTGTTCGACGCCCAGGTGCCGATGTACAGGCCGCTGTCGTGCGCGTAGTCGATCCCGCCCTGGATCGCGGCGCCGTTCGATTGCTCGACACCGCGATACAGGTATTCGCTGAAGGCGCCGACATTGCCTGTGGCGGTGGATGCCGTGGCGGCGGCCGGCGCCGCCAGCGAGGCAGCCGCGATGAACGCCGCTGCCGGGAAGCTGGTAAGTAGATGCATGGAAAAACCTCGCGCGGATGGATGGCGCGATCGGAGACGGCGGTCTGGCCCGCCTTCAGGAGCGGGAGCGCCGGTACAACTGACGCTGGCGGCGGCTTTTGCTGCGGGCATAGAGCAACAGCAGCACCACACCGCTCACACCCAGGCCGAGAAAGAACAAGCTGCTCATGGCGAATCCGATACGCGGCCGCGGATGCGGCGTCGGTATTGGAATCGGGACGCCCGTAGGAATTCGAGGCTGGACGGCACGACGGCGCATAGGAAACCCGTATACGGCGCCGACCGGCCCAAAGACGGCGGAAGTCGCGCAGCACCGGGAGCGTTGTCCGCTCCGCGAAATGGAACGCCGGTGCCGCTCCGAACCGCGTCGGTTCGTGCGGGTCAGGGCCGCATGCCGTCGATCATCGGCATGCGCTCGCGCATCAGCGCGAGGAAGCGGCGCAGGCGCGCCGGGTAGAAGCGGGCCTGCGGATAGACGAGGTAGACCGGCAGCGGCTGCGCCTCCCACTGCGGCGCGAGGCGGCGCAACTCGCCGCGCGCGAGGTCGTCGGCGACCAGCCAGGCCGAGACGATCGCCGCGCCGAGGCCGGCGAGCGCCGCAGTGCGCAGCGCGTACAGGCTGTCGGTGGCCAGGCGCGGGCAGATTGCGAAGCGCTCGCGGGCGCCGTCCTGCGGACGGATCAGCGATACCTCGTCGCGATAGAAGGTGCGCAGCGCGAGCCAGGGCAGTGCGGCGAGCGCTTGTGGCGCCTCGGGCAGCGGGTTTTCGCCGAGCAGCGACGGCGCTGCGACGACGATGCGCGGCACTTCGGCGAGCCGCTGCGCGACGACCGCCGGATCGTCGACGGCGCCGACGTGAATCGCACAGTCGACGCCATCGGCGATGAAATCCGGCTGGCGGTCATGCAGCAGCCACTCGACCGAGACGCGCGGATAGCGGCGCAGGTAGTCGGTCAGCGGCTCGATCAGCTGGCCCTGACCGAACGCGTGCGGCACGACCACGCGCAGCCGCCCGCCCGGCTCGTCCTGCGCGCCGCGCAGCTCGGTTTCGAGCGCCTCCCAGTCGTCGAGCAGGGCCTTGGCGCCGGCGTAGCAGCGCTCGCCGTCGGGCGTCATGCGCAGGCCGTGCGTCGAACGCTGCAGCAGACGCAGGCCGAGCGCGCGCTCCAGCGTCTGCAGGCGACGGCTAACCGTCGGCTGCGTGGTGCCGAGCTGCTCGGCGGCCGCCGACAGACTGCCGGCCTCGACGATGCGCACGAAGGTCTGCATCAGTTCGAGGCGGTCGGTTCCCGGCGTGTACGAAGCAACGGCCATGCGCGGAGCGTATAGCAGATCTGCAGAGGACGCGCCTACCAGGCCGCCAGCCGCCTAAGGACAATGCGCACGTCGCTTCCAGACTGGAGCCGCTCGATGTCTACCATTCAACCCATGCATGCAAACCTTTCTGCACCGACCGCGAACCTTGCGCCTTCGCTGATCCTGCTGCTGGCCACCGCGGCCGGCCTCAGCGTCGCTTCGCTGTACTACAGCCAGCCGATGCTCGGCGTGCTCGGCGCCGATCTGCACAGCGACAGCCGGCTCGTCGGCCTGGTGCCGACCCTGACGCAACTCGGCTACGCGCTCGGCATCCTGCTGCTCGCACCGCTCGGCGACCGCTACGACCGGCGCCGCATCATCGTCGCCAAGGCCGTGCTGCTGAGCTTCGCACTGCTGCTCAGCGCGGCGGCGCCGGGCATCGGCTGGCTGCTGCCGGCGAGCCTCGCGGTCGGCCTGACGGCGACGCTCGCGCAGGACATCGTGCCGGCCGCCGCGACGCTGGCGCCCGACGCCCATCGCGGCAAGATCGTCGGCACGGTGATGACCGGCCTGCTGCTCGGCATCCTGCTGTCGCGCGTGATCAGCGGCCTGCTCGCCGAGCATCTCGGCTGGCGCGCGGTCTATGTGCTCGCCGCGTTCAGCATCGCGGCGATCGGCGTCGCCGCCTGGCGCGGCCTGCCGCACTTCCGGCCGACCACACAGCTGCACTACGGCGCGCTGCTGCATTCGCTGCTGCGGCTGTGGCGGCAGCATCCGGCGCTGCGCCGCGCGGCCTGGTCGCAGGGCCTGCTGTCGCTCGGTTTCAGCGCCTTCTGGTCGACGCTCGCGATCATGCTGCACGCCCGCTTCCAGCTCGGCAGCGCGGCGGCCGGCGCCTTCGGCCTGGCCGGTGCCGCCGGCGCGCTGGCGGCGCCGCTCGCCGGCCGCCTCGCCGACCGTTACGGTCCCGATCGCGTCGCACGGCTCGGCGCCGGACTCGCGGCGCTGTCATTCGCGGCGATGGCGGTCGGCCCGCTGCTGTCGATGCAGGCCCAGATCGGCCTGATCGCGACGAGCGCGATCGGTTTCGACTTCGGCATCCAGGCCGCGCTGGTCGCGCATCAGACCATCGTCTACGGCCTCGACGCCGGCGCCCGCAGCCGCCTCAACGCGCTGCTGTTCACCGGCATGTTCGTCGGCATGGCCAGCGGCGCCGCGCTCGGCAGTCTGGCGCTCGCGCAATGGGGCTGGCCGGGCGTCGTCGCGGTCGCCACGAGCGGGGCGCTGGCAGCGCTCGCGGCACGTTCGATCGGCCGTCGCGAAGGCGACTGAGCCGCATCACGCAGGTGCACGGCGGCCGCTCCGGCAACGAAGCGGCCGCCGTTGCTTGTCTGGCGTTCAGGCAGAGCTGGCGAAGATCAGTCGGCGCGCGCCGCAGGCGCAGCGCGACACGGAGCGCCTCACTTGCCGATGCAGAAGCTCGCGAAGATGCGCCCGAGCAGATCCTCGCTCGTGAAGCGCCCGGTGATCTCGCCGAGCGCTTCGTGCGCCAGGCGCAGGTCCTCGGCGGCGAGTTCGGGCATCGAGCGCTCGGACAGGCGCTGCGCGGCCTGCCGCAGATGCGCGGCGGCGCGGCGCAGCGCCTCGACGTGGCGCGTGCGCGCCGAGAACGCGCCCTCACCGCCGGCGTGCAGGCCGGCGTGGCGGTGGATCGCGTCGATGAGGCTTTCGATGCCTTCACCGGTCGCCGCCGACAGATGCAGTTCGTCCGCGCTCTCCGCACGCGTACCCAGCGTCGGGACCAGATCGCACTTGTTGTGCACGATCAGCCGCGGCAGCGACGGCGGCAGCGCTTCGAGCAGGCGCCGGTCCTCGGCACCGAGGCCACTGCGCGCATCGACGATGAACAGTGCCAGCTCGGCCTGCTCCAGCGCGCGACGCGCACGGCGGATGCCTTCGCGTTCGACCGGATCGTCGGACTCGCGCAGGCCGGCGGTGTCGACCAGCGTCACCGGCAGACCGCGCAGGTCGAGGTTCTCGCGCAGCACGTCGCGCGTGGTGCCGGCGATCTCGGTGACGATCGCGACGTCGGCGCCAGCCAGACGATTGAGCAGCGTCGACTTGCCGACGTTCGGCCGGCCGGTCAGCGCCACGGTGTAGCCGTCGCGCAGGCGCCGGCCCTGCGCGGCCCGCGCCAGCAGCTCGTCGAGCGCGGCCCGCGCGGCTTCGAGCCTGGTGCCGAGCGCACCGTCGGCCAGCCAGTCGACATCCTCGTCGGAGAAGTCGAGCGCGCCTTCGACGTACATGCGGATCTCGACGAGCTGCGCGGCGATCGCCTCGACGCGACGCGAGAACTCGCCTTCGAGCGAGCGCTGCGCGGCGCGCGCCGCCTCGGTGGTCGCGGCGTCGATCAGATCGGCGATCGCTTCCGCCTGGGCAAGGTCGATGCGCTGATTCAGGAAGGCGCGCTCGGAGAATTCGCCCGGCCGCGCCAGGCGCGCACCGGCCGCGCAGGCGGCCTGCACGATCAGCTGCAGCGCGACCGGACTGCCGTGCGCCTGCAGTTCGACGACGTCCTCGCCGGTGAACGAGTGCGGCGCGGGGAAATGCAGCAGCAGGCCGCTGTCGAGCACGCTGCCGTCGGCGGCGCGGATGTGGCGCAAGGCCGCCGTGCGCGGTGGCGGCAGTGGCGCGGCGAGCTGTGCGGCGATCGCGCTGGCCTGCGGACCGGACAGGCGCACGATGCCGACGCCGCCACGACCGGAGGCGGTCGCGATGGCAACGATGGTATCGGTCGGAATCGGCATACCGGCGAGTCTAGCGAGCCGGAGCGCGACAGCGTCGAGCGCACGCCGGCAGATACCGGCGTGCGCTCGGGCGGGCTAGCGCTTGAGGCCTTCGCCGGCGAGGCGCCGGGTGATGACCCACTGTTGGGCGATGCTGATCAGGCCGTTGACGACCCAGTACAGCACGAGGCCCGACTGGAAGAAGGCGAAGAAGGCGGTCAGGCCGATCGGCATGATCTGCATGACGCGCTGCTGCGTCGGGTCCATCGCCGTGTTGCCGGACATCTTCTGCTGGATGAACATCGTGATGCCGTAGAGCACCGGCAGCACGTAGAACGGATCGGGCGCGGACAGATCCTGCAGCCACAGCATGAACGGCGCCTGGCGCAGCTCGACCGATTCGAGCAGCACCCAGTACAGGGCGATGAAGATCGGGAACTGCACGAGGATCGGCCAGCAGCCCGCGAGCGGGTTGAAGCCCTCCTTCTTGTACAGATCCATCATCGCCTTCTGCAGGCGTTCGCGGTCGTCGGCGTAACGCTCGCGGATGTCCTGGATCTTCGGGCCGAAGACCTTCATCTTCGCCATCGAGCGGTACTGCGCCTCGGACAGCTTGTACAGCGCGAGCTTGACGACGATCGTCAGCAGGATGATCGCGACGCCCCAGTTGCCGGTCCAGGTGTGGAACAGCTTGAGCACCCAGAACATCGGCCGGGCGATCGCCTTGAGGATGCCGTAGTCCAGCGTCAGCTCGAAGCCCGGGGCGACGTCGTCGACGCGGTCCTGCAGCTTCGGGCCAACATAGAGCTTGGTGTCGAAACGATGCTCGGCACCGGCCGGCACGGCGACGCTGGCGCCGACCACCTGTGCGCGGTAGCCGCCGGCCTCGCGCGGACGCGCGCTGTAGCGCAGCGTCTCGTCCGCCGGCGGCACGATCGCGGCGACGAAGTAGTGCTGCAGCATGGTGATCCAGCCGCCGGTCTGCTGCGTGTCGAAGCCATCGGACGCCAGCTTGTCGAGCGCGGTCTTCTTGAACTTGTAGCTGTCGCTGCCCGGCTCCGACTGCTGATAGAAGCCGACGCCGGTGAAGGTGTGGGCGAACTTGGGCTCGCCGTCCGGCTTGAACTCGTTGCGCACCAGCCGCGCATACGGGCTGACCGTGAGCTCGGCGCCGCTGCCGTTGCGGATCGTCTGGCTCAGCTCGATCTGGTAGCTGTCGCGATGGAAGCGGTAGATCTTTTCCGCCTGCAGACCATCGGCGCCCTGATAGCTCAGCGTCACCTCGAGCGTGTCCTGGCCTTCGGCAAGCTGGTACGCGGCCTGCGCGCTGCTGAACGGCGTCTTGTCGGTGACCAGCGCCTTTTCGGAGCCGGCGAGGCCGCTTTGCAGCACGAACAGGCGGCCGTTGCGATCGTCGAGCAGCGACATCGGTTCGGGCTTGTTCTTGTCCGCCGGATACTGGCGCAGCTCCAGGCGGCGCAGCTCGCCGCCGAGCGTGGAAATCTCGGCGATGTAGACGTCGGTCTCGACGCGGATGCGCTGCGCGGGCGCCGCCGGCGCCGGCTCATCGCCGGCTTCGGTCGCGGCCGCCGTCGCGGCGCTGGGCGCTTCCACGGCGTCGGGCGTCGTCGGCGCGGACTGGTCCGCGACCGGCGACGGCTGGTGGTTGCCGTAGTCCTTCTGCCAGGCCTGGTAGAGGAAGAAGAGGACGACGCCGAGCAGCGCGATCAGGATAAAGCGACGGTTTTCCATCGTTTCAGGCTTCGTGGTGAGCAGAACCGCAGGCGCAGGCACGGCGCCCCGGCGGTGGGGGCGGGACAGGATCGTATCCGCCGGCGTTGAGAGGATGACAGCGGCCGATGCGGCGCAGGGCGAGCCAGCCGCCGCGCACCGGACCGTGCAGGCCGATCGCGTCGACCGCGTAGTGCGAGCAGCTCGGATAGAAACGGCAGCGGGGGCCCAGCAACGGGCTCAGCAGCAGCTGGTAGCCGCGGATCAGGACGATGGCGCAGCGGCCGATGAAACGACCGATGAAGCTGAGATACGGGTCCACAATCGCTCCAGGCTCTGGCGCAGCGGAGACTGGAGTATCCGGCTGCCGGGCTTGACGAGAATGACCAGATCGACGCTCGGCAGTCGCGCCTGATGGAGGCGGAAGCTCTCGCGGATCTGACGCTTGACCCGGTTGCGATCGGTCGCCAGCGCAAGCGCTTTCTTCGAGACCGCCAGACCGAGTCGGGCGTGGCCGACCTTATTGACGGCGACCACCGCCGTCAAACCCCGTTCGTGTACTCGGAACCCGCGTTCGAAGACAGCCTTGAATTCGGCGGGTTTCAGCAAGCGGGCGCGCCGCGGAAAGCGCGCCTTCATTCGCGAAACTCCGAGCCTTACGGAACGAGACGCTTGCGGCCCTTGGCGCGGCGGCGCGACAGCACCAGACGACCGCCCTTGGTCGCCATGCGGGCACGGAACCCGTGCGTGCGCTTGCGACGCAGCTTCTTCGGCTGATAAGTGCGCTTCGACATGAATCACCTAATACGGTTGGCAAACACAAAAAGGGCGCGGAGTGTACCGGCTGGCGGAAATGTGTTCAAGACCGCCGCCTGCGCAAAGCTGTGGATAAGTTGTGACCGAAACTATAAACTTCCGGTCCGGCGCCCGCGCGCGCTCCCACCGTTGCACGGTCGTGCCCACGACCGCGTCTCACACCCAAAAATCAATGCAAGAAGAGGATCTCTGGGCGCAGTGCGTGCGCTGGCTGGAAGGTGAGTTGCCGGACCGCGACATCCACACCTGGATTCGCCCGCTGCAGCCGGTTTTCGTACGCGATCGCCTCACGTTGCTGGCGCCGAACCGCATGGTGCTCGAACGCGTCCGCCAGGACTTTCTCGAGCTGATCCGTCGCGGCATCAAGGTCAGCGGCGGCCGCGACCTCAGCGAAGTCGAGATCGCCGTCGGCACGGTCGACGGCCGCAGCCCTGCCGCTGCGAGCGTCATTGCCGGCGCAGAGCCGGTGGCGGCCGTCGAAGAACCGGCGCCGCTGCCGTCCGGCAAGCTGAACCCGGACTACACGTTCAAGAACTTCATCGAAGGCAAGTCGAACTCGCATGCGCGAGCGGCGGCACAGCACGTCGTCGAGGAGCCCGGCGGCACCTACAACCCGCTGCTGATCTACGGCAGCTCCGGCCTCGGCAAGACGCACTTGATGCATGCGGTCGGCAATGCGCTGCAGGCCGATCGCCGCGCGCGCGTCGTCTATGTCGGCGCCGAACAGTGGATGAACCAGTTCACCGCCGCGATCCGCCACGGGCGGATGGACGAGTTCAAGAACCTGTATCGCTCGGTCGACGCCCTGCTGATCGACGACATTCACTTCTTCGCGCACAAGGAGCGTACGCAGGAGGAGTTCTTTCACACCTTCAACGCGCTGATCGACGGCCGCAAGCAGATCGTGCTGACCTCGGACCGCTATCCGAAGGACGTCGACGGCATCGACGATCGCCTGAAGTCGCGCTTCACCTGGGGACTTTCGGTCGCCGTCGAGCCGCCGGATCTGGAGACCCGCGTCGCGATCCTGCTGGCCAAGGCCGACCAGAACAAAGTCGCGCTGCCCAAGGAAGTGGCGCTGTTCGTCGCCCAGCGCGTGCGCTCCAACGTGCGCGAGCTGGAAGGCGCGCTGCTGCGCCTGTCGGCGAGCTCGCGCCTGCGCGGCGAACCGCTGACGGTCGAATTCGCGCGCGCCACGCTCAAGGACATGCTGGCGGCCTATGAGCGCATGGTGACGATCGACAACATCAAGCGCACCGTGGCGGCGTACTACAACATCCGCGTCGCCGATCTGAACTCGCCGCGCCGCACGCGCTCGCTGGCGCGGCCGCGTCAGGTCGCGATGGCGCTCGCCAAGGAACTGACGCAGCACTCGCTGCCCGAGATCGGCGAAGCCTTCGGCAAGGATCACACGACCGTGCTGCATGCCTGCCGCAAGATCGCCGAGCTGCGCGAAGAAGATGTGAAGTACCGGGAAGATTACGAAAACCTGCAACGGCAGCTCGGTTTTTGACAAGCTGTGGACCGGGGCAGGGATGAGCTTGGGGGCGCGTCTCGGTACAAGCTGTGGATAAAATCAGTCCAGATTTTATGCACAGGAATCGACGGGGCTTCTTGGTGCTTCAGTCGGGCCTGATATTTTCGTTTAAGTTAATGATTTAATTGTAAATAAAATAAATATCCACAGCGCCGACGCGGAACTATTGCTGTTAGATCTGAATTGGTTTGAAGACAAGAGTGATGGGATAAGGCTATGAAACTGCAAGTGGGGCGAAATGAATTGCTGTCGGCGCTGTCGGCGGTCATTGGCGTCGTCGAGCGCAGGCAGACCTTGCCGGTCCTGTCGAATTTCCTGCTGGAGCTGAAGGACGACGAACTGGTCGTGACCGGCACCGATCTGGAGATCGAGCTCGAAGCGCGTGCTCGGGTACAGAATCTCGCTCCCGGTCGGGCAACGGTTCCGGCCCGCAAGCTCTTCGATATCTGCCGCGGCCTGCCCGAAGGCGCCGAGATCAGCCTGGAAGTCGGCAGCGACAAGGCTTTGCTCAAGTCCGGACGCAGCCGCTATTCGCTCTCTTGTCTGAAGGCCGAGGAATTTCCTGCGCTCGGTCGCGTCGGCGAAGGCAAGACGCTGAGCCTGCCGCGCCAGCAACTGCGCGGTCTGATCGAGCGCACGCAGTTCGCGATGGCGCAGCAGGACGTTCGTTATTACCTCAACGGCACTTTGCTCGAAGTCGACGCCAAGCGCGTCCGCGCCGTCGCCACTGACGGCCATCGTCTGGCGCTGAGCGAGATCGAAGCCGACACTGGCGTGGGCGAGAAGCTGCAAGTGATCGTGCCGCGCAAGGCGGTGCTGGAGCTGCAGCGTCTGCTCGATGCCACCGAGGAGCCGGCGACGGTGAAGATCGGCGCGTCACAGATCGA
The DNA here is from genome assembly GCF_000382285.1 of Solimonas variicoloris DSM 15731. Taxonomy (GTDB): domain Bacteria; phylum Pseudomonadota; class Gammaproteobacteria; order Nevskiales; family Nevskiaceae; genus Solimonas; species Solimonas variicoloris. Next base: position 178,876 of record NZ_KB907925.1, on the reverse strand, counting down.
AGTCGATCTGGATGTCGTGCGTCTGACGACGAAACTGATCGATGGCCGTTTCCCGGACTACGAGCGCGTGGTGCCGGAATCGGGCGACAAGAAGCTGCAGGCCGATCGCGAGACCGTGAAGCGGGCGCTGGCCCGCACGGCGATCCTGTCGAACGAGAAATTCCGCGGCGTGCGCCTGACGATCGACGGCAGCAAGCTAAGCCTGCAGACGCACAATCCGGAACACGAGGAGGCGGAAGAGGATCTCGAAGTCAGCTATGAAGGCGGACCGATTGAGATCGGCTTCAACGTCAACTATCTGCTCGATGCGCTCGGCGCGTTGAACAGCGAGCAGTTCGTGATGGAGCTGAAGAACGCGGATTCGAGCGGATTGATCCACGCCGCCGACAGTCTGGCGAGCAAGTACGTCGTGATGCCGATGCGGCTTTGAGCCGCGGCACTGCGATCGACGTGGAGGCCCATGCGGCTCGCACAGCTCAAGGCTGACAATTTCCGTTCGCTGCAAGGCTTGAGCCTGCTGATTCCCGGCAGGCTCAATTTGTTTGTGGGCGAAAATGCCGCTGGCAAGACAACGTTGCTGGAGGCGATCTACGTCCTCAATCGTGGACGTTCGTTTCGCGGCAGCAGCGCACAGGAACTGGCCGGGCGGGAGAGCCGGCAGTGGACCGTGTTCGGGCGCTATGCCTCCGCGTCTTCGCTCGGGCACACGCTCGGTATGCGCTGGGACGGCCAGGGTCTCGAGACACGGCTCGACGGCGCGGCGACGACGACGCTGGAGTTGCTGCGTCTATGTCCGACACAGATCCTCGAACCGGGCATGCATCGCATCGTTCAGGATGGTCCGACGTATCGGCGCAGCTTCATCGATTGGGGGGTGTTCCACGTGGAACACTCGTTTCTGGACGTCTGGCGTCGCTACCGCCGAGCGCTGCGGCAGCGGAACCTGCTGCTGCGGCAGCAGCGCGGAGAGCGCGAGATCGCGGCCTGGGAACCGGAGCTGGCCGAGGCCGGCGAGCAGCTCGACGCCCTGCGTCGTCGCCATCTGGAACAGATTGCGCCGCGTGCCTCCGAGCGGGTCGATGCCCTGCTGCGTGAGGGAGAGTGGCACTTCGAGCTGCAGCGCGGCTGGCCGGCTGGCACGAACCTGCGGGACGCGCTGGCGCAGCAGCGCAAACGCGATCTGCAGTTCGGTACGACCCTGAACGGTCCGCATCGCGCCGAGCTTCGCATCCGGGCCGGCGATCGCGGGATCCGGCATCGCATCAGCCGCGGACAGCAGAAGTTGCTGCTGGCGGCCCTGCTGCTGGCGCAATGCGAGGAAGTTCACCGCCAGACCGGCTTTGCGCCCATCCTGTTGGTCGACGATGTCGCCGCCGAGCTCGCGGAGCCGTACCAGGACAATCTGCTGGGCGCGCTGGCGAGCTATGCGGGACAGGTCTTCATGACGGCGTTCGAGCTGAATGCAGCGCTGAAGCGCCTCGATCCCGCCGTGTTCCACGTGGAACATGGAACCGTGCGCGCCTGACCCCATATTACAGAGCCTATCCCCAAGCTTATGCACACAGGCGATGAGTGCCGGGGTGGTAAAATGTCTACTTCACGTTTGAGCCGATCCCGATGACTGCGCAGCCGAATCCCGCTTACGACGAATCCAGCATCCAGCAGCTCGAAGGCCTTGAAGCGGTTCGCAAGCGTCCCGGCATGTACATCGGCGATACCTCCGACGGCACCGGTCTGCATCACATGGTGTTCGAAGTCGTCGACAATGCGATCGACGAGGCGCTGGCGGGTTATTGCGACGACATCGTCGTCACCATCCACGCCGACAATTCGATTTCGGTTTCGGACAACGGCCGCGGCATTCCGGTCGGCGTCAAGTTCGACGACAAGCACGAACCGAAGCGCACCGCCGCCGAGATCGTGATGTGCGTGCTGCATGCCGGCGGAAAGTTCAATCAGAACAGCTACAAGGTTTCCGGCGGTCTGCACGGCGTCGGCGTCTCGTGCGTCAACGCGCTCAGCAAATGGCTGAAGCTGACGATTCGCCGCGACGGCAAGAAGCATTTCATGGAGTTCCATCGCGGCGCTGCCGCCGATCGCCTCATCGAAGTGCAGAACGGCGTCGAAGTGTCGCCGCTGCGGGTCCTCGGCGAAACCGACAAGCGCGGCACCGAGGTGCACTTCCTCGCCGACGAGGAGATTTTCGGCAAGGTCGAGTTCCACTACGAGGTTCTCGCCAAGCGCCTGCGCGAGCTGTCGTTCCTCAACAACGGTGTGCGCATTCGCCTACTCGACGAGCGCACGGGCAAGGAAGAGGACTTCGCGTTTTCCGGTGGCGTGAAGGGATTCGTCGACTACATCAACCGCGCCAAGACCGTGCTGCATCCCACGGTGTTCTACTCGAGTGGTGTCGCCTCGGTGCCGGTCGGCTCCGGACCCACGGTCGAGGTCGCCGTCGAAGTGGCGATGCAGTGGAATGACAGCTACCAGGAACAGGTGCTGTGCTTTACCAACAACATTCCGCAGTCCGACGGCGGTACGCATCTGACCGGCCTGCGCGCGGCGATGACGCGCGTCATCAACAAGTTCATCGAAGAGAACGAGTACGCCAAGAAGGCCAAGGTCGACGTCAGCGGCGACGACATGCGCGAGGGCCTGGCTTGTGTGCTGTCCGTGAAGATGCCGGACCCGAAATTCGCTTCGCAGACCAAGATGAAGCTGGTGTCGAGCGAAGCGCGCCCGGCGGTGGAGGAAGTCGTCGCCGAGAAGCTCGCCGAGTTCCTCCTGGAACGTCCGGCCGAAGCCAAGATCATCTGCGGCAAGATCGTCGAGGCGGCGACGGCGCGCGAGGCGGCGCGCAAGGCGCGCGAGATGACCCGCCGCAAGGGCGTGCTCGACGGCATCGGCCTGCCGGGCAAGCTGGCCGACTGCCAGGAAAAGGATCCGACGAAGTCCGAACTGTTCCTGGTCGAGGGTGATTCGGCCGGTGGCTCGGCGAAGCAGGGCCGCGACCGCCAGTTCCAGGCGATCCTGCCGCTGAAGGGCAAGATCCTCAACGTCGAGCGTGCCCGCCTCGAGAAAATGCTGTCGTCGCAGGAAGTTGCGACGCTGATTACGGCGCTCGGCTGCGGCATCGGCAAGGATGACTTCAAGCCGGAAAAGCTGCGCTACCACCGCATCATCATCATGACCGACGCCGACGTCGACGGTGCGCATATCCGCACGCTGTTGCTGACGTTCTTCTACCGGCACATGTACACGCTGGTCGAGCGCGGTCACATCTACATCGCCCAGCCGCCGCTCTATAAGCTCAAGAGCGGCAAGACCGAAACCTACGTCAAGGACGATCACGAGCTGAACAACTGGCTGATCGGCACCGCGCTCGATGGCGCCGCGCTGAGCGCCAGCGCCAGCACTGTGCCGGCTGCAGCGGTTCCACATGAAACCCTGGCTTCGCTGATCCGCGAGTACGCTTCTGTCAACGAGCTGATCGAACGACTCGGACGCCGCTACGATCATCACGTTCTCACCGAACTGGCCCGTCTGGCGCCGGTTCCGGCATTGGCGGCCGATTTGCCGGCCTGGGCAGCCCGCTTCACGGCGGCGCTGAACGGCGAGGGCCTGCGCGGCAGCTTCCGCGTCGATGCGCGCGTGGGCGGCGAAGCGCCGCTCGTCGAAGTGACGCGGAGAATGCACGGCAACGAACAGCTCATCGCCTTCAACAGCGACTTCTTCCTCGGCACGGACTACCAGCGCATCGCGGCGCTGCGTCAGCGCATCGCGGCGCTGGGCGACGGCGGTCTGCAAGTCTCGCGCGGCGAGCGCAAACAGAGCGTTGCAGACTTCGACGCGGTCTACGCCTGGCTGCTCGGCGAGGCGCGCCGTGGCCTGCACATCCAGCGCTACAAGGGACTCGGCGAGATGAACCCGGAGCAGCTCAGCGAGACCACGCTGGAGCCGAAAAACCGCCGCCTCGTGAAGGTCGATGTCGAAGACGTGGTCGCTGCCGACCAGATCTTCACGACGCTGATGGGTGAACAGGTCGAACCGCGTCGCGATTTCATCGAAAAGAACGCGCTGCTGGTCGGCAATCTCGACCTCTGAGCGGAGTGCGGCGGCGGCTTCTTCAGTCGTCGCCGGCTTCGGCGAGGCGTTCGGCTTCGGCCAGATCGAGCCGGCGATAAGGACGGCCATCGTTCGGCGAGAGCGGCGGCCGATTGCGGTCATCGAGCGAGAAGACGGCAATATCGACGCCGATGCCGTCAAGTTCGAGACGCGATAACGGTATCGCCACTTCACGACCGCCAGCATAGCGGTAGCGCCGCTCGCCATCCTCGAAAGCGATTCCGGCTTCCATCAGGAACACGTCGAGCATCTCGGGCTGCTCGGCGAATGCATGCAGTTGCAGGCGATGCGCCGCCGTCACGGCGCCGCTGACTGCACCACCCGTCAAGCGCGGTTCGAAGTACGCCAGCCGCCGCATCAGGCGCGGCGCGAGCCGGCGCATGCGCCGCAGGTGCTGGCGATACGGTTCGCCGCCGAACAATCGCAAATAATCGATGACCGCCGCCTCGACGCGGGCGTTGTCCGGCAAGGGCGTGCGCGGCGGCAGGCCGAGCCGCTGCAGCGCCTTCAGCTTGGCGCCGTGGTAGTCGGTCAGCGCTTCTTCGCAGACGATGCGCGCCGCCTCCTCGGCAATTCCGCGGCGATCGGGCCCGTTCATGGCGATGCGCTCAGTAGAGGTCCTCGAGCCCGGCCTTGTTCGGATCGCGCTCGTCGCCGCTCTCGGCTTCCGGGATGTGATCCTGCTGCACGGTCTCGAAGATCGCATCGCCGGCGCCGGCCCGGGCGAGCTTGCCGCTACGCGGGTCGATGCGCACCTCGACCAGTCCGGCCGGCCGCGGCATGCGCTCCTCGGGCACGCCCTTGAGCGCGATGCGCATGTAGTCGATCCAGATCGGCAGCGCGGCGCGGGCGCCGACTTCGCCACGACCGAGCGGCGTCGGCTGATCGAAACCGACCCAGGCGATACCGACCTGCGTCTTCTGAAAACCGTTGAACCAAGCGTCGGTCTCGTCGTTGGTCGTGCCAGTCTTGCCGGCCAGATCGTTGCGACCGAGCTCGCGCGTCTTGGCCGCAGTGCCGCGCACGGCGACGTCGTGCATCATGTCCGCGATCAGCCAGACGATCTGCGGCTCGATCGCGCGCGGCGCCAGATCGTCTGCCGGTGGTGGCGGCGCGACGGCCGCCTGCGCGGCGCGATCGGCGTCGGCCGCCTCGGCGAGGCGCTGGTCGATGCAGGCCGGACAGGCGCGCTTCGGATGGGCCGCGTACAGCACCTGACCGCGGGCGTCACGAATCTCGGCGACGAAATAAGGATCGACGACGAAGCCGCCGTTGGCGATCGTCGCGTAACCGCGCGCCATCTCCAGCGGCGTAAACACGGCGCTGCCGAGTGCCATCGTCAGATCGTTCGGCAGGCGATCGGCAGGAATGCCGAAGCGCGGCACGTACTGCCGGGCGTAGTCGATGCCGATCGCCTGCAACAGGCGGATCGAGACCAGGTTGCGCGATTGCACCAGCGCTTCGCGCAGACGCATCGGGCCCTGCAGATCGCCCTCGAAGTTCTCCGGGCGCCAGCCGGCGCCTTCGGTGGCGCCGTCGAACACCACCGGCGCATCGAGAAAGATCGAAGCGGGCGTGAAACCGTAGGCGAGACCCGCCGAGTAGAGGAACGGCTTGAAGCCCGAGCCGGCCTGACGGCGGGCCTGGATCGCGCGGTTGAACTTGTTGGCGTAGAAATCGAAGCCGCCAATCAGCGCCTCGATGGCGCCGTCCATCGGGTCGAGACCGACGAATGCGGCCTGCACGGACGGCACTTCGGCGAGCCGCCAGCGCTCGCCGACACGGCGCACGCGCACGACGTCGCCCGGCTCGAGCGGCTTCCTGGCCAGGTTGGCGTTGGCCCAGGCGAAATCGGCCTTCTCCAGGGTGACGAGGCCGTCGCGGGTCAGCAGCTTGATCTCCTCCGGCGCGTACGACACGACGGCGGCGGCGATCAGGCCCGCGACCGGCGGCCGCGCATCGAGCGCACGACCGAGTTCGCCGTGACCGCTCTCGCTCAGCACATCGGCCGGCAGGCGCGCTTCGGGGCCGCGCCAGCCGTGCCGTTCGTCGTAGTCGAGCAGGGCTTTGCGCAACGCCGCGTTGGCGGCGAGCTGCTTGTTCGAATCGATCGTCGTGACGACGGTGTAGCCCTTCGTATAAGCGTCCTCGCCGTACTGCTCGACGAGCTGCGCGCGCGCCATTTCGGCGACGTAGGCGGCGTCGAGTTCGACCTTGGCCTGATACGGGTGCACGGTCACCGGCTCGGCGAGCGCCGCCTCGTAATCGAGCGCCGAGATGTAGCCGAGATCGCGCATGCGGTGCAGCACGTAGTCGCGACGTTCGTGGGCACGCTGTGGATTGGCGACCGGGTTGTCGCGCGACGGTGCCTTCGGCAGGCCGGCGATGACGGCGATCTCCGACAGCGACAGCGCGCGGATGTCCTTGCCGAAATAGACCAGCGCGGCGGCGCCGACGCCGTAGGCGCGCTCGCCGAGGAAGATCTTGTTGAGGTAGAGCTCGAGGATCTCCTGCTTCGACAGCTCATGCTCGATGCGCGTCGCCAGCACGATCTCCTTGAACTTGCGCGTGAAGGTGCGCTCGTTCGACAGGAACACGTTGCGGGCCAGCTGCATCGTGATCGTGCTGCCGCCTTGCGCCTTCTCGCCGGAACTGGCGAGCTTGAACGCCGCGCGCGTCAGCCCTTGCCAGTCGAAGCCCGGATGCTCGAAGAAGCGGTCATCCTCGGCGGCGAGGAAGGCGTGGATGACGTTCTGCGGAATGTCCTGGTACTTGAGCAACGCCCGCCGTTCGGCGCCGAACTCGCCGATCAGCTTGCCGTCGCGGCTGACGACGCGCAGCGGAACGGCCAGCTGCAGCTGGCGCAGGCTGTCGACCGAAGGCAGGTCGCGACCGAAATACTGGGCGGCGCCCCAGGCCGCGACGGCACCACCGAGCACCAGCGCCGCGAGGGCCAGCGTCGTCGCGAGTATCCACCGTTTCATGCTTCACCTAGGGCCGCCAACGGGCCGGAACGCCCGCGCAGAGCGCGGCAATGTTTACTTAAGCTTCATAGAGTTGCCCGCAGAAGCTTGCGTTGCACCGGAAGAGCTTTCGGCTATAGTACGGCGCCGGGCCGGAAAAGTGTTTCGGGCTCGCGGGGGAAAGTCAACGCGGGTGGTACGAGGCTTTATGGCGATCAGACAATCGCTGTTTGGCGGGGGGGATCAGCATCTGATCGGCCTGGATATCAGTTCCAGCTCGGTGAAGTTGCTGGAACTGGCGCGTAAGGGAGAGCGGTTCCACGTCGAGACGTACGCCGTGGAGCCACTGCCGCCGAATGCCGTCTCCGACAAGCAGATCACGGAACCCAAGCTGGTGGCGGAAGCCATCGGCAGAGCCGTCAATCGCGCCGGCACGCGCACGCGCCAGGCGGCCGTCGCCGTCTCCGGCGCCGCGGTGATCTCCAAGATCATCGAAATGCCGGCGGCGCTCTCCGACGACGAGATGGAAGAGCAGATCCGCGCCGAAGCGGATCAGTACATCCCGTACCCGATCGACGAGGTCAATGTCGATTTCGAGCTCGTCGGCAAGAACGCCAAGAACAGCGAGATGGTCGACGTCCTGCTCGCCGCCTGCCGCAAGGAACAGGTCGATCAGCGCTGCGCCGCCATCGAGCTCGCGGGCCTCAAGCCCAAGGTCGTCGACATCGAGACCTACGCGCTCGAAAACGCCGCGCAATTCCTCGAGCACCAGATGCCCGACGGCGGCAAGGGTCGCACGATCGCGCTCGTCGACATCGGCGCCAACACCATGTCGGTGCTGATCCTGCACGATCGCCACACGATCTACACCCGCGATCAGGCGTTCGGCGGCCGCCAGCTCACTGAAGAGATCATGCGCCATTACGGCATGTCCTTCGAGGAAGCGACCAAGGCCAAGCGCGCCGGCAGCCTGCCGGAGGACTACGCCGCCGAGATCCTGCCGAACTTCATCGTCGACATGGCGATGCAGATCGACCGCTCGCTGCAGTTCTTCTTCTCGGCCGTTACCCAGTACACGCAGATCGACCAGATCATCCTGGCCGGCGGCTGTGCGCAGATCGAAGGCATCGACGCGCAGATCCAGGAGCGGCTGCAGATCCCGACGGTGATCGCCCGCCCGTTCGCGCAGATGAGCGTCGGTGCGCGCGCCAAGCCGGCCAATCTGGCGCGCGACGAAGCGGCGCTGCTGATCGCCTGCGGCCTGGCCTTCCGTGCGTTCGACGAGCCGAAGAAATGACGACCCGCATCAATCTGCTCGACTGGCGCAGGGAACGCCGCGAACGCCGCAAGCGCGAGTTCGCTTCGATGATGGGCCTCGGCCTGATCGCCGCCGTCGCCGTCGTCGGCGCCGCCTACGCGGCGATGACCAGCGCCGTCGACAACCAGAATCAGCGCAACGACCGCTTGCGGGCCGAGATCCGCGAGATGGACCAGAAGATCACGGAGATCCAGGAGCTCGAGAAAGTCCGCAACAACCTGCTGGCGCGCATGCGCGTCATCGAGGAGCTGCAGGCCAATCGCGCCGCGACCGTGCATTTCTTCGACGAGATCGTCAACACGCTGCCGGAAGGCGTCAGCCTGACCTCGCTCAAGGAGCAGGGCGACCTGGTCAAGATCGAGGGCGTCGCCGACTCGAACGGCCGCATCTCGACCTACATGAAGAATCTCGATGCCTCGCCGTGGTTTGCCGACCCGCGTCTGGTCATCATCAAGAGCAGCGACAAGAACCGCCAGCGCAAGTCCGAATTCACGCTGGAAGTCAAAGCTCTCAATCGCCCTGCCGATAAGACCAAAGCCGCCGATGCGGAGGTGAGCGAATGAAGGCGCAGGACGTTTTGCGGCAGCTGCAGACGCTCGACGTCAACAATCCGGGCGCGTGGCCGATCTGGGCGCGCATCGGTGCCGCCGTGCTGCTCGCGGTCGTGCTCAGCGGCGCCGGCATCTGGTTTCTGGTACGGCCGGTCAGCGAGGAGCTGGACGCCGCGCGCCAGCAGGAGCAGTCGCTGCGCAGCGACTTCGAAGCCAAGCAGAAGAAGGTCGCCGGTCTCGATGCTTACCGCGAGCAGCTGGCCGAGATGGAAAAGTCCTTCGGCGCGATGCTCAAGCAGCTGCCGAGCAAGGCCGAAGTGGCCAACCTGCTCAACGACATCTCGCAGACGCGCATCGCCAGCAGCCTCGAGGAAGAGCTGTTCCAGCCCGAGAGCGAGATCCCGAAGGAGTTCTACGCCGAGATCCCGAACAAGATCGTCGTCGTCGGCGACTATCACGAGATGGGCAATTTCGTCAGCGGCGTCGCTGCGCTGCCGCGCATCGTGACCATCGAGGACGTCGAGATCCGGCCGATCAATACCAAGGCGGCGGCCGCCAACGCCTCGACGCAGCTGCGCATGACGGCGACGGCCAAGACCTACCGCTATCTCGACGACGAGGAAATCGCCGTCCAGAAGAAGCCGGCGAAAGGGAAGAAGAAATGAGCCGCGCACTTGCGTCATGTCTGCTTCTGGGCGGCCTGCTGGCGCTGGCTGGCTGTGGCGGCGGCGCCTCGGATCTCGACCGTTACATCGCCGAGGTCAAGGCGCGCAAGACCAAGGACATCGAGCCGATTCCGCAGATCAAGCCGTATCAGCCGTTCGAGTACGTCGCCGACGAGCGGCGCGATCCGTTCGTGTTCGTGGAACGCGCTGCCGAGAACGCCAACCCGACGGGCCCGCGCCCTGATCTGCGGCGCAACAAGGAGCCGCTCGAGGAGTTTCCGCTCGACGCGCTGCGCATGGTCGGCATCATCGCGACGCCGGCCGGAACCTACGCGCTCGTCAAGGCGCCGGACGGCGTCGTGCACCGCGTGGCGGTCCATAACCACATGGGCCAGAACTACGGCGAGATCGTCCGTATCAGCGAATCAGAAGTGAGCCTGCTCGAACTCGTGCCGGATGGTTTCGGCGGTTGGACGCAGCGCCCGGCCAGCCTCGCGCTGAGCCAGTAAGGAAATCCAGGGAGTCGTCATGCTGAAGCTCACCGCCCGGTGGTTCAAACAACTCGTCGGCCTGCTGTTGCTGTGCGTCGCCGGCACGGCGCCGGCACAGGGCCCCGCCCGCCTGCTGCAAGGTCTCGACTACGCCGCCCAGCAGGGCGATCGCGTGCTGCTGACGCTGACCTTGTCCGACGTCGCGCCGCAGCCGGCGGTGTTCACGGTCGATCAGCCGGCGCGCATTTCGATCGATCTGCCCGACACCGGGCTCGCGCTCGCCGATCACTATCGCAAGGTCGGCATTGGCAGCGTTTCGGCTGTGGCCGCGGTCGAGGCCGGCGGCCGCACCCGCATCGTCGTCGAGCTCGCGCAAAGCGCGCCGTACACGCTGCGTGCCGACGGCAACAAGCTCTACGTCACGATCGACAACGCGCAGCCGGCGTCCGGCACTGCGGCGGCGGCCACGCGCGCCGAACCCGCCGGCGCCAGCAGCATCGGCAACATCGACTTTCGCCGCGGCGAACAAGGCGAGGGACGCGTCGTCGTCAGCCTGAGCAATCCGCGCGCCGTCGTCGACGTGCGTGACGACGCCGGCAAGATCGTCGCCGTGTTCAAGAACACCAGCGTGCCCGACAAGCTGATGCGCCGGCTCGACGTGCTCGATTTCGCCACGCCGGTGAAGTACATCGACATCCGCCGTGAGGGCAGCAGCACGATCGTCGCGATCACGCCGGTCGCCGGCGCCAGCTTCGATCAGGCCGCCTACCAGTCGGCCGGTCAGTTCACCGTCGAGCTGCAGCCGCTGACCCCGGAGAAGATCGAGGCCCGCAAGCGCGACGAGCCGCAGTACAAGGGCGAACGCATCTCGCTGTCGTTCCAGAGCATCGACGTGCGCGCGCTGCTGCAGATCATTGCCGACGTCGCCGGTACCAACATGGTGATCAGCGACGCGGTCAAGGGCGACATCGCGATGCGCCTGCAGAACGTGCCCTGGGATCAGGCGCTCGACATCATCCTGCGCAGCAAGGGTCTTGGCATGCGCCAGCAGGGCAACGTGATGATGGTGGCGCCGATCGACGAGATCGCGCAGCGCGAGAAGGCGGAGCTGGAGGCGCAGCGGCAGAAGACCGATCTGGCGCCGCTGCGCTCGGAGATCATCCAGGTCAATTACGCCAAGGCCTCGGACATGAAGGCGCTGCTCGGCTCCGACAAGACCTCGCTGCTGACCGATCGCGGCCGCGTCACGGTCGACGAGCGCACCAACACGCTGCTGGTGCTGGAGACGCGCGACAAGATCGACGAGATCCGCGCGCTGGTCGCCAAGCTCGACATTCCGGTGCGTCAGGTGCTGATCGAGTCGCGCATCGTCATCGCCAACGAGGACTTCGCGCGCGAGATCGGGACCAAGTTCGGTGTCAGCTCGACCGGCACGATCGGCAACACGCGTGTCGGCCAGAGCGGCAACAACACCGGCTCGCGCGACGCCGCCAACGGCAGCACGCCGGCACTTAACGATTCATACATCGTCAATCTGCCGTCCGGGACGAGGGGTGCACCGTCGATCGGCTGGTCGATCCTCGGCACCGATTTCCAGGTCGATCTCGAGCTGCAGGCGCTGCAGACCGAAGGTCGCGGCGAGGTCATTTCTTCGCCGCGCGTCGTCACCGCCAACGGCAAGCAGGCGACGATCGAGCAGGGCCGCGAAATCCCGTACCAGACCTCGAGCGGCAATGCCGGCACCAACACGCAGTTCAAGAAGGCCGTGCTGTCGCTGACGGTGGCGCCGCAGATCACGCCGGACAATCGCGTGATCATGGATCTCAACGTCACCAACGACAGTCAGGGCGAGAACGTCAGCACCGGCACCGGCGGCACCGCGCCGGCGATCGACACGCGGCGGCTCGACACGCAGGTGCTGATCCGCAGCGGCGACACGGTGGTGCTCGGCGGCGTGTTCCAGCGCGAGACGAACAGCAGCGCCTCGAAAGTGCCGCTGCTCGGCGACATGCCGCTGCTCGGCTTCCTGTTCCGCAAAAGCAGCAAGGAAGACACCAAGCGCGAGCTGCTGATCTTCGTGACGCCGAAGGTTCTGCAGGAAGGCTTGAAGGTCGAATGAGCGACGTCGCGAAACGGGGGCCGCAAGGCCCCCGTTTCGCATTCGGCGCACCGGTGCGCCGATTTGCCGGATAATCACGAACCGGCGCCCGGCGCCGCCCGGTTCCGTCCGACGCTCACCCCGCATGCGCATTGCCAGCTGCCGCAACATCTTCCTGGTCGGCCCGATGGGGGCCGGCAAGACCACGATCGGTCGGCGTCTCGCCGAGCTGCGCCTGCTGCATTTCGTCGACAGCGATCACGAGATCGAGTCGCGCACCGGCGTCGACATCCCGTACATCTTCGAGAAGGAAGGCGAGGCCGGCTTTCGCCGCCGCGAGAAGCAGGTGATCGCCGATCTCGTGCTGCAGCAGGACATCGTCCTGTCGACCGGTGGCGGCGCGGTGCTCGATGCCGACAATCGGCGCGCGCTCGCCGCGCACGGTTTCGTCGTCTACCTGCACGCCAGCGTCGAGCAGCAGCTGGTGCGTACTGCGCGGGCCGACAATCGCCCGCTGCTGCAGAACGCCGCCGATCGCCGCGCCGTGCTCAGCCAGCTGCTCGCCGTTCGCGATCCCCTGTACCGCGAGATCGCCGATCTGGTGCTGCCGACCGATGGACGCAGCGCCAAGGGCCTCGTGCACGAGATCGTGCAGCAGCTCGATCGGATGCCAACGCCCATTTGATACGATGCGCGCCGCCGCCAGCCCCCGCGAACATGGACACTCTCGACGTCGAACTCGGCCCGCGCCGCTATCCCATCCACATCGGCGCCGGCCTGCTGCGCCAGGCCGCGCTGTACGGCGAGGCCACGCAGCGGCCGCTGCGTCTGATCACCGACGAACACGTCGCCGCACACTACCTGCCGGTCGTGCGCGAGACGCTGCGGCTCGGCGACACGCAGGTGCTCGTGCTGCCGGCCGGCGAAGCGACCAAGACGCTGGCGAGCGTCGAACGCGTCATGGACTGGCTGCTGGCGACGCGGCTGCCGCGCGACGGCTGGCTGGTCGCGCTCGGCGGCGGCGTGGTCGGCGACCTCGCCGGCTTCTGCGCGTCGATCTACCAGCGCGGCGTCGACTTCATCCAGATCCCGACCACGCTGCTCGCGCAGGTCGACTCCTCGGTCGGCGGCAAGACCGGCGTCAATCACCCGCGCGGCAAGAACATGATCGGCGCTTTCCACCAGCCGCGGCTGGTGCTCGCCGATACCGACACGCTGAAGACGCTGCCGCCGCGCGAGCTTGGCGCCGGCCTCGCCGAAGTCATCAAGTACGGCATGCTCGGTGACGCCGCGTTCCTCGGCTGGCTCGAGGAAAATCTCGATGCACTGCGCCGTCTCGACGAGGCGGCGCTGCGCTACGCGATCCGCCGCAGCTGCGAAATGAAGGCGGCGATCGTCGCGCAGGACGAGCGCGAATCGCTGGCCGGCGGCGCCGGGCCGCGCGCGCTGCTCAATCTCGGCCACACCTTCGCGCACGCGATCGAGACCTACACGCACTACACCGCGTGGCTGCACGGCGAGGCGGTTGCCACCGGCCTGTGCATGGCGGCCGACCTGTCGGCGCGCCTCGGCTGGATCAGTACCGACGAAGCGCGGCGCTGCGAACAGCTGATCGCGCGCGCCGGTCTGCCGGTGCGGCCACCGGCCGGCATGCGCGCCGACGATTTCCGCGCGCTGATGAGCCTCGACAAGAAGGTCGCGAGCGGCAAGCTGCGTCTGATCCTGTTGCGGCGGCTCGGCGAGGCGGTGGTCAGCGCCGACTTCGACGCGGCCGCGCTCGACGCGACGCTGGCGCACTACAGCGCCTGAGCGCATGCCGACCGAGCTCGCGCCCTACGCCGCCGACGAGACGCGTTCGCGCGGCCGCCGGCACGACGAAGGCGGTTCTGGCCATCGCAGCCAGTACCAGCGCGACCGCGACCGCATCATCCATTCGGCCGCGTTCCGCCGTCTCGAATACAAGACGCAGGTCTTCGTCAATCACGAGGGCGATCTGTTCCGCACGCGGCTGACGCACTCGGTCGAGGTCGCGCAGATCGCGCGCACGATCGCGCGCAGCCTGCGCCTGCACGAAGATCTGTGCGAGGCGGTGTCGCTCGCGCATGATCTCGGCCACACGCCGTTCGGCCACGCCGGCCAGGACGCGCTCGACGCCTGCATGAAGCCCTATGGCGGGTTCGAGCACAACGCGCAGTCCCTGCGTGTGGTCGACGAGCTCGAGGACAAGTACGCCGAGTTCCGCGGCCTGAACCTGATGTTCGAGACGCGCGAGGGCATCCTCAAGCACTGCTCGAAGGCGCGCGCCGCGCAGCTCGGCGAGGTCGCCGAGCGCTTCCTGACCAAGCGCCAGACCACGCTCGAAGCGCAGCTCGCCAACCGCGCCGACGAGATCGCCTACAACAACCACGACATCGACGACGGCCTGCGCGCGCGCCTGTTGACGATCGAGCAGCTGCGCAGCGTCTCGCTGTTCCGCCGCCACCACGACGAGGTGCTGGCGCGCTACGGCGCGATCACGCCGAAGCAGCAGCGGCACGAGACGACGCGACGCATCATCAACACCCTGGTCGTCGATCTGATCACGCATACGCAGCGCACGCTCGCCGAAGCGCGCATCGAAACGCTCGACGACGTGCGCGCGCAGCCGCTGCCCTTGATCAGCTTCTCGCCGGCGATTCGCGCCGAGAACGACGAGCTCAAGCGCTTTCTCTACGAACAGCTGTACCGTCACCATCAGGTCTACCGCATGATGGTGAAGGCCAAGCGCGTCATTCACGCGCTGTTCGAAGCCTTCATCGGCGACCCCAAGCTGCTGCCGCCGGACTTTCATGCCGAGGCGATCCGCCTCGAAGCCGATGAAGGCGAGCATGGCCGCGCCCGCGTGGTCGCCGACTACATCGCCGGCATGACCGACCGCTACGCGCTCGACGAACACGAGCGCCTGTTCGATCCGCGACGTCTGCGCTGAAGGCGTCGCGCAGCGCGCCGCCGCATTGCGCCGGCGCGCTGCGCGTTTCTCAACGCGCCCGACGGCGGCGCACGAGCAGCACGCGCCAGAGGCCGCCGCCGAGCAGCACGAACAGCGAGCCGAGCGTCCACGCGCCGCCGCCATCGTCGTGCCACGCATCCCAGTACGCGTCGGTCGAGTTGCGGTAGCCGGTATAGCCGCCGGCGCTGGTGTAGGCCTGCACCGTGTAGCCGCGCGCACTGGCCTGGTCGTAATCGACGACGGTCAGAAAGTAAGTGCCCGGCCGTGGATCGCGAATGTTGACGAACTCGTCGCCGCCGGGCGCGGCGCCGACCTGGGCGTCCGGCACGTCGTAGACGTACGGGCCGGAATCCGCCAGACCGATGCTGTAGCCGGCCGGCTGGCCGTAGCCGACCAGCAGGTCGAGATCGTTGCTGCCCTGCACGCGCAGCGTCAGCGTGTCCTGGCCCTGTGGCAGTGCGTCCAGCGTGAACGCGTAGGTGTGGAATTCGTCGTAGGCGTCGCGGCCGATCGTCGCCTGCACCGGCACGCCGTTGGCGAGTGGACCGAATGGCACCGAGGCGTGGCGCGTCGCGGCGTAACCGCCGGCGTCGCTCAGCGCCAGCTCGAAGTCGAGGCGCCGGTAGCCGTCGAGATCGGCCGGCACCGTCACCGTGAAATCGGCGCTGCGCCGTTCGCCGGCGGCGAGGTCGCCGAAGGCGAGCGGCGTGTCGGCGACGACGAGCCCGCTGTCGCTCGACAGCACTCCGCGCACGTTGTGCGCCGCTTGCCACAGGTTCTCGATCGTCACGCGCACGACCGTCGTCTCGCCGGGATCGAGCGCGCCGTTGCCGTCCGGGTCGACCCGCAACGCGCGCAGCAGCAGCGCCGGGCGCGGCGCGAGATCGAGCGCCTGCGGAGCGTCGAGGCGGCCCGCGGCGGTGCGCGCGGCGACGCCGTCGCCGGCATCGGCGCCCTCGACGAGGCGGCCGACGATCTCGCGGTAATCGGCGTCCGGATGGACCATCCAGGTCAGTGCGGCGAGACCGGCGGCGTGCGCGGCGGCGAACGAGCTGCCGCTGACGCCGGGATCGATCTGGTAGCCGCCGATGGTGGTGCTGGCGATCTGCAGGCCGGGGGCGGCGACCGGGACGCGGGTTGCGCCGTAGCTGCTGAAGCTGGCGATCTGGTCCTGGCGGTTGGTCGCGGCCACCGCCAGCACGTTCGGCAGATCGTAGTTCGCCGGGTATGAGAGCCGCGACTGGTCGATGTCGGCGTCCTCGTTGCCGGCGGCCGTGACCACCAGGATGCCGGCGTCGCCGAGCTCGGCGATCGCGTCGTGTTCGGCCTGCGAGTAGAACGGCGAGGCGAAGCCGGCGTTGATGATGCGCGCGCCGTGCGTGCGCGCGTAATCGAACGCGGCGATCTCGCTGGCGGTGTCGAAGTCGAACTGCAGTGGCATCAGGCCGACATGCCAGGCGACGCCGGCGACGCCGATGCCGTTGTCGCCGACCGCGCCGATGATGCCGGCGCTGAGCGTGCCGTGGACCTGCCAGGACGCATCCGGATTCGGGTCGCTGTCGTTGTTGTCGAAGTCGTAGCCCGGCACCAGATTGGCGACCAGATCCGGATGGCGGGTATCGACGCCGTCATCGACGATCGCGACGATCACCGAGCCGTCGCCGCTGCGGTCGGCGCTGCCGTCGCCGTCGTGATCCCAGGCCGTGCTCAGGCCGAGATCGGCGCCCGGCACGCCGGGCGCACCGCCGTCGACCTGGTTCGGCTGGCCGCTGTTGAGCAGCGCCCACTGCTCGGCGAAGTACGGGTCCGAAGGCTGCACCGCCTTGCGCTGCTTGAGATAGTTCGGCTCGGCATAGGCGACCGCCGGGTCGGCGCGCAGCAGCGCCAGCGCGTCCTCGACGCGCAGCATCGACGGCAGCCGCAGGCTCTCGGCGCGACCGCCGCGCAGGCTGCGCTTGGTCTGCAGGCCGAGGCGCTGCAGGTGCGCGGCGCCAGCCGTCGCGCCGGGCTTCCATCCGACGATGACTTCGTCGCCGCGATAGTCCGGCGCGAGCGTGGACGGCAGGCGCGCGGCGTGGGCCGAGGTGCTGCCGGCGGCCAGCAGCAGGGCCGTGATCAGGTATCGGTTCATCGAAAGGCTCCCTGGTCGTTCGCGGTTCGCGAGGTGCCCAGCTTACGGCGCCGGCGGCGGTTCGCATGTTGCGCCGTGTATCGCCGCGTGACGCCGGCCGCCGGCGCCGCCGTCAGTGCCCGTCCTGGCGGCGGTTCGACTCGCGCGGCTGCATCGGATTGCCGTGCGGCCGCTGCGGCTCGCCGCGCGGCATCTGCGGCTGCGGCGCGCTGGCCGGCGGCCGCGTGTCGCGGCCTGGCTCGCGCGGCGGGACCGGCGCCGGGAACGGACGCGTCGGCATGCTCGTCGGGCGATGGGTTTGCGGCTCGCGGTCGCGCGGCGGCGGCCCATTGCCGGGCGCCTCGCGCGGTGCCGGCGCCGGCCGGCCGCTGCCGTCGTCGCCCGGTGTCGGGCGCGGCCGTTGCTGCCACGGGCTCTCCGGCTGCGGGCGTTCCCGATCCGGCGCCGTCCGCGGGCCGCGTTCGGCCGGCACGACCAGGCGGGGATCGCGGCGCGCTTCGCTTTCACGGCGGCGCTGTTCGGCGGTGGCTTCGACATGGGCCTGGCGGGCGTAGGCCTCGTCGTCGCGGCTCGGGCGGGCGCGCGTGCCGCCGTCGCCGCCGTTGAAGCTGACGCGGCCAGTCGTGACGCGGTCGAGCTCGCCGTCGCGATAGACGTTGCGCACGCGGGTCACGTCGACGCGATTGACGATCTGGTTGTAGTAGAAGACGTCGCCGCGCCAGTAACCGCCGTAATAACCGCTGCCCGGGTAGCCGTAGCCGTAGTTGATGCCGCCGTAGTAGCCGACGCGCGGGCCCCAGTAGCCGGGCTCCCAGGTGTAGTAGCCGCCACGCCAGACCCAGTAGCCCGGCGTCCACAGCATGCCGACCGGCGCCAGCACCCAGGCGCCGGGCACCCAGTAATAGGCGTCGCCGTTCCAGGCCCAGTAGCCGGGCGTCCACACGTAGCCGGGGCCCGGGCACCACGGCTGCTCGTAGACCGGTAGCGGCGGCGGGCCGACGTCGACCGAAATGAAGACGGAGGTCCCGGCGGTGGCGGCGCGCGGCGCGAACAGCGCGGCCGCGAGCAGCAAGGCCAGGAAAGAAAGGATGCGACGTGAAGCGGACATGGTGCGGGGCCCTCTGGGCAGCTGTCGGCACGCTACGGCAGTGCACTGAATGGCAAATGAAGACGGACATTTCTTTACAAGCGCCGCCGTGCCGCCGCACTGACGCCGCTCAAGGCCCGGCTCAGGGCCGGAACCAGTCCTCGACGCGCAGGCCGGCGAGGCCGGCGAAGGCGCTGGCGCTGCGTGTCACCAACGCCAGCTCATGGGTCGCGGCGATCGCCGCCAGCTGGCCGTCGAGCGAGGACCAGCCGCGGCGCGCGCGTTCGCGCTCGTTGCGCGCCAGCCACAGCGCCGAATCGCCGTCGAACGGCAGGGTCGCCGGTCCGGAGGCCAGCAACTCGGTCGCGAAGGCCTGCAGCTGCTGGCGCCGTTCGCCTTCATGCATCAGCTCCAGGCCGCGCAGCAGGGCGTAGCTGGCCGGCGCGGCGATCGCGCACAGCGCCTGACGCTGTTCGAACAGCGTGAAGACGCGGCGGTTGCCGTTGGGCCGCGTCAGTTCGGCCAGCACCGGCAGGTCGAGCAGATAGGCGAGCTTGGCCATGCGCGGGGGCTCAGATGTCGCGCCAGCGCTCGAGCTCGGCGGCGCTGATGCCCTCGATGCCGGCCGGCAGCTGCTCGCGCCAGTTGCGCGCCCAGGCGGCGAAGTCGACGGCCGCGGCGGCGGCCGCACGCAGGCGTGCGTACTCGGCTTCCGAGAGCAGGACCGCGACCGGCTGGCCGCGCCGCGTGACCTGCACCGGCTGGCCTTCCTCGGCCTCGTACAGCAGCTCGGTCAGGCGGTTCTTGGCGTCGGCGATGGAGACGGCTTTCATGGGCGGCCCTGCGCGTGCACTCCGCAGATGGCTATTTAGATGGCCATTTTATAGCGCGCCAAGTAATTGATTCAAATGGGCGCAATTCTCCCTGTCGGTTTTTCCCCCGGCTTCGCTTGCGGCGCGGGCCGGCGCTCCTTATGGTCCGCTCCCCGCAACCGTTTGCGGGCCGCCGGCGTGCGTGCGCGCCGGATTTCATCCAGGAGCAAGCCTTATGTTCGACAGCCAGCCCGTCGGCCTCTACCGGCCGGAATTCGAGAAGGACAGCTGCGGTTTCGGCCTGATCGCCCACATGGACGACCAGCCTTCGCACAAGCTCGTGCAGACCGCGATCACGGCGCTGGCCCGCATGACGCACCGCGGCGCGGTCGCCGCCGACGGCAAGACCGGTGACGGCTGCGGCCTGCTGATGAAGAAGCCGGACAAGTTCCTGCGCAAGGTCGCCGCCGAACTCGGCTTCGATCTCGGTTCCGGCGACTACTGTGCCGGCAACATTTTCTTCTCGCAGGACGCCGCCCGGCGCGAGCGCGCCCGCGCGATCCTCAAGGAAAGCCTCGAGCTGCAGGGTCTGAAGCTCGTCGGCTTCCGCGCGGTGCCGACCGACAACGCCGCGCTCGGCGAAGAAGCGATGAAGAGCGTGCCGGTCGTCGAGCAGGTGTTCGTCACCGCGCCCGGCGAGCTGCACAAGTTCGCGTTCGAGCTGAAGCTGTACAAGGCCCGTCGCCGCACCGAGAAGCTGGTCGCCGCCGAAGGCGACGCCGAGTTCTACATCACGCACCTGTCGTGCCGCGTGCTGGTCTACAAGGGCCTGGTGATGCCCGAGTACCTGCCGACCTTCTTTCCGGATCTGGCGAGCCCGGAGCTGGAATCGTCGATGTGCGTGTTCCACCAGCGCTTCTCGACCAACACGCTGCCGCAGTGGCGGCTGTGCCATCCGTTCCGCTATCTGGCGCACAACGGCGAGATCAACACCATTTCCGGCAACCGCAAGTGGGCGCTGGCGCGCGCCAAGAAGTTCCAGTGCGAAGCGCTGCCGGACATCGAGGAGATCGCGCCGCTGGTGAGCATGTCGGGCTCCGACTCGCAGTCGCTCGACAACATGCTCGAAGTGCTGCTCGCCGGCGGCATGGACATCTTCGCCGCGCTGCGCGCGCTGATTCCGCCGGCCTGGCAGAACGTCGAGGATCTCGATTCCGACGTGCGCGCGTTCTACGAGTACAACTCGGTCAACATGGAGCCGTGGGACGGCCCGGCCGGCGTCGTCATCACCGACGGCCGCTACGCCGCCTGCTGCCTCGACCGCAACGGCCTGCGCCCGGCGCGCTACGTCATCACCACCGACCGTCACATCGTGCTCGCCTCGGAAATCGGCGTGCACGACTTCAAGACCCAGGACGTCGTCGAGAAGGGCCGCCTGCGTCCGGGCGAGATCCTCGCCGTCGACACCGAGTCCGGCGCGCTGCTGCGTCCGGAAGACATCGACAAGATGCTGGCCGCGCGCAAGCCGTATAAGCAGTGGCTGAAGTCGAAGATGAAGCGCGTCGAGGCCTCGCTGTCCGACGATCCGAACTCGCTCGACGTGATGCCGCCGGATACGGTCGCGACCTATCACAAGATGTTCCAGCTGACCTTCGAGGAACGCGACCAGGTGCTGCGGCCGTCCGCCGAGGCCGGCCAGGAAGCGGTCGGCTCGATGGGCGACGACACGCCGTTCGCGGTGCTGTCGGAGCGGCCGCGCTCGCTGTACGACTACTTCCGGCAGATGTTCGCGCAGGTCACCAACCCGCCGATCGATCCGCTGCGCGAGCAGATCGTGATGTCGCTCGAGTGCCAGCTCGGCGCCGAGAAGGGCATGTTCGAGGAGACGCCGGAACGCGCCGCGCGTCTGCTGATCGATTCGCCGGTGCTGTCGGAAGCCAAGTTCAAGAAGCTGCTGGCGATCGGCAACGAGGATCCGGCCTTCGCCAGCCACATCCTCGACCTCAACTACGATCCGGCGCTCGGCCTCGAAGCGGCCGTCACCCACCTGTGCGAGGAAGCGGCGGCCGCGGTGCGGACCGGCAAGGTCGTGCTGGTGCTGTCGGATCGCGCGATCGAGCGCGGCAAGCTGCCGATGCATGCGCTGCTCGCGGTCGGTGCGGTCAACAACTATCTGGTCCACGAAGGTCTGCGCTGCGACTGCAACATCGTCGTCGAGACCGCGACCGCGCGCGATCCGCACCAGTTCGCCTGCCTGATCGGCTACGGCGCGTCGTGCATCTACCCGTACCTCGCTTACGCGACGCTCTATGAAATGGTCCGCTCGGGCCAGATCAAGAACAAGCCGGTCGAGGCGCTCGCGCAGTCGTATCGCAAGGGCATCAACAAGGGCCTCTACAAGATCATCTCGAAGATGGGCATCAGCACCATCTCGAGCTACCGCGGCGCGCAGCTGTTCGAGATCGTCGGCCTGTCCGACGAGGTCGTCGAGCGCTGCTTCGCCGACACCGTGTCGCGCATCCAGGGTGCGCGCTTCGTCGATCTGCAGTCGGAGCAGCAGGAGCTCGCCGATGTCGCCTGGAGCGCGCGCAAGCCGATCGAGCAGGGCGGCCTCTACAAGTTCATCTACGGCGGCGAGTATCACGCCTACAACCCGGACGTCATCGCCACGCTGCAGAAGGCGGTGAAGACCGGCGACTACGGCGACTACAAGGTCTACGCGCGCCACGTCAACGAGCGCCCGGTGGCGACGATCCGCGACCTGTTCAAGCTCAGGGACGCGCAGCCGGTGCCGATCGAGGAAGTCGAGTCGGTCGAGTCGATCCTCAAGCGCTTCGACTCCGCCGGCATGTCGCTCGGCGCGCTGTCGCCGGAAGCGCACGAGGCGCTGGCGATCGCCATGAACCGCCTCGGCGGCCGCAGCAACTCCGGCGAAGGTGGCGAAGACCCGGTGCGCTACGGCACCGAGAAGATGTCGAAGATCAAGCAGGTCGCGTCCGGCCGCTTCGGCGTCACGCCGGAATACCTGGTCAATGCCGAAGTGCTGCAGATCAAGGTCGCGCAGGGTGCCAAGCCCGGCGAAGGCGGCCAGCTGCCCGGCGACAAGGTCAACGACCAGATCGCCAAGCTGCGCTACGCGCGGCCGGGCGTCGCGCTGATCTCGCCGCCGCCGCATCACGACATCTACTCGATCGAGGACCTCGCGCAGCTGATCTTCGATCTCAAGCAGGTCAATCCGCAGGCGCTGGTCTCGGTCAAGCTGGTGTCCGGCCCCGGCGTCGGCACGATCGCCGCCGGCGTCGCCAAGGCCTACGCCGATCTCATCACCATCTCCGGCTACGACGGCGGCACCGGCGCCTCGCCGCTGAGCTCGGTGAAGTACGCCGGCACGCCGTGGGAACTCGGTCTTTCGGAGACGCACCAGACGCTGCGCATGAACAATCTGCGCGACAAGGTCCGCGTGCAGACCGACGGCGGCCTGAAGACCGGCCTCGACGTCATCAAGGCGGCGATCCTCGGTGCCGAATCGTTCGGTTTCGGCACCGCGCCGATGGTCGCGCTCGGCTGCAAGTACCTGCGCATCTGCCATCTCAACAACTGCGCGACCGGCGTCGCCACGCAGAACCAGACGCTGCGCAGCGAGTTCTTCATCGGCCTGCCGGAAATGGTGATGAACTACTTCCGCTTCGTCGCCGAGGAGACGCGCGAGTGGATGGCGCGGCTCGGCGTGCGCACGATCAAGGAACTGATCGGCCGCACCGATCTGCTCGAAGTGTCGGAAGCGACGACCGGCAAGGCGCGCAATCTCGATCTGTCGCCGATCCTCGAGTCGGCCGGCATGGTGCTGCCGAGCGCGCAGTACTGCATGTTCAACAACGAGCCGTTCGACAAGGGCGAGCTGGCCGAGGCGATGCTGCAGGACTGCCTGCCGGCGATCGAGCACAAGACCGGCGGCATCTTCCACTACTCGGTGTCCAACCGGCACCGCTCGATCGGCGCGCGCCTGTCGGGTGAGATCGCGCGCCGCCACGGCAACCTCGGCATGGCCGACAAGCCGATCACGATCAAGCTCAAGGGCGCGGCCGGTCAGAGCTTCGGCGTCTGGAACGCCGGCGGCCTGCAGCTCGAACTCGAAGGCGACGCCAACGACTACGTCGGCAAGGGCATGGCCGGCGGCCGCATCGTCGTCAAGCCGCCGCGCGGCGCGCGTTACGACACGCGCGAGGCGGCGATCATCGGCAACACCTGTCTGTACGGTGCCACCGGCGGCACGCTGTACGCGGCCGGCATGGCCGGCGAGCGCTTCGCGGTGCGCAACTCCGGCGCACACGCGGTCATCGAGGGCTGCGGCGATCACGGCTGCGAATACATGACCGGCGGCACCGTCGTCATCCTCGGCCGCACCGGCGTCAACTTCGGCGCCGGCATGACCGGCGGCTTCGCCTACGTGCTCGACGAGAAGCGCACCTTCGTCGACCGCTACAACCACGAGCTGATCGACATCCATCGCGTCGTCTCCGAATCGATGGAGGCGCACGAGAACTACCTGCGCAAGCTGGTGCAGGACTACGCCAGCGTCACCGGCTCGAAGTGGGCGCAGACCATCCTCGCCGACTGGGCCGACTACGTCGGCAAGTTCTGGCTGGTCAAGCCGAAGGCGGCCGAGATCGGTTCGCTGATCGATTCCGTGCGCGCCGCCGCGTAAACGCACAGCACCCGAACCAGGAAGAATCCAGATGGGCGCCAAGAACGTCAACCAGTTCCTCGACCTGCCGCGGCAGGATCCGAAGAAAGTCCAGGCCGAAGTCCGCATCCACGACTTCCGCGAGATCTACGGCCATTTCCCCGCCGAGCAGGCCAAGAGCCAGGCCGGCCGCTGCCTGTCCTGCGGCAATCCGTATTGCGAGTGGAAGTGCCCGGTGCACAACTACATCCCGAACTGGCTCAAGCTGGTCGAGGAAGGCAATCTGTTCGCCGCCGCCGAGATGTCGCACCGTACCAACTCGCTGCCGGAGATCTGCGGCCGTGTCTGCCCGCAGGACCGCCTCTGCGAGGGCGCCTGCACGCTCAACGACGGCTTCGGCGCGGTGACGATCGGCTCGATCGAAAAGTACATCTCCGATGAAGCCTTCAAGCAGGGCTGGCGTCCGGACATGTCGAAGGTGAAGTGGACCAAGAAGAAGGTCGCGATCATCGGCGCCGGCCCGGCCGGCCTCGGCTGCGCCGACGTGCTGGTGCGCAACGGCGTCAAGGCCGTGGTGTTCGACAAGTACAGCGAGATCGGCGGCCTGCTGACCTTCGGCATTCCGCCGTTCAAGCTCGAGAAGGAAGTGGTGCAGCGCCGCCGCCAGATTCTCGAAGGCATGGGCGTCGAATTCCGCCTCAACACCGAGATCGGCAAGGACCTCGCGTTCGACGAACTGCTCAAGGACTACGACGCGGTGTTCCTCGGCATGGGCACCTACACCTACATGAAGGGCGACTTCCCGGGCGAGAACCTGCCGGGCGTGTTCGAGGCGCTGCCGTTCCTGATCGCCAACATCAACCGCGTGATGAACCGTGCCAGCGACGCCGATCTCGCCTACGACGTGAAGGGCCAGCGCGTCGTCGTGCTCGGCGGCGGCGACACGGCGATGGACTGCAACCGCACCTCGATCCGCCAGGGCGCCGACAGCGTGATCTGCGCCTATCGCCGCGACGAGGAGAACATGCCGGGCTCCAAGCGCGAAGTCGCCAACGCCAAGGAAGAGGGCGTCGAGTTCCTGTTCAACCGCCTGCCGGTCGAGATCGTCGGCAAGGACAAGGTCGAAGGCGTCAAGGTCGTCTCGACCCAGCTCGGCGCCCCGGACGCGCGCGGCCGCCGCAAGCCGGAAGTGATCGCCGGTTCCGAACAGATCATCCCGGCCGATCGCGTCGTCATCGCCTTCGGCTTCCGGCCGAGCCCGGCGCCGTGGTTCGGCGCGCATGACATCGCGCTGCACGACGACGGCCGCGTCAAGGTCAACGGCGCGACGCTCGCGAAGCGTACTGCGGGCGTTCTGCCGACTGGTCAGTTCAAGTACCAGACCGGCAATCCGAAGGTGTTTGCGGGCGGCGACATGGTCCGCGGCTCGGACCTCGTCGTCACCGCCGTCTTCGAAGGCCGCGAAGCCGCCGAAGGCATCCTCGACTATCTCAAGGTCTGAGGACGCCGAGGTCCGAAAAGCGTGCCGCGGCCCCTGTCGCCGCCGATGGCGGCGGGCATCGATGACGGGGTCCGCGGCTCGGACCTCGTCATCACGGTCGTCATGCAAGGCCGCGAAGCCGCCGAGGCAGCCTCGACGGTTCGAGGGGCTGGGGGCCGTCGGCAGAAAACGCCGCGCAGTGCGCGGCGTTTTTCGTTGGACGCCGTTCAGCGCTCAGCTCGCGCGCGTGCAGAACGGCAGGCCGGTCGCGAAGCGGCGGCCGAATTCGCGCAGCCAGCCTTCGAAGCTGGGATGCCAGTCGAGCAGATGCAGCGTCGCCGCGATCGCCAGAGCCAGCAGCGCCGCCGCCAGATACGGGAAGCGACGCGCGCCGGCCGCTCCGCGCAGCGCGGCGAACGTGGCCAGTGCGGCGCCGCCGATCAGCAGACCGAACACGATCTCGATCGGCGTATGCGCGCCGAGCGCGTAGCGCGACCAGGCGATCGCCGCGACCGCCGCGCTGCCGAGCAGCGTCAGCAGCCCGCGCCGCCACGCCGCGCCGTCGCGCGCCGCGCACAAGGTGATGCCGCCGTACACGAACAGGCTGAAGCCGGCGTGTCCGCTCGGGCTGCGCAGGGCCCAGCCCGGCAGCGGGCAGGCGAGGAAATAACCCTTGAGCAGCGCAATCGTGCCGACGCAGGCCAGCAGGCCGACGAGCCAGGCCAGCGCCGCGCGGCGGCTGCCGGCATGTGCGAGCCAGAGTGCGACGAACAGTGCGAGCAGCGACAGGACGGCGGCATTGCCGAATTCGGTGAGACGCTCGAGCATGCGCGCAGCGTTTGGCAGGAAAGGCTTGGCAGTGTGCACGATGCGCGCCAGCTTCCACCATGCGCTGCCTCACGCAAGCGGCCGCGCTGGCGCGCCATGGCGGCGGCGCAGACGCCAGCCGACTACCAGCGCCGCCGCCAGCGGGCCGAACCAGGCCAGCATCTGCACCGGTCCAGCGTAGGCGGGCAGCAGGCGCCCGAGACCGATGCCAAGAAAGGCGACATGCGTCGCCACGCCGGCGCCGAGCATGCCGCCGTAATGCGCATGCAGCCACCAGCGTGGCTGCGCGCCGCGCGCCACCGCGCGCAGCATCTGCACGCCGGCGTAGAGACCGACGGTGGAAAAGCCGGCCAGCAGCACGGCACCGCGCTGCAGGCCGTACGCGAGCAGCGCCACGGCGGCGGCGAAGTTGAGCCAGGCGAGCGCGCGATGCCAAGGGCCGTGGTAGCGGCGCCAGTCGCCGCGCCAGCGGATCGCCAGCCAGGCGTTCAGGCAGGCGGTCGCGGTGATCAGGCACAGGTACAGCATGAAAACGGCGAACACGACGTCGCCGGCGGCGAGGCGCAGCAGTGCCATCGGCAGCGCCGTGGCGCCGATGCCGATCATCGCCAGCAGGAAGGTGCGGCCGGCGAGGCGGTGCGTCGTGCTGCCCTTGCGGGCGAGGCCGGCGCTCCAGAACGAGAGCAGGGCGAGGCCGCCGATCGCGGCGTGGACGGCGAGCAGGACCGCGTACATGGGGAACTCCGGCTGAGGACGAGGCCAGTGTCGCGATGTCGCGGCGCGCGCGGCAGATGACGAATGTCAGGCGGCGGGGGTGACAAAACTCACCTTCCGCCGCGCCGCGCGGCGATGCGACACTGCGGCCATGCGCGAGCGCTTGCCGATCCACCCGACCGCGTTCCGCGGCGCGCTGTCGCCGCTCAACGTCGCCGCCTACCTGACCTGGAGCGTGCTCGCGTGGAGCGCGGTGCACGCCTTCGTGCGCGACGGCCGCGCGTTCGACGCACAGGTTCTGCTTGGCGCCGCCGGCTCGCTGGCGGTGCTGGCGCTGTTCGTCTGGCGCGATCGCTGCAGCGCCACCGGCGCCGCTCGCGGCGTGCGCCAGCAGCGCCTGATCGTCGCGCAGATTCCCTGCGCGCTGCTCGCCTGCTGGGGCTTGCGCGATGGCCTGCAGCCGATCCTGCTGGTGCTGGTCGCCGCGCAGCTCGCCGCCGTGCAGGGCCCGCGCGCCATCGTCGCCTGGCTGCTGCCCGCCAATCTCGTGCTCGCCGTGATCCTGGCGACGCGCTACGGCTGGCGCGCCGACGTGGCGATCTCGATGGCGTCGATGGCCGGTTTCCAGGCCTTCGCCGCGCTCTGCGCCGGCTATGCCGCCGCCGCCGAGCGCGCGCGCGACGCCGCGCTGCAGGCACAGGCGCAGCTGCAGGCGGCGCAGGTCCTGCTCGCCGAGGGCGCCCGCGGCGACGAGCGGCTGCGACTGTCGCGCGAGCTGCACGACGTCGCCGGCCACAAGCTGACGGCGCTGAAGCTGCATCTGGCGCTGGCAGTGCGCCATCACGCCGACGACGCAACGCTGCGTCTCTGCCGCCAGCTCGCCGACGAGCTGCTGCAGGAAGTGCGCGCGGTGGTCGGCACGCTGCGCCGCGACGAGGGCATCGATCTGCGCAGTGCGATCGCCGCGCTGGCGCTGCCGCTGGCCGGCGCCGGGCCGCGCATCGAGCTGCGCCTCGACGAACAGGTTCACGTCGCCGACCTGCAACGCGCGCAGACGCTGCTGCGCTGCGCCCAGGAAGGCCTGACCAACGCGCTGCGCCACAGCGGCGCGCGGCGCGTGCGCATAAGTCTGCGCGCTGCCGCCGGCGGGCTCGAATTGTGCGTCGAGGACGACGGCCGTGGCCCCGGTGACGCCGCGCCGGGCCACGGGCTGACCGGCATGCGCGAACGGCTCGCGGCGCTCGGCGGCCGGCTCGACTTCGGCCCCGCCGTGTCCGGCGGCACGCTGCTGCGCGTGCAGGTACCGCCGCCATGAGGCGCCTGCGCGTCGCGCTCGGCGACGATCAGGCCCTGGTGCTGAGCGGCCTGGCGGCGCTGCTGCAGGAACTCGGCGGCATCGACATCGTCGTGCAGGCGCGCGACGGCGCCGAGCTGCTGCAGGCCTTGCAGCGCGCAGCGGCCGGGCACGGTGGCGTCGATGTCGTCGTCACCGACGTGCGCATGCCGCGCCACTCCGGCATCGAGGTCGTGCGCGCCTTGCGCGCGCGCGGCGACTACACGCCGGTGCTGCTGCTGACGACCTTCGACGAGCCGGCGCTGCTGCAGGGCGCGCGCGCCGCCGGCGCGCAGGGCTTCATGCTCAAGGATGCCGCACCCGAGGAGCTGAAGCGGGCGATCGAACGCCTCGCCGCCGGCGAAACGCTGCTCGCGCCGGTCAGCACCGCCGGCCTGCCGCTGGCCGCCAGCGACGCGGCGCCGGCGCGTCTCACCGAGCGCGAGATCGACGTGCTGCGGCTGGTCGCCGGCGGCTACTCGAACAAGGAAATCGGCCGCGCGCTCGGCATTTCCGACGGCACCGTACGCAATCACCTGAGCGAGATCCTCGCGCGCCTCGACGCGCGCGATCGCACGCACGCGGTGATGAAGGCGCTGGCGGCGCGGCTGATCTGAGCCGCGCCGGCGCGGCGGCGCTCAGACGCCGATGCGCGCCAGGGCCTCGGCGATCAGGCGCCGGGTCAGCGCCTCGGCGTCGACGCCGGTCGCGAGCGCGCGGCTCAGTGCCGCCGCCTGCCCGGACCACAGCGACTGGAAGTCGCCGCTGCCGGCGGCTTCGGCTTTGGCGCGCAGCGGCGCCAGCGCGGTGCCGGCGAGCGGGAAGGCCGGGGCATCGGCGCTGAGCGGGCCGAGCTCGCGCATCAGGCGGTTCATCAGGCTGCGCGCCGGCCGGCCGCTGAAGACATTGGTCAGCGCCGTGCCGTCGTCGCGCGCGCCGGCCAGCGCGGCGCGGTGCACGGCGGCGACATGGGCCTGCGGCGTGTAGAGATACGCGGTGCCGATCTGCACGGCCGCTGCGCCGAGCGCGAACGCGGCGGCGATGCCGCGCGCGTCGCCGATACCGCCGGCGGCGATCACCGGCACCGCGACCGCATCGACGACTTGCGGCAGCAGCGCGAACAGGCCCGGCTGCGTGGCGACGTCGTCGCACAGGAACAGGCCGCGATGGCCGCCGGCCTCGGCGCCCTGCGCGATCACCGCGTCGACACCGCGCGCCGCCAGCCAGCGCGCCTCGGCGACGGTGGTCGCCGAAGCCAGCACCGTCGCGCCGGTGGCGCGCACGCGCGCCAGCAGCGCCGTCTCCGGCAGGCCGAAGTGGAAGCTGACCGTGGACGGCCGCAGCGCCTCGACCAGCGCGCAGGTCTCGGCATCGAACGGCCGGCGGCTGGCGCCGGCCGCCGCCGTCGGCTCGGCGCCGAGCTCGGCGTAATACGGCTGCAGCCGCGCTCGCCAGCGCGCGAGCGCCGCAGTGTCGTCCGGCGGCGGCGTGTGGCAGAAGAAGTTGAGATTCAGCGGCGCGTCCGGCAGCGCCGCGCGAAAGCGCGCGACTTCGTCGCCGATCTGCGCGGTCGACAGCATCGCGCAGGGGATCGAGCCGAGCGCGCCGGCGCGTGCGACGGCGAGCGCCAGCGCCGCGCCCTGCGCGCCGGCCATCGGCGCCTGGATCAGCGGATGCTCGATGCGCAGCAGCGTCGCGGCGCGACGCTCGGGCCAGTGTCGGTGCATGCGCGGGCTCCCGGCTCAGGCCTGCTGGCGGCGGCGGAACTCGGCGACCTTATGGCGGTTGCCGCAGACCGCCATGCTGCACCAGCGCCGCTTGTGCGACTTGGTGCGGTCGTAGAACCAGAGGATGCAGTCGGGGTGCTCGCAGCGGCGCACGAGCGTGAAGTCGCCTTCGACCAGCAGCTCGGCGGCCTGCTCGGCGAGCGGCGCGAGCCGTGCGCGCGGCGCCGTGCTGACATAGGTCCAGAGCAGATGCGGCGCCTCGCCGCGGGCCCAGGCCAGCTGGGCGTAGCTGCTCGCCTCGCGCAGGAATTCGTTGAGCACCGCTGGATCGCCGCGGCGGCCGGCCTTGCGCTGCTCGACCAGCGCGCGCACCGCCTCGCGCAGCCGGCGCGCCTCGGCGAGCAGTTCGCCGTGCGCATCGCGCGCTTCGCCGCCGCCGGCGCCGTAGCCGGCCTTCTCCAGCCAGCGCTCGACGTCGGCGTCGCTCTGCCAGAAATCGACGGTCGCGCCTTCGGGCCGCGCGACCGTGTTCAGCAGATCGAGCGCCGGGTGATCGCCGACGAAATAGGGCTGATGGCCGCTGGGCGGGGGAGGCAGGGACTGCGGGGCCGGCATGACGTTTCTCCGATGGCGCACTGTAACCTCTAACTTGCCTATTGACAAGTTACAAAATCTAGCTACTCTGGGCGCCGCAGTAACCGTTAAAACACATTTAAAAAGTTACATAGAGGCCCATTCATGCCAGCCGACCGCGTCGCCGCCGAGTTCGCCGCAGCATCCGTCCACCATCGCCATGTCGAAGCCGACGGCGTGCGCGTCTTCTACCGCGAGGCCGGCCCGGCCGACGCGCCGCTCGTGCTGCTGCTGCACGGTTTCCCGAGCTCCTCGCACATGTTCCGCGGGCTGATCCCGCTTCTGGCGCAGCACTACCGCGTGATCGCGCCGGACCTGCCGGGCTTCGGTTTCACGGAAGTGCCGGCGGCGCGCGGCTACGTCTATACGTTCGAGGCGCTGGCGCGGACCGTCGACGCCTTCACCGCGGCGCTCGGGCTGCACCGCTATGCGCTCTATGTCTTCGACTACGGCGCGCCGACCGGCTACCGCCTCGCGCTCGCCCATCCCGAGCGCGTCAGCGCGATCGTGTCGCAGAACGGCAACGCCTACCTCGACGGTCTCGGCGATGCCTGGGAGCCGATCCGGCGCTACTGGGCCGAGCCGAGTGCGGCGCATCGCGAGGGCCTGCGCGAGATCCTGTCGCTGGCCGGCACGCGCTGGCAGTACGAACACGGCGCGCCGGACGCGAGCCTGATCGCGCCGGAGGCCTACGTGCTCGACACGCTGTTGATGCAGCGGCCGGGCAATGCCGAGATCCAGCTCGATCTGTTCCTCGACTACGCCAGCAATCTGGCGCTGTATCCGGCGTTCCAGCAGTACTTCCGCACCACGCAGGTGCCGCTGCTGGCGATCTGGGGTCGTTACGACCCGTTCTTCGTCCCGGCCGGCGCCGAGGCCTATCGCCGCGACAACCGCAACGCCGTGGTCGAGCTGCTCGACACCGGCCACTTCGCGCTCGAAACGCACGCCGCGCAGATCGCCGCGCGCATCCGCGCCGTGCTCGGCGCGGCGATCGTCTGAATCCCGATTGCCGTTCCTCCCCCCCCCGAAGCAAAAGGAGCATTGCCATGAGCCGTCTCACCATCAGCCCCATCGCCCGGGCCGCCGGCGACACCGCCGAGCTGTACGCCGGCCTGCAGCGCGCGATCGGCAAGGTGCCGAACCTGTACGCGACGATCGGCACGCACGCGCCGCTGGTGCTCGCGCAGGTCCTGCAGAACGGCGCCGCGCTGAAGCGCGCATCGCTGGCGCCGCGCGAGCAGGAAGCGATCAATCTGGCGATCAGCGAGGCGACCGGCTGCGACTACTGCATCGCCGCGCACACGCTCGCCGCCAAGCGCGCCGGCTACAGCGACGCGCAGGCGCGCGCGCTGCGCAGCGGCGCCTACGCCGAGGACGCCCGCATCGACGCGCTGATCCGTTTCGCGCTGCGCCTGCTGCGCGAGCGCGGCACGCTGGCCGCCGAGCACGTCGAGGCGCTGCGCGCCGCCGGCTACACCGATCGCCAGCTGGTCGAGATTCCGCAGGCCGTCGCCGCGATCCTGTTCACGAACATGGTCAACCGCATCAACGACACCACGCTCGATTTCCCGACGCCGGCCTGACCGGTGCGCACGGGGCCCGCCGGCGGACGGGCCCTGCCCCGCGCGTTGCCGCGCTGGGCTACGATGCGGCCCCCGACGCCCTGCCCGTGCGCATCCATGTCCGAAATCCTGCTGAATCCGAACGAGGCGCGCGTCGTCGCCTCGCTCGTCGAGAAGTCGCTGACGACGCCGCAGTACTACCCGATGACGGTCAACGCCATCATGCTGGCCGCCAACCAGAAGAGCTCGCGCAGTCCGGTGATGCAGCTCGGCGAGGGCGAGGTCGGCAACGCGCTGAACCAGCTCGAGGAGCTCAAGCTGGTCGGCCGCGACAGCTTCAGCGGCCGGGCGCAGAAATGGCGGCACCAGTTTCTGCATCAGATGCTGCTCAAGCCGCAGACCCAGGCGGTGCTGGTGACGCTGATGTTGCGCGGCCCGCAGACCATCGCCGAGCTGCGCGCCAACGCGTCCGGCCTCAACGGCCCGGGCGACGACGACGGCGTGCGCGCCGCGCTCGACGACCTCGCCGACCGCGCCCAGCCGCTGGTCGTGCAGCTGCCGCGCGCGCCGGGCCAGTCGGCGGTGCGCTATGCGCATCTTCTGTGCGGCGCCGATGCGGTGCCGGCACCGGAAGCGGGCGCGGCGGCGCCCGAACGGCGCGCCGAGCCGGGCCGGATGGCCGCGCTGGAAGCCCGCATCGAGGCACTCGAAGCGCGGATTGCCGAGCTTGAACAACAGCTTGGCGTCAGCCCGCCGACCGCGGGCAGTGCCGACTGAAGACCGCGGCCGCCGCCCGGCGGCCTGTGTCCAGATGTCAAACGCGCTGGCAGAGCGCGTGCGTATGAACGGCTGTCGTCCCCGCGCGGGACTCGCTTTGCGATCCGTTCATGGCGCTGTACCAGACCCGCATCGGCACCCGTGGCTACCGCTTCGACGATCTGAAGGCGGTGCTGGCCTGTGCGTCGCCGCGGCGCTCGGGCGACGAGCTGGCGGGTCTGGCCGCTGAGAACGACGAGCAGCGCGTCGCCGCGCGCCGTGTGCTCGCCGGGCTGCCGCTGCGCCACTTCCTCGACGAAGCGCTGGTGCCATACGAGGACGACGAAGTCACGCGCCTGATCGTCGACACGCACGACGCCGCGGCCTTCGCGCCGGTCGCTCATCTGACGGTCGGCGAGTTTCGCGACTGGCTGCTCTCGTACGACGCGACCGGCGCGGCGCTGGGCGCGCTGGCGCCGGGCCTGACGCCGGAAATGGTCGCCGCGGTCAGCAAGCTGATGCGCAACCAGGATCTGATCGCGGTGGCCGCCAAGTGCCGCGTCGTCACCGCGTTTCGCACCACGCTCGGCCTGCCCGGCCGGCTCGGCTCGCGCCTGCAGCCGAACCATCCGACCGACGATCCGATGGGCATCGCCGCCTCGACGCTCGACGGCCTGCTGTTCGGCATCGGCGACGCGGTGATCGGCATCAACCCGGCGAGCGATTCGGTGCCGGACACCATTCGCCTGCTCGACATGCTCGACGAGCTGCGCCAGCGCTTCGAGATCCCGACGCAGTCCTGCGTGCTCGCGCACATCACCACCAGCCTGCGCGCGATCGAGCGCGGCGCGCCGCTTGATCTCGTGTTCCAGTCGATCGCCGGCAGCGAAGCGGCCAACCGCGGTTTCGGCATCGATCTCGCCGTGCTGCGCGAAGGCCTGGACGCGGCGCGCTCGCTGAAGCGCGGCACGGTCGGCGACAACGTCATGTACTTCGAGACCGGCCAGGGTTCGGCGCTGTCGGCCGACGCGCACCACGGTGTCGACCAGCAGACCATGGAGGTGCGCGCCTACGCGGTGGCGCGCGCGTTCGAGCCGCTGCTGGTCAATACGGTGGTCGGCTTCATCGGTCCGGAATATCTGTACGACGCCAAGCAGATCATCCGCGCCGGCCTCGAGGACCACTGCTGCGGCAAGCTGCTCGGCCTGCCGATGGGCGTCGACGTCTGCTACACCAACCACGCCGAAGCCGATCAGGACGACATGGACACGCTGATGACGCTGCTGGCGACGGCCGGCGTCAACTTCGTGATCGCGGTGCCGGGCGCCGACGACGTGATGCTCAGCTACCAGAGCCTGTCGTATCACGACGTCCTGGGCCTGCGGCATCTCACCGAGCGCCGGCCGGCGCCGGAGTTCGAAGCCTGGCTCGCCCGCATCGGCCTGCTCGACGCGAACGGCGCGCTGCCGCCGCCGGCGCGCGATGCGCGCGCACTGCGCCAGCTGCTGGCACTGAACGGTTGACGGGCACGATGAACGAACTGCCGCCCGACACGCCGTCCGACGATCCGCGCCAGGACCCGTTCGCGCGCTGGCGAACGGCGACGCGCGCGCGCATCGGCCTCGGCCGCGCCGGCGACGCCTTGCCGACCGCGGCGCTGCTCGATTTCCAGGCGGCGCATAGCCGCGCCCGCGACGCCGTGCACGGCCGCGTCGATTTCGACGCCATCGCCGCGCAGCTGGCCGGCACCTTCGCGGCGCCGCCGCTGCGCGTGCGCTCGCGCGCCGCCGACCGTTCCGTCTACCTGCGCCGTCCCGACCTCGGCCGCCGCGTGCACGCCGACGATCTGCCGCAGCTGCAGGCTGCGGCCGGCGGCGACGCGGGTTTCGAGCTGGCGTTCGTGGTCGCCGACGGCCTGTCGGCGGCCGCCGTCAACGCGCACGCCGCGCCGCTGCTCGCACAGCTTGCGCCGCGGCTCGCCGGCTGGCGGCTGGCGCCGGTGGTGCTCGCCAGCCAGGCGCGCGTCGCGCTCGGCGACGAGGTCGCCGAGGCGCTCGGCGCGCGCCTGGTCGCGGTGCTGATCGGCGAGCGTCCAGGCCTGTCGGTCGCCGACAGCCTCGGCATCTACCTGACCTACGCGCCGCGCGTCGGCTGCCGCGACGCCGCGCGCAACTGCATCTCGAACATCCATGCCGACGGGCTCGGCTACGCGCGCGCCGCCGACACGCTGTGCTGGCTGCTCGCCGAGGCGCGGCGCCTGCGCCTGACCGGCGTCGCGCTCAAGCTCGACGCGCCGGCGGCGGCACTGGGCAACAGCGGTACCTCCATCACCTCTGGGGACATTGGGAGCAGCAGTCATGAGTGAAGAAACCAAGCCGGTGCTCAAGAAGAGCCTGAGTGGCTGGCATCTGTGGGGCATCGCCGTCGGCCTCGTCATTTCCGGCGAATACTTCGGCTGGAGCTACGGCTGGGCCTCGGCCGGCACGCTCGGCTTCCTGGTCACGACGGCGCTGGTCGCCGTGATGTACGCGACCTTCATCTTCAGCTTCACCGAGCTGACCACGGCGATTCCGCACGCCGGCGGACCGTTCGCGTACAGCTACCGCGCGTTCGGGCCATTCGGCGGCTTCATCGCCGGCTTCGCGACGCTGATCGAGTTCGTGTTCGCGCCGCCGGCGATCGCGCTGTCGATCGGCGCCTATCTCAACGTCCAGTTTCCGGCACTCGATCCGAAGCTGGCCGCGGTCGGCGCGTATCTGATCTTCATGACGCTCAACATCGCCGGCGTCACCATCGCCGCGACCTTCGAGCTGTGCGTGACGCTGCTGGCGATCTTCGAGCTGCTGGTGTTCATGGGCGTGGTCTCGCCCGGCTTCTCGTGGAGCCACTTCGCCGCCAACGGCTGGGCCGGCGCGTCGACGTTCTCGGGCGCGGCGATCGGCGGCATCTTCGCGGCGATTCCGTTCGCGATCTGGTTCTTCCTCGCCATCGAGGGCGCGGCGATGGCCGCCGAGGAAACCCGGGAGCCGAAGAAGGTCATTCCGAAAGCCTACGTCGGCGGCATCCTGACGCTGGTGGTGCTGGCGTTCGGCGTGATGTTCTTCGCCGGCGGCGTCGGCGACTGGTCGAAGCTGTCGAACATCAACGACCCGCTGCCGCAGGCGATGAAGATCGTCGTCGGCGAATCGAGCGGCTGGCTGCACATGCTGGTGTGGATCGGTCTGTTCGGCCTGATCGCCTCGTTCCACGGCATCATCATGGGCTACTCGCGGCAGATCTTCGCGATGGCGCGCGCCGGCTACCTGCCGGGCTTCTTCGCCACCGTGCACCCGAAGCGCAAGACGCCGCACTGGGCGATCCTCGCCGGCGGTGCGATCGGCATCCTGGCGATCTTCTCGGATACGTTCGTCCAGATCGGCGGCCAGCCGCTGACCGCGAACATCGTCACCATGTCGGTGTTCGGCGCGATCCTGCTCTACATCGTCTCGATGCTGAGCCTGTTCAAGCTGCGCCGCTCCGAGGCGACGCTGGAGCGGCCGTTCAGGGCGCCGTTCTATCCGCTCTTCCCGGCGATCGCGCTGGTCCTCGCCGTCGTGTTCCTGGCGACGATGATCTACTTCAACCAGATCGTCTTCCTGCTGTTCCTCGGCCTGTTCGCGATCAGCCTCGTGTTCTATTTCCTCAGCAAGAACGCGCGTGCCGAGGCGCTGCAAGCCGACGCCATGCTCAGCGCCGCGCCCGGCGCGACGCCGGGCTGAATCGGCCGCTCCCCGGCCGCCGGGCGGAATTCCCCGGCGCCGGCCTGCCGGCTTGCACGCTTCTTGCTGAGTGCAAGACGGTGGCTCGGGGAGCGCGGTAGCGGTAGCGGGGCCGCGACGGGGGTCGCGGCCCCATTTTTGCGAGGTGGGCCGATGCCGATCGCCCGGACTGTGGACGCCGCGCCGCCGCGGCACGTACTGGCTGCCGCCGCGAGCGGCGTGACGCGCTTCATCGCCGCCGAGGGCGGCGACGCCGCGCGCGTGCTCGAACGCGCTGGCGTGCCGGCCGAGCGCATCGCCGAGCCGCTGCTGCCGCTCGATCTCGGCGCCTACTGCGCGATGATGGAACTGGCCGCCGCCGACACCGGCGATGCCAACTTCGGCCTGCGCTTCGGCCAGCAGTTCGAGCCCGAGCAGCTTGGCCTGATCGGCCATATCGCGCTCGCCGCGCCGACGCTCGGCGCCGCCCTCGAAGCCTTCGCCGGGCTGTTCCCGTTCCACCAGCAGGTCACCGAAACGCGCTTCGCGCGCAGCGGCGACACGCTGCGCCTCGAATACCGCATCCTCGACGGCCGCATCGTCGAGCGCCGCCAGGATGCCGAGCTGACGATGGGCATGTTCGCCAACGTGCTGCGCCGCTGTCTGGGCCGCGACTGGGCGCCGGACGAGGTGCAGTTCGAGCATCCGCAGCCGGGCGACGCCCGCGAGCACCGTCAGGCTTTCGCGGCGCCGGCGCGCTTCGGCCAGCGCAGCAACGCGCTGCTGTTCCGCTGCCGCGATCTCGAGCGGCCGATGCCGGGCCGCGATCCGGCCGCCTTCGTCGCGCTGCGCGAGGAACTGCGCCGCGTCGCCGGCAGCACCGGCGCGCTGGGCTTCATCGACCGCGTGCGCGGCGAGCTGCGCTCGCGGCTGTCGAGCGGCTATCCGCATGTCGACCAGATCGCCGCGGCCCTTGGCCTCGCGCGCTGGACCCTGCAGCGCCGCCTCGCCGCGCACGGCTGCAGCTACGCCGGGCTGGTCGAGGACGTGCGCCGCGAGCTGGCGACGCGCTATCTCGCCGAACGCCATCTGCCGGTCGGCGACATCGCCGGCCTGCTCGGCTATTCCGAACTCAGCGCCTTCACGCGCGCTTTCCTGCGCTGGTTCGGCGTGGCGCCGACGCAGGCGCGCCGCCGGCAGGACGCACCGCTGTAGGCCAGCGCTTCGCATCGCCGGCGAACGCTCCGGAACCGGCCGATCCTGCTGCGTGGCCGGACCGCTTCGATGAACGCCCTGTCCCGACGAGCGTCGGGAAGAAGGAATCGGTTCGCGCCATGCGCCGCGCCGGCGTTTCCTTCGCCGCTTCGCCCTCGCCATCCGCAGGCGCGCCGCACGGCCGCGATCGTCATTCCGGCCGCAGCCCTTGGGCGCGCCCGCGTGCGCATGCCAGAATCCGCGCCGCCGAGTCGCGGCGATGATTCCGGAGCCTTCAGGCCATGCACGCCTTCCTGACCCTGCTGCGCCGTCGGTGGGTGGCCTTGAGCGTGACGGCCGGCATGCTGCTGCTGTACACGCTGCTCGGCTTCCTGCTGGTGCCGCACGTCGCGCGCTCGGCGCTCGGCGACTACGTCGAGCAGCAGCTCGGCCGCCACCTCGCGATCGGCGCGCTGCGCTTCAATCCCTACACCTTCGTGGTCCGCGTCGACGACCTCAAGCTGACCGAGGCGGCCGGCGCGCCGCTGCTCGGCTTCTCCTCGCTGGTCGTCAATTTCGAGCCGTGGACCTCGCTGTTCACGCGCTCGATCGCCTTCAAGGAACTGACGCTGGCCGGACCGGACGTCAACGTCGTCATCGCCGCCGACGGCACGCTCAATCTCGCCAGGCTCGCCCCGCCCGCGGAAGAACCCAAGCCGGCCGCAAGCGAAGCGGCGACGATCCCGCGCATCCGGGTCGGCGCGCTGACGGTCAGCGACGGCCGTGTCGCCTTCGAGGACCGCAGCCGGCCGCAGCCGTTCCGCACTGAACTCAAGCCGATCCGCTTCGCGCTCACCGATTTCCGCACGACCGCGGACTACCAGAACGTCTACCGCTTCGACGCGGCGAGCGCCGCCGGCGAGCGCTTCGACTGGTCCGGAAAATTCACCGTGCAGCCGCTCGGCTCGCAGGGCGATTTTGGCGTGCATGGTCTGCTCGCCACGACCATCGCCGACTATCTGCAGGACCAGCTGCCGGTGCAGCTGCGCTCCGGCAGCATCGATCTGAACGGGCACTACACGTTCGCACTGCAACCGGCGCTCGATGTCGGCGTGACGCTGCCGGCGATCACCCTGCGCGACGTCGCCGTCGCTGCGCGCGATGGCGGCGACGGCGCACCGCCGGTCGCCGTGCGGCAGCTCGGCGTCGACACGCTGGCTTTCTCGCTCGCGCGCCGCGAGCTGACGATCAAGGCCGTGACCATCGACGGCGCGAAGCTCGACGTGCGCCGCGAGCGTGATGGCAGCCTCAATCTGATGAAGCTCGCCGGCGGCGAGCCGGCAAAGGCCGCCGCCGCGCCTGCCAAGGAAGCGCCGGCCGCGCCGG
This sequence comes from Solimonas variicoloris DSM 15731, assembly GCF_000382285.1. Taxonomy (GTDB): domain Bacteria; phylum Pseudomonadota; class Gammaproteobacteria; order Nevskiales; family Nevskiaceae; genus Solimonas; species Solimonas variicoloris. The sequence continues at coordinate 139,609 of NZ_KB907925.1, read as the reverse complement.
CCGACGCGACGGCGCCGCCGATGCGCATCGCCGTCGCGCGCGTGCAGCTCAGCGATGCCGCCGTCGCCTTCGAGGACCGCACCACGCAACCGGCGGCGCGCTTCATGCTGGCACCGATCGCGGCGAGCGTCGGCGGCTACCGCAACGATGCGGACGCCACACTCGATATCGACGCGCAGCTCGGCATCGACGGCCGCGCCCAGCTGTCGGCGCGCGGCACGACGCGCCTGCAGCCGCTGAGCGCGCAGCTCGCGCTGCAGCTCGACGGCTTCCCGCTCGCGTCCGTGCAGCCTTACGTGGCGCAGGCGGCCGAAGCGACCGTGCACAGCGGCACGCTGGCCGTCAAAGGCGATCTCGACCTCGCGCAGGCGGCGGATGGCACGATGCCGCTGCGCTTTCGCGGCGGCGTGAAGGTCGACGGCTTTCGCGCCAGTGGCAGCGGCGAGGGCCAGGGGCCGCACGACGATTTCGCGCGCTGGAAGCAGCTGGCGATCGCCGGCATCGATTTCTCGCTGGCGCCCGACCGGCTCGGCATCGAGCGCATCACGCTGACGCAGCCCTACGGCCGCGTCGTGATCAATCCCGACCAGACGCTCAACGTCGCGCAGATCCTCAAGCCGGCGGCACCGGCCGCGGCGAGCGCCGCGCCGCCGCCGAAGACGGCGAAGAGCGGCGCCGCCGGCGCGGCGATGCCGATCCGCGTCAAGGAAATCCGCATCAACGACGGCTCGGCCTTCTTCGCCGATCGCTCGATCGAGCCCTCGTTCGCGGCCGGCATCGTCAAGCTGCGCGGCGGCGTGAGCAATCTTTCCAGCGATCCGAAATCGCGGGCGACGATCCGGCTCGACGGCCAGGTCGACCGCTATTCACCGGTCGAGATCCGCGGCACTTCGAGCCTGCTCGCGGCGACCGAATACACGGACGTGACGCTCGCCTTCCGCAACATGGAACTGACCACGTTCAATCCGTATTCCGGCAAGTTCGCCGGCTACAACATCGCCAAGGGCAAGCTGACCACGGAGCTGTCGTACAAGATCAGCGCCCGCGAGCTCGAAGCCGAGCACCACGTCATCGTCGACCAGCTCGAATTCGGCGAAGCGACCAACTCGAAGGATGCGGCGCCGCTGCCGATCAAGCTCGCCGTCGCCTTGCTCAAGGACCGCCGCGGTGTCATCGATCTCGAACTGCCGGTGCGCGGCAGCCTCGACGATCCGGACTTCAAGTACGGCAAGATCGTCTGGAAGGTGCTCGGCAACATCGTGACGAAGATCGTCACCGCGCCGTTCGCCGCGCTCGGCTCGCTGTTCGGCGGCGGCGACGAGCTGTCGTACGTCGACTTCCCGGCCGGTGCCGCGACGCTGACGGCGCGCGCTGCCGGCAAGCTCGATACCCTCGGCAAGGCCCTCGTCGAGCGGCCGCAGCTCAAGCTCGAAGTGCCGGTCATCGTCGCCGATGCCGACCGCGACGCCCTGGCGCGCAGCGCGCTCGCCGCGCGGCTGCCGGCCGATCTCGCCGACGACAAGGCGCGCCTGCGGGCCTTCGAGAAGCTGCACCGGGAGCTGCTGAAGCAGCCGGTGAAATATCCGGACGGCAGCGACGAGACGGCGGCGCGCATTGCCTACGTCGAACCGCTGCTGCTCGCCAGACTGGCGCCGTCCGACGAAGCGCTGCAGCAGCTTGGCCACGCGCGCGCGCAGGCCGTGCAGGGGGCGCTGCTGGCCAAGCCCGATCTCAGCGCCGAACGCATTTTCATCACCAACGGCGCCGCGGCGAAGCCGGGCGACGAGGGCATGGTGCGCATGGAGCTGAAGCTGCAGTAGCCGCACGATCGGGAGAAAAGCGATGGGGCTTTACCGCGCCGAAGTGTTGTGGACGCGCGACGGGCAGGACTTCCTCGACAACCGTTACAGCCGTCGCCACCTGTTGCGCTTCGACGGCGGCGTCGAGCTGGCGGGCTCGTCGTCGCCGCTGGTCGTGCCGCTGCCGTGGTCGGACGCCACCGCGGTCGATCCGGAGGAGCTGTTCGTCGCCGCGCTGGCGAGCTGCCACATGCTGTGGTTCCTGTCGATCGCCGCCAGGCGCGGCTTTCGCGTCGAGCGCTATGCCGATGCCGCCAGCGGCGTGATGGCGCGCGACGGCAGCCAGCGCCTCGCGATGACCGTGGTCACGCTGCGGCCGGCGGTGACGTTCAGCGACGAGCGCCGGCCGACGCGCGACGAACTGCTGGCGATGCACCACGAGGCGCACGAGGCCTGCTTCATCGCCAACTCGGTGAAGACCGAGGTGCGCTGCGAGCCGGTCGGCGACTGAGCGCCGGCGCCGCGGCGCCATCGGTGTGGCCGGGTCCTAATGGCGCAGCAGCGCCTCGATCTCGCTCGCGGCCAGCACCTTGCCGGTCGACACCACCTTGCCGTCGACCACCAGCGCCGGCGTCGACATCACGCCGTGCGCGGCGATCTGCGCCACGTCGGTGACCTTGACGATCTCGGCGTCCTGGCCGAGATGATCGAGCGCCGCGCGCGTGTTGTCGGCGAGGGCGACGCACTTGCGGCAGCCGGAACCGAGAATCTTGACCTGCATGGGAGTCTCCTGGATCGAGCGCTGCGCGCTCAGGTGAGCAGCGGCGCGAAGCTGTTGAACAGATAGCCGATGACGATGATGCCGAGCAGCACGATGCCGACGAACAGGCTCAGCAGCGGCGTCCGTACCACTTTCTTCAGCATGATCAGCGACGGCAGCGACAGCGCCGTCACCGACATCATGAACGCCAGCGCGGTGCCGAGGCCGACACCCTTGGCGACCAGCGCCTCGGCGATCGGCAAGGTGCCGAAGATGTCGGCGTAGATCGGCACCGCGATCAGCGCCGCCAGCGGCACCGACCACCAGTGCTCCTCGCCGAGCAGGGCGCCGATGAGGCTGGCCGGAATCCAGTTGTGGATCGCGGCGCCGATGCCGACGCCGACCAGTACGTAAATCCAGACCCGGCCGAAGATCTCGGCGACCTGTGCGGCCGCGTACTTCATGCGGTCCGCAGGGTGCAGCTGTTCCTGCGGCAGGTCGAGCACCGGACTGTGCAGCACGAACGGCTCGATGTAGCGCTCCATGCGCGCCTGCCCGATCAGCGTGCCGCCGATCACCGCGAGCACGATGCCGACCAGCACGTAGGCGATCGCGATCGTCCAGTTGAACACGCTGGCGAGCAGGATCAGCGAGGCCATGTCGACCAGCGGCGACGAAATCAGGAACGAGAAGGTCACCGACAGCGGCAGGCCGGAGCTGGTGAAACCGATGAACAGCGGAATCGACGAGCACGAGCAGAACGGCGTGAGCGTGCCCAGCAGGGCCCCGCTCAGATTGGCCTTGAAGCCGCGCATGCCGCCGAGCAGGCGCCGCGTGCGCTCCGGCGGAAAGTAGCTCTGCACCCAGGAGATGGCGAAGATCAGCACCGACAGCAGGATGAAGATCTTGATGACGTCGTAGATGAAGAAATGCAGGCTGGCGCCGACGCGCGTCGCCACGTCCAGGCCGAAGACCCGTTCGACGAGCACGCGGACCAGATCGCTCAGCCACTGCATGCGCAGCAGCTGGTCGTTGAGCCATTCCAGCAATCCCACGGTTTCTCGCTCCGGTTGGTTGGCCGCCGGCACCGGGCCGCGGTGCGCCGGCGGGTCCTGCGGGCGGTACGCGGATCGCGATCCGGCATCCTGGCCTCGACGTGCGGACCAGCATCGGGCTTCGGCGCAGCGGGGGCATTGATGCGCATCAAGCGGCGTCGCGCGCCGCCCGGCGAGACTTCGTGCGGGCTCGACTTCGGGCCCGCGGAGGCGGCTGATGGCGGCGCACTAACAAAGCGTTGACGCGGTACTTCCGAGAATGCGCGGTGTTTTTTTCGGAAGAGTCGAGCGCTACGTGTCCACGGAATCAACCATCTCGAAGACGCCAGCCGCCGCTGGCATGCCGCGTTCGCTGCCCGGCGCGGGGCTGTTGGCCTGGCTGCAGCGTTCGGCGCTGGAGCTGCTGGCCGGACGCATCGAGATCTCGGCGCTGTCGCTCGTCGTGCTGGTGGTCTTCTACCTCGCCACGACCCAGAACTTCGCCCTCGCCCACGCCGTCGTCAATTCGCTGCCGTCGCCGTTCACGGCGCAGGAATGGCGCATCGTCGGCTCGGTGGCGATCACGCTCGTCAACCTGCTGTTCCTGATGCTGGTGCCGTTCAGCGCGCCGCGCGTGGTCAAGCCGCTGGCGATCGCGATGCTGCTGACCGCCGCGGGCTGCAGCTACTTCATGGACACTTTCGGCGCGGTCATCGACAAGTCGATGATCCAGAACGTGGCGCGCACCGACGCGCACGAGGCCGGCGACCTGCTGCGCGGCTGGTTCTGGCTGCACATGGCCGTGTTCGGCCTGCTGCCGGCGGCGATCGTGCAGCGCCTGCGCGTGCGCCGCGAGAACGCCTGGCCGGCGCTGGCGCGCCGTGCCGGTCTGGTGCTCGGCATCCTCGTGCTGCAGCTCGCCGTGCTCGGCCTGCAGTACAACGCGCTGTCGTTCTGGGGCCGCAACCATCGCGAGATCCGCCTGCTGATCAACCCGTTCGCGCCGGTCAACGCGGCGATCCGCTACGTCGGCAGTCAGCTGCCGAAGGGCCGGCAGAAGCCGTTGCAGCTGATCGCCGCCGACGCCGTGCTCGCGGCGCCGGCCCGCGAGCGGCCGCTGCTGGTCGTCTGGGCGGTCGGCGAGACCGCGCGCGCCGAGAACTTCGAGCTGAACGGCTATCACCGGCCAACCAATGCGGCGCTGTCCAAGGTGCCGGATCTCGTCAATTACGAGAACGCCAGCTCCTGCGGCACGGCCACGGCCGTGTCGGTGCCGTGCATGTTCTCCGGCATGAAGCGCGCGCAGTACAAGGAGAGCCGCGCCGAGCGCCAGGAGAACCTGCTCGACGTGTTCGCGCGCCTGCATCTCGGCGTGCAGTGGTGGGACAACAACTCCGGCTGCCAGGGCGTCTGCAAGCGCATCGAATCCGTGCGCCTCGACAACGCCAATGATCCAGCCTACTGCGACGCCAATGGCTGCAAGGACGGCATCCTGCTCAAGGGCCTGGATGACGCGATGCCCGCGGCCGGCGCGGCCAAGCTGCTGGTGCTGCACATGCAGGGCAGCCACGGCCCGGCCTACTTCAAGCGCTACCCGGAATCGGCGCGCGTGTTCACGCCGGATTGCCGCGACGAGAACGTGCAGCGCTGCTCGCGCGAGGAAGTGGTCAACGCCTACGACAACACGCTGGCTTATTCGGACAGCGTGCTCGCCGAGCTGATCGCGCGCCTGCGCCAGCGGCAGGACGTCGATTCCGTCGTCATCTACGTCTCCGACCACGGCGAGAGTCTCGGCGAGAACGGCGTCTACCTGCACGGCCTGCCGTACTCGATCGCGCCGTCGCAGCAGACGCACGTGCCGCTGATGGCCTGGTTCTCGGACGGTGCGCGCCGCTCGCTCGGCGTGGACCTGGCCTGCGTGCAGCGCGGCGCCGAAGCGCCGGTGTCGCAGGACAACCTGTTCCACACCGTGCTCGGCCTGTTCTCGGTGCAGACCTCGGCCTACGAGAAGGACGAGGACCTGTTCGCGTCCTGCCGCAAGGCGGCCCCGTCGCTCGCCGGCGACGCCGCCCCGGCCCCGGCCGGCAAGGCCCGGCAGGGTTGAGGTGCGCCGCGGGCGCAACGCCCGCGGTCTGCTTTTCGCGTCGCTCCGGGCGCGGACCACAACGGCCGGTCCGCGCCGCGGGAGGCTGGCGACAGGCGCCGATGGCAATGGCGAAGGCCGGCCGCATCAGCTGTCGTCTGCGCCGCGAAGACGCTAAGGTGCGCGCATCCGATGAAGGGCGCGCCGTCATGCCTGCCGATCTGCCGACGCTGCATCATGATCCGACCTCCGGGCCGTCGCGCGCGGGGCGCGGGTTCAGTCTCGACGCCGGCATGGCGCTGCGCGTCGAACCGGTGCCACTGACGCGCGGCGAGCACGGCCGGCCCGCGCCTGCCGCGATCGATCCGCGCCATCGGAGGCCGGCGCTGCTGATGCCGTTCTGCCCCGGCGTGCCGCCGTCGTCGCCCGCTCGCGCGGGCGGCCGTGCACAACCCGGTGCGGACGAAGGAGCGCTGCGATGACGAACGGACATTGCCTGTGCGGCGGCGTGCGCTTCCGCATCGACGCCGAGCTGGCGCCGATCCAGCTCTGCCACTGCGCGCAGTGCCGGCGCGCGCAGGGCAGTGCGTTCGCCGCCAACATCCCGGTGCCGGCGGCGGCGTTCCACCTGCTCGCCGGCGAGGAACTGCTGACGGCCTACGCCTCCTCGCCCGGCAAGCAGCGCGTGTTCTGCTCGCGCTGCGGCTCGCCGGTCTACAGCCGCCGCGACGCGCACCCGGACGTCCTGCGCGTGCGCGCCGGCCTGCTCGACGAGCCGCTGGCGACGCGGCCGGGCCTGCACATCCACGTCGCCTCGCAGGCCGGCTGGTGGACGATCGCCGACGCGCTGCCGCGCCACGACGCTTCGGCGCCCTGAGGAAGGAATGCGATGAAAGAACACGCCGAATTTCTCGTTCTCTCGCGTGGCCAGTGGGATGCCGACGCGCCGACCGAGGTGATCCAGGAAGCGATCGATCGCTTCTATGCCTGGCACGACCGCCTCGCCGCCGAAGGCCACCTGCGTCCCGGCCAGCGTCTGGCGCCCGAACGGCGTCTGGTGACGCGGCAGGGCGTGGTCGACGGGCCGTATGCGGAAGCCAAAGAGGTGATCGGCGGCTACTGGCACATCCTCGCCGCCGATCTCGACGCGGCGGCGGCGATCGCCGCGCAGAATCCCTGCCTCGCGGTCGGGCTGGCGTTCGAGATCCGCCCGATCGAGCCGGTCTGCGCGAGCGCTTCCCTCGTCACCTGCGAGACGCCGCGGCGCTGAGCGCTGCGCGTCGAAGGCTTCGGCGAAGCACCGGACCCGGGAGCTCCGCCGGCGCGCGCGGCGCATGAAAAAAAGCGCCCGGCCTTGCGACCGGGCGCGTCGGAACGCGGATGCCGTAAGGCCCTCAGGCGGCGCGGGCCACCGCCGGCAGCGGCTGGAAGTCGACTTTCTCGCGCACCGCGCAGGCCGGGCACGGCCAGTCCGCCGGCAGACGCGCCCACGGCGTGCCCGGGGCGATGCCTTCGTGCGGGCAACCGGCGGCGGCATCGTAGACGTACGAGCAGTTCGGGCAGAGGTAGCGGTCGGCGTCGGCCGCGACGCTCGCTGCCGGTGCGGCGGCCGGCGTCGCGGTGGCGGTGGTGGCCGGCGTCGCGCGCAGCGGCGCCCGCTGCCAGCGCGCCAGCAGCGCGGCGCGCTTCGGCGCGTGGAGATGGGCCTTGCTCAGGTCGCCGCGGTGATGGGCCGCGACGCGATGATCCATCATGCGGAACCACAGCGGTGGGCAGTAGGCGACGAGGATCATCGACGAATAGCCGGACGGCAGCTGCGGGCTGTCGTCGAAGTGACGCAGGGCCTGGTAGCGGCGCGTCGGGTTGGCGTGGTGGTCCGAATGACGCTGCAGCTGGTAGAGGAACAGATTGGTGACGATGTGGTTGCTGTTCCACGAGTGGCGCGGCGCGCAGCGCTCATAGCGGCCGGCCTTGCTGTCGTACTGGCGCAGCAGGCCGTAGTGCTCGATGTAGTTGACGACCTCGAGCAGCGAGGCGCCGAAGAAGGCCTGCGCGACGAGGAACAGCAGCGCCCACGGGCCGAGCCACAGGGACACCGCGCCGAACAGCACGACGGTCAGCGCCCACGACTGCAGGTTCTCGTTCGACAGGCTCCACACGCGCTTGCCGTTGCGCTTCAGGCGTTCGGCCTCGATGTGCCAGGCCGAGCGCAGGCTGCCGACCATGGTGCGCGGCAGGAAGGCCCAGAAGCTCTCGCCCATCCGCGAGCTGGCCGGATCGATCGGCGTGGCGACGTTCTTGTGGTGGCCCTTGTTGTGCTCGATGAAGAAGTGGCCGTAGGCGACCGGCGCCAGCGTCAGCCGCGCCAGCCAGCGTTCGAGCGCGTTGGTCTTGTGGCCGAGCTCGTGGCCGGTGTTGATGGCGATGCCGTTGATGATGCCGACGCTCAGCGCGATGGCGACGAGGTTCCACCAGGCGTAGTCGCCGGTCGCGAACAGCCAGGCGCCGAAGATCGTCGCGGCGAACTGTGCCGGGATGTACGCGAACACGATCGCGCGGTAGTAGCGGTCCTGCTCGAGGCCGGCGACGGCGCTTTCCGGCGGGTTGGTCGGGTCGGTGCCGATCAGCGTGTCGAGCAGCGGCAGCAGCCCGTACATGAAGAGCGGCATGCCCCACAGGAACAGGTTGTTGCCGGTCGCGTACGCGAGCAGCAGGCACGACAGCGACAGCACCGGCACCAGCGGGCTCAGCAGCCAGAGGTAGCGCTTGCCGTCGCGCCAAGACTGCGGCGGGGCCGCGAGCGTCGAGGTATTCATGAACGATTCTCCTTCGATCCGTCTGGGATGCCGCGTGCGTATGCGAATGCCGCGGCACTGTTGGAATGCGCCAGCATTGTGAGTGGCGGCGCCGGCCGCCATCCTGTCATTTATTGACATCACCCTGTCTTTTTCAGACAGTGCTGCCTCGACCCGCAGCCGAGCCCGTGCCGCCGACATGAAGCGCAACGACCCCGAAGTGCCGGCGCGCTACTACGTGCGCATGGGCGAGGTGCTCGCCGCGCGCGGCGTCGACGTGCTCGCGCTGCTGCGCGCGGTACGCCTGAAGCCGGAGGCGATGGCGCTGCCGGAGGCGAAGCTGCGCTGGAGCCAGGTCGAGGCGCTGGTCGCGCAGGTGCTGGCGATGCCGGGCCTGGCCGATCTGGCGTTGGACGTCGGCCGCGTGCTGAAGCCGAGCTCGCATGCCAGCGTCGGCTTCGCGATGCTCAGCAGCCCCGACATCGACTACGCGCTGCGCGTGCTGGCGCGCTACTTCCGCCTGGTGATGCCGAGCTTTCGCATGCACTACCGCGCCGGCGGCGGCCGCACCGAGATCCGCTACGCGCCGGCGTTTCCGCAAAGCCACGCCTGCCTTGCGTTTCATCTGGAGGCGATCGCCGCGGCCACGTACTGGGAGATCAAGATGCTGAGCAGCGGCGAGATGCCGGCCAGCCAGCTGCATTTCTCGGTGCCGGCGCCGCTGCACGTCGCGCGCTACGCCGAGCTGGGCGGCGCGCAATGTCACTTCGGCAGCATCGGCTCGCCCGGCGTGCGCCTGCTGTTCGATGCCGACTTCACGCGCCATTCGCTGCCGATGGCGGACGCCGGCGCGCTGAAGATGGCGGAAGCGCGCTGCGCCGAGCTGCTGCGCAACGTGGTCGCGGTCGGCCAGGTGCGCGACTGGGTGGCGATGATGCTGCGCGAGAGCGCCGACGGCATGCCGACGCTCGGCGAGCTGGCGCAGACGCTGAACCTCTCGCCACGTACGCTCGACCGCTACCTCAAGCGCGAGGGCGCCAGCTTCCGCATCCTGGCGCTGCAGGTCCGGCACGAGCGTGCCTGCGAGCTGCTGCGGCGCGGCCTCAGCGTCACGCAGATCGCGCACGAACTCGGCTACACCGACGCCTCCAACTTCACGCGCGCGTTCCGCCGCGCCGCCGGCCGCGCGCCGAGCCTGCACCGGCCGCGCTAGCGCCGGTTCAGTCGGCGGCGCAGGGCGCCGCGACTGTCGTGAGCGCACGCGAACGTTCGAGCTGGCGCGCCCACAGCGCGACGCCGAACGCCGCCAGCGGCAGCAGCGCGCCGGCCCAGGTCACCGCGCCGAGGCCGTAGCCGTGGCCGATCACTGCGCCGCCGAGCCAGGCGCCGGCGGCGTTGCCGAGATTGAACGCGCCGATGTTGAAGCTCGATGCCAGGCTCTGGCCGGCGCCCTGCGCCTTGTCGAGCACCCACATCTGCAGCGGCGGCACGGTCGCGAACGAGGTCGCGCCGAGCAGGCCGACGAAAAGCACCGCGAGCGTGCGGTCGTGAATCGCGAAGCGCATCAGCACCAGCGTCGCGGTCAGCGCCAGCAGCGTGCCGAGCAGCGCCGCGTGGAGGCGGCGGTCGGCGAGCCGGCCGCCGAGCAGATTGCCGACGATCAGGCCGCCGCCGAACACCAGCAGGATCGGCGAGACCGCTTTCTCGGAGAAGCCGCTGATCTCGGTGAGGATCGGCGCGATGTAGGTGAACACCGCGAACATGCCGCCGAAGCCGAGCACCGTCGTCAGCAGACCGAGCAGCACCGGCACGCGGGCCAGCGCGCGCAGGTCGGCGCGCCAGTCGCCGGTCTCCGGCGCGCCGGCGTCGCGCGGCACCCACAGCGCGATCACCGCCAGGGCGACCACGCCGACCGCCGCCACCGCCCAGAAGGTCGCGCGCCAGCCGAAGCTCTGGCCAAGCCAGGTGCCGAACGGCACGCCGAGAATGTTGGCGACGGTCAGGCCGGTGAACATCACGGCGATCGCCGAGGCGCGCCGCGCGGGCGCGACCAGGCTGGTCGCCACCACCGAGCCGACGCCGAAGAAGGTGCCGTGCGCAAAGGCGGTGAACACGCGCGCCGCGAGCAGCGTCGCGTAGTTCGGCGCCAGCGCGCAGGCGAGGTTGCCGAGCGTGAAGATCGCCATCAGTGCCAGCAGCACGGTCCTGCGCGGCCAGCGTCCGGTCGCCACCGTCATCAGCGGCGCGCCGACCACGACGCCGAGCGCGTAGCCCGAGATCAGAAAGCCGGCGGCGGGAATCGACACGCCAAGATCGCCGCTGACCTGCAGCAGCAGGCCCATGATGACGAACTCGGTGACGCCGATGCCGAAGGCGCCGGCGGTGAGGGCATAGAGGGCGAGAGGCATCGCGACGCTCCACAGGGCACGGGAAAAGGGGCGCTACGATGCCCGCCTTCGCGATTGATGATAAGAATGTCGCCAGGCACGACGATCTTGCATCGGAATCACGAATCGACGGACCCGTGGACAATCGCAGCGGCGAGATCGAAGTGTTTCTGCGCGTCGTCGACGGCGGCAGCTTTGCCGCGGCGGCAAAGGCGCTGCGCGTCACGCCGTCGGCCGTCAGCCGCACGATCGCGCGGCTCGAAGCGCGGCTCGGCGTGCGCCTGCTGCAGCGGACCACGCGCGCGCTGACGCTGACGGCCGAGGGCGAGGCCTTCCGCGTGCGCGCCCAGGCCATCGCCGCCGAGATCGACGACCTGGAGCGCAGCTTCACGGCGGCGCGCGCCGAAGCGCGCGGCCGCCTGCGCGTGACGGCGTCGGTGCCGTTCGGCCTGCACTGTCTGCTGCCGGTGCTGCCGGAATTCCTCGAGCGCCATCCGCAGGTGAGCGTCGATCTTTCGCTGACCGACGCGCTCGTCGACCTTGTCGATCAGCGCATCGACGTCGCCGTGCGCCACGGGCCGCTGCGCGACTCGACGCTGCGTGCCCGCCCGCTCGGCGCCAGCCGCTGGATCGTCGCCGCCGCGCCGGCCTACCTGCAGCGCCACGGCACCCCAAGCACGCCGGCCGAGCTGGATCGGCACAACTGTCTCAACTTCAACTTCCGCCGTGCGCTCGAAGGCTGGAACCTGCGCCCGGCGCCGGGCAGCGCCCACGCGCCGCAGCGGCAGGCGGTGCACGGCAACTTCTACGGCAACTCGGGCGAAGCCCTGCGCCTGATGGCGGTGGCCGGTGCCGGCATCGTGCGCCTCGCGCACTTCCTGATTGGTGCCGATCTCGCCGCCGGGCGTCTCGTGCCGCTGCTGGAGGACTACGCGCCGGGCGACCGCGAAGAGATCCACGCGCTCTATCTCGGCCACGACAAGCCGGCGGCGCGCGTCCGCGCGTTCGTCGATTTTCTGGTCGAGCGCGCGACGGTGACTGAATGAGGGTGCAGCACGGCTTGCCGGTGCCAGGCCGGATGCGGACGCTCTCGATTTCGCCGCTCGAACGCGCGTTCGGACGGGCGCTCAGGCGGCCGGAATATCCGCCGTTCAACGCCCTGGACCGTGTGACGGATTTCCCGACCGCGTCGGCCGGACTGGCGGCACATTACCGTGCCAGTCGATGAGCGTCGGGTTTAAGGAAAAAATGCGTGTGCTCCTATTGTCGTCCGCACTTCTCCTGGCAGCCTGTGGAAAGGGGGCAGCTGAAAGAGAGGTCTTCTTTGGCTGCGAAGCGCCGGGAGGTCAGTTCAGGGCGGAGTTCTTTCGGGAGTTCGGCGGCGGCGCCGCGGGCTGGCAGTACGAGGCTGTGGCTGTATTCGAGCGCGGCGTCAGCTCGCCCGCACGGATCCTGACTCTCAAGCAGGGCTACGACATGAATTTATCGTGGCAGTCTGCCACTGAGTTAAAAGTGAGCTACCCAGATGCAGCGCGAGTAGACCACTGGCAAAGCTGGTTCGGGCGCATGGCCGATGGCAAGGTGGTCCTTGAGCGTGTTCCATCTAGGCAAGGGCGGTTCGTTTCGCGAAGGAGCGGATGCATAAACGCCCAGTAAGCTGCTCAGGTCGACCGCCTCCCCTCCGGCGGGCCCGCGCCGAGTGCCGGGAAGTCTTCGTACGCGTTCTTCAAAACATCCGGTGAAGTTGGAGGCGATGCGCCATGGGTCTGACGAAGAAGCAAGGTGACGCGCTGATTTGCGCGCTCAAGGATCGTTTCGAAACGAACGTGGGCCGACACAAAGGCATCGACTGGTCTTGGGTGCAGGCGCGGATTTCGGCAGATCCGGGGAAGCTGCAGTCGCTTCACGAGATGGAAGCGACCGGCGGTGAACCGGACGTCATCGGCCACGACAAGAACACCGGGCAAGTCATCTTCTGTGACTGTTCCGCCGAAAGTCCAAGCGGCCGCAGAAGCCTGTGCTTCGACCGTGATGCGCTGGACTCGAGAAAGGAGAACAAGCCGGCCGGCAACGTCGTGGACATGGCGGCGGCCATGGGCATCGAACTGCTGACCGAGGCGCAGTATCGCGAGCTGCAAAGACTCGGCTGCTTCGATGCCAAGACATCCAGCTGGATCGTGACGCCGCCGGAGATCAGGAAACTCGGCGGCGCGCTGTTCGGTGATCGCCGCTACGACTCGGTGTTCGTGTACCACAACGGCGCCCAGTCGTACTACGCGGCCAGAGGGTTTCGCGGCCTGTTGCGGGTTTAGACGTTGGCAGACAACCATTCGCTGCAGGTCGAAGTCGCTCGCGGAGGTCAGCGCCTGCGACGACGGAAATCATACTGACTAGAGCGCACATGAACATCACCTACGCTGCACTTTTCATCGCCATCGCAACCGCTGTTGTACAGTCGAGCCTTGACAAAGCAGGTGTTGGTCGGGTCGAGAGTACTGCAATATCTCCCGCATCAAACGCCTTGGTCATGCTATCTCTTCCAATCACGTTGCTGAGCAACCTCGGCATTATTGCCATAACGATCTGGTCCTTCTTTGTCTTGCCTTGGCTGCCCACGCTCGGGGTTGTTGCCGCTGCGTTCGTTGGGTTTTCACTAGTTTGGGGTGTGTTCCTGGCCATGCTGCGGCGCGGGGAGCATTGGCTTTCTCTCGTATCTGTCGGCATCCCTCTCGTCTTCGCTCTGCGCCTTCTATGTGCGGCATGCGTTGTGTTCCTGGGCATAAGCTATGTGCACGGCGGCGCGCTCTAACCCTTCCATCGCCGCTCATGTCAAACGCTAGGCCGAAGAAAAGAGGAGGTTTTATATGAGTTGGTGGCGAAAGCAAAAGCCTGAAATCGCACCAGACATGCCATTGCGGTTCAAGTCTCCCAGCGACGCATTCGAATATGCATGTAAGTATCTTGACTGCAAGCCGGTCATGGGCTCAGCAATTCCAGCCCTCATCATTAACGTCGTATCGGGTGGCGATGATATGGATGAGGCGGAAGTTCAACTTGCGGGAACGCCACTCCCTCCGCTGATTAAAACTTTCGTTCCGAAAAGCGTGAAAATAAAAAAAGAAGACTTTGTAGCATTTCGCATCATGGCAGAGCGGCCGTTTCCACCTGGGCCATTCGGTGTCCCTGAGTACATTCTCAAGCCTGAGTACAGCATTGGTCGGGGAGGTTGGCTTGCTGAGCGCGTTCTATTCAAGCCCCGGGCCTAACGAGGCGTACATGGACTCCTCCCGCAAGCCCGCAGGTGAAGTGAAACGCTGATCGCGGCGTACGAAGGTGGTTGCCGTCGTAAGTTTGGCGTCGTCGAGAGCCTGCGTTGCAGGCGGAGCCTTCATGGAGATCCTCGCCGGGAGAGCCACACGTTCGCAACGAACTTTTTGCCGCGCTCACGCTGGTTATCGGCTTTGTTTCCCGGGCGGTTCGATGCGGATCCGGCGCTTCGCTAACCCGAGTTACGGCCTTTGCGAGGCCGGTACCATGACGGTGAATGTCATGCGGTCTGGGCCATGCATGGAGCCGGCTTGCCGCGATTGCCGCGCCGGTGTTACCGTGGTGCCACCTGATTTGCGGAGTGCCTGGCAATGTCCACGACCTCTTTGAAGCTTCCCGAAGACGTAAAACAGCTGGCGGTCGCAGCGGCAAAGCAACAAGGCGTTACCCCGCATGCATTCATGGTCGACGCCATTCGTGCCGCCGCCACGAATGCGGAGCGGCGGGCGCAATTCGTGGCGGACGCTGTTGCGTCGAGGAAAGAAGCCCTTGAATCCGGAAAGGGGTACGCAGCCGACGAAGTGCACGCGTACATGCGCGCTCGGGCGCAGGGCATGTCCGCCAAGAAGCTCAGAGCAAAAGCTTGGCGCGCGTAATCTATGCCGATCGTGCGCTCGCCGATCTCGGCCGGCTCACCGACTTTCTCTTGCAGGCCGAGCCGGCCGTAGCGCTGGAGACGGTTGATCTCATCGCCGAAGCCGTCCAGGTCCTTGAGAATCATCCGCTGATCGGGCGCTCCGCGGAGCAAGGGCTAAGAGAGCTTGTGATTTCTCGCGGCAAGTCTGGATATGTCGCGTTGTATAGCCATGAGCAGGAGCAGGACGTCGTACTGATCTTGTCGATACGACATCAGCGCGAATCCGGCTATGCGCTGGAGTAGCTGGGGTGCCTCCGGTAAAGCGGTGACGGACTCTCCGCAGGCCCGTAGGTGAAGTGGAACGCTGATCGCGGCAAGCGCAGGTTGCAGCCGTGCATGCGGCGGCGTCGAGGGCTTGCGACGCAGCTCGCCGGGACTAATGCACCATCAGGAACACCTGCAGCTCGCCGACGAGGAAGCCCAGCACGGCGCCGACGGTGATGAGGACCCACTCGTCTTCCTTGAACACCGGCCGCAGCATGCCCTCGAACTGCTCGGGGCTCAGGGCCTGCATCTTGCGGATGAGGGTGTTGCGGATGTCCATCGCGTCTTCGGCGTAGTGGTTGATGGACTGCAGGGCGTGCGGCAGCTCGCGCATCAGGCTTTCGGCGACGGCGACTTTCATGTCCGCGTATTTGCGTGAGCCGATCAGCATCGCCACCAGCGGCCGCGCGGCGCCGGCCTGTTCGTCGACGGCCTGCTTGACGTGGTGCTGCAGCAGCTCGAACAGTCGGTCCGACAGCGGGCCCTTGAGCACCGCCTCCCAGACCTTGTCCGGCGTGAGGATCTGGTCGGCGATCAGGTTGCCGTAGTCGTGCGCGACTTCCTGCTGGCGGCGCAGGAACAGGCCCTGCACGGTCAGCCCGAGCACGCGGCGCGGCCGTAGCGGGCGGAACAGCATCTGCAGAGCGAGCCAGTCGCTGGCGAAGCCGACGAACAGGCCGAAGGCCGGCAGCATCCACGGCTGTTTCCAGATGACCCAGCAGATCATCTGCACGATGCCGATGCCGAAGCCGAAGTAGAAACCGGCGGTGCCGAAGAACTTGAACTCCTGGCGGCCGGTTTCCCAGAAGATGCGGTTGAGCAGCTTCTTGTCGCGCACGAGGTTGCCGACGACCATGGTCTTGAGGTCGAACAGCTCTTCGATGTGGGTATGGATGTCGCGCATGATGCCGGCGACCATGCCGGGCAGATCGCCCTGCACGCGCTGCACGACGCGGCGCCGCACGAACTCCGGCAGCGTGCTCCACAGGCCGGGCTGGAAGCGTTCGGCGACGTCGCGGGTGATGCGGTCCATCGCGTCGATCAGCGCCGGCTCCAGCTCGCGGGCGACGCGGTCGGGATCGAGCCGGGTGAAGACTTCGCGCACGCTGATCAGCTGCGAGGTCATCAGGTCGACGGAGATGCCTGCCATCTTCGCCGCGTTTCGCGGGATAATGCCCTGCCAGCCGAGGTACGGGGCCTTGAGTCCGATGAATTCGATGGGCTGGAACATCATGCGGATCGCCACCACCTTGGTGACGTAGCCGATGATGGCGCTGACGAAAGGCAGCGAAAGATAAATCCAGAAGTGCTGCCGGACGTCCGCCGCGATCGCGTGCCAGTCAAGCCAATGCGTCAACCACTCCATTCCCTGCTCCCCCGGGCGACGGCCGGCGCGTTCGGCCACCGTCTTTTAGATTTGCTCTGATGATCCGGATTGTGCCCAAGCCCCCGCGCGCTGCCTATCGGCCGCACCGCCAGCCATGACCATCGCGGCGGCCACTCTCGATGCCGTGCGGGCGACGCTGGACGCCGCCCGCGACGAGCTGCTGGCGCGTGACCACGCCGGCTTCGTGCGCCTGCTCGAACGCGCGCGGCGCGGCGCCAAGATCGATCTGGCGCGGCTCGATCGCGACGTCGCGCAGGCCAGGCTGCGCTACGAGAACCGCCAGCGCGCGCGGCCGCTCTCGATCCGTTATCCGGACGAGCTGCCGGTGGTGCAGGCCAAGGACGAGCTGTGCGAGGCGATCCGCAACCATCAGGTCGTCGTCGTCTGCGGCGAGACCGGGTCGGGCAAGACCACGCAGCTGCCGAAGCTGTGCCTGGAGCTGGGCCGCGGCGCGCGCGGCCTGATCGGCCATACGCAGCCGCGGCGTCTGGCGGCGCGCAGCGTCGCCAATCGCATCGCCAGCGAGCTCGATACGCGGCTCGGCGAGCTGGTCGGCTACGAGACGCGCTTCGATCGCCGCGTCTCCGAGCGCTCGCTGGTCAAGCTGATGACCGACGGCATCCTGCTCGCCGAGCTGGGCCGCGACCATCTGCTCACCGCCTACGACACCATCATCATCGACGAGGCCCACGAGCGCAGCCTCAACATCGACTTTCTGCTCGGCTGGCTCAAGCGCATCCTGCCGCAGCGGCCGGACCTGAAAGTGATCGTCACCTCGGCGACGCTCGATCCGGAAAAGCTGTCGCGGCACTTCAACGACGCGCCGATGCTGTTCGTCTCGGGCCGCACCTATCCGGTCGAGATGCGCTACCGGCCGCCGGCCGACGACGGCGATCAGGAAGGCGCGATCGCCTCGGCGATCGACGATCTCTGGCGCGGCCGGCCGAACGGCGACGTGCTGGTGTTCCTGCCCGGCGAGCGCGAGATCGGCGACGCCGCGCGCGTGCTGAGCGGCCGCTTCCAGCGCGCCGAGGTGCTGCCGCTGTACTCGCGGCTGGCCGCGAACGCGCAGGACGCGGTGTTCTCGCCCGGCAAGCAGCCGCGCATCGTGCTGGCGACCAACGTCGCCGAAACCTCGGTGACGGTGCCCGGCATCCGCTATGTCGTCGACACCGGCACCGCGCGCATCAACCGTTTCGCGCCGCGCACCGGCGTGCAGCAGCTGCAGATCGAGCCGGTCTCGCAGGCCGCCGCCAATCAGCGCGCCGGCCGCTGCGGCCGCCTCGGCCCCGGCATCTGCGTGCGCCTGTACGGCGAGGACGATTTCGCGGCGCGGCCGCCGTTCACCGATCCGGAAATCCGCCGTGCCAATCTGGCCGGCGTGATTCTCAGCATGACGGCGCTGGGCCTCGGCGACGTCGAGGACTTTCCGTGGGTCGACGCGCCGGACAGCCGCCACGTCGCCGACGCCTACCGCGTGCTGCAGACGCTCGGCGCGCTCGACGAGGCGCGCCAGTTGACGCCGGTCGGCCGCGAGCTGGCGCGCCTGCCGCTCGATCCGCGCGTCGCGCGCATCGCGCTCGCCGGCCGCGGCAGCAGCGCGCGCGAGGCGATCCTCGTGCTGGCGGCGGCGATGTCCGTGCAGGATCCGCACGAAGTGCCGGCCGAGGCGCAGGACGCGGCGCGGCAGAAGCATGCGAGCTGGCGGCATCCGCGCTCGGATTTCCTGACGCTGCTCAAGCTCTGGCAGCAGTGGCGCGACTGGAGCGAGAGCCATTCCAACCGCCAGCTGCGCCGCATCTGCCGCGAGCATTACGTCTCCTTCCTGCGCATGGAGGAATGGGAGGCGGTGCATCGCCAGATCCGCGATCTGGCCAGCGACGAAAGCGGCCGGCCGGCATCGGACGCGCGCTGGACCAACGAAGCGCTCGACGAGCTGTACGTGCCGGTCCATGAAGCGCTGCTGGCCGGTTTGATCGATCACATCGGCCACAAGCTGCCGGAGAAGAACGAGTACCAGGGCCCGCGCAACCGCCGCTTCAAGATCCATCCGGGTTCGGCGCTGATCAAGAAGCCGCCGCAATGGGTGATGAGTGCGCAGCTCGCGCAGACCACGCAGCTGTACGCACGCACCAATGCGGCGATCGAGCCGGACTGGCTGGAGCGCGTCGCGCCGCATCTGGTCAAGCGCGTGCTGCTGCATCCGCAGTGGAACGCCGAGCGCGGCGAGGTGACGGCGACCGAGCACGTCAGCCTGCTCGGCCTGCCGCTGCTGACGCGCGCACGCCACTACGGCTCGACGCATCCGCTCGAAGCGCGCGAGATCTTCATTCGCGAGGCGCTGGCCGGCGGCCATCTGCCGCGCAAGCCGGCCTTCCTCGACGCCAACCTGCAGCTGATCGAGGCGATCCGCGACAAGGAAGCCAAGATGCGCCGCCCGGACCTGATGGCCGGCGACGAGCAGTTCTACGCGTTCTACGACGCGCGCGTGCCGCCCGAGGTCTGCACGGCGGCGGCGCTGCGCAGCTGGCTCAAGCGCGAGCCGCAGGCGCAGAAGGCGCTGACGATGGCGGAGGCCGACGCGCTGCGCCCGGGCGCCAACGCCGACGTCGAAAGCCTGTTCCCGGACCGCCTGGAACTCGGCGGCGTCACGCTCAAGCTTTCGTACTCGCACGAGCCCGGCGAGGAACACGACGGCGTCACCTTCCACATCCCGCTCGCGCAGGTTCATCAGCTGCCGGCCGAGCGCTTCGAGTGGCTGGTGCCGGGCCTGCGCGCCGCCAAGCTCGAAGCGCTGATCCGCACGCTGCCGCAGCATCTGCGCCGGCAGGTGATGCCGGCCGCCGAATACGCGCAGGCCCTGAACGCGCGTCTGACGCCGGACGACGGCGCGCTGCTGCCGGCGATGTGCACGGCGCTGCAGGCGATGACCGGCGTGCGTCTGGAGCCTGCGGATTTCGCGCCGGACCGGCTCGAAGCCTATCTGCGGCCGCGTCTGCAGCTGGAGAACGACAAGGGCGCCGTGCTCGGCGTCGCCGACACGCTCGACGGCCTGCGCGGCCGCTTCAGCGGCGACGCCCGCCGCGCGCTGAACCAGGCGGCGAGCCGCGACGACGCCCTCAAGCAGTGGGCGCGCGAGAAGCTGGGCGACTGGGATTTCGACGCGCTGCCGGAATCGGTGCCGCTGCCCGGCGGCGCGCGCGGCTATCCGGCGCTGGCCGCGCACGACGGCCAGGTCGATCTGCGCCTGTTCGAATCGCGCGAGGCCGCCGCCGCCGCGCATCGCGCCGGCACGCGGCAGCTGCTGCTGCTGCGCATGCCCGAGCGCCTGCGCGATCTGGCCAAGAACGCACGCCTGAAGCTGGCGCTGCTGGCCGTGCCGTTCCAGCTCGACGTCGAGAAGATCGCGCTGCAGCTTGCCGCGCGCGCCGCCGACGCCAGGCTGCTCGACGAGCCGGTGCGCACGCGCGCCGATTTCCAGGCGGCGCTCGAACGCCGCGCGGCGTTCAGCCTCGACGCGCAGGCGCGCCTCGACAGCCTCGTCAACTGGCTCAACGCGGCGCTGGCGATCCGCAAGACGCTGGACGCCTGCAAGAGCAAATGGCCGCTGTCGGCCGCCGACATGCAGGCGCAGCTGGCGAGCCTGTTCGGCGCCGACTTCGTGCTGGCGATCCCGGACGCGCAGTGGCCGCGCGTCGCGCTCTATCTGCGCGCGCTGCAGGTGCGGCTCGAACGTCTGCCGCAGAAGCCGGTACGCGATGAGGATCTGACCAAGCAGCTGGCGCCGTTCGCCGAGAAGCTGCCGGATCTTGCGCAGCCGGCGCGCTGGCTGCTCGAGGAATGGCGCATCGCCCTGTTCGCGCAGGAGCTGAAAGCGGTCGGCCGGCCGTCGCCGCAGGCGCTGCGCGAAGCGCTGGCGCAGCCCCGGCCATGAACGCGCAGCGCTGGCTGGCGGTCTGCGGCAGCCTGCGCCGGCAGTCGTCGAACCGGGCGCTGCTCGATGCGCTGCCGGCGCTGGCGCCGCCGGGAGTGCGCGTGGTGTCCCACCCGCTCGATGCGCTGCCGCCGTTCAATCCGGATCTGGAGGACGCGTTGCCGGCATCGGTGCGCGCGTGGCGCGCCGCCGTCGCCGCCGCCGACGGCCTGCTGATCTCCAGCCCCGAATACGCGCACGGCGTGTCCGGCGTGATGAAGAACGCGCTCGACTGGCTGGTCGCCGGCCCGGAATTCGTCGGCAAGCCGGTCGCGCTGCTCAACGCCACGACGCGCGCCGAGTTCGCGCCGGCGCAGCTCGCCGAAACGCTGCGCACCATGTCGGGGATCGTCGTCGACGCCGCCGGCCTGAGCCTGCCGCTGCTCGGCGGCACCCGCGACGGCGCCGCGATCGTCGCCGAGCCGGCATTCGCGACGCCTTTGCGCGCCGCGCTGGCGGCCTTCGCCACGGCGATTGCCGCGCGCGGCTAACCGTCCGCGCGTCGCGCCGGTTGCCGCCGGACTGGCGGGCGCCGACAATTCGTCTCTCCCGTTCGCTCCCGGATTGCCCATGATTGCCGCGCAGGATCGCCTGATCGCCGCGCTCGACGTGCCGACCGCCGCCGATGCCCGCCAGCTCGTCGCCAGGCTCGGCGACGCCGTGCACTTCTACAAGATCGGCCTCGAGCTCTTGATGGCGCCGGGTTTCTTCGAGCTGCTCGACGCGCTCAAGGGCGAGGGCAAGAAGGTCTTCGTCGACCTCAAGTTCTTCGACATTCCCGAGACCGTCGCGCGCGCCGTGCGCAATCTGTCCGAGCGCGGCGCCGATTTCTGCACGGTGCATGGCAACCAGTCGATCATGGAAGCGGCCGCCAAGGCCAAGTCCGGCGCCACCAAGGTGCTCGCGGTGACGGCGCTGACCAGCCTCGATCAGGGCGATCTGAACGATCTCGGTTTCCAGTGCGACGTCGCTGTGCTGGTGCTGTCGCGCGCGCGCCGGGCGCTGGCCGCCGGCTGCGACGGCGTGGTGTCCTCGGGTCTGGAGGTTGCGAAGCTGCGCGCCGAAGCGCCGCGCGAGCTGATCTGCGTGACGCCGGGCATCCGCCCGGTCGAGAACCGCGTCGAGGCCGATCAGAAGCGCATCATGACGCCGGCGGCGGCGATCAAGGCCGGCGCCGACTATCTCGTCATCGGCCGGCCGATTCGCGATGCCGCCGATCCGCGCGCGATGGCGCAGCAGATCCAGACCGAGATCGC
Source organism: Solimonas variicoloris DSM 15731 (assembly GCF_000382285.1). Lineage (GTDB taxonomy): Bacteria > Pseudomonadota > Gammaproteobacteria > Nevskiales > Nevskiaceae > Solimonas > Solimonas variicoloris. The sequence goes on along the minus strand of NZ_KB907925.1, from coordinate 117,907 downwards.
ACAGGCGCTCGCCGAAGCGGGCCGCGCATGAGCGCGCGCACGCTGGACAACGACCGCTTCCTGCGCGCGCTCAAGCGCCAGCCGGTGGACTACACGCCGACCTGGATGATGCGCCAGGCCGGACGCTATCTGCCGGAGTACCGCGAGAGCCGCAAGAAGGCGCGCGACTTCATGGCGCTGTGCCGCAATCCGGAGCTGTGCTGCGAGGTGACGCTGCAGCCGCTGGCGCGCTTCGGTCTCGACGCCGCGATCCTGTTCTCCGACATCCTGACGATTCCCGACGCGATGGGCCTGGGCCTGCGCTTCGTCGAGGGCGAGGGTCCGGTCTTCGACCGCCCGGTGCGCGACGAACGCGCGATCGCCCAGCTGCCGGTACCGGACCCGAACGTCGAGCTGCGCTACGTGATGGACGCGGTGACGACGATCCGCGCCGCGCTCGGCAGCCGCCTGCCGCTGATCGGTTTCTCCGGCAGCCCGTGGACGCTGGCGACCTACATGGTCGAGGGCGCCGGCGGTTCGGACTTCGTGACGATCAAGCGCATGGGCTACGACGCGCCCGAGCTGCTCGACAGCCTGCTCGCCAAGCTGGCGGCGTCCGTCAGCCTCTATCTGGAAGCGCAGCTCGCCGCCGGCGCCGACGCGCTGATGGTGTTCGACACCTGGGGCGGCGTGCTCGCGCCCGAGGACTATCGGCGCTTCTCGCTGCAGCCGATGGCGAAGATCGTCGCCCACCTCAAGCGCGTCGCGCCCGAGGTGCCTGTGATCCTGTTCACCAAGAACGGCGGCCAGCATCTCGAAGCGATGGCCGATACCGGCTGCGACGCGCTGGGCCTGGACTGGACCACCGATCTCGGCGCGGCGCGCGCGCGCGTCGGCGGCCGCGTCGCGCTGCAGGGCAATCTCGATCCGGCCTGGCTGTTTGCCGGCCCGGCGAAGATCGAGGCGGCGGTGGCGCGCACGCTGGCGAGCTACGGCCCGGGCCCCGGCCACGTCTTCAATCTCGGCCACGGCATCCTGCCGACGACGCCGCCGGAGCACGCGGCGGCGATGATCGAGGCGGTGCGCCGTCTGAGTCCCGCGTACCATCGCGCCGACTGATGTGCGGCGCCGGCGCGCGGGTGCCGGCGCCGGGCTTTCCCGAGGAGGTATCGCGTGCTTTCGGTGATCTTTCCCCCCAGCGTGGTCGGCGGCATCACCGCGGTGGCGCTCCTGCTGACGACGGTCGCCGCGTTCCTGCTGCTGCTGCCGGCGATCCTCCTCAAGCTGCTGCCGTACCGCCCGCTGCAGCGCGCCTGCAGCCACTGGTGCGTGTGGGTGGCGACCAACTGGGCGTCGAACAACAAGATCATCCTGCGCCTGCTGCACGCCGTGCAGTGGGAGGTCGACGTGCGCACGCCGCTCGATCCGCGCGCCAACTACCTGCTGATCGCCAACCACCAGTCGTGGGCGGACATCCTGCTGCTGTTCGACATCCTGCACGGGCGCGTGCCGTTTCCGCGCTTCTTCCTCAAGCACGAACTGCTGTATGTGCCGGTCATCGGCCTGGCCTGCTGGGCGATGGATTTTCCGTTCATGCGCCGCTACAGCCCGGCCCAGCTCGCCGCGCAGCCGGAGCTGAAGGGCAAGGATCTCGAAGCGACGCGCCGCGCCTGCGAGCTTTACCGCAGCGAGCCGGTCACGGTCATCAATTTCCTCGAAGGCACGCGCTTCACCGAGGCCAAGCGCGTCGCCAAGCGCTCGCCGTACCGCCATCTGCTGCGGCCGAAGGCCGGTGGCATGTCGTTCACGCTCAATGCGATGGGCGAGCAGTTCGCCGGCGTCATCGACGTCACCATCGCCTACCGGCCGACCCGCAAGCCTCTGCTGTGGAGCTGGTGCTGCGGCGAGCAGGATCAGATGGACATCCATGTCGACGTGCTGCCGATCCCGGCCGAGCTGATGCACGGCGACTACGAAAACGACGCCGAATTCCGTGCCCGCTTCCAGGGCTGGATCAACACCGTCTGGACGCGCAAGGACGCCCGCCTCGACCGCCTGCTTGGCGGCCGTCCGGCCGTGCAGGCGCCGCGTCCGGCGGCGATGTAACGATTCTCTACGCGCCGGCGCCGGCGGCGATGCCGGGCGGTCGGATCGCCACGTTCGTCAGCTGGCCGACGATGGCGCGGCGCCGGCTCGCATAATCGGATCCTTTCCGGTCCGGAGCCGTCCATGCGCATCGGCGTGGTCGCCGACGCCACCTGCGATCTGCCGTCGGAGTTCATCAAGTCGCACGACATCGGCATCCTGCCGGTGACGATCCAGCTCGGCGACGAGCAGTTCGACGACGTCCGCGATCCGCGCGCGACGCGGCGCTTCTACGCGCGCCAGCTGGCACAACGCGACTTCGATGCCGATACCATCGCCTACAGCGTCGAGCAGACGCGGGAGCTGCTGCGCCGGCGCATCGTGCCGTTCTGCGACTACGCGTTCTGCATTACCGTCAACGCGACGCGTGCCAGCACCTTCGAGAGCGCCGCCAAGGCTTCGTTCTCGATTCTCGCCGACGCGCAGTCGGAGCCGACGGCGCGCGGCCCGTTCGTGCTGCGCGTGCTCGATTCGCGCACGGTGCTGGCCGGCATCGGCGTACTGGTCGCGGAAGCCGCCAAGCGCGTGCGCGACGGCATCACGCCGTTCGAGCTGCGTCGCCATCTCGACGCGCTGCGCGACCACGTCTGTACCTACCTCGTGCCGGGCGATCTGTACTACGTGCACCACCGCGCGCAGAAGAAGGGCGAGCGCGGCGTCGACTGGCTCAGTTATGCGATCGGCACCGCGCTCGACCTGCGGCCGGTGATCCTCGCCTACCGCGGCGAGACCGAGCCGGTGGCGCGCGTGCGCGGCTACGAGCGCGCGGTCGCTGCCGTGTTCGCGCAGGTGGCGCGGCAGATCGAGCAGGGCGCGCTGTACGTGCCGCATGTGGTCCTCAGCTACGGCGGCGAGCTCGCCGAGCTGCAGCGCCTGCCGGGCTACGACGCGCTGCGCGAAACCGCGGCGCGGCACGGCGTCGAGCTGCTCGAGAGCATGATGTCGGCGGCCTCGGCGGTCAGCATCGGCGCCGGCTGCGTGTCGATCGCCTATGCCGGCGAGCGGCGTCCGTTCAGCGAGTGAGCGCGGCTTCGCGCCGCTTCAGCCCTCGATCGCGGCGACCAGCGCCTGCAGCTCGGCGAGGCGCTCGGCGAGTTCCGTGTCGCTGGTCGCCGTCACCGTCGCATGGCCGACCTTGCGCTGCGGCTTCGGCGTCTTGCCGTAGTGATGGATATGCACGCCGGGAATCGCCGCCAGCGCGGCGTTCTTCGGCGCGTCGCCGATGAAGTTCACCATCACGCTCGGGCCGCGCAGCGCGGTCGAGCCGAGCGGCAGGCCGGCGATCGCGCGCAGATGGTTCTCGAACTGCGAGCAGACCGCGCCCTCGATCGTCCAGTGCCCGGAGTTGTGCACGCGCGGCGCGATTTCGTTGGCGAGCAGCTGGCCGCCGTTCGGGCCGGCGGCGACGAAGAACTCGAAGGCGAGCACGCCGACGTAGCCGAGGTGCTCGCAGACGCGGCGCGCGTAGTCCTCGGCGTGGCGCTGCAGCGGATCGTTGGCCCGCGGCGTCGCCGTGCGCAGGATGCCGTCGCGATGCATGTTCTCGACGACCGGGTAGAAGCGCATCTCGCCGTCGCGGCCGCGCACTGCGAGGCAGGAGACTTCGCGCTCGAACGGCACGAAGGCTTCGAGGATCAGCGGCTGGCCGCCGAGCTTGGCCCAGGCGGTGTCGAGATCCTCGGGCTTTCTCAGCACCGCCTGACCCTTGCCGTCGTAGCCGAGACGGCGCGTCTTCAGCACCGCCGGCAGGCCGATGTTGCGCACCGCGAGGTCGAGCGCTTCGCGCGTCGCCACCGGCATGTAGCGCGGCACCGGGATGCCGAGCTTGTCGAACAGCGACTTCTCCGACAGGCGGTCCTGGCCGACGGTCAGCGCGACCGGCGCCGGCAGCAGCGGAATGCGCGCGGCGACGTACTCGGCGGTCTTCGCCGGCACGTTCTCGAACTCGTAGGTGGCGAGGTCGACGGCGCCGCAGAAATCGGCGAGCGCCTTTTCGTCGACGTAGTCGGCGTGGATGTGCGCGCCGAGCGGCGCGGCGCAGGCTTCGGTCGCCGGATCGAGGAACACGAAGTCGAAATCGAGCGGATAGCCCGCCAGGGCCAGCATCCGGCCGAGCTGGCCGGCCCCTAGGATGCCGATTTTCATGCGGGCAGCTTCAGCGGTTCGTCGTCGAGGACTTTGGCGGTCTGGCGGCTGCGGAACGCGTCGAGCCGTGCCGCGAGGCGCTTGTCGGTGGTGGCCAGGATCGCGGCCGCCAGCAGCGCGGCGTTGGTGGCGCCGGCCTTGCCGATCGCCAGCGTCGCGACCGGGATGCCGGCCGGCATCTGCACGATCGACAGCAGCGAGTCGAGGCCGTTGAGCGCCTTGCTCTGCACCGGCACGCCGAGCACCGGCAGCGCGGTCTTGGCGGCACACATGCCCGGCAGGTGCGCGGCGCCGCCGGCGCCGGCGATGATCACGCGCAGGCCGCGGCCGCTCGCTTGTTCGGCGTATTCGAACAGCAGGTCGGGGGTGCGATGCGCCGAGACCACGCGCGCCTCGTACGGCACGCCGAGATCTTCGAGCGTTTGCGCCGCATGCGCCATCGTCTCCCAGTCGGAGCGGGAGCCCATGATGATGCCGACGACGGCGCGGGATGCGGCGGGCGGGGAGGTTTTCTTGCGGCTGGCCACTTTCGGCCCCTCAGCGAACGCGGGGAGGAAAGCGCAGGATTATTGCATTGCAGGGGATCGCGCGCACCGGGGCTTCGGCCGCGCCGGTGCCGGCCGCGCGAGAACGCGCGGTTTCGTAATTTTATCGGAGCAAATAAAACGGGCTCGGACGCGCGCGCCGCGCGCATCCGGGCCCGCGGCCGGGCTCAGCGCTCGGCGAGGTCGAACTCGGCGGACACCGAGGCGCTGTACTTGATCTCGCCGCCGGCGAAGCCGATCTGCTCGTTGCCGCTGGCGTCGGCCATCGGCGCGGCGGCGACGCGCATCTCCGCCTTGTACATCACCGGCATCGGCCGTACCTCGTCGTTGGCGCGGACGCTGCGTACGCTGCCGAGCTTCACGCCGAGCGTGTCGGCGAGCAGCTTGGCGCGGGCCTGGGCGTCCTGTGCCGCCTTGGCGAGCGCCTGGCGCTGCAGTTCGTCGCTGCGGCTCGATTCGAGCTGCGGCGGGCTGACGTGGTTGACGCCGGCCTTGGTCGCGCGCAGCACGTAGTCGCCGAGTTTGTCGAGATCGGTGACGACGACCTCGATCGTGCGCCGCGCGCGGTAGCCGACCAGCTTCTGCTGATGCAGCTTGTCGTCCCAGACGTACTCCGGGTTGAGGCTGATGCCGGCGGTCGAGATCTGCTCGTCCTTGGCGCCGAGCGCCTTGGCCTCGGCCAGATAGGCGCGGACGGTGGCGTTGACCTGCGACTCGGCGGTCTTCAGATCCGGATGCAGCGCGTCGGCGGCCAGGCTCAGACGCGCGCGGTCGGGGGCGACGCTGACCTCGCCCTGGCCGCTGACGGCGACCAGGCGCGGCGGCGGGGCGTCGGCCGCGGATGCGGCGGCGCTGGCGAACAGCAGGGCAGGCAGCAACCAGGCGATCTTCTTCATTGTTCGGGTCTCGCGGTGGGATCAAACGCGCCGATCATAGGCGAGCCGGCCGGCCTGAAGCTGAACGCGGCGCACGCCGGCAGCAGCGCGCGGCGCGCTGGTTTAAGATCGCCCATCCCGTTTTTTGTCGCGCCGCCGGGCGCGATCCTGACCCATCCATGAGCGCCTTCCACGAACCCGTCACCCTGACCCGTGACGTCATCGGCATCCTGATCCCGCAGGGGACCAAGGTCGAGCTGCCGGAGGGCGCGCGCGCGCAGATCACGCAGGCGCTCGGCGGCAGCTTCACCGTGCAGGTCGAGGGGCACCTGTTCCGCCTCGAGGGCAAGGACGCCGATGCCATCGGCCAGGAAGTGGTGCGCGCGCCGGAGATCGCCGCCGACGCCAGCGACGAGGAGATCGAGCAGGCGGTCTGGGCGCAGCTGAAGACCTGCTACGACCCCGAGATCCCGGTCGATATCGTCGAGCTGGGCCTGGTCTACGAGTGCAAGGTCGAGACCCTCGAACCCGGCCGCCGCCGCGCGCGCGTGCGCATGACGCTGACCGCGCCGGGCTGCGGCATGGGCGACATCCTGGTCGCCGACGTCAAGAGCAAGATCGAGCAGATCCCGACGATCGCCGAGACCGACGTCGAGCTGGTCTTCGATCCGCCGTGGAACCAGTCGATGATGTCGGAAGCGGCCAGGCTCGCGACCGGCATGTACTGACCGGCAAAGGAGCAGGGCGATGTCGGACACCGTGACCCGAGGCATCCGCATCATCGTGCAGCCGCGCTTCGTCGCCGAGCAGTCGGACCCCGACCGCAGCCAGTACCTGTTCGCGTACCACATCACGATCCGCAACGAAGGCGAGCAGACCGTGCAGCTGCTGTCGCGGCACTGGGTCATCACCGACGGCGAGGGCCATGTCGAGGACGTGCGTGGTCCCGGCGTGGTCGGCTACCAGCCGGTGCTCGCGCCGGGCGAGGAGTTCCAGTACACGAGCGGCTGTCCGCTGACGACGCCGGTCGGCACCATGCACGGCGAGTTCAACATGGTGGTGCCCGACACGCGCGAAACCTTCGACGCGCGCATCAGCCCGTTCCGGCTCGCGGTGCCGACGGCGCTGAACTAAAAAGGCCAGCGCCGCCGCTGCGACGGCAACGGTCCGCCGGGCGGGGTCATGGTGACGACGACCCGCCCGACGGACGACGCGCTAGGAATGGCGCCGCGCGCGGTGCATCCGCCAGGCCTGCCGATACTCGTCGGCGAGATAGCGCCAGAACGCGCCGAACACGCCGAGCTTCAGATTCGGGCCGAGACCGTCGGCGAGCCGGTACAGCTGCAGGTAATACCAGCCCTGCTGGCCGAAGACGTTGATCAGGCGGAACAGGAAGACCTTGGTCGTCGGCCCGAGGATGCCGGGGCCGAGCTGCATGCGCTTCTCGTAGCGCGGCAGCGCGTCGATCTGTCGCGCGAGCAGGCGCTTCGGCAGATCCGGCTCGCCGCACAGCGGACGGCCGAGGCCGACGACGTCGACTGCGCCGCCGCCCAGCGCTTCTTCGATGCCGGCGCGCGTGCGAAAACCGCCGGTCACCATCAGCGGCATGGTCGCGATCCGGCGCACATCAGTGGCGTAGTCGAGGAAATAGGCCTCGCGCTGGCGCGTGCTCGCGCGTTGCGGCGTGGCGTCGGCGTCCTTGCCGGCGTAGCCGAGCAAACGCGGCTGTTCGTAGGTGCCGCCGGACAGTTCGAGCAGGTCGAGGCGCTCGTCGTTGAGCCAGCGCACCACCTGCAGGCATTCCTCGTGCGTGAAGCCGCCCTTGCGGAAGTCGTCGGAGTTGAGTTTGACCGACACCGGGAAGTCGGCGCCGACCGCCTTGCGCGTCGCGCGGATTGTCTCGATCAGCATGCGCGCGCGGTTCTCGAGCGAACCGCCCCAGGCATCCGTGCGCCGGTTCGTCACCGGCGACAGGAACGAGCTCAGCAGATAGCCGTGCGCGGCGTGGATCTGCACGCCGGTGAAACCGGCCTCGCGCGCGGTCGCGGCGACGCGCGCGTAACGCTGGATGAAGTCGAGGATCTCCTCCTCGCGCAGCGCGCGGGGTTTGGCGTAGTTGGCGAGCAGCTTGAGCTGCACCGGCGACGGCGCCAGCGGCTCGCGCGTCACGTACCACGGCGACTGCCGGCCGGCGTGCGAGATCTGCATCCACAGGTGGTTGCCGGCGCTGGTGCCGGCGCGGCTCCAGGCGCGCAGGCGGCGCAGCGTCTCGGCGTCCGGCGGCGCCGGGTCGAGCGCGACATTGGCCGGGCGCTCGAGCACGCGGCGGTCGATCTGCACGTTGCCGGTGAGCAGCAGGCCGGCGCCGCCCTCGGCCCAGCGCCGGTACAGCGCGACGTGGCGCTCGGTCGGACGCAGCTGCGGATCGGCGAGGCCTTCGGTCATCGCCGCCTTGCACAGGCGGTTCGGCAGGCGGGCGCCGCAGGGCAGCGCCAGCGGCTGCGCGAGCAGGTCGGTCACGGATTCTCCTCGGAAAAGATGTGGTTCTGGGCTGCGCGCCGGCGTCGTGTCCCGCGTCGGTGCCCCGCAGCCGCGGCGATTGTAGTCGCGCGCTGCGGCGGCCGGACGGGCGTGCAGCGCTTCGTCGCCCTTCGCGCACGGAGCTGGCAGCAGCAGACGCCGGCCCGATTGCAGCGACGATCCATCGGGCCGCACAGGAAGAAGGCGACGGACGGGACGCGGCGGCGCCTCCGTCCGCAAGTCATCCGCGGGATGGGCGCCGCCGCGAAAGGCCGCGCAGCACGCGAAGCCGGCGTCGCAGCGTCTGGCGATGCCGGTGCAACGCATGGCCAAGACCGCGCAGCGCAAGACGGGCGCCGCTGCGCGCGGGCAGCGCGCGGGCGGCGCTTCAGCGCGCCATCGCCTCGGCGACGAGTTCGTGCGAGCGCAGCCGCGCGGCGTGATTGTGGAGATTGCAGACGATCATGATCTCGTCGGCGCGCGTTTCGCCGGCCAGCGCCAGCAGGCGCTCGCGCACCTGTGCCGGCGTGCCGACGACCGTGCGCGCGCGCCATTCGCGCAGTGCCGCCTGTTCGTATGCGTTGTATGGGTAGGTGAGCGCCTCGGCCGGGCTCGGCAGCGGCAGGAACCGGCCGCTCTGGATGCGCAGCCAGGCCAGTTCCATCGTCGACGCGCGCTCGCGGGCGAGATCCTCGCTGTCGGCGCAGACCACGGCGACGCCGAGGATCGCGTGTGGCGTCTTGAAGTGCTCCGACGGACGGAAGGCTTCGCGGTAGGCGAGCATCGCCGGCGCCGCCGGCGCCGGCGAGAAATGCGCGGCGAAGCCGTAGCCTGAACCGGCCTCGCCGGCCATGCGCGCGCTCGCGCCGCTCGAACCGAGCAGCCACACCGGCGGCAGCGCGACGCCGCCCGGCTCGGCATGCACCCCATCCGGATCGCCGGCCGTGCCGCCGCGCGAGCGCGCCATCAGCTCGTCGAACATCTGCGGGAACAGCTCGCCGCGCCCGGCGCGCAGCGCGCGCGTCACGCCGGGGACGCCGCCGGGCGCGCGGCCGAGGCCGAGATCGATGCGGCCCGGATAGAGCGCTTCGAGCGTCTGGAACATCTCGGCGACGCGCAGCGGCGCATGGTTCGGCAGCATGATGCCGCCGGAGCCGAGGCGCAGCGTGGTGGTGGCGGCGGCGCTATGCGCGATCAGCAGCTCCGGCGCCGAACTGGCGACGCTCGGCATCGCGTGATGCTCGGCGTACCACAGGCGCCGGAAGCCCAGGCGCTCGGCGAGCCGGGCGAGGTCGACGGTGCGGCGGATCGAGACGGCGGCGGGTGTGCCGTCGACGACCGGCGCCAGATCGAGGATCGAAAGAGGCAGCGGCATGGGCGCATTGTCGGCCAAGCCGGCGCCCGCGGCGAGCGCCCCGCTCCCGGGATGCCGGGCCGCGGACGCGACAGCGCGCCACGGACCGGCGCGACGGCGCCCGGGGCGGTGGTTTCGCGCGCCGCGGGCCGGTGCGCCGAGATCGCGCCGGCGGCGCCCGCCGGCGGCCGTGCCGCTGATTCAAATTTACCCAGCGCCGGAGTATTCTTTGCGACCATTTTTGCCAGTTCAGCCACATGGCTGCCCGCACCGCCAGCATCGAACGCAATACCCGCGAGACCCAGATCCGCGTGGAGCTGAACCTCGACGGAACCGGCGCCTCGCGTTTCGCGACCGGCGTGCCGTTCCTCGATCACATGCTGGATCAGGTGGCGCGCCACGGCCTGATCGATCTGGTCGTCGAAGCCAAGGGCGATCGCGACATCGACGACCACCACACGGTCGAGGACATCGGCATCACGCTCGGTCAGGCCTTCGATCGCGCACTCGGCGACAAGAAGGGCCTGGTCCGCTACGGCCACAGCTATGTGCCGCTCGACGAAGCGCTGTCGCGCGTCGTCGTCGACCTGTCCGGCCGGCCGGGGCTCGAATACTTCGTCGAGTTCCCGCGCGCGCGCATCGGCGAGTTCGACGTCGATCTGTTCCGCGAGTTCTTCCAGGGCTTCGTCAATCACGCCAAGGTCACGCTGCACATCGACAGCCTGCGTGGCCGCAACGCACATCACATCATCGAGACGGTGTTCAAGGCCTTCGGCCGTGCGCTGCGCGCGGCCGCCAGCCGCGACGAGCGCCTCGGCGACGTCATGCCCTCGACCAAAGGCAGCCTGTAGCCGTGACCCTTCTTTCGTCTTTGGCGCGCGTTCGCGCCGCCTGACGCCGCGCCACCGGATCTTCGCAACATGGCAGCGATCGGCATCATCGACTACGGCATGGGCAATCTGCACTCGCTCGGCAAGGCGCTCGAGCGCGTTGCCGGCAGCGGCCGTGTCGTCATCAGTTACGACCCCGAGGAATTGCTCAAGTGCGACCGCCTCGTGCTGCCCGGCGTCGGCGGCGTGCGCGAGTGCATGAAGGAACTGCAGCGCCTCGAGCTGAACCAGCTCGTGGTCGAGGCGGCGCGCAGCAAGCCGATGCTCGGCATCTGCCTCGGCATGCAGGTGATGCTGGAGTGGAGCGACGAGAACGGCGGCGTGCCGGCGCTCGGCCTGTTCCCCGGCCGCGTCTCGCGCTTCCCGGACCCGCCGGAGGACGGTTCGCCGAACCGCCTGAAAGTGCCGCACATGGGCTGGAACCGCGTGCGCCAGGTGCGCCAGCACCCGATGTGGCAGGGCGTGCCGGACAACGCCTGGTTCTACTTCGTGCACAGCTACCATGCCGTGCCGTCGAATCCGGAGCACGTGCTCGGCATCACCGACTACGGCCACGAGTTCGCCTCGGCGATCGCCCGGGACAATATCGTGGCTTTCCAGTTCCACCCGGAAAAATCGCAGAACTACGGCATGACCCTGCTGGCCAACTTCACGCAGTGGGATCCGGCCTAGGCGCCGCGTCGGCGGCGCGCGGCGCCGACGACGGGCACAGGGCTTGCTGACCTGCGTCTGACGGCGCTTGCCAGCGCTGCGCGGATTCAGGCAGAGTGTCGCCAACGTCAGGGTTTCTCCTTATCGTTTCTTCGTTTATCCACGCTCGGCCAGCACCGCTCGACCGCCCGCAAAACGCGTTCCCGAATAACCGTCCTTCCACCTGACCATACCCGCAGCTCATGCTGTTGATACCCGCGATCGACCTGAAGGGCGGCCAGTGCGTGCGTTTGCGCCAGGGCCGGATGAACGATGCCACCGTGTTCTCGGCCGACCCCGCGTCGGTCGCCAAGCGTTGGGCTGACGAGGGTGCCGAGCGCATCCACGTCGTCGACCTCGACGGCGCCTTCAAGGGCTCGCCGGTCAATCTCAAGGTCGTCGAGGAGATCGTCGCTGCGGTTGACGTGCCGGTGCAGATCGGCGGCGGCATCCGCGACGAGGAGACGGTGCAGCGCTATCTGAACGGCGGCGTGCAGTACGTCATCATCGGCACCAAGGCGGTCAACACGCCGCACTTCCTGCACGATCTGTGTCTCGAATTTCCGCGCCACATCATCGTCAGCCTCGATGCCAAGGACGGCCGCGTCGCGCTCAACGGCTGGGCCAAGGTCACCGGCCACGACGTCATCGAGACCGCCGTGCACTGCGAGCGCGACGGCGTCGAGGCGATCATCTACACGGACATCTCGCGCGACGGCATGATGCAGGGCTTCAACGCCGAGTCGACGAGTGCGCTGGCGCGCGCGCTGAAGACGCCGGTGCTCGCTTCCGGTGGTGTCTCCAGTCTCGATGACATCCGCCGCCTGAAGGAAATCGAGAACGACGGCGTCGTCGGCGCCGTCATCGGCCGCGCGCTGTACGAAGGCAGCCTCGACTTCAAGGAAGCGGTCAGGCTGGCCAAGGGCTGAGGCGATGATGTGTGGTCTGCTGGCCCCGGCGCGTCTGCAGCGTCCCGTCCTGAAACCTGCTCCGCCGGCGGCGGGGTGCCTGCGCCCGCAGCTGGCGGCGCCCGCTTCGCGCATATCCTGAACATGCTCGCCAAACGCATCATCCCCTGCCTCGACATCGATCGCGGCCGCGTCGTCAAAGGCATCAAGTTCGAAGACGTGCAGGATGCCGGCGATCCGGTCGAGGTCGCGCGCAAGTACGACGCGCAGGGTGCCGATGAGCTGGTGTTCCTCGACATCACCGCGTCGGTCGACGACCGCCCGACGCTGTTCCAGACCGTCGAGGCGGTGGCCCGCGAGATTTACATTCCGCTCACCGTCGGTGGTGGCGTGCGCAACTGCGCCGACGTCCGCGCGCTGCTGTCGGCCGGCGCCGACAAGGTCAGCATCAACACCGCCGCCGTCGACAATCCGGATTTCGTGTCCGAGGCCGGCGAGCGCTACGGCGTGCAGTGCATCGTCGTCGCCATCGATGCCAAGCGCGTCAGCAAGAAGAAGGAGGCGCCGCGCTGGGAAGTGTTCACGCACGGCGGCCGCAAGGCGACCGGTCTTGACGCCATCGAATGGGCGCGCAGCATCGTCCAGAAGGGCGCCGGCGAGCTGCTGCTGACCAGCATCGACCGCGACGGCACCAAGGGCGGCTACGATCTCGAACTGCTGCGCGCGATCTCCGACGCGGTCAGCGTGCCGGTGATCGCCTCCGGCGGCGTCGGCAATCTCGAACATCTCTACGAAGGCCTCACCACCGGCGGCGCCGACGCGGTGCTGGCGGCGAGCATCTTCCATCAGGGCACCTACACGGTCGGCGAAGCCAAGCAGTTCCTCGCCGCCAAGGGCGTGCTGGTCCGTTCTTGAGCGGGCCCGAGTCGGCGTACACTGACCGTCCCCGACCCTGAATCCGGAATCGCCGTGTCCTCGCCCGCCGACGTGCTGTCACAACTCTTTGCGACCATCGAGTCGCGCAAGGGCGGCGATCCGAAGGCGTCGTACATCGCCAGCCTGTACGCCAAGGGCGTCGACGGCATCGCCAAGAAGGTCGGCGAGGAAGCTGCCGAGACCATCATCGCCGCCAAGAATGCCGATGATGCGGCGCTCATCCACGAGCTGGCCGATCTCTGGTTTCATACGCTCGTGCTGCTCGCGCAGCGCGGGCTCGCGCTCGAGCAGCTCAGCGGCGAGCTCGCGCGGCGTTTCGGTACGTCCGGGCATGCCGAGAAAGCGGCGCGCTCCACTGGTTAACGAAAGAGGTATAGGCACATGGGTTCACTGAGCATCTGGCACTGGCTGATCGTCCTGGGCATCGTCGTGCTGATCTTCGGCACCAAGAAGCTGCGCAACGCCGGTGGCGACCTGGGTTCGGCGGTCAAGAACTTCAAGCAGGCGATGAAGGAAGGCGAGGCCGACGCGCCGAAGACGCCCGAGCAGCTCGCGCAGGGCGGCAAGGCCGGCGCCGAGAGCCGCCAGCACGAAGAAACCAAGAGCTGATCCGGTCCCGATCGCGCATCGATGTTCGAAATCGGCTTCTCCGAGCTGCTGGTCTGCTTCCTCGTCGCGCTGGTCGTGCTCGGGCCGGAGAAGCTGCCGAAACTCGCACGCACGGTCGGCCGCTGGACCGGCCAGGCCAAGGGCTATCTGCGCAATCTGACCGCCGAGCTTGACCGCGAGTCGCAGCTCGCCGAACTGCGCAAGCAGCTCGACGAAGCCAAGCGCGCGGTGCAGGACGGCGCGGAGTCATTCAAGGACAGCGTGCAGAAACAGACCAGCACCCTGCAGGCTTCCGTGCAGCAGGAAGTCGATGCGGCGCGCGACGCGGTCACGCCGACCACTGACGACGGCACGGACAAGAAGCCGTGAGCGAAGAGCAACCCTCGGGCGGCGAACAGCCGCTGATGTCACACCTGCTGGAGCTGCGTTCGCGGCTGCTCAGGATCGTGCTCGGCGTGCTGGCGATCTTCGTGCCGCTGAGCTTCTTCGCCAAGCAGCTGTATTCGCTGTTCGCGCACCCGCTGCTGGCGCTGATGCCGCCCGGCAGCTCGATGATCGCCACCGAAGTCGCCTCGCCGTTCTTCACGCCGATCAAGCTCGCCGCCGTCGTCGCCTTCGTCGCGGCGATGCCGTGGGTGCTGTGGCAGGTCTGGGCCTTCGTCGCGCCCGGCCTGTACAAGAGCGAGAAGCGGCTGGTCGCGCCGCTGATGATGTCGAGCACGCTGCTGTTCTACAGCGGCGTCGCCTTCGCCTACTTCCTGGTGCTGCCGACCGTCTTCCACTTCATGGTCAACGTCGCGCCCGACGGCGTCGCGGTGATGACCGACATCAGCAAGTACCTCGACTTCGTGCTGACGATCTTCGTCGCGTTCGGCTTCGCGTTTGAGACGCCGGTCGCGCTGGTGCTGCTGGTCAAGACCGGCTTCGTCACGCCCAAGCAGCTCGCCGGCAACCGCGAATACGTGCTCGTCGGCGCCTTCGTCGTCGGCGCGATCTTCACGCCGCCCGACGTGATCTCGCAGATCATGCTCGCCGTGCCGGTCTATCTGCTCTACGAGGTCGGCATCATTGCCGCGCGCATCATGGTGCCGGGCAGCGCAGAGGTCGACGCGCAGCGCGAGCAGCAGAACGGCTGAGGGGACGGCCCGCCCATGCGCGTGCTGCTCGTCGAGGATAACGCCGATCTGGCGGCGAACGTCGGCGACTATCTCGAAGCGCATCGGCACACCGTCGACTTCGCCTACGACGGTCCCAGCGGCCTGGTGGCGGCGGCGCACGGCGCCTTCGACGTCATCATCCTCGACCGCCTGCTGCCGGGCTTCGACGGCGCGACGCTGTGCCGGCGCCTGCGCGACGAGCACGGCGTGACGACGCCGGTGCTGATGCTGACGGCGCTGGACACCGTGGCGGACCGTGTCGACGGCCTCGCCGCCGGCGCCGACGACTATCTGGTCAAGCCGTTCGCGATGGCCGAGCTCGAGGCGCGCCTGAAGGCCTTGAACCGCCGCGCCAGCGGCAGGATCGCTTCCGGCGCGCTGCGCGTCGCCGACCTTGAATACGATCCGCGCACCTGCGAGGCGCGCCGCGCCGGTCAGACGCTGCCGCTCAATCCGTCGACGCGGCGCATCCTCGAATTCCTGATGCGGCAGACCGAGCGCATCGTCACCCGCAAGGAGCTCGAATACCTGCTGTGGGGCGACGAGGTGCCGGACGGCGACGTGCTGCGCGCGCACATGCACGCGCTGCGCAACGTGATCGACCGCCCGTTCCCGCGCAAGCTGCTGCACACGCTGCGCGGCACCGGTTACCGGCTCGCCGATCTCGGCGACACGGCCGACGACGGTGACTAGGCGCTCCGCGAGCACGCTGCACCGCCGCCTGGTCGGCGGCCTCGTCGGCCTCTCGCTGCTGATCGCCTCGCTGGCCGCGGTCGGCGTCTGGCTCAGCGACGTCTACATCGAGGATGCCGCGGTGCGCGACCTGATGGAGCGCGAGCTGGCGTTCATGGTCGGCCCGCACGCGCCTGACGCCGCGAACCGCGCGCACGACACGCTGCGCTTCTTCGCCGGCGACGAGGCGCCGGCCGAACTGCGCCGCTACGGCCCCGGTTACTACGAAGACCTGCATTTCGACGGCCGCTCGTTCAACCTGCTGGTGCGCGAGACCGGGCCCGCCGCGCACGCCTACCTGCTCTACGACATCACCTTCGTCGAGACGCGCGAGAACGCGCTGTTCGGTGCCGGCCTGGTCGCGCTGGTGCTGGTCGGCGTGCTCAGCTTCTTCGCCTCGCGCTGGCTGGCGCAGCGCGCGCTGGCGCCGCTCGATCAGCTGGTCGGGCAGCTCGGCGCGCTCGATCCGGAGCGGCGCGGCGAACGCATCGCGCTGGCGGTCGACGACAGCGAGCTCGCGGTGATCGTCGACGCGCTCAACCGCTACATGCAGGAGCTCGACGCGCTGGTCGAGCGCGAACGCGCGTTCGCCGCCGCCGCCAGCCATGAGCTGCGCACGCCGATCGCGGTGATCCAGGGCGCCGCCGAGACCCTGGCGCTGCAGGGCGAGCAGCCGGCGCTCAAGCGCATCGAGCGTGCGGTGCGCATGGCGCGCCACGAGCTGGACGCGCTGCTGACGCTGTCGCGGCTGCGCGACACGCAGGTCTTCGAGGAGCTGTCGCTGGAGCGCTGGCTGCGCGAGCTGGCCGAGCCGTATATCGAGTCCTCGCCGCAGGTGCGTGTCAGCTGGGACATGCCCGAGGCCGTGCGCATCGCCGCGCCGGCCGGCGCGATCGCGGCGATCTTCACCAACCTGCTGCGCAATGCGCTGCGCGCGTCGCGCGGCGGCACGGTCACCGTGCGCCTGCGTGCCGACCACTTCGCGGTCGAGGACGACGGCCCGGGCATCGCGCCGGCGGCGCTGCCGCGCGTCTTCGAGCCGGGCTTCAGCGCGCACGACGGCGGCACCGGCATGGGGCTCTACATCGCGCAGACGCTGGCGCAGCGCTTCGGCTGGACGCTCACCGTGGAGAATCGCGACGGCGGCGGCGTGCGCGGCACGTTGCGCTTCGCGCCGCGCGCCTGACGCGGCGGCCGCGCCTGCATCAGGGCAGCAGTTCGATCGGCGTGCCGACCGCGACGCGGTTCCAGACCTCGTCCATGTCGGCGTTGGCCAGCGCGATGCAGCCGTTGGTCCAGTCGGTGCGCTGCAGGAAGATGCCGAGGCTCGCGTAACCGTTGCGCTGGCCGTGGATCATGATCGCCTCGCCCGGTTTGGCGCCGAGCGCCCGCGCGCGGGCCAGATCGTCGGCGTTCGGATACGAGATGTGGATCGCCTTGTAGTAGTCGCTGTCGGCCTTCTTGGCGTCGAGCACGTAGCGGCCTTCCGGCGTGCGGCCGTCGCCCTGCTGGCGCTTCGGCCCGAGCGGATGCGGGCCGAGCGCGATGCGATAGCGGGCGAGCACCTGTCCGCCGCTGAGCAGGTAGAGGCGGCGCTCGGACTTGACGACGCGCACCAGGTCGACGACCGGCGTCGATGTCGCTACCGGCGTCGCCGCCTCGTCGGCGGCGCCGGCCGGCGCCACGAAGAGCAGCGCGGCGAGGACGAGCGCGCGCCGCACGATCAGGCGGCGCGCAGGGCCTGCAGCACGCCGGCGGTCGGCGGGCGCACGCCACGCCAGATTTCGAAGGCGCTCGCTGCCTGTTCGACCAGCATGCCGAGGCCGTCGGCGACGAGCGCCGCCTTCTGTGCCGTCGCCCAGTCGCGGAACGGCGCGAATGCGGCGCCGTACGACAGATCGTAGCAGGCGCCGCCGTCGGCGAGCAGCTGGCCGGGCAGGCGCGGCATCGCGCCGCTGTGGCCGGCCGAGGTGGCGTTGACGATGAGGTCGTAGCGATCGCCTTTCAGCGCCAGATGCGTGCGCGGCACGACGCTGCCGATTTCCTTGAACTGCTCGGCCAGCGCTTCCGGCTTCCACGGATTGCGGTTGGAGACGACCAGCAGCGCCGGCCGCGCCGCCAGCAGCGGGCCGAGGATGCCGCGCACCGCGCCGCCGGCGCCGACGATCAGCACGCGGCGGCCGGCGACGCCGATGCCCAGGCGCGCCAGATCGCGCCAGAAGCCGTCGCCGTCGGTGTTGTCGCCCTGCCAGCCGCCATCGACGCGCAGCAGCGTGTTGACCGCGCCGGCCTGCTGCGCGCGCGCGCTGACGCCGATGCACAGCCGCGCGACCTCGGTCTTGTGCGGCAGCGTGACGTTGAGGCCGCGATAGCCCTCGTCGTGCAACTGGCGCAGCGCGAACGGCAGCATCTCCGGCTCGACGTCGACCGCGTCGTAGGCGAGGTCCTGGCCGGTCTCGCGCGCGAACTGCGCGTGGATCAGCGGCGATTTGCTGTGCGCGATGGGATGGCCGATGACGGCGTAGCGGTCAGTCATGAAGTGAAAAGGTCCGGACGGTTCAGCGCGCGGCGCCGAAGCAGCGCGCGCGCAGGCGCGCGCAGTACGCAACGAGATTCGGATGCGCGGCGACGATGCCCTTGAGCGGCGTGTCGATCGGCGCGTCGTGCAGGTTGCCGAGGAAGCCGTAGGCCGACGCGTCGAGCGTGGTCGGTTGCGCGCCCATGAAGTACGGCTGCTCGCCGAGCCAGTCGGCGAGCGCCTGCACGTCCTGGGCGGCGCGGCGCAGGATCTCGGCGCGCGGATGGCGGCCGAGCCCGTGGCCCTTCAGCTGGGCGCGCACGCCGCGCCGTGCGATCGTCGGCACCACGAGCCGCAGCGGTGCCGGCAGCGCCGCGAACAGCACGCGGCGCGTCTGCGCCCAGCCGCCGTCGTCGATCCAGCGGAAATGCAGCAGCGCCCAGTACAGGTGTTCGTTGATGAGGCGCTCGAAGGCGCGCGCCGCGGCGCGCTGGCGCGCATCGAGTCCGGCGTCGAGATCCTTGCCGTACCTGGCGGCGAGCCGCTCGATGATGCTGTGCGAGTCGGCAATGATTTCGCCGCCGTCCTTGACGACCGGCAGCTTGCCGAGCGGGCCGTTCGGTACCATCTGCACGGCGACGCGGTAGTCGAGACCGGCGAGCCGCAGCCAGGTCTCGACCTTCATGCAGAACGGCGACAGGTTCGGCCAGCCGGGCGGGGCCGCGTACTGGTGCAGTTCGATCGTCATCGGCGCGGCGTCCCTGGCGCGGAGCGGTGGCGGATCAGGCGTTCAGCCACTGCGCGGCGCGCCTGGCGAAGTAGGTGAGGATCATGTCGGCGCCGGCGCGGCGGAAGCACAGCAGCGCTTCGAGCACGGCCTTCTTCTCGTCGAGCCAGCCGCGCTCGATCGCGCCCTGCAGCATCGCGTACTCGCCGCTGACCTGGTAGGCCGCGGTCGGCACCTTGAACTCGTCCTTCACGCGGCGAACGATGTCCAGATACGGCATGCCCGGCTTGACCATGACCATGTCGGCGCCCTCGGCGAGATCGAGCGCGACTTCGCGCAGGGCCTCGTCGGTGTTGGCCGGGTCCATCTGGTAGGTCTCCTTGCCGCCCTTGCCCAGATTGCTGCCGGAGCCGAGCGCGTCACGGAACGGGCCGTAGAACGCCGAGGCGTACTTGGCCGCGTAGGACATGATCAGGGTGTTCTTCTGGCCGTCGCGCTCCAGCACGTCGCGGATGTGGCCGATGCGGCCGTCCATCATGTCGCTCGGCGCGACGATGTCGACACCGGCGCGCGCGTACAGCAGCGCCTGGCGGCGCAGGATCTCGCAGCTGGCGTCGTTGTCGACGTAGCCGTGCGCGTCGAGCACGCCGTCCTGGCCGTGGCTGGTGTACGGGTCGAGGGCGACGTCGGCGAGTACGCCGATGCCCGGCACGGCGCGCTTGATCGCCTTGATCGAGCGCACCATCAGGCTGTCCGGATTCAGCGCTTCCTCGCCGCCGGGGGTCTTGCGCTCCGGCGGCGTCACCGGGAACAGCGCCACGCAGCCGACGCCGAGCGCCAGCAGCGCCTCGCATTCGCGGACCAGCTCCTCGAGGTCGAGGCGGGCCACGCCCGGCATCGACGCGACCGGCCCCTTGAGCGCGCCCTCGGCGACGAACAGCGGCTGGATCAGCTGGCCCGGCACCAGCCGGGTCTCGCGGACCATGTCGCGGACGAAGGAAGCCTGGCGCGTGCGGCGCAGGCGCGTGCGGGGATAGGAACCGAGGGTCACGGGTGGATCCGGCGACGGAGAGGGAGCCGGAATTATAGACCTCGCCTGCGCGCCGCCGCCCCGCCGGCCGACCTCGGCAAAACCTCAAGAAACACTCATCGTCCCCTCAAGCGTCGGCGCGGCGCGCCGGCCTAGGGTGCAGAGGCGGACCGCGTCGGTTCGCGCGTTTGTACACGGGACGTTCCCGGGGGAGATTTCATGTCGCATTCTTCACAGCCGCGGCGCCGGATGCGCCTTGCCGCGATCGCCGCGGTGGCGGCGGCCATGGCCGCGCCGGCCGCGGCCGGCCTGTTCGACCGGCTGATCGGGCCGGCCACGGTGCAGTTCACGAGCGGCGGCGCCGCACTTGCCGAAGGCGGCACCGCGACGCTGACGGTGCGCCTGTCGCGGCCGGCGCTCGGCAGCGTCACGGTGCCGCTCACGGCCGGCGGCGACGCCCTGGCCGGGCGTGACTATCAGGCTTCGCTGCCGGCCTCGCTGCGCTTTCGTCCGCTCGAGACCTCGCAGACGATCGTCGTGCAGACGCTCGACGACGCCGACGTCGAGCCCGCCGAGACGCTGACGCTGACGCTCGGCACGCCGAGCGGCGCGCGGCTCGGTTCGCCGGCGCAGTACCGGCTGCAGATCGACGACAACGACGTCGCCACGCTGCCGACGCTCGCGTTCGCCAGCGCCGCGGCGAGCGGCAGCGAGGCGCAGGCCAGCCAGATCGAGATCGTGCTGTCGGCGCCCAGCGCGCAGGCGGTCACGGTCGAGCTGGCGGTCGCCGGCACGGCCAGCGCCGGCGCCGACTACACGCTCGCGCCGGCCGGCACGCTGCGCTTCGAGCCCGGCCAGACGCGCCGCACGCTGACCATCACGCCGGTCGACGATAGCGCCGTCGAGAGCGCCGAGACCGTGGTACTGACGCTGCGCAATGCGGCCAACGCCACGCTCGGCGCCACGTCCGTGCACACGCGCACGATCCTCGACAACGACGCGCCGCCGAGCGCCGGCAAGTGGGTCAGCGGCTATTACGTCGGCTACGCGCGCGGTCTGTATCCGCCGGAGGTGGTCGACTACTCGGCGCTGACGCATCTGATGCTCGGCCGCATCACGCCGCGCGCCGACGGCACGCTGAACAAGCATTTCGACATCGACGACGTCGAGGGGCCGGCCTGGGCGCACGACGTGGTGACGCGCGCGCACGCCGCCGGCAAGAAGGTGATCGTCATGCTCGGCGGCGACGGTGCGCACGACGAGTTCGTGGCGGCGGCGTCGGACGCCAACCGCGCGCGCTTCGTGCAGAACCTCGTCGCGCTCGCTGCCGAGTTCGGCTTCGACGGCTTCGATCTCGACTGGGAGCCGATCGTCGTCGATCCGGGCAACGGCATCGACGAGCGCGTCGACTTCCGCAAGCTCGCCGAAGCCCTGCGCGCGGCCGCGCCGGACAAGCTGCTGACGGTGCCGATCGGCTGGATCAACAACAACTTCGCCAGCGAGGAGGCGGACCCGTTCTGGGGCCAGGTGGCGCCGCTGTTCGACCAGATCAACATCATGAGCTACGGCATGGCGTCCGGCTTCTGGAACTGGGAGAGCTGGCATTCCTCGGCGCTGTACGGCGAAACCGGCATGGCGCCGAGCTCGATCGCCTCGACGGTGCGCGCCTGGCGCGAGATCGGCGGCATTCCCGCCGCCAAGCTCGGCATCGGCATCGGCTTCTACGGCTCGTGCTGGCGCTACGTGACCGAGCCGCACCAGATCGCCGTTTCGACGCCCGGCGGCCTGCCGGTCAACGGCGCCGACGACAACCAGATGAGTTACACCAACATCATGACGCTGTACTACCCGCAGGCCACGCCGCGGCGCGACCTGACGGCGATGGTGCCGTATCTGACGACCGGCAATCCGAACAGCGGCGTCGGTCCGCAGCAATGCACGTTCATGTCCTACGACGACGCCTGGTCGATCGGCGAGAAGGCCAAGTTCGTCAAGGACAACGGCCTCGGCGGCACGATCGTCTGGACCATCAACCAGGGCTATCTGCCGAACGCACCGGCCGGCCAGCGCGATCCGCTGATGCAGGCGCTCAAGGACGGCTTTCTGGCGCCGTGACGCGGTTTGCGGCAGGACGGGGCGGGCGCGGCTTCCGCTACACTGCGGCCACGCCCGCCCCACCGTCCCCATGACCGACGCCGTTCTGCTGGCCCGCCTGCTCGCCGAAACGGCCGCCGGCGACGTGCGTGCGTTCCGCCAGCTCTACGACGCCAGCAGCGCGCATCTGTTTGGCGTGCTGCTGCGTATTCTGGAGCGACGTGACTGGGCGGAAGAAGCCTTGCAAGACTGTTATCTGCGCGTGTGGCAGAAGGCGGAGACCTACGCCCCCGACAAGGGCGCGCCGCTGACCTGGCTGCAGACCATCGCGCGCTACCGCGCGCTGGACCTGCTGCGTGCCCGGCGCCCGGAAGTCGGCATGCCGGACGAGGAGGACGCGCCGCCGCTGACCTTCGCCGACGGCGACGCCGTCGATCCGGAAGCGCGCGCCGTCGAGCGCGAGGGCCTCGGCCAGCTCGCCGGCTGCATGGAGGCGCTCGCCCCGGAGCAGCGCCGCAGCGTGCTGCTCGCGTACTACGAAGGCTATACGCACGCCGAGCTGGCGCGCGTGCTCAAGGCACCGCTCGGCACCGTCAAGAGCTGGGTGCGGCGCGGCCTGCTGCTGCTGCGGGAGTGCCTCGAGGCATGAAGTACGACGACGCCCGCCTGCGCCAGATCCTCGCCGCCGAATACGTGCTCGGCACGCTGCGCGGCGCCGCGCGGCGCCGTTTCGAGCGCCTGCTGCCGTCGCGCGCCGATCTGCGCGCCGAGGTCCGTTTCTGGGAGACGCGCTTCGCGCCGCTGCTCGCCGACACCGCGCCGCGGCCGCCGCGGGCGATCGTCTGGGCCGAGATCGAGCGGCGCATCGCCGCCGACGCTGCCCGCGTCACGCCGCTCGCCGGCGGTGGTGGCGGCGGTGGTGGCGGCAGGCGGCGTGGACCGCCGCTGTGGTTCTGGCAGACCTGGGCGGTCGCCGCCAGCGCCGCCGTGGTGGCGCTGTCGCTGCAGCTGTACCGCTACCGCGGCGAGGTGCCGGCCGGGCCGCCGCCGGCCGTCGTCGCCGGCAAGCCGCCGCTGGTGTCGATGCTGCCGGTGCAGAACGGCGCCGCCGTGTGGATGGTGTCGCTGTATCCGCAGAAGGGCGAGATCAGCGTCATCGCGCGCGGCGATTTCGGCGTCGACGTGCAGCGCGAGAGCCTGGAGCTGTGGATCATCGGCGACGACGGCAAGCCGCGTTCGCTCGGCCTGCTGCCGCTCGCCGGCCGTGGCCGCATGCCGATGCCGGCCGGTCTGCAGATGCCGGAGCGGCCGATGCTCGCCGTCAGCCGCGAGCCCTACGGCGGTTCGCCGAGCGGCCAGCCGAGCGGTCCGGTCGTCAGCAGCGCGCCGGTCGTCGCGCTCTGAGCGCGACGGCTCCGACCGGAGCCGGCTTCAGTTGCGCTGCTCGGCCGGTTCCGGTTCGGCGGCGACGCGGGCGTGGCCGCTGACGTTGTTGCCGGCGTCGGCGGCGAGGCGGCGGAAGCCGAGCGCGGCGGACGCGGTCAGCAGCGCGACGGCGAGGAAGGCGTAACGGAAATCGATCGCCGCGAGCGCGGTGCCGGCGCGCAGCGCCAGGCTGCTGTTGAGCAGCTGCGAGCCGACGCCGACGCCGAGGCTCAGCGCCAGCTGCTGCGCGGTGCTGGAGACGCTGGTCGCCTGGCTCATGCGCGCTTCCGGCACGTCGGCGAAACCGAGCGTGTTCAGGCAGGTGAATTCGAGCGAGCGGAAGAAACCGTAGGCGAGCAGCCAGGCCATGATCAGGCCGCGCGGCGTGGCCTCGCCGAACAGGCCGCAGCCGATCAGGAACACGGCGCTGAGCAGGGCGTTGCCGATCAGCAGCGGCCGGAAGCCGAAGCGGCGCACGACGCGCGGCGCGGTCGCCTTCATCACCAGTGCGCCGACTGCCGAGACGAACGTGGTCGCGCCCGAGGCCGCCGCCGAGAAGCCGAAGCCGAGCTGCAGCATCAGCGGCATCAGCAGCGTGTAGGCGCCGATGCCGGCGCGGTAGACGGTGCCGCCGCCGACCGAGACGCGGAAGGTCGGGATCTTCAGCAGGCCGAGATCGAGGATCGTGCCGCGCCGGCCGCGCGCATAGGCGACGTAGGCAGCGAGCAGTGCGGCGCCGGCCAGCAGCATCGCCGCGACCGCACCGTTGTCGAGCACCTGCTTGCCGAGCTGTTCGAAGCCCGACACCAGCAGCGCCAGGCCGCTGCCGAGCAGCAGCCAGCCGCGCCAGTCGAGCGGGCCGGTGGCGGCGCCGGGAATGTCGTCGATGTAGCGCGTCACCAGCCAGTAGCCGACGAGGCCGATCGGCAGGTTGACGAAGAAGATCCAGCGCCACGAGGCGTAGGTGACGATGAAGCCGCCGAGCGGCGGGCCAAGCACCGGGCCGAGCAGCGCCGGGATCGTCAGCCACGACATTGCCGCGACCAGCTCGCTTTTCGGCGTCTTGCGCAGCAGCACGAGACGGCCGACCGGCACCATCATCGCGCCGCCGAGACCTTGGATGACGCGCGCGACGACCAGCCCGGCTACCGAATGCGACAGCCCGCAGAGCGCCGAGCCGAGCGTGAACAGCAGGATCGCGTAGCGGAACACGCGCTTGGCGCCGTAGCGGTCGGCGATCCAGCCGGACAGCGGGATGAACACCGCCAGGCTGAGCAGGTAGGCGGTGATCGCCAGGCTCAAATGCAGCGGATCCTCGTGCAGCGCACCGGCGATCTGCGGCAGCGCGGTGGCGATGATCGTCGAGTCCAGGTTCTCCATGAACAGCGCGCTGGCGATGATCAGCGGTACCACGCGGATGCCGGAACGCGGCGCGGCGGCGGAGTCGGTGGGCGGCATCGGTCGGATCGGCGTGGACGACGGGTTAAAGTTCGACATTATCGGGGCGCCGCAGCGCCCGTGGAGGGGAACGATGGGGCTTCTGCTGGCGATCGACCAGGGCACGACGAGCACGCGCGCGATCGTGTTCGACGCCGACGGCGTCAAGCGCGGCGTCGCGCAGCGCGAGCTGCCGCAGGCCTATCCGCAGGCGGCGTCCGGCGTCGACACGCCGGTCAAGACGGTGATGGTCGAGCACGACGCGCAGCGCATCTGGGATGACACCGTGGCCTGCGTGCGCGAGGCGCTTGCCGCGGCGCGCATCGAGGCCCGCGCCATCGCCGCGCTCGGCATCACCAACCAGCGCGAGACGACGGTGATCTGGGATCGCAAGAGCGGTGCCCCGATCCATCCGGCGATCGTCTGGCAGGACCGCCGCACCGCCGCCTTCTGCCAGCGGCACCAGGACCGCAACGACTGGATCGGCGAAAAGACCGGCCTGATCGTCGACCCGTACTTCTCGGCGACCAAGATCGCCTGGCTGCTCGAACACGTGCCCGGCGCCCGCGCCCGCGCCGAGCGCGGCGAGCTGGCCTTCGGCACGATCGACAGCTGGCTCCTGTGGAAACTCACGAACGGTCGCGTGCACGCCACCGACGCCAGCAATGCCTCGCGCACGGCCCTGTTCAACATCGTCACGCAGCAGTGGGACGACGAACTGCTCGACTTCTTCGACGTGCCGCGCGCGCTGTTGCCGGAAGTGCGCGACAGCGCCGCCGACTACGGCGAGACCGAAGCGGCGCTGTTCGGCGCGCCGATCCGCATCGGCGGCATCGCCGGCGACCAGCAGGCGGCGACCATCGGCCAGGCCTGTTTCGCGCCGGGCATGAGCAAGTCGACCTACGGCACCGGCTGCTTTCTGGTGCTGAACACCGGCCGCGAGTTCAAGCGTTCGAAGAACCGCCTGCTGTCGACCGTCGCCTATCGCCTGAACGGCGAGACGACCTACGCGCTCGAAGGCAGCATCTTCGTCGCCGGCGCCGCCGTGCAGTGGCTGCGCGACGCCATGCATCTGATCCGCGCCGCCGGCGAGACCGAGCCGCTCGCCAAGTCGATACCCGACACCAACGGCGTCTATCTGGTGCCGGCGTTCACCGGCCTCGGTGCGCCGTACTGGGACCCGGAGGCGCGCGGTGCGATCTTCGGCCTGACCCGCGATTCCGGCATCGCCCACATCGTGCGCGCGGCGCTCGAATCGGTCGCCTACCAGACGCGCGATCTGCTGCAGGCGATGGCCGCCGACGCCGTCGCCCCGACCGAGCTGCGCGTCGACGGCGGCATGGTCGTCAACGACTGGCTGACGCAGTGTCTTGCCGACCTGCTGCAGATTCCCGTCGTGCGGCCGCAGACGGTCGAGACCACGGCGCTCGGCGCCGCCTTCCTCGCCGGCCTCAGCGCCGGCGTCTACCGCTCGCTCGACGACATCGCCGCGCGCTGGACGGCGCAGGCGCGCTTCGTGCCGCAGATGCCGGCGGCGCGCGCCGACGCGCTGTACCGCGGCTGGGGCGACGCCGTGCAGCGCGTGCGGCGCGCCTGAGCCGCCGCTCGCGCCGCCGCCGCCGTGCTCAGTCGCGGCGCGCCGGCAGGCTGGCGATGTAGGCGCGGTCTTCGACCGACAGCGGATCGCCCTCGGACAGGCGCCACACCGCGCCCTGCAGCTCGGCCTGCGGCGCGTCGCGGTTGAGTTCCTTGTCCTTGAGCAGCGCGAACAGCTCCTGGAAGTCGGCGTACTGCAGGATCGGCCCGAGCTGGAAGCTGTCCTGCGGACTGCTGCCGCTGCGGCTGGCGTTGAGGCAGAACAGATACAGCGGCAGGTAGATCGTTCTGCCCGGCTCGATGAGCACGGTCTGCTTCTGCACCAGGACGCCGTTCTGCGTATGCAGATCCTCGGCGATGGCGACGAAGCCGGGCGGGATCGTCACCGTGATCGGCAGCGGGTTGCCCGTGGTGTTCGTCGTGTTGCGCAGCGGCAGGCAGATGCGCACGAGATCGCCGACGCCCTGGGGTGGTTCCTGCGGCGCGCAGTTCTCGGGCACGAAGACGCTGTAGCCCTTGATCGGGCCAGCCACTTCCACGCCGGCCGGCAGCGCGAACGGCGCGCCCTGCGGCGCCGCCTTGGAATCGCCGAGACCGGGGCGCTCGACGCCGGCCGGCGGCGGCTCGTTGCCGTCGTCATCGTGGCCGCCACCCGAGCCGCCGCAGGCGGCCAGCACGAGCAGTGCCACGATGCCAATGCTTTTCCACGTCCGTTCGAACATCGCCCGTTCTCCGTCGCATGAGCCCGACGCGAGTGTGGCCGCGGGCCGGGCGGCGAACGGGACAGAATGCTGACGCGCGGGCCGCGTTCGTGACGCGGCGCACGCCGCCCACCGGGTCGGGGCGGGCGGCAGCGTCCGGCGTCAGGCGCTGCGGCCGTCGTACGGGACGCGCTGCAGCGTGCCGAGTTCGACGCCTTCGAGGCAGCGCACGTTGATCGCGGCCGTCGCCTGGCCCTTCGGATCGGTGCCGAAGCCGAACGGCGCACAGCCGCAGACCGGGCAGAAGTGATGGTCGATGACGTGCTTGTTGAAGTGATAGGTCGCCATGTCTGCGGCCGGCGTGCGCAGCGTCAGCGCCGTGCGCGGCACGAACCACAGCAGATAACCCTTGCGGCTGCAGTGCGAGCAGTTGCACTCGATCGCCGGCTGTGCCTCGACCTCGACGTCGTAGGCGATCCGTCCGCAATGGCAGCTGCCGTGAAAAAGGCTCATCGTTGTTCTCCGTCCTGGAAGCGGCGATCAGCATGCCGCGGCCGCGACCGGCTGTCGAAGCTTTTCGCCGCCGTGCCGGCGCGCTAGTCTGCCGCAGCGCTCCGGGGCGCGGCGCCCACAAGGCCTTACGCATGCAAGACCACACTTCGGCGGCATCGGCGCCGGGCGGCATCGGTCCGGCGCTGCGCGCGCTGCCCGGCGGCATCTGGGCGCTCGGCTTCGTGTCGATGTTCATGGACATCTCCTCGGAGCTGGTGCACAGCCTGCTGCCGCTGTTCATGGTCGGCGTGCTCGGCGCGTCGATGACGACGGTCGGCCTCATCGAAGGCGTCGCCGAGGCGACCGCGTCGATCGCCAAGGTGTTCTCCGGCGCGCTCAGCGACCGGCTCGGCGAACGCAAGCGTCTGGCCGTGTTCGGCTACGGCCTGGCGGCGCTGACCAAGCCGATCTTTCCGCTCGCCGGCAGCATCGGCTGGGTGTTCGCGGCGCGCTTTCTCGATCGCGTCGGCAAGGGCATCCGCGGCGCGCCGCGCGACGCGCTGGTCGCCGATCTGACGTCGCCACCGCTGCGCGGCGCCGCCTACGGGCTGCGCCAGGCGCTCGACTCGGTCGGCGCCTTCGTCGGGCCGCTGCTGGCGATCGTGCTGATGGCGGTGTTCGCCGATCGCATCCACTGGGCGCTGTGGGTCGCCGTGCTGCCCGCCTTCATCGCCGTCGCGCTGCTGATGGCCGGCGTGCGCGAGCCGGCCGCCGGTCCGCATGCGTCCGGCGCGGGCCGGCCGCCGCCGCGGTTGCGCGAATTGCGTCGCCTGCCGGCGCGCTACTGGCTGCTGCTGCTGTTCGGCACGGTGCTGACGCTGGCGCGCTTCAGCGAGGCCTTCCTCGTGCTGCGCGCGCAGGACGTCGGTCTGCCGCTGACCTGGGTGCCGGCGATCATGGTGGTGATGAACGTCGTCTACGCGACCAGCGCGGTGCCGGCCGGCGTCGCCGCCGATCGCATCAGCGCGCGCACGCTGCTGATCGCCGGCATCGCGCTGCTGATTGCCGCCGATCTGGTGCTCGCCGCTGCCGCGACGCCGCTCGTGGCGTTCGCCGGCGCGGCGCTGTGGGGCCTGCACATGGGTCTGACGCAGGGTCTGCTGGCGAAGCTGATCGCCGATACCGCGCCGACGGCGCTGCGCGGCACGGCCTTCGGCTTCTTCGACCTGCTCAGCGGGTTGGCGCTGCTGCTCGCCAGCGTCGTCGCCGGCGCGCTGTGGAGCGCGCACGGCGCCGGTGCGACCTTCCTCGCCGGGGCCGTGTTCTCGGCGCTGGCGATGATCGGCCTGCTGCTGTACCGGCCGGCGCCGCATCGCGCCGGCGCCTGATCGCCGTCCGGCCGGCGAGCGTCGCGGTCTTCTGCGCGAAGCGCGAGAACTTCGAGCGTTTCCTCATGGCGTTCTCCTCGTTCCCCGCGAGGGTGGCCGCGGCCGCATGAACGCCTGCTTGCGGAGCACGAAAAAGGCCGCGCCACCCTGCGGCGGCGCGGCCTCGATCATGAAACCGCCTACTGGCCGGCGGCGACGCGCGTCATGAACACCGGCAGATCGCGCTCGAGGTTGCCGATCCACTTGTTGTAGTTGCCGTGGATATAGCGTTCGCCGTCCTTTTCCTCGTAGTCGAGACCCTGGCTGTCGAGGTACTTGATCGTCACGTGCTGCGCGTCCCAGCTGATGGCGACCTTTGCCATCAGGCCACGCGTCATCTGCGTGGCTTCGAGCGTGTTGCCCTTCTGGTTGCTGATGATCCAGCGGCGGCCGACGAGCGCGCGATTGACGGCTTCGCCGACCTGCTTGGCCGACAGGTTGCCGACCACGGCGACGTCGGTGTCGTGGATCGGGGCGTTGCGTGCGAAGGCGGCGAACGGCAGCAGCATCAGGGCGACCAGCAGATACTTGAGTTGACGCATGGGCTCTCTCCGGTGGACGCGGCGCCGGGAGGCGCCGCCTGAAGCGGGGACTTTAGCGATGCCGCTGCGCCGCAGCCGAGAGCCGCGGCACAGACCGGCCGCCGCTCACATCGTGCGACGGAAGATCAGCGAGGTATTGATGCCGCCGAACGCGAAGTTGTTGTTCATGACATGTTCGGTCTGGATCGCGCGGCCATTGCCCATGATGTAGTCGAGCTCGCCGCAGCGCGGGTCCGGGTTGTGCAGGTTCAGCGTCGGCGCGAACCAGCCGCGGTTCATCATCTCGATCGTCCACCACGATTCGATCGCGCCGCAGGCGCCGAGCGTGTGGCCGAGATGGCCCTTCATCGAGCTGACCGGCACGGCGCGGTCGAAGACGCGGCGCGTGGTGTTGCTCTCGGCGATGTCGCCCTGCTCGGTGGCCGTGCCGTGGCACGAGACATAGCCGATGTCGCCGACCGAGACGTTGCCGGCATCGGCGAAGGCGAGCTGCATCGCGCCGCCCATCGTTTCCTGGTTCGGATGCGTGGCGTGGTCGCCGTCCGAGTTGCAGCCGAAGCCGACGATCTCGGCGTAGATCTTCGCGCCGCGCGCCTTGGCGTGCTCGTATTCCTCGAGCACCAGCGTGGCGGCGCCTTCGCCGATGACGAGACCGTCGCGGTCCTTGTCGAACGGCGCCGGGGTGGTCTTCGGCGCGTCGTTCTTCTGCGAGGTGGCGAACAGCGTGTCGAACACCGCGGCTTCCGACGGGCACAGCTCCTCGGCGCCGCCGGCCAGCATCATCGTCTGCATGCCGTACTTGATCGCCTCGTAGGCATAGCCGACGCCCTGGCTGCCGGAGGTGCAGGCACTGCAGGTCGGGATGATGCGGCCCTTGAGCCCGAAGTGCAGGCCGATGTTGACGGCCGCGGTGTGGCTCATCATGCGCAGATAGGTGGTCGCGTTGAAGCGGCCGAGCTTGCCGGTGACCATCAGGCTGCCGAACTCGCAGACCGCGTCGGTGCTGCCGGTGCAGGAGCCGTACGAGACCCCCATGCGACCGGTGCGGATTTCCGGATCATCCTTGAGCCCGGCGTCCTCGAGGGCGAGCTCCGAGGCGCGCACCGACAGCTGCGAGACGCGGCCCATCGTGCGCAGCACCTTGCGCGTGTAGTGCGGGGGCAGCGTGAAGTCCTTGACCGGACCGCCGAGGCGGGTGTTGACCTCTTCGAAGCGGTCCCACTCCGGCATGCGCTCGATGCCGCTGACGTTGCCGCGCAGATTGCGCTCGACGCTGTCCCAATCGGAACCGATCGCGGTAATGCCGGCCATGCCGGTGACGACGACTCTGCGCATCAGACCTCACTCCAAAGCAGAAAACCCTGAACGGTCGCGAGCGCGACCGGGCGCCACAACCTGCACCGCATGCGGCTAGAACATGCCACCGTTGACCGAAATCACCTGACGCGTCACGTAGGCGGCAGCCGGCGACATCAGAAAGGCGACGACGGCGCCGACTTCCTCGGGCTCGCCGACGCGGCCTGCCGGTACCATCTTCAGTGCTTCGTCGAGCGGCACGTCGCTGATCATGTCGGTGCGGATCAGGCCCGGCGCGACGCAGTTGACGGTGATCTTGCGCGACGCCAGTTCGACGGCGAGCGCCTTGGTCGCGCCGATGATGCCGGCCTTGGCGGCGCTGTAATTGACCTGGCCGCGGTTGCCCATCAGGCCCGAGACCGAGGCGATGGTGACGATGCGGCCCGGCTTGCGGGTGCGGATCATCGGCATCGCCAGCGGCTGCACGACGTTGTAGAAGCCATCGAGATTGGTGCGCAGCACCATGTCCCAGTCGTCACCGGACAGCGCCGGGAAGGCGCCGTCACGGGCGATGCCGGCATTGCAGACGACGCCGTAATACGCGCCATGCGCGGCGATATCCGCCTCCAGGGCGGCGGCGGCGGCGGCGCGGTCGGTGACGTCGAAGATCACGTTGCGCGTCTGCCGGCCGAGCGCGGCGACCTGCGCGCTGGTGTCGGCGAGCTTGGCGGCGTCGCGCGCGTGCAGCACCAGATCGAAGCCGCCCTGTGCCAGCGCCACGGCGATGGCCTGGCCGATGCCGCGGTTGGCGCCCGTGACGAGAACCCAGCTCATGGTGCCGCTCGCAGCGCGGTGGTGGGTGCTGCTGACTTCATAAGGCTCCTTCAGCGAGGGACTGCAGATACGCGCGCACGTTGTCCGGCTGGAAGGCCTTGATCTCGGCCTGCGCCAGTTCGCGTTCGCCGTCATGCAGCTGGCAGCGGAACGCGGCGACACCGGACGCGGCGTCGCGCACCAGCTGATCGGCGCGCACGACGAGACGGCTGCCCGGCGTGAACCAGGCCTGCTCGCAGCGATAGCGGCGCGTGCCGAGCAGCAGGCCGATCTCGATGTGCTGGCCGGCCTGCCGGCGCACGATGCCGGCGTAGACGCCGATCGCCTGCGCCATGTATTCGATGCCGACCCAGTTCGGCACGCCGCGGCCGGCTTCGAAGAACGGCGTCTGCGGACCGATGTCGATGCTGCAGCTGGCGTGCTCGTGGCCGTAGTCGAGCAGGCTGTCGAGCAGGGTGAAGCCCGGCCCATGCGGCAGCAGCTCGGCGATCGTGTAGGCGTGGCCCAGCGCGAGCATGGTCATTCGGCGGCGACCTGCGTCTCGATGTCGAGCGCGTAACCGTAGGCGAAATTGACGAGCCAGACGCGCGCCGACCAGGCCGCGCCGTGGCCGTTGCTCAGTGCTGGCGCGGCGCTGTGCACTTCGGCAAACAGGCGGCCGTCGCGAACCACGCGGCGCAGGCCGGGCCGCGGCTCGCTGACGCCGTAGCCGGCGCCCTGCCACGCGGGTTGCAGCGCCGCCAGCGGCCAGTAGGCGAGTTGCAGGTCGGCGACGATGCGCTGCGGGTCGATGGAGCCCGGCGCGAATGGCGCACGCAGCGCCTTGAGCTCGTGGCCGTCGTAGGTCAGCGTGAACACGCGCTGGCCCAGCGCCGTCAGGCAGACGATCGACAGCAAGGTGGCGTCGGTCTCGACCACGCACTGCAGCGTGGCCTCGTCACTGCCGTAAGCGGCATGCAGGATCTGCTGGGCCTGCAGTGGCGCGCCGAGGCTGGCCGGCGGCAGCAGCGGCAGGGTCGTCGCGGCGCCCGTGGCCGGCCGCGCCGCGGGCCCGTTCGCGCAGGCGGCGAGCAGCAGCGCAGCGGCTATCGGTGCGATGCACGACGATGATCGGAAATTGAACACGAACTCGCTGGGTTGCTGGCTATTCGAAATGTTCTGGCGGCCGGCGCGTCGACCGGTGCGGGCCATGCCGTGGCACGAGGTCATGAAGGCGGCGCCCCCGCGTCCGCGGCGGGCATTTTGACATAGGCGCGTGGCGGTGCGGCAGCGAGCACGGCGAGCAGCCAGGTCCAGGCGACGCCGAGCAGCACGCCGAGGCCGAGGCTGCGGATGAACGGCGTCGCCGATGCGCCGAGCAGGCCGAAGGCCAGCAGCGTGACGAGGCCGGCCAGGCTGATGGCGAGCAGGGTCGTCGGCCGCGAGGCATCGCCCTCGTGCAGGAACACCGAGTAGTCGACGCCCAGGCCCAGCACCAGCAGCAGCGCCAGCACCGTGAACAGATTGGCCGGAATGCCGAGTGCGCCAAGGGTCGCCAGCGTCAGCAGCGCGCCACCGAGCGGCGCCAGCAGATGGCGCATCGCGTGCCGCGGCCCGTAACGCCAGGCGAGCACGCCGGCGATGATCAACAGCGCGCCGCCCAGGCCCAGCGACGCCAGACGCCGGTAGTGCGCGAGCACCTGCGAGATGTCGCTGACGCGATCGACGAGGTGGATGCCGGGCAGGCCGGTGGCGGCGTCGACCAGCGCTCCCGGCTCGCGCACGCCGCTGAGCGTGACGACACTGGCGAACCCGTGCGCGGTCGGTCCCAGCCACAGCGGCCGCAAGGCGGCGCCCAGCGGTGTGTCGAGCAACGGCTCGGGCGTGATGCGCAGGGCGCGCGCGGCGTCGAACGCGGCGCGTTGCTGCGCGAAGTGCTCCGGGGCAAAGCCGAGCGTGGCGTCGAGCCGGGCCAGTGCGCCGCCGTCGGCGTAGACGGTGCGGGCCAGCAGCTCGGCGTTTTCGGCCTGCCGCGCCTGCGACGGGACCAGCCGCGACAAGGCGTTGTAGTCCGTCAGCAGGCCGCGCGCGCGCAGCGCTTCGAGGCGATCCCGCAGTGCTTCCTCGCGGGCCAGGACCGTTTCGGCGTCGCGCCCTTCGACGAGGAAGAAGCGCGTATCGAGGCCGCCGCCGAGGCGTTCGCGCACCTGCATTTCCTCGGCGAGCAGATTGGCCGGCGACGACTGCAGCGCGCGCACGTCGTCGACGAACTGCAGGCGTGCCAGACCGAAGGCCAGCAAGACCGCCCCGCCGGCGATCAGTACGCCGAGCAGCGCCGGCCGCGGCCGGTGCAGCCGTGCGAGCCGGTCGCGCAGCGCCAGTACCGGCTTCGAGGCCGGCGGCGGCGAGCCGGCGAGTGCCGGGTAGGCGAGCATCACGGTCAGATACGACGCGACCAGGCCGGTCATCGACAGCAGGGCCATCTGGCGCAGGCCGGGGAACGGCGGGACCAGAAACGAACAGTAGGCGAGCAGCGTGGTCGCCATGCCGACGCTGATCGGCACGCCGACGTGGCGCAGGCCGTCCATGCCGGTCCACGGCTTGTCGTTGCGGAAACGGTCGCTGAAGAAATGGATCGAGTAGTCGACGGCCAGGCCGACGAGGCTCGATTCGAACACCATCGCGATCAGATGCACCTTGCCGTACAGCGTCGCCACCGTTGCCAGCGACACCACCGAGGCGGCCCCGAGCGACAGCAGTACCAGCAGCAGCGGACGCAGCGAGCGGAAGCACACCAGAAACACCAGCAGCACGCCGGCCAGCGACAGGCTGCCGATCGTCGAGATCTCGCGCTTGGCGCTGCGGCTCGCCGCCGCGGCATGGCGCAGCACGCCGGTGCCGATCACGGTGACGCCGGGGGCGGTCGCGCGCGCGGCCTGCAGGGCGGCATCGAGCCGCGCCATCGCGCGGTCCTGGACCGCAAGCCGGAACGGGGAATCGGCGAGGGTTGCGTTGACCAGCACGTCGATGCCGCCATCGCGCTCGAGCGTGAGGATGCCGTCGCGCGGCGCCAGCTTGCCGCCGGCCGGCAGCAGCTGGAGCAGGAAGTCGCCGTAGAGGCCGAACGGGTCATCGGCAAACGCACGCGTGCGGCCGAGGCCGGACGGCCCGAAGCCGGCCGGCGCATACAGGGCCTGCAGTGCGGCATCGGCGAACGGTTGGGCACCCTCGCGCTGCAGGCGCGCGCGGTCGTTGGCGCTCAGCAGCAGCAGGCGTGCATCACCATAGGCGGCATCCAGCTGCGCCGGGTCGCTGGCGACCTGCAGTGCGGCGCTGGCGTAGACCGGGCGGTCGGTCGGCGCGCCCGGCTCTTCGCGCAAGGCGGCGACGAAGGCCTCGGCCGCCCGGCGCGCCGTCGCGAAGTCGGGCGCACCGACCAGATAGAGGCCTTGCCGGCCCAGGGCCGACTCCACGCGATCGAGCGCCTGCCGGGTCACCGCATCGGGTGCGGTCTGCGGCAGCATCGCCGTGATGTCGGTTTCGAACTGCAGGCGCGTGCTGGAGGCCCACCACAGCCACAGGCCGGCGCCGGTCATCAGCAGAACCCACAGCAGCAGGCGCTGGCGAGCGGACATTGGCGCGCTCAGCGGGCGCGAGCCGCCGGCGCGGCCGACGACGAAACGCGGGTGTCCTGAAACTCGATTTCGGTGCGGTCGCCGCCGCGTTCCAGCAGGCGCACGCGCTCGACGTCGTTGCGGCCGCTGACGATGATCGCGTCGATCGTGCCGCTGGCCTGCTTCGGTTGCAGGCCGAGCTGCCAGCCGCCGCCATCCTGCTGCAGCGACAGCGCGAACAGTTGTTCGAGTTCGGCGAAATCCAGCGAAAACACCGCGAAGAAAATGCGCGCGACCATGCGCACGGCCGGCTGCTGCGCGGCATCAATGCGGACTTCCTGGCCATTGGCGTCGCGCTGCACGAGGGCGTCGCGCTGGATGACGAGCTCCGAGGCGAACGGCGTGGTCGTGCGCCAGGTGATGCCGTGATCGCGGACAAAGGTGAAATCGCCGCTGGCGAGCAGGGGCCTAGGCAGCTCGCGCAGGTACTTCTTCTGCTGATACGGCCCGCTGATCGACTGTGCCGCGGCCAGCCGGGCCGTGACCGGAACCAGCGCGGCACGGATCGTCGCTGCATCGGCGGGATGGGCGAAGACCGTTTCGGCCGAGACCGACGCCGAGGCGCTCGCTGCGGAGGCGGCGGCGACGGCTGGCGCACAGGCCAGTGTCAGGGCGAGCAGCAGGCGCTTCATGAGGTCTTGATTCCGAGCTTTTCGGCAAGAATGCGCGGCGATGCGTACTGCATTTCGAAGTCCGGCATCGTCACCGCGACCTGCATGGTGTGGCCGACGACGAGACGCTCGCCGCTGGCGGCGTCGCGGATGACGTAGGCGATCTTCAGGCGATGCTCCCATTCCTCGAGGGTCGCGCTGGCGATGATGCGTTGATCGAAGCGCGCCGGGCGTACGTAGCGCAGGTGCATGTCGATGATCGGCCAGGCGTAGCCCGACTCCAGCATCTGCCGGTAGCTGTAGTCGATGCGGTCGAGCAGCGCACAGCGCGCGATTTCGAAATAACGGGCGTAGTTGCCGTGCCAGACGATGCCGATCGGATCGCAGTCATGGAACGGCACGAGGATTTCCGCCTCGGCGGAGGGCAGCGTCGTCATGCCGGCAGTCTACGCAAAAGAGCGCCGGCCGGACGCCGCGGAAGGGTCCGGACACAAAGGCGCGGCGCGGCCGGGGCTGCCCACGGCAAGCGCCGTCACGCGCCGCCGAGCTTGCGCCACAGCAGACGCGGGGCGCGCCACAGCATGCCGACGAACAGCCGCGCATGCATGCGCGAGATGCGCAGGTTGTCGCGCAGCACGTCGAAATGCGACACGCCGTCGCTCGGGTAGGTCACGCGGGTCGGCAGGCTCAGCACGTCGATGCCGTCCCAGAACAGCCGCACCATGATTTCGGTGTCGAAGTCCATGCGCCGGCCGACGTGCTGCGTGCGCCAGACCCGCAGCGTGGCGGCCAGCGGGTAGACGCGAAAGCCGAGCATCGAATCCTTGATGCGCAGCGACAGCGTGTTGATCCACACCCAGGCGTGCGTGACGTAGCGACCGTAGAGGCGGGACTTGGGCACCGAGGCGTCGTACAGCGGGATGCCGGTCACCAGTGCGTCCGGATGCGCGGCGGCCAGCGCCAGCAGGCGCGGCACGTCACCGGCATTGTGCTGGCCGTCGGCGTCGAACTGCAGCGCGTGCGAGTAGCCGTCAGCGGCGGCGCGCTCGAAACCGGCCATCACCGCTGCGCCCTTGCCGGAATTCACCGGCAGGCGGATCAGCTGCAGCCAGTCGCGCTGCTCGGCGGCCAGGCGATCGAGCTCGCGCGCGCAGGGCGCATGGCTGCCGTCGTCGACCAGATAGCAGGGCAGGCCGTGCGGGCGCAGCTGCGCCAGCGTCGCGGCGATCGCGCCCTCATGGTCGTAGACCGGCACCACCACGCAGGGCCGGAACACGTCGCCGGCTCCGCTCACTGCGCGCCCGCGAAGCTCAGGCGTCCGCTCGAACAGTCGCGGGCAGGCGTGCGGTACTGGAAGTCGATGTCGCCGCCCTGGCTGCGGCGCAACTGCAGCGAGAGCTCGCTGCCGGGGGTGATCGGGTGCTGGAACTTCAGCTGCGTGACCTGCAGCAGCGGCGCGCTGATGCCGAACTGCTGCTGTGCCAGACGCACCGCCCAGCCGAGCTGCAGCACGCCGGGCAGCATCGGCGCGCCGTCGAAGTGGTCGGCGAAGCACGGCAACTGCGGCGGGACGTCGAGGCGGATCACCCACTCGCCGTCAGCGGCCGCCTGCACGGCGAGGGTCTGCGGCTCGAGATTCAAGCGCGCGTCAGGTCTTGAACAGGGTCTCGACGGCGCTGACCACGTCGCCGACCGTGCGCACGCTCTTGAAGTCCTCGGGCTTGACCTTCTTGCCGGTGTAGTCCTTGAGGCGCAGGATCAGGTCGATGGCATCGATGCTGTCGATCTCCAGATCCTGATAGAGCTGCGCATCGAGGCGGATCTTGGCCGGCTCGATCTCGAACAGCTCGATCAGCTGCGCCTTCACGTGTTCGAAGATTTC
Organism: Solimonas variicoloris DSM 15731; assembly: GCF_000382285.1. GTDB lineage: Bacteria > Pseudomonadota > Gammaproteobacteria > Nevskiales > Nevskiaceae > Solimonas > Solimonas variicoloris. Next base: position 80,157 of record NZ_KB907925.1, on the reverse strand, counting down.
GTTGTGGCTGGGCACGCCGTCCAGCACAGACTGCATCACACTCGACATAAGGATTGGCTGCTTCGCCCCCCGGCGAAACTCAAAAACGAGCAAAGTGCCATTTTCTGCGGCCAACGCCCTTGTCGCAAGTGCAGTGATCACATTGCGGCAGCCGTTCCGCGGCCCGGCGGGGCCGAGCGCTCAGCAGATCGGTGCCCATGTCGTGGTCGCCGGCCCCATCCAGGCGGCCAGCAGCAAGCCCAGAGGCGCTGCGCGGCCGCCGAAGCGGCGTGCCCATTCGTGCGACAAGCGCCGGGCGGCGATGGTCTGCGTCGGCGCGTCGCCGACCACCTCGCTGGCCAGGTAAGGCTCGCCGACCTCGATGACGAAGTGGCCCGGCCGCGGCGGCACGTCGTGCCAGGGGTGGCCCTTGTTGAGCATCAGCGGCGTGCAGCGGATCGTCACCGGCAGGATCGGCGCCTTCGATTCGAGCGCGATGCGCGCAGCGGCATGCGGGATCTGCAGTGCCTCGCCGGGCCTCGAACGCGTGCCCTCGGGGAAGATCATGAGCGAGTGGCCGGCCTTGAGTGTTGCCGCGCAGTCGGCGACCAGCTTCACGGCGTCGCCACCGTTGGCGATATAGCCGGCCCAGCTGACCGGCAGGCGCGTGAACGGGTTGCGGAACAGCGCTTCCTTGACGATGCAGTCGACCTGCGGGATGTAGCCGATCAGCAGGACGACGTCGATCAGCGTCGGATGGTTGGCGATGATCATCTGGCCCGGGCGGCGCAGCTTTTCGGCGCCGTGGATTTCCCAGGAGATCACGCCGACCACGCGCATCAGGTTGGCGAAGAAGCGGAACCAGTAATACACGATGAGCTGCGCGCGCCGGCGCGCAATCTGCGCATTGCGCGCCGGCAGGCAGAACAGCGGAAACACCGTCAGGCCGAAGATCAGGCCGCCCAGTCCGAAGACCACAAAGCACAGGCCGGTCGCGAACTGCCGCCAGCGGCGGTCCAGCCAGACGCGCACGGCGCTCATGGCTGCACGGACTGCGGGTCGGGCCTCGCGGCAGCGCGGATGGCGCAAGAAGTCGGTGCGGGCGGCACAGGTCTTACCCGTTGCGGCTCGCCGACGGCGCGGCGTCGATGGCGTAGATCGCTTCGAGCTCGAGCAGCAGGTCGTGGCGGCAGACGTCGCCCTGCAGGCACAGCAGCGGCACCTGCTGCGGTCCGCGCAGGGCGGCGAGCCGCGCCTCGAGCAGCGGCAGCTGGGCCGGGTCGCGCAGATAAAGCTTGAGCGATTCGGGCCGCGTGCTGGCCTGCGCGCCGGGGAAATGCGTGGCGAGCGTATGCGCGAGCAGGGCGTCGACATTGGCCAGTGTTTCGTCGAGCTGACGCAGCGGATCGCCGGCATGGCGGCTTTCGTGGCCGACGACGCTGGCGGTGCCGGAAACCAGCAGGCGGGCCTGCCGGCCGCTGCCGATCAGCGTGGCGCGCGCGAAGCTCGGGCTCTTGGGCCCGTACTGGCGCGGATAGTGGAAGGCGCTGACCTGGCGCGGATTCTCGACCGGCAAGCCGGGCTGCTTGCCGGCCAGAAAGTAGACGACGAGACCCGGTTCCAGGGTGCCGATCGCCGTTGCCGCCGGCAGCGCCTGCTCGAAGTTCGGCTTCAAGGCCAGGGCGCGATTGCGGCCGGCGCTGAACAGGCGGTAGCGCTCATGGTCGCCGTCGCCGGCATTGATCTGCGCGAGGAAGTTCCACATGCGCAGGTAATGCGGATAGCCGAACCGCTGCAGCATCTGCTCGATGCGTACGTACAGCTTGCGGGTCGCCCGCTCGAGATCGATCAGCTCGCTTTCCGGCACGAAAATATTGCCGAACAGCACCTCGCCGTTCTCGGCCCAGCCGAAGCCATCGTCGACGCCATGGCGCACCGGCAGGTCGCTGAGCCAATGCTCGGTCGGCAGCTCGCCAAGCGCGCCCAGCCCGACCACGACGTGGCGCGGGTCGGTCGGCTCCGGCAGACCGAGGCCGAACTCGATGCGGCCGAGCAGGTTCCCGGGGGCGGCTTCCCCCGGCAGCGCATGGACGCAGCGCAGCGATGGACTGTTGAAGAACGGTAAGGACATGGAACAGAAGGTCGTAGGAGGGCTGCGGCCCTCTCGCATGGAGCGCGATACTAAACGAACACAGATCACGGTGGCGCGGCCATTCTGCCCGCGACGCGCATGTGGGCGCAGCTGATCTTTGGTAAATTCCGCGCACCCGCTCAAATGATCACGACACGCTTCAGGGAATAGACATGACGGCACAGACCGCCGCCGAACGCGAGATGGCGGAATTGATTGTTTCATCGCTGTGCCTCGAGCACATTGACGCGGCAAGCGTCGATCCGGCGGCACCGTTGTTCGGCACGCACGAGAATGGCTGGGGGCTCGATTCGATCGACGCGCTCGAGATGGCGCTGGCGATCAAGCAGCGCTACGGCATCGAACTGCGCTCAGAGGACGAGACCATCAAGCAGGGCTTTGCCTCGCTGCGCGCCCTTACCGAGCTGGTCGCTCAGAAAAAAGCGGCCTAGTGCCTCGGGCGAACGCATGAAAGGCCCTATGAAAGGGGTCGGGGTCATGCTCCTACTCGCCTATCCCGTACTCGTCCACGCCAGCGAGGTGCTGCGCGCGCCGCTGCTCGCGTTCGCCGCGCTGCTCGTGCTCGTGGCATTGGCGCTGCTGCGGCCGCTGGCGGCGCCGCGCGCGTGGGCGTGGCTGGCCTTCGCGGTGATCGCGGCGCTGTTGTGGCTGCTGACACGCGCCGGCGGTGGCATCTACGCGTTGTATCTGCCGTCACTGCTGATTCCGGCCGCGCTCGGCGTGCTGTTCGGCTCCAGTCTGCGCCCCGATCGCACGCCGCTGATCACCGCCATTGCCTGGGCCGAACGCGGCGGCGTGCTGCCGCCGGAGCTCGCCGACTACACGCGGCGACTGACGCTGCTGTGGACCCTGATGTTCGCGCTGATGTTCGGCGTCGCGCTGACGCTGATTGCCATCGGCGCTCGCCAGTGGTGGTCGCTGACCAGCAACGTCCTCAACTACGTGCTGATCGGGGCGCTGGTCGTCGTCGAGTACGGCTACCGGCGCTGGCGCTATCGTGCCTACCCGCATCCCGGGCTGATCGAGCACATCCGCACCGTCGCGCGCAGCCGGCCGGCCGCCCGATGAGCGAACTGTTGCCGTTGGTGGCCGGTTTTTCGCCCGCGGCGCCGTTCGCGTGGCACGCCGGTGCAATCGTCAGCCAAGGGCGCTTTCTTGCGCAGGCGCGGCACCTCGCCGCGCAATTGCCGGACGCGCCGCAGGCACTCAACCTCTGCGAGAACCGCTACCGTTTCATGCTGGCGTTCGCGGCGATTTGCCTGCGTGGCCAGACCAATCTGCTGCCGTCGAGTCTCAACAATGCGGCGATCGCGGCGGTGCAGGCCGAGTATCCGCAGAGCTACGTGCTCGACGAGACGCTGGTCGACACGGCGATCGCCACGGTTCGCCACGACGACCGGGAGCCGGCGCTGCTGCCGGCCGCGCATGTCGCCGCGGTGCTGTTCACCTCGGGCAGTACCGGCGCGCCGCAGGCCTGCGCGAAGCGCTGGCACACAGTGACGGTGATCGCCCGCCACCTGCGCGAGCGGCTGCTGCCGCATGCGCCTGCGCACATCGTCGCTACGGTGCCGGCGCAGCACATGTACGGCCTCGAAACGACGGTACTGATGGCTTTTGGCGCCGCATGCGTCGCGCACGGCGGTCGGCCGTTCTTTCCGCAGGATGTCGCCGAGGCGCTGCGCCAGCTGCCGGCGCCGCGCGTGCTGGTCACCACGCCGGTGCATCTGCGCGCGCTCGTCGAGTCGGCCATCGAGCTGCCGGAGCTGGCATTCGTGCTGTCGGCGACCGCGCCGCTGTCCGAAGCCCTGGCGTCCGCCTGCGAGGCGGCGTGGAGCGCGCCGGTCTACGAGATTTACGGCTGCACGGAAGCGGGCAGCATGGCGACGCGCCGCCGTCTCGACGGCGAACGCTGGCAGCTGCTCTCGGAAATGGAGCTGCGTTGCGACGCCAGCGGCGTGGCCAGCGTCCACGCCGCGCATCTGCCGGACGTGGTGCCGCTGCAGGATGTCCTCGAAATCGAAAGCCCGACGCGGTTCCGCCTGCTCGGTCGCAGCGGCGATCTGCTCAAGGTTGCCGGGCGCCGCGCATCGCTCGCCGAGTTGACGCGCCAGCTGTCGACGATTCCCGGCGTGCAGGACGCCGTGGTGTTCAACGCGGGCGAAGGTGAACGCGCGCGGCCGGCGGCGCTGGTCGTCGCGCCTGACCTCAGCGCGCCGGCGATTCTCGACCTGCTGGCGCAGCGCGTCGACGCCGTATTTCTGCCGCGCCCGCTGCGCAAGGTCGAGCGCCTGCCGCGCAACGAACTCGGCAAATTGCCGCGGGCGCTGCTGCTGGAGCTGATCGGCAGGGCCGACGAACCATGAGCCAGGAACAGAGCGTCGAGGCTATGGTGCCGGCCGATCATCCGTCGCTGCCCGGACATTTTCCCGGTCAGCCGATCGTGCCCGGCGTCGTGCTGCTGGAATGCGTGGTCGCCGCGCTGGCCGTACCGGGAACGCGCGTTCTGGCCGCGGTGCCGAATCTGAAGTTCGTGCACGCTTTGCAGCCGGGCCAGCCGTTCCGCATTCACTGGACGCAGCAGGACCAGTCGGTGCGTTTCCGTTGCGAGACGGCCGACGCGCTGCTGGCGCAAGGCCTTTTAATGTTCAAACCCCGTGCGGATAATCCGCCGGCTCTTCAGGATTAAAGACACATGACGGACGTCCTCATTATCGGCGCCGGTCCGGCCGGTTCCACGGCCGCGGCATTCCTCGTGCAGCAGGGCTTCAAGGTGCTCGTGCTCGAGAAGCAGCGCTTTCCGCGCTTCTCGGTCGGCGAGAGCATGCTGCCTGCGAGCATGCACTTCATCGAGAAGGCCGGGATGATGGAAGCGGTGATGGCCGCCAGCTTCCAGTACAAGGACGGCGCCGTCTTTCATCACAACGGCAAAGAGCACGTCTTCAACTTCAATCAGAAGTTCACGCCGGGCTACGGCTTCACGTTTGAAGTGCCGCGCGACACCTTCGACAAGATTCTCATCGACGAGGCCGAGAAGCAGGGCGTCGAAGTGCGCTACGAAGTCGAGATCATTGCCGCCGATTTCACCGACGGCAAGCCGGTGGTCACGGCGCGCAACAAGGATGGCTCGACCGAGGTGCACAAGCCGCGCTTCGTGCTCGATGCGAGTGGCTTCGGTCGCACCCTGCCGCGCCTTCTGAACCTCGAAAAGCCGTCGGACTTCCCGGTGCGCTCGGCGCTGTTCACGCAGGTCTACGATTTCATCCCGTCCGGCGCCTTCGATCGCCAGAAGATTCTGGTGACCATCCACCCGGAGCGCTACGACGTCTGGTACTGGGTCATTCCGTTCTCGAACGGCCGCGTATCGATGGGCTGCGTCGGTCCCGACGACTTCCTGCAGAAGCACCAGGGCACGCCGGAGCAGCGCCTGTGGGCGGCGGTTGCCGAAGTGCCGTCACTGAAGGAGCTGCTGAAGAACGCCAAGCCGGCCAATCCGGTGACCGAGGCGCGCGGCTACTCCGCCAACGTCAGTTCGCTGCATGGCCCGGGTTGGGCGCTGCTCGGCAACGCTGCCGAATTCCTCGATCCGGTGTTCTCGTCCGGGGTCTGCATCGCGATGAAGTCGGCGGATCTGGCCAGCGACGTGCTCGGCCGTCAGCTGCGTGGCGAGACTGTCGACTGGGAGAAGGAATTCTCCGAGCCGCTGAAAGTCGGCGTCGAAACTTTCCGCGGCTTCGTCGAGCACTGGTATGACGGCGGCCTGGCGGCGATCTTCTTCCACCCGAACAAGCAGGAAAAGATCCAGCGCATGATTTGCGCAGTGCTCGCCGGTTACGGCTGGGATCGCAACAATCCTTACGTCGGCGTCGGCAAGCGCCGCCTCACGGCATTGGTCGAAGCCTCGCGTCTCTGATGGCGGCGTCGCGGAGCTGGGAGCAGCAGCGCGAACGCGGCTCGGCGCTCGGCATCGCCATCCTGGTGTGGGTCGCGCGCTGGCTCGGCCGCCCGCTTGCGCGCCTGCTGCTGTACCCGATCACCGCCTACTTCCTGCTGACCGGCCGCGCCGCGCGTCGCGCGTCGCGCGACTATCTGCGTCGCGTGTTGCCGCACGCGCCGGGCTGGACCGACGTCGCGCGGCACTTCTACTGCTTCGCAGCGGTATCGCTCGACCGCGTGTTCTGGATGTTCGGAGGACGCCGGCAGCCGGAGGTCGTCACGTATCGGCCGGACGAGGTCTATCGCGCGCAACACAAGGGCATTGGCTGCCTGCTGCTGGTCGCGCACTTCGGGTCGTTCGAGGTTCGCCAGTCGTCGAGCAGTGTTTCGCGCGAAGTGCCGCTGCGTATCGTCCTCGACCGCGCGCACGGCGGTGCCTATATCCGCTTCATCGAGCGCATCAACCCGCAGGTTGCGACGACCATCATCGACGCTTCGCGCGAGGGACCGGCGCTGATGCTGGAGATCAAGCAGGCGCTCGACTCGGGCACGATGGTCGGCCTGATGGCCGATCGCGTGCGCGAGGGCGAGCGCGCCGTCGAGGTCGACTTCCTCGGCGGCAAGGCGCGCCTGCCGGCGATGCCATGGATCCTCGCCGGCCTGCTCGGTGTGCCGGTCGTGCTTGCCTTTGGCATCTATCGCGGCGACAAGCGCTACGACGCCATCTTTGAATTGCTCGCCGAGCGTGTCGAACTGCCGCGCGCGAAGCGCGAGCAGGCGATTCGCGACTACGCGCAGCAGTATGCCGACCGCCTCGCGCATCACGCGCGCAGTGCGCCGTACAACTGGTTCAACTTCTACGATTTCTGGCAAGCATGACGCCATTGCGACTCAGCGCCCTGACGGCGACCACTGCGCTCGGCGCCGGCCTGGCCGCGCAGCTCGAAGCGCTGCAAGCAGCGCGCAGCGGACTCTCGCAGCGCCGCTTCGAGGACTGCACGCTCGACAGCTGGATCGGTGAGGTCGACGGGCTCGATGCGCCGCTGCGCGGCGAATGGGCGATGTGGGACTGCCGCGTCAATCGCCTCGCCGCGCGCGCGCTCGATCAGGACGGCTTTCGTGCCGCGGTCGCGGCGGCAGTGGAGCGCCACGGCGCCGAGCGTATCGGCGTATTCATCGGCACCAGTACCTCGGGCACGCTGGCCACCGAACACGCCTACCAGCAGCGCCACGCCAGCGGCGCCCTTCCGGCCGGCTACAGCTATCGACACACGCACAACCCGCATGCAGTTGCCGAATTCGCGCAGCTGCAGCTGGGGCTGCGCAATGTCGCGGTCGCGATCTGCACGGCGTGCTCGTCGAGCGCCAAGGTCTTCGCCGCCGCCAGCCGCGCGATCGAGGCCCGCGTTTGCGATGCCGCCGTCGTCGGCGGCGCCGACAGTCTCTGTTTCACCACGCTCTATGGCTTCAACGCGCTGCAGCTGGTGTCGTCCGACGTCTGTCGTCCGGCGGATGCGAAGCGCAAGGGCATCTCGGTGGGCGAGGGCGCGGGTTACGCGCTGCTCGAACGCGAGCCGCGCGGCGGTGAGCTCGCCCTGCTCGGCTACGGCGAGTCATCCGATGCCTATCACATGAGCACACCCGATCCGCAGGGGCGCGGGGCTGCGCTGGCAATGCGCGCGGCCTTGCAGCGCGCGGGCCTTGCGCCGTCGGCGATCGATTACGTCAACCTGCATGGCACGGCGACGCCGGCCAACGACGCCGCCGAGGATCGCGGTGTGAGCGAGGTGTTCGGTTCGCTGAACGGGCCGTGGTGCAGCTCGACCAAGGGCTTCACCGGCCACACGCTCGGTGCCGCCGGCATCGTCGAAGCGGCGTTCTCGTGTCTGGCGATCGAGCACGGCTTCGTGCCGCCGAGCCTCAATACCCAGGAACTCGATCCGGCGCTGCGCGCGCGTTATGCCCTTGCGCCACAAACGCTCGATGTGCGTTACGCGCTGTCGAACTCCTTCGGCTTCGGCGGCAACAACGCCTGTCTGATCTTCGGGAGGGCCGCCTGATGCGCGTCGCGATCGAGGCCATCGGCCTGGCCGCGCCGGGTCTGCCGGACTGGCCGTCGGCGGCGCGCGTGCTGCGCGGCGAGGCGGCGCACGAGGCCGTCGAGCTGCCGGCCTACGCGCCGCAGCTGCTGCCGCCGAACGAGCGGCGCCGCGCGACGCCGGCCGTGCGTCAGGCGTTCCGTGTCGCCGAGGAAGCGATCGCCGGCCGCGACGCGTCGTCGCTGGCGACGGTGTTCGCCGGTTCGGACGGCGACATGTCGATCCTGCACCGCATCTGCGCGGCCGTCGCCGAGCCGCAGAAACTCGTCTCGCCGACCGACTTCCACAACTCCGTGCACAACGCGGCCGCCGGCTACTGGGGCATCGCCGTCGCTTCGACCGCACCATCGACGACGCTGGCCGGCTACGACGGCTCGTTCGCGCTCGGCCTGTTCGAGGCTGCGCTGCAGGTCGTCAGCGACGCGCGCGACGTGCTGCTCGTGGTGTTCGACGTGCCGGCGCCGCCGCCGCTGTTCGACGCGCGCTCGCTCGGTTGTGCGGCGAGCTGCGCGCTGTGGCTGAAGCCCGCAGGTGGTGCCGCGCCGCTCGGCCATCTCGATCTGGCGCTCGGCGATGCTGCCGAGACGACGCTCGAGGTGTCCGCGCTCGAAGCGCTGCGCCTCGCCAATCCGGCGCTGCGCGCGCTGCCGCTGCTGCAGCGCGTGGCGCGCGGCGAGGCCGGTACGGTCGTGCTACCGAACGCCGGCGGCCGCGCCCTGCATCTGCACTGGCAGCCGTGAGGCCGGGCGCGCGATGACCGCCCTGCTCGACCGCGCCGGCCTCGCCGCGCTCGTGCCGCACGCCGGCGCGATGTGCCTGTGGGACGAACTGCTCGCCGCCGACGAGACCACGGTGCACGTGCGCACGCGGCGCCACGCCGACGCCGACCACCCGCTGCGCCGCGATGGCCGGCTCGCCGCGCTGCACCTGATCGAATACGGCGCCCAGGCGATGGCCGTGCACGGTGGCTGGCTCGCCAAGACCGCCGACGGTGCCGGCGGCGCGCGGCCCGGCGTGCTCGCCGCGGTGCGCGATCTGGCGCTGCACGTCGAGCGCATCGACGACCTCGCCGCGCCGCTCGAGTGCAGCGCGCGCCGTCTGGTCGCCAATGCCGGCGGCTGGATGTACGAATTCCGCCTCCACGCCGGCGAGCGCACGCTCGCCACCGGCCGTGCGTCGGTGATCCTCGCGACGTAGCGCAGCTGCGTGAACGAAGTATCAGGCGGCACGGCCGTGGTTGGCGATACTCGCCGCGGGGTGACTAAGGGGGCGACGTGAAACGACTGATAGCCGCGCTGCTGTGCACGTTCGGGTTCCATCAGTACGCCCTGGCGGCTTTGTCCGCAGAGGCCTTTACCGGGGTCATGGTCGAGCGCTTGAAGAACACGGGCGCGGCGGTCGTCACCACCGTCGCGCCGCTGCATCTGCGTATTGAAGGGAAGGCCGGCAACAAGGCAGACGCCTTCCTCGACAACGCGTATCAAGCCTATCTTCAGGCTCCCGCCGACCTTGATTCGATCGTGGCTCGGTACACGGCCTCCTATCTGGAAACGCTCGCCGGCTCCCAGCTCGGCCTGGACTCGGGACGCATCATTCCTGTCATCAAGGACCGGCGGTGGATCGACGACATGCGACGCACGATCGGGCAGGCCGGTTCGGGGCCGATCCGCGACTGGGTCACCGAAGATTTCAACGCTGATCTGCTGATCGTCTATGCCGAAGATGGCGAGCAGAATATTCGCTACTTCGGGCCCGAGGAGCTGCGGCAGTCGGGAATCAAATCGTCTGATTTACGGCGAATCGCGGTTGCCAATCTGCGCAGAATTCTGCCGCCGGCCGAACTGCATCGGGGGCCGGAAGTCTCGATGCTGGTCGCCGGCGGCGACTACGTAGCGAGTCTGCTGCTGCTCGACGAGCTTTGGGACAGCGGCAAACTCGGCGTCGACGGCGAGATCGTTGTCGCAGTGCCGTCACGAGACGTCATTTTGCTGACGGGATCGCACAACAAGGCGGGGGTCGCGCGCCTACGCGAACTGGCAAGTCGTGGCGTCGCCGAAAGCGCGTACTCGCTGACAAGTCAGTTATTCGTCTATCGCGCCGGGCGCTTCGAGCGCTTCGACGACTGAGCGAAGCGCGCCTTCAGGCCGGCGCCCGCACCAGGGTCGTCGCCGTGTAGGCGAGCGTCGCCAGCACGAGCAGCGCGAGGCCGATGAGGTCGCCGGTGGCGAGGCGGCCGGCCGGCGTGCCGGGCGCGCGCACGGCGAGCACGCGCTCGCGGTGGATCAGGAACAGCGGCACGGTCACGCTGATCGCGATCAGCAGGCCGAACAGCAGATAGAGCCAGACGCCGCGCATGTGCAGGCGCCGCGCTTCGAGCACCATCCACACCAGCACCGCGAAGCTGAGGAAGAACAGGTCGACGGTGATCGAGCGGCTCGCCGGATTGGCGAAGGTATCGCCCCAGAAGCGCAGGTTGGCGCCGGCGAAGCCGAGCGGCAGGTAGGCCACGTTGTGGCTCCAGGTGCCGATCAGCGCCAGCAGCGCGATCGACGCATATGCGACGCACAGCAGTTTGCGCGTGACCGTCATCTCCGCCCCATCCCTATGGCCTGCCCCGCGCCACAGTGTGCCCGGATCGGCTGGCGCTGGCGATGGGCGGCGGCATCGCCGCGCCGCCTGCGGCTCGGGTCTACGCGACCGCGCCGCAGCCACCCGGCCGCAGCACGCGCCGGGTCGAGGCCGGATGCCGCAGCAGCGCGTCGGCCGGCCGCCGCGGCCGCGCCAGCAGCTCGCCGCCGCAGTTCGGGCAGCGGCCGCCGAGCGTGGTTTCGGCGCAGCTCGCGCAGAAGGTGCATTCGAACGAGCAGATGCGCGCGTCGCCGCTGTCCGGCGGCAGGTCGCGGTCGCAGCACTCGCAGTTCGGTCGCAGTTCCAGCATCGTCGTTCTCCGCGGCGTGGGGCTGAGATCCTACGCGCGGCGCATCTTCGCCATCAGCGCCGCGAGCTGCCGCACGGCGGCTTCCGACTCGGCGTGGTTCGGCGTCGCATCGGCGTTGCCGTAGTCGCCGGGCGCGCCGGTCTGCACGACGATGCCGTCGCGGCGCGGCACCACGAACAGCGAGCCGTAGCTGAGGCCGTAGTTCACCTCCGGCTGCGGGATCAGGCGCCCGATCTGGCCGCGCACCGGCACGATGCTGTCGTCGCCGAACAGCGCGCGCGCGCCGTAGCCGGTGCAGTTAACCAGCGTCTTCTCGGGCAGCTTCTCGAGCTCGGCGGGGCGTTCGAACTCGCGCGTCTCGATGCGTCCGCCGCCGCGCTCGAAGTCCTCGATCAGCAGGCGCGAGTAGCTGCTGAGGTTGTAGACCATCGTCGTGTAGCGGCGCACGTAGGGCACCGGGAACGGGTGCGCGCCGGGCGGGATGTCCTGCCCGCGCGGCCACAGCGAGCGGATCAGCGGCAGCAGATTGGCGTAAACGGGCTCGCCATCGCCCTCGCCGTGGCCGCCGTTGAACGGCTCGTCGCCGAGCGCGTAGCCGTCGCGCCATTCGATCGGATCGCCGGGCAGGCCGAGCAGCGTCTGATAGGTGCGGAACGATTCGCGCGCCATCGTTTCCCAGCGTGCGACGGCGTCCGGCGTCGCGTGCTCGGCGGTGCAGTAGCGCGAGTCCGGCGACCACACGCCGGTCGCGCGCGAGGAGCGCACATCCGGCGGACGTTCGCGGGCGTAGATCGTCACTTTCAGACCGGCCCGCTGCGCGAGCAGCGCCGTGGTCAGGCCGATGGCGCCGCAGCCGATCACGCCGACCTCGGCGACCTGCGTCGCCAGCACTTCGCGCAGCGCGAGCCGGGCCGAACCCCAGGACAGCGACCAGCCGCTGCCGCCGTGGCCGTAGTGGTGGACCACGGTCTTGCGGCCCAGCTTCTCGGCCTCGATGCGCGGGCCCTGCGCGCGAAACGGCCGCGTGCAGACGCTGATCGCGATCAGCCGGTCCGGCCGCGCGCGGATCGGCGCCAGCGGCGGCAGCGGATCGTAGTCGGTCGGCGCGGTTGCCGTGGCGACGGCGCGCGGCGCGCTCGCGCAGCCGCTCGCCATCGCGCCGAGCGCCAGCGTGGCGCCGGTCGTGCGCAGAAAGTCGCGACGTTGCATGAAGCTCCCTGTCCGTTTTTGCGAGTGCCCGTCTCGAGCAACGCGGCGGCCGTCGCTTTCGGAAAAGGCGGGCCGCGTTTGCGTGCAGTGTGCGGCGCTGCTGGCCGCGCCGCCAGAGCGGATTCCTGCCACGGACAAGGCGTGCGGCCGGCGCGGCGCCGACAATGCCGCAAACGACTCGAGGAGGGTGCGACATGGCCGGCAATCGTCTTTCCCGCGCGGTGGCGTACTGCGCCGCGCTGCCGGGGCCGCTGCGCCGGCGCGCGACCACGCTGCTGTTCAACTCGCAGGTGCGCTTCGCCGGCACCGCCGGTCTGCGCTTCGAGACGCTCAGCGAGGCGCAGGCCGTGGTCGTCGTCCGCAACCGCCGCAAGGTGCAGAACCACATCGGCGGCGTGCACGCCGCGGCGATGGCGCTGCTCGCCGAGACTGCGAGCGGCGCGGTGTTCGGCATGAACGTGCCGGACGACCGCCTGCCGCTGCTCAAGAGCATGCACATCGACTACGTGAAGCGCGCGCAGGGCGATCTGCGCGCCGTCGCCACGCTCGACGCCGCGCAGCGTGCCCGCATCGTCGCCGAAGCCCGCGGCGATCTCGTCGTGCCGGTGACGATCACCGACGCCGCCGGCGAGTCGCCGGTCGTGGCGACGATGACCTGGGCCTGGGTGCCGAAGCAGCGCGATTGAGCGCCGCCGCGGCCGGCGCGCTCAGGCCAGCCGCTCGTAGAAGCCCGGCGTGCGGTCGACGCGCAGGCGCGTGAGCTTGCGGTAGCAGATCAGCCAGCGGCCCTCGACCTTGCGGTAGTGCTCGAGGTAGTGCCCGTAGCCGTGCAGGTGTTCCTCGCGGGCGCCGTCGCGCCACCAGAGGTGGTCCTCCATCGGCCAGATGCCGGTCGCGGTGGTGTCGGAGGTGAATTCGATCTCCGGCGTGTGCGCGTGATGCACCGAGGTGATCGGCGTGCGGTGCTCCATGAAGTGGCGGATCGCGGCTGCCAGCGATTGCGGGCCGACCACCTTGTTGCGCACGCCGCCGGCCTGCGGCTGCAGCGCTGCCGGCAGATCGCCGTAGGTTTCCGACCACGCGTCCTCGGTGTGCACGCTGCCGTAGAGATCCCACTGCTTGCAGTCCATGTAGCGCAGGCGGCGCGCGAAGACTTGCTTGATCTCTTCGATCGCCAGCAGCTTTTCGGTCTCGGTCATCGATGCACTCCTGCGCGGCCGCAAACTGCGGTTCGCGAGCAGCCTGCAGCGTGTGCCGCCGGCGTGCCTCCGCCGAATGGAGGTGGGTGCGCGGCGGCGCCGGCCGACCGGCGTACCATGGCCCGGCGGCGTTCGTCCGCAGGGACGGGAGGCTTGCCGTCGCGGCGATGTGCGGCAGCCTTCCGCGGCATCCGGGTGTTCAGCGCTTGCTCAGTGGGCCGGAGTGATGTTGCCGGTTCCTGCACGCAAAGCCGAGGGAATGACGATGCGGCGGCTCGCGAAATACCGGCAGATGCGGCGCTTCGATGTGACCGCGGAGCCCAGCGGTCGCGAGCCGCCGGCAGCGCGCCGCGGTGCCCGCGCGCGGCTGCGCTACGTGATCCAGCTGCATCACGCGCGGCGCCGGCACTTCGACTTCCGCCTCGAACTCGGCGGCACGCTGCGCAGCTGGGCGGTGCCCAAGGGCCCGTCGCGCGATCCGGCGCAGAAGCGGCTCGCGGTCGAGGTCGAGGATCATCCGATCGCCTATGGCGATTTCGAGGGCGACATCCCGGCCGGCCAGTACGGCGCCGGCCATGTCGACATCTGGGATCGCGGCTGGTGGGAGCCGGAAGACGCCGATGCCGACGCCGCGATCCGCAAGGGCCATCTGCATTTCACGCTGCACGGCGAGCGTCTGCAGGGCCGCTGGTCGCTGGTGCGCACGCATCTGGCCGGCCGGCAGCCGCAGTGGCTGCTGATCAAGAGCGACGACGCACACGCGCAGGCCCCGGACGTGGCCGATGACGTCGTGCTGCGCGAGTGGCGCGCACAGCACGGCGGTGCGCGCCGCGGCCGCGCGGCGACGGCCTCTGCCGGGACGGCGCAGGCCGCCGCGAGCGCCGGCACACATGCGCGCCGCCGCGCCGATCCGCCGCGCGACCCGTTTCCGCAGCAGGTCGGGCTGCAGCTGGCGCGTCTGTCCGCGCGCGCGCCGGCTGGCGCCGAGTGGGTGCACGAGATCAAGTACGACGGCTATCGCTTCCTGGCGATGCGCGAAGGCCGCCGTCTGCGCATCGTCTCGCGCAACGGCCTCGACTGGACCGCGAAGCTGCCGGCGGTGCAGGCCGCGGTGCTGGCCCTGCCGTGCCGCGACTGCATCCTCGACGGCGAACTCGTCGCCTTCGACGAGCACGGGCGCAGCCGCTTCGACCTGCTGCAGCAGCGTTTCGGCGAAGGCGGCGAGCTGCAGGCCGTGGTGTTCGATCTGCTCTACCTCGACGGCCGCGATCTGCGCGGCGAGGCGCAGGACACGCGCAAGGCCGCGCTGCAGCGGCTCCTCGCCGCCGCGCCGCCGCCGCTGCAGCGCTCCGAATACCTCGTCGGCGACGGCCCCGAGGCGGCCAGCGCCGCGTGCCGGCTCGGGCTCGAAGGCATCGTCAGCAAGTCGCGGCTGGCGCCGTACCGCGAAGGCCGCGGCGGGGCCTGGCTGAAGATCAAATGCGTGCAGTCCGACGAGTTCGTGATCGTCGGCTACACCGCCGGCCGTGGCGCGCGCGCCGCGCTCGGCTCGCTGCTGCTGGCGCGACCACAGGGCCGCGGCCGGCCGTGGCGTTACGTCGGCCGCGTCGGCAGCGGCTTCAGCGATGACCTGCTCGCCGAACTAAGCGCCGCGCTGCGGCCGGCGAAGACGCCCGTCGCACTGGCGAACCCGCCGGGCCGCGCCGAGCTGCGCGGCGCGCACCCGATCTGGGTGCGGCCGGAGCGGGTCGTCGAGGTCGAATTCCGCGCCTGGACCGACGACGGTCTGCTGCGCCAGGCCAGCCTCAAGGGCCTGCGTGCGGACAAATCGCCGGCCGATGTCGCGAGTCCGGATCGCGCGCCGCAGGTCGAAACGCACGCCGCGTCCGGCGGCCGTGCCGTGCCGGACGCGAAGAAGGCCACGGCGCGCGCGACGAGCCGCGAGGCGCGGGCCGGCAAGACCGGCAAGAGCGGCGGCCGGACGCGCGCCAAGCCCACGCGCGCGGCAGCGCGCAGGGCCTCGGTGCCGACCGCACGCGCACACCGCAAGGCCGGCGATCCGCCGGCGCCGTACCCGTTCACGCATCCGGAGCGGCAGGTCTTCACCGATCCGCCGGTGACCAAGGCCGAGATCGGCGCGCTCTATACGGACATCGCGGCGCAGATCCTGCCCGGCATCGTCGACCGGCCGCTGGCGATGCTGCGCTGCCCCGACGGCATCGCCGGCGAATGCTTCTTCCAGAAGCATCTGACGCCGGGCTTCCGCGCCTCGGTGCACGCCGCACCGGGCGGCGATCACGATCCTTATGTCTACATCGAAGACCTCGACGGCCTGCTCGCGCTGGTGCAGATGAACGTCGTCGAGATTCACGCCTGGGGCGCGCCGCTCGCGCGCCCGGATACGCCGGACCGCATCGTCTTCGATCTCGATCCCGCGCCGGACGTCGCGTGGTCCGCGGTCAAGGCAGCGGCGCTCGCGGTTCGCGAGCGGCTGAGCGCGCTGCGTCTGGAATCATTCCTGCGCGCGACCGGCGGCAAGGGTCTGCACGTGGTGGTGCCGCTGACCGGCGACGACGGCTGGGACGCCGCGAAATCGTTCGCGCATGCGCTGGCCACCGCGCTCGCGCACGAGGAGCCGCAACGCTATGTCGACGTCGCCGCCAAGGCGCGGCGCGGCGGGCACGTGTTCGTCGACTATCTGCGCAATGCGCGCGGCGCCACCAGCATCGCCAGCTACAGCCTGCGCGCCCGCCCCGGCGCGCCGCTCGCCGTGCCGCTCGGCTGGGACGAGCTGCCGAAGCTGCGCTCGGCCGCGCAGTACCACATCGGCAACATCCGCGAACGCATCGCCAAACGGCCCGAGCCCTGGGCCGGCATCGACGATGTCGAGCAGGCGCTGCCGCGCCGCTGACGCCAGGAGAGCACCGCATGGCCAAGCCGCTGTGGAATGGCGCCATCTCGTTCGGACTGCTGCACATTCCGGTGCAGCTGATGAGCGGCGAGCGCCGGGTCGATCTGCACTTTCACCTCGTCGATTCGCGCGACAACTCGCGCGTCCGCTACGAGCGCATCAGCGAGGAGACCGGCGAGGAAGTGCCATGGAAGGACATCGCCAAGGCCTTCGAATACGAGAAAGGCAATTACGTCGTGCTGCGGGACGAGGACTTCCGGAACGCGGCCCCCGAGAGCAGAGAGTCGGTCGACATCGAGGCTTTCGTGGACCCGTCCGAAGTCGGCCCCGAATACTTCGAGCGGCCCTATTACCTCGTGCCGCCGAAGAAAGCCGAGAAAGGCTATGTGCTGCTGCGCGAGACGCTCAAGGCGCTGCACAAAGTGGCGATCGCCCGCGTCGTGATCCGGACGCGCGAGAGCCTGGCGATGGTGCGGCCCAGCGGCGACGCGCTGCAGCTGCTGTTGCTGCGCTATCCGCAGGAACTCGTCGCGAGCGACGCGTACCACTTTCCGTCCGGCACCGCGAAAAGCCATCGCATCAGCCCGCGCGAGTCCGCCATGGCGCGCCAGCTGGTCGAGTCGATGAGCGACCGCTTCCGGCCGGCGCAGTACAAGGACGAGTTCCGCGAAAAGCTCAGCCGGGCGATTCGCGAACGCCTCAAGCGCAAGGGCGCGCGCATCGCCCGCAAGCTCGAAGCCGAGCCGGCGCACGAAGGCTCCGACAAGGTGGTCGATTTCATGGCGCTGCTGCGCAAGAGCATCGCGACCAATCGGCGCACGCCCGCGCAGGCGGCGCATCGCCCCGCGGCCGAGAAGCCGGCCCGCAAACGCCCGCGCGCCAAGGCCACGCCGGCCGCTCCCAAGAAGACGCACCGCTCGCCGCGCAAGCGTGCGTGAGCGGCGGAGTGAAGCGCGCGTTGTGGACGATGCAGCGCCGCGCCTGCACGCGTTACCCGCGACTATTTGGCGTCGCGCGCCTGCCAGGCCGACGCGCTCCACGTCGGCGCCGCTTCGTTGATGAGTTGCAGAATTTCGGGCGGCAGATCACCCGCACCCGTCAGCTGGCGAATCTCCAGAATGTCGTCCGCATGATGGCCGCACGGTGCGCGCAGCGCCCATGCAATGGCCTCGTCCAGCGAGTCGACGTCGATGAGGTAGAAGCCTCCCACCAGTTCTTTCGACTCGGCAAAGGGGCCGTCCACGACATAGCGCCTGCCGTTGGCGACCGCGATGCGGGCGCCGGGCGCCGCGGGATTGAGTCCTTCGGAGGCGACCAGCACGCCGGCCTGATGCATCTCCTCGTTGAAGCGCATGTAGGCCTTGAAGAGTTCCGCGTCGAAATCTGACGGCTCAGCCGCCTTCTTCTCCGCACTCGCCTGCGCCGTGATGATGAACCGCATAGCCTGCTCTCCGATTGTCGGTGGGTTTCAGCTACGACGAACGAGCGAAGCGAAAATCGACAGGCCCGCTGCAATCAAGTAAGGATCGCCACCACGCGCCTCGCCTGCTGCCTGCCGAAGTGTCGCCTCCGGAATGCGAACGTGGCCAGCAAGCGGACCGCGACGCCCGCGCCCGTCCCTCGGCAGACAGCGCGCGACGGCCCCTGTACAGCTCGCGTATGGAGTCCGGGTACGACGGCCTAGGGTACGTCGACGGCAAACTTGGCGATGAACTCGTCTGCGAGCCGCTGCCCGCGCTGCAACTCTGTCGGAACCAGCCGATCGGTGAGGCTGATGACGGATTTTCGCGCGTCATCCGCAATGGCCTCTTCCGTCGGGTCGGGGCCGGCTTTGAGATGAAGCTCGGCGCTGGCGATGGCGCACCGGTACCACGCGTAGGCCAATGCTCGGTCCTGCTTCACGGACTGACCGTTTTCATAGGCCCCGCCCAAGTGCCATTGAGATTCTGCATGGCCTTGCATGGCCGCCGACTGCCAGAGCGCCAAGGCCCGGTCCTGTTGCGGCTCCACCCCGAGGCCATTGAACAGGAGGAAGGCCAGGTTGTTCTTCGCGCTGACTTCGCCGGCCTCAGCCGCGATGGTCCACTGCGCAGCGGCTTCGCTGTAGTTCTTGGTTCGATACGCCTCAACGCCCTTGTTGTACGGACTCTCCGGAACACGCTCGGTTGCGCATCCGAAGAAGAACAGAATCGCCAGAAGAGCCGCGTGCACTCTCATTCAACTCTCCCCCAATCGCCATGGACAGGATGGCTTCCGCAGTGACAGGCGCTGACTTTGGCGAAGGCCGTGATGAGGCCAGGCGCCAAGTGAACCGGGACCGATGATGCCGCAGGGGCGCGGCCGCTGTCTCGTCCGCAGGTATGAGCGATGCGGTTCGGGCGCTGCAAAGAAGAAAGGCCTCCGTCTGGGCGGAGGCCTTTTGTATTGCGAACGCGGCGTTAGGGGCGGTGTGGTGGCGCCGCCGCTTGGGCGTTCAGGGACGCTCTGAAAACGCTCATCCGTCGTCATGGCGAGTCGCCGTAGGCGGCGAAGCCATCCAGCGGCGCACTGCGCCGGTGGCTCCGGATCGCCACGGCCGCTGAGCGGCCTCGCGATGACGGCGTTTTTCAGACTTCCTCAGGGATGTTCCGGTGGCGTCGCGGGCTGCAGATTCTGCGTGGCAGTGCCGTTGTCGGGGGATGGCGCGGGCGGGTTCTGCGCGGGCGAGACCGGCGATGACGCGGCCGGCGCGGCCTGCGCAGCGCTCGGTGCAGCGGTGCCGGCCGCCGGCGGCGGCGCGGCAGTGGCGGCGCTGGTGTTGGCAGCAGCCGCAGCGTTCGCGGGCGCCGCGCTTGCCGGCGCGCGCGCGGCGTCGTCGGCCGGCGGCGGCAGGGTTTGCACGTCGAAGTGCACGCTGTGCGCGAGCGAGGGTTCGTCGCGCAGGCGGATGTAGAGCCGGCCGTCAGTCGGGTGCGGCACCGGCAGGCTCGCGCCCGGATAGCCGTCGGAGACTTGCACGGCGCCGTCGAAGTTGTCGGAGCCGGACACCGCGTCGAGCAGGAACAGGTCGCTGCCGGACAGGCGGCAGGCGAGCTTGGCGTCGTCGGGGCACTTGAGTTCGCGCAGTACCGGCAGGCGCACGAGCGTGGCGAGCGGCTGCCAGTCGCCGGCGACGTTGTCGACCACGGCGCGGAACTTGAGCGGACCGAAGGCGGAGAAGCCGAAAGCCTTGGCCGGATCGAGCGTGGCGACGGCGACCTTCGCGGTCTCCAGCTTGATGCTGCCGTTGGCGATGCTCAGCGTCGTCGTCGCCGATTCGTCGACAGTGGCGATCTCCAGCGTCTCGTTGCGGGCGAAGCGGGCCGGCGTCTGCGCGCGCACCGAGAACGTCAGCCGTGCGTCCTGCGGCAGCTGGTCCTGGTTGGCGAGCAGGATGTTGGTGCTCGGGCTGGTCGGCGACGGCAGCACGCTCTTGCCGATCAGCACGACGCTCGGCCGCGGGTCGTCGACGCTGACGCTGACCTTGGCGATGCGGCCGTCCTTGAGCGTGACGGTCGCGGTCGGGTGGCTGTCGGGCTGCAGCGCGGCGGCGGCCGCGGCGTCCTGCGTGACCATCGGCAGCTCGTCGTCGCGACCGCGCGTCGACAGCTCGCCGGGCACGAACAGCAGATTGTCGATGGCGAGGCTCGCCACTTCATCGAGGCGCGCGCCCTTGAGCACGCCGCGCGTGTCGCCGGCGTGAATCGCGAAGCCGTCGAGGCGGGCGCGGCTGGCGAAGACCTTGAGCGGGATCTGGTGCGGCTCGTCGGTGCCGTACTGGTCGATCAGCAGGTTGACGGTGCCGGGCTGCGCGTCCTGCAGCGGCAGCGTGACTTCGACGAGGCCGGGCTTGAGCGGTTTCCACTCGGCCTTCAGCTCCTTGCCGGCCGGGTCGCGCAGCATGATGTTGTCGACGCAGCTGACGCTGTCGGTGCGCAGGTGCACGGTGTCCGGGCGGCCGACGATCAGCGCGTCGTCGTCGCCGTCGGCGAGCGCCCAGGCGTTGGCGCGCGCGTTGCGCAGGCGGAAGCTCGGGCCTTCGTAGGGCTCGAAGCCCCAATAGCCCATCAGCGTGCCGCGCACGTCGTTGCCGAGTTGCGCCGGCTTGAGCGCGGCGGTGTTGACGACATAGCCGCCGCGCACGGCGTCGGCGCGCGCCGGCAGGCGCACGGTCTTGCCGTCCTGGCCGCGCAGCGTCAGCGTGATGTCGTGCGCGAAGTTGGTCGAGAAGGCCAGCGGCGCGCCCTCGACCGGCAGCACGAGATCGGTACGCGACGCGCAGTAGATCTCGGTCGGATCGACGGCGTGCAGCGGCGGCAGATGCGGTTCCTCGATCGCCGGCAACGCCACCACCAGCACCGATTTCGGGTTGTAGAACGACGGCGGCGTGTTCAGCGACAGCGCCAGCTTGTCGCCCTTGTGCGAGACCAGCGCCGGGATGTACTGGTACTGCGCGGTGCTGAACGAGTCGAAGATGCGCACCATGTCGAGCACGGAGGCGATGTACGGGCTGTAGACGCCGTAGCCGAGTTCCGGCGTGGCGCTCGCCGCCATCACCAGATCGGCGGCCGCGCCCGAGGTCAGCGTGTCGGCGATCGACATGCTGTGGCCGTCGTTGAGGATCAGCGACTCCTGGCCCTGCGTCAGGCACGGCGCCTGCAGCTGCGGAATCTTGTCGAGACACTTGTCGTCGACCTTGATCGACAGGCTGCGCGCCAGCAGCGGCGCGGTCTGCCGCAGTACCGCCGGATCGCCGTAGCTCAGCGTGCGCACGGCGGCGACGTAACGGTCGAGGCGCGAGCGGTCGAGCGAGGCCTGATTGAGGTCCTGGCTGGCGCGCACGAAGGCGCCGGGCCGGCCGCGCACCGCGCCGACGATGCCCTTGAAGTCGCCGCTGGTTTCCGGCGCGAGGAACAGCAGCGCCTGCTGCGCGCCCTTGGGCACCGTCACCGTCAGGCCCTCGCGCGCGCACTTGCCCGTCCAGGTCTTGCACGGGAAGAACCATTCCTCCGGCGGCGGATTGGTCGAGCCGGTCAGGAACACGGCGACCATCAGGTAATGCGCCGACTGCGATGGCGGGAACTCCGGCTTGATCCAGATGCGGTCGCCTTCCTGCAGGTTCGGCACTTCGGAGGCCGGCAGGATGGTGTTGCCGCGCGTGATGACAGCGTCGAGCGTCGGGCCGGCGAGGTCGAACGGCGCGGGCGCCGCCGCCTCGGCGAGGCCGCAGCTCAAGGCGGCCAGCAGCGGAAGAAGGAAACGGGAACGCATGGGGGATTCGTCGGGTTTGTGAGCGGCGCTCACGGGAACGGGTGCGCAGGGCGCCATGGCAGTTTCAGGGTCGCCGTCGCGTTCATTGGTAGCGGGCGGCGATCTGCTGCCAGGTCTTCGCCGCGTCGGCAAACAGCGCGTCGCGCGCCTGGCGCTCGGCATCGAGGCGCCGCGCGTCGAGCGCGGCCGGCGTCTTCCAGGCCGAGGCCAGATCGCCGCTCTCGGCGCGGCCTTCGGCGCCGCCGAACGGGTAGCCGGTGCGCACGTCGACGAAGCGCCCGCTGGCGGTGCTGAGCAGGCGCGCGCCGGCCGGCGGTGCCTTGCCGATCGGCAGCTCGCTGGCGGCCGCGTAGGACTGGCCGTCGGCCTCGAAGCGGGTGTCGACGGTGTAGAAGAACAGCACGTCGGCCTGCCGCTTGGCGGCCGCCAGGCGCAGGGCGTCGAGCGTTTCGAAGCTCCGCGGCAGCAGCGCCGGATCGAGCGCGATCGCCGTGCCGACCAGCGGCCACTGCGCGAGCGCGGCGAGCGAGGTCTGCGGCTCGCTGCCGGGCAGCACGCTGTAGCGGCCGCCGCCGAGCGCCGTCGCCGAGGCCGAGCGGTAGCCGGGCGCCTGGATGCGGACGATGGCGAGCGTCATCGGCAGCTGCGGGGATGGCGGTTGCGTCGCCGCGTCGGCGGCGGCGCCGAGTTCGGCGAGCGGGGCCGGCCCGCCGGGCGTGGCGTAGTGCGCACAGCTGCACAGCAGCATGCTCAGAACGAAGGCGGCGATCGGGCGCAAATGCCTGCTCCGTTGGAAAAACGCGCGAAGTCTACCGGCATCCGCCGCAACCGGCGATGAACGAAAAGCGCCGGACGGCCCCATTTCGTGGCCCGCGCCCGCGCGGCAGGCCGCCGGGCGCTCAGGCGCGGCGCTGGCCGAGCCAGACGCCGGCCGCCGCCAGCGTGAAACCGGCCGCGTCGTGCCAGCCGAAGCGGGCGTGCAGGACCAGCGCGGCGAACACGGCCGTCACCGGCGGCACCAGATAGAACAGGCTGGCGACACGCCCGGCGGCGCCATGCCGCAGCAGCCACAGATACAGCAGCAGGCCGCTGCAGGAATTGACGAGGATGACCCAGGCGATGCCGGCGATCACCTGCGGTTGCAGCTGCAGCGCCAGATGCTCCAGCCGCCACGCGAACGGCAGCAGCACGCACAGCGAGGCGGTCAGCTGCACGACCAGCGCCAGCCGCGGATCGAGCGCGCTCGCGTGGCGCTTCTGGTAGAGCGTGCCCAGGCTCAGCGACAGCAGCGCCGCGCCCATGCTCAGGTAGCCGAGCAGCGGCCCGGTCGCGCGCAGATCCGGCAGCACCACGAACAGCACGCCGGCGAGGCCGAGGCCGAGGCCCAGCACGGCATTGCGATGCAGCGATTCGCCGAGCAGCAGCGCCGCGCCGGCCGCCGTCGTCAGCGGCATCAGGCCGGTGATCAGGCCGGCCGCCGCGGCCGGCACGCCGGCGCGCAGGCCGGCGTAGGTGAAGCCGAAGAAGCCCGCCTGCAGCAGCACGCCGGCGATCGCCGCATGCGCCAGCGCGCGGGACGAAGCGGGGGCCGCGCGGCGCAGCAGCAGCCACAGGCCGATCAGCAGCGCCGAGCCGCCGAAGCGCACGACCGCCAGCGTGAACGGTCCGCTGCCGTGCAGCGCGGCGGCAGCGGCGATGTAGCCGGTGCTCCACAGCACCACGAACGCCAGACCGCCGGCGATGCCGGTATCGGGTGCGGTCGGCGGGGTCTGGTTCATCGGCAGTCGGTGGCGGGCGCGCCGGCATTCTAGCGACGCGCCGCCGGCCGCCGCCGGAATCTGGGGCCGACTGTCGCGAATTCGCCACGGCGGTGCTTCTAGAGTCGTGCCTTGCCTGCACGAGATTGCCGCCGATGTTCCTTCGCCGTTCCGTCGCTGTCCTGATCCTGTGCCCGCTGCTCGCCCACTGCGGTTCCGGCGGCGATGCCGCGCCGGAAGCCGGGCCGCCGGCGGCCGGCGTCTTCGAAGGCGGCACCGGCGCCGGCCTCGCGCCGATCGCCGGCCTGCAGTACCGATCCGCCGAGGTCGCCGGCACGACCGATGCCGAAGGCCGCTTCGAATACCGGCCGGGCCGGCCGCTGCGCCTGTCGATCGGCGACGTGCTGCTCGGCGAAAGCGAGGGCGGCGCCGTCGTCACCCCGTACGCGCTGGCCGGCGGCTGCGCGTACCCGCCGCCGCTGCGCCGCCTCGCGCGCTTCCTCTACAGCCTCGATACCGACGGCGACGCCGGCAGCGGCCTGCAGCTGCCGGATGTTGCGGCCAGCGCCGAGCCGCTGCCGATCGCGTCGCTGTCCGATGCCGAACTCGAAACGCGCGTCCGCGCCTGGCGCGGCACCGCCGACGGGCTGGCCGACGAGCGCAGCGCGGTCGACGCCTTCGTCGCGGCGCTCGACGGCGAAGCCTGGACGCAGGACAGCATGGCCTATTTCGGCGTGCAGACGATGCTGCGCTCGCAGGGCCTGGCGCACGACGGCCAGAGCTGGTTCTTCTCGTGGCGCTACGGGCTGCAGCGCACCGACGCGCAATACCGCGCCGAGGCCGGCGACCTGTCGGCGATCCCGGCCGTGCTGCGCGAGCAGGGCAGCAATCACATCGGCGACGTCGACGTGCTCGACGGCACGCTCTACGTGCCGATCGAGGACGACGCCTACGCCCATCCGCTGATCGCGCTGTACGACGCGCAGACGCTGGCCTATCGCGGCCAGGCCCATGCGCTGGCGCCGCATCAGGCGCACGTCGCCTGGGTCGCGCTCGATGCCGCGCGGCGCGTCGCCTACAGCGGCGACTGGTCGCAGATGGATCGAATCAACGTCTACGATCTCGATCATGAATTCGCGTGGCTGCGCGCGCTGCCGCTGGGCACGACGCTCGACCGGATCCAGGGCGGCGAGGTCTACGAAGGCGCGCTGTACCTGACGCGCGACGACGCCGCCAAGAGCGTCTACAAGATCAATCTCGACACCGGCACGGTGCTGCCGCTGTTGACGCTCGCGCCCGACGCCTCCGGCGCGCTCGGCGAGATGGAAGGCGTGGCGATGCGCCGGCTCGACGACGGCACGGCAATGCACACGATCGACCTCAAGGCCAGCTACCTCGGCGCCAACTTCCGCCACTTCCGCCGCACGCAGCCGCCGAACCGGCAGCGCTGGTGCAGCTGAAGCGCGGCGCCGGCCGATGCTATGGTGCGGGGCCGATCCGCAACGACCGCCGCCGATGAAAGACTGCATCCTGCACAACCCGCGCTGCTCGAAGAGCCGCGAAACGCTCCAGCTGCTGCAGGCGCGCGGCGTCGAGCTGCCGGTCGTCGAATACCTGCAGCAGCCGCTGGCGAAGGCCGAGCTGCGCGAGCTGTGCCAGCGGCTCGGCGTCAAACCGCTCGACATCGTGCGCACCAAGGAAGAGCTGTTCGCCGAGCTCGGCCTGGCCAGAGACAACGGCTACAGCGACGAGCAATGGCTCGACGTGCTGGCGAGCCATCCGAAACTGATGGAACGGCCGATCGTCGTCTACCGCGGCCGCGCCGCGATCGGGCGGCCGCCGGAGAACGTGCTCCAGCTGCTCTGAGCCGCGCCCTCGCGCCGCGCGGCGCCGGCGCAAAGCCGTCTAAGCAAAGAACCCCGGAACGCTTCCTTCGCACCGCCGGCCCGCCTACGCTGGCCGCGTGATATCGGAGTGCCGGCAGAATCCGGCGCGGGAGCGGACGCGATGGATGCAGGCGAAGCGGTGAAGTGGGCGGGACCGGTGCTGGTCGCGCCGGGACTGCGCGGCAGCGGCGAGGCGCACTGGCAGACGCGCTGGGCGCGTCGCCATCCACACTGGCGACGCGTCGAACAGGCGGACTGGAACGTCGCCGATCTCGACGCGTGGGCGCGGCGCATCGTCGAGGCGGTGTTGCAGGCCGATGCGCCGGTGTTGATCGTCGCGCACAGCTTCGGCTGCCTGGCGAGCGTGCGCGCAGCGGCGTTCCAGTCGGATCTGATCGCCGCCGCGCTGCTGGTGGCGCCGGCCGATCCCGACAAGTTCGGCGTCGCCGCGCGCCTGGCGCAGGCGCCGCTGCCGTTCGCCAGCACGCTGGTCGCGAGCCGCGACGATCCGTGGCTGCCGCAGGCGGCCGCGCGACGCTGGGCCGGCGCCTGGGGCAGCCGCTTCGTCGACATCGGCGCGCGCGGCCACGTCAACGCCGATTCCGGGCTCGGTGACTGGGCCGAGGGCCTGCACCTGCTCGACGAACTCGCGCGGCGCAGCGACGCCGGCCCGTACGCGCCGGCGCCGGCGGCGCTGCGTCACGCCGCCTAGCGCGCCGCTTGGGATCAGGCCGGCCGCACGCGTCGTGCGAGCTGTTGCAGCGCCGGGCGCAACGTCAGGTACAGCAGCGCGGCGGCGAACGGCGCGAGCAGCGCCCAGACGCAGATGCCGTAGAGCGCGACGCGGCCGTAGTCGACGACGAACTGCAGCGGGTCGGTCTGGAAGCGGGCGAGCAGTTCGCCGACCGAGAAGATCGGCACGTGCGCCTGCCCGAACAGCATCTCGCCGGCGCGGTAGAACGGCAGCAGCAAGGCCAGGTGCAGCGGCGTCAGCAGATAGTTGGCCAGCTGCATCACCGGCTGGTTGAGACGCAGCCAGATCGCCGCGAGCGCGCACAGGAAGGTGGTCGCGCCGAGGATCGGGAAGACGCCGAGCACGGTCGCCAGCGCCAGCGTCAGCGCGATCCGGTCCGGCGTGATGCCCTGGCGCAGCTGCGCGACGACCGGGTCGACGAGGCGGCGCTGCCAGAGCGAGCGATGGGCGGCACCGCTCATTGCCGGCGCCGCAGCAGCAGATCGTCGACGCCGGCGCCGCGCGGCAGCCTCCACAGCTGGATCAGCACGTAGCCCGCCATGGCGATGTTGCCGAGCGCGAAGATCGCGACCAGCCACAAGGCGCGCCCCGGGTACGAGCGCTCCTTGTACGCGACCCACAGCCAGAACGTGAAGAAGGCGAGATAGGTGTCGACCAGCGTGGCGACGAACCACGGGTGGCTGACCACCGCGCGCGGCGTCTGCCAGAGCGGCACCTGCAGGCTCGCCCAGCCGGTCGCGGCGACGATCGCCAGCAGGATCAGCGTGAAGATCAGTTTGAGGGTGCCCGTCATCCGCGCCTCCGTCGCCCGGTGCGTGCATCGTAGACGCGAACCATTGCCTAGTCGCGGCGCAGCGTGATCTGCATCAGGTCGATGCTGCCGACGCGAAAGCCGCATTCGCAATACGCCAGGTAGTAGCGCCACAGGCGCAGGAAGCGCTCGTCGAAGCGGGCGACGATCGCCTCGCGCTGGGCGAGCACGTTGCGGTGCCAGAAGGCCAGCGTCTCGGCGTAATCGACACCGAAGAAGCGCGCGTCCTCGGGCTTGAGGCCGGCGCCGAGCGCGAGGTCCTGGAAGCGTCCGGGCGGACACAGCATGCCGCCGGGAAAGATGTACTTCTGGATGAAATCACGCTTGCGCCGGTAAGCCTCGAAGATCGTCGGGCTGATGGTGATGCCCTGCAGCGCGGCGATGCCGCCGGGCTTGAGCGCACGCTGGATCGCCGCGAAGTACGCCGGCCACCAGGCCTCGCCGACCGCCTCGTACATTTCGATCGAGACGACGCGATCGTAGGTCTCGCGCAGGTCGCGGTAGTCGCGCAGTTCGAAGCGCACGCGCCCGGCGACGCCGGCGGCGGCGGCGTGCGCCTGCGCGGCGGCGAGCTGCTCGGCCGACAGCGTGATCGAGGTGACGCGGCAGCCGTACTGCTGCGCCGCGTGGATCGCGAAGCCGCCCCAGCCGGAGCCGATCTCGAGCAGATGGTGCTCCGGCTGCAGCTGCAGGCGCTCGGCCATCGCCCGGAACTTGGCGCGCTGCGCGCGCGCCAGCGTGGTGGCGTCGTCGTCGTCGTCGTCGCCGGCGACCCGCGCCGCCGATCCTTCGCGGCGCGGGAACAGCGCCGACGAGTACGCCATGGTTTCGTCGAGCCAGAGCCGGTAGAAGTCATTGCCGAGGTCGTAGTGGTGGGCGATGTTGGCGCGCGCCTGACGGCGCGTGTTGGCGCGCAGGCGGTGGCCGAGCCAGCCGTACAGCCGGCCGAGCGGATTCTTCTCGTACGGCCCGCGATAGTGCGGCTCGTTGCGGTACAGCACCATCAGCAAGGCGGTGAGGTCGGGCGAATCCCAGTGACCGGCCATGTAGGCTTCGCCGAAGCCGACTTCGCCACCGCGCAGCACCTGAGTGATCAGCGCCGCCGAGCGCACCTGCAGCACGCCGTGCGGTCCCGGCTCGCGGCCGCGCAGGTGGCGCGTCTCGCCGTTCGGCAGCGTCACGTCGAGGCTGCCGACACGCAGGCCGCCGAGCATGTAGAGCATCGCGCGCAGGCGCAGTCCGATGCCGCCGCGGCGCAGCGCCGCGGGCAGCGGCGGCGAGAAGGCGTCGGGCGGCAGCGGCGCGTCGAGGTCGGCACGCACCTGCAGTTCGGATTCGCTCATCTTGGGGCTCCGTCTGGAAAAGGTCTTCGGCGTAGGGATGTCAGATCGTTCAGCGGATGCCGGGCGGCGACGGCCGGGCATGGACGCGGGCGCCGCGCAGCCACAGCTTCAGGGCCTGCCAGTGGATCGCGCCGAGCACCTTCAGGGCCAGCCACGGCAGGCGCGCGACTGCGCGCACGAGCGTCGCGTCGCGCAGCGGCACGCGGCTGCCGGTGATCGTCGCGTCGAGCCGCGGCTGCGCGCCGTGTTCGAGCGCGATGTGCACGCGCAGGCGGGCGTCCGGCGCGTCGAGCGCGAAGCGGTAGCGGCCGGTCAGAGCGAAGAACGGCGAGACGTGGAAGCACTTGTCCTGCGCCGGCATCTCGCCGTACGCCAGCGGCGCGCCGCCGCGCGCGAGCAGGTAGCTGTGGCGCTCGCCGAAGGTGTTGCGCACTTCGGCGATCACGGCCCGCAGCGAGCCGTCGGCGTGCTCGCAGTACCACAGGCTCAGCGGATTGAAGGCGTGGCCGAGCACGCGCGGAAAGGCGAGCAGGCGGATGCGGCCGCCGTCGAGGGCGATGCCGTGGCGTTGCAGCAGCGCCTCGGCCCAGGCGCGCAGGCCGCGACCGTCGCCGTGGTCGGCGTCGTGCAGCGACAGCAGGTTGAAGCGATTGTGCGAGAAGCCGCGCAGGCGGCCGGCCAGCTCGTCGACGCGATCGACGTCGACGAACAGATAGAACACGCGATAGACGAAGCGGTACAACGGCGCGACGCGGCGCCGGTGCATGACGCGCGCCTCGTACAGGCAGCCGGCTTCGCCGCGCGGCGTCACAGGCGCGCCCATCGCGGCAGGCAGGCGGCGTCGAGGCCCTGCACGGCGCGCAGTCCGGATTTCAGGCCGTCCTCGTGAAAGCCGTAACCCGTCCAGGCGCCCGCCCACCAGATGCCGCGCCGGCCCTGGATCTGCGGCAGGCGCTGCTGGGCGCGGATCGTCTGCGGCCGGTACTGCGGGTGCGCGTAGTGCGTCCGGTACAACACCGTGCCGGCGCGCGGCGGCCGCGGCGGGTTGAGCGTGACGATGTACGGCGTCGGCTCGGTGAGCCGCTGCAGCGGATTCATCCAGTAGCTGACGCCGATCGGCGCGTCGTCGAGCGCGTCGTGCGCGAGCAGCGCGTTCCAGCTCGACCAGGCGCGGCGCCGGCGCGGCATCAGGGTGGTGTCGGTGTGCAGATAGGCGACGTTGTCGGCATACGGCACGTCGCCGAGCACGGCGCGCTCGGCGGCGTCGGCGTCGGCCAGCAGGCGCAGCGCCTGATCGCTGTGCGTGGCGCAGACCACGGCGTCGTAGCGGGTCTCGCGGTCTTCGCTGCGCACCCAGACGCCGTCATCGCCGCGGCGCAGCGCCGTCACCGGCAGGCCGCTGCGCAGCTCGCCGGCGAAGCCGCGCAACAGCGCGTCGACGTAGCGGCGCGAGCCGCCGACCACGGTCTGCCACTGCGGCCGCCGGTAGACGTTGAGCAGACCGTGCGCGTCGAAGAAGCGCGCGAAGGCGGGCAGCGGAAAGACCATGGTGCCGGCCGTCGACGTGCTCCAGATCGGGCCGGCCATCGCCGCCACGTAGCGCACGCGCAGGCTCATCGGATAGCGGCCGCGTTCCAGGAACTCGCCGAGCGTGATGTCGGGCAGCGTGTCCTCGTCGAGGCGTCGCTTGATCTCGGCATTGAAACGCGCGATCGCCGCCAGCATGCGCCAGTGCTCGGCCGAGACGAGCAGCGAGGGCTGCGCGAAGACCTTCAGCAGGTTCTCGTCGCCGGCCCATTCGACGCGGCCGCCGGCGACCGACACGCCGAGCGACATGTCGGTGTCTTGGCGGGCGACGCCGAGCGCGTCGAGCAGGCCGTAGAAGTTCGGGTAGTTGGCCGGATTGCAGACGATGAAGCCGGTATCGATCGCCAGCGGTCCGCGCGGCGTGTCGACCGTTACCGTGTTGGTGTGGCCGCCGACGCGCGCGTCCTGCTCGTAGAGCACGACGTCGTGCCGGTGCGCGAGGCACCAGGCGGCCGAAAGTCCGGAAATGCCCGAGCCGACGACGGCGATCTTCATGAAGGAACCACCTGCCCCTGCGATGACGTGTGCCGGCCAATACGCGCCGCGCCGGCGGATGGATGCAGGTCGCCGCTATGGCGGGCGAAACGGTGGGCGAAAGGGCAGGCGAGACGGCTGGCTAAACGGCCGGGGAGAACGATGCGGCGGACGCGGTACGCGGGCGGCGCGGACGCGAAAACGGCCGCATGAAGCGGCCGTCAGCGCGCCGTCGGGGCGCGGACCCGATGAACCGGGGTTTAGCGCGCCAGCGGCTCCAGCGCCGGCCAGACGGTGTCGAGCAGGCGTTCCTGCACGGCGGCGGTCGGATGGATGCCGTCGTCCTGGAACGCGGCCGGATCGGTGGCGATCGGCGCGAGCAGGAACGGCACCAGCGTCGCGCGCTGCGCCTTGGCGACGAGGCCGAAGCTGGCGGTGAACTGCGCCACGTAATCCGGCCCGTAGTTGCTCGGCAGCAGCATCTCGAACACGGCGGCGCGCGCGCCGGCCTGGCGCGACAGGCCGACCAGCTGCGTGAGGTTGTCGCGCAGCCTGGCGATCGGCAGCGCGCGCAGGCCGTCGTTGCCGCCGAGTTCGATCAGCACCACCTTCGGCCGGTGCCGGGCGAGCAGCGCCGGCAGCCGCGCCAGACCGCCGGCGGTGGTCTCGCCGCTGACGCTGGCATTGACGACCCGCGCGTTATAGCCTCGGTCGCGCAGGCGCTGCTGCAGCAGCGCGACCCAGCCGCGCGACTGCGGGATGCCGTAGGCCGCGCTGATGCTGTCGCCCAGGACCAGCCACACCGGCGCGTCGCCGCCGGCGGCTGTGTTCGCCGCGTCGGCCGCCGCCGCGAAGGGCGCGGCGCACAGCAGCAGGCAGCCGATCAGGACTTGCGTGGAGAAACGTTTCAGCATGGCTTCGAACATTGCCGTTCGCGCAACAGGGGTGGTCAAGCAGGTTAGCAGCGGCGGCCAGCCGCTGACGATCCTCGACGGCGTCGACCTGACGGTCGCTGCTGGCGAATCGCTGGCCATCGTCGGCAGCAGCGGCTCCGGCAAGACCACACTGCTGTCGCTGCTTGCCGGTCTGGACCTGCCGACGCGCGGCGAGATCGAGCTGGCCGGCACTTCGCTGACCGGGCTCGACGAGGACGCCCGCGCGCAGCTGCGCGCCGGCCGCGTCGGCTTCGTCTTCCAGTCGTTCCAGCTGCTGGCCGGCTTCACCGCGCTCGAGAACGTCATGCTGCCGGCCGAACTCGCCGGCCTCGACGATCCGCAGGCGCGGGCGCGCGCCGCGCTCGATCGCGTCGGCCTCGCCGCGCGGCTCGATCATTACCCGCAGCAGCTGTCGGGCGGCGAGCAGCAGCGCGTGGCGCTGGCGCGCGCATTCTGCGGCGAGCCGCAGATCCTGTTCGCCGACGAGCCGACCGGCAATCTCGACACCGCGACCGGCGCGCGCATCATCGAGCTGCTGTTCGAGCTGAACCGCGCGCAGGGCACAACGCTGGTGCTGGTCACGCACGACCTCCCGCTCGCCGCGCGCTGCGCGCGCCGCGTGACGCTCGCCGGCGGACGGCTGCAGACATGAGCGGCACGACGCCGGCCGGTGCTTTCGCGTTCGCCCTGCGCCGCCTGCGCCGCGGCTGGCGCTCCGGCGAGCTGCTGATCGTGCTGCTGGCGCTGGCGATCGCGGTCGCCGCGACCGGCTCGGTGCGCCTGTTCACCGAGCGCGTGCGGCAGGCGATCGCCGAGCAGAGCGGCGACACGCTCGGCGCCGATCTCGTCTACCGCTCGCGCGACGCGCTGCCGGCGCCGCTGCGTGAGCGCGCCGCCGCGCTCGGTTTGCGCACGCTCGACGTCACGCAATTCAGCAGCGTGGTGTTCGCCGGCGAGGCCTCGTCGCTGGCGTCGATCAAGGCGGTCGGCGACGGCTATCCGCTGCGCGGCGAGCTGCGTCTGGCGCCGGAGCCGTTCGCGCCGGCGCAGGTTGCGCACGGCGCGCCGCCGCCCGGCAGCGCCTGGGTCGACGCGCGTCTCTGGCAGGACCTGCAGCTGGTGCCCGGCGCGACGCTGCAGGCGGGACGGCTGACGCTGCGCGTCGCCGCCAGCGTCGACAACGAACCGGATCGCGGCAATGGCTTCGCCGATCTGGCGCCACGCCTGATCATCAACGCCGCCGATCTGCCGGCGAGCGGCCTGCTGACGGTCGGCAGCCGCGCCCAGTACGGCCTCTACGTGGCCGGCGAGCGCGCCGCGCTCGCGCAGCTGCAGGCCGAGCCGCCGCCGCGCGGCGTGCGCCTGGTGACGCCGCAGGATGCGCGTCCGGAACTGCGCAACGCGATCGAACGCGCCGGCCAGTTCCTCGACATCGCCGTGCTCGCGGCGACGCTGCTGGCCTGCGCGGCGGTGGCGCTGGCGGCGCGTCAGTACGGCGACAAGCTGCGCGACGAGATCGCGCTGCTCAAGTGCCTCGGCGCGCGGCGTGCGTTCCTGACGCAGGCGCTGCTGCTGCAGCTGCTGCTGCTCGGACTCGCCGCCGGACTCGCCGGCGCGGCGCTCGCCTATCTCGCGCAGGAGGTGCTGGCGCGCGTGCTCGCCGGTCTGCTGCAGCTGGCGTTGCCGCCGGCGCCGCTGTGGCCGCTGGCCGGCGCGACCGCGCTCGGCCTGCTGCTGCTGCTCGGCTTCGCCGCGCCGCCGCTGCTGGCGGCGCGCAACACGCCGCCGCTGCGCGTGTTCCAGCGCAGCGACGACGGCGGGGCGTCGAGTCGTGCGGTGACGCTGGTCGCGCTGGCGACGGCCGCGGCGCTGCTGTGGTTCGCGACCGGCGACATCGTGCTCGCCGGCTGGGTGCTCGCCGGCAGCGCTGCGACGCTGGCGGCGCTGACGCTCGCCGCATGGCTGCTGGTGCGGGCGCTGACGCCGCTGCGCCGTGCCGCCGGTGGCCGCGGTTTCGCCTGGCGTTTCGGCTTGGGCAATATCGCGCGGCGGCGCGCGGCGACCATCGCGCAGGTAACGGCGCTCGGCCTGGCGCTGCTGGCCCTGTTGCTGGTTTCGGTGGTGCGCGAGGATCTGCTGGCGAGCTGGCAGAAGAAGCTGCCGCCGGACACGCCGAACCAGTTCCTCATCAACATCCAGACCGAGCAGCTCGCGCCGCTGAAGGATTTCTTCGCCGCGCACGGTTACGCCGACATCACTCTGTGGCCGATGGCGCGCGGCCGCCTCGTCGCGCTCAACGGCCAGGAAGTCACCGCCGAGTCGTTCCCGGACCCGGAGACGCAGCGCTGGATCAATCGCGACTTCAATCTGTCGTGGAGCGACACGCTGAACCCCGACAACCGCATCACCGAAGGCGAGTGGTGGGGCGCGGCCGGCCACGGCCAGGCCTGGCTGTCGGCCGACAAGTACGCGATCGAGCGCCTCAACTTGAAAATCGGCGACACGCTGACGCTGGATTTCGCCGGCGAGCAGCAGACCTTCACGGTCAAGAATTTCCGCACCGTCGACTGGGACAGCTTCAAGCCGAACTTCTTCCTGCTCGCGCCGGACGGCGCGGTCGCCGATACGGTGCCGCGCCAGTACCTGACGAGTTTCTATCTGCCGGCCGAACGCCGCGCGCTGCTGCGCGAGCTGATCACGCAGTTCCCGAACGTGACCGTGCTCGACGTCGACGCGCTGATGAGCCAGGTGCGCGGCATCATCGACCGCATCGTGCGCGCGGTGGAATTCATCTTCCTGTTCACGCTCGCCGCCGGGCTCGCGGTGCTGCTCGCGGCGATCGAGGGCACGCGCGCCGAACGCGTGCGCGAGACCGCGCTGCTGCGCACGCTCGGCGCCGGCACCGGCCTGATCGCGCGCGGCCTGCTCGCCGAGTACGCGGTGCTCGGTGCGCTGGCCGGCGGCGTCGCCGCGATCGCCGCGCAGACGCTGGCCTGGGCGCTCGCCGCACAGGTCTTCCACATTCCGTACGGGCCGCGGCCGCTGCTGTGGCTGATCGGCATGGCGAGCGGCGCCCTGCTCGTCGCCGTGCTCGGCTGGCTGTCGCTGCGCACGACACTGCGCACGCCGCCGCGCCGCGTGCTGGTCTGAGCGCTCCGCGCGGGCGGATACGGCTTGCCGGTCCGGCGCCGGCCGTGCCGTGATGAATTTCTACCCGCCCATGCCGAATTGTTTAGAATTGCGGCCCCCAAAAGTGGTACCTGCCCGTTCTTTATTCGGAGTGTCCATATGAAGAAGCCCGTCAAGGTCGCCATCACCGGCGCCGCCGGCCAGATCGCCTATTCGCTTATCTTCCGCGTCGCCAGCGGCTCGATGCTCGGTCCCGACCAGCCGGTCATTCTCCAGCTCCTGGACATTCCGGACGCCCTCGAGAAGCTCAAGGGCACGGTGATGGAAGTCGACGACTGCGCCTTCCCGCTGGTCTCGGAAGTGATCGCCTCGGCCGACCCGATGGAAGCCTTCGATGGCACCGACTACGCCCTGCTGGTCGGCGCGCGTCCGCGCGGCCCGGGCATGGAGCGCAAGGACCTGCTCGAAGCCAACGCCAAGATCTTCTCGGTGCAGGGCAAGGCGCTCGACGCCAAGGCCAGCCGTGACGTCAAGGTGCTGGTCGTCGGCAACCCGGCCAACACCAACGCGCTGATCGCGCAGAGCAACGCCAAGTCGCTCGATCCGAAGCAGTTCACCGCGATGGTCCGCCTCGACCACAACCGCGCGCTGAGCCAGCTCGCCGCCAAGACCGGCACCAAGACCACCGACATCGAGAAGATGATCATCTGGGGCAACCACTCGGCGACCCAGTACCCGGACATCAGCCACGCGACGGTCGCCGGCAAGCCGGCCAAGAGCCTCGTCGACCAGGCCTGGATCGAGTCCGACTTCATCCCGACCGTGCAGCAGCGCGGCGCCGCCATCATCAAGGCGCGCGGCCTGTCGTCGGCGGCCTCGGCGGCCTCGTCGGCGGTCGACCACATGCGCGACTGGGCGCTCGGCACCAACGGCAAGTGGGTCAGCATGGGCATTCCGTCGGACGGCTCGTACGGCATCAAGCCGGGCGTCGTCTACGGCTACCCGGTGACCTGCGCCAACGGCAAGTACGAGATCGTGCAGGGCCTGTCGGTCGACGAATTCTCGCGCGGCCGCATGACCGCCACCGAGACCGAGCTCCGCGAAGAGCGCGCCGCGATCGAAGAGCTGTTGAAGTAAAGCCTTTCGTCACGCGGCGAGGGCCCCGCGCGTAGCGCGGGATCGCCGCCAGGACGAAAGGCGCCGGCGCGAGCCACCCGGCAAGTCGCTGCCGGTGCGTCAAGAGAAAGGCCATCCCGTCGGATGGCCTTTTTCGTTGTCCGCACCGTCGCCGTGCGTGGACCGCTGTGCGCGCTTGCGCGGCGCCGTCGGCCTGCTAAGGTGCGGCGCCATGGATCTCTACCACTTCGAGAACGGTCATGCGCCGCGCCGCCTGAAGGCCGACGAGGCGCCGCCGGCGACCGGCTTCCTGTGGGCGGACTTCGTGCGCGAGGAAGCGCAGGACTGGGCCTGCTGGGCCGAGCCGATCGTGCGTGCGGCGATCGATCCGCAGCATGTCGACGACAGCCACAACGCGCTGCATCCGTCGTTCTTCGACGGCACGCCCGACTACGACATGCTGCTGTTCCAGGGCCTGGGTCCCGGCCAGGATCCGTTCCCGCTGGAAGCGCGCACCACGGCCTTCTTCATTTTCAAGCGCGTGCTGGTGACGATTCGCGCGCGCGACAGCGTCAGCATCAACAGCGTCTGCACGCGCCTGCTCGACTGCCGGCTCAAGGCGCCGGCCGCGCCCTTGCTGCTGACGCACCTGATCCTCGACACCATGATCGACCGCTTCCTCGCGATCAAGGAGCCGATGGCCCAGACCCTGACCGAGATGCAGGACGACCTGCTCGATCCCGACACCTCGACGACCGACTGGCGACAGCTGCTCGAGGCACGCAAGCAGGTGCGCCGGCTCGAGGCACTCGCCGAGGGCCAGATCGAGGCGCTCGACGCGTGGCGGCGCGGCAGCCAGTTCGACTGGAGCAAGTCTTTCGAGGTGCGCGTGCACGACGTCCTCGAACACGTCACCCGCGTGCTGAACTACGCGAGCGGCCAGGAGCGCGATCTCGAAGCCGCCGTGCAGCTGCACTTCGCGTCGGTCGCGCATCGCACCAACAAGATCATGCGCGTGCTGACCGTGCTGTCGGCGATCTTCTTTCCGCTGACGCTGATCGTCGGCATCTACGGCATGAACTTCGAGTACATGCCCGAGCTGCACTGGCACTACGGTTACTTCTATGCACTGGGGCTGCTGGCCGGCATCGGCGGTTCGCTGTACTGGTACTTCAAGACGCGCAAATTCTTCTGAAAGCGCTGGCCACGCCGATTTCGTACAGCGTCGCCGACGCCGGCGCGGCACACTAGCGCCACCGCCTTCGTTCAAGGAAACCCGCATGCTGCACCGCTGCCTGCTGTTGCTGTGCCTGAGCCTGCTCGCCGCCTGCGGCACGACGATCCGCAACAACGTCACCAACGCGCCGCAGGCGCCGGTGACGGCCAAGCAGTACGTGTTCACGCCGATCACGGTCAGCTCGACCTCGCAGACCGACGATGCCAAGCGCTACAACGAAGAGCTGAAGACCGAGGCACAGACCCAGCTGGTGACGCTGGTGCGCAGCAAGAAGGCGGTCTGGGTGAAGGCGCCGGCCAAGGCGCCGACGATCGTGGTGACGATCAACGCCAACTACGGCAACCGCGGCATCCGCCTGATTCCGCCGATCTTCCGCGGCCGCGCCGGTCAGGCGCTGATCGCCGTCGACATCCAGCTGCGCGGCCCGGACGGTCACATCCTCTATGCGACGCATACCGAGGGCAAGCTGCGCAAGGGCGTGCTCGGCGGCGATGCGCTGAACGTCGCCAAGCGCACGGTCCGCGACGCCTTCGACGACTTCGGCAAGCGCCTCTGAGCGCTCAGCGCGCGAGATAGACGGCCAGCGCGAGGCCGAGCGCGGCGATCAGCAGCGCGAGCGCCGTCGCCGCCGCGCTCGAATAGCCGGGCGGCCGGTCCTCGGCCGGCAGATGGCGCAGGTAGCGGCGATGCTGCACGGCGCCGAGCGCGATCGTCAGGCTGCCGAACACGACCAGCACGACGCCGAGCGGACCGGACAGCCCGCCCGCGTCGGCGCGCGCCTGCGGCAGTTCGAGCGCGAGCAGGCGCAGGAACAGGCCGAAGCGCTCGACCACGAAGCCGAGCGCGACGATCGTCAGCCCGGTCCGGATCCAGGCCAGCAGCGTGCGCTCGGCGGCGAAGAAGACGCGGGGGTCGTTGGCCATGCGCGCAGCATAGCGGCTCCGCCGCGACGGGCGGAACCGGGCGCGCACCACCGCGGCGTCCGGCAGCGCCCACGAAAAAGCCCTCCTTGCGGAGGGCTTTTTCGTACGGCCGGGAACGCGGTTTCAGCGCTGCGCGAGCGGCGAAACCGAGCGCTCCGGCGCGCCGGTGTAGACCTGGCGCGGGCGGGCGATGCGCATCGCCGGGTCGGAGATCATCTCGGCCCAGTGCGCGACCCAGCCGACGGTGCGGGCGATCGCGAACATCGGCGTGAACATGTTCACCGGGATGCCGAGCGCCTTGTAGATGATGCCCGAGTAGAAGTCGACGTTCGGGTACAGCTTGCGCGCCTTGAAGTAGTCGTCGTTCAGCGCGATCTCTTCGAGCTTCATCGCCAGTTCGAGCTGCGGATCGTTGACGTTCAGCGCCTTGAGCACCTTGTGGCACTGCTCGCGGATGATCGTCGCGCGCGGGTCGAAGTTCTTGTAGACGCGGTGGCCGAAGCCCATCAGGCGCACGCCCGACTGCTTGTCCTTGACCTTGTCCATGAAGCCCTGCACGTGCTTCACGTCGCCGATCTCGTCGAGCATGTTCAGCACCGCTTCGTTGGCGCCGCCGTGCGACGGACCCCACAGCGCGGCGATGCCGGCGGCGATCGCGGCGTACGGGTTGGTGCCGGTGCTGCCGGCCATGCGCACCGTCGAGGTCGAGGCGTTCTGCTCGTGGTCGGCGTGCAGGATGAAGAGGATGTCGAGCGCCTTGGCGGCGACCGGGTTGACGTGGTACGGCTCGGCCGGCACCGCGAACATCATGTGCAGCAGGTTGCTGCAGTAGTCGAGATGGTTCTGCGGGTACATGAACGGCTGGCCGACATGACGCTTGTACGCGGCCGCGGCGATCGTCGGGATCTTGGCGATCATGCGGTGCGCGAAGATCTCGCGGTGGCGCGGATCCTTGTTGTTGGTCGTGTCGTGGTAGAACGCCGACAGCGAGCCGACGACGCCGGTCAGCATCGCCATCGGGTGCGCGTCGTAGCGGAAGCCGCTGAAGAAGCCCTTCAGCGACTCGTTGATCATCGTGTGCTTGCGGATGCTCTGGTCGAACGCTTCGAGCTCGGCGGCGTTCGGCAGTTCGCCGTTGAGGATCAGGTACGCGACCTCGATGAACGAGCAGTGCTCGGCGAGCTGGGCGACCGGATAGCCGCGATACAGGAGCACGCCGGCGTCGCCGTCGATATAGGTGATCGCCGACTTCGTCGAGCAGGTCGACGAAAAGCCCGGGTCATACGTGAAAACGCCAGCCTTGTCATAGACCTTGCCGACGTCGAGGCCGACGGGGCCGAGAGTGCCGCCGACGGCGGGCAGGTCGATCTTCTCCCCGTTGGCGTTGTTGACCAGGCTGAAGCTAGGCGTGCTCATGATGACCTCTTCTTGAACTGGGGATAGTTAAGCCGGGCGGAGTGCCGACAGCCGCGCGACGCCACTGTCGACAGCCGCGCGGGCAACCGCCGGCGCCACGACATCGCGCAGGCGGGGGTCGAGCGGCGTGGGGATGATGTACTCCGGACCGAACGACAGCGATTTTAACCCATATGCGGCCAGCACTTCCGCCGGCACCGCTTGCCGGGCCAGGGCCGCCAGGGCGCGGACCGCGGCGACCTTCATGGCGCCGTTGATGTGCCGGGCGCGCACGTCGAGCGCGCCACGGAACAGGAACGGGAAGCACAGGACGTTGTTGACCTGATTGGGGTAGTCGCTGCGTCCGGTTGCCATGATCAGGTCCTTACGCACTTTCAGTGCCACTTCCGGGCGGATTTCCGGCACCGGGTTCGACAGCGCGAAGACGATCGGCCGTTCGTTCATCAGCATCAGCCATTCGTCGCGGACCAGGTCCGGGCCCGACAGGCCGATGAAGACGTCGGCGCCGGCCAGCGCGCCGGGCAGCGTGCGGCGCTCCGAGGGCTCGGCGGCGAACTCGCGCTTCTCTGGATTCAGCGTCGCGTAGTCGTCGCGGCCGGTGTGGATCACGCCCTTGCGGTCGACCAGCAGCAGGTTCTCGCGCCGCGCCCCGAGTTCGAGCGCGAGACGCATCGAGGCGATGCCGGCGGCGCCGGCGCCGAGGCAGACGATGCGCGCCGTCTCGATCGTCTTGCCCTGCAGTTCCAGCGCGTTGAGCAGGCCGGCGCAGAGCACGATCGCGGTGCCGTGCTGGTCGTCGTGGAAGACCGGGATGTCGCAGCGCTCGACCAGCGCCCGCTCGATCTCGAAGCAGGCCGGCGCGGCGATGTCCTCGAGATTGATGCCGCCGAAGGTGCCGCTGATGCGGGCGACGGTGTCGATGAATTCCTGCGGGTCTTTGGTATCGACCTCGATATCGAAGACGTCGATGTCGGCGAACTTCTTGAACAGCACCGCCTTGCCTTCCATCACCGGCTTGCCGGCCAGCGCGCCGCAGTCGCCGAGGCCGAGCACGGCGGTGCCGTTCGAGATCACGGCGACGAGATTGCCCTTGGCGGTGTAGCGGTAGGCCGCTTCGGCGTCCTGCTGGATCGCCCGCACCGGTTCGGCGACGCCCGGGCTGTAGGCCAGCGACAGGTCGCCGGGGCCTTCGACCGGCTTGGTGATCGCGATGCCGAGTTTTCCGGGGCGCGGGAATTCGTGGTAGTCGAGCGCGGCCTGCTGCAGCTTGGCCGGCGTTGGGTCGGAAGCGTTCATGATCGTCGCAGTGCCTTCTGCCTGGATGCGCGAAATTAGAGGGCGCGCATTGTCACGGCGCGGGGGCCTTTGCGCACACGGCCGCAGGACGCGGCCGGGGTTGGCGCTGCAGCAAATCCGGGCGGCCGGGCAACGAAAAAGGCCGCGCTTGCGCGCGGCCTTCGGGTCCTGCGACCGACGGCTGGGCTTACTTCTTGCCGTAGCGCGCCTTGAACTTGCCGACGCGACCGCCGGTGTCGACGACCTTCTGCTTGCCCGTGTAGAACGGGTGCGACAGGCTGGAGGTGTCGAGGTTGACCAGCGGGTACTCGGTGCCGTCGATCGTGATCGTTTCCCGGGTCTTCACCGTCGAACCGATGATGAACACGTGATCAGCGGCGCCGTCCTTAAACGCGACCGGGCGATACTCGGGGTGGATGCCGTCTCTCATGGGAAAACCTTCACGCAAAAGCTCGAAAGGGCGCGAAGTTTAATGTCGCCTCGCCGCGATCGCAAGTCCGCGCTTCAGTTCTGCGGCTGGCGGATGACGACGGTACCGGCGATCTTGTCGTGCCAGCCCTGCTTGCGTGCGTCGAAGGCGACCCACAGCAGGCCGAGGCAGAACGGCAGCGTCGACACGAAGTAGCCGAGATAGCGCGCCAGGTACTGCTTCCAGCTCGGCTTGCCGAAGGTGGTGGCATCGACGATGACGGCGTTGATGATCATCTTGCCGGGCGTCGCCATGCGCGTCAGCCAGAACACCAGCACCACGGCGCCGATCATCAGCTGCACCGTCAGCTGCGCGTACGGATCTTCCTCGTTGATGCCGATGCCGAACAGGCCGAGCAGCAGCGCCATCGGCACCAGCGCGAACAGCACGACGATCGAGTCGACCAGGCTCGCGAACACGCGCGCCCAGAAGCCGACGTAGTGCACCGTCGGGATCGTCGCGCCGGCGTTGCCGACGCTCATCTCGCTGACTTCGTCCATCGCTGCGGCCTTCCTTCAGTCGCTTTCCGGTTCCACATTCACTGTACAGCCTTCGCCGTCGGCCCGGACCTGCACGCGCACCGTCATCGGCCGGCAGCAGACCGGGCAATCCTCGGCGTAGACCTGCTCATCGCCGGCGGACCGGTCGATCGCCAGGGCGATTTCCTCCCAGCAGGCCGGACAGGTGACGACGACTTCCTCGAGCATGGCGTGGCTCCGGGCGACGCTTGCGCCTGTGGATGCCGGCTCAGTGTCGCAGAGCGCCAGGCGCGCGTCATGCGCGCAGGACGCTTCAGAGAAAGAGTCCGAGCAGGCCGTTGAGGTGGCGGTGGCCGAGCTCGGTCGGTCGCACGTGGCCGTCGCGTTCCTCGATCAGGCCGCGTGCCCGCGCCGTCGCGGCCGGCGCCAGCGCCGCCCAGTCGAGGCCGGTGCGCGCGCGATAGTCGGCGATGGCGAAGCCATCGTTGAGGCGCAGCGCGTTCATCAGGAATTCGAGCGGCAGTTCGGCTGCCGTCACGCGGCGCCGCTCCTGCACAGCGCCATCGTCGCCGGCGCGTTCGAGGTAGGTACGCGGATGCTTGTGCCGGGCGCGGCGCTCGACCTGCAGGCCGTCGCCGGTCGGTGCGTCGTCCGCGAGGCTGCGCTTGCCGTGCGCGCCGGAGCCGATGCCGAGGTAGTCGCCGAAGCGCCAGTAGTTCAGGTTGTGGCGCGCGCGCCGGTCCGGCTGCGCGTAGGCCGATACCTCGTACTGCGCGTAGCCGTGCGCGGCGAGCAGGGCCTGGCCCTGCAGCTGCATGTCCCAGGCCTGCTCGTCGTCGGGCACTGCGGGTGGCCGCGCGCCGAATTCGGTGTTCGGCTCCAGCGTCAGCTGGTAGTACGAGAGGTGTTCGGGGGCCAGCGCCAGCGCCGCGCGCAGATCGGCGGCGGCCTCGTCCGGCGTCTGCTGCGGCAGCGCGTACATCAGATCCAGATTGACGTTGGCAAAGCCGGCGCGGCGCGCGAGCTGGTAGGCGGCGATCGCCTCGCCGCGATCATGAATGCGGCCGAGCCGCTTCAGGTGCGCGTCGTTCAGGCTTTGCACGCCGATCGACAGGCGGTTGACGCCAGCGGCGACGTAGCCGGCGAAGTGCGCTGCCTCGGCCGTGCCGGGGTTGGCTTCCAGCGTGATCTCGATGTCGGGCGCGAACGGCAGGCGCCGGTTCACGCCGTCGAGCACGCGACCGATCGCGCGGTCCGAGAACAGGCTCGGCGTGCCGCCGCCCATGAAGATGCTCGTCAGCGGCCGCGCGTCCGGCAGCTCGCGCAGCTCGAAATCGAGATCGCGCAGCAGCGCGTCGACGTAGGCGTCTTCCGGAATCTCGCCGCGCAGCGCGTGCGAGTTGAAGTCGCAGTACGGGCATTTGCGCACGCACCACGGAAAATGCAGATAAAGGGACAGTGGGATCGCCGGATCAGCCGGACGGCCTTGAATGGCAGTCCGGCCCGGCGATCGCCCGGACAAGGATGGCCGGGCCGGGGCTCGATCCGGCACCGAGGTCTCGTCAGGGATGGCAGTCCGGGTCTTCATCGGCAGCCGATCCGCGGACGGCCCTGAACGGCCATCCGGCCCGGCGCTCGCCCGGCCGCGGCGCGCTGCGGCGCCGGGCTTGCGCCCGGGACGAAGGCTGCGCTGTCCACGTCGCCGCGCACCGGCTTCACCGCTGCAGCTGGCGCAGCAGCTCGGCGCTGGCGCGGGCGCGGTGCGAGAGGCGGTTCTTCAGCGCCGGCGGCAGTTCGGCAGCGCTGCAGGCGCGTTCGGCGACCCAGAACAGCGGGTCGTAGCCGAAGCCGTTGGCGCCCTGCGGCGCACGCAGGATGCGGCCGTTCCAGAAGCCCTGCGCGAGCAGCGGTACCGGATCGTCGGCGTGCCGCAGCATCGCCAGCACGCTGACGAAGCGCGCGCCGCGCCGGTCGTCCGGCACCTCGCGCAGCGCGTCGAGCAGCCTGGCGTTGTTGGCGCGGTCGCGTTCGGTCTGACTCGCGTCGATGCCGGCGTAGCGCGCCGAGCGCACGCCGGGCGCGCCGTTCAGCGCTTCGACTTCGAGGCCCGAATCGTCGGCGAGCGCTGGCAGGCCCGAGACGCGCGCGGCGTGGCGGGCCTTGATCAGGGCATTCTCGACGAAGCTCGGCGCCGATTCCTCGGGTTCGACGTCGCTGAACTCGGACACCAGGCGCAGGCGATAGCCGAGCGGCGCGAGCAGCGCCTGCATTTCGCCGAGCTTCTTGGCGTTGCGCGAGGCCAGCACCAGCTCGCCGCGGTCCGGCTCGGCGGCCGAGGCACGCGGCCCGTCGCTGATCAGGCGCTTGCCGTAGCTGAGCACGGCGTCGCGCGCATAGCCGAGGCGTTCGTAGAACAGCACGGCGTCGAGGTTGCCGTCGCGCACCTGCAGATTGAGTTTCGGCGCGCCGAGACTGGCGACGTAGGTCTCGGCGGCGGCCATCAGCGTGCGGCCGATGCCGCGGTGGCGATGCGCCGGATGCACGGCCAGGTAGTTGACCCAGCCGCGGTGGCCGTCGTATCCGGCCATCACGCTGCCGACGATCGCCTCGTCGAGCATGGCGACCAGGAAGCCTTCGGCCTGCAGCGCCTGCTTGCGGGCGATGTCGCGGCGCGGGTCGTTCCAGGGGCGCGTCAGTCCGCAGTCCTGCCACAGCGCGACGACGGCATCGGCGTCGCTGTCGCGGTACGGCCGGATCTGCACCCGATCAGCCCTGCAGCGCGGCGCGCTGTGCCTCGATCAGCTGGGCGATGCCCTGGGTGGCGAGATCGAGCAGCTGGTTCAGCTCGTCGCGGCGGAAGGCGTGGCCCTCGGCGGTGCCCTGCACCTCGATGAACTGGCCGGCCTCGTTCATGACGACGTTCATGTCGCACTCGCAGCCGGAATCCTCGCGGTAGTCGAGATCGAGCACCGGCTTGCCGGCGTGGATGCCGACCGAGACCGCGGCGATCTGGCCGAACAGCGGGTTCTTCTTGATCTTGCC
Source organism: Solimonas variicoloris DSM 15731 (assembly GCF_000382285.1). Lineage (GTDB taxonomy): Bacteria > Pseudomonadota > Gammaproteobacteria > Nevskiales > Nevskiaceae > Solimonas > Solimonas variicoloris. The sequence continues at coordinate 35,794 of NZ_KB907925.1, read as the reverse complement.
GGTCTTGCGCACGGCCGCGATCGCGTCGGCGAGCGCGACGTAGCCGCCGGTGATCGCCGCGGTGCGCGTGCCCCCGTCAGCCTGCAGCACGTCGCAGTCGATGGTGATCGTGTACGGGCCGAGCGCGTCGAGATCGACGCAGGCGCGCAGCGAGCGGCCGATCAGGCGCTGGATTTCCTGCGTGCGGCCGGACTGCTTGCCCAGCGCGGCCTCGCGGCGGCTGCGGTCGTGCGTGGCGCGCGGCAGCATGCCGTATTCGGCGGTGACCCAGCCGCCTTCCTTCTTCCACGCCGGACCGCGTTCCTCGACGCTGGCGGTGCACAGCACGCGCGTGTCGCCGAAGCTGACGAGCACCGAGCCCTCGGCGTGTTTGGTGTAGCCGCGGACGATCGAAACGGGGCGAAGCTCGTCGGCGCGGCGGCCGGAGGCGCGGAGCAGGGGATCGGTCACGGAGTGCGGCGGGGCGGCGGATGGCCGCGGAGTATACCGCGCCACGGCAGGCGCCAGCCGAGCAGGACCAGCAGCAGCGCCAGGTACAGCAAGGGTTCGCGCCGGTCGGCCTTGACCAGCCACAGGTAGTGCAGCACGCCGAGCAGCGCCGCCGCGTAGATCAGCCGGTGCAGCTGCGTCCAGCGCCGTTTCAGGCGCCGCTGCCAGCCCTGCGTCGAGGTGATGGCGAGCGGCAGCAGCAGCAGCCACGCCGCGAAGCCGATCGTGATGTAGCTGCGCTTGACGAGATCGTCGGCGAGCGCCGCCGGCGAGCCTTCGAGATCGAAGGTCAGGTAGATCGCGAAATGCAGGCAGATCCAGAAGAACGCCCACAGGCCGAGCACGCGCCGCACGCGGACCGGCTCGGACCAGCCGGTCGCGCGACGCAGCGGCGTCATCGCCAGCGTCGCCAGCAGCAGGCGCAGCGACCAGTCGCCGGCGTAGTGTTCGAGGAACTCGACCGGGTTGGCGCCGAGCCGCGACTGCAGCACGCGGACGGCCAGCCACAGCAGCGGCGCGAGGCCCAGCGTCCAGGCGGCGAGGCGCAACAGCCAGAGCCGCGCTTTCGCACTCGGCGCCGGCATCAGTAGTTCTGCTTCAGGTCCATGCCGGCATAGAGCGAGGCGACTTCCGGATAACCGTTGAACATCAGGGTGTCGCGCTTGAAAAGCTCGCCGAGGCGGCGTTCCTTGGCCTGGCTCCAGCGCGGATGGTCGACGTGCGGATTGACGTTCGAATAGAAGCCGTACTCGTTCGCCGCCATGCGGTTCCAGGTGGTCGGCGGCTGTTTCTCGACGAAGCGGATGCGCACGATCGACTTGATGCTCTTGAAGCCGTACTTCCACGGCACCGTCAGGCGCAGCGGCGCGCCGTTCTGGTTCGGCAGCACGCGCCCGTACATGCCGACGGTGAGCATCGTCAGCGGGTGCATGGCCTCGTCGAGGCGCAGGCCCTCGACGTACGGCCAGTCGAGCACGCCGTAGCGCGTGTCCGGCATCTGCTTCGGGTCGTACAGGGTCTCGAAGGCGACGTACCTGGCCTTCGAGGTCGGCTTGTAGCGCTTGAGGAAGTCGCCGAGCGGCAGGCCGACCCAGGGCACGACGATGCTCCAGGCTTCGACGCAGCGATGCCGGTAGATGCGTTCCTCGAGGCGGCCGGCGATCAGGGCGTCGATGTCGGCGCGGCCCGGCGCCTCGCATTCGCCGTCGACGACGACGGTCCACGGCCGTGTCTTCAGCGAGCCGGCGTTGCGCGCGGGATCGTCCTTGTCGCTGCCGAACTCGTAGTAGTTGTTGTAGGTGCTGACGGTCTCGAAGTCGGTCACTTTCTCGCCGCCGGCCTGGTCGCGACGGGCGGCGACGTTCAGCGCCGCCAGCGCCGGCGCCGCGGCTTTCGCCGCGGCCAGACCCGGCAGCGCCAGCGCCGCGGCGCCGAGGCCGCTGAGCACGCGGCGGCGGCTGAGGTACAGCGCTTCCGGCGTGACGTCGGATTCGCGCAGCGCGTGCGGCGGCAGGATGCGGATCAGCATGCGGTGGCTCCGGTGAGGGACGAGAACGGTCCGGCATGGACCACGGCGGACGCCGGGCGTTCGCCGCTACCATATGCGCTTGTACGAACGAACACGAAATCCGGACGCGCAGTGCCATGAATGTCGATGAACTGGCCGAAACCTTCGAAATGCTCGGCGACTGGGAGGAGCGCTACCGCTACCTCATCGAGCTCGGCCGCAAGCTGCCGCCGATGCCGGACGGCGCGCACGTCGACGCCAACAAGGTGCGCGGCTGCATGTCGCAGGTGTGGCTGACGCACGAGGTCCGGCCGGGGCCGCCGAAGACCCTGGAATTCCGCGGCGATTCCGACGCGCACATCGTCAAGGGTCTGATCGCCGTGCTGTTCATGCTGACCTCCGGCAAGACGCCGCAGCAGATCCTCGCGCTCGACATCGGCAATGCCTTCGAGCGCCTCGGCCTGGAGAGCAATATCTCGATGAACCGCCGCAACGGCTTCTACGCGATGGTCGAGCGCATCAAGCAGATGGCGGCCGCCGAAGCCGCCTGAGGCGCGCACCGGCAGCGCGCGTGCCGGGGCCGTCTGACGGCACCGTCACGAATGCGGCGCGTGCGGTTGCTAGAATCGGCCTGCCGTCACTCGACGGCGCTCACCGGGTAGGGCTGGCATGGAACTGATTCCGATCATCTTCGTCGTCTTCGCGCTGGTGACGCTGTGGAAGGGCGTCGTCACCGTGCCGCAGGGCCGCGAGTACACGATCGAGCGCTTCGGCAAGTACCGCGCGACCTTCGAGCCCGGCCTGCACTGGATGATTCCGTACGTCGACAGCATCGGTAAAAAGCTGTCGATGATGGAGCAGGTGCTCGATGTGCCCTCGCAGGAGGTCATCACCAAGGACAACGCCATGGTCGGCGTCGACGGCGTGGTGTTCTTCCAGGTGCTCGACGCGCCGAAGGCCGCGTATGAGGTGCAGAGCCTCGAATTCGCGATCATGCAGCTGACGATGACCAATCTGCGCACGGTCATGGGCTCGATGGATCTCGACGAACTGCTCAGCCAGCGCGATCACATCAACACCAAGCTGCTGTCGGTGGTCGACAGCGCGACCACGCCGTGGGGCATCAAGGTCACGCGCATCGAGATCAAGGACATCCGTCCGCCGCCGACGCTGGTCGAGGCGATGGCGCGGCAGATGAAGGCCGAGCGCGAGAAGCGCGCCAACATCCTCGACGCCGAAGGCTTCCGCCAGGCGGCGATCCTCAAGGCCGAGGGCGAGCGCCAGGCGCAGATTCTCGCCGCCGAGGCGCAGAAGCAGGAACAGATCCTGGAGGCCGAAGGCCGCAAGGAAGCGGCGTTCCGCGACGCCGAAGGCCGCGAGCGTTCGGCCGAGGCCGAGGCCAAGGCGACGGCGATGGTCAGCGAGGCGATCGCCAAGGGCGACGTGCAGGCGATCAACTACTTTGTTGCGCAGAAATACGTCGACGCACTGGCGCGCATCGCCACCAGCCCGAACGAGAAGCTGGTGCTGATGCCGCTCGAAGCTTCGAGCGTGATCGGCGCGATCGGCGGCATCGCCGAGCTCGCCAAGAAAGCGGCGGGCGGCAAGTAAGGAGCGGCCATGGCGCTCGACGGCATCGTCTGGTGGCACTGGTGGGTCGCCGGCCTGGTGTTCCTGACCCTGGAAGCGGTGCTGCCCGGCGCCGTCTTCCTGTGGATGGGCGTGTCGGCCGCCGTCGTCGGCCTGCTCGCGCTGATCGTGCCGGCGCTCGGCTGGAAGGCCGAGTTCATCATCTTCGGCGTGCTGGCGATCGCCGCCGTGCTTGCCTGGCGGCGCTGGCGGCCGGATGCGCCGGCGGCCGATCAGCCGACGCTGAACCGCCGCGGCCAGTCCTACGTCGGTCGCCAGTTCACGCTCAGCGAGCCGCTGGTGAACGGCATCGGCACGCTGCGCGTCGACGATTCGCAGTGGCGCATCAGCGGGGCGGGCGACATGCCGGCCGGCGCCCAGGTCCGCGTCGTCGCCGCCGACGGCGCGACGCTGCGCGTCGAGCGCCTGTAGCGCCGTTCGCCTGCGCCGGCCCTTGCCGGCCGGCCGCAGGCGTGTAAGCTCAAGCCCCGATCCGCTTGAGCTTTCCGCGTTGCGCATGGCGACCCGTACCGAAAAGAATCTGCACGACCTGCACGAGCCGGCGCTGCATGGGCATCACATCGGTCCGCTCGAAATTCCCGATTCGCTGTACTCGCTCGGCGAGGAGATCGCGCACGCGGTGACGCACGGCGTCGGCGTGCTGCTGGCGATCGTCGGCCTGACCGCGCTGGTCGCACGCGCGGCCCTGTACGGCAACGAGTGGCACGTCATCGCCTCCGCGGTATTCGGCGCGACGCTGGTGCTGATGTACACGGCCTCGACGCTGTACCACTCGATCCCGCTGCCGGGCGCCAAGAAGGTACTGCGCGTCATCGACCACTCGATGATCTACTTTCTGATCGCCGGCACCTACACGCCGTTCACGCTGGTGACGCTGCACGGCACCTGGGGCTGGAGCCTGTTCGCGCTGACCTGGGGGCTGGCCGCGATCGGCGTGGTGTTCAAGATCTTCGCGACCGGCCGCTACGAGAAGCTGTCGCTGGTCATCTATCTGGCGATGGGCTGGTGCGCGGTCGTCGCCATTCAGCCGATCCTCGAACGTCTGGCGACCGGCGGCCTGCTGCTGACGCTGGCCGGCGGCCTCGCCTACAGCGGCGGCGTGGTGTTCTACGTCTGGGAACGCCTGCGCTACCACCATGCGATCTGGCACCTGTTCGTGCTCGCCGGCAGCGTGCTGCAGTATTTCGCGATCTTCTTCTACGTGGTGCCGGGGCCGAACGGCTGAGGCGATGTCCGAGCACACCGACTTCGTCGCCAGCCCCTATCTGGTGCCGTTCGACGGCGGCTTTCGCGTCGGCAAGGCCGGCACTGCGCCGCCGAAGGATGCCGACAAGGATCTGGCCAAGGCCCGGCTCGCGGTCGAGGTCGAGGCGCTCGACGAGCTGCAGCGGAGGCTCTACGCCGACAACCGCCACGCCGTGCTGCTGGTCTTCCAGGCGATGGACGCGGCCGGCAAGGACAGCACGATCCGCGCGGTGCTGACCGGCGTCAATCCGGCCGGCTGCCAGGTGTCCTCGTTCAAGCGGCCGAGCGCCGAGGAGCTCGATCACGATTTCCTGTGGCGCTGCATCCGCCAGCTGCCGGAGCGCGGCCGCATCGGCGTCTTCAACCGCAGCTGGTACGAGGAAGTGCTGACGGTGCGCGTGCATCCGGACAACCTCGACGCGCAGCGCCTGCCGTGGCGGCCGAAGGACGAGGCCAAGCTGTGGCGCGAGCGCTACGAATCGATTTCCGACTTCGAGCGGCACCTGGCGCGCAACGGCACAGTGATCCTCAAGTTCTTCCTGCACGTGTCGCGCGCCGAGCAGCGCAAGCGCCTGCTGGCCCGCCTCGACGAGCCCGACAAGAACTGGAAGTTCGAGGCCGACGATCTCGCCAACCGCGCGCGCTGGAACGACTACCAGGCCGCCTACGAGGACCTGCTCAACGCGACCTCGAAGTCCTGGGCGCCGTGGTACGCGATCCCGGCCGACGACAAGGCGTATATGCGCGCGACGGTGGCGGCGCTCATCGTCGCCCGCCTGCGCCAGCTCGACCTGCGTTACCCGCGGCTCGAAGCCGACGCGCGCGCCCAGCTCGCCAGGCTGCGCAAGCAGCTCGAAGGCGAATGAGCCGGCGCGCCGGGTTCTAGGGTTCCGCGTCCGCCGCGCGATCGGCGCGGAACAGCGGCACCAGCAGCGGCGGCGCGATCATCGTCGTCGCCACCGCCATGAACAGCACGATCGCGAATACGTGATCGGAGATCACGCCGAGGCCGAGGCCGATCTGCGCGACGACGATGCCGACCTCGCCGCGCGGCGCCATGCCGACGCCGATCTGCGCGGCGCGATGCCAGCCGAGATGGATCGCGCCGAGGCCGCAGCCGAAGAACTTGGTGACGACCGCCAGCAGCGTGACGATCACCGCGCCGAGCAGGGTTTCGGGGCTGGCGAGCACGTCGAGCTTGAGCTGCATGCCGATCGCGACGAGAAAGAACGGCGTGAAGAACTCGGTGATGCCGCGCACCTGCTGGTGGACATCGTGCGAGCCCTCGGTCGCCTCGGCCAGCGCCATGCCGGCGAGGAAGGCGCCGATGATCGCGGCGATGCCGATCTCGGCGGCGACCGCGGCGAGGCCGAAGCACAGCACGATCGCGCCGGCCAGCAGCGAGTGGCCGATGCGCATCGAGACGAGGGTCGGCGTCAGGCGCGTCATCACGCGCGAGCCGACCGCGGCGACCAGCACCACGAAGCCGATCGACAGCGCCGCGGTCAGGCCGATCTCGGTGTAATTGATGCTGCCGCCGGCCATGCTCGCCACCACCGCCAGCACCAGCAGGCCGAGAATGTCGTCGATCACCGCGGCGCCGAGAATCACGCGGCTCGAAATCAGGTGCAGCAGACCCATGCCGGACAGCACGCGGGCGGTGATGCCGACGCTGGTCGCGACCATCGCCGCGCCGAGGAACAGCGACTCGATATCGCTGTGTCCGGTTGCCGACATATAGCCCCAGCCGGCGACGAAGGGCACGGCGACGCCGAGCACGGCGACGACACCGGCGGTGCGGCCGACCTGGGCGATCGAACTCGGTTTGGTCTCGAGACCGACCGAGAACAGCAGGAAGATCACGCCGAGTTCCGACAGTGTCTGGGTGAGCAGGCCGGGCTCGACCCAGCCGAGCACGCTCGGGCCGATCAGCACGCCGGCGAGGATCTCGCCGACCACCGAGGGCTGGCGCAGGCGTTCGAACACCTCGGCCAGCAGCTTGGCCGCGGCGAACATGATGAACAGCGTCAGCAGCAATTCGTCGGAATGCGCGGCGGCTTCGGGCGCGGCGCTCACGGGCGGCCTCGGGTGATGTTCATGGTCATGGCACTGTGGCGCGCCGCGCGCGGACGATCAAGGCGGCGCGCGGGGATTCAGTCGGCGTCGTTGTCGTCGGGCAGCGGCAGATGGTGGACGTGCGCGCCGCGCTCGCCGCGCAGCGCCAGCCGCAGCATCGCCTCGGCGACCTCGTCGGCCGGCACCGGTCGGTAGCGCTGCAGCGGTCCGGCGGCGAGCTTCGCCAGCAGCGGCGCGAAGCGCTGCGCGTAGGCTTCGCCACGCCGGAATTCGCGGCGCTCGCCGAGCAGCAGCGACGGCCGCACGATGTGCACGGCTTCGAAGCCGATCGCGCGTACCGCCGCCTCCATGCGGCCCTTGACGCGCGAGTAGTAGGCGAGCGCGTGCTCGCTGGCGCCGACCGCGGAAATCACGATGAACTGCTGGGCGCCGGCAGCGTGCGTGGCGCGCGCCAGATCGACGACCATGCGGTAGTCGACGTCGGCGAACGCGTCCTTCGAACCCGCCGCACGCAGCGTCGTGCCGAGGCAGCAGAACACGTCGTCGACGGCGAGCGCCGCACCGAGCGTGGCGAGTTCGCCGAAGTCGGTGAGGATCGTCGTCAGCTGCGGATGCTCGAGGCCGAGCGGCCGCCGTGCGAGCACGACGACGCGCGTATAGGCCGGATCGCGCAGCAGCCGATCGACCACGCGATGCCCCACCAGCCCCGACGCTCCGGCGACGAGTGCGCTGCGCTCCATGCGATGCTATCCCCTTGTTGTCTACCGCCGGTTCGTGTGGTGCCCGATCGTGGCGCCGCACGGCATGACAATTCTATATACGCATTGCCACGCGCGCTGGCAGTATGGCACCGCACCGAGAGCCGCCATGTCCCCCGTATCCGACCGTTTCGAACTGCACGATCGTCTCGCCGCCGACACGCTGCGCGTCGGCGACTGGCCGCTGTCGCGCGTGCTGCTGATGAACGACGCCCAGTATCCGTGGCTGATTCTGGTGCCGCGCCGGGCCGCGATCCGCGAAATCCACGAGCTCGATGAGGCCGACCAGTTGCAGCTGCTGCGCGAATCCAGTGCGCTCGGCCGCGAGCTGATGGCGCTGTACGGCGGCGACAAGCTCAACGTCGCCGCGCTCGGCAACATGGTGCCGCAGCTGCACGTGCACCATATCGTGCGCCGGCAGAGCGATCCGGCCTGGCCGGCCCCGGTCTGGGGCCGCCTGCCGCCGCGCCCCTACGGCGCCGACGACGCCGGCACCGCGCTGGCGACGCTGCGCCGGCGATTGGCCGAACGCTTCGCGCTCGACGTCTGAGCGGCGCTGGCCGGCGGCGGCGGCCCGTTCCTAGACTCGCCGGCCGACAACGGGAGGTCAGGACATGGATACGGTCGCAGGCAAGACGCTGCTCATCACGGGCGCGGCGATGGGCATGGGCAAGCTGTACGCGCAGCTCGCGGCGCGCGAGCGTGCGAGCGCGGTCGCGCTCTGGGACATCAACGCCGCCGAGCTCGACCGGACCGCCGCCGAACTGCGCGAGCAGGGCCTGCGCGTCGTCGCCCAGGTCGTCGACGTCGCACAGCGCGCGGCCATCGCCGCCGCCGCCGCCGAGCTGCGCGAAACGCTGGGCACGCCGGACATCATCATCAACAACGCCGGCATCATCCGCGGCAAGTACTTCTGGGAGCACGATTCGCAGAAGGACATCGAGATGACGATGGCGATCAACGCGCTGGCGCCGATGTACATCGCCCGCGAGTTCCTGCCGGCGATGATCGCCGACCGCTCGCGCGAGCGCTGCATCGTCAACATCTCCTCGGCGGCGAGCCTGGTCTCGAATCCGCGCATGAGCGTCTACTGCGCGTCGAAGTGGTCGTGCACCGGCTGGAGCGATTCGCTGCGCCTGGAACTGGCGCAGGCCGGGCATGCGCATCTCAAGGTGCTGACGGTATGCCCGACCTATATCGCGACCGGCATGTTCGACGGTGCCAAGCCGATGCTGATGACGCCGGTGATGACGCCGCAGTACGTCGTCGATCGCGTCTGGCGGGCGATGAAGCGCGGCCGCGGCCGCCTGATCCTGCCGTGGACCGTGTACCTGTCGAACGCGCTCAAGGGTCTGCTGCCGCTGCGCCTGTTCGACTGGTTCGCCGATCGCGTGTTCGGCGTCTATCACTCGATGGACGATTTCCGCGAGCGCAGGTGAGCGCCGGCGCCGCTGGTCGCCCGCCGGCGGCCGCTGCCGCGGTGCCGCCACCATGCTTTCGTGCGCCGCGGCAAGCTGCGCGGGACGGCGGCGATTGTCCGCCGCCGGCCGGCACCTTATAAAGGCGCGCCGGCCTTCAGGGCCGGCACAGCCGAGGGGGAGTGATGCATCAGAAAACCATCGCAGTCCGCGCCGCGACGATCGCGGTCGTCATGGCGTTCGCCGGCTGCGCGAGCGAGGCGCCGCAACCGGCGGCGCCCAAGAACATCTCGGCGCCGCTGAAGCCGGAAGGCCTGCTGCCGCCGGGCGTGTCGGCGGCGCTCAAGGCCGGCGACGCGGTGGCGCTGAAGGCGCCGACCGCGCTGCGCCTGACGCCGCTGCCGAACGCGGAGGCCGGCGACCATCTGCCGGCCGGCACGCTGGTGCGCCTCAAGTCGCGCGTGCTCAACGCCCGCGGCTCGTGGTGGCTGGTCGATGCGCCGAACGCCTCCGGCTGGGTCGTCGAGGCCGAGCTGCTCAGGCCCTGAGTCCGGCCCGCCGCCGTCCGGGCGCGCCAAAGCAAAGCGCCGGGCGGTGAGCCGTCCGGCGCCGGGTGCTGCGCCACGTAGGGCGGGCGCTCAGAACGCGTAGTTCCACTGCAGGCCGATGATCTGCAGATGCGACTTGAAGCTGCCGGCGACGTGGCCCTGGGTCTCGGTCTCGCCGGCCGCGGTGCTGTTCGGATGGCCTTCGTCGTCGTAGCGGCGGTCGATGCGCTGGTTCTGGATGAACACGTAGCTGTAGGCCATGTCGATCGAGCTGCGATTCGACATCTGCCAGGTCGTGCCGAGCGACAGCCACTGGCGGTCGTTGTCGGGCAGCGTCGGCAGCACCTCGGTGCGGTCCGTCACCGGCGACTGGTCGTACATGTAGCCGCCGCGCAGCTTCCACGCCGCCGTCATCGCGTACGAGGCGCCGACCGAGGCCTTCCAGGTATCGTCCCAGTCGGTCTTGATGTAGGTCGTGGTGATTGGCCGGGCCTCGATCGTCAGGTGCTGCAGGCTGCTGTGGCCGGTCCAGGTGACGTCGCCCATCAGCGCCAGACGCGCGCTGAGCTCGTGGCAGGCGTTCAGCGACACCGATTGCGGCGTCGTCACGTTGAGGTGGCCGTGCGCGGTGGTCGGGAAGTTGGCGAAGATGGCGTCGGCGTACGGCGCCAGCGGGCCGCTGGCGATGTAGGTGGCCAGCGGTGCGCTGTTCTGCAGCATCGCGTCGCCGGCGAGCTTCTGCTTGATCTCCGAGCGGTAGGCGAGGCCGAAGCGGGTGTGCGGGTTCAGCTCGTAGAAGTAGCCGAGGTTGTAGCCCATGCCCCAGGAATCGCCCTGGATGTGAAAGCGCAGGTCCTCGACGCCGAGCGCGCCGACCGCGAGCGCCTGCACGGTGCCGGCCGGCAGGCCCAGCTCGGTGCCGATGCCGTACATCGTCTGCGCGGCGCTGACCTGGCGGGCCAGCGCGCCCTTGGCGTACTGCGCGACCAGGCCGATGCCGAAGCTCTGGTGCTCGTCGAACTTGAACGACAGCGACGGGTTGATGTTGAGCATCTCGACCGCGGTCTTGGTCGCGTAGTAGCGGCCGGCGAAACCGTTGTCGTACTCGACCTTGGCGCCGAACGGCACGTAGAGGCCGAGACCGGCGACGACACGCGGGCTGAGCCGGTGCGTCAGATAGAAGTGCGGCACGAAGGTGGTCTTCACCGGATCGCCGCCGTTGTCGCTGTCGACCGGCAGGCCGAGGCCGTTGCTGGTCGTGCCGCGTTCCTTGAACTCGAGTTGCGGCAGCACGACGTTGGCGATCAGCGAGAACTGCGTGCCGGCCAGGCGCGACATGCCGGCCGGATTGCCGTAGATCACCGAGGCGTCGTTGGCTTCGGCGCCGTTGGCGTTGGCGGTGCTCTGCGCGGTGACGCTCTGCGTGCCGAAGTTGTAGCCGGATGCGAACGCCGCCGGCGTGCCGAGCACGACCGTGGCCAGCGCGCTGAGACGGACACTGCGGAAGAGGGGGACATGCAGATCTCCATTGCGAAAGCGTCGCGGCCTGACCAGCCGGAGCGGCGAGTGCGGGCCTGCGGCCGCGCGGCGTTCCCGATGCGGTCGGGAGCGTTGCCGCGCGCCCCTTGGTCCGTGACGGCCGCGCGGGCGGCGCTATTGTCGGGATCGTCACGCGGGTGCCGGTTGACGCCGGTCAAGACCTCGTCGCCGTTCATCGCCACGGCGGTTTCGCGGTAACCTCGCCTGCCGGCGGCGCTGCGGCGGCCGCTTGGCCGGCGCCGCAGCGGCGAGGCGTGCGCCGGCGAGCGCCGTCGCGGCGGCGGTTCGCTAAGATGCGCGGCACCCAAGACAACGACAAACAGGGGAACACGAATGAACTATTTCGTGACTGGTGCGACGGGTTTCATCGGCAAATTTCTGGTCGGCGAGCTGCTGCAGCGTGCCGAGGCGAAGGTCTACGTGCTGGTGCGGCCCGGCTCGCAGGACAAGTTCGAGGCGCTGCAGGCGCGCTTCGGCGAGGCGGGCGAGCGGCTGGTCGCGGTGCACGGCGATGTCACCGAGCCCGGTCTGATCGACGAGGCCGAGCGCAAGAAGCTCAAGGGCCATGTCGCGCACGTCTTCCATCTCGCCGCCGTCTATGACATGGCGATGAGCGACGCGCAGGCCGACCGCATCAACATCGAGGGCACGCGCCATCTCGTCGAGTTCGCCAACGGCCTCGGCGGCGACGTGCATCTGCACCACGTTTCGAGCGTCGCCGTCGCCGGCAACGGCTACAACGGCCGTTTCACCGAGGACATGTTCGACGAGGGCCAGAAGCTCGAGCACCCGTACTACCGCTCGAAGTTCCAGTCCGAGAAGATCGTCCGCGAGGAAAGCAAGGTTCCGTTCCGCATCTACCGGCCGGGCGTCGTCGTCGGCTCGTCGGAAAGCGGCGAGATGGACAAGATCGACGGCCCCTACTACTTCTTCAAGACCATCCAGAAGCTCAGCTACGCGGTGCCGAAGTGGCTGCCGCTGCTCGGCATCGAGGGCGGCAAGGTGCCGATCGTGCCGGTCGACTACGTCGCCAAAGCGATCGTCACCATCGCGCACGAGAAGGGCCGCGACGGCCAGTGCTTCTGCCTGATCCAGTCGAAGTCGCCGAGCGTCGGCGACCTGCTGCAGACCCTGCTCGAAGTCGCGCACGGACCGGAGTTCGCGCGCCGCCTCGAACTGCCGGCGCTGCCGCCGGCGGTGCGCGAGCTGGCCGGGCAGGTCAAGGGCCGCGTCGCCGGCAGCAGCTGGGGGCCGGCCGTCGAGAAGCGGGTCTCCAAGGCGATCGGCGTGCCGCTGTCGGTGGTCGCCTACGTCGGCAACCGCACGGTGTTCGACGATCGCAACACGCGCGCGGCGCTCAAGGGCACCGGCGTGCAGTGCCCGGACATCCGCGACTACGCCGACAAGCTGTGGCAGTACTGGGAGAAGTTCCTCGACGTCGAGACCCGCGTGCCGCGCGGCGCGGTGCAGAAGCTGACCGGCAAGGTCGCCGTCGTCACCGGAGCCTCGCGCGGCATCGGCCTGGTCGTGTCGAAGAAGCTCGCCGCGGCCGGCGCCAAGGTCGTGCTGGTCTCGCGCAAGCGCGAGAAGCTCGAAGAACTGCAGCAGATCATCGAACTCGCCGGCGGCGAGGCGCATGTCTATCCCTGCGACCTCAACGACCTCAACGCGATCGACGAGTGCTCGCAGGCGATCCTGCGCGACTTCGGCCATGTCGACATCCTGATCAACAACGCCGGCCGCTCGATCCGCCGCTCGGTGTTCGAGTCGTTCGACCGCTTCCACGACTTCGAGCGCACCATGCAGCTGAACTACTTCGGCGCCGTGCGCATGATCATGAACTTCCTGCCGTCGATGGCGAAGCACAAGAGCGGCCACATCATCAACATCAGCTCGATCGGCGTGCTCGCCAACGCCGCGCGCTTCTCGGCCTACGTCGCCTCCAAGGCCGCGCTCGACGCGTTCTCGCGCTGCCTGTCGGCCGAGGTCAAGCACAAGAACATCGAGGTCACGGCGATCTACATGCCGCTGGTGCGCACGCCGATGATCGCGCCGACCAAGCTCTACGACTACGTGCCGGCGTGGTCGCCGGAGAAGGCCGGCGACACGGTGATGAAGGCGCTGCTCAGCCGGCCGAAGTCGATCGCCACGCCGCTCGGCACCGCCGCCGCGGTTTCGTACGCGCTGTGGCCGAAGCTCAACGACTACATCCTCAACAAGGGCTTCCATCTGTTCCCGTCGTCGGACGCCGCCAAGGGTCGCAAGGAAGGCGCCAAGCCGACGCTGGAGCAGGTGGTGTTCGCCAACCTGTTCAAGGGCGAGCACTTCTAGGCGTCCTCCGGCGATTGCGGCCGCGCTTCGGGCCGGCGGCGACGGCCGCCGGCCTTTTTCGTGGCGCCGGCGCTGGCCGTCGCGCCGGCGGCGATCGCGCTTGCAGCCAAGGCCGCGCGCTCGTGCCGGCGCTACAGTCGCGCCCAAAGCGCCGCGTCTTCGCACGCAGGCGCGCCAGCCCGAAGAAGAGGGGGAGAAACGATGGACAGGGAAGTCTCGTTCGCGCGCCGCGCGAAGCCGGCCCGGATGGTCGCCGCCGCCGCGCTGCTGACGCTGCTCGCCGCCTGCGGCAGCAGCTCGCCGCCGGCGCAGGGCGGCAGCGCCAGGTGGACCACGCTCGGCACGCGCGCCGAGCCGGCCGCGGCGGCGGCGCCGATCACCGCCAACGCCAGGGCGGTGTGGAGCGACTACGATCCGGCGCCGCTCTATCCGGGCACCAAGACCCTGCCGCTGCAGTACATCACGATGCGCGACGGCGTGAAGCTCGCCACCTACGTGACGCTGCCGGCCGATGCCGACGGCAACGCCGTCACCGAGCCGCTGCCGGTGGTGCTGGTGCAGACCAGCTACAACGGCGCCGCCGGCAGCGTCGTCAGCGCCATCGGCGGCGCCGATCCGTACATCGTCGAGCGCGGCTACGCGACGGTCGTCGTCGACGTGCGCGGCACCGGCCAGTCGCAGGGCGAGTGGGAGGCGTTCGGCGCGGAGGAGCAGGCCGACTACGCCGAAGTCGTCGACTGGGTGACGAAGCAGTCGTTCAGCGACGGCCGCATCGGCGTCTACGGCGTCTCGTATCTCGGCATCACCGCGATCATCACCGCCGCGCAGGGGCATCCCGCGGTCAAGGCGGCGTTCCCGATCGTGCCGATCGGCGACGGCTACCGCGACATCGTCTTCACCGGCGGCCAGGTCAATCCGACTTTCATCCCGATCTGGCTCGGCCTGGTCTCGGTGCTCGGCCTGACCAATCCGACGCTCATCACCGATCCGGCGACCGGCATTCCGGCGACGCTCGAACATCTGCTCAGCGCCGTCGCCAATTTCCAGGTGCCGACCATCCTGCGCGCGCTGGCCGGCGCGCCGGAGACGGCCTACGACGGCGACTTCTGGGCGGTGCGTTCGCCGCTCGAAGCCGACGGCGAGATCCGCGTGCCGACCTTCGTCGTCGGCGGCCTGCACGACCTGTTCCAGCGCAGTGAGCCGATCAGCTACGAACGCATCAAGCGGCACGCGCCGGCCAAGCTGCTGATCGGGCCGTGGACGCACCTCGAGGCGGCGTTCGGCGCCGGCCTGCCGGCCGACGGCGTGCCGCCGCTCAATCACATCCAGCTGCAATGGTTCGACCAGTACGTGAAGGGCATGAAGGTCGGCGCCGATCGCCAGCCGAACGTCACCCAGTACGTCAAAGGCTACGGACACTACGCGACGGCGAGCGACTGGCCGCATCCGGACGCGCGCGCGCAGCGCCTCTACCTGCGCGCCGACAAGAGCCTCAGCGAAGAAGCGCCGGCCGCCGACGAAGCGTCCAACACTGTCCTGCAGCTGCCGATCGAAGGCCTGTGCTCGATCAGCGCCTCGCAATGGACCGCCGGCATCCTCGGCTACCTGCCGCTGCCGTGCTTCGAGAACAGCAATACCGCCGAGACGCTGTCGGTGAAGTACGAGACGCCGCCGATGGCGGAGGACTACTACCTCAACGGCCCGATCCAGGCCGACATCTGGATGTCGACGAGCGCGCTCGACGCCGGCCTGTCGGTGCGCGTTGACGACGTCGACGAGAACGGCATCGCCAAGTCGCTGAGCAACGGCATCCAGACCGCCTCGCTGCGCGCCGTCGACGCCAGCCGTTCGCGCACGCTCGACGGGCAGATGATCCAGCCCTGGCATCCGTACACGCAGGACTCGGTGCAGGCAGTCGGCGCCGGCAACGTGGTGCTGGTGCCGGTCGAGATCTTCGCGACCAGTGCGCTGATCGCCAAGGGCCACAAGCTGCGCGTCGCCGTCGGCGCCAGCGACCTGCCACAGGGCGTGCCGCCGATCCCGACGCTGCTGCAATCGCTGGTTGGCGCGCTGACCGTCTACAGCGACGCCGAGCATCCGTCGAGCGTGGTGCTGCCGGTGGTGCCGGCGAGCGCGCTCAACTGAAGACGCCGCGCCGCTGCTGCTGCGAAACCCGCCGACTGGCGGGTTTCTTTTTTGCGCCGGCGCACATTGCGCCGGCGACTGTGAAGCATCTGGCGGACCTGGACCGCCGCTTGCCCTTAAGGTCGCGGCGATCAAGCCGATGGAGGTCGATGATGCTGCGCAAGACAATGGGAGGACTGCTGCTGGCGCTGCCGCTGGCGGCGACGGCGGCACCGGTGGTCAAGCCGGGCCTGTGGAAGTCGGAGCAGACGCTCAACGGCGAGCGCAGCACCGAGCATGACTGCGTGACGCCGGAGGATGCGCGCAGCGCCAACAACTTCGTCAAGGATCTGCCGAAGGACTGCACGCTGAGCAAGGTCCGCGACGATGCGCGCGTGCTCGCCTACGACTACCAGTGCCAGAGCGCCGAGCAGAGCGGCAAGGGCCAGGTCGAGATCAAGGTCGACGCGCCGACCCACTACGTCATGCGCTACCGCTTCGACGGGCAGACGCGGATCGGCAAGGACGTCACGCCGATCCGGCTCGACCTGCAGGCGGAAAGCCGCTGGGTCGCGGCCGACTGCGGCGAGTACGGCGAAGCGGCGGCTGGCGGTGCCGCCGGCGACGAATAGCGCCACCGGATTCGCGGGCAATGAAAAAGCCGGGCAGTGCCCGGCTTTTTCACATCCGCTTGCGAGGCTTCAGGCCGTGCGCACCTGGCGCAGGCGGCGCTGTTCGACGCAGGTGGCGAGGTGGCGCAGCAGCTCGGCGGTATCGTCCCAGTGGATGCAGGCGTCGGTGATCGACTGGCCGTAGCACATGTTCGGGCCGATGTCCTGGCGGCCCTCGACGAGATGCGACTCGATCATGCAGCCGATGATGCGTTCGTCGCCGCCGGCGATCTGGTGGCCGACGTCATGGCCGACGACGATCTGGCGCTTGTGCTGCTTGCTCGAGTTGGCGTGGCTGAAGTCGATCATGACCTGCGGGCGCAGGCCGGCCTTGGTCAGCGCCGCGCAGGCCGCGTCGACGCTCTTGGCGTCGTAGTTGGTGCCGGCGCTGCCGCCGCGCAGGATGATGTGGCAGTCCTCGTTGCCCTTGGTCTCGAAGATCGCCACGTGGCCTTCCTGGGTCAGCGACAGGAAGCGGTGCGGATGCTTGGCCGACATCACCGCGTCGACCGCGACCTTCACCGAGCCTTCGGTGCCGTTCTTGAAGCCGACCGGGCAGGACAGCGCCGACGCCAGCTCGCGATGCAGCTGCGACTCGGTGGTGCGCGCGCCGATCGCGCCCCAGGCGACGAGGTCGGTCAGGTACTGCGGGGTGAGGATGTCGAGGTACTCGACGCCGGCCGGGATGCCCATGTCGTTGAGCTTGAGCAGCAGCTCGCGGCCCATGCGCAGACCCTTGTTGATGTCGAAGCCGTCGTTGAGGTCCGGATCGTTGATCAGGCCTTTCCAGCCGACCGTGGTGCGCGGCTTCTCGAAATAGACGCGCATCAGGATCAGCAGGTGCTTGTCGAGCTGCGCGCGCAGCGTCTTGAGCTTCTCGGCGTATTCGATCGCCGCCTTCGGGTCGTGGATCGAGCACGGGCCGACGATCACCAGCAGGCGATCGTCGCGGCCGTAGAGCACGTCCTGGATCTCGCGGCGCGCGTTGAAGGTCGTCTGCGCGGCGTTCTCGCTCGCCGGCAGTTCGGCCTGGACCTGCGCCGGCGTGGAGACCGGACGGATCGACTGGATTCGGGTGTTTTCGGTGACGAGACGCATGACGCGAACCTGCTTGAAACCTACATCGGGGCGCCGATGCTAGCAGGTTCGCGGCGACGCTGGGTGTTTCCCCTCAAGGCCGGGCCGGGCACAATCGCCGCCGACCCTTTCTCGCCGGACCTCTCGATGCCGACCGACCGCCGTCTGCCGCTGCTGTGCGCCGTGCTCGCCGCCGCTGCCGCCCTGCCCGCCCGCGCCGCCGAGCCTTTCGTGTTCGGCACCTTCAACCAGGCGGCGCTGGCGCGCCACGCGCCGCTGCCGACGCCGCTGGCCGACGTCGGCGGCAGCAGCGGCGCGCGCGTCGCTGTCGACTGGACCAACGAATACGTCGCCGACCAGAACAGCCGCGAGTCGCTGCTGCTCGACGGCGAGAGCGTGCGCGTCGGCCTCGGCGGCCGGCTCGCGTTCGGCCGCTGGCAGCTCGGCGCCGAACTGCCGCTGCTGTTCACCAGCGGCGGTTCGCTCGACAGCCTGATCGAGAACTGGCACGACTGGTTCGGTCTGCCGAACGGCGGCCGCGAGTACGAGCCGCGCGACCTGTACCACTACCGCTACGTGCGCGACGGCCAGACCGTGCTCGATGTCGAGGATAGCCACAGCGGCCTCGGCGACGCGCGCCTCGGCGTCGCGCGCTGCGGCGACGGCGGTGGCTGCTGGCGGGCGATGCTGCAGCTGCCGACCGGCGACGCCGACCGTCTCGCCGGCGGCGGCCTCGGCGGCGCGCTCTGGTACGAGCAGCCGTACACGCTCGGCCATTCCGGCGACTGGAGCGGCGCGCTCGCCGCCGGCCTGTCCGCAGTGCGCGCCGACGGTCCGCTCGAAGACCAGCAGAAGACCGTGATCCCGTTCGGCTGGGCTTCGCTCGGCTACGCGCTGACGCGCACGCTCGACGCCGGCGTGCAGCTCTACCTGCACGGCCCGCTCTACGACGACTCCGAACTCGACGCGCTCGCGCAGATGGGCGGCCAGCTCGCGTTCGGCTTCCGCTACCGGCCGACGCCGACCGTCTCGGCCTGGCTCGGTCTGCAGGAAGACATCATCACCGAGTCCTCGCCCGACTTCTCGATCCACGTCGCCGCCGATTTCCGCTAGGACCTGCCGCGCGCGGCAGTCCGCTCCGGCGGGCCGGGCAGACCCGCCGCGGCGTCGCCGGTGCGGCCACGCATCGCCCGCGCCGGCCGGCCCGGGCCTCAGGCGAGATCGAACAGCAGCAGCTCGGCGGCCGCGCCGGCGCGCAGTTCGAGCGCCGCTTCGCCTTCGAGCGTCAGCGCGTCGCCGGCTTGCAGATGCCGGCCGCCGCTTTCGACGCTGCCGCGCGCGACGTGCAGGTAGTAGCGGCGCTTCGGGTCGAGCGTCTGCCGCAGCGTGGCGCCGGCCGCCGGCCAGGCGATGTGCAGCCAGGCGTCCTGGTCGATATGGAACGGCGTGTCGGCGCCGCGCGGCCCGACCACGGCCGCGAAGCCCTGGCGCAGCGCTTCGCCGTCGAGCGGCGCCTGGCGGTACGAGGCCGGCTTGCCGGTCACCGCCGGCTCGATCCAGATCTGCAGCAGGTGCAGCGGCTCGCGCGCCGACGGATTGACCTCGCTGTGCTGGATGCCGCGGCCGGCGCTCATCACCTGCAGCTCGCCGTGGCGCAGCACGCCGGCGCCGCCGGTCGAGTCGCGGTGGCGCAGTTCGCCGCCGAGCACGTAGGTGATGATCTCCATGTCGCGGTGGCCGTGCGGCGGAAAGCCGGCGGTCGGCACGACGCGATCCTCGTTGATGACGCGCAGCGCGCCGAAGCCCATGCGCTGCGGGTCGTGGTAGCTGCTGAACGAAAAGCTGTGATGCGCATCGAGCCAGCCGTGCTCCACATGGCCGCGCTCGCTGCCGGGTCTGACGCCGATCATCTTCTTTCTCCGCATGCATGGTCGGCGTCGCGGCTGGGCGCCGCCGCCGGAATATGAGCAAAATAAGGGCGTGGTCCCCGCTGCAAAATCGGAATGTTTTGACCGGGTCCTTCAGGGCTACTGAACATGCGCTTGACTCTCGATGCCCTGGAAACGCTCGACGCGATCGACCAGCAGGGCAGTTTCGCCAAGGCGGCCGAGGTGCTGCATCGCGTGCCGTCGGCCGTCACCTATACGGTGCAGAAGCTGGAGTCGGACCTCGGTGTGCAGCTGTTCGACCGCAGCGGCAAGCGCGCCAGACTGACCGAGGCCGGACAGGCGCTGGTCGAGCGTGGCCGCGAGCTGCTGCGCCAGGCGCAGAGCCTGGAGAACTGCGTCAAGCGCGTCAGCAACGGCTGGGAGACGCAGCTGACGCTGGCGGTCGACGAGATCATCCCGCTCGAACTGCTGTTTCCGCTGATCGCCGAGTTCGACGCGCTGGTCTCCGGCACGCGCATCCGCCTGACGCGCGAGACCTTCGGCGGTGCCTGGGATGCGCTGATCGATCGTCGCGCCGATCTGACGATCGGCGCCGCCGGCGAGATGCCGCAGGGCTACGGCCTCGCCAGCCGGCGCTGGTGCTCGGTGCCGTTCGAGTTCGCGGTCGCCCGCCACCATCCACTCGCCGACCTGCCGGAGCCGCTGCAGTTCGAGCAGATCGTGCGGCATCGCGCCGTGGTCGCGGCCGACTCCTCGCGCAAGCTGGCGCCGCGCTCGACCGGCATCCTCGACGGCCAGGACACGCTGATCGTGCCGACGCTCGCCGCCAAGCTCGCGGCGCAGATCGTCGGTCTCGGCGTCGGCTTTCTGCCCGAGTACATGGTCGCCCCGCACCTGGGCAGCGGCGAACTGATCCGGCGCGAGATCGAGGCGCCGCGCGCGCCGGCGATCCTGCACGTGGCCTGGCGCGCCGGCGAGGAAGGCCGCGCGCTGGCGTGGTTTCGCCAGCGCGTGCTCGGCGACGCGCAGCTGCTGCGCGATCTGCACGCGCCCGAGGCGCACGAGCCGAACCTCGGCACGCCCTGAAGCGGTCCGCCGCTCAGAGCAGTCCGAACGCGCGCAGCAGGCCGGCGAACAGGACGGCGAAGCCGCCGACCTCGGCGATCACCAGCAGCACCATGAAGGCCGCGAGGCCGTGCTTGGGCAGCGTCCGGCGTCCGACACGCTGCGGCCGGCGGAACTGGTTGTCGGTGTCGTCGAGCCAGCCGTGCAACGCATAGCCGCCGATCGCCGCGGCGAAGAACGCCAGCGGCAGCGCCGTCGCCCACAGATTGACCGCGGCGCTCCACGCCGACAGCTGCGCGAACTGCGCGAGCAGCAGCGCGGCGAAGGCGTACAGCAGCGCCGCGCGGTGGGCGATGTCGACGTAGGCCGGCGCCTGCGCGTCGTCGCGCTGGGCGATGTGCGCGTACTTCCAGATGCCGCTGAGAAGGCCGGCGAGGAAGAAGACGCCGGCACCGAGCAGGGCGAGGCGCGCGGCCGGTACCAGCGCGGCGGCGTCGGCGATCACGGCCGGTCGCGCATCGGCACGAAGCCGGGCTGCGCCTCGACGCGCGCCAGCCAGGCGCGGATCTGCGGATAGTCGGCGAGCGAGTAGCCGCCCTGCGGCGCGACATGCGTGTACGCCCACAGCGCGATGTCGGCGATCGTGTAGGCCTCGCCGGCGAGGAACGGCGTCTTCGCCAGCTGCGTCTCCATCACGCCGAGCGCGGCGTAGCCGCGCGGCATCGTCTCGCGGATCTTCTGCGCCCATTCCTCGGCCTTGCCGAGGTAGTGCACCCAGAAACGCACGGTGGCGATGTACGGCTCGTGGCTGTACTGCTCGAAGAACAGCCACTGCAGGATCTGCGCGCGCTGCCAGCGCTGGTCCGGAAACAGCGGCGAGCCGTCGGCGAGGTAGCAGAGCATCGCGTTCGATTCGGCGAGACAGCGGCCGTCGTCGAGTTCGAGCAGCGGCACGCGGCCGTTCGGGTTCTTGGCGAGGAACTCCGGCGTGCGCGAAGCGCCGTGCAGGATGTCGAGCTCGTGCCACTGGAAGGGAATGCCGAGCTGGTGCATCAGCAGGGCCGGCTTGTGGCAGTTGCCGGAACCGGTCATGCCGTAAAGGGTCAGCATCGCGGTGGACTCGATGAAGGGTGGGCGGCGTAAGATCGCGGCGCGGCCGGCAGTATCGCCGGCGCCCGGACGAAGTCAAACGCGGTGCGGCGCGGTGATGCCGGCGCGCGGCGCAGGGAGGCGGCATGGACGATCAGGGCTTGCAGGATCTGGTGCGGGCGGCGGCGAGCCGCGTCCCGCTCGATGCCGCGGAACTGCTGCGCGGCGAGCCGGCGGAGCGCGTGCAGGCGGTGCTCGAACGCCTGCCGCGACAGTTCGCGCGCGACGTGCAGACGCACCTGCCGCCGGGCCTGCGCCCGGTCGAGACCGCGACCACCGCGCTCGAGCTGCCCGGCACCGTCGCCGATCTGATGGAGCCGATCGCCGCCGTGCTGCCGGAAAGCGCGACGGTGCAGGACGCGATCGAATTCCTGCGCGCCAGCCGCGATGCGCGCCAGATCACCTATCTCTACACCAGCGGCGCCGACGAGCGCCTCAGCGGCCTGGTCGTGATCCGCGACCTGCTGCTGTCGCGGCCGGATCAGGCGCTGTCCGAGCTGATGCTGCCGTCGCCGTTCGCGTTCGCCGCGTCGACGCCGGCCGGCGAGGCGATCAAGGCCGCGGTGCATCGCCACTATCCGGTCTATCCGGTCGTCGATGACGCCGGCCGCGTGCTCGGCACCTTGCGCGGCTGGCGGTTGTTCGAGCGGCAGGCGATCGAGATCACCGCGCAGTCCGGCCAGATGGTCGGCGTCGACAAGGAGGAACGCGTCTACACGAACCTCTGGCAGGCCTTCCGCATGCGCCATCCGTGGCTGCAGATCAATCTGCTCACCGCCTTCCTCGCCGGCTTCGTGGTTGCGCTGTTCGAGGGCACGATCTCGCAGATCGTCGCGCTCGCCGCCTTCCTGCCGATCCTCGCCGGGCAGAGCGGCAACACCGGCTGCCAGGCGCTGGCGATCACGCTGCGCGGCCTCACGCTCGGCGATCTGGCGCGCTATCCGGTGCGCCGCCTGCTCGGCAAGGAGCTGCTGCTCGGCGCGCTCAACGGCGCTTTCACCGGCGCGGTCGCGGCGGCGGCGATGTGGTGGACGGCGGCGCACGCGCACAATCCGCAGGCGCCGATGCTGGCGCTGGTGATCTGGCTGGCGATGGTCGGCGCCTGCACGCTGTCCGGCCTGTTCGGGGTGATGGTGCCGCTGCTGCTGCGGCGCTGCGGCGCCGATCCGGTCACCGCCTCCAGCATCTTCCTGACCACCGGCACCGACATCGCCGGCATGGGCCTGATGCTGCTGCTGGCCAGCACGCTGGTGCTTTGAGCGCGGCCCCCGAAACGGGGGAAGTCCGATAGTAAAACGATACTGAGGGAATCTCAGGCGCCGCCGACGCGGCATTTTCCTGCGCGTGCCCGGCACCGTTGTTGCTCTGATCCGTCCAGGGAAATTCAGGATTCGACGGTCAGAACCGTCACGGGGGCGATTCATGAAGCGGGTGATTCTGACCGGCGCGCTGCTCGGCGCGGCCGCGGCGGCGGGTGCGTCCGGCGGCCAGCCGGCCAACTACGATGCCTTCTGGGCGCAGCAGCAGAAGACGGCGATCGCCGGCGCGCTGCCGCGCGGTGCGGTGCCGGCCGACGCGTCCGCGCTCGGCGGCGCGAGCTTCGTCTGGGCCGCGAGCGATGCGCGCGCGCCGGTGGTCGGCAAGATCGGCAAGGCCGCGCGCAAGGCGCAGCTCGAAACCTTTGCCCGCCAGTATCTGCGCAAGGCCGCCGGCCGCCTGGCGCTGCCGGCGTCGAGCGTCGAGAGCGCGACGCTGCTCGATCTGCAGGACCGCGGCCACGGCCCGGTGGTCGCGCGCTTCGCGCAGCGCGTCGGCGGCATCGAGGTCTTCAACCGCCGCGTCAGCGTCATGCTCGATGCCAGCGGCCGGCCGGTCGCCGCGTCCGGCTACTTCGCCGCCAGCGCTGCCGTGAAGCAGGCCGGCGCCTTCGCCGGCAGCGGCGGCGCGCCGGCGGTCAGCGCCGCGCTGCGCCGGCTCGGCGTCAGCGTCGCCGGCAATGCCGTGCGCGCGACGCAGGCGCGCGGCGGCTATCAGTCCTACGCACTCGACGTGGTGCCGGACGGTTTCGCGCTGAGCCGTGCGCCGCGCAGCAAGGCGGTCTACTACGCGCTCGCCGACCGCCTCGTGCCGGCGTACTACGTCGAGGTCTTCGGCCGCCGCGCCGGTGCGCCCGGCACGGTCGCCTGGTCCTTCGTGTTCGGCGAGGACGGCAGCACGCTGTTCGCCAAGGATCTGGTCGCCTACGAGGCGGCCCAGCCGTTCACCTATCGCGTGTTCGCCGACGCCGCCGGCATCCATCAGCCGTACGACGCGCCGCTCGGCAATGGCTATCTGCCGTTCCCGGGCCATGCCATCGACGAGGTCCTGCCGCGTGTCAGCGCGACGGCCAACGCCGTGACCCTGGTCAGCGGCCCGATCTCGACCGGCGATCCGTGGCTCGCCAACGACGCCACGACCACCACCGGCAACAACGCCGACGCCTTCCTCGATACCGGTCCGCAGCTGGGCCTGCCGCTGAACCTGCCGGACCCGATCGGCACCATCACCGGCGACGGTTACATCCCGGGTTCGGGCGATCTGCGCGTGGCGCTGAGCGGCGAGCGCAGCTTCGACTATCCGATCCACGCCGACGACGATCCGTCGACCGCGGACGCCAGGAACGCCGCCATCGTCAACCTGTTCTACATGAACAACTGGCTGCACGACTGGTGGTACGACCACGGCTTCGACGAGGCGTCCGGCAACGCGCAGAACGACAACTACGGCCGCGGCGGCGTCGACGGCGACGCGATCTCGGCGCAGGGCCAGGACTCGTCGGGGCGCAACAACGCCAACATGGCGACGCCGGCCGACGGCAGTTCGCCGACGATGCAGATGTACCTGTTCGACGGTCCGCTGCGCGGCGAGGTCGCGATCACCGCGCCCGAGCCGTCGGCGCCGCTGAAGTTCACCGGCGCGAGCTTCGGTCCCAACACCTTCGACCTGAGCGGCGACGTCGTGCTCGCCGCCGATATCGTCGGCGATCCGACCGACGGCTGCGCCGGCACGCTGAGCCTGCCGATCACCGGCACCACGCTGCCGGCGCCGCCGCAGCTCTCGCTGCTCGGCAAGATCGCACTGATCGATCGCGGCAACTGCTCGTTCACGACCAAGGAGCAGTTCGCGACGCTGTCCGGCGCCAAGGCGATGATCGTCGTCAACAACGGCGACGGCGATCCGATCGCGATGGGCAACGCCGATCTGCCGATCCCGATCGGCCTGTCCACCGACGCGCTCTACCTGCTGCCGGCGGTGATGATCCGCAAGGACGACGGCCAGACGATCAAGGACCGGCTCGCCGCCGGCCAGACCGTCAGCATGCATCTGCGGCGCGAAGCCTCGATCGACTACGACGGCACGCTCGACGAGCTGGTGATCGCGCACGAGTTCTTCCACCACGTCAGCAACCGCCTCGTCAGCGACGGCTCCGGCCTGTCGAACACGCAGGGCGGCGGCATGGGCGAGGGCTGGAGCGACATCGCCTCGCTGCTGCTCGCGGTGCGGCCGGAGGACCGCGAAGTGGCCGGCAACGAGCGCTATCAGGGCGCGTACCCGACCGGCTTCTACGTGATCCCGAGCTACTACTTCGGCATCCGTCGCGCGCCGTACTCGACGCAGATGACGGTCAATCCGCTGCGCTTCAAGCACATCGAAACCGGCGTGGCGATCGAGGGTGCGCCGGTCGCGTTCGGCGCCGACGGCGCCGACAACGCCGAGGTCCACAACGTCGGCGAGGTCTGGGCCAACATGCTGTGGGAGGTCTACGCGGCGCTGCTCAACCATCACGATTTCGCGACCGCGCAGGCGCGGATGAAGGACTACGTGATCGCCGGCCTGAAGATGACGCCGTCGTCGCCGACCTTCACCGAAGCGCGCGACGGCGTGCTCGCCGCGGCGCTGGCGACCGATCCGGCCGACTACGCGCTGGCGGCGCGCGCGTTCGCCAAGCGCGGCCTCGGCCTGCATGCGGTCGCGCCGTCGCGCAGCAGTACCGACAACGCCGGCGTCGTCGAGAGCGACGTGGCCTTCGCCGCGCCGGCGCCGACGCTGGTCGCCGGCATCGGCGCCACCGCCGACGGCTTCGACGGCTGCGACGGCGACGGCATCCTCGATGCCGGCGAGTCGGCGCGCCTGCGCTTCGCGCTGTTCAACAACGGCGCGTACACGCCGGGCGAGACCGTCACCGCGACGCTCGGCAGCGACGCCGCCGGCCTGTCGCCCGGCGCCGGCCAGCTCAGCTTCGTCGCGCCGGCGATCGGCCAGAGCGCGTACGCGACGCTCGACGTCGCGCTCGCGCAGGGTGTGGCCTCGCCGCTGAAGATCGCGCTGACGCTGGCGCTCGACGCGCCGGCTTCGGCCGACCCGGCGGTCGAGTATCCGCCGGCGACGAGCCTCGAACTGCTCGCCAACTACGACATCGCCAGGACCGCCAACCGCGACGACTTCGAGTATCCGGCGCTCGCGGCATCCGGCTGGACGCGCGTCTCGCGGGGCACGACCGTGCAGTGGGAGATCGTCGACGACAACGACGAGCTCGGCAGCGGCCACGTCTGGTACGCGCCGGACCCGGAAACGGCGACCGACCTGTATCTCGTCACGCCGGCGTTCTCGGTGCCGGCCGGCGGCAGTTTCTCGGTGAGCTTCGATCACCATTACGACTTCGAGTCGCTGCTGCCGCTGCCGGTGCTCGGCCTCGGCTACGACGGCGGCTTCGTCGAGGTCAGCGTCGACGACGGCGCGACCTGGACCGACGTCACCGACTTCGGCGCACGCTTCACGAAGAACGGCTACAGCGGCCGGGCGCAGGTCACCGGCCACCGCGGCTTCGTCAACCGCAACCGTGGCCTGCAGACCTCGGTGCTCGACTTCGCCGAACGGCTCGCCGGCAAGACCGCGCGGCTGCGCTTCCATGTCGCCAGCGATGCGCTCAACGGCGGCTACGGCTGGGCGATCGACAATCTCGTTCTCACCGGCAACAGCGGCGCCGTGTTCAATGCCGTCAGCGCCGACGACGCGCAGTGCACGGTCACGCCGCCCGGCGGCACCACCGGCGGTACGACCACGGGCGGCAGCACGACCGGTGATACGACCGGCGGTACGACCACAGGTGGCAGCACCACGGGTGGGACCACGACCGGCGGTACGACCGGCGGTAGCACGACCGGGGATACGACGGGCGGCACCACCACCGGCGGTACCACGACCGGTGGCGCGACGACCGGCGGTACGACGACGGGCGCCACGACGGGCGCTACCACCGGCGGCACCGGCACCACCACCGGTGGCACCACCGGCGGTGACTCGACCGGCGGCACGAGCGACGGCAACAACGGCGGTGCGATGCCGCTGTCGGTGCTGCTCGGCCTGCTGGCCGCGGCGCTCGGCCGTCGTCGCGCGCGGCGCTGAGCGTGTCGTGGGCGGCGGCTGCGGTCGCCGCCCACGGGCGCACCCGTCGCCGCGTCGCGGGGCGCACCCGGCATGGATGCGGCACAATGCCGGCACATGCGCGACCTTCCGATTTTCCTGCTGTCCGCCGCGGCGATCCTGCTGTCGGCATGCGCGGCCAGCCCGACGCCTCGCCAGCAGATCCTCGATGCCTTCAAGGCCGCCGACCTTGACGGCGACGAGCAGCTGACGCCCGAGGAGTTCACGCGCCTGCCGCTGAGCGGCGTGAAGTTCGAGGACGTCGACACCGACGGCAACGGCCGCATCACCTACGCCGAGCTGCGCAGCTACCTGGTCTGGCGGCGCGTGCAGGCCGACGGCAACCGCCTGCCGGCGCCGGGTCCGGCGCCGCGCCCGCTCTGAGGCGCGCACGGCGATGACGGCCCTCGATCTGGCGATCGTGGTCGTCGGCTTCCTGACCGCGACGCTGTCCGGCGCAGCCGGACTCGGCGGCGGCACGATCCTGATCGGCGTCTTCTATGCGCTCGGCATGCCGCCGGCCGAGGCCGTGCCGCTGTTCGCCGCCGTGCAGTTCGTCGCCAACAGTTCGCGCACCGTCGCCTACGTGCGCGACGTCGAGTGGTCGGCGGCTGGCTGGTTCCTGCTCGCCGGCATCCCGGCGACGCTGCTGGTCGCGCCCTTCGTCGCCGGCGTCGACGGCAACATCGTCAAGCTGGTGCTCGCCGGACTGATCCTCGCCTCGCTGGCGCCGCAGGCGCGCACGCAGCCGCTGCCGGCGCGGCCGGCCTTCCTGATCGCCGGCTTTCTCAACGGCAGCATCGGCCTGTTCGTCGGCGCCACCGGCCTGTTCGTGGGCCGCCTGTTCTTCCGGCCGGAGTGGCGCAAGGAAACGGTGATCGGCACGCTGGCGATGACGCAGATGCTGGGCCACGGCCTGCGTGTGCTCGCCTACGGGCTGGTCGGGTTCTCGGCGCTGGCCGCGCCGCAGCGTCTGGTGCCGCTGTGCCTTGCCGTCATCCTCGGCACGATCGTCGGCAAGCGCCTCAATGGCCGCATCAGCGAGCGCGGCTTCGCGCGCCTGTTCCGCGCCATCCTGGTGACGCTGTCGCTCAAACTGATCTGGGATGCTCTGAGAGGATACGGATGGATCTGAAGCTCGATGCCGCCGCGGTCGAGGCGCTGATTCGCGAGGGCCTGGTCGCCGCCGGGCGCGGCGGCCTGTGCGTCGACGAACTGCGTTCCGGTTATGCGCGCGTGCGTCTGCCGTTCGATGCGGCGATGCTGCGGCCCGGCGAAGTGATTTCGGGTCCGACGCTGTTCACCGCCGCCGACAGCGCGATGTACGCGCTGGTGCTCGGCCACGTCGGCGCGCAGCTGATGGCGGTGACCAGCGACATCAACATCCGCTTCCTCGCCAAGGCCCGGCCTGGCGACGTGATCGGCGAGGCCAGCTTCCTCAAGCTCGGCCGTCGCCTCGCGGCGATGGAAGTACGCCTGTCGACGGCCGCCGCGCCCGGCGTGACCGTCGCGCACGCCAGCGGCACCTACGCGCTGCCGGCCTGAATGCCGGGCTATCCCCGTCGGGGTTTCCCGTACGCCTTATCAGCCTGAGGCTACCGCTCGGCGTTCGACGAGCCCGCGCACCTCCCGCAGCGTCAAGAATTCGCGCAACGACTTTAACGACGCGGGTTTCGGGGGGACGATTTTTTGGCGACACGCATCGACATCATCGGGGCCATCGACCCCGCGCTGGCGTGTTCGCCCGATCTCGCGCTCGAACTCTTCGCCTTGCCGGCGCAGGCGCTCGGCCACGACGGCGAGTTCACCGGCCGGCCGCTGACGCGCATCCAGGCCTCGCCGCAGCACGTGCTCAAGCTGCGTCTGGCCGGACCCGCGCAGGGCCTGCGCGAACAGACCGAGGAAACCCTGCTGCGCGAGCGCCTGTACGGCGTCTATCACCCGGCGCGCACCTGGCTGATCGTGACCGAGGATCAAGGTCCGCAGGCTGGCGTCTGGCTCGGCAACGTCACGCCGCGGCTGCGCGCGCTGCATCTGCCGCAGGCCGAGGAAGACGCGATGGTGTTCTTCCGCCACGTGCGCGCCATGCTGCAGATGTACCTGCGCATCGCCGCGCGCTTTCGCGTGCGGCTCGACGAGGGCCTGTCCAACTTCGCGGTCGACGACGCCGGCCAGCTGCATTACCTCGACGACGACGTCTATCCCTGGGACGACTTCGCGCACTTCAGCCAGTCGGTCGGCGTGCTGATCCGCAAGCTGCGCACGCTGACGCCGAAGTTCGCGCAGATGCTCGGTCAGACCGTGCGTCAGGCGATCGTCGGCGAGTTCGGCGACGCCGGCGCATGCCGGCGTGTCGCCGACGGCATCCGCGGCCTCTACTACAACGGCGACGACCAGTCGCGCCGTCTCGACGGTTTCATTGAAGGGCTGCTCGGCGCGCAGCCGCATTCGCGCACGCGCGCGACGCTCCACGAGCAGCGGCCGTTCGCGCTGCTCGCCGACATTCACGCCAACCGTCCGGCGCTGGAAACGGCGCTCGCCGGACTGCGCCGGCTCGGCGTCGATCGCGGCATCGTGCTCGGCGACATCGTCGGCTACGGCCCGCATCCGGCCGAGTGCATCGAGCTCGTGCGCGACAGCGGTTTCGAGGTGGTGCGCGGCAATCACGACGACGCCGTCGCCGGCACCAGCACGGCCGAAGGGTTCACCGCGACCGCGGCGCGCGTCGTCGAGTGGACGCGGCAGCGGCTCGGCGATGAGGCGCGCGGCTGGCTGGGACAGCTGCCGACGCGGCTCGAGCGCGAGGGCTGGGTAGCGCAGCACGGCGCGCCGATGGACCCGGCGTTCTTCCGCGCCTACGTCTACCGCATGACCTACGAGGACAACCTGCGCTATCTCGCCGAGCACGGCCTGCGCTGGGCCTTTCACGGGCACAGCCACATCGCCGGCATCTTCTACGCGACGCCGCAGCGCAGCGGCTTCAGCGACGAGGCCGAGCAGTCGCTGCTCGATTATCGCGAAGCGCTGATCTGCCCCGGCTCGGTCGGCCAGCCGCGCGGCGGCAGCCTCGACGCGCAGTGGGCGGTGTTCAATCCGGCGACCACGCAGATCCATTTTTTCCGAGCGCCGTACGACGTCGAGCTGACGCTGCGCGACATGGCGGCGCAGGACTTTCCCGGCGCGCTGATGGACCGGCTGCGCACCGGTACCTGAAGGACGATCCCATGCAACGCACGCTCACCACCGCCGGGCTCGGCGACAAGGAAACCCTGCTGATCAAGTCCTACCTCAGCCTGCTGTCCGGCAAGACGCGCGAGCCGTGGGCGTTCCGCGACAGCGGGCCGGTCGACGCCTGCATCGCCGTGCCCGGGCTCGACGCCGGCAAGGCGCTGACGATCCGCTACGGCGGCGACGGCGAGCTGCGTCTCAATGCGCCGCTGCGCGTGGCGGCGGTGATCGCCGTGCTCGATCAGGCTTCGGCGTGCCTGGGCGCGGCGAAGTCCGCCGCGGCGCCGGCTGCCGCGACCGCCGCTGCGAGTGTCGCCGCGCCGGCTGCTCCGGCGACGCGCGGCGACGGCCGCGGCACGCTCGCCGAATGCCTGCGCTCGCGTCGCGACGACGAGACCGTGCTGCGGCTCAGCGATGGCCGCGTGCGGGTCGAGGCCGACTTCGTCGCCGGCCGCTACCGCAGCAGCGCGCCGCTGCTCGCGCAGCACGCGACCGCCGCCGACTGGCACCGCGACGACGCGCCGGCACCCGTTACCGCCGTCGAAGGCGCGCTGACCTGGCTGATGTGGATGGCCGGCGTCGGCGAGGCGCGCGTGCAGCCCGGCGTCTACCGCCTGCGTCGCTGGCCCGACTTCGGCGCGCTGCCGCACCGGCCGGAGTTCGTGCGGCTCGCCGCGCTGTTCGCGCGCCAGGCGACGTCGCCGGGCGCCGCCGCCGCCGCCGCCGCGGTGCCGGTGCCGGAGGTCGAGGCTTTTCTCGGCGGCTGCCTGATGGCCGGCTATGCGGGCAGCGAGGGTGCGCTCGCCGCGCCGCTGCCGCGGCCGGCGGCCACGCTCGACGACGGCGTGCGCGGCCTGCTCGGCCGCATCCGCCGCCGGCTCGGACTGTGACGATGACGACCGCCCGCAAGATCGTCTTCGCCGGCTCGATGGGCGCCGGCAAGACCACGTCGATCGCCGCGCTCAGTGAGATTCCGCCGGTGACGACCGAGGCCGTCAATCACGACCGCGCGCTGTTCGACAAGGACACCACCACGGTCGCGCTCGACTACGGCGAGTTCACGCTCGACGACGGCAGCCGCATCCAGCTGATCGGCACGCCCGGCCAGCTGCGCTTCGACTTCATGTGGCGCGTGCTCGCCAACGGCGCGCTCGGCGTGATCCTGCTGGTCGACAACTCGCGGCCGGCGCCGCTCGACGATGTGCGCGAGTACCTGCGCCATTTCCGCGACTTCGCCGAAGGCGCGCGCCTGGTGATCGGCGTCGGCCGCACCGAGTCGCACCCGCAACCGACGGTCGACGCCTACGCCGATCTGCTCGCCGGCGAGGCGCTGCTGCTGCCGGTGCTGTCGGTAGACGTCCGCCGCCGCGACGACGTGCTGATGATGGTCCACGTCCTGCTCAGCCAGCTGGAGGCCTGCACATGAACGCCGAATCCCTGCGCCAGTGGGCATTGCGCCACGCGCTGCCGCACCTCAGCCAGATGCGCAACGACGTGCCCGGCCTGCGCGGCGCCGTGCTCGCCAGCGACGACGGCTTCGCGCTCGCCGCCGCGATCGACGACACGGCGCCGACCGCCAAGCTCGCGGCGATGGCCGGCGCCATGTACGGCCTCTGCGCCGCGACCGCCCGCGAGGCCGGGCTCGACGGCTGCCGCGACATCATCGTCGACGGCGACAGCGGCAAGGTCGTCGTGATGTCGATCCCCGATGGCGGCGTGCACCACCTCGTGCTGCTGGTGCTGGTCGACGCGCAAAGCGCGTTCGGCCACCTGCTGCTGCAGTGCCGGAAGTGCTGCGTCGCCATCGGCGAGGAGCTCGGCCAGTACGCGCGCGCTGCCTGAGTTGCCTGAAATTCGTTCAAGCCGTCCCTGTTTCCCCATCCCAGGTTTCACCAAGGAGAAGTCATGAAGAACCTCAACGAGATCTGCAACACGGTGCTGCGCGACGTCAACGAATCGCTCGCCATCGCCGTTGTCGACCTCAGCTCCGGCCTGCTGCTGTCGGTCGCCCACAACGTGCCGTACTTCACGCAGAGCTACCTCGACGCCGTCGCCGCCGCCGCTGTCGACATGTTCCGCGGCAAGACCGTGGGCACTGTCGAGAAGCTGCTGTCCGCGCAGCGCGGCCGCGAGATCACCAACTCCATCAAGGAAGTGCAGATGACCACCGAGGCCACCTTCCACTTCATGTCGGTGGTGCCGGACAAGCCGAACGCGCTCGCCGTGCTGATCACCACCAAGCGCGCCAACCTCGGCATGGGCTGGGCGGCCCTGCGTGCGGCGCTGCCGCAGATGAAGGCCTACTGCCCGTAAGGGACTGACTGCGTCAGGCGCGAATGCCCGGCTCGTCCGGGCATTTTTTTGCCCTCAGCGCTGCGGACCGCGCGGCTCGTTGAGCATGCGCGCGATCTCGTTCTCGCCGTAGGGGCGGGCGTCCTTGATCTTCAGGCTCTCGCTCCAGTCGCGCGCGAAGTCGTGCTGCAGCCAGGCGTTCAAGGCCGCGGTGATCAGCATCGCCAGCAGCGCGCCGAGCCCCGCGCAGGCCATGTCCTTCTGCGCGTCCCAGATGTCGCCCTGCGTGCCGAGATAGGCGACGCCCAGGTCGCCGCCGAAGAACTCCGCCGCGCCCCATTCGACCAGCTCGTACAGCGCCGAGGTCGACAGCGTGAAATCCAGCGGCAGGAAGTAGCCCCAGAAGCCGCGCGCATCGGCGACGCGCAGGAAGATCTCGCGCAGCGGGTAGGCCAGCAGCAGGCCGTAGGAGAAGTGCACGACGCGATCGAAGTTGTTGCGCTCCCAGCCCAGCATCGCGTTGAAGCTCTGCCCGGTCAGGCTCTGCCACCAGGCTTCGTACGGAACCTCGGCGTAGGTGTAATGCGCACCGACCGCGTGCAGGCACAGATAGATGAAGATCAGCGTGTACGAGACACGCGAGAAGATGAAATGCTTGTGCGAGGCCCACAGACCGAGGCCGAAGGCGACGACCAGCGCGTTCTCCAGCATCCAGTCGTGACGGTCGAACGGCGTGATCGCCAGCGCCAGCCATAGCGCCGCGTAGACGGCAACCAGGAGGGTGACGTAGCGGCGGTAACCGGGGATATGCAGCGGCATCGTCGAGGCGTTTCGTTTCAGGCGGACCGGCCAAGCCTAGCGGGGTGCGCGTCGGCGCGCTCGATGCGCCGCTATCCGGCCACGCCGGCCTTCGGCTCGCGGGCACCCACCAGCAGAAGCCACAGACAGGTGCCGATCTCGCCTATGGCGGCCGGCAAGCCCGCATAGTTCGCAACCGGCGTCAGGGCGTAGTTCGGAACGAGAAGCTCGCCGAACACGTTGATCATGTAGCCGAGACAACCCAGCATCAGGAAGAGGCCGAGGAGTTTCGGCAGGAAGCCAGACTTCACGACCAGGTAGCCGAACGGCAGCAGCCACAGACCCCAGAACAGCTTGGTGATGAGCAGGCCCGTGCCGTACGCGCCGAGCGCCGCCTTCGCGGCGGCCTGCAAGGGTTCGGGTGCAAGGGCGCGGCCGAAATAAGGATCGGTCAGCAGCGACAGCGCATCGAGCCGGTTCGCCAGACTGGCCAGACCGATCGGCACGCTGACGACCGCGAAGGCCACCATGAGCGCCGCCGCGCAGCGATCGACATCGCGAAAGAGCTGGAACAGCGCCAGCGGCAACAGCAGAAAGGCGACCTGCATGACCATGAAGCTGGCAATGCCGTAACGGAACAGCGGTTCGGAAGAAACGATGTTGCGCGCCGTTGCCTGGAAATCGTCCGCGACATTGATCTGCGAAGGGACATAAGCCAGGCTGAACATGCCCGTGACGACCACGACGAGGTACAGAAGGCCGGCCAATCGGCTGATTTTGCGCTGGGTCATCATGCGATCGCGTCCGTGTTGATGAAATGCAGGCGAGGAAATGGATTTTGCTGGAGTCGACGATTCGCGTTCGGCGACGGCCGCTTGCAGCAGCGCATCAGGCCGATGGCTCCGGCGTGCGCGGCCAACGCCACGCATACCCGACCACGAGCAGGGTGAGCGCAATCTCGATCGCGCGCGTCTTCGCCGTAGAGCGCATGGTCATGTCCAAAGCCTGGCGGACCCGTCACTTCCATTTTGAGTGCGTGATTAACAGCGGGCGCGCCGAAAGCGTGACCGTCGGGTTGAACTGCCGGTCATGCACTCACTCGCGCTCACACCGCTGCGCCTCATGGTTGTACCGACCGCCGGAGTCCAAGCAGCCGTCCACCGCCCAGAACTCTGCATGACTTTCGAACGCGAACCAAGCGATGCCCAAAAGCAGACAAATCAAACCCACAAGGACCGCTTTTCGCCTCTTGACCAAAACCCCGCGGACCGCAGCAAATAGGCCAACCACGACGAACGCCAGCGCAAGAAAGAAACCGCCGTATTGAACGAGAGTTTCCATAGCCCGCTATGCATAACGCCAAAAATCAGCCGCGGCCTTGACGAGGCGAAGCGGCGGCAAGGACGGCGGATGGAGTGCTTGGTTGGGCGGTACCGTCATTAGCTACCCAATATCTTCTCAATGAGTGGCTTTGTATAGCGATCCTCTGGAGAAATGTCTCTCCTGTCGCCAGCGTGGTAGTACTCACCAGCATCAAACGCCTCATAGACGCTGTAGAAGTAGGGCGGAATCTCGAAGTCCTTCTGCGAGCAGAGAAATGCCCAGAGATGATTGATTGCGGCGTCCGCATCTTCGAAGGACCAGTTGCCCCTGCTGTAGCCGTAAGCGATGTGGTTGGCTATCTGGTCAAGGATCTCCAGTGTGCCAGCGGAACGAAGAACGCAGAGCTGTTCAAACGCTGCTGACGGAACGGCCTCATCTATGACGCTGCGCGCAAATTGCTCGAGAGAGTCGTTCTTCATGACGCCAATGAAGCGATCATCTTGTCACACGGGATTTTTGCCTTGCGAAGACGGTAACTCTTAGCTCACCGCCCGTGAAGTGTTCATCTTCCGCTGCTCCAGCTATCTCGGGCGACAGGATGTCGATGCGCACCTCAACCGGATATCCGCACACCTCAATGCAGCGGCTATTTGGATAGAAGCCTCGAACAATATGCCAGGGCATGACGTCATGTCGATCGGGCCCGTGCGCAGTCTCCCAGATGAGATTGTTAGGACAGCCGGATGGTTTCTTTATGGATGTCACTTCGACTTCGAAATCGTCCGGCGCTCCAAACACTCTCAGCGTGAGGGTCGAAGAGATCGGCTTCCTCACGTCGGCTGCGGTATTCAAGGGAAGACGAATCGTAAGCTTCCCTGCCTGAGCAACAACTCATAACCAGAGCTTTCTGGCATCGTAACTGCCAGGAGGCATCATGAAGAAGTCGCGTTTTACCGAGACGCAGATCATCGCGATCTTGAAGCAGGCTGACGCCGGCATGCTGGTGAAGGATATCTGCCGCAAAGCCGGAATCAGCGAGCCGACGTACTACAGCTGGAAGTCGAAATACGGCGGCATGGAAGCCTCCGATCTGAAGCGGACCAAGGAGCTGGAAGCCGAGCTGTCGCAGCTCAAGCGGATGTACGCCGACCTGG